>NZ_KQ236956.1:1642677-2043344 GCF_001185845.1 Bacteroides sp. 3_1_13
CTTTTTCTTTTGCCATAATCATTCTTGTTAAAGGTTACGGCGCAAAGATATGGCGGCTAACAACTTATGTCAAGGCGGAAAATAGAATGGTTACTTGCTTTATTTGCTCTTTCCAATATTTATCAATAGGTTTACTTATGTACTCAAACCATATCTGACGAATAGTTTTGTGTCCTACCCAATGATAATACGGACTATCAAAATGCTTAGCAGGAATAAAATCCACTTGATTTCCTGCCAGTACTTGCAACTCTTTTAAAATCAATTTATAAAGATCTAAATAGGAAGGAGCTATAAATAATATTCTTTTCATATTATAACCAACGTTTATTTACATTTTCTCTTTCATTACGATGCCATCCACACTAATATATACATTTCCCCCCCCCTGTTGTTGCCAATCAATTGGTAATTGATAGAAACCCGGATTCCAATAGTACTTAGAATTACTATAAATGTTTTTTTTGAAAAATAAAAAATGTAAATAAGGAAGCTCTAATCCATCATAACGATATACTTTGTTTTTATCAAAATCATATTCCCAATATTGACCTAAAGTCGGATTAGGACTAGTGTAATATTCGACAAAAGATCTACGAGTAAAACGATTACAAAACAATCGGTTAATTAAAGCTAAGTATTTGAAGTAATGTAAGCGAAATATCGGCTTAAAAACATAACGATACAGCCTACGTACCAATTTAATCTCCGGATAAACCATATCACTCCATATACCTTCATCTATTGCATAATTCTTTGTATCTAATATCAAAGACTGCCAATTTGGAATTTTCAAACACAACTTAGTAAATTTAGATTCCTTACGAATTACTGTAAAGTGACCGGCAATATGATAACTATGCGTAGTGAGTAATTCATATTTTTTAAGATTTCGGGTATTTGTTATTATATTAAGATTACCAAAGATAAGATCATTATCACCAAAAGCCCAATAATCATATCCTCTTAAATCTTCAGCATGAATCAATCCATAGAAAACCTTTAAATCACATAACTTATAGGCTTGTGTTGGTCGAAAATCAACATGTAATACTCGAGAAACATGCTTACAATATGTTTCAAAAGAGAGTGTTGTAAAAAGAGTGTTAGGATATACAGTCGCAGGCATCAAACAATCTGTAAAAAACAAAAAGTCTACTTGAGGATTCTTGCTACAGGAGTATAAATACAAATCCATCCATTCCGGCCATTTACCGAAGTAAGGCACTATCATTGCTATTTTTGCTTGCATATAAAAAAACTTATTAAAATCGAAGTAATTTCCTGGCTACAGGAAAGCATCCTAAAGCAAGGGCTATATATCCCACTTTCCAACGAATGCTTTTTGAATTGAAAAATGCAGCTTTTTTATTGTACATCCACAATAGTTTCCACGCTTCAATATTACTAAGAGCCCTATGCATATAACCTTCAACAAACACACTAAGGCGAGCATTTTCCAACTCCTTTTCAAAACCTATTGAAGGTAAATAGTTACAAAGTTGATTATAAAAGGCACAACGTACTTGATAAGTTTTACGAGTATAATTATGAGTGATAGAAGTCTCATTCATCACATAGTGATAATAAGCCTTATCTACATAGGTTATCTTTATTTTGGGGTGCTGCAGTAGCTGTACCCAAAAAAGAAGATCTTCACAATAATTTATCCCTTTTGGAAAATGACATCCATATTGACTATAACATGATCGTCGTACAAGCTTGTTCCAACAACTGCCATGTAGCCGCTGAAACATAGCGCGAAGTACCATTTCAGGACTAAAAGAAGGAGGTTCTTGCTTTCTATATACACTATTACCATTACTTTCCACGTAGTAATCACAAAATACCACATCTGCATTAGTTGATACAGCTTTTGCATAAAGATCCTGTAACATATCTGATTCTATCCAATCATCGGCATCTGCGTGGATTACATATACACCACTTGCTGCTTCTATACCAGTTTGACGAGCAGCACTAACCCCTTCATTTTGTTTATGAATTACCTTAAAACGATGATCCTTATCCGCATATTCTTCACAAATAACACCTGACTCATCCGTGCTACCATCATTTATCAGCAAAACTTCAAAATGACTCCACGTTTGTAATAATAAGCTATCTAAAAGGCAACGTATTTGGTGCTCTGCATTGTACACAGGGACCACAACCGATATTAAAGATTCGTTCACTGTCTTTTTATTTATTATAAGTTACAATCAGTATGCTATCTATATAATAATAGCTCATATTATTTTAAAAGGCTTAGTTTTGTCAATTGTCGCTTTACAATAACTCTAGTCTCATCATCTAAACCAATAGAATATAAAATAGTTAATGTACATATAACAGATAATGAACAAACAACAAGGAAACGTAACCATCCGATTTGCATTTGCTGCTGAACTAGCCAAGGAATAATAGTTGCTAAGAAAATAAGCATCAAGTTTTTCAAAAACACCATCACTATATATCTCATAGCAGGAAAATCGTAGTATTTGTGTATAATATAAAGATTCAATCCCATCGCTATGATTAAAGGAACAGCCGATACCCAATATACAGTTATTGGTCCAAACCCCATTTTTAAGAAAAAATAAGCTAACGGAAGAGTTAATAGATAAAGGGGCGCAACAAACAGATTTAATTCTTTAACACGTCCTATTGCCACAACACCTTGATCTACAAACTTATTAGAATAAGAAATAAAAGAGACAATCAATGAAATTCTTATAAATGAAGAGGTATAATCCGGTACTTCTGTCAACCATAGCGCAAGAACAAAATCAATCTCAAGTAATACAGGCGTAATAAAGACAGCAAGAAGAAACAAAGTATACTTACTCACATTGAAGATTAAACGATGAAATTTCTCTTTCTCACCGGCACCATACAGCTTTACCAATTGAGGTTCAGCAGCCATAACAAAACTGCTAACCAACTGATTTATAGTAAAAATGACAGTACTAGCTAATCCACGCGCAGCATTCATTATTGTATTAAAAAAAAGATTAATTAAAATAGACATACCTTGTCCATTGAGCACTGCAGACAAGTGACCTATTGTAGACCAACCAGAAAATTGTATCATCTCTCTAAAACTCAATTTGTCTATACGCAAAGAAAACGCACATTCTTGAAAATGCATAAAACAATACCACCGATAAACCACCATAACAATCAACCCAATAAGCATTTGTATTAATGCATAGATGATAAGTTTATCACCTGGTATAAATGTGAGTAATAACAACATAATGATACGACCAACAATATCGAAAATACTCATAAAAGCATAAATATTGAAATGTTCATGAGCAGTAACCGCAGCTGTAAAAGGAGTTTGCGTAATAGCCATCACTACACTAACAATAGAGCATTGAAAGACCCAATTTGCAGCCGATAGTCGTTCTTGATCAATATTAAGTTTATGATTAACAAAATAAAGTCCAATAGTTTCAAGAAGAATAAAGACGATTATAGCTATGCCTAAATGAATCACAAAAGCAGTAGAAAATGTATCTTTCAATTTTGAACAATCTCCTTCACCAATACGTAAAGCTAAAAATCGACGCGTTCCTCCTTGCAAGATACTATTCAGCACAGTAAAGAGTGACACAAATCCCCCCACTACATTATATACACCATAATCTGATGCACCTAACTTTTCAAGTACAATACGAGTGACAACGAATCCTAAAACCATTGTCACCATCATGCGTATATACAAATACGCTGAATTTTTTACGATTTTTCTATTATTTTCGTCCATAAAATAATAAATACAACAGTGTTATACTATTGATTTCTTATTAAAAAGCTTATTTAGTAGTACATTAAATAAAGCCTTGACTTTAAAAAGAAAAGTTATTTCTTTTTTATAATAGGGTAATAACTCTATAAGCATATCATCATGCTTAAAAGTACCATTTAGCCACATTCTGCGCAAGTATACCTTTTTATTATGCTTATAAAATTCTATATCAAAAACCGCATTATACTCATCGATTACACCAAGTGCGTCTAAAGTCAACAAAGTTCTTATACATTTAAAACACGTGTTATCATTTCCATCCCGAGGAGGTTTATTAACACAAACATTCAAATACTTCTTAGAAGGTTGATATAAGCTTACTACTTTTGTCTTTTCAAATCGACTTCTCTCACCACCTGTAGAATAGAAACGAAGAGTATCGGTAGAAGCCATAGAAAGTAACAATAAATCATATTTGGCCACAGTAAAATCATGTCCCGCTATTTTTTTTAATGAGAATTCTTCATAAGAGTAACCAGACGAATAATAATAAGTTGATATAGCACCTTGAAGATGAAGCATACAAAAAAGAGCCATATAAGTATGATTTTCGATGTGAGAATAAGGCAAATACTTATTCATCACCAAATGCAAATTAGTCTCTATATCAATAAAGTCAAATCCATACTCCTGGGCAAAACTCTTTGCATGAAGATAACGTCCTTTAGTGAGATCTGAATGTTGCTTATTACCAGGAGAACTACCCGCATTAAAGTATGCTAACGTATTTATTTTTCGACACTGTGGGATATACGAACCAGTATGAGTAGCGACAGTATATAACGAATCGACTCCACATGAGATACCAGTAGCTATACGATTACCCCTATTTTGTATCACCTCAACTAAAGGTGCTTTTATACGTATACGATGCAAGAAATTATTAGCAGAAACAATCGCATCAATAAAATGATATTCCAAATTATAATACAACTGATCAGATATTGGTAATTCGGAAACAATATCATAACCACCTTTCATTGCAAAGTACAATAAACCACAAACAAAAGCATCGATCCTATCAGCAACCACATTCACTCCAAATGAACAATTTATTGTTGTTTCTATTGTTTCATTGTATCCACCAATATTAATTAAAGAAGTGACTCTCCTCCCAGAAAATTGAATACTATTTATATATATTTCTCTCATTACTACTAATTGTTTTTTAAATAAATATTAAATGGAGCAGAATTAATAAGAGGATTCAAATCAATCGATCCTTTTTTATAACTTGATAGAGCAGCCATTATTTCATTCAAACTCATTCCCTCCTTAACAACATATGGTTGGGGACGATCTTGATCCATAGAAAGAAAAAAATCATGAAATTTAAAATGCCCTCCCATTAATTTACCTGAAAGTTCAATCCATAAATTGGGGATATCATAAGCTTCAGACATAATTAGCCCATGTAATGACGAAGAAGCTATATATTCACAACTACAAATTTGATCTAGTACTTCTAGCCAGTTTTTGTATCCTTCCATCTTTATCATAAGTACTTTAGGATCATTTTTAAATCCAACGAGAGCTGGATGATCGAAGTCGTCAAAATGAGGAATAATGCCTAATCTATACTTTTTTATAACATTAGGTCTATACCAATACTGCAACAAAAGAGCTGGATCGCCATAAACAGGTGCAACATCTACTCCATTATTTAGCAAATACTGGCGTGTCAGCGGCCCCCTTACAGCCAAAACTTTCAAAGGTTTAGCAGGTAATTCACTGTTACCATCAATAACACCAGCTCCCCATATAATAGTTTGTGAGTTACACAGTTGGTCAATGGTTGATCCAATCATTAAATAATTTATAGAATTCCTTCTCATTGAAAGAGAAGAATTATAGAGATAAGAGATTTTACGCCTAAATATGCATTCTATAAAGAAATAATTAATATCATCACCCCAATTACGATGAACTAACCTACCATAGGAATAAAATAAACAGGCATTAACCAATATAGGATTATGAAATAGATCAATCCACAATGTTTTTAGTTTGGTTATTATCCGATTAAAAAACGAATAGTTATATTTTTGCATACATTTTAGAATTCACTTAATCTCAATGGATTAAGCTTCTCTGATAATCTATTAATAACAATAGATTATCTCAATTATTATTTAATATTATATCCAGCATCATTCATCACTCCTACACAATTGAGAAAGTTACGAACAATACGTTTTGTTCTCCCCCACGCTGTCATTTGTTCAAAAATGGGGAATTTATACTCTTTCCAATCAGTCATAAGAAGATATCTTTTGTATAATATTTTATAAGGATGTTGACAATCGCGAAACCAAGGTTTAATAGGACAAGCAAAATGAATAATACCTGGAGCTTTTCGGGCATCAATTAATTGAGGTAGATATTTATTAAAAATCTTGGGTTGTCGCCTAAAATAAAAAGTGGTCATATTCCACTTGATAGGTAAACTAGTTATCTTTCCTTTAAAATACATTGCTATCACGTCTTGCTCATTGTTTATCTTATCAGCAACAGTACGAACAAATTCAAAGATAGGACGTTGTAATTCCATAGCCCTCCACTGTAAAAGGTCACAAACCATAACCCCTGAATTTATATAAAGATCTTCTACCTGTAAATGTAACCTAGGCTTATAAGTGACACAATCGGGGATATCCTCTGCTGCTGCTAGCACTTTGTTCTGTAAATCTATCTCATAAAGAGATTTAATATCGGCATTAATTATCATATCTACATCTAAGAAAAGACATCGTTCTACTTCGAGAGGTAGCACATGAGGTATAAAAAGTTTAAGATACATAATAATATTCCACTGCCCTACAGGTAAGTCGATAATATCATTAGTAGCACAGTTCCTGATTATAAATGTATTGCCATAATTACTACACAAAACAGAAAGTTTGCAAGCAGACTCTTTTAATATTCCTGTAGTTAAGAAATATACTTGAAACGATTTGTCGCGATTGGTCTCAAAAAGTGAGCACAACATTACAGCTGTATGCTGTACATAATCTTCATTGCTAACGCAAACGATATAATATGGATTTACCATTATGAATTACTAATTTGTTATCGTACGATGTTTTGGTAAATACTTAATCACCTTCACCATATAAAACTCGAAAAAACAATTCATAGCTATAAACTAAAGTATAAGGTTTAAAGATTTAGACTTTTTGCACATAATATCAAGACACGAGATCACAAATATCTATTTAAGCGTTAAAACTCCAGTTAGAGTCTATCAAGATAGTTTTAAGGGAATCTACTCTACAATTTAGCAGTTCTTATTACATAATTATATATCCCCATCATTATACATCTCTGCTAAGATAGAATAAATCCTCACCTTTTAGACGTTCATTCTTCCTTTACTCTATGTTCTCCATAGCCGTAACCGTAGCCATAACGTTTGCCATAGCCATAATACTTGCTATACTTACCGTAACCATAGTAGTAACCATACTTTTTCTTTTGAAGATCCAAACCATTAATTACAGTACAAAGATTAGGAAGTTTATTATTATCTGCCAGTTCATTGATCAAAGTAAACTCTGCTTTTCGAGTATAATCTGCACGACATACATAGACAGATAAGTCTGCAATACGACCTATAAGCAAAGTATCAGTCACCATACCAACTGGAGCTGTATCTAAAATTACATAGTCAAATTCTTTTCTCAATATAGCAATAGCCTTATCCAAGCCATCTCGAGCCAGTAATTCCGTAGGATTAGGTGGTACTGTCCCCCCTGGAATAATATACAAATTTTTACTTACATCTGAAGATTGAACAAAATCCATCAAATTCTTTTCCGGATTTGATAAATATTGAGTAATCCCCATCTCTTTTCTGGGAATATTAAAGATTTTATTCAAACCTGGCTTACGAATATCAAGCCCCACAATCACGACTTTTTTTCCCAACAAAGAAAGACTGATAGCAAGATTTGCTGATATAAACGATTTACCCTCACCACTGACTGTTGAAGTCACCAAAATTACTTTCTGGCTACTTTCAAGCATAAACTGTAAATTAGTACGGACATTGCGGAAAGTTTCACTCATTAAAGTATTCTGATTCTCAAACACAGTAATAGAACCTGTTTTTTCATCAGTCAATGGTACATCACCCACAATAGGTAACCTTGTTAATTTCTCGACATCACCACGCCCCTCTATTTTAAATTTAGTCAAACCGAGCAGAAAGATAAAACCAACAGGCAACCCCAATCCTACTGCTAAAGCAACCATATAAATCATTTTAGGTTTAGGAGAAACTGGTCCACCTTCAGCTGCTGGCTCATCGATAATCTTAGCATTATTTGCAGTAGCAGCCAAAGTAATAGCATTCTCTTCACGCTTCTGCAAAAGCATCAAATAAAGTCCTGCCTTAATTTCCTGCTGACGCGCAATACTTACATACTGACGTTCTTGGCCTGGAGCATCACTGATACGACGAGAGAAGCGACTAGCCTCACGATCCAAATCAGCCTTCACGATAAGCAAACCTTGCAAAGTCCCATCAATAGCTGCTTTCACATTCGCTTTCATGGCACGAATGCTCGTATCCAAATTCACAATCATCGGGTTATTCTCTGTAGAAGTGCGAAGTAAACGCTTGCGTTCAAAAATCAATTCATTATAACGATCTATCTGAGTAGTCAAACCATTATCAGATAAGCCTATATTAGCAGGTAACACCTCATACTCATTCGACGGATTATTAATATATTTGGTAAGATCACGAATCAAATTGATTTGAGTTCCATTCTCTACACGCTTTCTTTCATATTCTGCATTCCCTTCAACAGCTAATTGGGCATCACTGCCAATATTAGTTAATCCAGCATTTCTTTTAAATGCTTCCAGTTTATCCTCTGTACTTCCGAGTTCTTCATCAATTATTTTAATACGTTCATTGATAAACTCTCTAGTTTTCTTTGCAATCTCATTTTTATCATTATTCGTATTATGGTTATACATTTCCATCAACTTATTGATAAAATCCTGGCCACGCTGTATATTCGTATTCATCAGTGAAACAACAGCTACAGAAGTCGTTTTAGAAATTGGTTCAATATTTAATGCCCACTGATAACCTTTTGCCACTCCAAATGGTTGACTAACCACAGCACTGATATTTCGTACTATATTTTGTCCTTCTATCCTTCCATTTAACAAAGAATCTTTCAATGTAAACCCAAATGTACCTGCATCTGTAGGCAATACCGCTGGGAGCTTATCAAAATGTTTACTGTATTCGCTCAAACCGATCTTTAGATTTACATCCAAACTACCCTCTGGAGTTAGCTTCATATCAATCAAAGCTGCGCCCGGCAATTTATCAGCCTCTTGAGTTGTCAAATTCACGATTACCGGAGAGGTTTTATACAACTCTTTTTTAGGAAACTCATCCTCATCATAGTAAGTAATATAAAGTTCCAGATCATTAACGACCTCTTTCAGTATTGTTTTTGAGCGTATCACTTCTATTTCATTATCAATACTCTGCGTAGAAGTAATCACTCCACCTAATCCCAAACTTTCCAAATCAGTATTATTTCCACCACTATTCTTTTTATCATCCTTTATCATGATAGAAGCAGAAACCTGATACACAGGAGTCTGAAAATGTAAATACACCCAAGCGCTAATCAAACAAGCTAAAACCGAAGCAACAAACCAAGGCCAATGAATTATATACTTAAAGAGAAGTTCCTGATAATTTACTTTTTCTTCATCTAGTTCATTCATATTATTGTCGTACAAATTTTCTTTCATTATTGATCACTATTTTAATAAAATTACCAATATATTTGCAAGTGAAACCAGAATAGAGGTACTAGACAGCCATAATCCCGTATTAGTTCCTATATCCGAATTCTTAGCCTTAGTCTTATTAGGTGTCACATAAATTATATCATTCTGCTGCAGCTGATAATAAGGAGACAGCATCGTTTCAGTCTTATTCAAGTCCATAGTAATAATTTCCTGCTTGTTATCTTGCCCTGTCCGGATTAATTTCACATTGTCACGCATACCATAAATAGTTAGATCACCTGCCATAGCGAGTGCTTCCAGCAAATTAATCTTCTCGTTAGAGACTACAAAGCTACCTGGCTTGGTGACCTCCCCCAATACCGAAATTCGATAATTAACAATACGTACAGTTACAAGCGGTGCTTCTTTCAAATAAACCTTTAACTTGTCTATAATCAGGTTTTCTATTTCCAGTTTTGTCAACCCACCTACATGAATCTCGCCCAATACCGGAAAATTGATATTTCCCTGATTATCTACCAAATATTGCTGTAGAGCAGATGACGCAGTTCCTTGTCCCACCGTATTTCCCTCTACTCCACTAGCAGTACCCGAATTTACCAAATTAAAAGGTGCAGCCAGTTCCGGAGTAGAACAAGACACGGCAATCGTCAACAAATCCTTGGGCATTACCTTCACACCTGCCTGACGAACATTCTGTTCTGTATTATTCACAAAAGCTGTATCTTGTAAATAAGGTACTTTCTTGTATGATTGGCAGGATACCAGCAAAAAAGCAAGTAGCACACCCAAAGTCAATCGTTTCAGATTTCTCATTTTTTAATCTTTAATTTTTAATTTCTTAATAAGCCTCTTTATCTCCACGGATTACATTATACACAGTCTTATACATGATATATAAATCCAAAAGAAACGTCCAATGCTCGATATACCAGATGTCACGTTGCACACGTCCTTCCATCTGCCAAAGTTCCTTCGTTTCTCCACGAAAACCTGTCACTTGTGCCCAACCTGTAATACCAGGCTTTACAAAATGACGAACCATATATTTATTTATTAAATGAGAATATTCTTCTGTGTGCTTCAACATGTGTGGACGGGGACCCACTAAAGACATATCCCCTTTCAGTACATTAATAAATTGAGGAAGTTCATCCACATTTGTCTTGCGAATCAGGTTACCAATGCGCGTCTTACGAGGATCACATTCCGTAGCCTGTAACGTATCACATTGAGCATTCACCCGCATCGAACGGAACTTATAACACCAAAATTCACGACCATCTTCACCACTTCGTTTCTGTTTGAAAAAGACAGGTCCAGGAGAACTTATCTTTATAGCCAGTCCCACAATGATATATATAATCGGGAAAAAAGTACAAAGGAATAACAGGGAGCAAACTATATCAAAACCACGCTTCAAAATTCGATTCTCCTGAAGCTCTAGTGGCTCACGACGGATAGAAAGTACCGGAACATTACCTAACATTTCAAAATGCATCCTCCGTTTCAAATAATTCCGGACATTCGGAACACTGAAAAAACGAATCAGATGATTCTCACAATAGTTGATAATCGGTACAATTTCAGCACTACGGGCGGAAGGAAGACTACAATAGAGCTGGTCTACCTTTCCCGCATTACGGGCCAAATAATCAACGACTTCGCACGGCTGTCCCAAATAAGCAATATTCATAGGATAGCGGTCTGATGGAAAATCTTCAAAATATCCTAGTACACGATATCCGGATGTCGGATCATCCGTCATGGAATGATAAAGTTCCTGCATATTTTCATGGCTACCCACCAGCACTACCTTCCGGACATTTTCTCCGCTTTTACGATAAAGCTCCAAAATGTAACGGAAAGTCAAGCGGTAAGAAATAATGACAACAATGAGAACTACATAAAAAACTCCTAACTGACGCAGATTAACACATTCAAAATGGAAAATATACGAAAGCCCCAATACCATCAATACAAAAGGAATCATATTCCGGGCCACTCGAAGCATTATCTGTTCCGGGCGGACTACCGGACGATGAAGGATCACTCCAGAACGGATATTGCAAACCAGATAACATAAAGTCATTAGAGCCATGTTCTGGAAGAGAGACATAGAATACTCCGAGGAAGACTGATTATCCCCCCAAAAAGCAAACACCCATAACAGCAAGTTCAATAAGATAATGTCCCCTAGAAGGACAAAAGATTTTAGGACTTTATTGAAACGTTGGACTTCCTGCATAAAGCTATTTTTATCCTTGATTCATTTGTGACTTCATGTGGAGTTTTTCTACAAACTTCATATCATGAGCCATCATAATTTTTACTAACTCTTCAAAAGATGTTTTCCTAGGATTCCATCCTAATAAAGTTTTCGCCTTTGTAGGATCACCCAATAACTGGTCCACTTCAGAAGGTCGGAAGTATTTAGGATCTACTTCAACAAGTACTCTTCCGGTAGTAGTATCAACTCCTTTCTCATTTACCCCTTCACCTTCCCAACGAAGTTCAATGCCGATTTCTTTAAAAGCAAGTGTTGTAAACTCACGTACTGTATGATATTCACCTGTAGCAATTACAAAATCCTCCGGAGTTTCATGTTGTAGAATCAGCCACATACATTCCACATAGTCCTTGGCATATCCCCAGTCACGAAGAGAATTCAAGTTTCCCAAATAAAGTTTATCCTGCAAGCCTTGGGCTATACGTGCCGCCGCTAATGTTATCTTACGAGTTACAAAAGTTTCGCCACGGCGTTCACTTTCATGATTAAATAAAATGCCATTTACGGCAAACATCCCGTAACTTTCGCGGTAATTCTTGGTTATCCAGAAACCATATTGTTTAGCTACACCATACGGAGAGCGGGGATAAAAAGGAGTCGTTTCCTTTTGAGGTACTTCCTGAACCAAACCAAAGAGTTCGGAAGTTGAAGCTTGATATATCTTTGTCTTTTTCTCCATGCCCAAGATGCGTACGGCCTCCAACATACGGAGTGTACCTACAGCATCCGATTCTGCGGTATATTCAGGCACATCAAATGAAACTTTCACATGGCTTTGTGCTGCTAAGTTATAAATCTCATCAGGTTGCACTTGCTGGATGATACGAATCAAAGAACTACTGTCAGTCATATCCCCATAATGAAGATTCACTAAACGTTCTTTTTTCATATCACGTACCCATTCATCCAAATACAGATGCTCTATACGCCCCGTATTAAAGGACGAAGAACGGCGAAGAATGCCATGAACCTCATATCCCTTTTCTATTAAAAACTCTGCCAAAAATGAGCCATCCTGTCCTGTAATTCCCGAAATTAGTGCTACTTTTTTCATAATATGCTGTTATATTTATCTAATCATTGTATACTATTACTCTTCTACCAGTTCACCGGTATAGTTTCGTCATTTATTTATCATTGTTAGCAAGTTCCTCTTTCTTCTTTTTCCTGTATCGAAGATACATCAATGCCCACTTTTCTATTTTTTCAAGAATCTCTTCGTCGGTAAAAGCGTCACAATAGAAATCAAGGATACCTTCGTAATATTTCAGATGTTTATCAGAGCCCCCCTTAAATCAGAGCAAGTAGTATGCCCCATGTGCAACTCATCACACATTGCCATAATATTCACCTTCGCACGTCTCAACTCCTCCTCAATCAGGATTCCTAAAGCCTCGTGGCGAATTTCGTTTCGCATGTCCATTTCTTTATTTATTGTTAAATATGTAAGTTTCACGTTAATTATTTTCACATTGTTCCCGACATGTCAGGAACAGCACTTTAAAATCTTTCCCGATCTTCGCACACGCTTTTGAAAGACAAAGCAATTATTGAATTAAAAACTTAAAAAATTAAATGATGACAAACGATTTTAGAATGTCTTATTTCATGCCTCCCATTGCTCCCATCAAAAATGAACAGGGACGGATTGTTACTCCTGCAACACTGATTCCCTCCTGCGAAGTCTCCGTAGAACAAGTTTTTCAAATGATAACCTGCAACGAGAATCTCAAAATTCTGACCGAACAAGTACGCAATTCCGGAGATATACGGACAGCAAAAGCATCACTATTGCCTTATGTGACTCCCTGTGGTACGTTCTCGCGTCGCAACAGCAAATGTTTCGTAGCTTCTTCACATCTGGTGGTGGTAGATATCGACCATCTCGATTCCTATCAGGAGGCAGTGGAAATGCGCAGTACATTGTTTAATGACCACCTTCTGCATCCTGTACTCACGTTTATCAGTCCCAGCGGACGGGGTGTGAAAGCATTCGTACCCTACGATCATTTACCCATGGCTAACGACACAAACAGTATCATCGAAAATATGAAACTGGCAATGATGTTCACTGTGTTGCTCTATGGCACGGAAACACCTCCTCCATTCGGAGAAAAACGCAAAGGGGTAGACTTTTCCGGTAAGGACATTGTTAGGTCTTGTTTTCTTAGTCATGATCCGGGAGCGTTGTTTAGAAACAACAAATAATTAGATATTAAAAACTATAAATTAAAATTATGGACGAAATTGAATCGTTATGCCGCCTCTGTGAGGCGGTTGAAACTGCAGGAGCGGATATTGCCCCTACGTATGCTGAATATGTACAACTGGCGTTCGCCATCGCAACGGATTGCGGAGAAGCGGGACGCGAGTTTTTCCATCGGTTGTGCCGGGTGTCTGCCAAGTACGAACGGGAACATGCCGAACGGATATTCTCCAATGCACTTACTACCCGGCATGGAGATGTCCATCTGGGCACTGCATTCCATCTTGCTGAAAGGGCGGGTGTGACTCTCTGCAAAGAGGGAGTGATGAACCACCGGAAAAATGCAAAAAATGCAGGAAATGCACCGTCCAAAAATCTCACACACACGCACGTGTATAATAAGGTGGACAATGAAGAACCGGACGAATCCGAAGAGCTGCAGGACGGGAGTGACCCGAACCAGCCATTGCCCTCTTTCACCGAAGCGGACTGGCCGAAAATCCTGTCGCTCATCATGAGTTATGCCACCAGCCCCACACAACGCGATGTCATGCTGCTCGGAGCATTGACCGCCATAGGTGCCAGCATGGAGCGATATGTGAGATGTCCATACGCCGGCAAACTCCAGTCTCCTTGCCTGCAAAGTTTTATTGTAGCCCCTTCCGCCTCGGGTAAGGGAATTCTTTCGTTCATCCGGCTGCTTGTAGAGCCTATTCATGACGAGATCCGCCAAAAAGTAGCGGAAGAGGTCAAGGCCTACAAAAAAGAGAAAGCCGCCTATGATACCATGGGAAAGGAGCGCTGCAAAGTGGAAGCTCCTCAAATGCCCAAGAATAAAATGTTTCTCATCTCGGGCAATAACACCGGAACTGGTATTCTGCAAAATATCATGGATGCCAACGGCACAGGACTTATCTGCGAAACCGAAGCGGATACCATCTCCGCTGCTATCGGTTCTGAATACGGACACTGGAGCGATACACTCCGCAAAGCATTCGACCACGACCGCCTGTCGTACAACCGGCGCACCGACCAGGAATACCGGGAAGTAAAGAAAAGCTATCTCTCCCTCCTGCTTTCCGGCACGCCCGCACAAGTAAAACCACTCATTCCCTCGACAGAGAACGGTCTTTTCTCGCGCCAGCTGTTTTATTATATGCACGGTATATGGACATGGATCAACCAGTTTGAAAGTGGCGAAACCGATCTGGAAGCCATCTTCACAGGCATAGGCCTGGAATGGAAAAAGCAACTGGACCTGATGAAAGCACACGGGCTTCATACGCTCCGGCTCACTGATGAGCAAAAGCAAGAGTTCAATGCCCTCTTTGCCGATCTGTTTTTCCGCTCGGGACTTGCCAACGATAACGAAATGAGCAGTTCCATAGCCCGACTGGCTGTCAATACATGCCGTATCATGGCAGAAATAGCTATGATTCGTGCATTGGAATGCGACCAGCCTTATCAGTTCAAGGATTCTTCCTCCCCTCTGCTGACCCCTGACAAGGAGATTGCCGCCGATAATATCAAAGACGGCATTATCACCCGTTGGGATGTGACAATCACCGCTGAAGATTTCCATGCGGTGCTGGAGCTTGTAACTCCGCTCTATCGTCATGCCACACATATCTTATCTTTTCTTCCTTCCACAGAGGTCAAACATAGAGCCAATGCCGACCGGGATGCACTTTTTGAAATAATGGGCAACCAGTTCACCCGCACACAGTTGTTGGAGCAGGCTGAAAAGATGAAAATCAAACCTAACACTGCTCTTAGCTGGCTGAACCGTCTGATAAAAAAAGGATTGCTTATCAATACAGACGATAAAGGCGTTTATACGCGCACGCATGTGTGCGTGTGTTAGGGAACCCTCGGAAAAAGTGCATTTTTTGCATTTATATAACAACAGGACGTTTCATGAATCCTAAAGCGGCGCTTTAGAGGTGGTAAAGCATAGCTTTACGATTGCTAAAGCGGTGCTTTACTTTTCCGCTCTTCTAAGGTTCTCCCAAGGCATCTACAATCACTCTCACCTCCAACGGGGTGAATGAGCGGCGCTTTGATTCGTAACCTAAGTCGTACAGGCGTTGCAGAAGTCCGGGACATAAAGAGATCCATTTCTTCATCTTTCGATATGCAGCAATGTCAGTTAGTTCCGGAGAATAAAGTTGAGCCAGTTCCATGCGACCGTAGGCGCGTATTTTGAATTCGTTCATGATGAATAAGTTTCTGATTTACAATTACAAAAATAACAAAACATATTCACATATCCTACGTTTTTCCATTGAATAACCGACCGTTACTGCGCATAATTGACAACAATCGCGTGCAACTGTAGACTATTGATTTCTGCGGGTTTCAGGGTTGTATCTTTGTATCGTCGAAAGGGAAAAGAATCCCCCGGACACAATGTTTAACCCTTTAATTTATTGTTTTATGATTCGTTACAAAATTTATCAAAACCAACAGCAAAAAGGCCTGAATGCAGGCAAGTGGTTCGCCCGTGCGGTAAGCGACGAGACGTTTGATTTGGCTAAGCTTGCCGAACACATGTCAAAACACAATTCACCGTATTCCGGTGGTGTCATCAAAGGTGTGCTTTCCGACATGGTAGACTGCATCAAGGAACTGCTGCTCGACGGCAAATGTGTGAAAATCGACGACCTTGCCATCTTTGGTGTGGGCATCCGCAGTAAGGCAGCTGATACGCTGGAAGATTTCTCATTGGAGAAAAACATCACTGGTATGCGTCTGAAAGCTCGTGCTACCGGTAATTTGTCAACCACCAACCTGAAACTCGACAGCCAGTTGAAACAGCAGGCCGAATATCAGAAACCAACTACCCCCGGTGGAGGTTCCGATTCAGGCAATACGCCCAATCCGAATCCGGGCGGAAGCGGTGAAGCACCTGACCCGGCTGCCTAATTCCTATTCCTTAGTTCCTGTAAGTCCTTCATTTAGTGAAGGACTTATTTAAATCCAATTTTTAATCTTAAAAAAACAATGTCATGAGTAATTCATCTTCTCCCCGTTCCGTATGGAGCTTCATTATCAAAGTGATTATCACCGTTGCCACCGCTATCGGAGGCCTGATCGGAGTACAAAGTTGTATGTAGCCCCATGCGCACCATCACGCTGATTATCATTCATTGCAGTGCCACGCCGGAAGGAAAATTCCTTTCGGCGGAGGCTTGCCGACAAGATCATATCCAACACCGTGGATTCCGTGACATCGGTTACCATTTCTACATCACCCGCGATGGAGAAATTTGCCAGGGCCGTCCTCTGGAAAAGGTCGGGGCACACTGCCGTGACCATAACACCCATTCGATAGGTATTTGTTACGAAGGAGGGCTGGATATTGCCGGACGTCCCCAAGACACACGTACATTGGCGCAACGAGGTTCCTTGCTCGCTTTGCTCCGCGAATTGAGGAAAAGATTCCCCAAAGCATTGATTGTAGGCCATCATGATTTAAATCCGATGAAGGAATGTCCGTGTTTTAACTGTATCAAAGAATATGGAGAGTTGTAAGGATCATCTAAGTATATTGACCAACAGACTGGCAATTGACACTAAGATGGAAAATCCCGAAATCCACATCGTAGTACTTGTTCCGATGTCCGCGCTCTGTGCTTTGGTTTTATTGGGAGTGACATATAGGATGTCATTCTGTTGCAACTGATAGTAAGGAGATAACAACAAATCCGCGTCGTTCAGATTGAGTGTAACAAACTGTTTATGCCCGTTCTTGTCTTCGCGGATTAGTTTCACATTATCACGAACACCATAAATAGTCAAATCTCCTGCCATGGCAAGGGCCTCGAGCACATTGATCTGCTCATTCACTACCGGATAAACACCGGGAGAGGCCACTTCGCCCAAAACTGAAACTTTAAAGCCGGACATACGGACTACTACCGTAGGTCTTTCTTTCACGTAAGATTTCAGTCTATCCGTTATCAGGTTTTCAGCTTCACGACTTGTTAAACCGTTCAAAGGAAGTTTACCTAAAACCGGATAATTGATATTTCCCTGATCGTCCAATAGAAACGTACTGCCTTGCGCATTGAAAGGCTGCGAAACAACCGGATCGGAAGTGGAAACAAGAATGGAAACTTCATCACCCGGTATCAGCCTTGCGTCCTGAACAGGCGCAACTTGCGTATTCGCCTGTTTCAAAATCTCCGCATCCTGTAAGTAAGGTACTTTCTTATAGGACTGGCAAGCCGAGAGAAAGAAGAAAAAGAATATCAGTGCAAAAGCACCGGATAATTTCGTATTCATGTAAATGGTGGATAAATGATGACTGGATTAGTTTTTCTCACAGATAGCCTCGACATAACCAATAGGCATATTGACGCATGCGCATCCCAGCATATTCAGCCGGACGGCAATCTTGCTTTTGCCATCGACATTGACCAGTTCACCAACCAGCCCGGTCAGAGGTCCTTTCACAACACGAACCTTCTCACCACGTGCCAAAGGAGAGCTGTTCATACAAATAGCTTCCTCTGAATAGTCGAGCATGAAACGAAAACGAGCCATCTGCTCATCTGGAATCACCGCTGGAGAGCTCTCACCACGCATCACCATATAACGGCTCACTGTAGAAAAACTTAGAACTTCTTTGCGCTCTTTCGGATTAACGTGTACAAACACCATCATTGGAAGAAGGACAGACTCAACCATCTTGCGCCGGTCACTCCACTGATGAATTTCCTGCTGAACAGGAACAAAATTCTCAATCCCTATTTTATCTAAACGTTCGGCTACTTTCTTCTCGTGATGCATACGAACCAGAGCAACATACCAGCGTTTAGAGTGTGCTACGCCTTCCCCTGTCCCATCGCTAGGCCCAGCACTAATTGATTTCGGCTTTGTTAAAATCATGTTTTTTTACCTCATGTATGTCCGTTACTTCTTAGGTAACGGACAATACACACACAAGGCGCGCGTCTCTATAAAAATGGAAATCACATATAGGAATAGGGCACAAGAAAGGAACTGCCTAATACTCAACAGGAAAAATCCAGAGATTAGGCAATAAAAAGTTTAGAGCATGAAAACAAAGTTATTTCATGTTCGGATAGTTTTTTTCCTATATTTCAGATAAAACGAAAAAAAGTGGAAGAATATTTGCTTACTATTTATGTTTTTGTCTATCTTTGCGTCAAATTTAAGTTCCGTTACCTAAGAAGTAACACACATACTTTAGTTCTGAATACTAACACTTTGCACTTTTTACCCTGCCTACACAACAGTTTTTAATGTAAGATAAATTCCCTTTATTTACCTCCGTACGTTCTTTAAGTCCAAAGCCTTTCAAATAGATTTGTGTGGTTTTTATAGATTTATGGCCCAATGATTCACTAATCATTTCAATAGGTACTCCCCGATACTTCGCTGTCGTTGCCCAAGAATGGCGAAGTGTATAGGAAGTGACGGGAGATTGCAAATGCAAAGCTCTTGCCAAGTCCTTCAAACAATTATTGAATTGGCGAAGAGCGGACTGATATTCCCGGTACCCTCTTTCATCCAGACGTTTTTGATCGCCGCTAAGGATGTCAAACAGATAATCCGGACAATCGGGTTGTGCATCTTCCCTATTGCGAAGCTGGTTAATCATTTCCCTGGCTGTATCAAGTACTTCCACACTCATCGGGGTTTTAGTTTTGATACGGTTGTATCGCAACACATTCTGATCGAGTGCCGATTTCTCCAGGTGGGCTAAATCTGCGAACGACATTCCGCAAAACTGGAACATCAGGGCAGCAATAGCCTGTGTACGACGCAAACGCTCCGACTTGGGGTCCTCATACAGAAGCTTATACAATTCGACAGCAGGCAGGGCCTTCTTCTGGCGAACATCGACACCGGTATAAACATCATGAAACAATCGCGGCACGTATGGCGCAATGCCCGCTTCTACTCCCCGGTTATAAATACTACGAAGCATACGCATATACGTAGAGATCGTATTGGGCTTCAAGCCACACTTGTAAAGATACTGCCCGTAGCGTCGTAAACTTTCCCGGGTGACTTGTCTGAACGACACATTGAGCGTGCCGCAAAACTTGCTGAAAGAGAAGAGGGCATTCTTGTAGACATGCGCCGTAGAATAGCGTCCCTCCTTTCGCAAACGGCCGATGTAGAACTCTGCACATCGGCTAAATCCATTTTTGTTCCTCATTACATCACTAGTTATTTTATATATTATGCCATTTGGCAAGCGGCAAAAGAACGAATCTTTTTGTGTGTTCCAGATAAACTTTTTAATAAATATAGTTAAAGAGTTTTTTGCCGTTTTTATTCTATTAGTAATAAAAAAAGTCATCCGGCTTTGCCCATCATGAGGATGAAACAAAGTCGGATGACCTTCATTTTGTACGCTATTATCTTATACGTATGTTTCCAGCAATTTCACACTTCCTCCTTCGGGAGTGATAGTGACATCTTGCGTGGTAGCAGGCAACAGGATAGATTCTCCTGCACTAACAGTCAGTTCATTACCTTCATTGTCTCTCATCTTGCATGATCCTTCCATACAGATAAAAATCACGAATGAATCGAGTTCGGAATAGTCGCAACTGATTTCTTCAGTCATGTCATACAGAGAAGTCGTGAAGTAAGTGCAGGCAACCAGTTCTACCGGTTCGTCCTTCAACGGTTCGTATTTAGTACGATAGTCATCCAATACTTCGTAGTTGATGGCTTCACGGGCTAAATCGGTGTGAAGTTCGCGGGTTTTACCATTCGCATCTTTACGGTTGAAATCGTAGATACGATAAGTTATATCAGAAGTTTGCTGAATCTCGGCGATGAAAGAACCTGCCCCGATGCTGTGCACACGTCCGGCAGGAAGGAAGAATACATCACCCGGATGAATTTCATATTCCTGCAATACGTCGGTAATCGTATTGTTCAACACGCGTTCTTTATATTCTTTCGGGGTAATCTGTTCAGAGAATCCTGAACGCAATTTAGCTCCTTTGTCGGCATCTACCACATACCACATCTCGGTTTTTCCCATCGAATTGTGGCGTTTCTTCGCCAACTCATCTGTTGGGTGTACCTGGATTGACAAATCCTGTTTGGCGTCGATGAACTTAATGAGCAGTGGGAATTTATTGCCGAAACGGGCATAATTCGCTTCACCAACCAGTTCCTCACGATACTTTCTTACCATATCGGCCAAGGTTAAACCTTTATCCGGGCCATTAGCCACTACGGATTCATTGTTCTCAACACCGGAAATCTCCCAGCTTTCTCCTACTCCTTTCAAGTCTGAATTCAAATGCTTGAACGGAATAATTTTGTCGCCCCCCCAAAGCGTCTGCTTCAGAATAGGTTCGAATTTTAATGGATACATTTTTGTTTTTCTTGTTATAAACTTAGATTAAATTCGCTCGGATTGTTACAATCCGGGAACAAACATACAAAAAATAGTTCAGTTTTTAAGAAAAGGAGGATGAAAATTCATTTAAGAAATCATCTTTTGTCCTTGCATCCAAAGAAGATGAAGTAATAAAGCTAAACTTTCCTAAAGCACCTGTCATATTTAGTCGGAATAATTTGTGAGTAAGAAAGAATTTCCCTTTATTTGCAGGAAATTTTTAATAATACCAGACATGAATAACACATTCCCAACAGAAGGGAATCTATCAGGGCTCAGCCGGAAAGATTTCCAAAAGGATATAAATGATAAGAAAACTGATTTATTTATCCTCAAAAACACAAAGGGAATGGAAGTAGCTGTAACCAATTACGGATGCGCCATTCTTTCTATCATGGTACCGGACAAAAACGGTAAGTATGCTAATGTAATCCTCGGACACGACAGCATCGACCACGTCATCAACAGCCCGGAACCTTTCCTAAGCACTACTATCGGACGCTACGGCAACCGTATCGCGAAAGGAAAATTCACTTTGTTCGGCGAAGAACATGAACTCACGATTAACAACGGACCTAACTCTCTGCATGGTGGACCTACCGGTTTCCACGCCCGTGTTTGGGATGCTGTCCAGATTGATGAGAGCACAGTGCAATTCAACTATGTTTCTGCTGACGGCGAAGAGGGATTCCCCGGCAATCTGGAAGTGGAAATGACTTACCGCCTGGAAAATGAAGTAAATGCACTGACTATCGAATACCGCGCTACCACCGACAAAGCTACAGTCGTTAACTTGACTAACCACGGTTTCTTCAACCTCGCCGGTATTTCCAACCCTACTCCTACCGTTAACAACCACATCGTTACGATCAACGCTGATTTCTATACGCCTATCGACGAAGTTTCTATCCCTACCGGTGAAATTGCCAAAGTAGAAGGTACTCCGATGGATTTCCGTGCTCCGCACACTGTAGGCGAACGTATCGACGACAAATTCCAGCAACTGATTTTCGGTGCAGGATATGACCACTGTTATGTACTGAACAAGATGGAAAGCGGTTCGCTCGACCTGGCTGCCACTTGCAAGGACCCGGAAAGCGGACGTATCATGGAAGTATATACCACCGAAGCGGGTGTACAACTCTATACGGGCAACTGGCTCAACGGATTTGAAGGTGCACACGGAGCTACATTCCCTGCCAGAAGCGCTATCTGCTTTGAAGCACAGTGTTTCCCGGATACTCCGAACAAACCTCATTTCCCATCGGCTACCTTGCTGCCGGGTGATGAATACCAACAGATCACTGTCTACAAATTTACGGTAGAAGAATAAGATTTGAAAAATAACTAACCTAATTTTATAAACTAACATTTTTTTTGAACCATGACACAAGAAAAAAAGAACGGTAATCTCGTCGCAATTATCACGATGTTCTTCATCTTTGCGATGATCTCTTTCGTAACAAACCTCGCTGCTCCATTCGGAACAATCTGGAGAAATGAATATGCGGGTTCGAACACTTTAGGTATGATGGGAAATATGATGAACTTCCTGGCTTACCTGTTTATGGGAATTCCTGCCGGTAACATGCTCGTTAAGATCGGTTACAAGAAGACTGCTTTGATTGCAATGGCAGTAGGTTTCCTCGGTTTGTTCACACAGTATCTTTCCAGCTTATTCGGAGCAGGTGCTGAAGTATTCGCATTCGGTGAGTATGTTATCAAATTAAACTTTGTAATCTATCTGCTTGGTGCATTTATCTGCGGTTTCTGCGTTTGTATGCTTAACACAGTGGTAAACCCGATGTTGAACCTTCTCGGTGGCGGCGGTAACAAAGGTAACCAGTTGATTCAGACTGGTGGAGCTCTTAATTCTTTGTCTGGTACATTGACTCCGCTTTTCGTAGGTGCTTTGATCGGTACTGTTACTTCAAGTACTGCTATGTCTGACGTTGCTCCTCTGCTCTTCGTTGCTATGGGTGTATTCGTTGCTGCATTTATCGTTATCTCATTTGTTGCTATTCCTGAACCACACCTTCAGAAAGGTGGAGTGAAGAAAGAAAAATTCTCTCACAGTCCATGGAGCTTCCGTCACACTTTACTGGGTGTAATCGGTATCTTTATTTATGTAGGTATTGAAATTGGTATCCCGGGTACACTGAACTTCTATCTTGCCGATTCAAGCGATAAAGGTGCCGGTATCATGATGAACGGTGCTGCTATCGGTGGTGCTATCGCTGCTATCTATTGGTTGCTGATGCTTGTGGGACGTACTGCAAGTAGTGCTATCAGTGGTAAGGTTTCCAGCCGTGCACAGTTGATCGCTGTTTCTGCTACTGCTATCATTTTCGTATTGATCGCTATCTTCACTCCGAAAGATGTAACGGTTTCAATGCCGGGTTATACTGTAGGTGAAGGCTTTATGATGGCACAGGTTCCTGTGAGCGCCTTGTTCCTTGTACTTTGTGGTCTTTGTACTTCTGTAATGTGGGGTGGTATCTTCAACCTTGCAGTAGAAGGCTTAGGAAAATATACAGCACAGGCTTCCGGTATCTTTATGATGATGGTTGTTGGTGGTGGTGTATTGCCGTTGATCCAACAAAGTATCTCTGACTCTGTAGGTTATATGGCTAGCTACTGGTTGATTATCGCTGCTCTGGCTTACCTGTTGTTCTACGGCTTGGTAGGTTGCAAGAATGTAAATAAGGATATTCCTGTGGAATAATCACATAGAATAGAATTCAATTTATTCACCTTTAAAATATAAATATCATGGATACAGAATACGTAAGAAGTCGATTCATTAAACACTTTGACGGAACTACTGGATTTTTATATGCTTCTCCGGGCCGTATCAACCTGATCGGTGAACACACTGACTACAACGGTGGATTCGTTTTTCCGGGAGCGGTAGACAAAGGGATGATTGCTGAAATCAAACCTAACGGTACTGACAAAGTAAAGGCTTACTCTATCGACTTGAAGGATTATGTAGAATTTGGTTTGAATGAAGAAGATGCTCCACGCGCCAGCTGGGCAAGATATATTTTCGGTGTATGCCGTGAAATGATTAAACGTGGCGTTGATGTGAAGGGATTCAATACTGCTTTCGCAGGTGATGTGCCTCTGGGTGCAGGTATGTCTTCTTCTGCTGCTTTGGAAAGTACGTATGCTTTCGCACTGAACGAACTGTTTGGTGAAAACAAGATAGATAAATTTGAATTGGCTAAAGTTGGCCAGGCTACAGAACATAACTATTGTGGTGTGAACTGCGGTATTATGGACCAGTTTGCTTCCGTATTCGGTAAAGCTGGTAGCTTGATCCGTCTGGATTGCCGTTCACTGGAGTATCAGTATTTCCCATTCCATCCGGAAGGTTATCGTCTGGTTCTGATGGATTCAGTTGTGAAACACGAATTGGCTTCTTCTGCTTATAACAAGCGTCGCCAAAGCTGTGAAGCTGCTGTTGCCGCTATCCAGAAAAAACATCCGCACGTAGAATTCCTGCGCGACTGTACAATGGCTATGCTAGAAGAAGCGAAAGCTGATATCAGCGCTGAAGACTATATGCGTGCAGAATATGTAATCGAAGAAATCCAACGTGTACTCGATGTTTGCGAGGCATTGGAAAAGGATGATTACGAAACTGTAGGTAAGAAGATGTACGAAACTCATCACGGCATGAGCAAGTTGTACGAAGTAAGCTGCGAAGAACTCGACTTCCTGAATGACTGCGCTAAAGAGTACGGTGTAACCGGTTCACGCGTAATGGGTGGCGGCTTCGGTGGTTGTACAATCAACCTTGTTAAAGATGAGTTGTACGATAACTTCGTTGAAAAAACAAAAGCTGCTTTCAAAGCTAAATTCGGCAGAAGCCCGAAAGTGTATGACGTAGTAATCGGTGACGGTTCTCGTAGACTGGAATAAGAATTTATTCGAAATTAAATAAATAAGAAGGGCGGCTTCCGTGATGGAAGCCGCCCTTACTTTTTACAATTAACAAAAATCTAAAACCTATTGGTCTAATAACATTTAATTAGTTCTACTTATTTCTTCGTAAATTTATATACTGCAAACGTAGTGGGTTCCAATTCGGTAGTAAACACATTGCCTTCAATAGATACCGGAGTTTCCTGCGGAACGATGGCAAAAGGTTGTTCAAGTGTATTATCCTTATCCAAATCAAGCGAACGAAGTTTGATACAACGACCATTAGACAGTACATCTTGTTTCTTCAATCCTTCAAAATTCAAGGAAATCGGTTGAGCTGTGGCGGAGGTATTGGCAACCTTTACAATCAGTTCATTCTTATCCTTATCGTAAACAGCACTGGCAAAGAGTCCGTTCTGCCCTTCGGCTCCCGTTACATTTTTCTTATTCATGGTAAGGGGAAGCACATTTGTTCCTTTATTCTGCGCATACAGTTGTTGTACATAATAGCTAGTGGTACGCACAGAGTTCAGGTTATCGAACCAAATCATATCAGGACGCCATTGCCATCCTTCCACATGAGCGAAAAGCGGAGCATAGGTAGCCATGTGAACGATGTCAGCATTACGTTCCAATCCGGTCATAAAAGCAGCCTCTAGCAAAGCAGCATGGTAATGATTCCATTTCTTTCCTTTTCCATGGCAGGCATATTCACCGGCAAATACTTTCGGACCTTTACGGTCATAGTTGTCATAGCGGGCGCCTTGAGCCAGAAACCAGCTTTCAGGACGATAGAAATGTTCGTCCACCAAATCAACTTTCAGACGTTTCATTTCAGGCCACAGATAATCAAAATCTTTTCCTTCGGAATTCGGACCGGAGCTACCTACTATTTTGATTTCCGGGTGAGCTTTACGAATGGCTTTGATAAACGGTTCGAGACGTTCGGGATATTCTTTCCCCCATTGTTCGTTACCGATACCGATAAACTTCAGGTTAAACGGAGCAGGATGTCCCATATCGGCACGTACTTTTCCCCACGTAGTATTCACGTCTCCATTAGCAAACTCAATCAGGTCGAGTGCATCCTGAATATAGTTATCCAAATCACAAACTGCTACGTGAGCTTTCGGATCATTATTCTGATATTGGCAGGAAAGTCCGCAATTCAGAATCGGCAGAGGTGCCGCACCCATTTCTTCAGACAGCAGGAAATATTCGTAGAATCCCAATCCATAGCTTTGATAATAATCAGGGAAGAATCGGTGAGTAAAAGTATACTGCCAACGATTTTCATTTAAGGGACGGTTTTCTACCGGGCCAACTGATTTTTTCCAGTCGTAACGAGTTTCCAAGTCGGTACCTTCTACGATGCAACCACCGGGAAAGCGGAAGACTCCGGGATGAATATCCGCCAATGCTTGTGCTAAATCTTTACGAAGCCCATTTTCATGTCCTTTCCAGGTATCAACCGGAAAAAGGGAGACGTGCTCCAAATCTACTGTTCCTTTGGAGGTAAGGAAAATACGGAGTACGGATTTCGGATGAGTACTGCCGGGCTTCAAGATCATCTGGTATTTTTTCCAGTCCTTAGAATCAATCGTAAGATTCCCTGCAACAAGTGCCTGACGTTCGCCCATTGATTGGGTATCTACAAGTTCGATTCTCAATGTTTCTTTCGTACTTCCTTGCGGCAAACGCGCCCAAACAGAGAAACGATACTCCTCTCCCTTCTTGACACCGATGCCGAAGAAACCTTCGTTATCCAATCCGGTATGCTTATGTGCGTGTCCGGGGTCGGAAAGGCGCACATAATGCGGATTACGCTCAAAAGGACCATCGTTCATTAATGACACTTTTCCATACGTTTTCCATCCCATCAGGTGTTGTGGAAACTCAAAGGAACGATTCTTCACCAGTTCGGCATAAAGTCCGCCGTCGGCAGCGTAGTTGATGTCCTCAAAAAAGAGTCCATACATAGTAGGTTGGATTTCTGCACCCAGCTTCTTCGTCTGTATCACCAACTCATTGGTTTGCGCATGAAGGGCAAGGTTAGTAGACAAGGCTAATACTGCCAATAAATTTGCGTATCTTCTCATGGTTCTCAATAAAAAATTATATATAGTTAAAATGCAAAGATAATCAGATTCTCTATTTTCTCCGTACCCAAATTTATCATTAATAGGTGTTTATCGGTCAAAAAGGATCAAATTCCATTCATTTGCACAATTTTCCATCCGCATCTGATATTTATAATACGAAACCAGATTAAAAAGCACCTATTTGCACGCTCTATTATATGAAAAACAAACGGATGGAAAGCGTACATTTATATATAATAAGGTGTATGGAAAATCATAAAATACACCATTTATGCTGCACAACATATAAGAGTGTATTTGATACACCAAACGAAAGTGTTACTTTTACACCCAAAATAAGATAAGCATCTCATTTACATTAAAAATAAAACCATGAAAAAACATTTTCTACTTGCAGGATTTGCCGCGCTGATGCTGGCTGCGTGCAATAACAAGCCGGCTTCCGAGCTGACCTTGTCCGGTCTCGACCCGGTAAAATTTCAAACAGAAGTGAACAATGCCCAAACAGCTCTTTATACCTTAAAGAACAAGGCAGGTATGGAAGTATGCATCACTAACTTCGGAGGACGTATCGTGTCTGTCATGGTACCCGATAAGAACGGTAAGATGCAGGATGTAGTTTTAGGTTTTGACAGCATTGCTGACTATATTAATGTACCCAGCGACTTTGGTGCTTCTATCGGACGCTATGCAAACCGTATCAACCAGGGACGTTTCGCATTGGACGGTGATACCATCCAACTGCCGCAAAACAATTTCGGCCACTGCCTGCATGGAGGTCCGAAAGGTTGGCAATACAAAGTTTATGAAGCTAATCTGATTGATCCGACAACGTTGGAACTGACACTTGTCTCACCGGACGGAGACGAAAACTTCCCGGGGAATGTAACAGCTAAAGTGACCTATAAACTAACTGAAGACAACGCTATCGACATCAAATATAGCGCAACTACCGATAAAAAGACGATCATCAATATGACCAACCATTCTTACTTCAACCTGGCTGGTGATCCGTCAAAAGCTTCAACTGACAACATACTGTATGTGAACGCAGACTATTATACTCCGGTAGACAGTACTTTTATGACTACAGGCGAAATCGCTCCGGTAAAAGACACTCCGATGGACTTCACCACTCCGAAAGCGGTAGGCAAAGAGATCAACAATTATGATTTCGTTCAACTGAAGAACGGAAAAGGGTATGACCACAACTGGGTGCTCAACACTAAGGGAGATCTTTCTCAAGTAGCAGCCAAACTAACTTCACCTGAAAGCGGCATCACTCTGGAAGTATATACCAACGAACCGGGTGTACAGGTTTACACAGGAAACTTCCTTGATGGAACCGTAACCGGAAAGAAGGGTATCGTATACAACCAACGTGCTTCTGTCTGCCTGGAAACACAACACTATCCAGATAGCCCCAACAAGGCAGACTGGCCTTCTGTTGTACTGGAACCGGGACAAACTTATAATAGCGAATGTATTTTCAAATTCTCTGTAGAGAAATAATATTAACTTATAAATCATATTTATTGTGGAAGCATTAGATTGGCTAGTAATCGGAGTCTTTTTTCTGGCTCTGATCGGTATTATTGTTTGGGTAGTCAGACAAAAACAAAATGACTCGGCGGATTATTTTTTGGGTGGACGCGACGCAACATGGCTTGCAATCGGTGCCTCTATCTTTGCATCAAACATTGGTTCGGAACATTTGATCGGACTGGCAGGAGCCGGAGCATCCAGTGGTATGGCTATGGCACACTGGGAAATCCAGGGATGGATGATCTTGATTTTGGGATGGGTATTCGTTCCTTTCTATACACGAAGCATGGTATATACAATGCCGGAATTCCTGGAGCGTCGTTATAATCCTCAATCACGTACTATTTTATCTGTTATTTCTCTTGTAAGTTATGTATTGACCAAAGTAGCCGTAACTGTTTATGCCGGTGGCCTCGTATTCCAACAAGTATTCGGTATCAAAGAGCTTTGGGGAATTGATTTCTTCTGGATTGCAGCTATCGGTCTGGTAGTGTTAACTGCGCTTTATACTATCTTCGGTGGTATGAAATCAGTTCTTTACACTTCTGTTCTTCAAACCCCTATCCTACTGCTAGGATCATTAATAATTCTAGTGCTCGGTTTCAAAGAATTAGGTGGATGGGACGAAATGATGAGAGTCTGCGGCGCTGTTACTGTAAATGATTACGGTGATACAATGACTAACCTGATTCGTAGCAACGATGATGCAAACTTCCCTTGGTTGGGTGCTTTGATCGGTTCGGCTATTATCGGTTTCTGGTACTGGTGTACCGACCAGTTCATCGTACAACGTGTACTTTCAGGTAAAAATGAAATGGAAGCTCGTCGTGGTACTATTTTCGGTGCTTATCTGAAACTGCTACCCGTATTCCTTTTCTTGATTCCTGGTATGATTGCATTTGCATTACATCAAAAATATATCGGTGCCGGTGGTGAAGGTTTCTTACCGATGCTGGCTAACGGAACAGCAAATGCTGATGCCGCCTTCCCGACATTAGTAGCCAAATTACTTCCTGCGGGCGTGAAAGGTTTGGTAGTATGTGGTATTCTTGCCGCTTTGATGAGTTCCCTTGCATCTCTGTTTAACTCATCAGCCATGTTGTTTACTATCGACTTTTACAAACGTTTCAAACCGGAAACTCCGGAAAAGAAGCTGGTGGGTATCGGTCAGATTGCAACAATTGTAATCGTTGTTTTAGGTATTCTTTGGATTCCTATCATGCGTAGTGTAGGTGATGTACTTTATACTTACTTGCAGGATGTTCAGTCTGTATTGGCACCAGGTATCGCTGCCGCTTTCTTACTGGGGATCTGCTGGAAACGTACTTCCGCCCAGGGTGGTATGTGGGGATTGATCTCCGGCATGGTAATCGGGTTGACCCGCCTCGGCGCAAAAGTATATTATAGCAACGCAGGTGAAGTAGCTGATTCTACATTCAAATATTTGTTCTATGACATGAACTGGTTATTCTTCTGTGGATGGATGTTCCTGTTCTGTATTATTGTAGTAATCGTAGTCAGTCTGGCAACAGAAGCTCCAACTGCAGAAAAGATTCAGGGACTAGTATTCGGTACGGCTACTAAGGAACAAAAAGCCGCTACACGTGCAAGCTGGAATCACTGGGATATTATTCATACGGTAATTATTCTGGCCATTACTGCTGCTTTCTACTGGTATTTCTGGTAAAAATAAGCTTCTCTTTCAACCCTCCTCTTGGGGAAGGGTTGAAAGAGAAGCCTGAAAATAGTCTTATCTACGGAAAGACTGTTTTATTATAACTAAAATCACAATCTAAATGGATAAAGATAATTCACAAGAGCCAATGATAACCTCTAATTCCCCCTCTTTGGAAAAGGGGCGGGAAAAGGTTTATTATAGCTCGAATCCGGCCTTCTATGTCGGCATAGACTGTATCATTTTCGGTTTCTACGAAGGGGAAATCAGCCTGTTATTGTTAAAGAGAAACTTCGAGCCGGCAATGGGTGAATGGTCACTGATGGGAGGATTTGTACAAAACAATGAAAGTGTGGATGATGCCGCTAAACGTGTATTGCATGAGCTTACCGGACTGGAAAACGTTTACATGGAACAGGTGGGAGCTTTTGGAGCTATCGATCGCGATCCGGGTGAACGGGTTATCTCCGTGGCTTATTATGCATTGATTAACATCAATGAGTATGACCGGAAACAGGTTCAGAAACACAATGCTTACTGGGTGAATATAAATGAACTTCCCCCGCTTATCTTCGACCATCCTGAAATGGTAGAAAAAGCACGGGAACTGATGAAACAGAAAGCATCTGTAGAGCCCATCGGTTTCAATCTATTGCCGAAGCTATTTACATTATCCCAATTACAAAGTTTATATGAAGCCATTTACGGTGAAACAATGGATAAACGGAATTTCCGTAAAAGAGTAGCTGAAATGGATTATATAGAAAAGACTGATAAAATTGACAAACTGGGTTCGAAACGTGGTGCTGCCTTATATAAGTTCAATAGCAAGGCTTACCGCAAGGACCCGAAATTTAAATTATAATCATTATGCTGGAAGAACTAAAAGAAAAAGTATTTCATGCCAATCTCGAATTGGTAAAGCATGGATTAGTCATCTTTACTTGGGGAAATGTTTCTGCCATCGACCGTGAAAGCGGATTGGTAGTAATCAAACCCAGTGGTGTAAGTTATGATGATATGAAAGCCGAAGATATGGTAGTAGTGGATCTGGATGGCAAGGTCGTTGAAGGACGACTGAAGCCATCCTCGGATACTCCTACTCACGTAGTACTTTACAAAGCATTTCCGGAGATTGGCGGAGTGGTTCATACTCACTCTACTTATGCTACTGCCTGGGCACAGGCGGGATGCGACATTCCGAACATCGGAACGACTCATGCGGATTATTTCCATGATGCCATTCCCTGCACAACGGATATGACAGAAGCGGAAGTGAAAGGTGCTTACGAGCTGGAAACCGGTAATGTGATAGTGAAACGTTTTGAAGGCTTGAACCCTGTACATACACCGGGAGTATTGGTGAAAAATCATGGTCCTTTCTCTTGGGGAAAAGACGCGTATGATGCCGTACACAATGCTGTGGTTATGGAACAGGTAGCTAAAATGGCAAGTATCGCTTATGCGGTGAATCCCAATTTAACAATGAATCCGCTGCTGATAGAAAAACATTTCAGCCGCAAGCATGGTCCGAATGCTTATTACGGACAGAAATAATTAAAGATTAAAGATTAAAAATTAGAACAATAACAATTAAAGCAATAACATTATGAACGCATTTAATCAATATGAAGTATGGTTCGTAACAGGAGCACAGCTTTTGTACGGAGGTGACGCAGTAATCGCAGTAGACGCACACTCTAATGAAATGGTTAACGGATTGAACGAATCCGGTAAACTTCCTGTAAAGGTGGTATACAAAGGAACAGCTAATTCTTCTAAAGAAGTGGAAGCTGTTTTCAAAGCAGCCAATAATGACGAAAAGTGTGTCGGTGTTATCACTTGGATGCATACGTTCTCTCCTGCTAAAATGTGGATTCACGGCTTGCAACAGTTGAAGAAGCCTTTGTTACACCTGCATACTCAATTCAACAAGGAAATTCCTTGGGATACAATGGACATGGATTTCATGAACCTGAACCAGTCTGCTCACGGTGACCGCGAATTCGGACATATCTGCACCCGTATGCGTATCCGTCGTAAAGTAGTGGTAGGTTACTGGAAAGAGGAAGAGACTTTGCATAAGATTGCCGTTTGGATGCGTGTTTGTGCCGGTTGGGCAGATTCACAGGATATGCTGATTATCCGTTTCGGCGATCAGATGAACAACGTAGCTGTAACCGATGGTGATAAAGTGGAAGCTGAACAACGTATGGGTTACCACGTAGATTACTGTCCGGTAAGCGAATTGATGGAATATCACAAGGATATCAAAAATGAAGAGGTAGATGCATTGGTAGCTACTTACTTCAAGGAATACGATCACGATGCTTCTCTGGAAGATAAATCAACTGAAGCTTACCAGAAAGTATGGAATGCTGCCAAGGCTGAACTGGCTATACGCGCTATCCTGAAAGCAAAAGGTGCCAAAGGATTTACTACCAACTTCGACGATTTGGGCGACATTGAATACAATGGTTTCGATCAAATCCCGGGTCTTGCTTCACAACGTCTGATGGCGGAAGGTTATGGATTCGGTGCTGAAGGTGACTGGAAATCGGCTGCTCTTTACCGTACTGTATGGGTGATGAATCAAGGTCTCCCTAAAGGCTGTTCATTCCTGGAAGATTACACACTGAACTTCGATGGTGCAAACAGCTCTATCCTTCAGTCACACATGTTGGAAATCTGTCCGCTTATCGCAGCCAACAAACCTCGCCTGGAAGTACATTTCCTCGGTATAGGTATCCGCAAGAGTCAGACTGCACGTCTGGTCTTCACTTCAAAAGTAGGTACAGGCTGTACTGCTACTGTTGTAGATATGGGTAACCGTTTCCGCCTGATCGTGAACGACGTAGAATGTATCGAGCCGAAACCGCTGCCTAAGTTGCCGGTTGCTTCTGCTCTCTGGATTCCGATGCCAAACCTTGAAGTAGGTGCAGGTGCATGGATTCTGGCTGGTGGAACTCACCACTCTTGCTTCTCTTACGACCTGACAGCAGAATATTGGGAAGATTATGCTGAAATCGCAGGTATCGAAATGGTACATATCAACAAGGATACTACGATCAGCTGCTTCAAGAAAGAATTGCGCATGAACGAAGTTTATTACATGTTGAATAAAGCACTTTGCTAAAAACAATTATTCAAGTTTCGCATGGCTTAATTATTTCGTTAAGTTTTTGCGAAACTTGATTTTTTTATAATGATCGTTATACCTTAAAATATTGATTTCAACATGAAATTAGATGCAAAATCAACCATCGAGGCAGGTAAAGCAATTCTTGGTATAGAACTCGGTTCTACACGAATAAAAGCTGTCTTGATCGACCAGGAAAACAAGCCTATTGCTCAAGGTAGCCACACTTGGGAAAACCAGTTAGTTGACGGACTTTGGACGTATAGCATTGAAGCCATCTGGTCAGGGCTGCAAGATTGCTATGCCGATCTTCGTACTAACGTAAAGAATGCATACGGCATAGAGATCGAGACTCTGGCTGCCATCGGTGTCAGCGCTATGATGCATGGTTATATGCCATTCAACAAAAAAGAAGAAATCCTCGTGCCTTTCCGCACTTGGAGAAACACCAATACAGGTCGCGCAGCGGCTGCTTTATCCGAACTATTTGTCTATAATATCCCTCTGCGTTGGAGCATTTCCCACTTGTATCAGGCTATTTTAGACAATGAATCACACGTTAATGAAATCGACTTCCTGACCACTCTGGCAGGTTATGTGCATTGGCAGATCACAGGCGAAAAGGTGCTGGGAATAGGTGATGCATCAGGTATGCTTCCTATTGATCCGACTACCCATAACTATTCGGCTGAAATGGTGGCTAAGTTCAACAAACTGATTGCTCCGAAAGAATATAACTGGAAACTAGAAGAGATTCTGCCTAAAGTATTGTCAGCTGGTGAAAATGCCGGTGTCCTCACTCCGGAAGGAAGTAAAAAACTCGATGCATCGGGTCATTTGAAGGCAGGAATACCGGTTTGTCCGCCGGAAGGAGACGCAGGTACCGGAATGGTTGCGACTAACGCAGTCAAACAACGTACCGGAAATGTATCCGCAGGTACCTCTTCATTCTCAATGATTGTATTGGAGAAAGAACTGTCGAAGCCATACGAAATGATTGACATGGTGACAACTCCTGACGGAAGTCTGGTAGCCATGGTGCATTGCAACAACTGCACTTCTGATCTCAACGCATGGGTTAACTTGTTCAAGGAATACCAGGAGCTTCTGGGCATACCTGTAGATATGGATGAAATCTATAGTAAACTCTACAATATTGCGCTCACTGGTGATACTGATTGTGGAGGTTTGCTTTCATACAATTATATTTCAGGCGAGCCTGTAACAGGACTTGCTGACGGAAGACCTTTGTTTGTACGTTCGGCAGATGACAAGTTCAACCTGGCAAACTTTATGCGGACTCACTTGTATGCTTCGGTAGGAGTACTCAAGATTGGTAACGACATCCTGTTCAACGAAGAAAAAATCAAAGTGGACAGAATTACTGGTCACGGAGGATTATTCAGAACAAAGGGAGTAGGCCAAAGAATACTTGCTGCAGCCATCAACTCGCCTATTTCCGTGATGGAAACAGCCGGTGAAGGTGGTGCCTGGGGTATTGCCCTGTTAGGTTCTTACCTCGTGAACAATGAAAAGAAACAATCTCTTGCCGATTTTCTGGATGAAAGCGTATTTGTCGGTGACGCGGGTATCGAGGTATCACCTACGCCCGAAGATGTAGCCGGCTTCAATACATACATCGAAAACTATAAGGCAGGATTGCCTATCGAAGAGGCAGCAGTCAAATTTAAATAATTGACAGTCGGCAATCCATTGTTGTTCATCAGAGATTGCCGATAAATCGCTGTTTATCAAGAGTCAATTCTAACTAAGTACAAACATTAATTATCTCCACCCCTCTCCTCTTTTGGAGAGGGAGATGGGGAGACTATTATCATGAAAACCACCTCGTTCATACTTGCACTTGTCCTGTCCACCTCACTGGCCAAAGCTCAAAACGCTCCACAGGTGTCTTACTTCCCTTTACAAAATGTGAAACTATTGGATAGTCCGTTTCTGCAAGCTCAACAGACTGATCTACATTACATACTTGCATTAGACCCCGACCGTCTGCTCGCTCCTTTTCTCCGCGAAGCAGGGTTACAGCCTAAAGCCCCCAGCTACACCAATTGGGAAAATACCGGATTGGACGGACATATCGGCGGACATTATTTATCCGCACTTTCCATGATGTATGCCGCCACCGGAGATACCGCAGTCTATAATCGCCTCAACTACATGCTGAATGAGTTGAATCGGGCACAGCAAACTGTCGGCACAGGATTCATCGGAGGAACTCCGGGAAGCCTTCAACTTTGGAAAGATATAAAAGCAGGAAAGATCCGTGCCGGAGGTTTCGACCTTAACGGCAAATGGGTACCTTTATACAATATACATAAGACTTACGCCGGATTGCGGGATGCATATATCTATGCAGGAAGCGACCTTGCACACCAAATGCTTATCGCTTTTACAGACTGGATGATCGATATCACTTCCGGCTTGAGTGACGAACAAATGCAGGATATGCTTCGTAGCGAACATGGCGGATTAAACGAAACGTTCGCTGACGTGGCCGAAATCACAGGCGACAAGAAGTATCTGGAACTGGCACGCCGTTTCTCTCACAAGCTTATCTTAGACCCGCTTATCAAAGAGGAAGACAAATTGACGGGGATGCACGCCAACACACAGATTCCGAAAGTGATCGGCTACAAGCGAATAGCCGAACTTTCACAAGACGACAAAAATTGGAATCATGCTGCAGAATGGGATCATGCCGCCCGTTTTTTCTGGAACACGGTAGTCAATCACCGTTCCGTCTGCATCGGAGGAAATAGTGTTCGTGAACATTTCCATCCGTCGGATAACTTCACGTCCATGCTGAACGACGTTCAAGGACCGGAGACCTGTAATACTTACAACATGCTCCGTCTTACCAAAATGCTTTATCAGAATTCTCACAATCCCAATCATACGAACGAACCCGATCCCAACTACGTAAATTATTACGAACGTGCGCTTTACAATCATATCTTAGCGTCACAAGAGCCGGATAAAGGTGGATTTGTCTACTTCACTCCTATGCGTCCGGGACACTATCGTGTGTACTCACAACCGGAAACATCCATGTGGTGCTGTGTAGGTTCAGGCTTGGAGAATCATACCAAATACGGCGAATTTATCTATGCGCATCGGAAAGACACTCTTTATGTCAATCTCTTCATTCCTTCACAACTGACCTGGAAAGAGCAAGGCATTATTTTGACACAGGAAACCCGTTTCCCCGATGACGACAAGGTAACTTTGCGAATAGATGAAGCGCCTAAGAAAAAACGTACTTTAATGATACGTATCCCGGAATGGGCTAACCAATCCAAAGGTTACAGCGTCAGCATCAATGGAAAAAGAAAAATATTCGTTATGGGAAAAGGAAATCAGTACCTTCCTCTTTCCCGAAAATGGAAGAAAGGAGATGTCGTTACTTTCAACTTGCCGATGAAAGTCACCATGGAACAGATTCCCGACAAGAAAGATTATTATGCTTTCTTATACGGTCCTATCGTTCTTGCTGCTTCCATAGGCACTGAACATCTTGATGGTTTATATGCCGATGACAGTCGTGGCGGACATATCGCCCATGGCAAACAAATTCCTTTGCAAGAAGTTCCGATGCTGATAGGAAATCCTGATTCAATCTGCAAGTCTCTTCAGAAAGAACAGAATAGCCGGATTACTTTCAGCTATAACGGAAAGGTTTATCCTGCACAAGGCAAAGCATTGGAACTCGTTCCATTCTTCCGCCTGCATAATTCCCGTTATGCCGTTTATTTCCGGCAGGCAAGCGAAGAGCAGTTTAAAGCGATTCAGGAAGAGATGGCAACGGCTGAACGAAAAGCAACGGAATTAGCTAATCAAACCATTGACCTGATCTTCCCCGGCGAACAGCAGCCGGAGTCTGACCATGGCATCCAGTATGAGCAGGCAGAAACAGGGACGAATAAAGACCGGCATTTCCGACGTGCCAAAGGTTGGTTCGGCTATCAATTGAAGGTAAAAGAGGAAGCAAGCCGCCTCCTGATTACGGTACGGAAAGATGATCGCAATAAAGTGGCTATTCTTTTGAATAACGAAAAATTGGCTATTCATCCAACTGTCAGTGAAGCAGACCAAGACGGTTTCATTACTCTTTCTTATGTTCTGCCTCAAAAACTGAATACGGGTAGTTGTCCGATACGTTTTATCCCTGACGGGACGGAATGGACCTCTGCCGTTTATGAAGTTCGTTTACTAAAATAGAAGTCACCACAGATTACACGGATTAACACAGATTATTTATTGATAGTAGTCAGAATAAAATCAATCTGTGATAATCTGCGTAATCTGTGGTAAAAAATAATCATTAAACAAATACCATTTATGAAAGCAAAACTATTAGTCAGCACGGCTTTTCTGGCAGCATCTGTATCTCTTTCTGCACAAAAGAGTGCTACCATAACCGTACATGCCGACCAAGGCAAAGAAATCATACCGAAGGAAATTTACGGCCAGTTTGCCGAACACTTGGGTTCATGTATCTACGGCGGTCTTTGGGTAGGCGAAAACTCGGATATTCCTAATATCAAGGGATATCGCACAGACGTATTCAATGCACTGAAAGACTTGTCCGTTCCCGTTCTTCGCTGGCCGGGCGGATGCTTTGCCGATGAATACCACTGGATGGACGGCATTGGTCCGAAAGAGAACCGTCCGAAGATGGTGAACAACAACTGGGGCGGTACCATTGAAGATAACAGTTTCGGAACGCACGAGTTTTTGAATCTTTGCGAAATGCTGGGTTGCGAACCATACGTGAGTGGAAATGTAGGTAGCGGCACAGTGGAAGAGCTTGCCAAATGGGTGGAATATATGACTTCTGACGGAGACTCGCCTATGGCCAACCTTCGCCGTAAGAATGGTCGCGACAAAGCATGGAAATTGAAATATCTCGGCGTAGGAAATGAAAGCTGGGGGTGCGGTGGCAGCATGCGTCCGGAATATTACGCAGACTTATATCGTCGTTATTCTACTTATTGCCGCAATTATGACGGCAACCGTCTGTTCAAGATTGCCAGTGGCGCAAGTGACTATGATTACAAATGGACAGATGTATTGATGAATCGTGTAGGACACCGGATGGACGGTCTTTCTCTGCACTATTATACCGTAACCGGATGGAGTGGCAGCAAAGGATCAGCCACTCAATTCAACAAGGATGATTATTACTGGACGATGGGCAAATGTCTGGAAGTGGAAGATGTACTCAAGAAACATTGTACCATCATGGACAAATATGACAAGGACAAGAAAATCGCTCTCTTATTGGACGAATGGGGAACCTGGTGGGATGAGGAACCCGGAACCATCAAAGGACATCTGTATCAGCAAAACACGTTGCGTGATGCTTTCGTGGCTTCTTTAAGTCTTGATGTATTCCACAAATATACAGACCGCTTGAAGATGGCAAATATCGCACAGATTGTCAACGTACTTCAATCGATGATTCTGACAAAAGACAAAGAAATGGTGCTCACTCCTACTTATTATGTCTTCAAGATGTATAAAGTACATCAGGATGCCACTTATCTTCCTATCGACCTGACTTGCGAAAAGATAAGTGTACGTGATAACCGCACTGTACCGATGGTGAGCGCCACAGCTTCCAAAAATAAAGATGGGGTGATCCATATTTCTCTTTCCAATGTAGATGCTGATGAAGCACAGGAAATCACCATCAATCTGGGTGATACGAAAGCCAAGAAAGCTGTCGGAGAGATTCTGACCGCTTCCAAACTGACCGATTACAATTCTTTTGAAAAACCTAATATTGTAAAACCGGCACCTTTCAAAGAGGTAAAAATCAATAAAGGTACAATGAAGGTAAAACTTCCTGCTAAGTCCATTGTTACTTTAGAGTTACAGTAATTTTAGAGCAATTACTTATTGTATCACAAACAAGAAGACCGTAGAATTGTCGATAAAAAAGATAGCTCTTTTGGATTGTTAAATCCACATAAAGAGTTATCTTTGCGAACAATCTGACAGAAATCAATTAAATTTTAATGATATGAACGATAACAAACTTATGAATCGTGCAGCGGATAACATCCGTATTCTTGCTGCTTCAATGGTTGAGAAAGCCAATTCCGGTCACCCGGGTGGCGCCATGGGTGGTGCTGATTTTGTAAATGTACTCTTCTCTGAGTTTCTAGTATACGATCCTGAAAATCCCCGTTGGGAAGGACGTGACCGCTTCTTCCTCGACCCGGGCCACATGTCTCCGATGCTTTATTCTACGTTGGCATTGACAGGAAAATTCACGCTGGACGAGCTGAAAGAATTCCGTCAATGGGGAAGCCCTACTCCGGGACACCCTGAAGTGGACATCATGCGTGGCATCGAAAATACTTCCGGTCCGCTGGGACAAGGACACACTTTTGCAGTAGGTGCTGCTATCGCTGCCAAATTCTTGAAAGCCCGTTTCGACGAGGTGATGAATCAGACCATTTACGCTTACATCTCTGACGGTGGTATTCAGGAAGAAATCTCTCAAGGTTCCGGACGTATTGCCGGTGCACTGGGATTGGACAACCTGATTATGTTCTATGACTCCAACGATATTCAGCTTTCTACAGAAACGAAAGACGTAACCGTTGAAGATACTGCCATGAAATATGAAGCATGGGGATGGAACGTACTTAGTATCAACGGTAATGATCCTGACGAAATCCGTGCAGCAATCAAAGAAGCACAGGCTGAAAAAGAACGCCCGACGCTGATTATCGGTAAAACCGTAATGGGTAAAGGTGCACGCAAGGCAGACGGCAGCAGCTATGAAGCTAACTGCGCTACACACGGTGCTCCTCTCGGCGGCGACGCTTATGTAAATACAATCAAGAATCTGGGTGGTGATCCTACTAACCCGTTCGTTATATTCCCGGAAGTAGCCGAACTGTATGCAAAAAGAGCAGAAGAACTGAAAAAGATCGTTGCTGAAAAGTATGCAAAGAAAGCTGCATGGGCGAAAGCAAACCCGGAACTGGCAGCAAAACTGGAACTCTTCTTCTCGGGCAAAGCTCCGAAAGTGGATTGGGCTGCTATCGAACAGAAAGCAGATAGCGCTACTCGTGCTGCATCTGCAACCGTATTGGGCGCACTTGCTACACAGGTAGAAAACATGATCGTTGCTTCGGCCGACCTTTCTAACTCTGACAAGACTGACGGTTTCCTGAGAAAGACTCATTCTTTCAAGAAAGGTGATTTCAGCGGAGCATTCTTCCAGGCAGGTGTATCTGAATTGTCAATGGCTTGTATCTGTATCGGTATGTCTCTCCACGGTGGTGTGATCGCTGCTTGCGGTACCTTCTTCGTATTCTCCGACTACATGAAACCTGCCGTACGTATGGCTGCTTTGATGGAACAACCGGTGAAATTTATCTGGACACACGACGCATTCCGCGTAGGTGAAGACGGTCCTACTCACGAACCGGTAGAACAGGAAGCTCAAATCCGCCTGATGGAAAAACTGAAAAACCATAAGGGACACAACTCTATGTTGGTACTTCGTCCGGCTGATGCAGAAGAGACAACCATCGCTTGGAAACTTGCTATGGAAAATATGTCTACTCCTACAGGATTGATCTTCTCTCGTCAGAATATTGCCAATTTACCGGCAGGAACAGATTACGAACAAGCAGCCAAGGGTGCTTATATCGTAGCAGGTTCCGACGAAAATCCGGATGTTATCCTGGTGGCTTCAGGTTCTGAAGTGTCTACATTGGTAGCCGGCACAGAGTTACTTCGCAAAGAGGACGTGAAGGTACGCATTGTATCTGCTCCTTCTGAAGGTCTGTTCCGCAACCAACCGAAAGAATATCAGGAAGCTATTCTTCCGGCAGATGCGAAAATTTTCGGTATGACTGCCGGTCTGCCTGTCACTCTTCAAGGTCTGGTAGGTTGCCACGGTAAAGTTTGGGGATTGGAATCTTTCGGTTTCTCTGCTCCTTACACTGTATTGGATGAGAAACTTGGATTTACTGCCGAGAACGTATATAACCAAGTAAAAGCAATGCTCTAATGAAAACAATCGGATTAGCATGCGACCATGCCGGTTTTGAACTGAAAGAATATGTTCGCGGCTGGCTGGAAGCAAAAGGCTGGGCTTACAAGGATTTCGGAACTAACTCTACCGCAAGCGTAGACTATCCGGATTATGCTCATCCGCTGGCTCTTGCAGTGGAATCGGGAGAATGTTATCCCGGTATCGCTATCTGTGGCAGTGGAAACGGAATCAATATGACGCTGAACAAGCACCAGGGAATTCGTGCTGCTCTCTGCTGGAATGCAGAAATCGCACACCTAGCTCGTCAGCACAATGACGCTAATGTACTGGTTATGCCGGGACGCTTCATCAGCACTGAAGAAGCGGACATGATTTTGACAGAGTTCTTCTCTACCAAATTTGACGGTGGCCGTCATCAGAATCGTATTGATAAGATTCCGGTAAAATAAAGCTCGAAGATAAATCAAATAGGTGTAAAGCTGTTCTTCTTTTTGAAGGACAGCTTTATTTTTATACCGGTATCAGATTTTATCATATACGAGATTACAAAAGAGGGGTAACTTCGTCTTTATTACAAGACGATATTAAAAACTAAAATTATGGGTAGACTGAATATGAAAGAATGGATCAGCCAAACGATCCAACGTAAGGAAACGATTGCCATTCCGATCATGACACATCCGGGTATCGAGTTTATCGGGAAAACGGTGCATGATGCAGTGACAAACGGGCAGGTTCATTATGAGGCAATCAAGGCTCTTTGTGGCAAGTACCCGGCGGCGGCCGCAACCGTCATCATGGATCTGACAGTAGAAGCGGAAGCTTTCGGGGCAGAGATTATCTTTCCGGAAAATGAGGTGCCCAGTGTATCTGGTCGTTTACTGGCAGACGAGGCAGCTATTGAGAAACTGGAGATTCCGGCATTAAACAAAGGAAGAATCCCGGAATATCTTAAAGCGAATATGCTGACAGCCAGAAATATTACAGACCGCCCGGTTTTTGCCGGTTGCATCGGTCCTTATTCGCTGGCCGGACGTTTGTATGATATGTCGGAAATCATGATGCTGATTTATATTAATCCCGATGCAGCCAATACGTTGTTAAGAAAATGCAGTGATTTCATCACCCGCTATTGTATGGCATTGAAAGCAACCGGTGTGAACGGTGTAATCATGGCTGAACCTGCTGCGGGATTGTTATCCAACGAAGATTGCCTGCAATATTCTTCTTTATTTGTGAAAGAAATAATAGAGAAGGTACAGGATGATCACTTTGCTGTAGTGCTTCATAATTGCGGAAACACAGGGAATTGCACACAAGCGATGGTTTATACCGGTGCAGCTGCTTACCACTTCGGGAATAAAATTAAGATGGAGGAAGCGTTGAAAGAGGTTCCGACCGATGCACTGGCAATGGGAAATCTGGATCCGGTGAGCCTTTTCAAGATGGCAGGTCCGGAGACTATGAAGGAAGCGACTTTGCAACTATTGGAGGCTACCCGTGCATATCCGAATTTCGTATTGTCAAGTGGTTGTGATATTCCGCCACATACGTCTTCTGTTAATATAGATGCATTTTATACTGCATTGGAAAAATTCAATAAGACACAAGTTTAATTCTGCGTCCGCAGGATTACAACAACCTATATATTTCAATGCATCCACCAATGGTTGAACTGGAACTTACTTACCAGAAACTGCAAATCCCATCGTCCGATATATACGAGGCGATGGGATATAAAGATTCTATGCCGGATGGAATGGTCATAGAAGAAATAAATACGTTACTTGACCGTATCACTCCCCTTCTTCGTCCCCGTTTTTTCTTTTTCCTCACTGACGGACTGCTTGACACTGAAAAAGCAACACTGACTGTAAAAGATACGGTTCTCTCAATCGGTAAAACCATTGCCCGCCAACTACGGGGTTCGGAAGCCTTTGCCTTTTTTACCGCCACTGCGGGAGTTGAATTTGAGGAGTTTCAACATCTGCTTCAGCAAGAGGACGACATGGTGAAAGTATATATAGCAGACTCATTGGGGAGCATCATTGCAGAAAAGGCTGCTGATTGCATGGAAGAGGAGTTGGCTGCATTTATCGAAAAGAGAGGTTGGAAGCACACTAACAGATACAGCCCCGGTTATTGCGGATGGCACGTATCGGAACAACAAAAACTATTCTCCTTATTTCCGGTCGCTTCGCCCTGTGGTATTCAGTTGACAGATTCCAGCCTGATGATTCCCATCAAATCTGTAAGTGGTATTATTGGAGTGGGTTCTCATGTCCGTAAGCTGGAATATACTTGCGGGCTGTGTACGTACGAAAATTGCTTTCGTAGAAAATAGTTTCACCACAGAGGACGCAGAGACACGGAGTCTTTTTATTATTAGATAATAATCTCTGCGTCCTCTGCGTCCTCTGTGGTGAATAAAAACTAGTGGCCATTGAAGAAGATGTAAAGCCCAATCATGGTCACAATAAGTAATCCCCATAGAATAAGAACAATTCGTGCAGGTTTGTCCTCTATCTTTTCCATATTCAAGATGCCCAATTGCGGAGACTTATCCCACAGGCTGACTACTATCATGCCTATTCCGATGATAACGAATAAGTAGAAGGAAAGCAGCATAAAATGAGGCCATGCATCATATTGTTCTGCCGGAAACACCCATAAATACAAGATTCCTACTCCGATACTGAACACTGTTCCCAATGTTAGAGCCATATTAGCTGCCAGAGTAGTGGTGCGTTTCCAGAACACGCCAAAGAGAAATACAGCTGCCATCGGAGGAGCTATAAATCCCAGTACAGACTGGAAAACATTAAATAGATTCAGTCCTTTGATGCTGTCGATCGCTATGGTTATTATCACAGAAATCAGTGCACCGACTACCGTAACCACTTGTCCCACCCTGATAATCTCTTTCTGCTTGGCCTGCGGTCGGATTTTCTTCACATAGATATCCATCGTGAATACCGTACTTAATGCATTCAATGCAGAGCCGACAGTACTTACCAATGCTGCTGTCAATAGAGCCAATACCAAGCCGACCATTCCTGTCGGGAACAGATGAGTCACCATTGTCATATAAGCCTCATCGGGATTCTCCAATTGTGGGAATAAAGCGAGGCAGATAATGCCGGGAAGAATGTAAAGAGGTACATCTAATATTTTCAACCATCCGGTAAAGTTGGTTCCCATCTGTCCTTCTTTGAGATTCTTGGCAGCAAGAACCGGTTGCACCATCGACTGATCCGTACACCAGAACCAAACTCCCATAATAGGATAACCCAGGATAATAGGTAGCCAGGGAAAAGCCGGGTCATCATTTGGATAGAAAAGATTCCAGTAATCCGCCGGAACGGCATCCACCAGTGCTCCTACACCACCCACTTTATAGATTCCCATGATAGCCAGTGTGGCTGATACTACAATCAACAGTATCATTTGATATACATTCGTGTAGGCCACAGCTTTCAGTCCGCCGAGCATCGTGAAGAAAGCGGAGATGACAAGTAACAGCAATGCCGATTGCCACATAGGAATATCGAAGACCTGACGGATCAGGACTCCACCGGCAAATAAAGTCAATGCAAGCCATGAAATAAGAATGGTAATAATGGTATACCAGGCAAGGATGTTACGGGTAGATTGTCCGAAACGTTTTCCCATAAATTCGGGCAATGTCGTGATGCGACTACCCAAATATCGGGGAGCAAAGACAAAAGCAAGCAGACATATAAAGACAAATGCATACCAGGCATAATTCCCCGAAACAATACCAGTAGTAAATCCGGCACTTGCGGAAGCTATCAACATGGAAGGTCCGACATTCGTCCCCCACATGGAGAAGCCGATATGATACCATCTCAACGAATTCTCCGCAAGGAAAAGACTACTCCCCTTTTTTCGTTTAGAACTTGCCCATATACCAATAGCTATCAAAATAAGGAAGTAGGCAATCAGAATACTCCAATCTAATGTCTCTAAGAATTTCACATGCATAATTCAAGTATTAAATAAGTAACGTAAGTTTAAATCTAATTTTCTTTAGGCAAAGATTACATGGATTTCACGGTTTTAATAGGCTATGTAATTAAAAGCCGTGTTTATCCGTGTAATCCGTGCCTTTTTATTCTATTTTTTATTTCCAATCAGTTCTTTGGCAACTGCTACGGCTGTATTCGCATTATCACTATATCCGTCCGCACCGATTTCGTCAGCAAACCCCTGACTGACGGGTGCTCCGCCAATCATCACTTTCACTTGATTACGAATACCGGCCTCTTCTAATGCCTGGATAACCTCTTTCATATACGTCATGGTAGTAGTCAGCAATGCGCTCATGCACAAGATGTCAGCATGGTTTTCCTTCACAGCTTCCACAAACTTGTCACAAGTCACATCAATACCAATATTAATGACTTCAAAGCCACAACCCTCCAGCATGGAAGCCACCAGGTTTTTACCAATATCATGGAGATCTCCTTTCACTGTACCGATGACAATCTTACCGATTGTAGTGGAAGCAGTTCCTGCCAATAAAGGTTTCAGTAGCTCCAAAGCCCCTTTCATGGCACGTCCTGCCATCAACAGTTGAGGAACAAAAGCTTTTCCATCCTGGAAACGTTGTCCCACTTCGCCCATTGCTTTAATCATATAATTATTGATAATCATTTGGGGAGATACTCCTTCCGCAATGGCTTGCCGGGTGATTTCAACCGCAGGTTCCAGTTTCCCGGCAACAATGGCTTCATACAGAGGTTTCAGTTTATCCTCTTCCTGGTGTTGTTCTTCCCGTATACAAATACGTTCCTGTCCGGTAGCTGCCAAGTCGGCATCCTGTTGATGTTCATTGGTATTTACAGCGGTAGAAGAACCGGTATATTCTTCGACAATCCGCATGGCCTGTTCCACTTCCTTTTCGTTATGGAAATCCATTTCCAAATGTACACCGTCCGCGCCGATATGATCCAATAGAGGTTTTAGTTCGTCTAATGTCACCCAGCAAGCCATCACGCTCTTTCCTCCTGCCAGAATCTTCTTATACAGATCGTACCATTTGGGAGATCCTCCTTGTGGTTCGCCCACTCCGGGAGTCCATTGAATCGCATTCAATTCTTCAATTTCAAGCAAGGCAGGCAGGTGATGCATGGCTCCCACTCCATCCAGATGATAAAGGGTATAATCAATCTTCTGACATTGTTCACGAATAAAAGGTTGCACGAACCGGCGATAATCATCCTGACTAATCATGGTTGAAATATCACTTTGCAGTTTACTCATCTTTCCGGGAGCCCAGGACGAGAAATAACAGAAAGCCATCTCGTCGCCTTCACGGATGATGTCGTATAGTTCATCAAATACTTTGAAGTAGATGTCGTTGATTTGCTGCATCTGTTGTTCCAAGATTTCGGGCTGCATCACTGTGTCCAATAATACCCTATCCGTTCCTTTCAGTGCGGCCAGGACATCCAGTCCTTCCATCAGGTCGGGCATACCGACAAAGTAGTGTCCGTTGGCTTTCGCTTTACAGGCTTTCAGGAGTTCTTTATGAAGAATCCAGTTCGGGTGTTCGGGGTTAAAGACTATTTCATCGGTGAAATCCGGGTTGGGATGAATCCAAATGGTATCTTCCCCACCTTCAAACACTCCGCCTAAGATGGCGACCAGTGAGCCGGGGCCCAGTTGGGTATTCGCAACCGGAAGAATATCCGCTTTCAGACTGCTGTGCGCTACGTACCAGTCCAGATATTCAGCTCTCCATTGAGGGTCGAACCACTTTTGCGACAAATCTTTTGCCGGTGCGGGAGGTGTTATCTCTGCATGTGGTTGCACTCCTTCCTGGAAGTGCTCCCACATATTGAGAATGATTCCTTTATGGTTCCACCAATTTATATAACGTTGTTTTGTTTCTTCTAAATTACTCTTCCATGTTTTCATACTATACTAAATTAATTAATTTTCTACCACAATCTATCATAGTCCACCACAGATTACACAGATTAACACAGATATGATTTATCTCCCCTTATCATCTGTGTCAATCTGTGTAATCTGTGGTGAACTATTCCAAAATCCTTTATAATCATTATCTATGCGTAAAGCCATGCTCTTGCTTAAATCCATTTCATCCGTACAGTCCACGTCTTCCGAATAGATGGGTATCACGGCATTTGCACGCACATATACGGGCATTTCTTCCAACGGAACATACACGTCTCTCAACCAGCATGCTCCTTCCAAATGTTCTCCCGTAAAGAAGTTCACCCATTTTCCTTCGGGAAGATAGATATCCCGACGGTTTTCGCTGTTCATCACCGGAGCTACCAGGAAATCATTGCCGAAATAGTATTCATCATCTATATGCCAACAAAGTTTATCTTCCGGATGATGCAGAATGAGTGCCTGCAAGAGCGGATAGCCGCTTTCTATGGCTAGTTTACTTTGTTCTACGATGTATGGAATGAGCGAATAACGCAATTTCCACCACTTTTTCACCAACGGAGCTATGGCCGGATAGTGCCAGGGTTCACGCTTATTGGTTCCGTGATAACGGATATGCGATGTGAATACGCCAAATTGGGTCCAACGCATGTACACATCATCTGCTACTACCGAGTTCATAAAATTGGGCAATGTATGGAAGCCGGGAACATCATGACTCCAAAAAGCAAATCCCGACAGACCGAAATGCAGACCACCTTTCAGAGAACCTGCCATTCCATCCCAAGAGCTACAGGAATCGCCTCCCCAATGCAAAGGATAACGCTGGCATCCCGCCCATGCGGAACGTGCCCAGACAATACCGTCACCTGTCACTTCTTTCGTAATTTCGTAAGCAGCCTTTTGATAAAGCAGGGCATACAGGTTGTTCAACAATTCCGGCTTCATACCTTTATAGAAGGCGTCCATGTGAATGTTTTCACCGAAATCGGTTTTGATACAGGTTACTCCCATATCCAGGAGTTGTTTCAATAGTCCTTTGTACCATTCGGTTGCTTTCGGATAAGTAAAGTCGATTGTTCCGGCATAATCCAGGGCGGAGAAGTTGGAACCATCGGTCGCTTGTTGTTTGGTCAATGGGGCTATATAATCATTGGCTCTGGCTTCATCAATCTGCTCTGCATTTTCCGCAACGTATGGAAGTTGCCATAAAGAGACACGATAGCCGTTCTTTTTCAACCGCCCGATGAATCCTTTCGGATCGGGGAACCGTTCTTCATTGAATTTCCATTCGCAGAGCCAATCGGTACGGAACCAGCCCGTATCCAGATGAATTACATCACAGGGATAGTGTTCGGCACGCATGCGGTCGCATATTTCGTCTACTTCATCGGCACTGAAATAAGTCATACGGCTCATCCAAACGCCAAAACTCCAAAGAGGAGGCATAGACGGATAGCCGGTCAGGTCACGATAACCGCGAAGAATATCTTCCATCGTATCACCGCCTATTACAAATACATCCAGCAATGCCTGGTCGCTTAGAAACTGTACGGAACGAGTGGAATGTCCGGCCAGCGAGAGCTTGCTATGAGCACATGTATGGTAGAATGTTCCATACATGCGGCTGGATAGATAGAAGGGGATATTCTTATAAGTACGCCGGTTATTGACTCCTTGCCCGTCCTGGTTTTTCAGGAAGAAAGTCTGTCCGCTTAAGTCCATTTTAAAGAAACGTTCTCCGGTTCCGGCAAAACATTCATCGGGCTTACATTCAAAAGAAAGCGTTGCACGTTCTTTCCGACCGTCGCGTTTGCAAAAGGCAACAGGTAACGCATCGTAGCGGGGAGGCGAAAAATGGTCATAGGCTGACAAGCGGATTTCACGCTTTCCGTCAGGGTATAAAGTGATGTCAAGCGTTTCTTGAGGGTCGGGAAGCAATTCGCTCCATCGGTCTAATAGAGGCTCTTCCACATTGATAACGGCACGCTTCGTTCCGTCTTCCGTCGAAAGAATCCATTTTCCTTTTTGTTCTTTTATAAACAGGGGCACTTTCTGAATCCGGTCACTGAATTGCAGCATTTCCGACTCATCTGTCAGTACATAATCGCCGAAGCCAAGAAACAGACGGGTGATGCCGATGTTATACTGACGGATGATTAACGTATATTCCTCCTGGGGAACATCGGTATCCGCCATCATATCGTTAGCCAGCTTTTGCTTCTGAAAGGGAACTGTTACGTAAATATCTCCTTCCTTTTCATAAACAGCCGTTGGCTTGTATGCTTTCCAAAGCGACTCATTCCTTGATAACTCGGTATCGAAATCAAGGAAATCAAATAAATGGTAGTTCGTTGGTTTCATCTATTTTATTGATTAAATATCGTTTATTGATTACTATAATTATCAGATTAGTTGGAATAATTACCATACTAGTCTAGTTCTAATGATTATTACACTAGTTTATTGATTGCTATACTAGTACATTGATGACTATGTTAATCCATTGATTTGTTTCAATCTTGCTTTATTCTTCCAGCTTTGTATTTAATACTGTCCGCCACTTGAGGCCCGTTATTCTTCCACACGTTCTTTTTCCCGGGGCGGTTCGAATCAAAACGTTCAGTGGGACACCAGTTGTTTTCCATTGTATATCCGTCCGTAGCTTCATCCAGATAGATATAAAAAGCCCGGTCATTCGTAGCGTAGGGGGCTTCGATTAAATGTTCGATCCGGTTATTTCGCATGACGGAACCCGGCTGGTTGGAAAGAGTATACAGACCGCCTGCATCGTATAGCCGACGGGCAAAGTGATGTACATAGTTTGCTTCTATCCGGTTGTTGCACATTCCGCTCTCCAGCGATGTCCATCCCCAGCCTACACAAATCCCTGAATAGTTCAGATGGCAGACTTCATTATGAGAAATATCCATGTTTCTGACATATCCGGCGCCGATACCTACACATCCCCAGTCTTCATTAGTCACATTACTGATGAAATTGTTTCTGATAGTAATATGGGAACATAATTCCCGTACGTCAGCAGGAATAAAAGGGATGTGCGTCTCAAATCCTCCGTCCGGAAATGCGCCAACCAGTAAAGCCGTTCCTCCAATATCCGTAAATTGACAATCTTCGACGCTCGATGCTGTGACTGCCCATTCATAATCCAGTCCGGTGGATGATAAATGACGAAACGTGCAATGCTTGAAATCAATATGTTCGGCACCTCTTACACGTATCGCTGTTTCGGGACGGGTGATCCAGGCTTGGTTCTCCAGTTCCGCTTTTTCCGGAAGCCCCGGTTCTTGTAGTTTATAGGCATCCAATAAAGGAAATCCCCCTTGCAAGGTGACGTGTCCCTGATAAGAAGGACGCATCCAGGAGGTATGCGCAAAAGTAATTCCGTTAAATTGTATATGTTTTACCGGACGGGACAATGTACCGTCTATGGTCACTAAAGTTTCCAAAGCAGGGATAATCACTTCAGCTGTTTCCATATTTTCGTCCGCCTGCGGATAATAGTAAATCGTGCCGGAAGGATATTCCTGAAACCATTCACCGGGTTGGTCCAGCAATTCCAGTGCATTGGTCAGACAAAAGGAAGAATTTCCTTTCTCTCCTCCGATGACGGGTTGCGGCCAGGGATGCGCAAACTCCAAGTGACTTTCGGGTTCATGGAAGCGAACTACAGCTTGTCCGTCTTTCACGTCTATACTTTTCACGCGCAAAATAGCAATCGCCCAGCGTTGATGGACAATCATTTCCAGTTGGCCGGCATTTTGTAGTCTTTTCGGATTTACACTTTGAGAAACGGGGATCGTTATTGTCTGCTCTTCCGGATTGAAGTCAATCATTCGTTCCAATCCTCCGTCAGGAAATTGCGCAGCTCTTTGAACTTTATGACCGTTCACCCACATTTGCCGGGTTTCTACTCTTCTATTTCCTATTAGGGGAGCCTCTGCCGACCATATCTTCTGCCTTAGCTTTTCAGGAATTGCCGGATGATTGCATCCACGCTTCCACCCCGTAACAGCAACTCCACCACTAATTACAGGGTGAGCACCATCTACTGCACAAATCACCGTTGGAGAATCGGGTGTCCCACTATCTTCTGGACGAAGAAACAGAGAATTGCGCTGGGCATAAACACCCTCTTCCAAACGAATATAAATTCCTCCGGCTACTTCCGGCCGATTCAGTCTACGCCATTCACGAGCCTGCTTGATTGCCCGGTTTAATGTATAAAACGGAGCTTCCTTTGTCCCGGGATTCTTATCATTCCCCTGCAGGGATACATAAATTTCTCCCGCAAAAAGCGAGGGAAACCACCCCAAGAAAATGATAAAAGAAAGATAAATAAAAGTCTTTTTCATGGTACTACCTCAATGTGCTACTTCAATAAAGACGAACACACATCGATTTAGTACTCTATGTAAAGGCAATAGATAGGTTATTCTTACGAATGTTTTACAACATCAAATAGGTTACCGAATAAGACCTATGATAAATTGATAGCAAAAATAACCGCAGACAACGAACTTCAGTAAAGTTCCGAATATAAATCCGAGTAAAGAGCCCACACCTGATTTGAGTGCCTGCGAGAACTCTTTATTTCCTAATAGTTCACCAATCACCGCCCCTAGAAACGGACCGAGAATAATGCCCCAAGGCAAGAAAAGAAGACCGACAAGAGTTCCTATGATACATCCCCAATTACCCCATTTACTACCGCCACTATATTTACTTCCCAGCATCGGAGTGAAATAATCCAATACCTGCAAAACAGCTACAATCAATAGCCATACGATTAATTGTGTCGTAGAATATTGTACCTTATCTGTGAAGTGCAGAATGACCAACCCCACATAAGCAATAGGAGGACCAGGAAGAAACGGCAGAATACAACCTGCTAACCCGGCTATCATACAAAGGGCACCAATTACGATCAAAATAATGTCCAACATAATCTGTTTTTTAGTTCTGCACAAAAATACAGTATCTTTCAGTAAATACAAGCTAACCTCGAGAATTATTTCCGCCCCTTCACTGCTGTTTCAGAAGAGTTTTGCCAAGGCTGCAATTCTTAGTGTGAATGAGTTTTTCCAATACTTTTTTGAGGATGCCTCGTACCCAACAAGAACTTTTACTATCTTTGTGTCGTTAACGCTAAAGAAGCAAGTTGTTAAATAAGAAATCAGCAGGAGGACATGAAATGGATCCAATGGAATATATAGTACCCAACAGAAAGCGTTTACCTTACGGTATGATGAACTTCGCAGTCATCCGCCGCGAAGACTATTATTATGTAGACAAAACCCGCTTCATTCCTATGATAGAGCAGGCAGACCGGTTCTTTTTCTTCATCCGTCCTCGCCGCTTCGGCAAAAGCCTCACGCTGAACGTACTGCAACACTACTACGATGTGCGTACCCGCGATAAGTTCGACGACTTATTTGGCGACCTCTACATCGGGAAGCATCCCACAGCAAACCGCAACAGCTATCTGGTGCTTTACCTCAACTTTTCAGGCATCACCAGCGAACTGAACGATTATCGAAAAGGACTGGATGCACATTGCCAAATTCGCTTCGACTTCTTCTGTGAAGTCTATTCCGACCTCCTGCCACAAGGTATCAGAGAACGATTGGACGAAAAGGACGGGGCTGTCAACCAACTGGACTATTTGGTTTCGGAGTGCGAACGTGCCGGACAGAAAATGTATCTCTTCATCGACGAATACGACCACTTCACCAACGCCATCCTTTCCGATGCGGAAAGCTTGCACCGCTACACTGATGAAACGCATGGCGAAGGTTATCTACGTGCTTTCTTCAATAAGGTGAAAGCAGGAACTTATTCCAGCATAGAACGTTGTTTCATCACCGGCGTAAGCCCCGTAACGATGGATGACCTGACGAGTGGCTTCAACATCGGCACGAACTACTCACTTACCCCCCAATTTAACCAAATGATGGGATTCACCGAAGAAGAAGTGCGCGAAATGCTGACTTACTATTCAACCAACAGCCCTTTCCGCCATACTGTTGACGAACTGATGGAAATAATGAAACCGTGGTACGACAATTATTGCTTCGCGCAGGATTGTTACGGTGAAACTACCATGTACAACTCCAACATGGTGCTCTATTTCGTGAAGAATTACATAGATAACGGCAAAGCACCACGAGAAATGATAGAAGATAATATACGTATCGACTATGAAAAGCTGCGTATGCTCATTCGAAAGGATAAGGAGTTTGCACACGATGCTTCCGTCATTCAGACTTTAGTGAGTCAAGGTTATATCACTGGCGAACTGAAGAAAGGTTTCCCTGCCGTCAACATCACCAATCCGGACAATTTTATAAGCCTGCTCTACTATTTCGGAATGTTGACCATTAGCGGAATAGATAAAGGCAAGACCAAACTGACCATTCCGAACCTGGTGGTTCAAGAGCAGCTCTACACTTATTTGCTGAATACCTACAACGACGCAGACTTGAATTTCAGCAGCTACGAAAAGAGCGAACTTTCAAGCCAGCTCGCCTATGATGGCAATTGGCAAGCCTATTTCGGTTACATTGCCGACTGCCTAAAACGTTATGCATCCCAGCGTGACAAGCAAAAGGGCGAATTCTTCGTTCACGGCTTCACCTTGGCCATGACTGCGCAAAACCGCTTCTACCGTCCTATCTCCGAGCAAGATACACAAGCGGGTTACGTCGATATTTTCCTCTGTCCCATGTTGGACATATATTCTGACATGAAGCACAGCTACATCGTTGAGTTGAAATACGCCAAATATCGCGATTCCGAAAACCGTGTGGAAGAATTGCGTCAAGAAGCCATCGCCCAAGCCAACCGCTATGCCGACACGGACACGGTGAAGCAAGCTATTGGCTCCACGCAACTACACAAGATTGTAGTGGTATATAAAGGTATGGAAATGCGGGTATGCGAAGAGTTATAATGAACAATCTCTTCACCCTTCACTTTTCCTTGTATTATCCTATCTATTAGCAATTTATAGGTGAAGGGTGTTCCCTTCACCCATCCTTTCACGTTTTTTCTTTTTCAAACTGTACCTTTCCACAATAAAAGCACTACCTTTGTCAATTATGTATGTAATATACAATATAAAATGAACGACAATAAATCAAAAAACAAAACAGTCCCTTTCAACTACGCCCGCTGCTACAACGAGCAATGTCCGAAAGCTTGTAACTGCCTGCGTCGGGTGGCTGCACTTCTCACTACCGCTGACACGTCCTACATCAGCATCGTAAACCCAATGTGTATTCCGGCCACCGGCATTGACTGTCCCCACTTCCAAAACGCAGAAAAGATACATGTGGCATGGGGTATCAGCCACCTGCTGGACAACGTACCTTATAAGGACGGAACAAATATCAAGCAACAACTGATTGGACATTTCGGAAAAACGCTTTACTATCGCTTTTATCGCGAAGAACGCTTCCTAAGCCCCGCAGATCAAAACTATATCCGCCAACTTTTTCACCGGAAAGGTATCACCGAAGAACCGGTCTTTGACAGTTACACGGATGAGTATAATTGGTAAAGCCGCGTTCTAACCAGTTTCCAGCCTGCTGAAACTTTTTGTTTCAAGCGCTAGAAACTAAAAGTTTCAAAGGGTGAAACGATTCGTTTCACACCGAGAAACAAACTGTTTCACTACGGGAAACCATTCGTTTCAAGGTATGAAACAAAAAATGGAACTAGTTAATGAAAGCAGAAGAAGTATCAGTGAAGGATATATCGTCTAAAAGTTATATGTAATACAAGTGTTATTGGTGAATTTTCAGAATGTATGTGAAAGATCAGAATAAAGAGTTGAAGTGTACAGCGTAAAATTCTCCAATATTGTAATCAAATAGACAAGAACGGAGTGAAAAAATATTTAGAAAAAATAAATATGGAAGAAGTAATAAGAAAATATGTAGATGAATGTTGGGGCTTTGTGCAAGAACACAGAGAATATCTTATGTATGTCCCTTCTTATGAAGAACACATAGAGCCTGAAATGCAGGACACATTTGATAATATTATACCACAAGGGAAATCGGTTAAGATATATGTCACTCAACCGGAACATACTAATTATATGGTGGACATTATTACGGAAAAAGACCATGTATGGAAAGCGATAGATAATCAAATTTCAGACGAGGATATTTCCAAATTAGAAAGTAAATTAAATGTTATTCTTCCGCTTTCATATAAGATCTACTTGAAATACAAACACTTTTATGAAATATTTTGGGATTTAGATGTTCGTCTATATCCAAAGCCCATTCATTCATGGAATAAAATCTTAATTGAAAATAATGAGGAACTGCAAGAAGAAATTCTTAACAAAGGGTATTTTGCAATAGGTCGATATTCTGATTATGGCGTGATAGCTCTTAAATTGACAGATGATGAGAATAAAGAAGGTGAAATCCTTCTCTTTGATTACGAAACGCCTGAAACAGAAGTATTAGCACCCAACTTTATAGAATTTCTTAATCAGATATTACAAAATCCTAAACCTGTTCTTCAAGAATTAAAAGGTTGGGAGAAAAAAATGTATAAAATGGAATGATGCTACTAACAAGCACCTGTACCACATAAACGGCAGCAAGCCGCAAACCATTACCGATAGTGCAATAATAAAATGAAAAAGAATGATTTTATAAATAATCAACTGCTATCAATGGGCTATTTGCCATTGCCATACAATAAAGACCGCAATAAAGTCTTTTATAAAGAAATGGATAATGGCTTAATAGTCTGTGTAGGTATTGAGTCTTCTTCTTTGTATCAAGACAGAAGAAAAACTGTTTCATTTTATACAGCATTGTCATATACATGGGCGATGTATTCACCTATATTATTGCCACAGGATTGTTACTTACGAATAGGTGAAATATTGGGTAAGAATGATTTGTGGCTTCAAACTACCACAAAAGAAGAAAAAGATTTTATGTGCCAATCGATACAGCAAGCGGCAAGAATCTGCGAAAAGCAAAGTAAAATCATATTGCACTATATCTTAAAAGAAAATCAATATGTGGAGTATAAAGAATATATATGCAGATTGAACTGCATAATAGATTTTGTTAAAAAGCAGGGAATCACCAGTAATGCAGATATAAGTATCATTTATGAAGTGATTAAACCAGTATTAAAAAGAATAGGTGTACCGCTTTCCAAGCATACTACAAAACTATATGCAGTGGATGCCATGAATTGCATCCACTGCTCTTCGGACATAAATAAGCAACAAAGAAAAATAATAGCAAGCGAAATAATATCAGTAACAAACGGGTAAATTGTCCTAAAAGAAATGATCCGTCTGAGATTAACATTTATCAAAATAAAAAAATAAACGAGGAAACAGCAGTTAGCTGAAACACATTAACAGTAGTACAACAAAATCAATATGGAAGTAATAGAAAGTAAATGGTATAATAAAGAATGGTGCAAATACAGCGTCTATTGAAGACGTAGAAAAACTTCTAAATACAACCTTGCCCTATCAGTACAAAAGATTTCTGTTATGGAGCAATGGTGGCGAGGGTAAATTAGGAGATAACTACATCTATATATGGGCTATTGAAGATATTGTTGCTTACAATAATGACTATGGAATACACAAATATCTTCAAAAAGAGTATTTAGCATTTGGCATGGATGGTGATATTGGATATATTTTCCACCTGCCAAACAATAGTATATATAGGGTAGATTTAGGAGATTTAGATATAGCTTCTATTAAGTATATAGCACCCTCTTTTGACGACTTTTTAGGCAAGGCTATTTATCTTAATTTCGATAAGCCACAGAATATTGTTGACAATAGTTCAACCATATAAAGTGATTAGACATGGATATAAATAATGAATAAACTACAACTCCAAAAACAATAATAACTCCTGATTCATATCGTTTTTTGATTAATAAAGTTACGGATATGTCAAGAAAAAGGCAAATTCCACCTCTACTATACAATATGCAATAAACTCAAAACGTTGCAAATTTCCGTCCTCATTTGCCCTGTTTACATAAATAAAAACTATCTTTGCGTTTCAGAATCCCGAAAGACGAAAAGAAATGGAGCAAATAGACAACCTAAAAGAGCTTATCAATCAGGGGGATGTGGACACAGCGATTAAGCAATTGGACCAGCTTCTCCAGGACAGTTCTGTCGAAAAAGAGAAAGATACTCTTTACTATTTACGGGGAAATGCCTACCGAAAGAAAGGAGATTGGAAGCAGGCACTGGACAACTACCAGTATGCCATCGAGATCAATCCGGACAGTCCTGCCGTTCAGGCCAGGAAGATGGTAATAGATATCCTCAACTTCTACCACAAGGATATGTTCAATCAATAAAAGAGATGTATAATCAATAACCGTACTCAAAGATAACGTAATAAAATAAAGATTATGGCAAAAATCAAAGGAGCAATCGTAGTCGACACGGAGCGTTGCAAAGGATGCAACCTGTGTGTAGTGGCGTGTCCGCTCGATGTAATCGCCCTCAATAAAGAGGTAAACATGAAAGGCTATAACTATGCCTGGCAAGTGAAGGAAGATACCTGTAACGGATGCAGCTCGTGTGCAACGGTTTGTCCGGACGGATGTATTTCAGTGTATAAAGTAAAAGTAGAATAAAAGAAAAGAATATGGCAGAAGAAGTTGTATTAATGAAAGGAAACGAAGCCATCGCCCACGCAGCTATCCGTTGCGGTGCCGACGGTTACTTCGGTTATCCTATTACTCCCCAATCGGAAGTGTTGGAAACGCTTGCCGAACTGAAACCGTGGGAAACAACCGGCATGGTAGTACTCCAGGCGGAAAGTGAAGTGGCAGCTATCAATATGGTATATGGAGGTGCAGGTAGCGGAAAGAAGGTAATGACCTCCTCTTCAAGTCCGGGTGTGAGCTTGAAACAAGAAGGAATCTCTTATTTGGCCGGTGCCGAACTTCCTTGTCTGATTGTGAATGTAATGCGTGGCGGTCCCGGATTGGGAACTATCCAACCCAGCCAGGCTGACTACTTCCAGACAGTGAAAGGTGGTGGTCATGGAGACTACAAACTGATTGCCCTCGCTCCGGCATCCGTACAGGAAATGGCGGATTTCGTAGCATTAGGATTCGAACTGGCCTTCAAATACCGTAATCCGGCTATTATCCTTGCCGACGGTGTGATCGGTCAGATGATGGAAAAGGTTGTTCTTCCTGCACAAAAGCCACGCCGCACGGAAGCAGAAGTAATTGAACAATGTCCATGGGCTGCTACCGGAAAAGCAAAAGACCGCAAACCGAATATTATCACTTCCCTTGAATTGAAACCGGAAGCAATGGAAATCAACAACCTCCGTTTTCAAGCTAAATATCGTGAAATTGAAGAAAATGAAGTACGCTTCGAAGAGATCAACTGCGAAGATGCAGAGTATTTGATTATCGCTTTCGGTTCAATGGCACGTATTGGCCAGAAAGCAATGGAACTAGCTCGTGAAAAAGGAATTAAAGTAGGTATCCTTCGCCCGATTACACTGTGGCCGTTCCCAACCAAAGCGATTGCTGCATACGCTGATAAAGTAAAAGGTATGCTCGTTACGGAACTAAATGCCGGACAGATGATTGAAGATGTCCGTCTCGCTGTTAACGGTAAAGTAAAGGTAGAACATTTCGGACGTCTAGGTGGCATCGTTCCCGATCCGGATGAAATTGTAACTGCCTTGAAAGAAAAAATAATCAAATAACGAAACAATGAATCCCGATAAAATAAGAAACGTACTGAACATCCTATTTATGATATTGGCTGTTGCAGCCATCATCACCTACTTTGTAGCAAAAGATGATTTCAAAATGTTTATCTACGTATGCGGCGCGGCAATCTTTGTCAAGCTGATGGAGTTTTTTATACGGTTCACCAACAGATAAGGAGATGAAGTTATGACTAAAGAAGAAATAATCAAACCCGAGAATCTGGTTTACAAAAAACCGACTCTGATGAACGATAACGCCATGCACTACTGCCCGGGTTGCAGTCACGGTGTGGTACACAAACTCATTGCCGAAGTCATTGAGGAAATGAGTATGGAAGATAAAACTGTAGGAATCTCTCCGGTGGGATGTGCAGTGTTTGCCTACAACTATCTCGATATTGACTGGCAGGAAGCAGCACACGGACGTGCTCCTGCTGTGGCGACTGCTGTGAAACGCCTGTGGCCGGACCGTCTTGTTTTCACTTATCAGGGCGACGGTGACTTGGCTTGCATCGGTACAGCCGAAACAATCCACGCTTTGAACCGTGGTGAAAATATCACGATTATCTTTATCAATAATGCGATCTATGGTATGACAGGCGGCCAGATGGCTCCGACTACACTAGTAGGCATGAAGAGTTCGACTTGTCCTTATGGACGTGACGTTGAACTTCACGGTTACCCATTGAAGATTACTGAAATCGCAGCCCAACTGGAAGGAACTGCTTACGTAACCCGTCAGTCCGTACAATCCGTACCGGCTATCCGCAAGGCTAAGAAGGCAATCCGCAAGGCTTTTGAGAACTCCATGAACGGTAAAGGTTCCAACCTGGTAGAAATCGTTTCCACTTGTAGTTCAGGCTGGAAGATGACTCCGGAGAAGGCGAACAAATGGATGGAAGAACACATGTTCCCATTCTATCCGCTGGGTGATTTAAAAGATAAAGAATAACGCTAAAAGTCAACAGAACAATGAAAGAAGAAATAATTATAGCAGGATTCGGTGGACAAGGCGTATTGTCTATGGGTAAGATTCTGGCATATTCCGGTTTGATGGAAGGCAAAGAAGTGACCTGGATGCCCGCTTATGGTCCCGAACAACGAGGTGGAACAGCCAACGTTACAGTTATTGTAAGCGATGACAAAATTTCCTCACCGATTCTTAGTAAATACGACGCTGCCATCATTCTGAATCAGCCTTCACTCGAAAAGTTTGAAAGCAAAGTGAAACCCGGTGGTATCCTGATTTATGACGGTTACGGAATTATCAACCCTCCTACCCGTAAGGATATTAAGGTATATCGTATCGACGCAATGGATGCAGCTAACGAGATGAACAATGCCAAAGCATTCAACATGATCGTACTTGGCGGATTATTGAAGCTTCGCCCCATCGTAACGTTGGAGAATGTTATCAAAGGACTTAAGAAAACCCTGCCGGAACGCCACCATCACCTGATTCCTATGAACGAGGAAGCTATCAAGAAAGGTATGGAGTTAATCCGTGAGGTTTAATTAACAGATAATGTACAATGGATAATTGATAATTATTAGCTACGTATAGTACGTATGCAACATAATTTTCAATTATCCATTATCATTAAATCAATTAAAGTAAGTATCTTTGCCTCCAATTATGAGACGAATCTTACTATTATATATAATCTTTTCCGTTATAGGTTTGACAACTGTCCATGCACAGTTCGATAATGGTCGCCAGAGAGTGGACGAGAACGGATACGACCAATACGGTAACCAGGTGGACCCTGCCATGATTCCGGACAGACTGGATAGTGCAAATGTAGAAGTACAGGGGTTACCTCCGAAATTATATATGTGGCGTATTAATAATCAGTTGGGCGACCGGACTATCATCCCGGCGGATACTGCTTATCACCACTTCCAGAATTCAAATCTTACCGAAGGACTTACCGGACATTATAATTATCTGGCCAATATGGGTTCTCCCCGTATGTCACGCATCTTCTTTGAACGTCGTGATCCGGAACCGACTATCTTTATGGAGCCTTTCTCCAGTTTCTTTATTCGTCCTACGGAGTTCAATTTCACCAATAGTAACGTACCTTATACCAATCTGACGTATCATAAAGCCGGTAATAAAATAAACGGAGAAGAACGTTTTAAGTCTTATTTCTCTGTCAATGTAAACAAGAAGCTGGCTTTCGGTTTTAACATAGATTACTTGTACGGACGAGGATATTATAATAACCAAAATACGGCTTATTTCAATGCGGCAATTTTCGGTAGTTATATCGGCGACCGCTATCAGATGCAAGCTATCTACAGCAACAATTATCTCAAAACAAATGAAAACGGAGGTATTGAGGACGACCGATACATCACTGCGCCTGAAGAGATGGCACAAGGGCAAAGAGAATATGAATCAACCAATATCCCGACTGTATTAAGTGCAACGACCAACCGTAATCATGACTTTTATGTATTCCTGACCCAACGTTACAATCTGGGATTCAGCCGCGACATACCGCAGGCCGAAAATGATACGACTCCAGCCAAACAAGAATTTGTGCCGGTCACTAGTTTTATACATACCATTCAGGTAGAGCGTGCACGTCATAGTTTCAACTCTGATGATGACATGCGTGAAAAAAACTATTATCAAAACACCTATTTGGAACCGGATAATCCGATTGCCAGAGACAGTACTACCTATATGGGTATCAAGAATACCATAGGTATTGCTCTACTCGAAGGATTCAATAAATATGCCAAAGCGGGTCTGACAGCATTCGCTTCCTATAAAATCAGCAAGTATACTCTTATGAATATGGAGGGGAATCCATTGCCCGACAAATACAATGAAAATGAAATATTTGTTGGAGGCGAATTATCCAAACGTGAAGGAAATGTACTTCATTACCATGCCATTGGTGAAGTGGGACTCGCCGGAAAAGCAATCGGACAATTCAATGTGAAAGGAGATATCGACCTTAACTTTCCGTTATGGAAAGACACTGTGAGCCTTATAGCCCGTGGTGAAGTCAGCAATAAGCTTGCGCCTTTCTATATGCGTCATTATCATTCCAAACACTTCATGTGGGACAATGATATGGACAAAGAATTTCGTACCCGTATTGAAGGAGAATTAAGCATTGCACGTTGGAGAACACGTTTGAAAGCAGGAGTTGAAAACATAAAGAATTACACTTATTTCAACCAACAAGCAATGCCGGAACAGAAAAGCGGAAGTATACAGGTGTTGTCAGCAAGTCTTAATCAGGACTTCAAGCTGGGAATCTTCCATTTAGATAATGAAGTAACCTGGCAAAAGTCCAGCGACCAGACCGTATTGCCTTTGCCTGATCTTTCGCTGTATCACAATTTCTATATGCAGTTCAAGCTGGCAAAGAAAGTGCTTAGTGTACAATTGGGTGCCGACGTGCGTTATTTCAGTAAATACAATGCACCCGCTTATATGCCGGCTATCCAAAACTTCTATTTGCAACCGGAAAATGACCAGGTAGAGATAGGAGGTTATCCGATCGTGAATGTATACGCAAACTTACACCTAAAGCGTACACGTTTCTATGTAATGATGTATCACGTGAATCAAGGTATGAGCAGCCCGAATTACTTCTTGTCTCCTCACTACCCTATCAACCCGCGTGTACTGAAATTCGGTCTTTCATGGAATTTCTATGATTAACAAAATCTATACGGCTTATGGTAACACGCCCCAAATTGAGACTGGCCAGATATTTAGTGCCCGTAATCATTGTATTGGCAATCATCTTTTCTATCCGCCAATGCGGTAATCAGGAAAAGCCGTCAGGACACCCACGTGATTATGCAGCCATTGCCAAAGAAGGTATATTGCGTGTAGCGACTGAATATAACTCGATCAGTTTCTACGTGGACGGCGATACCGTTTCCGGTTTCCATTACGAACTGATACAGGCTTTTGCCCATGACAAGGGATTAAAGACCGAAATAACACCCCTGATGAGTTTCGAAGAACGGCTGGAAGGATTAAGTGAAGGACGTTACGATGTAATTGCCTGCGGTATATTAGCCACCAGCGAACTGAAAGATTCTCTGCTCCTCACCTCTCCCATCACGCTCAACAAGCAAGTGCTCGTGCAACGGAAAGAAAACGGAGAAAACGACTCACTCTATATCCGTAGCCAACTGGACTTGGCTGGGCGGACACTTCACGTAGTAAAAGGCTCTCCCTCCATCCTGCGTATCCAAAACCTGGGAAATGAAATTGGCGATACCATTTATATCAAAGAAATAGAGAAATACGGTTCCGAACAATTAATCTCAATGGTAGCTCATGGAGATATCGACTATGCCGTTTGTGACGAAAGCATCGCACGCGCGGCTGCCGATTCCATCCCGCAGATAGATATAAATACAGCCATCAGCTTTACACAATTCTACTCATGGGCAGTCAGCAAACAATCACCAGCTTTACTCGATAGTTTGAATGCATGGCTGGATAAATTCCAAAAGGAGAAAGAATACCAGAAGATTTATAAAAAGTACTATGATAAAGAATAACCTTATCATTTTACAGATCAGAAGAAAACAATCAAAAACAGAATGTAAGATAGATATATTCATGTCTATTTCCAGAAATAAACTCCCAAAGACTTGACTTTCGCTTTCGAATGTCGTATCTTTACAGAGTTAATGATAAAGTAGTTTCAATTAAACTACATGCAAAGGAGGGAATCGCGATTCTCTCCTTTCTTTTTATCCAGCCGGGAAAAACCTCTCCCCGCCCCGGCTTTTCCTTGCGCTTTGCCCGGTGGTTATGGTCCTTCAGCCGGAGGATCAGCAGTGTTCACCTTGCTTCTTACCGAAATGAAGTATATATCCGCCTCAAACAGACGTTCTGTTTGCCTGAAACAGAGCCTCTGTTCCGATAAAACAGAGCTTCTGTTGAAACAAAACACAATGTCTGTTTTCCAACTGTCCCCGCTAAGTTAATAATCAATAAAGTTGCTCTTGACAAAAAATAGCTTTATCTTTGGGGTTTGTTAGAACAGACACAATAGGTATATTATATTATGAGTGAAAAGATTATCAAATGGGGCTTCATTGGTTGCGGAGAAGTAACCAAGACGAAAAGCGGTCCCGCTTTCCAGAAAGTAGAACATTCGGAAGTCGTAGCCGTGATGAGTCGTGACGGCGCGAAAGCGAAAGCGTATGCCAAAGAGAGAGGAATCAAGAAATGGTATGACGATGCACAGGAGCTGATAGATGATCCGGAAGTAAACGCTGTCTATATCGCCACTCCTCCTTCTTCACACGCTACGTATGCCATTATGTCCATGAAAGCGGGTAAACCGGCCTATATTGAGAAACCAATGGCGGTGACGTATGAAGAATGTACCCGAATCAACCGCATATCCAATGAAACGGGGGTTCCCTGTTTCGTAGCATACTACCGACGTTATCTTCCCTATTTCCAGAAAGTAAAGGAATTAGTAGAGAACGGGACGATCGGCAACGTTATCAATGTACAGATTCGTTTTGCCCAGCCGCCACGCGATCTGGATTACAATCGTGATAATCTTCCCTGGCGTGTGCAGGCTGATATTGCCGGCGGCGGCTACTTCTACGACCTTGCTCCGCATCAGATTGATTTGTTGCAGGATATGTTCGGTTGCATCCTCGAAGCAAGCGGTTACAAGAGTAATCGCGGCGGACTTTATCCTGCCGAAGATACATTAAGCGCCTGTTTCCAATTTGACAACGGACTGGTGGGTAGTGGTTCCTGGTGCTTCGTAGCCCATGATTCTGCCCGCGAAGACCGCATAGAGATTATCGGTGACAAAGGAATGATTTGCTTCTCTGTCTTTACTTACGAACCTATCGGACTACATACCGAGAAAGGACGGGAAGAAATCTGTATCGGTAACCCGGAACACGTGCAACAGCCTCTTATCCAAGCAGTAGTAGACCACTTATTGGGTAAGTCGGTTTGCTCTTGCGACGGCGAAAGCGCAACGTTGACTAACTGGGTAATGGACAAGATCTTAGGTAAGCTATAACCCTAAAAAAAGCAAAAAAAAGTTCCTTCTTTTTCCGGATTCTGCCAGTATTGTTAAGAAATTAATAGGGACATTCCATTGTATATTGTTAGTTTTTTCTATCTTTGTAGAAAGAAGCAAAGAAAAAATGAAACTAACAATATATTTTTTGTGCCATGACTAAAGAAGCTTTAATGAGAAAAGCGATCGAGCTTTCAAAAGAAAATGTTGAAAATGGTGGAGGTCCTTTCGGTGCTGTGATTGCCACGAAAGACGGAGAAATAGTTGCAACAGGAGTTAATCGTGTCACTGCATCTTGTGACCCTACGGCTCACGCCGAGGTAAGCGCCATACGTGCCGCAGCTGCCAAACTCGGAACATTTGATCTTAGCGGATACGAAATCTATACTTCCTGCGAACCTTGCCCCATGTGCCTAGGTGCTATTTATTGGGCACGCCTGGATAAGATGTACTATGGAAACAACAAGACCGATGCCAAAAACATCGGCTTCGACGACTCTTTTATCTATGACGAACTGCAACTGAAACCTGAAGACAGAAAGCTGCCTTCCGAAATCCTACTACATAATGAAGCCCTTACTGCCTTCAAAGCCTGGGTGGCCAAAGAAGACAGAGTAGAATATTAGAAAACCTCTCACTATTATTAACCTATTAATTACCCTCAAATGAAAAGAAAAAGCCTTTTATTTGTTATGGCATCAGTATGCCTGTTCAGTTGTCAACAGCAAGAAGAACTGCAAGATCCCAGTAATGGAGTGATCGACTTTTCTACTTCTATTGACCAAAGTATCAACAATGCTCTTACTCGTAACAGCAGTAGTCTGACACTTCCGTTAAAGAGCAACTTCGCTGCCGGAGATGTTATCTCCATGTCCGTTGCCGAGCAAGATTATCATCCGTTTGCCATAGGCATGGATAGCCAGACTTGGAACGAGGCGGGCACCGATTCGGAAACGGTTACTTTCTATGCTCATTATCCTGAATTGACCGACGAAGCTGCTACTACCAGATCATTGAGCAGCCGCTATCGTGAAATCAAGGGTGGCTTAGAATATTTGTTCGGTACAGCCCAAGCCAACAAAGGTTCTAAGAGCGTTGCTCTTGCATTTAAGAGAATGACAACGCCCGTCGTTCTGCTTGACGAGAACAACCAGCCGTACGAAGGTAGAGCAATCGTTAAACTGTTCTTGAAGAACAAAGGTGTGCAAGACCTGTTCAGCGGTAAAATCGAAGCTGACCCCAATGCAAAACCGGAATACATTGATATCCGGAAAGTATCTGAAGGTATCTTGACTAACTTGATTCCACAGCTCATCAAAGCCGGCGAGAAAATAGGAACGGTTATCCTGGAGGACGGTAAAGAAGAACCTATCATCGCAGAGGAGGACATTACCATAGAAGCCGGAACTCCTGTTGCGGTAAAAATGTACGCAAGACGCGGAATCATTGACGAACGAACTCCACTATTCAGATAAGACTAAAGAATAAAAAGTGATACTAATAAAAATCCCCGGAACCGCTGTAGACACTCAGCATTCCAGGGATTTTTTACACACAAAAGTTATTATTGAAATTGAAAACTGTCTTTTTTAGGTTAGAAACGCATACCTACGGTAAATAACACTTGACTACGTGTATTCGTAACTTTCGTTGCTTCCGGTGAACCAATGACTGTATTACCATCTTCATCTGTAAATCCATTCACAAACGGATAGAAATTTTCTTTATATGTAGAGTATTTATAAGCCAAATCAGCATAAAACATTGATCCGCGATAACCAATACCCAATGTATAATTACTCATTGATTTAGAATTGGCAAAGTCTGTATCTGTCTGAATAGAGTTAATAGCCAAATCTTTGAAAGCATCTTGATGGAAAGCCGCAGTACTATAATTATATCCTGCCCTAAAAGCAAACTGTGGAATCACCTTATACTCTAGACCAAGACGGACTGTACTAACCCCTTTCAACATAGACGTCGTACTATTCTCAAATTCATAAGCAGAAGAATTACCTTCAGTATCTTTAAACTTCATGGAAGAATAATCTTGATACTCATACTCTGCTCCTAAAGCCAAGCTCTTGCCTACCGTATATCCCAAACTTACATTATAAGTCCAAGGAGTCTGAAAATCGAAAGGAAGAATCATATCCCCTTTTCCCGGAAGATTATCCCATGATCTCACGTCATATCCTTTTATTTCTCCAGTTACAACATCCATCACATCCGATATAACTTGTGCACTCGTTTTATAATCCAAACTATAGAATATTGGCGTATGTATAGCTAATCCAACCCGAAAAGGCGAATATTCAAAAGGACGAATAATAGCCCCCAACTTCACGTCAAAGCCAGACCCCTTTATTCTATTCCAACTCTGCAAATTATATCCTTCATCGTTTCCATAATCCTCATCATAAAAAGTATACTTATTCTTAGTATATGACAAAATTTAAAAATAATTGTTGTAATCTACTGATTATTAGATAATTACTATTGCAAAAGACCTTAAAAATTCGTAACTTTAAGGTATGTTAACTCTCACATTAACACCATGTTACGAACTTCTAAGGTCCACTACAAAAGTAGTGAATTATATCCGATATTGCACGAACATTTTGGTAAAAGTATGAATCTGGCACGAATCAAGGCTCTCAGCATGATGTTATGCGCCCTCTGCAAGGTGCAGCGGGTTACGTATTCCAAGCTGGCCTCCGCCTTTGATAGCAATGCGGCATCTGAATCTTCCCTGCGGAGAATCCAGCGACTCATTGCCCAATGCGAGATTAGTACCGACCTCATAGCAAAACTCATATTAAAGCTGATTCCGGTACAGGGCCCGTACAACCTTACGCTGGACAGGACGAACTGGAAGTTCAGCAATACCAACATAAACATCCTTACCCTGGGCATCATCTACGACGGAATGGCTTTTCCTATCGTATTCAAAATGATGGACAAGCGGGGTAACTCCAATACCCAGGAGAGGATTGAACTTGTAGACCGGTTCATTCGTCTTGCCGGAGAAAACTCCATCAACCACCTGATGGCTGACCGTGAGTTCATTGGAAGCGAATGGCTGGGCTATTTGAACGCAAGAGGCATTCACTACCATATCAGGATACGAGAGAACTTCCGTGTGTATCGGCATGGTCAGGAAACACGGGCCCACTGGCTGTTCAACGAACTGAAACTGGGTGAAAGCAAACATCTTGACGGTATCTACTACGTTAATGGACAGGCCTGTTACCTGTCTGGCTCTAAAATCAAGGACAAGGAGGGTGCACCCGAATTGCAGATCCTTGTCTCGTACTGTAATGCAGAGGAAGCATTTGAGATGTACAAACTGAGGTGGCAGGTGGAGACGATGTTCAAGGGCATGAAATCAAGTGGCTTCGATATCGAAGGCTCCCATGTCCGTGACCATTCCCGTATGTCCAATCTCTTTGCCATCATCATGATTGCGTATGTCTGGTGCTACCTCGTAGGAATCTATATCAACGAATACATCAAACCGATAACGGTGCTGAAGCACAAGCGGAGGGCTGTAAGTCTATTCAAGTACGGACTGGACTACATCTTCCAGTCCCTTGTCAACCACACAAACCGCTACCGAATCGATGTCTTCAAATTTTTGTCATATACTTAGATACTTATTATAATCTACAGAATAAGCACCCAGCGTCAACCCCAAATATACCCGATCATTAAAATTAAATGATACATTAAAATCATATTGATCAATTCCACCGCGTTCTTCCGAGCGAAAATTTGCATATCCATTGTCCGGCATTCCTTCAAAATGTCCAGGAGAGATATAAAGAGGATTACCATTTATATCCTTATACTGTACCTCCTCCCCTTTTTCATCCTTATAGGTATAAGGAATATTGTTTACCCCTCCTGTTTTGTCATGTATTGTTATATCCCTAATCAGTCCAGCATCAGCTCCAAGAATAGAAAGCCACCCAATACCATTATCCGTATAAGGCGAATCTCCCCATTTTTCAATGCCAGCTGCTTGAGATGCCATTAGATAGGTTTGGGAGTAAAGCCCCAAATTACCTTCCATACGCATGTTGTTATTAAATGATTTCGCTTTATGATAGTTAAAACCGAAATTCACAAAACGCAGCGGAGTTTCATTACCAATCTTCGAAGAAAATACAAACCCGATGTTATTAAAATCTCCTTTAGTTAAATCGGAATTAAACTTTTTCCCCAAATACTGGCTTTCATTCCCATAAAGAGAAAGCCCAAATGAAGTCATTATATCATTACTGCGATAAAGGCCAATACCTGCCGGATTAGTCCCCATCGTAGATATGTCTCCTCCAAGAGCTCCCATAGCTCCACCCATACCCACAAATCGAGCTGTGCCATTCAAATCTTTTCCTGTTAGTTTGGCACCGTCATATATCGTTTGTGCCATTCCCCAAGGCGCTATCATTAGCATCCCCAGAACAATTAAAACACTTATCTTTTTCATTCCTGTCAAAACCATTTAATTAATACTTATCTTCTGGCACTGCTACTACGAGAGGAACCTCCACCTGATGATGATCTAGAAGAAGAACCACCGCTCGAATAACTACCCCGAGAGCTACTGCCACCTGACGAAGCTGGAGAATAACTACGTGAAGAAGAACGAGAAGTACCATAGGAAGAAGAACGGGTATTACTATTACTTGCTGGAGAATAACTACGCGGTGCTTCTGAACTTCCACGACTATAAGTTGATCTTGCACTACTGCTTCTAGTAGTGGTTCCAGACGAACGCGAATAACCAGAAGAACCAGTCGAACGGGAAGATGAAGAACTTCCGCTACTTCTAGTACTACTTGGACGAGAATAAGTAGCACTGCTACGACTACTTGAGCCACTGCGTTCACCTGAAGTCCGTGTACCCACTACACGTCTGGAAGTAGTTCCCCTACTATAAGTAGAACCAGAAGAACGAACAGAACTACCTTCTGAACGAACTGCAGAGCCTCCCCGAACAGAAGAACCACTGGAACGAACGGCACTCGAACCATAACGACGAATAGTAGAAGGATTCCTGTAACTGCTTTGTCCGGAAGAACGACGGTTTGTATAGGTAGGACCTGTCCAACGACCGCTTCCACCTCCGCCCCAGCCCCAGCTAGGACCACCATGCCAGTGGTGATGATGTCCCCAATATCCGCCGCCATACCAGCCACCCCAGTAGCCGCCACCCCAATAACCGGGGTAATATCCCCAAGAGTAATAAGGACGATTCCATCCCCAGCCATAGTTCCATCCCCAGCCGTAAGAGCCATAACGCCAATCCCACCAAAGCGGGTTACTGAACGTCGGGAATGCATAAGCATACATACCATCGGTATATACGTTCCAGTCCCATGAATTCGGACCGTAAACTACATCCCAGTACAACGGACTGCTGATACTGATAGCAAAACGCGGATTGCGGAAACGGATGATACGTTCAGCGTATTCATAGTCGTCTTCCGTACCATTGAATTCGCCCGTCACCCATTCTCCGTCCAAATCCGGATTAGATTTTTCTTTTATATATAAGGTATCATTATCCATTACGAATTCATTTTCACGTGCATCGTAACGGCGGTTATATTCATCCACATCCCGTGTTCTTCCCTTACGGTCCTGAACAACCACTGTAGTACCCGGTGAAGTATAGATGTTAGTCGTCACCTGTTTCTTCGGTTCCTTCTTAACTGGAGTTTCTTTCTTCTCCTGTTTGTCTTTAGAAGGTACGAAGTAAAGGTCGTCATCAACGCTTTGTGCAAAGATACCTATCGGAAGGCACAAGGCAAATAGCAAGAAATAAACAATCTTTTTCATATCATCTCGGTTTATGTAATTACTTAAACTTATTCACGTTACAAAGATAAGGAAGAGATTTTTCGTCCGGGGGAGATTTTCCCCAAAGGATAATAGGGAAATCCCTATTTCTAACTATCTTTGTAGAAGATACAACGCTCACCGGCATAAAGTTCAGGCAAACTTGACTTTCTATACCCGGATTGCTGTATCTTTGCACATTATTCACCAGCATTAAAAACAACTATGAAGTATTTTGAGTTCACATTCCGCACCCAGCCTTGTACCGAAACCGTCAATGACGTACTGGCTGCCATATTGGGTGAAGTCGGATTTGAAAGTTTTGTTGAGTGTGAAGGCGGACTGACCGCATATATCCAACAGACATTGTGTGATGAAAACGCCATCAAGATTGCCATCAACGAGTTCCCCCTACCCGATACGGATATTACTTATACATATACCGAAGCGGAAGACAAGGACTGGAACGAGGAATGGGAAAAGAATTTCTTCCAACCCATCATTATCGGAAACCGATGTGTGATCCACAGCACTTTCCACCAAGATGTCCCCAAAGCGGAATATGACATCGTCATCAATCCTCAAATGGCCTTCGGAACAGGACACCACGAAACTACCAGCCTCATCATTGAAGAATTATTGGACAGCGAACTGAAAGATAAATCCCTGCTCGATATGGGCTGCGGAACTTCGATTCTTGCCATCCTCGCACGTATGCGGGGCGCACGTCCCTGTACGGCCATCGACATTGATGAATGGTGCGTACGAAACTCCATCGAAAACATCGAGTTGAACCACGTAGACGATATTGCCGTATCACAAGGAGATGCCTCGTCGCTTGCAGGAAAAGGACCTTTCGACGTTATCATTGCCAACATCAACCGGAATATATTACTAAATGATATGAAGCAATATGTTGCCTGTATGCATACGAATTCCGAACTCTATATGAGTGGATTTTATATAGACGACATTGCCGCCATCCGCGAAGAAGCGGAGAAGAACGGGCTGACTTTCGTTCATTATAAAGAGAAGAACCGTTGGGCAGAAGTGAAATTTATTTATAAAGGATAAGAGCCAACAAATATCTTTAAAAGAGAAAGCTCCCTTATCATTAAAAGATATAAGGAAGCAAGCAAAAATCGCAGTCGATATACGCTATAAACAAGCGTAAGACTCCAGATTAATGCAGAAAAAAATAGTGACGGTATACGCGTGGGATAGTGACGCTATCCATAGCATATACCGTCACTATTTGCATTGGATAGCGTCACTATCTTATAAAGAGAAACAAAGTCGTTACGCGAACTCTTTTTTGACCTGTTGGCACCATGCTTTGATTTTCTTTTCCGCCTGTTCGGACTGATTATCCAAATCGACAACCAACCCGCACCACTGCTCGCCACGTAAAGCCTTTGAACGTTCAAAAGTGTAACCTTCGGAAGAAGTAAAACCGACCAAGGTAGCCTCATCCCCTTCAAAGACTTCTGCCAGCAAACCGATTCCATCCGCAAAATTCTCCGGATAGCGTATCTGATCTCCCAAACCGAAGATAGCAACCTTCTTACCTTTCAATTTCATTGTCCGGAGTTCCGGCAACAGTTCGTCCCAATAAGTAGGAAGTTCTCCGTCAAACCAGGTGGAAGCACCCACAATGAAGCAGTCATAAGCTGCAAAATCATTCTGCCAGGCCTGCTCGATAGGCACTACTTCTATCTTGTCTTCACCAAACTCTTTCTGTATTTTCTCTGCCACCCAACTCGTTCTTTCGGCTTTGGTAGCATAAAACAAACCTATCTTTTTCATAATTCTTCTCTTTTAATATTCCAATAATTTCCGTGCAGCTTCGTATATCTTAGCTTCGTCCGGCAAAATTTCTTTTTCCAGTATCGGATTGAAACCGACGGGAGTAAACGTAGAACCGACACGCTGCACCGGTCCGTCGAGATAACGGAACATTTCCTCACCAATCATTGCTGCAAGCTCCGCACCAAAACCGGAGAATACTTTATCTTCATGTACAACCAATGCTTTGCTGGTCTTCTTGACCGATTCAAAGATTGCCTCTTTATCCAACGGAATCAGAGAACGGATATCGATCACTTCTACTTTCCAACCACCCTCTTTCTCCAATCGTTCGGCAGCATGCAGACAGAAATGGGTCGTATTTCCGTATGTGATAATACTCAAATCCGTACCCTCACGGCGGATACGTGCTTTTCCGAAAGGTACTTCAAAGTCTTCCGGCACCACAGTGGCGGCTTCTACCGAATTATACAATGCTTTCGGTTCGAGAAACAAAGTAAATCCCTTAGAGCGCATACTAGTACGTAACAATCCGGCTGCATCATCGGCAAAAGAAGGGCAGACAATTCGTGCTCCCGGCAATGTAGTCAAAGCTCCTTCTATATTTTGAGAGTGATACAACCCACCACCGATATAACCTCCGGAAGCCAACCGCAGCGTTATATTCGGGGCAAACTTACCATTGCTGCGCCAATACTCATGCGTACATTCTACATATTGTTCTACGGCAGGCCAGAAGTAATCGGCAAACTCCGCTCCCTCTATCACGACATGGATTTTAGGATCAAAGCGGCTCATTCCGTTGGCGGTGCCTACAATATAATCTTCGGCAATCGGCGCACTGAACACACGGGCTTCGCCGAATTCCTGCTGCATCCCTTTGGTGACATTAAACACGCCGCCTTTCTCTCTGTTTGCTACGTCCTGTCCCCAGATAAACGTATCGGGATTGTAGCGGAATTCGGCTTTCAATGTCTCGTTAATGGCATTTACCAGGAAGGTCTTTTCGCCCTCTGCTTCATGAGTACCTTCTTTGTACTTCTGGGGTTGATAAGGTTCGGGTATCACAAAATCGTAGATGCTCTTAGGATCAGGATCGGGAGCAGCTAACGCTTTTCGGTTGGCAGCCGACAGTTCTTTCTTTGCGTCAGCTTCGATCTGTTGCAACTCTTCTTCTGTCAGGCGTTTGTAACGCAACAACATCCGGCGGAATTTCATCAGCGGATCGGCATCTTTTACGTATTCCAGTTCGTTCTCATCCCGGTACAGGGTATGTTTATCCGAGTTGGAATGGGAACCGATACGAACACAGTTGGCCTGCACAATCACCGGGTTACGGGTTTCCCTTGCATATTCGTGAGCTTCGGTCATGGCATTCATCGAATCGAATACATCTTTTCCATTGCAATAGATGATTTTCAGGTTCTTGAAACCGGAGAAGTTCTCGGCTACTTTGCGGTTGGCTGTCTGTTCCGATTTAGGGACAGAGATACCATATCCGTTGTCCTGTATCACAAAAATGACAGGAAGACGTTCAAGGCTGGCGCCATTGATAGCCTCATATACAAATCCTTCGGAAGTGGCAGATTCTCCGTGAGAAGTGATGGCGACTCCTTTATGTCCATAATATACCATTGCCCGTGCCACACCTGCCGCATGAAGGTCGTGTGTACCCGTTGCAGAAGAAATGTTTTCGATGTGCCATTCCGGTTTGGCGAAATGGTTCGACATGTGACGTCCGCCGCTGCCCGGGTCTGTCGCTTTCGAGATACCATTCAGGATGATTTCTTCCGGAGTCATTCCGGCAGAAAGTACAGTCAGCATATCGCGGTAGTAAGGAAACAGGAAGTCTTCGCCCAAAGTGAATACCTGACCGATGGCAAGCTGAATACCATCATGCCCCGCGTAAGGAGCATGATAAGACCAACCCAAAGATTGTAGCAGGTATGACGGTGCTTTTTCATCCAAAGCACGCCCCAATGTCATCAGATGATACCACTTTTTCAGGGTTTCTACATCTGTTGTTTTTATATCATATTTCTTTTTCATAGTGAATGAAGTTCTTAATGAGTGAAACAATCAGTTATCAGCCTTGCCAGTTTTCGAGGTAGTCGGCTATAAAGTGAAGGAAGTTACCTCCCAACATTCCGTCTACTACCCGATGGTCATAAGACAAAGACAGATACATTTTATGGCGGATGGCAATCGTATCGCCTTCCGGTGTTTCTATCACAGCAGGTTTCTTTTCAATATATCCTACTCCCAAAATAGCAACCTGCGGCTGATTAATTATCGGTGTACCGAACAGGCTCTTGAACGTTCCGAAATTGGTAATGGTAAATGTACCGCCATCAATATCTTCCGGCATTAATTTATTATCCCTTGCTTTCAGGGCTAAAGAGTCAATGGCAACTGCCAGGCCATTCAGATTCAAACGATCGGCGTCATGCACCACAGGCACAATCAGATTTCCATCATTCAGAGAGACAGCAATACCTACATTGATATGTTTCTTAAAAAGGATATTATATCCGTCTACTGACACATTCACTTGAGGATAGGCTGCCAATGCTTTCGCTACGGCCTCGGTTATCACAGGCATATAAGTCAACTTCACTCCTTCGCGACGGAAGAAAGCATCTTTATTCTTTTCGCGCCAACGCACCAGTTTGGTGACGTCTACTTCTACCACATTGGTTACATGAGGAGATACTTTCTTAGACATAACCATGTGGTCGGCAATAATCCGGCGGACACGATCCATCTCTTTCACTTCAACTCCAGGCATGGCAACAGGAGCAGACGATTTGGATGAAGTAGCAGCCGACTGTGTAGCAGGGGCAGATGCAACCGGAGACGTTTTCGGAGTTATCTGTTCGGGAGCAACAGCCACCGATGGTTTGCTTGTAGCCGGAGCAGCAACGGCAGAGGCTGGCTTCTGTTCAGCCATATCTCCTCTTTTCTTCTTTTCAATATAGTCTTTTATATCTTTCTTACTCAACCGCCCTTCATAACCCGTACCTTGTATAGCATCCAACTCTTCTTTCGGAATCTTAGCCTCCCGCGCCAACTGAATCACAACAGGAGAATACCAACGTTCTTCCTCAACAGCAACGGGTTTGGATGTATCAACGGGGGTTGATGCAGTATTCACTGATTGATTCTTAGCAGTGTCCGTTGATGATTGCGATGTTCCGGAAACATCAGCAGCAACCTGGCCAGCATCGGCTCCTTCATTTGCAGTACCTTCGCTTGCCGGCTCTGTACCGGATGCTTCTTCGCCATCCAAATCAATAATGGCGACAACTGTTCCTACAGCAACCGTGTCACCTTCCTTATATAAAATCTCCACCACTTTTCCCGCTACGGGAGAAGGGATTTCCGCACTTACTTTAGCAGTATTCACTTCAAAAAGCACATCGTCTTCCTGAATCATGTCACCCACCTTTACAGACCAAGAGACAATGGTCCCTTCGGTTATACTCTCGCCCAACTTAGGCATTTTTATTTCGAATTTTGACATAGACAGTAATTTTATTATTCAACCTTAGATATATTACAACAATGGGCTGAAATAGAAAGTTTTAAGTTAAGTAAATTTTAACCGGAGGCCAATCGGTACAACCAAGCATCAACGGCTATATATCCACTCTTTCTGAATATATTTCTCCTCCCGAAGCTGATTGACAGCTTCTATCTCCTCCTTAGTGAAAGCTCTGACAGATTGCGACTTACTGAAATACTGAAAAGCCTTTTCTTTGAAATCAGTGACAGTCCCCGCCGGCAAATGCCTGCGAATATTAGTTACCTCACTCCGAACGGAAGGAACAGCATATACAGACGATAACGTTTCATCATCGACCATCGGTTCCGGATTCAATGCTTCATGTAACGCTGTAAGATCTGTATCATACAATAGCGTGCAATGATACAATACCCGATCCTTGTACAGGCATTGCGCACTTCCTGATATTTTCAATCCATTCAGATAAATTCCCAATCGTTCGCCTCCTGTTGCCATCACTCCCATAGAGTTCAGGAAATCCAACGTCCGCTGCAAATACGTGACAAACTCCGGCAAGCGGGAAGTCGTTTCTATAAAAGTCAGATTGACATTGCCCAAATCATGGTACACTGCTCCTCCACCAGAAAAACGACGGGCAATATGTACCTGCTCCCGTTCCGCCCATTCCTGATCGACTTCCGACCGTAACCGTTGATGCTTCCCTATTACCACAGAAGGAGTGTCCTGCCAAAGCATGAAAATGTCTTCATTTCCCTGCTTCAACAGATATTCTTCTGCAGCCAAGTGAAAGTAAATATCAGAAAACGGACTATAGATACATCGAATCATAGGTCAGACAGAATAAGAGTTAAAACATAATCTCGTGATAAATCTCTCCGACCGTAGGATGCGGAAATACAGTCTTCTGAAATTCTTCCACCGTATAGCCTCTCTGAATAGCAATACCTGCGATCACAATGAGTTCCGACGCCGGATTTCCCAATATGTGACAACCAATGATCTTCCCTTCTTCATCCTGAATCAACTTACAAAGGCCGTTTCCCTGTTCATTCTCGGCTACAAACCGACCGGAATAAGCCATCGGTAATTTGGACACACGGTAAGAAAGTCCTGATTTTATCAATTCTTCTTCTGTCTTTCCCACTCCTGCCACTTCGGGATTGGTATAAACAACTCCCGGAACACAATCGTAATTCATCCGGTCTTCCACTCCCAAGATATGATTGATAGCGACTTCCGCTTCACGAATAGCGGTATGTGCCAATAAAGAATAACCTGTAATATCCCCACAAGCATATACGCGGGGATGCGAAGTCAACAGATGTTCATCTACTTTGACCCCATTCCGATGCAATTCTATATTCAGCTTGTCCAGCCCCACTCCGGATAAATTTGCCTTACGGCCTACACTAAGCAAGATTTTCTCCGCTTCAATAGTGGAAACTTTGCTTTCTTTTTCTATCACGACTCCATGAGCGTTCACTTCCACTACTTTCGTATTCAAATAGAAAGTGACTCCCCGTTTGGCATATTCGGCGCGAAGCATACCGCTCGTTTCCTTATCCATCACTCCCAAAATCTCCGGCATCATTTCTACCACATGCACCTTTACTCCCATGCTGTTGAAGAAAGAAGCAAATTCCATCCCGATCACTCCACCGCCAATAATAACAAGCGTCTTGGGAAGTTCTTTTATCTCCAACGCCTCCTTGGAAGTCCAATAACTGACTCCCGACAATCCCGGTATGGGAGGAATCACTGTATCGGAACCGGTACATACCAGCAAGTATTTCACGGAATAGGTTTCTCCATCACAGGTGATGCGGAGCATCCCCTCTTTCTCTCCTTCTATAAAAGCTTCTTTCTCCACGATCGTCACTCCGTAAGAATTCACAGTCATCTTCACGCCACCCGTCAACATTTTCACTGTTTTGTCTTTGCGGCTCATAATCTTGGATAAATCGAACGAAGGAGATTCGGCAGAAACGCCATATTTGGAAGCACTTTTGATGCTATCCAGTATTTTAGCAGAATATAACAAAGTTTTAGTAGGAATACACCCCTCATTGAGACACACTCCACCCATTGCCTTTTTCTCAAAAAGAACGGCTTTTAATCCGTTGGCCCCTGCCCGTTCGGCAGCTGTGTACCCGGCAGGACCACCACCAATAATAGCTATATCAAAGTTCATAATCGTATCTTTTTTAGTAATAATACGATTATAACAAATGAGAGAAGAGATAAGTTGTTGGGAAAAGAAATACCTGTTACTTAATTGTCAGCTTTTTAAGTTCCTCTAACGAGCCATTGAACACGTTCAGGTCTACGTCTTCTTTGATACCGGGAACACTTCCTACATCAGTATGTTGCCAAAAGTCCCATTTCCCCTGATACTTTACAGAGTCAACATAATAATGGGCAATCCAGTAAGGGTATGTATTGAAGATGGAATCGTCCAGATAACGGGTTTTAAATTTATAAGAAGTATAAAGAATAGGTTTCACTCCATAATGAGATTCCACCCGGTCTAGCCAGCGTTTAATGCCTTGCTGCAATTCCTTTTTTTCCTTCCGCCCGGTCACTTCCACATCAAGTACGGGAGGTAAATCACCCGTGTCCAGTTTCACCGTACGAATAAAGAAGTCCGCCTGTTTCAAAGCATCCGTACCAGGAATATAAAAATGATAAGCACCACGGATAAATCCATGGTTACGGGCATTGGCGAAGTTCGCCTCAAAGGTTGTGTCGTTATGATCTCCTCCTTCTGTAGCTTTCATAAAAACGAAATGCAAAGGAGTAGCCGTCTCTTTATTTTGCAACAGTCTTTTCCAATCAATCTTTCCCTGATAATGAGAAATGTCAATACCATGAATATCATATCCATCAGGGATACAAACTCCGTATTCCTTTAAACCATGACAAGGTTTCCATCGATAAGCATAAGGACGGATAAAGAAATAGTAGAATACAACGGAAAAACAACCGATAATCACCACTGCCAAAATGTTACGAATCCAGACAGGCATCACAGTTCGATGCTTCATCTGTTCCTTTTTTGAGGTACGGGAAGTTTTGGAAGAAGAGGTCGTTCCCTTTTTCTTGGTAGTGGAAACAGTTCTTTTCTTCTGTACGGCAGACATCGGGTTGTTGCGTTGCGGCATTTACTTTAAACGATCAATGTTTTTAGAGATAGGCACGGATTACGCGAATTAACACGGTTTTTTAGTTATTTCTTATAAACCGTGTAGTCCGTGTAGTCCGTGCCTGAAAGAATCTTTCATTGCAACTGTTACATCAACAACTGCTCTGAAGTGTATTTATTTAGCTTGTTCCAGCTGCAAAGTCTTAGTTGCCTGGTCGCAAACTTCTGTAGGACCGAAGTACTGGATCGGACCCGGATATACATAATCCGTTTCGATAGCCCAACGATCACGTTGCGCAGCAAATGCCTTGAAAGGAGCACCATCCAGTTTCACCAATGCTTTCTGAATAACCGGTTTCATTTCACCGTGGCGACGTTCCATGTTCATCATCATAGTGATAGGCACACCACCAGCAATCCATTCAGCAGCAGGAGCAGTTGTGTTGCGTACAGAAGACATATAACCAGTCTTACCGTTAGCAATCAACATAGAAGCTGTGTAACCCAGAGAGTAGCAATAGTCAGCGTCAAAGTTTGACGGAGCAGCACAACGTCCTTCATAACCGAAGAAGTGGTGTTGAGCAGCAAATTTACCAACATACTTGCCTTCTTCTTTCCATGCAGCCAACTTAGTAGCTACCATTTCAGACAACAGTTTTTCTGTTTCGATCAATGATACCTGAACGTTTCCGTGCGGGTCACGATCCAAAGTCAACTGACGAGCAACACCTTCCGGCAGACTTGCGTAGATAGCAGAGTTTTCCGGAGAAAGTTTACGGATGATATAATCACGTTGGTGAGATTTCTTAATCTGACCGAATTCTTCAGCATTAGCAGCCAGGAAGTCGTTCAATTCAGCAATCAGGCGTTTCATGGCAGGAATGAATTCTACCAATCCTTCCGGAATCAATACAGTACCGAAGTTGTTTCCCTGTGCGGCACGGTCAGCTACCACTTTAGCGATGTAAGTCACTACATCGTCCAAAGACATATCTTTAGCTTCTACTTCTTCAGACACGATACATACGTTAGGCTGTACCTGCAAAGCACATTCCAGTGCGATGTGAGAAGCCGAACGACCCATCAATTTGATGAAGTGCCAGTATTTACGTGCAGAATTACAGTCACGTTGAATGTTACCGATTACTTCTGCATAAGTCTTACACGCTGTATCGAAACCGAAAGAAGTTTCAATCATATCGTTCTTCAAGTCACCGTCGATTGTTTTCGGGCAACCGATTACCTGTACACCATACTTCTTAGCAGCATAGTATTCAGCTAATACACAAGCGTTTGTGTTAGAGTCGTCACCACCAATGATAACCAATGCTTTGATGCCAAGTTCTTTGATGATTTCATATCCCTTTTCGAACTGGCTTTCTGCTTCCAGTTTCGTACGTCCGGAACCGATGATATCGAAACCACCTGTGTTACGGTATTCGTCGATAATATCAGCAGTCAGTTCCATATAGTTGTGATCTACCAGACCACCAGGACCCAGGATAAAACCATATAATTTGTTTTCCGGGTTCAATTTCTTGATACCGTCGAACAAACCGGAGATTACATTGTGTCCGCCCGGAGCCTGACCACCGGAAAGAATTACACCTACGTTCATAGCGGGAAGAGCAACAGCTTCACCAGCTTCGAATGTAATCAACGGCATTCCATACGTGTTCGGGAATAACGCTTTGATAGCTTCCTGATCGGCTACAGATTGAGTAGCAGCACCTGCTACAGCCTTAACAGCTCCTGATGCCAATGCTTTCGGAAGTTTGGGCTGGTAAGCAGCCCTTGCGATTTGCAATGCACTTTTAGTCATTTTCTTTAATTTTTTATTTAAAGGTGTTAGTAAGTTTCTTGTCAAACTTGAAAAGCGTTGCAAATTTCGCACTTTTTTCCGAATTATGAAAATTCTTCTGTTGTTGTTTTTAAGACAAAAAGAAGAAGAAAGAAAAATTAAGGCTACCTCCCGGTGTGGGAGATAGCCTTTACGTTTTCTTCAATGAGTGAATCGATATGATAATTCTAGGGATTTTGTTCCCAACCTCCACCAAGAGCCTTATAAAGTTGAACTACCGCAATCAACTCGTCACGGATAGCATTACTCAACCCAATCTGTGCATCAAAATATCCACGTTGGGCATCCAATACGTCCAGATAATTAATAACTCCATTGATGTATTGCAGTTGTGCCAGGTCCATGTAGCTCTTGGCCGAACGTTCCAAATTGGCACGAAGTTCATACACTTCCTTGATCTTGTTGAAATTGACAATTGCATTACGTGTTTCCTTGAAAGCTTCCAGTACGGCTTTTTCATAACTATGTACTTCAGCCTCATAAGCTGCCTTTTTGGCTTTTAATGCCGCACGGTTCTTTCCCCAGCCAAAAATCGGAGTCAGCAAAGCTCCTTCCATCACTGCGTATGGAGATTTCAGAAGTTCCGACAAAGAAGTACTTTCACTACCGAAACCACCTGTCAGGGCAAGACGCGGGAACATATTTGTATAAGCCACTCCCACTTTCGCATTGGCAGCAATCAATTTCTGCTCTGCCTGACGGATGTCGGGACGACGTTCCAATAATGTAGACGGCAATCCAACAGGAAGTGTTTCCGGAGAATTGAATTCCTGAAGCAAACGGGAACGGGCTATCTTATTAGGATATTCACCCGCAAGATAGGCAATATCATTTTCTTTCAGGGAGATTTTACGTTCGAGGTCAGGAACCAAAGTTGCCGTACGCGCCAATTCCACCTGTGCCTGTCGATAGGAAGTCTCGGAAGTCAACCCGCCGGCAAACCGGATACGTGCCAGACGTACTCCTTCTTCACGGGCTTTTAATGTTTGCTTTACGATGTCCAGTTCTGTATCTAAAGCAACCAATTCATAGTAAGCCTGTGCCACTTCAGCAACAATCGTCATCCGCAATGCGCGTTGCGCCTCGATAGATTGCAGATATTCGGCAATACTGGCCGAACGTGCCCAGCGCAGATTTCCCCAAAGATCGAGTTCCCATGAAACGAGGAATTGTGCTTCAAAAGTATCTGATCTCTTGAAAGCGTCTCCTCCATGATTTTCGAGTTCACGTTCTGCCGTTACTTTTCCTTTGATATCCGGAAGTAACGCAGCGGTGGAAATACGTTTCTGTGCTGCCATTTCTTTCACACGGGCAGCGGCAATCAACATATCCTTGTTATGATCCAGTGCACGTTCTATCAGACTTCTCAAGGTAGCATCCGTATAAATATCCCTCCAGTCCTGATCGCCGAAACTGATCGAGTCTTGCGCTCTTTCCAAGCTGTCGGGCAAATGAAGATCAGGACGGACATAGCTTTTCCCTACCTTGCAGGAAGTCAAGACTCCGGCAAGTAACAGAATAGCAATATATAGTTTCTTTCGTTTCATTATTTCTTATGTTTTAAAATTTTCGACTTTGTTTTATACACCATCACAAAGAAGAACGGCACAAGAATGATACCGAATACAATGGCAAATATCATTCCGAAAAATACACCTGTACCGATTGCCTGTCGGCTTGCCGCCCCCGGACCGCTTGCCAATACCATCGGAAGCATACCGAGTACGAATGCGAGAGAAGTCATCAAAATCGGACGGAAACGCAATTTGGCTGCGTAGATAGCCGACTGCACCAGGTCTTCACCTTTATCTACCTGTACTTTTGCAAACTCTACAATCAAAATCGCGTTCTTAGCGGCAAGTCCCACCAGCATTACCAGACCAATCTGGAAATAGACATCGTTCTCCAATCCGCAAACCCAGACTCCTAAATAGGCTCCCAAAGCGGCAACAGGTAAAGAGAGCAACACGGCAATAGGCACCGTCCAACTTTCGTATTGTGCAGCAAGGAAGAGGAATACGAACAGGAATACCAATGCCATCACCATACCAGTCTGACCTCCCGCCTGCTTCTCCTGATAAGAAAGGCCACTCCATTCAAGACCGATATTATCGGGAAGATGGTCACGGGCAATCTGCTCCATGATTTCCATCGCCTGTCCGGAACTATATCCCTGTGCAGCTGCTCCACGGATAACGGCCGTAGTAAACATATTGAAACGTTTAATACTTCCCGGTCCTGTGGTATAGGAGGCATTTCCTAAAGAAGTCAACGGTACCATCGCTCCATTGGAGGCTTTCACGAAGAACAGATTGATGTTGTCTTTATGTTCCCGGTAAGGAGCTTCCGCCTGAATGTAAACCTTATATATACGGTTGAACATATTAAAGTCGTTCACATACACCGAACCGGTATAAGCCTTCATGGTAGAGAACACATCAGCCAGTGGCACACCCAGCATCTTTACTTTGTCACGGTCTACATCGAAATAGAGTTGTGGTATTTCCGACTGCAAAGAAGATGACAGACCAGCCAGTTCTTTGCGCTTGGATGCGTAGTACATTAATGTATCTGCCGCGTCTACCAAATTATCGAAAGTGGCTTCTCCACGAGCTTCCAATTGCATTTCAAAACCTCCCGAGCTACCCAGTCCCGGAATAACCGGAGGAGTGGACAGATAGACTTTACATTCGGGATATTCCCTCAAATGTTTTTCCACCGTATCCATAATCTTCTCAATAGTGGTGCTCTTCCGCTCTTCCCAAGGTTTCAGGATCACCGTCAGTTCAGCACGTCCCTGGTTACTTCCAACACGCGGACTACTTCCTGTTACGTTCTGTATATATTCAATATATGGATTCTTTTCCAAATAAGCAATGGCACGTTCTGTTACGATACGGGTACGTTCCAAAGTAGCTCCCTCCGGCAGTTCCAATTCAATCTTGAAATATCCCTGGTCTTCCACAGGCAAGAAACTGGTCGGAATAATACGGTGAATCAGCATGATAGCAATCAACACCATACCAAAAGCACTCAAAACCCGGCGAGGATGCTTGATGGTGCGAGTTACAGCAGCCACATATTTATTGCTACCGATGCCCAGCCATTCATTAATCTTCCGGAAAACGATATTCTTTTTCTTTCCGTTATCCGGCTTCAGAATCAATGAACACATCACCGGGCTCAATGTCAGAGCCACTACCGTAGAAATAAGTACGGACACCACAATCGTCACCGTAAACTGACGATACAACTGCCCTGTAATCCCACTTAAAAAACTAACCGGAACGAACACTGCCGCCAATACCAGTGATGTGGCAATCAAAGCACTAGCAAGTCCGTTCATCGCTTTCTTCGTTGCTTCGTATGGGCTTAGATGTTCCGTTTCCATGATATGTTCTACGCCTTCCACCACCACAATCGCATCATCCACAACAATACCGATGGCAAGAATCAATCCTAGTAATGTCAGTATATTCAGCGAGAAACCGAAAATCAACATGAATCCGAAAGTACCGATCAATGAAATAGGCACCGCCACTACCGGAATCAACGTTGCACGCCAGCTTTGCAAGGATAGATAAACCACCAATACAACTAATACCAACGCTTCAAACAACGTCTTATATACTTCATGAATAGATTCGGAAATATAAGTCGTCATATCGAACGGAATCTCATAGCTCAATCCTTCCGGAAAATTCTTGCTAATCTCATCCATAGCCTCTTTTACTCTCTCGGCTACTTCCATCGCATTTGCTCCCGGCAACATATAAATGCCAAGAACAGCGGCATTCTCGCCGTTGATACCACTTTCCGTGTTATAGGAAGAGGCCTCCAACGATACACGCGCCACATCTTTCAACCTGATAATAGATCCGTTGGCATTGGCACGCACTACAATATCTTCAAACTGCCCTACGGTAGACAAACGTCCTTGAGTCGTAATAGGAATGGTAATATCCAGTCCCTGTACCGGTTGTTGCCCCAATACCCCAGCTGCCGATTCACGGTTCTGATCCTTCAATGCATTCTGTAAATCCTGCACGGTCAGTCCAAAGTTTGCCAACTTATCGGGTTGCGCCCATATCTGCATCGCATAATAGCGGCTACCGATATTAGATACACGTCCAACCCCAGGAATACGGCGAATTACATCGAGCACATTGATAGTAGCAAAGTTACTCAAATAAATTTCGTCGAACTTCGGATCAGTAGAAGTCAAACAAAGCGTCATCAACTGACTGGGAGCCTGTTTTTCTACCGAAATACCATTCTGAATGACTTCCGCCGGCAGACGGGATTCCGCCAGTTTCACACGGTTCTGAATCTCAACAGCTGCCAAATCCGGATCGGCAGATACGTCAAAAGTGACCGTTGCCGAAAAACCTCCGGAGTTAGAACTGTTTGATTCCATATAAAGCATACCCGGCGTACCATTGATTTCCTGCTCAATCGGAGTGGCTACCGCCTGCGACACGGTAAGTGCGCTGGCACCCGGATAGGATGCGCTGATCTTCACCACCGGAGGGGTAATCTGCGGATATTGATCCACCGGAAGCATCGTCAGACCAATAATGCCGACAATCACAATCACGATGGAGATTACAGCCGAGAAGACCGGCCTATCTATAAAAAAAGTAACTTTCATCGTTTATTCTCCTTTCGCGTTATCCTTCGTTCCGGTAGTGTTTTCTTTTACTCCGGTCACTTCATTTTTTGTCGTAGTTATACTGTCCCCAGCTTCGGCTTCCGGATCACTGACCCGTACTTTCATGCCCGGAGTCAACTTATGGAACCCTTCTACAACCACCATTTCTCCTTCTGCCAGTCCTCTTTCTACCACCACATTATTCCCGACTTCCGGTCCTAATTCGATAAAACGTTTCTCTACCGCATTATCTTTGCGCATGGTATAAATATATGCTCCACCCTTTTCGATGGTAACGGCTTTCATCGGAACAACCAGTGCACCTTCACGAACATCCAGCAACAACTTTACCTTTGTAAATTGTCCCGGCAACAATACTTGTTTCGGATTCGGCATTTCTGCACGTACAGAGAAAGTTCCGGTTTGAGGATCGACTTGCGGTTCGGCAAAATCCACATATCCTTTAAATGGATAGACGGTATTATCCGCCAATGTAATGGTAATATTCGGCTGCCAGGAACGGGTGGAATCCTGCTGTCCCAAATTAATGTTTCTTTCTTTACTCTTCAAATAATCGAGTGCTGTCATACTGAAATCCACCAACACTGTATCACTCTTCACAATGGTAGCAAGCAATGATTTTCCTCCGGGACCGACTAATGTACCCAAGTCCACATTTCTTTCACTAATGTGTCCCGATAAGGGCGAACGAACAATGGTATAACCCAATTCCAGTTCAGCCTGTGCCAAATCCGCCTCGCTCATGGCTACCGTTGCCTCGGCACTTTCATATGCAGCTTCCGCATTATCCAAGTCCAACTGGCTTGCAGCGTTCTGTTCAAACAACGGACGGATACGTTTTAAATCACGTTCCGCTTTCAAAGCCTGCGCTTCGTCTTTTTTCAATTGTGCTCTGGCTTTATCTGCTTTGGCACGATACTGGTCCTGGTTGATTACAAACAAAACCTGATTCTTATTGACATATGTACCTTCGGCAAAAAGCATATTTTCCAGATAACCTTCCACACGGGCACGTACCTCGACGAACTGTTGGGCACGAATACGCCCCACATATTCCCCGTATATCTCTACGTCGTCTTTCACTACCGGTTCAACAATGACTGTCGGCATTTCCGGCGCAGCCTTCTGAGGTCGGGTCAGTATCCAGTACACACCCAACACAACTACCATACATATAATAGCAGCAATGGTTCTCTTTCTCCTCAGTTTCAACTCATGTTTCGAAAAGAATAATCTCATATCGAATCTTATTATTTAATTTAACTTATGTTTGTTCTATATCCTTATTTACAACTCATATACCAAAAATGCGTTAGCTGCATTATTTGCTTAAAATCAAAGCATTAGATATTTCTTCGTTTTGCAGAAAGTGTGGAAATTCACTGTATGGTGTAGAAAAAATCCACATTTCCGACTTTTGGAACATTTTTTTTAGTTCCTATTTCAACAACTAAACAAATTATGCTCTACATTTGTATTATATTAAACATCAACACTAGACCACATCCTAATGAAAAAACAAATCTTTTCAACATTAGTTTTATCAATTGGCATCTTATTGCCTTTTTCTTTGCATTCTCAAGAGCAAAGGAAAAAGGTAGGTGTCGTTCTAAGCGGTGGCGGTGCCAAAGGAATGGCACACATCAAAGCACTGAAAGTAATTGAGGAAGCCGGAATTCCTATTGACTATATAGCCGGCACCAGTATGGGAGCTATCGTAGGTGGTCTGTATGCCATCGGTTATACTACGGAACAATTGGACAGCATGGTACGAAAACAAGATTGGACATTCCTGTTGAGCGACCGTATCAAACGAAGTGCCATGTCATTGACTGATCGTGAGCGGTCTGAAAAATATACAGTCTCTATCCCTTTCACCAAAACTCCCAAGGATGCTGCTGCCGGAGGACTCATGAAAGGGCAAAATCTGGCTAACCTATTTTCAGATCTCACTGTGGGGTATCATGACTCCATCGACTTCAATAAACTTCCCATTCCTTTTGCCTGTGTAGCGGCCAATGTTGTCAATGGAGAGCAAATTGTATTCCATGACGGAATACTCTCAACCGCTATGCGTGCCAGCATGGCTATTCCGGGTGTATTCACTCCGGTACGGCAAGACAGCATGGTATTAGTGGACGGCGGCATTGTAAACAACTATCCGGCAGATGTTGTAAAAGCCATGGGAGCCGATATTATTATCGGAGTAGACGTGCAGAATGCTTTGAAGAAGGCTGACAAGCTCAACAGCGTCCCCGATATTCTGGGGCAGATTGTAGACATCACCTGCCAGTCTAACCACGAAAAGAATGTAGACCTCACAGACACTTATATCCGTGTCAATGTGGAGGGATATTCATCTGCCAGTTTTACCCCGGCAGCCATCGACACTCTGATGCGAAGAGGCGAAGAAGCGGCTAAAGAACAATGGAATTCGTTGCTTGCCTTGAAAAAGAAGATAGGAATAGCCGAAGATTATACTCCGAAGCAACATGGCCCTTATTCTTCTCTTTCCAATGCACGCACAGTTTATGTGACGGACATCTCATTTTCCGGTGTAGAGGTGGATGATAAAAAATGGCTGATGAAGAAATGTAATCTGAAAGAAAACAGTGACATTACCACTCAACAAATAGAACAGGCCTTGTATCAATTACGCGGTAGCCAATCCTATTCCAGTGCCAGCTATACGTTGAAAGAGACTCCTGAAGGTTATCACCTCAACTTCCTGTTGCAGGAAAAATATGAAAGAAGAATCAATCTGGGCATCCGTTTCGATTCGGAAGAAATCGCGTCTTTGTTGGTGAATGCAACGGCAGACCTCAAAACTCATATTCCTTCCCGCCTGGCTCTTACCGGTCGATTGGGTAAACGATATGCTGCCCGCATAGACTATACGCTGGAACCCATGCAGCAACGTAATTTCAACTTCTCGTATATGTTCCAATACAACGATATCAACATTTACGAGGAAGGTGACCGTGCCTATAATACAACTTACAAATATCATCTGGCCGAATTCGGCTTCTCTGATGTATGGTACAAGAATTTCCGTTTCGGACTCGGTCTTCGTTTTGAATATTACAAATACAAGGATTTCCTGTTTAAGAAACCTGAAATCTCCGACCTGAAAGTAGAATCGGAACATTTCCTAAGTTATTTTGCCCAAGTGCAATATAATACATACGATAAAGGACGTTTCCCTTCTAAAGGAAGTGACTTCAGAGCCGCCTATTCACTCTATACGGATAATACGGCACAATACAACGAACACGCTCCATTTTCAGCACTGAATGCTTCGTGGGCAAGCGTCATTCCTGTAACCCGCCGTTTTGCAGTCATTCCTTCCATTTACGGACGTATCCTGATCGGAAGGGATTTTCCTTATCCGCTACAAAATGCCATTGGTGGTGAAGTCCCCGGTTTCTATATTCCTCAACAATTACCTTTTGCCGGGGTTACCAATCTGGAATTAATGGACAACACCGTTATGATCGCCTCTATTAAATTCAGGCAACGTATGGGAGCCATTCATTATCTCACGTTGACAGGCAACTACGGACTAACGGATAGTAATTTCTTCGATATATTGAAAGGCAAACAATTATTCGGTATCAGTGCCGGCTATGGAATGGATAGTATCTTCGGACCATTGGAAATATCATTAGGATATTCCAATCAGACGGATAAAGGAAGCTGCTTTGTGAATTTAGGATATTATTTCTAATTACCCAGACAATATCGGTCAAGCTAAAAAGAGAAGTAAAAGAAAAACCGTCACTCACGTGAAAGTTATTCTTTTACTTCTCTATAACTTAATGAACAAACTTAATAATTAACCTTATGACTTAAATGTCTTCAGTGTACATCATAGACATACAATTATCTTATTATTCCCTTTAGATTTTAAAGGGTGTCATTTTCAGATATACCCGATAATCTTTAATCATGCCTGTCTTACCGGCTTCTGCTCTCGGCAAATATGAAAATCCGGTTACTACCTTATCTTCACCGAGATTAATCACAATCTGATGCGGGAATTTATGTTTGGCAGCCGAAGAATAGCTTGTGTGCCAAAAGGTAGATTCCTGCAAGTCGAACACATTCGTTGCAATATTATTCGCTTCTTCCGTTTCCTCACTATCTGCATAAACAACTTTCCAATGTTGGCGTGACAAGGGCTTGCCATCAGCTCCCAGTAACTCCAATTCCGCAATGGCTGCAAAATCTTTCCCATCATGTGCATTCAATGCTTCCAGACAGAAGAAACGTGTTTCCACCTCTTTTCCAAACTTCACATGTTGCCAACCATTACCCGCCTTGAAAGAACCTTTATAAACGGGCGTTTCTCCGCTCAAGTCCAAGTTCTCACCTACTTTACGATGTGCATAGGCAGCACCATGAACGCGTAAATTATCGAGAATAGGTTGTTGCAAGCCTGCCGTTTCCGGTTGTACAGGTCCAGCCATATCCAATATAATCACTTCGTTCTCACCTTTCTTCAACCAACATCCCGGCACATATAAGGTTTGTTGTGGTCCTATTTCCCAGTAACGTCCAATAGCATAACCATTCACCCAGACCATCCCTTTACTCCAGTTAGTCATATCCAGGAAAGTATCACCGGTTTTATCCAGTGTAAATGTTCCACGATAATATGCAGGGTCTTTTTTCGGATTATCTTGTTTCACAAATTTCTTATTCTTTGCAAAAGCATAATCAACCGGGATATTATAAACTTTCCAATTCTTCAATGAAGTAGCAGCACCGTCCGATTGAATTTCCACCTTTTCAGTAATACCTTTCCAATCATAAATACCTTTACCGAAATTCATACGGCCCATCGCTTCTACTAGAATATCCAATTGGGCTCCTTCTTTCACAGGTGGAAGAATAACAGTCCCTTCCCCTTTCAAACGACTTAACGTCGCCAATTTCTTGCCATCAAGGAAAACCTGTGCCCAGTCATGAGCCTCTGTAATTGTCAGAACTTGCTCTTCGTTAGATGCCGGAAGTGTAGTTCGATATAGAATACTTCCCCAACCCTGATCAAACGCTTCCATTGACTGAATATTTTCACTGATTTTTGGCTCCGGCAGATTATCAAACAGTATCGCCACTTCATCTAACTTAAATGAAGGAACAGTAATCGTTGGAATAGAATCCGGGATTTCCGGCAACGATTCGCCTTCAGGTAAATAGTTACTTAACAATTTACGTACTTCAAAATATTTGGGAGTGACTTTTCCTGATTCATTGATAGGTGCATCATAATCATAAGACGTACATGTCGGAGAGAAGTTCGGGAAGTTTGCTCCTCCCCAATGTCCGAAACTAGTACCTCCATGAGTCATATATAAACTAAATGAAATATTACGATCGAGCATATCTTTCATTCCTTTTACCAAATCCTCCGCACTGCGTGTTTCATGCTTCGCTCCCCAATGATCGAACCATCCGGACCAGAACTCACTACACATCAATGGAGTATCAGGACGAAGCTCTTTCAAACGTTCAAACTGCTGATCTATATTGGCTCCCGTACCAAAATTGACAGTCCAAAGAAGATCATCCAAAGCATTGTTCTCAAAATTAGAATTCCAGTCACACTGGAATAAAGGTACCCCTGTGAATCCCGCTTGCTTCACAAGATCACGGATAGCAGAAATATAAGGCTTGTCAATACCAAATGAGCCATATTCATTTTCTACTTGTACCATAATTATATTCCCACCTTTACTAATCTGAAGATCAGCAAGTTGTTTACCAACTTCATTCATAAACAGTTTCACACGTTCCATATAATACGGATCCTGTTCACGGAGCTTAATATCTTTCTTTTTCAGTAACCACCAAGGCAATCCGCCCATCTCCCACTCTGCACACACATAAGGACCAGGACGCACAATGACGTACATACCATTCTCCTGTGCAAGACGACAAAATGCTGCAATATCCTTTTGCCCGGTAAAATCATATTTTCCTTCTTCCGGTTCATGGAAGTTCCAGAAAACATAAAGGCAAATGGTATTCATACCCAACGCCTTAGACATTTTAATACGATGTTCCCAATATTCTTTTGGAATACGAGGATAATGAATCTCTGCCGCTTTTACGACAAACGGCTCTCCATTAAGTAAGAAAGTCTTGTCACCCACCTCAAATGTTCCCTTTGAAGATTGAGTACAGGAAGTGCTGAATACAGTCACTAACAAAATAAGCAAATACAATAAAGGTCTTTTCATTTTCAATCTATTCTATTGTTTTCATGATACATTAATCTCTTTAGAAATTCACCACCGGTTAATGTTTCCATTAAAACCGATAGCGAATTTGAAAACTAATCCCATTTAATTACCCCAAAAAACTAAAACTATTACCTATTGAAAACTAAAAAATAAACACACATATCAATTAATCAAATCTGAATCTGTTACTTTACAAATCAGTATAAAATTCTCGATACTATATTCTATGAAATTACAATTGCAAAGATGGAACATTATTTGAGAACAAAGGTCTTCAAATCAGTCAAAACAGTATAAATATCATTCAATATAACGTAAGAAACTGTCTTTGAGCGATAATACACCATTCAATAATAAAAATCCTGCCAATACCTTTTACAGTACCGACAGGATCAGCATTCATAGAGAGGGTTAGCTAGTTCTTATTTATTAGACATATTATTTTATCAGCCTAAACCAATTCTACTTAATATAAAAGGAAATAACCAAAGAAACAGAGATGAAACAATAGCTTAAAAAATTTCAATGACAATGGTAGCCGGTATAATATACCAGAACTGGGTAAAGCTTTCTCCTATAAGAATACCACTCCAAACAAAATCCAATAATACAGAATTCATATTCGTCTATTTTTTATTATAAGCTATTCTTGTGCAACACAACTTTTATTTTCCCGGCCTTCCTCTTCCTTACCCTCACCTCCTTCGTCTTCATACCTGAAAGACTAACCTCCAAAACAGGTCTTTTTCCTGATACTTGAAGCATGAATCGACCATTCAGGTCAGAATATGTCTTATGGTTAGCTCCTCTTTCAATAATTTCCGCACCTATATTCGGATGACCGTATTTGTCTACAACAGTACCTTTTACAGTGACAGCCTTTACCTTTTTAATGACAACTCCTCCCGCCACGACAGTACATCTTCTGACAACCCGATTTCCCATAACTTCCACTTGTGGAAGCATATTAGAGTCATTTTTCAAACGATCCTCCCCCACTTGCTGCCCATTCAATGATGTAGCCCCCATTGCAGACATTCCAAGCGAAACACCCACTATTTTAATAACCAGTCCCATCCTCCGACGGAAAAGAAGTTGCTGTTCCAGATAATGCACTTCAGCCTCACACTTTGGACATGTACCTAAACAATCTCCCCGATATTTACATTCGGATGTAATGAGTTCGATATCATTAGCTTCCGCTATCTGTCTCCGAATTTCTTTCAATATTCGGCATTTTTGCTTACCTTCTTTCATCACTATATTTATTTAAATAGGTTATTCTCTTGCCATATATCTATCTTTTCAAAGAATCAATCAATTTGCAAATGCAAGATAAGAAGAAAAAAAGAAGAAATAAGAGATAGGTGTACCCAAAAAGTTTACATTTTTTCCTCATCCCAAGAATCCGAATAATATTGAAAGAAATTATAATGAAGAATACTGGATATTTTGAGAAGTAAGAGCGTATTTATACCCGGCTTTGAGAAAATTTTATAAACATTGCTTCGCGAGCAACACAGCTGCTCTGCAAACCAGACAATAGACCGCCCTTGACGATATAATTCCTGTTGTATCAATTGTCCTATGTGTACTGCTTCTTGTTCCATTCGTGGTATAAAAGAAAGTTATGGAAAGAGCAAAACTCTTTCACATAACTTCTACCAATAATTAATTCCTTAAACAATCTTTTCTATTTAAACACACATCTATTTATCCTGCGGAATAATCAAGAAGCTGAATCCACAAGCTCCTCCACCACCGTTTTCCAATCGAACCAGAACACGATTCCATCCTTGCCTGAATTCAAAAGGAGCAATATGCTCGTCAATATTATACCAACTGGTACCATAATCACGCCACACATCTTTACCATTGATCCATACCCGTCCACTATCATCCGTACCGATAGCTACCAACATCGTAGTAGCCTCATCAAAATAAAGCTCCGTATAAGCATAATAGGTTGAATTTCCGGTAGTAACAGGTACCGTATTGTGCATGGACTCACTTTGCATAAATTTCCAACGCAATGTTCCATCCAAATGCACCTCTTCTCCAATCACTTTAATCGGGTCGGAATCCGTTTCCATAATTCCCGTCCCCACCTGTCCATCCGTATATACAGCATCAAAATCCACAGAAATTTCAGGTGGATGCACAATCGAAAAATCTTCCCGTCCATAACTATCCCATGGACCAATCATATACCAGGTGTTGATATACAACCACCCTTTGCGTTCTGCATTCTTAGAAAAACGACGTCCGGGTAAAGCTTGTGCTTTCACCATTGCCTGATTCAAACGTGAGCCTGCATAATGATTCATCGGTCGCTTGTTCCCATTCCCCTGGGCTGCTTCACCCATGCCACCATTACCGCTTCCATCTCCATTGCCTCCGCCTTCGCTTCCACCAGGCTGACCATTACCTTCACCGGCACCTCCACCAGGTTTTCCTACCTGCTTCACTACTCCGAAAAGATTTTCCAGACGTGATTGAGCAAGTCCGGCCTGCCGTGTCGCTTGTCCCAACAATCCACGATAGTTATTCAAATCAGCCGTACTTTTTATACTCAAACCGGCACTGGCATTACTGCCATCCGAAGTCCCCCATTCTCCACCCTTTGCCTGCATCCGAATCAATTCGTCAAAACTTGGCATACGGGAAGCACCCGCCTTTAATGAATTATACACTTCAGGAAATGAAAGTCCTCTCGAAAGAGCTTGTTTGGCAGCATTAGTCGCCAAATGATTCTGTTGTATTTCAGCTTCATATTCACGCAAAAGAGCATACATATCCTCTACAGATGCATTCGCCGGAGGATTACCAGTTTGCGGTATATTTCTTGCTTTTGATGTATCATTAGCATCGGCAGGAGCTGAACGCGGCAACTGGCGTGTTTCCACCTTAGTCAACAACTCATCTTTCCGTTCCCTCATCTTCTTGGCCATTTCCTGAAACTTACGAAGCTGATCCTCCAAATTCTTTTTAACCAACACTTCCGACTGTTTAACCAGTTGCTCGGAATAGTTGGCAGGAAGCACCCTTTGCGACTGCTCCTTCTTTATTTTTTCACTGACGCTTTTCGGAGACTTTTGTTTTTTCGCCTGCAAATCAATAGCTCCCTGATCCGGCGACGGCATCATCCATATAAACAAAGCTCCTCCCACGAAACAGGCCAGTGCAATAATCCATGACAGGATAACCGTCAGACGGCTACTCCCTGTTGTAGTTTTCGTCATAAGTCCGTATTCCTATATTCGTTAAATTATAAAACTGACAAGCATCCATCACTTCCACAAAACGGCCGAACGGAGTATGCTTATCCATATCGATGCGGATACGCCGGCCCGGATCAGAGATACAAGTCTCCCGCAATTGTTCCATCATAAAATTGGTTGAACAAGGTTGTCCGTCCCAATAAAAGTTACCTTCAGCATCCAGTCCCACAATAGCCTGTTTGTCATCCGGTTTCAATTTAACCGCAGACTCCGAAGTAGGTAAATCCACCGGAATATCCCTGTTTTTCACCTTTGTCATTGTCGATACAAGGAAAAAGATCAATAGCAGAAACACACAGTCGATCAAAGGCGACATAGACACTTCCGGTTCATCTTCATTATTAAACAACGATAGTCTCATAGGCCTAAATATGGTTTACTTCCCAAGCGGACACGTGTACGCGTGAACCCTTGTATTTGACATTGATCGAATATCTCTATCACCGTACTCACCGGAACAGTCCGGTAAGCTGCCACATCAATCGCAATTTCCGTCCCCTCACTATTACGAAGTTCAGTCAGAAAAGCATGTAAGTCCGAAATCGGTATATAGTGGCTCTCTCCCGAATAAGCATCGTGCCCCACTACCTGATACACATTCTTATCCTCATCTACCGCAATGATAACAGCCTCTTCTCCCGCACGTGTAGTAGAAAGGCTGGACGTCATCGAAGGAAGCGACAATGGGATTTGCATTTCCCATTTCTTCATCATGGTAGTCACGAGGAAGAAGATCAATAGCAAGAAGACACAGTCTATCAAAGGAGACATCTGCACCTCTACCTTATCTTCATCATCATAATTTAATCTCATGGCTGTACTTCTTTTATTTAGATACGTCTGTCCCTTTTGAGTTATCTTCCTCCAGATAAAGAGTAGTTATTACATTTTCTACTTCCACCTCTACCAAAGAAGCCATTCTCATAATACGGTTTTTAATGATAAAATACAAAGCAATGGCAGGAGCGGCGATGATCAAGCCGGCGGCAGTTGTAATCAGAGCTTTTGAGATTGAATCGGACAAAATGGAAGCTCCGCCTTCATCTCCATATAATGCTACCAACCCGAATGCTTCAATCATACCGACAACCGTACCCAAAAGACCGATCAGCGGAGCAAGTGAAGCAATGACCGAAAGTGGATAGATACGTGCGAGATGAGTACGAATATCACGAGCAGCCATGTCTCCGGCTGTCTGACTGACAGCTTCTCTTCCAGCCTTTATATGTTCAAGAATGAAACGTAAAGAATTAGCCAATGTAGAAGGATATTTGTCACATGCTGCCAAAGCCCCTTTCAGGTCACCCTTAGCCAGACATTCATTCACACTCTCACGAAGGGGTTTCGGAACCAGGCGACCTTCACGAGAAGTTATCAATCGTTGTATCGCAATGACCAAAGCGATTAGTCCCAGCAAATACAGTGGATACATCATTGAACCACCCGCCTTGATTTGTGCAGCCCAGTCTATCTGTACTCCTTCCGGCTGTTCATTTTTGTCTGTAGCCGCTTCTTCATATACCAACTGTTCTTCATCCTCATTTACGGGAACCGGAGTTGCTATTTCACTAGGCAGAACCTTGGGAGCATTTTTTATATCCTCTTGTGATTTAGCCAAAAATATTTCATCAAAACCAGCATCACGTCTTTCAGGGCAGATAAAAGAAATTCCTGTCAATGTGATATTACCGAAATCTTTCCAAAGGTCACGTGTCATTACCATCCAATGTCCTGGAACTTCCCCCACACTAAGTCCTTTCAAAGGATTAATCACATCCTTTGACTTTCCTGCTATATATGTAAAGTCATATTTTTGCCCCTTCTGATTAACAGATTTATCTGATACATGAAACTGCATACCTATTTGGTCACCTCCCCACTTAATCCAGGCAAAAGTGATATAACGATACTCGCCCGGACCCGGATTCTCCCGGATAGGAATGGATAATCCCGTCAGTTTGGCCGGACTCTTCGAGTCATCCAAATATATATAGTTTTCTGACTTCTTAGAGTATCCTCCGTCGCGTACATATCTATTATCCGGTTTTTCCCACTGTGCACCATCCGGTATTTTGGTACTAAACAGTTCATACAATCCTTTGCTGGGCTTTCCATTTGTTTGTGCTGAAAGCGGATAAGCAAATAGCATCATTACTCCCCAAATGAGTACGTTCAAAACACTCTTTCTAAAGCTAATTTTCATTCTTATGCAATTCATGTCTATTCTATTTTATTTATAATTTAAAAAATCACAACTATCACCAATCATCGAAATAATTCACTGGGACAAAGTTCTTAAAAATAGAAGAAAAACAGGTACTCTAATCAATCAAAAAACTCCAAATCCTAGCAACAACAATGAATAAAGCCTCAATAATCATTCAAAGAGGTTCAAAAATGATTCATTCAATCAATAATATATTCCCCTATCCTCATATTTCTTAATAAAACAACAACTCCCAAACAGACGGCTTGGTATTTCCTTCGGATACCGCAAAAGCAAGCCGCACAAACTTACATTCACCAGCTACAGGAATACTGACAGGAGAACCGGAAATACCATCTTTCGTACAATCAGTTACCGTATTCCAGTCTTTACCATCCACAGAAGTCTCTACTTTCATATAATATTTCTCCCATGGATATTCAAAACGCACTTCAACCGTATCAATAGCTACAACATCGCCAAACGAAACTGTCAATGCAGGATTTTCATCTCCATCAGCTGATTCCCAACGGGTACTATAATTATGGTCTACAGTATTCTCCGCGCCGGCATAATCGGCCAATACAGAATTGCTTATCACTGATTCGGGCTGAATATACTCTCTCTTTTCTTTAACCAAATCCGGAAATGCCTGTGTATGATAAGGAATAATATTCTTAATCTCATTCTTATCATCATCAAAAGTCAGCTTGCTGATACAGGTTTGCCGATACGCCGTACCTTTCACAAAAGGCAATCGATGGCGGTGATACAACATATAATCTTCACCTCCATAAGAGAATAAAGTATGGTGTCCCGGACCATATACCCGTAAGCTGTCATTCACTTTCAATATCGGGCTATTACCTGCTTCCGCAAAAGGACCGAACGGATTATCACCGACCGCATAACGCACTTCATACGTCTCATCAATAGTTTTCCCTTCAGAATAAGTCAAATAATACTTTCCATTATGTTTCACCATCAATGGAGCCTCAAAATATCGGGTCGGAGTGACTTCAACAGGTTTTGTACGGAAAGAACTCATATCATCATTCAGTTCCGCAGCGAAACAATGTCCGTTTGTCCAGTTCCATCCCGATCCCCAATAAAGATAAGATTTGCCGTCATCATCAACGAACGCTTCCGCGTCAATCACATGATAATACCTGGTCGTGTCGCCCGGAATCATAGGCTGGTTGCCCAATGCATTCTCCCATGGTCCCAGCGGATGTTTTGCTTTCCCACACCACACTTCAGACCCGACAGAGACATACATATAAAAAGTGTCCCCTTTTTGAACGACTGAAGGTGCCCATACCTTGTTTGTCTCCGACAAAGAAGTGGTACATGCAGCCTTAGTAGGCCAGTTCAATGTACGGAACGTCCAATTCTGAAAATCATCGGACACCCAACAGGAAAGAAAGTCCGTTCCCCACGGGTCGGCTGTCACATACATATAAAACTTTCCATCATATTGCACTAATGACGGATCAGCGAAATATCCCGGCAAAATAGGATTTTGCAGTTCTATCATTCGCACTTCTTTCTGTATTACTTTCGGCGAACAGCCAGTTAAACCTATTAGACCAGCCAACAAAAGGTTTGTCAATTTCATACTTCAAACGTTTTAATGGTAACCATACTATTTTCCGCCACGCCAATTTTATCGGCTGTCTTTCAGCCGATAAAATAAAAATGCCCGTAAGAAAATATTTTTGTTTTAACATTCCGGTTTATAGAAACATGGCAGAAGAGCCTTCTTGTCGCAGTCCTTACCATGAAGAATACATTCAAACAAGTGTTTCAGGTAATTCTGAGGGTCTATGCCGTTCAACTTACAGCTTTCTATCAGAGAGAAGGTGAATGCAGAGTTTTCTGCCGCATCCTCACTGCCAACGTTCATACAGTTCTTGAGCAGCAGCTTTACAGGTTTCATCCTTTGCTCACAGAGGTTGTTCGAGATTTCTGCTGAACCGTCCTTGAGGATATTTCTCAAGGATTTCCACTGGTTTATCGTATAGTTCACGGCCTTTCTCATCAGTTCGTTAGCCATAATCTTCGCATCCTGCATCATAATGACCACCTTATGATGGATACGTTCAAGAATCGGTCCTGTTAGCTTAAGCCTTCTTTCCTTAATCTGCTCACCGCTGAGTTTCATCATACGGAACAGGTCTTCATTTCTGAACATCTCACCGATAGGATCTATTATGTCCATCGCTGTTCTGTCTGAAGGCAGGGCATCAACCCACAACCTTCTACAATGCGTCCAGCATCCTATATGAAGCACCTTTGAGTCGTCTCCGTCAAACATCCTGTAAACCGTATATCCGTCAGTGGATATGGTTCCCATAAAATATTCCAGGAATGATTTTGCCGCATCGGACGACCTGCTGCCGTTATTATAGTGATAATAGACCATCTTAATATGCTTGGCAAAGAAAGCCCATAAGTACTTTCTCCTGTAAGCCTTACCTTCCTTTGTTTCCACTCCAACAAGCTCAGTAGTCTCATCAACCATAAGGTAATTAGCTCTCTGTACAAACTCCTTGAAGACATCTTCCATGAACTCCCTTAGTTTGGCGATTCCGTTATGGATATAGCTGTTCAGCGTGGTATTGCTTATGTGGATACCCTCTCTTGCAAGCAGTCTTATCTGTCTGTTCTCAGGCATGCTGAAGTCATATTTCAGACAAAGCAGACGGGCAAGCAGTTCAGGAGAGAAGATACCTCCAAGGTTTTTCAGCGGATGTTCCATGGTGCTTGTGAAAGTGCCGTCCGCAAGCTTTACCCTTGCCACCTTGTAAACATGCTCCACGTTATAAGCCCTTACATGTTCTATGACCCTGTATTCCCACACATCAGGCATACCGTTGCGGTTCATAAACCGTCCCCCTTCTGGAAGCGTGTAATACTCGTCCACTTCATGTACTACCACCTTGTCAACTTTCAATTTTGTTTTCCCGGCACGTGGTGCGGTTTCCTTTCTCCTTGAAGGTTTGCTGTTCTGGGCAGGTATGTTGCCGGAAGAGGTATTGCTGCCGGTTTCGTTATCATCGGTCTTATTATTATCATCCTTCCTGTCAGAACCGTCATACTCGGATTGTTCCAGAGCGGACTTGTCGAGATTACGGTTGTTCAACAGCCTTCTTTGCTCGGAAGTACGGCCGAAACGGTGTTTCCTGCTGTCCTCAAGCTGAAGTCTGAGATTGGAGATCTCGTTTGCCAGCATCCTGTTCACCTCATCCTTTGCTTCAAGCTGCTTTCTCATAAGTTCCATTTCTTTCCTGTAATGTTCAACCGTGGTTGACTGCTTTTCGATGGTATCTTTGAGATCATTGATGGTATCTATCAGATTTTTAGAGTTCTCCCTGTTGGATTCTTCAATAGACTCAAGCCTCGCAATCAATTCTTTATTCTGTTTGCGAAGACCTGCCTTTTCCTCATTCGCCAGACCCAGCTGGCAGCAAAGTAACTCGTATGCTCTTTCATCAATCATGATATAAAGGTACGAAAAATCAGGCACTTACGCAAACTTTTTACCGTTTATTTTTTATACTATCCTGTTGATAATCAGTATGTTAATATTAGCCTTTCGGACTAACGTACATCTTGTCAACTACAATGCTTTCCGTAAGATAAGCCATGTCCGACCACTGTATCCGGTAGCACCTGGAGACTTCATCAAATACAGGTTTCTTGAATTTGCCCATAACAGGACGTTTTTCGTAAAGCACATAAAAACCGCGTTCGTAATGAAGTATCTTCACAACCTTTCGGTTCCGGGACATGAACATATATACATTGGACGCATCGCTCGGGTCAAGGGACATTTCTTCCCTTATACTCTCACACAGACGGAAAATGCCTTTCCGCAAATCAACATTACCGTTAAACAGGTAATAGTTAAGGTTAGCACTCAGTCCAAGCATATCATCCTATCATTTTATTAAGCAACAGGCTCAAATCAAGAACGGTGGTGTTTCTCAGGAACAGTGTTGCGCCAGACGCCAGCTGTAACTTGATCCATTTTATTGGTGGTTCACCTTCAGGATGTTTCACGTCCAACTTCACAGTTGGACTATTGCATGGTTTCCCGGTTATCTGGACTTTGGCAACCTTGGGCTGCTCAACCTGGACTGTCTTGCCTAACTTCTCACTCCACAACTGGTGACGCTGCCAGTTCATGAACTTGTCGTAATTTACACCATAATCAGCACAGAACTCTCGAAGATCTTTGGTCTCGCTGCATAACTGGTAGAGGTCATATACCTCCTGATAGTTTACTTTTTCTTTTGCCATAATCATTCTTGTTAAAGGTTACGGCGCAAAGATATGGCGGCTAACAACTTATGTCAAGGCGGAAAATAGAATGGTTACTCAAGATACAAATATCCCCATATTATAACGAAATCAGGTACTCATTTCATTCAAAGAAGTTCAAAAATAACCTAAACCAAGCAATATACAACAATAAAAATCAAAGGTGTCGTCAGAAATGCGTAGTTTCCCGTTCTTTTGCAATCAAACTTTGTATACAAATACTTTAAGAGAAAAAATGCACATATAAAAATCAAAGGTGCTAAATTCCATTTGCTAGTACCAATATTAAACGGATCCATCACATAGCAATATGCAGACACAAGAACCGCCATCGCATTTACGATATAAAGAAAGATAGTTCTCATAAAATGCCAAACAATAAGGTTATATTTACTATCCAATATACTATCATATTAACAACCAATTTATAATTACACACTGGATTATCTTGCCTTTAATTAATCGAAATAATATATTTCTGTGTTTTTAAAATCTGAATGAGCCTATTTCGTTATAGAAAATCCCTCTGCATCAAAAAACAAAATTGTATCGCTTGCTATACGAATTTCATTTTTATTAATTTAAGCCACCTTTTGGGCATGACAAACAAAAGGTAATAACATAAATGGAGATACACCATCTGATAAGATTTCATCTATCCTTCACCTTTTCATTGTATCCCTTTATTGATGAGCGATAGCAGGTGAAGGGCAACTCTTCACCATCAACTTCACAAGTGTCAAAATGTAAAAATAGAATTTTCAGAGTTACAATAATTTTCTGGCCTCTTCTTTTATCTGATAAAGTTTCATCAATTCATATATTGACATAAAGCGAATTGGACACATCATTTTTGCTTTTTCTAAGTATTTTTCCGCTTTGTCAAGTAAGTTCAATTAGGAAACAAAGAAACTGTACACATTACTAAATCACTATTTACCTTTTACTCCATATTATATTCCTCTTTCCTTTAATCAATGCTCATATCATCTAGAGCATATAGGTAATAAATCATTTATCATATAAATTTCATCTTCATATTTTATATATTTTACATTTCTAGGCACATATAATAAACGTGTTGCCGTTTTTTTCACTTTTGCGAAGAACGAAATACATAATTTTGTGGTATACCTGTAATTCTAATGTGTCACTATTTTGTTCTGGCACTACACTTGTTAGATATGTAATAGAATTTCCTGCGGTAACATCCAATATCCGTAATTCATCATTGTAACGAAGTGATATGAGGGTATTATTTCTCATTGAAAAGAGAAAAGGAGAAATAATTAATGCTATAATAGTGGTACCTATAATTATAACTTTCTTCTTCATAATTCTACATTAGTGGTTATTAATAATTGAGGTTTCTACCGCAAAGATGGGGTATTTATTTTCAACACGAGTACAATAATCGGTCAAAAAGGTTCAATTATCTTTCAACAGTTTTTACAGGTCAGAAATTATTTTTTTCAACTATTCCTTTGTGCTTATACCTCCCATTATCATGTCCCCAACGGACCTATTACCTTAATATTTTTATTTACGACTTCCCTTCACCCCAACTTCACGCTCTTTAAACCGCTATTACACGATACACATTGCCAAACTTTGTATGTTTACGTTCTATCCCCACCGTTACCAGAATTTGTGCCAGACTTGCCGGATTCGCCCCACGCATAGCCGCCGGATTTTTCTTCTTTAGACATTGAAATATATCGGCTGCTGAAAGAAGCTCACACTCCTCCCCTTTTTCTACAGAACGATAACAAGAACGCAATACATCTTCTACCGGACCTTGACGGTAAAAAGACAGATTATTCCTCTGCAATTCCTGTTCTTCCTCCTTTGTAAACCAGTAACGTTCACCAGACAAGACTTCCTCTTTCAACTGCGCATAAAGCTGTTCATACTCAATCGCTTTGCAGTCAATGGGATGCTCCACTACCACACAAATAAATCTACGGCTACCGGTTGGATCGGTCAGTAAATCTTTTCGATTAGACGTTCCGATAAAAGAAGCAATACGGGGTAATGAACGGTAGTTTTTCTGATATGCCTTACACAAACTCAATGAAGCCATCTGCATCAAATTTTTCAATAAAGGCATTTTTGCTGGAGAATATTTATCAAACTCATCCAAGTTTAGAAGTCCCATCTCCGCCAGTCTACGTTCCACGTTTCCCTGACTCGTCAAATCCACTTTATCCATATAATAACGCTGAAGCACAGACGGAAGCAGAGACTTACAGAAAGTAGATTTCAAATACCCTTGTTCCGTACTGATGAGCAAAGGAGCTACACTATTAGCGTGATCGCCCATTATTCCCATCCATTGTGCCGTCATTCCCAACATCCAAATGCGAAACTCCTTTTCCCATAAGGGATTTTCCGAAACCCGTCGAGCCAAAGCCAACACACGATCTACACCATCCCACTTCGGTAATTCATCCAGATAAAGTCTGAAAGGATGATAGTCCACAATACGAGTGGAATAAATGCAACGTGACAAATCACGATCCCAACAAGCAATGCCAGCTTCATGCGCTTCCAGACATAAAGTATTCAATACACGTTGATTTACTGACTGGAATCCTTCGCTCATCCGTTCCAATGAACGGAATTCTGTTTCTTCCGTCAGAACATTATAACGGAACTCATAATGAGACTTCAAAAAACTTTCTACATTCTCGGTCAAATTCTTCGTTTTGCATGATGTATCCTTTTCCTTACCTTCCTTTGTTTCCATAGGGCTTGTTGAAAACTCCGATATATACGCCATTAACTCGTCTTTTTTTTCACTTTTACAAAAATGACTCGCAAATTTCTGCCACAACGCTAGCAATACACTTTTCTTGTTCATAAAATTCTGTTTTTAGTATTTAATGAGTGCGAATATAATATCCTCCCAATAGGATCTACAACTTTTTAATCCCCTCATTTTCATAAATATGAACTTGGCATTTCATGCGGTTCTTTCTTGTTTATCTCCTAATTAAACCTTATCTTTGGTGCTGATATTTATATCTTATCACAGCCATGATAATATCTTATCATAACTGTGATAATAAAGTTTCATTGCAATGATAAGTACTTATCACAATAATGATAAATAGTAAATATCTAAGAGAAAATTAAGAAACATCAAGAAGATAATCTACAAATATCTAAAGAAAAAAGAAAGACTATGTCAGTACAATTTGAATTATACAAGACTCCTATGCCGAAGGAGAAAAAAAACAAAGTGAGATACCATGCTCGTCCGATCAGTTTTGAGACTGTGAATACAGAGAAGTTAGTATATCGAATTCACGATCGTTGTTCACTTAGTCCATCGGATGTAATAGCGACGTTGGAAGAATTAAAATACGAAGTAGCCCAATGCCTCAAAGAAGGAAAGAAAGTACATATCAATGGATTGGGATACTTACAAATCACTCTTAGTTGCGAAGAAGAAATACGTGATCCCAAAGCTAAACGAGTACATAAAGTCAAATTAAAGGCTGTCAAGTTCAAGGCAGATAAGGAACTTAAAGCTGAACTTTCCGATATGCACTTCCAACGTTCAAAATACAAGCCACATTCTGCTGGACTTTCTGAAGTAGAGATAGATATGGAATTGACGAAATATTTTGCCGAAAACCAAATAATCACCCGGAAAGACTTTCAGTATCTCTGTGGGATGACACAAATCACTGCCTATCGGCATATAAAAAGACTGATTGCGGAAAAGAAACTGCAAAATAAGGGGACTACTCACCAGCCTATTTATACACCGATACCGGGTAATTACAGAGTTTCTGTAGATATAAAATACAAGGATAAAGAATAATATCAGGGTATATAGCAACTAATTATGTATATTTGCGTTATTCATTGAGTAAAATTACTTAATGCGTTGAGTAAAAGTATTCTCCACAAATCCGAAGTAAAATTAATCAGAGCGAAGGAGCAGGTGAACAGATTACCCTTCACCCGCTATCTCCTACCAACAAAGGGATGCAGAGAAAAGGTGAAGGGAATCTGATTAAATAGATTTTCTATTTAATCATCATATTTATTTGAGAAAACATACAATAAAGCAATTTCCTCCTCCCATACAGGTCTTTCCAATTCCCGGATATGTTCTTCTGACATTGACTTCAAATATCCCTCTTTCCAATCTTTTCTAATCTTTCCATTGTATATTTACTGATATATTCAGAACCCTTCTTGCGTGGAAGCGTCCAGGCTATGCGAAGCACCTGTTGAAGTTCCGGCGTATCTACTATCTCATAAGCTCTGATTTTTATCAAGGACATTTCAATCTCATCTTTGTATTGCTGCATCCTACAAGCTAATTCATAATGTTTGGGATAGTTTTCCTCCATATAGGTAGTAAGATAATCATGGTAAAATTCCTCATATTTACATAATTCGGTTAATGCTAGTTTCAAAGCTTGAATCATTTCTGATTTATTCAAAGGTTTACCCTTTCTATAATATGACATTTTCCGAGGACGACTCGCACTCTTATAAAAAGAATACTTTTCCGTTACATCATTATTCACACTACGCAAGTGATTGAATATTTGCTGATAACTTTGGAGTTCTGGAATCTCCATTTTTTTTTCTATTGCGGCTTCTTGTGCTTGCAACGCAAAAGTAGTACCCATTAATAATAGTACTAATTGAAATAGTAAAGTCTTCATATTTTTCTTTTTTAATATTCTTAAAATTTAGTATTACGTCCTCTTTTTTTCGGACCAAAACCGTAAAGCATTCCCTCTGTATACTGCTTACCTGCCATAATTATTTTTTCATAAAAACCTATTGAATCTTCTCCGACAAAATCAAAGACTAAACTTGGAAGCCCATCATCTATAGCATTTTCAGCCATTCTTTCATCAGCAGATGAAGCACCAGCAACCAAATGGGATACCTTCATCTGTTCAAGAAATCATTAATGTGTTCCATAATACTACAGTTCTTTGTTAATAAATAGATTTAGTCATTCCAAACGATCGCTCTTTTTTATTTTCCGGATACACAAAGTAAAACAATTTGCTCCTCATAGCATAGAAAAAAGCAAAGAAAGTCACGGACAAGTTATCTATTTATCATTCAGCAAATTAGTTCAAAAATAAAGCTAAAAACCGGACAAAACAGAAAAAAATTGCCCCTCCTTTACATGGAGAGGCAATAATTCATAAGTCGAAACTACTGTCAAAAGAGGAATGGGTTATCACTCACGATCACGCCATTCCAAATCATTGGTATAATCACCCAACACAGTTTGTGTCCATGTTGAACGGCTCAATAGCGGATTCCATGTATATGACACAGCATCCAATTTTGAAGTTCGGAAAGCACCTGCATAATTCTCACTGGTCGTCTCTAAGGGCAAAGTAACTCCTATCCATTCTAATATAGCAGGAACAGGCAGACTGCTATCCATCAGACGTCCCTTACTTTCAACTGTTTGAGACAAGGTATTGAGTAACGTCATGTAACTTACGTCTTCCTTGTCAATATGAGTATAGTAAGTTTTGCCATTTTGTACGCTTGGTTTGCGGAGACGGATAGGCTCTGTAGCAATCTCTTCAATCTGTTCAACACCATTTCTATTCACACGTTTCATCACTGTCTTTATCTGATTCACTACCAGCGAATCGTCTTTCAGATACTTTTCTTCACCGTCTTTATCTTTATAGAATTGCCAATATCCTATCAAATCTTTATATAACGGATCGGCTTCTGTCAATTTCAACTTATTGCTATACGCTTTCACTTCTGCCTCGGTCAATGCTCTATTCCAAATACGAATTTCCAGAAAATAACGACATGTATTATACATTTCACCCTTAAGAGTAAGATTTGCATTATCTATGTATTCCGAAGACGCTCTGTCCATTGAGCTTACGCGGGTTGAAGCTAGTTTCTTTATACCATCATAATAACTATATACTTCTATATTCCCCTTCCTTTTGTAATTCTTTTTCATATAAGCAGGTGTTATATTCCCCCACTGGTCTACCTTTTCATCTACTTTCTCATCCTCCGTATATCCTACCGAATTGGATACATTCACCGTGGTAGTAGCAGTATGTATCATAGGGTTCAAAAAGCCTGCATTTTGTTGTGTCCATGTACCATCCGAATAATTACCCCATTCAAAGAAATATCCGATGGGGGATGCATTATACCCTTTGCCTCTTTCATGCTCTATTCTCATCGACCATCTGCCTTTTACCATTATCTTTGTTTGATTATGACTATGGGTTACGTAACTTCGGTTCTCCGCCGGACGGGCTGCCATGATATATTCCACCGTCATTCCTCCGTTCAAAGAATCGAGCGAATAAACTTGCCTCATGGTTTTAATGTTCTTGAGATCCGGAGTACGTATGATAGAATCGAGAACTTCTCCCTGAAACTGCTTGTCAAAACGCATTACTTCGTCTTCTATCAGCCCCGGATTCATCTCCAACGGATGCGACAGATGCTCGTAATAGAAGATGCCGAACATATTTCTTTCCTCCAATGACATTCCTCCATAAGTTCCATCAGCCTTTCCACCATGATTGGAAGTGATAACAATCAGCCAGTCTTCATAATAATAATTCGAGCGTGCCTTAATGGCATCCAGTAACTGGCCGATATAATCGTCCATCTTATGCATGGCATTCACATATCCGGCATTCGAAGACTGCCACCCTCCTTGTTTTGCAGCATCCAGTACACTACGGAATGAAAGATAAGTGGCACGATAATTCTCTTCGTTCAATTGTGTCAACACTGTATTCAATGTTTCTTCATCAGTAGAAGTCGTTATGACACGTGTCGCTTGGGACAGTAACTTTTTATTCTGATTCTCCCATGGAGTAACTGCCAGAGTAGATATACTCTTGTCATAATCTACTATATATTGGAAAAATCCGGGATATTTCTTGATTGATTCAAGAGTATTCGGGTCATAATACTGTTCCGAAATATATGTATTGTCCGAAATTCCATGCCGGCCCGGCATGTTACCCGTAAGTAAAGAAGCACAAGCTACAGCATGTTCTTCTGTAGGCGCATACGAAATATCGTCGGCATGTTCCAGTTCCAACCCGCTCCATGCATAACGGCTGTGAGGTAACAATCCTTTTACCACCCCGTCGTCAGGAAAGGCGTTCTTCACCAAATCACCGCCACCGGCCCCTTCAATATTGACCCAAAGAACATTTCTCTTAATATTCAGACGGTTTTCGCCCGTCGTATCCCCCTCTTCTACGGAGAGGGGAGTGTCATACTTCGTACACGAAGTCAATATATTGCCCAGTAGCATCATAGCCAGACAACTTATTTTCACTATCATTTGTGCTTTCATATTCTTCATCGATCTTCTTTATAATAGTAAGTACCAAATTCACCGAACATATGTATCCTTTCCAAATTCTTGTTGGGCGCTAGCGGGCGACCCGGGAATTTATCCTCTGTCAGAAAGTCCGGACGGTCAGGTTCCTCATGACTTACTTCCGGTATTTCCAAGCGTATGCCTGTCACATTGGTATAGCGTTTGTCAAACTCAACATAGAACATGTTGTAACGGTCGGGCCAGAACTGCTTTTTATCCGGGCTAAGAGCTTTTTCGTTATCCGAATCGTAGACTAGAGTCCAGTTTATATTTTCTACACTAACAAAAGTGGAATCCTGATAATGATATTCCAACGGATCATGCGTCACATGAACACGAATACGTTGTGGTCTGAAGCTGTACTGGCCCCAATCTTTACCGGTAGCTGTTTTTACATCACCAGAATAAACTGAATTAGAAAGTCGATAACCGGCTGCCATATAAATACCATCTAAAACAGGTAATGATGTTTCACCCGGCTGTATCACAATGGAATAAGGTAATTCCGGGGTCTGTGCCTTATAATATATCTTGTCTCCATAAAATGCCTGATAGGTATACCCGTTTTCCGTATATGTCTGATAACGGTCATAATAGGACTCCCACATAGTTCCACGATCGCCGTCAAAAAGCGCATAAGGAGTCTTTTTATCCTTCCAGTTGTAGTTGTTATGTTTCCAGTCTTTGGAGTAAGCCACAGCCTCCCATTCGGTCCTCAAATGGCGATTGGGAGTATACCCTGTCCCCGCTTTCGTCTGGAATACTTTACCGTCAAAATCAGCTACCGGTTCATTACGTTTCAGTGGATTAAACATCCAGATACACTTTTCCACGTAAGGCTTGTCAAGGGCTTCCTGACGTCTGATATCACTGACTTCAATCCCAACACGGTCGAACAATTGGGAAAAGTCACGTTCAAAATAATCAGTCAGACATTTCAGCATAGCATCCTGCAGATTCATTTGTCCTATACTCTTTTGAGAGTCTTCCAGCAAGAAGCGGTTGAGATAAGCGAAATATTTCCACCCGTCTTTCTGTTCCGCTTCCTGTTTGTACTGAAGAATAGAAGAACAAATGAATAATGTAGACGGCCAGCTCTGTTCGCTTCCATAATCCTCTTTCACAGGACGTCCCGCTTCGTCTGAATAGACCTTACAACTGTCCGCCGCTGCCCATGAAACCAAATGATCAAAAGCTGATGACTTCAGAACATAGGTATTTCGTTTGATTACCTTATCACCATCATAAAATGACGGAACCTCAATCTGGTCGGACTGTCCCCACCAATTATTCTTGTAGAGGAAATAATAGTTGGGCAACAGTGCAAACATCTCTTTGAAATTATTCGGATATTTACTGGGGAAATAAGTTTGTTTAAGCATACTTGCTTGCAGCCATCCTACCACATGACCTGTATTGAGAGTGGTTTTCTTAATTTCTTCCGGGTCAGTGATTACATTGATCAATTCTTCGGTAGAAAGCAGGTTGACATTGGTATTGCCATAATAAGAATAACGTTCCGTACTCAAATGTGTATCCATCACCTCACGCACAGGGAATCCAGGCATAGGGAATGATTCACTCGCACCATCCAGTCCATAAAATTCAAGATAACATTTCACCCAGTCATCCCACATATCCAATGCCTGCTGTAATTGAGTCGGAAAAGCATCTCCCAGCATTTGTATCTTCAGCTTCATATAGCTGGCAGGTACCGAAAATACAATATTCTTTCCTCGCAATTCCACCCAGGGAACGGTGGTCTCCCTGATGGCATTCATCCATTCGTCTTTTTTGCTTCCTGTTTCTCCACTGACAAAATCGGGAGCGGCATATACACCCTGCACCTTCAAACTTACATTCCTTTGAATCGCATCACCATTTCGCTTGATCCAAATATATCCACCATACGGGTTACGAATTTCATTACTACCTTGAAACAAAGGCATGGAAGTCACAATCTTCGGATCACGTCCCAAATAAGTATCGGTCAGGGAGGACAAATCGGTATTATGAATTCCAATCTGGACCGTCAATCCCTTCACGTCCTCATCCAATACAATAGTTACCTTTTCGCCCGCACCTGCATAGAGCCCCGTACTGTAAACTGCAAGCGGAGTATAAGCCAGACCGACTTTACTTTTATCCACTGCCGGAAGGCTCATGTCTATCGCCAATGTTGCTTCATCCAAGCGTCTCTCCGTCAGTGTGTCCACCAGTCCCGGAAACGTACGCGCCTTATCGTAGTGACTGACGTCAATACCCTCACCTTCGTAATAGTCGCCTCCGGTCTCGGATGTATAGTCACCGGTGCCCGACACAAACTCATCAAAGGTCTTATCTTCGCATGCTGTTCCTCCCCATACCATCCATGTAGCAAAGAGGAAATACACTAATTTATTTTTCATATTTCTTTCCATTTTTAAGGTGTTTCTCAATTTTGTTCATCCGCCATTTCGCGGTAAGCAAATTGCCATGCCTGTCCTTTTTGATTCCAGTCCCATTGAATCGATTTTCCCAGCCATAAAAAGATTTGTCTCGGAATGTCGATTGTCTTTATTGTTTTGCCATATACCAACTCCGGATCACGATAAGGGACCAACACAGATGATGATGCATCAACACTCGAGATATATGTAGCAACGCCACGATCGATATGGAAATCATATGCATGCTCATCAATGTTCTCTTCAGTACCGGCTTCTGTTTCCACAGGATCGGCATAATTCTTCAGATATACAGAGCCCTCATCCTCTTCCAAATCACACGGCCAGTATCCTATCATATTTTTCCAATAGGGATAACTTTCTTTCTGGAGATGAAGCTTGGTCATACCCAGATATTTGTTGATATCATCTTCTGGAATGGCTGTGTTATATAGCTGAATATTCGTTATATAGAATTGAGTACGACCATCTCCATATTCTTCCCAGTCCCAGTGTGGCCAACAACCATCTTTACCTCCCTCAATACCGCGTCTATCTGTCGAGCCTATACGCATAGGAGATTTTGACAATTCTCCATATCTGGCTTCATGCTTAAGATATTGCTGTCTTAAGTCAGAATTACCATAATCCCTAGTTCCTTTCAATTTTCCATCAACATACATTTTCAAATAGCACCTGCTTTTATTGGTAGGGTTAGGTTCGAGCATCCATGTAACAACATGCCATTTCGTCCAATCTATATCCCAAACTGTAATCTGCCACGTCCAGCCTCCAAAACAAGTCGTAAACTCATTATCCTTGGCCACTGCAATATTCCAACCATTTTCTCTTGCATATGTAGATTTAGAGAGGATACATGAACGAAATATTCTGCTCGTTTTCCCTCTCATAAAGAATTGAATTGTAATCGGTTCTTCCAAGACCCAATTCTTTGATTCATCCTGACTGAATTTGAGATCTCCAAGGGTCGTATCCCCTAATCGGGCTGATTCAGTATACAGGGTAGGATTCAAATTCTTAATATCGAAAGACCAGGAAGGTGTATAGTATGAATAAGGAAATACTTGATTTCCCGGAAATCCCTGTACCTGTTGCTTCAACCGGTCATTGTACATCACCGTGAATGTATTTCTGTTCAAATCATCGTAATAAGTTTCAAACTCTTCACCCGGTTTATAAAGTCCTCCGTAATTGGAAGTGACTATGACCAGCCAATTTTCTTTTGAAAATTGGGGACGACTCTTCAACGCTTCCCAAATCTCCCCGACATATCCGTCCAATGTGGCTATTGCATTGGTAACCGTAGCGGTAGGCACATTGCGATCATCATAGAACTTGCCGTCACCTACAGCTTCCACCACTCCACGCAGTTGTGCCACAATCAGTTCGGAAGTCTCGTCCTGTTTCAGTTCACTCAATACAGCATCTTTCACTGCCAAGTCGTTGGTTACCACCGGCAATGCAGTTGCTTTGGAACCAAAAGATTTCCTGATCGTCTCATCCGACGCATAAAGACTAACATTGCTTCCCGACTCCGCCAGATATGACACCAAATTGTCTACGGGGCTATCCGGCGACAGGTCATCACTCGTTTTTATTTCATGAACCGTGTTTCCTATCAACAGATTAGCCCAACCACGTGCGTCCGTCAGTCCTGATTCAGTATCCAACTTAGTAGGATCGCTCGTATCACCCAATCCAAAATCCGTATACAATGCGGTAGAAAGCATGGCTGTTATATTAGGGGCTTTCCCGGCATTCCTTGCCGACATCATAGACGTTCCGCTCACACCATCCACTACCACCAGCAAAACATGCCCGGATCGCAAATTTCCGGTGTCCGTAGCCGGATAATCATACTTCAACGAATCTTCCATTACATCGTTGCAAGCCACCATGCCACTACAAAGCAACAGCGCTGCTACAGCAGTACGGGCATTAACTTTTATATTTCTATAAATATTCGCTTTCATATATTTCTCATTTTCTTATTTAAGGTTCATCTACTTCTTCATCTTTCAAATTGATCTTCAGCATAACGATGTCGTACATCCTTTTTCCATCGAAATAAGAAATATTGCCGGTTAGCAAAAGTCCGTTGGCATTGTCTGAAGTCAAAGAATATTGGGCGTCATAGAGTTCTCCGGAAAATCTTCCGGGTACATTCAGATTCTGAATAGCTTTACCCTTCATATCCAGAATAAGGAAACCTTGACGGGTAACATTGTCATACTTGTTAAATGTTCCGGATATAACTATATAAGGCTTTCTCTTTTCAGCATTTGGAGCACTCAAATCTACTATTTTCGCGAAGTTGACACTCCCTCCCTGCATATCTCTGAGTTTAAAGTTCTCATCCAACGTCCCGTCGGCCTTGAGCATCATAACGCCTCCCTCTACAGGTTGTCCATTGAAAGTTGTGAAGCTACCTACCATCATCATTCGTTCCACAAGCGTTCCATCATTGTCCGTATAAGAGGTATAGGTAATCTTCTTGATCACTCCGTCGGTACCAGATCCCACCCGTGTCAGGAATTCATCATCTACTGTACCATCCTCTTTCAACTTCAGTATATTGTGTACCTCTTTTCCATCAAAACGACTCAAGTTTCCACCGATAATAATTGTTCCGTCATTAAGCATACAAGCATCTTTTATCTCTCCGTTATCTCCTACACCGGGCAAGGATTTCTCCTCTGCATTTTCAGCAGCACGGCGATATTTCTTGTCCAATGCTCCAGTTTCATCCATTCTCATGACGGAACGTGCCTCCGTATAAATATATTCAGGGAGAAAAGTTGAGGTTTTAGCAGACATATATGTATTGGCAAAATCAACTGATCTATGATAATAGAAATTTCCTACGGCTATAACTTTGGTTCCGTCCGCATTGCTGAAAGCACGAACGACTTCCTCCCCAAGTGGAGTCCCACCATTGAATGTCGGTAGGTTTAACCCATAAGAATTTCCGCTACCATCATCATAAGGAATCCACATCCATTGTTTTACAAATGACATATTGTTATTGACCAGCAATATATTGCCATAAGGATACTTCTGCTTATTTTCGTCATAATGATCAAACAATCCATAGACTACTGCCTTAGGTGTAGCATCTTTGCTCTTCATGTATTCCATTCCACGCAATTTGCAATATAGAAAATTTTCATCATCGTCACTATACGCACTGGTCTTTATCCCCCACCATAAATAATATTTGTCACTATTACCATCTGATATAAGCCCGGTCTGATGATCGACCATAATAATGCCTCCATAACCTATTTTGTCTTCCTTATAGAAATCTCCTAACAAATAAAATTCACTGGTCAGCTCATTATTCTTGCACCAGGGCACACAGGCATAAATTGTCCCCGAGCCTCTGGTTCCCGTTTTATAATACTCGAATGCCTCATCAACAGAAACGCTTCCTGAAATATTAAAATAAGGACCTGTAAAAATCTGATTTTCCATCACCAGAAATGTTGTTCCCGAACTCACTTCCTGCGGAACGACAATTGTCAGGGTAGAGTCCGTAGCAGCCTTTATCTCACAAAGCTGATCAGATATATAAAATTCGAAATCATATTGGTCTCCATGAACATAAGGGGTCAATCCCGATGCCTGAAACATAACTTCCGCACCTGGTCCGGCAGTTTCCGGTTTGGGCGTTTCCATCAATAGTTTCAATTTAAAAGGTTCACGTCCGCCAGAGTAAGGATTTTCTTTGATAGAATCTTCTTCATCGGCATTGCATCCACACCAGATCAGCACACAAGCGGCAAGGCAAAACAGATTGACTAGTTTCACCGCCCATTTATTTATTTTATAACAGTTACTCATCGCTTTCCTTATTTATGATTAACATGTTGTTCGAATCTTCTCTTTTCCCCGTTAGCGGTACTCCGCCCTGCCGGGTATCATCCGGATAATCGATGCCCGCCTCCATCGCTTTTGAATAGAGAGCGTAAGGAGTAAAGCCCAAAGAGTGGTCTAAACGAAGTACATGCACAATTCCATTACGCGGCTCAATGTTACAGGACGACACATAAGCGTATATGGAAATCCCATAATCCTGATTGGCACACATGATCTGTCGGTAACCTGCATATTTTATTCCGTTAGCGTCGCCATAACACACTCCCATCGTCAGTTTATACTTTTTATCGTAAGTATAATTGGTCTGTCCGGGGAATGTACTTAACGCCACCGTATCGATCTGCGCAATATCATTCAATCTGTATTTACCTTTAAGAACATACATCCCTATCATATCTTCCCACACTTCGCTCTTCACTTGCGAAAGATCGGTTATTTTCTCCATGTTGTTCCAGTTATAGAGATAATAGTTAAGCATATCCACACTTTTATCGATTGAGAAATCGGTAGGAGCAAAAAATGTGACGTCGGCATTCTCGTCACTGAAAACGTCATACCATTTAGTCATTTTAATCACTTTCACCAGGTCGGAGAATAACATGTCATCACGGGATTCCAGATATTCCATGATCGTTCCGTCATAATAGGGATTGCTTTTCCCTCCATCTACCAGATAGTCATCAGTCTGGCAGCTTCCCAATATTGTTGTTACAAACAGCAACGCCAACATTCCGCTGATTATATTTCTTATATTTTTCATGTTCATTAATTATAATATAGTAAACTATTATCGGGTATCCATTTTATTCCCAATACATATTTTTGGAGATATACGAGTTGTTTTCCAACGCGCCTTTATAGATGGGCCATGTCCATGAACCCTGTTTCAAATTGGCTGTCGTCTCACGATGACCACTTTCGTCGGCAAAAGTAGCAAACGAAGCATCTATAATCTTCTTTGTCCGTACTAAATCATAGAAATAGTGTCCTTCGCCCATCAACTCGCGTACCCTTTCCCAATAAATAGAAGCATCCAAATCATCATTCGCTGTAAAAAGAGTAGCTCCGGCACGTTCTCTAATACGGTTGACTTCTTGCATCGCTTTATCATAATCACCTAATTTGTATAATGCTTCCGCATAAAGCAGAATAGCATCTGCCAGACGAAACACGACGAAATTGCCGGAATTAGGAATCAAAGTAGATCCGTAGCGGTCGGAATTCAGCATTTTTACAATTTCCACAGGATAGGTGGTAGAAGTGCCACCTTCAATGCCTTCTATATAGAGGTAATTAAACCAATATTCCTTTCGTAAATCTTCCCCCTCTTCAGGGTATAGTTGTTTCAGGAAAACCGTACTGTAGGTAAAAGCCGGAGCATTTTTCGAGTAAACCTCATATACCACTTTCGAGCACCACATATGATTTGTCTTGAAAATCTCGCCGGTAGTGATATTCTGGGCTATTTCAAATAAGCCCTCATTGGAATCTCCTTTGAAAACCTGTGAAATCTGATTCATCGGCTGCAATTGATAGTACGTACCGTCAATCCATGAATTCATTTCAGCCAAACGTTTGACTTCAGAATAATAAGTAGACATATTCTCTTCGTCAAAGAAGGCAAGCCACATATTCATGTGCATCATTAGCGTCAGGGCCGCTCCTCTATTGGCGTGCTGGCTTCCTTTTCCGTTACGCCACGGAAGAATGACACAGTCCGGGTCGCTGTCAAGCAATGATTGTAAATCAGACAAACAATTTCGCAGCACTGTAGCTTTATCTGTACGCGGCAATGGTTTGGCAAAATATGCCTCCGTATAATAAGGAACATCTCCAAAAAGACGTACCATAAAGAAGTAGGCCAAACTGCGTAGGAACCGGCACTCGGCACGATAACTTTCTACTTCCCGATCCGTGATATTCTGGATATTGACAACTTCTTCTATCATGATATTGGCAGACTGAACTACTTCATACATCTGCTTCCAATTATAGATAGCACCGAAATCGTCAGTTTTCCCCTCTTCATTCCAGTCTTTCTTACTCTTATAATTCTTCATATCATTTTGAATCAGATATAAATAATCATTCTGATGCTGCCCTGTGATAGGTGCACAACGTACATCACCTGAATAGAGAAAAAAACCATTGGAAGTAGTAGCCTTCCTTAAGCTCTGATAGATACTTAACATAAATGCATGAGCATTGGCCTGCGGACCGGTCCAGAATTTATCTCCCGGTAATTTGCTCTCATCATCTGTATCCAGATTACAACCACCCAATATGGATGTGAAAACCAAAAGCAGACCTATTGATATATATTTCAACATAATTTTCTTCTTTTTATCTGATTATTACAAGTTTAAAACAACACCCATAGTCCATGTACGTGCATTGGGATATCCACCGGAGTAATCTCTACCCAAACCGTTCACACTTTCAGGACTGATGCCCGAATAATTTGAGAATGTCCAGATATTATTAACTGATGCTTTCAAAGTGACTCCACCCACCCGCAACACGCTCAACCAGGATTTTGGTAAACGGTAAGATACTGATACTGTATTGATCTTGAAATAAGAACCATCTTCCAAAAACAGTGTTTGTGCTTCTCTGAAAGGATCTATCTCCTTATTGTGGTGATAATTATAAGGATTCGGATAAACAGCGTTGTAACGATTGCTTTCCGTCCAGAAATTATAGCTTTCAATTGGAACGATGGCTGCATCTTTCTTTAAATCATCAATCTTTCTCTTGGCAGGATATGTGTAAGATTTTAAAGTGTTTGCTAACACAGAGTTGATTACATCACGTTTCAATGTAAAAGAGGTATTGACATGGACACTCACATTTTTATAACCTAAGTTGAAGTAAAATCCTCCATTGATGAGCGGTTGTGCGTTACCTGCTACCACGCGGTCCTTTTCGTCGATGATATAATCACCATTGACATCCACCCAGATGGGGTCTCCCGCCTTAAAGTATGCCTCTTCTGAAGTGCTTGTTCCGACACGGAGCCTTTTTCCGGTAACCGGATCCACCGGTACGTCTTCGTCAGTTGCATATACGCCTTTATTGATATACAGCAACATGGCAGTCGCACTTCCTCCCAAACGGTTGGCTACCCATGCATCTTTGTTGATAAGCTGACGGGCTTCATTCGGAAGTTTGGTCACTACATCTTTATTCATAGAAAAGTTAAGACCACATTCAAGATTCCATTTGCTCTGAACAGGCAATGGTTTACCACGTAAGAAGACCTCCAAACCATAGTTGACCAAGCTGACCTCCGTACTTCTCAGATTGCCGAATCCTGCATGATCGGGCAATCTGACATCACTTAGCTGATTGTCCACTTGTCTGTAATAAAGGTTAATATCCGTAGACAGACGGTTGTTGAACAAAGATGTTTCATAACCCAGATTCCAGGTGGTTGTAGTCACCGGATCCAAGTGTACGTTAGGAAGTCTGTCGAAATTGATAGGAATATAAGATTCACCATCGTACAGGTTATTTGAATTGATATCATACGTACCATATACATCGTAACGGGTAGCGCTATATTTCACCACTCGTCCCCAAGTGGCACGGATACTCATGTTATCAAGGAAATGGCTAAAACGTTCCATAAAGCCTTCATAACCAATATTCCAACGAAAACCGAGGGAGGGATTGAAAAGCCATTTGGTCTTTTTCCCGTATACGGAACTCAACTCCGGACTTAAAGTCGGAGTGAAAATGTATTTTTCGCCTCCTGCCTTGAACGTACGGCTACCTTTGAACGAGAAGGTAGGATTCAGAATCAATGCAAATGTACTCTGATTCTCACTGACACTGGCGGATCCGTCAGATAAAGCATAACCTGCAGGTCCCAGAATATAATCATTGGGCAAACCTTTAAAACTCACTGTATTGCCGGTCCACTTCTTTGAATTATAACGGATACCTGCTGTCAGGCCTACATTGGCAATATATAGATCGAAATCCCGATAAAGATATGTATTTATATACACCTCGGAGGTGTTGGAACTATAATTTTCCTCGTAGGACCGATAATTATCATTATTCAAGACTGCAGGCTTGAACTGCTCACTCTCCGAAGCATTATAGCTATAATTGAACACACCTTTCCACTGTATCCGGTATGGCAACAGATATTCCAGATTGACGGTCGTGGAATAGTTGGAACCAACATTGGAATTGGAAGTACCGAACACTTGTAACGCGTCAACGGATGCCGTATAAAGCGATGGAGGAGGAAGCAGAGAAGAAGCACTTGCCGCACTCGCTACCCCGGACTGCGAAACGGCACTTCCACTACCCGTACTGTTATCGGTGAAACCGACTTTCATATCTACTCCTATCGCGAACTTTGAATTCGGTGACCGATAGTTCATATTTCCTGTCAGTGAATAACGATTGAAGTCAGTATTCTTCACAATACCCTTTTCCGTGTAATAGTTACCGTTAATCTTATAGTTAAACAAGTCATTACCACCTGAAAAGCTCACATTATGAGATTGATTATAGGTGACTCTATAGAATTGATCCTGCCAGTCAGTGCTATTATTCCAATAAGGATTCAAGCTATCTGATATCTGTGGCATGAACATCAAATCCTGATAGCCATGATAGATTCGTGACGTATCATTGTTCAGAATCTGCCACTTTATCAGATTACGTTCTGCATTACCAATAGCCACATCACGCAAACGAGGAGGAGTAGATACGGTAAAGTTACCGGAATAGGCAACTTTCGGCTTCACCGAATTACCTTTTTTCGTTTCAATCAGGATCACACCATAAGCACCGGCCGAACCGTAAAGTGAGGTAGCGGCAGCATCCTTCAGAATCTGTATATTAGCAATATCCTCAAAAGGAATGGTAGAAAGAGGGCTGACACCCGATCCGGAAACTAATCCTTGCGAATCATAATCCTTCACTTCGGATTGGGGAATACCGTCTACCACAAACAAGGGAGCAGAAGAAGCCAGATTCCAGCCGGTATCATTATTACCTACTACTGATATATCGGAAATACCACGTATTGTCATGGTACCTTGTGCACCCGGCAATCCATTGTTCAACTGAATATTCAAACCTGCCACGCGTCCTTGCAGCAAAGACATCACATTAGCTACCGGCGTTTCTGCCAATTCTTCAGCGCGTACTACGAAATTGGAAGAAGTCACACTGGCCTTGTTCACGCGTCTTTGTCCCACAATTACAGTTTCTTCTATCTCTGTCACATCCTCTACCATAAATATATTGACACCGGCAGCCGCTTTCTTCACTCTATAGGTGCTAGGCTTCATCGCAACATTGGTAAAGTATAATTCTACATCCAAAGGAGTCTTGATTTTAAAATGACCCTCCAAATCGGATATAGTTCCCCGGATTCTCTTTTTGGTTTTTGCATCCCGGCATATGATATTTACTCCTGGAAGGGTTTCACCAGTCGACTTGTCATATACAACTCCGCTGGTTTCTACTTCTTGAACACGCTGCGCCATCGCATCAGAAATGCCCAAGAATAATAAAAACAACAATAAAATATATCTATTTTTCATTTCTTCACCTATTTAAGATTAATCAATCTGCCAACTGAGGCATCCCCTTAGCGAAATGAACCAATATCTCCCAATGCGCTTCTTTATAAATAGCGAACACGAAATTAAAATTGTAATAACGTCGGTAACCATATTTAGTCACAACACTGGTTTTAAACTGGACACTTGCTTTCTGACCGCTGGAATCTGTATATGTCGTTTTCCCATTGAACAAAGGCAATGGATATGCCATATCCCATATCACTTCTTTCGAATTCACTTCTTTCAGGAAACCTGCCTGAAACATGTTCTTCCAGTTGGTCTCATTGAAGCGACTCGGACTAATGACATTCCAGGATGGGTCGTAGAATGATACGGATAATGAAGTGGATGGATCTTTTTTATCCTTATTCTCTCTAAAATAGATGTGAATGTCTCTCGGTTCCACAAGTTTGACAGAACCAAAAGAATCACCCGAATCTTCATATCTCATACTGGAGCTCTCCGCACTTACATATTCGGCTATAGCCAACCCTGTCTCAGGATCATATATAGAGGGTTCGAAATCAACTTCGCGAAAAGGCATCAATCTCATTTTTTTCTGGATCTTAAAACCACCGGAATTACTGATCTTCATATTGAATACATATCCGGAATCGGGTTGACAACGTAGTATACTTGAATTGGCCTCACTCCACATTACTATTTCTCCACTGTTCTTACGGACATCGAACAGACGACGATATTCCGTACCCCGTTTGGCATTAATCTCATCAATTGATTGCTCTGTACCCAAATATGGTTTTTTCCATACACGCACCGGATAATACTCTTCCAGTTCGGGTGCCGGAGTTCCATCATAGTGCATCATATCCGTTATTTCACAAGTCAAAGGCAATGTTGACTGTGCACTATTAAATATACCCGTATAGAATGTCGTATGCCCCATTGTCGGAGTAAACAGCGTTGTCGTAAAATTCACATCGCGGTCAAAAGCGTCTTTCTCTTCAGGAAGAAAGTTATCCATGCAACTCGTTCCCGCTACCAGCAGTAAGACAGACGACGCACCCATCCATCCCAGTCTTTTTATTTCTTTAATATTTTTCATGGCCTAAATTTCTGAAGTAATGAATAAACTTGTCAAATCCGAATTCATGTTGTGGAACCATCACATGAATCACACCGTTCTTTGCATATATATCAGTCCACAAGACTTTGGCGGGTTCCCATTTGTCTTTATCCAACGTATTGCCCATATCATAAAAAGTAATGTCTTTGGGACCACCATTGATAAATCCACTGGCAGGCAGCCTTCTGTAAAACAGACTCATGCGATAGGAATGGAGTCCCTGAACAAACTGACCTTCAACAGAAGATGATGTGGACAACTGTTCAGTATCATACAAGCCCGGTACCATATAGCGACATAGCAATGAATCCATTTGTGACTTATATTCATAATCGATATATATGGGATTTCCTTCCTTATCCAACACTGGCGCCTCAAGTCTCTTTTGGTAATTCCACAATTTCTTTAAAGTGAGTTCACCAACAGCGTATGACTCTTTCTCACCGGCATCTTCATCCAAATCTTCTGCAGTGAGTTGCAGTTTGTTCAATTTACGATATCTGTTCAATGACTCTAAAGCTGTTCTGAAACAAGAATCCGGGAGTGCCATCAATGTACATTGTCCTGTCTCATCTTTCAAAGCCCGACGCAATTCATTCAGTTCTAACGGAATTCCTAACGCGTCCTCTTCTTCATCCGGCAAATCCAGAAAATACATCAACGAATCAAAAGTAAGTCCCAATTCAGGATCGCCTGCTTTCAAATATTCATAGATGGTACCGTCATATCGGGTCATTCCCACCCCTTTCGAACCTGAAAGATCGACATCTGCTACGGAAAAATCCGTGCATGAAGAAAGTGCTAAGACTGCCAGGCTACATGTAATAGTCAATAACTTATTCATAGTATCTTGAGTTTTTATCGTTTCCAATAATCATTTTGTTCGATAGCCGGATTCTCCCGCATAACGTTTTCACTCACCGGCCAATAAATTCCTCCATTATTTATCAGCGTCATCATTTCCCAGTCGTCTCCGACAATACGGGCTTCACGGATACGGTCATACCATCGGTGTCCTTCACCTATCAGTTCTCTACGGCGCTCCTGAAATATCTCTTTCAATAATTTTTTAGGATCGCTATCCAAATTCTTCGCATAAGAGAGACTCGGTAGATTGCGCATATCACGCAGTTCGTTCAAAAGCGACAGGGCGTCCGACACACGATTGAGAATAACTAATGCTTCGGCACGCAACAGCTGCATATCCGCCAGTCGGGAGAAGATGATAGAAGAACTGTAAACTCCTAAGTTATGCGAGCCATTTTCACTACCGGTAACGACCTGTATCTTTGAGAAGATCGGATATTCCAAACTTAAACCGGTAATGTAATTTTCATAATATGCGACGGGAGTAGTAAGGTCATTCAGCCCAAACCGATTGTCCGAAGTATATCCTGACATAAACATATTTACCAATGTATCTTTGGAAAGATAAATATCGGGTAACTGTTTCCGCACAATGGGTTCTGCCAATGTCCATGATTCCAAATGTCCGTCAGTTCCCACCTCGTTTATCTGATTGCTGGTATATTTATAGTTGAAAGACACCAGGCGGGCCGCACGATAGTCGGCATTATAATCATCATAAAAAATCCCTTTAGAGCTAACCAGATTCGATGTTGTTGTAAGAACTTCTATGGTCTTGATAAAATCCGGCACTTTATCCAGCACCTGTGCAGAATAAATATCAGCATCGATATAATTGCCTCTCCAAGCTTCCACATGCGCCAAAATCGTATATGCGGAATAACGATTCAAAAGCACACCTCTCCACGTATTAGCATCAAACCCATAATACTTGTCTGATGTAGCTCCCAATTGCTCCGGCAGCAGTTTGGCTGCCTCACGCAGTTCGCTTATCACATAATTTAAAACGATCCCGGCATCTGTACGAGCCACTTTCGGGAAACTGCCATTATCATAAGAATAGGTAATCAAAGGTACATCTCCCCACATCCGGACCATATAGAAGTAGGCTAAAGCACGAATTACACGTACTTGTGCCGCATCGTATGTATAGTTGACTTCCGAATAAGCGGGATCTTTTTCCACTACTTCTTTGGCTTTTTCGATGAAAAGACAAGCTGCATTGATTACCTTATAAAAACGTGTCCAATCGGATATTTTCTTTATATTTTCAAAAGGACTGTCCAGTTTGTTGTCTCTGATAGCTTGCAGGTCACTACGAGTCCGTACGGTGAAATCACCCATCCGAAGATCGCCGGTAGCCCAAAAAGTATTATTCTCACCCAACGCTGTTCGCATCAATCCGTAGACACCGAACATTGCGGAGCGTGTATCTGTCAGTGAATTCCATTGCTGTTCCTGCGTAGCGACATGAAAGAATTCATTGTCATTCTCCAACAAATCACTGCATGACGAAAAAAGTAAGGGAGCGGCCAGCACCAACAGCTTCATCATCCTTTGTATGTACAATAATCGATTCATATTTAATTATGTATTAGATTAAAAATTTAACTTCAACCCTACAATGACTGAACGGGAAAGCGGCTGACCATAACCTCTGTAATATCCGTCCATCTCTACCAGTTCAGGATCATCTCCGCTGAAACCGGTGAAAGTGAGCAAATTGTTTCCTGTAACGTAGAAATAGATGTCTTTGAGCTTTTTCTTGGATGCATCTTTCTTCTTTCCTTCTCCTTTGTATGCTTTCTTTCCAATGGGCATGGTATATCCCAATGTCAACGAACGAAGTTTCAGATAAGAGAGCTTTTCCAAAAACAAATCCTGTTCGGCGCGATAAGGTGTGAGACCACTCATTTGGTTGTACAAAGGATAATTGTCTTTATCATTGGTATTCTGCCAGAAGAAGATTTCGCGCAGACTTTCGAGTGATGGTGTGTTTTCCAATGTCAGGAAGTTATAGCGTTGTGAGGAACGATAGTTAATGGCATCATGTCCTAATGCAAAGAACAAATTGATACCCAAATCGAAACGTCCCAACTTAAAGTTATTTACAAAACTTCCTGTTACTGGTGGCAGACTATGACCTTTCAATACTTTATCATCATCATTAATCACATTGTCGCCATTCTGGTCTTTCCATTTCGGATCGTTTTTCGCAAACTCGATAGAGCTCATAGACAGTTTCTTACCGTCTTTCACAGGAACATCGGCATCGGAAGCATAAACACCCTCGTTCTGATAGAGCCAGAACTGATCAATAGCATGTCCCACCTGCAATTTGCGATTTCCAATCACCAGTTCGTTCAGATTCTCCGGCAATTGCAACAATTCATTCTTATTGTATGCCAGTGAAAAGGAAGCATCCCATGAGAATCCTTTGGCATTATTGAAAGGCTTGCCCGAAAGTGTTACTTCAACACCGGAGTTGCGAACCTTCATGCCACTGGCATATTTATACTCATATCCATATTCCCGACTGACAGGAATGGTTGTAAGCAAATCACAATCCGTATTATTATAATATTCCACTTCTAAAGAAAGACGTTGGTTGAAAAATGAAGTATTCACTCCTATATTCCATTTGTCTGAATAAGGCCATCCTAATTCATATCCTATCCAACCTGTATTGTAAGGACGAGCTACTGTGGCCCATCCATAGTAGGAAGAGGTTACCGGCTGACCAAGACTTGTCATTTCTTCTCCAGTGTACTGCGGACCGGCTGCAAATCTATTGTTATCCTGATAACGACCTATCCGTGCCCATGAACCGCGCAAAGCCAATTCTGAAACTTTTGGCAGGTCCTGCAATAGTAGGTTCTTTAAATTCAGACTTGCACTAGCCGCCGGAGTAAACAACCAGCGACTGTCTTTCTGTATATTGGACGATCCATCTCCACGAAAAACGACTTGTGCGTCAAAAAGATTTTTATATCTATAGTCTACTGAAAAAAGAGCGCTCACCATGTTGTTTTTCATCTTATCGACAAAACGTCTCATGTAGACGAAACCACCACCATTGGTAGACGGTTTGGTGTCATCTGTTCCATCATACGCTTGTGCATAATTATAATGTTGAACGCTTTTCATGATGATCGCCTGTGCTCCCATGTTCAAGAAATGAGTTTTCTGAATATCAAATTTATAATCTGCACTTGACTGCCAAATCAGACGACGGTTGTACCCGGAATAATTAGATACATAATTTACGGATTCCATCAGTCCCATTGGCCAAAAGACATGACGCACATTCGTATTATAATCCATCATCAAACGGGTATCTACATGTAATCCTCCCCATGTATAGTTCACGCCTAAATAACCATTTAAGAGGTTATTCAAATTATCGTCTTTCTTATATTCTTCATAATTGTCAAGATAGGAACGATAAACTGAAGATACGGAAGACAAAGGAGTTGTCAAATCCGGCAGATATTCAATTTCGGCATAACGATCGCGCATATTGCGATTGCCGTTACGAGAAACACGTGCTACATTCAACAAACAGGAAACACCCAATTGATCTGTCAAATTCATGTTTAGAGCAAAGCTCGCTGTCAGTTTATTAAAATTAGTATTGTCTGCTACTCCATCATTACCTGTATAGCCTAACATAAATATGTAGTTGGCCATGCTTCCGCCACTTCCCATCGAAGCACTGAAATTATAAAGAGGAGACATACTATAATAATCGTTTGCCCAATCGGGTTCTCCAAAGAAATTCATATCACGGAAATCTTTCATCCATGCCGGCATCTTGTTCAGATAAGTAGTACGTTGATCGTTCGTGGCACATAGATCGGTAAAGCGCATACGAAAAGCGTAATCGTTGGCCGCATTGGTCATTTTTATTTCTGATGGCGGAATGGCAATACCGCCATTGGCACGGATGAACATATTGCTGCCACCATAATAACCATCTTTCAAATTCACCAGAATAGCACCGTTAGCTGCCAATGGTCCCAACTTTGCCAATCGAGCCGCATCTTTCACTACCTCAATAGAAGCTACATTATCCATGTTCAGACTAGCTAAAATATTGGTAGCTGTACCGATAGGATTCACTTCTGCATTTTTAATACCATATACATAAGCGTCGTTTGTCAACAATGGAATGCCATTGAGAAAAACAACCGGCTGTGCAGAAGACATATCCCCCTTTGAAAATACCGGAGTGGACAAGCCACGAATCAGCATATTCTGCATAGTTCCCGGTTCGCCTGTCGTTTCCTGAACATATACACCAGGCAGCGTACCTTTCAAGTATTGCTGCAGAGATATATAAGGTGAACGCGATAGCTCCCATAAATTGAGCGTATCTTTAGAAGCATAAATCACCGCTTTTTTCTTCGTGTCATGAGCTGCACGAATAAGATCGGTATTTTCCATCATTTGCCCCGTATTCTCGTCCGGGGAAATACTATCATTTGGAAGAAAGAGATGTCCGCCACTCCGAGCAGCTCTAATTTCACTTCCAAATCCCAACAAAGCTACAATAGCGCAAAAACGAATTATTGCATTTTTCATCTGTTGATTAGATTTTAAAGATATTATTATAATTATATTAATACATAACATAAAACTCTCACTGCAAATGAAAGCATATTTTTCTCAATACATGTTCTATTTTGATTCAGAAAGGTTCAAAATTAAAGCATTTTACGCACCAGACGGTTTCTGGACGCTATATGACCAAAAATCATTCAAAAAGGTATAAATATGATTCAAGCCACTTTATTTGCTCCAATCATATTTATTCTTTTTATTCATTCTTCATCAACGCATCAACGGTTTTATGACATGAACCAGTTCACCATTATCTGCTATTCCTTCTATATTCAGAAAATAATTCCCCGGCTGATCGGATGTATAGAACGAAAAGGCAGCATTACCCTGTTCATCTGTTATCAATCTCGGACTCCAATAAAGAGTGGTACGCAAATCGGGTATCTCATTATTCTTTCCTGCCGCCGTATCATATTTAGGTGAATAGAATTCGACTGGTTTTTGATAGCCTAAAGGATAGAATGTGGTATTCTGCATATTTCTTTGCTGGATATCATCATAATACTTCGACCACCATCCTAAACAACGGGAGTCAAAACCGTCTTTTGTCGTCACGTTCAATATGGCAATCTTTTCCTGGCTGAAAGGAATACGACAGTAGGCATGGCATAAATCACGACCCGTATTCAAATAATATTTTTCACTCCATTTCAATGTTCCACGCAACAGAGCATTTGCCCGGTCCCGGTCAACGTCTTTAACCAATGTCATACTCTCCACATCACCGGGGTTAATCCAACTCACCAGAATATCCGGTTTACAAAAATTATCGTCTACAAATAATAATATCCGTTGATTACCGTAATATATCATTTCTTCTACCATATCCGACGAGCGTGAAGACTTACTTTCCACCGCATCCGACTCATATCCACTTAGTGACGATGTATCTCTGACCGCTAGTGTTTCATCTGCTTTTAGCCGTGTCCGTATATCTTCCGGCTCCTCTGCCAGGGTAGAAATAGTCAATCCCTGCGATTTTAACAGAGTGCGCATATCTTTATAGCGTACCATTTCTCTGTCTGTAAACACACGATAATCACGACTTCCCCACATCGGCGCTCTGACAATAATATCCTGCAACATGAAATGCAAATTGTCCAAGCGGGTCATCATCTCCACATCTGCTTTCTGTACATTACGTACAGAATCATCCTCCAACGGGAGTTGCGGATAAAGCGGTAAATCTTTGGGAGATTCCCAGTCAAACAGTTCAATCTTCCCTGTTCTTTTGGCTTTCAACTGTACTGCACTGATGTGGAAGCCACTTCCATCGACATAAGCAATACTGTCAAAGCAGAAGTAACCGTTCTTATCGGTAGAGGTGTACTGCTGAAAACCTTTCAGGCTACCTGTTCCCGAAATAGAAACCATATGTTCATCATTCGACTTTGTTAAAAGTCCTCCGGCTGTTACGGCACGTCCTTGTATTGCCATTTCAGAATGTTTTTCCAATGCGGGCGTTTTATATTTCCCCAGAATGACTTCGGGTAATTCATACCGCCGCCAACCTTGTGTCATCATAAGCAAATCCAGACTGTTTCGAGTCGCCGAACTTTCTTTCTTGAAATAAAATCCGGGTGACTGTATAATCCCCTTTAGTTCGGATGTCAGCAATAAATGAGAAAGGATGCTGATACTGGAATCGGCTGCCGCAAATTTACTGTCGATCACTGATACGGAATAATTCCCTTTCAAAGGTTGACTATCAGCATTCAGAAGGCCAACGTTCACCGATACGGCCTCCCTTTTCTGTGTGAGAGATCCATTGACTGACAGATTACAGACTGTAGAAAAATAGGAATCAGAAAATGCCAAACGCTCACTCAAAACTTTTCCATCTTTGTTCAGCAGTACAAACTGCACGACACCCGCGGGGAAATATTGCTTGGGGAACAGGAATTTCTTTTGAGATTCTTTCCATTCTTCCGATGCTATAATGATTCCACGAACGTGAGCTACTAAATAAAGAGGTTCCACAGACACGTCTGCAACAGATAATAAAGAGATGTGAAAATTTTCACGTTGTGTATCAACTCTCAAGCCATATAAAGCCTTTGTATCAACAGCTGGCAGTTTGAATGTTTTATTCCGTCCGAACTCATCCTCACATTTAGCTATATAAGATTTACCCGCTTCGGGAGTCAAAACAAACAGTCCCATTCCTTCATGAAGTGTACGAGCCGAAGAAACGACCTCTCCGGTTTCATCCACGATATCCAAACTGATATCCGCCGCATTTCCCGTATGCCCCATCGCTTTAAAAGCAATGCGGCAATCTTGTCCGTTTAACAGGTAGCCTCCTTCAGGATAGAATGTTACATCATAATCTTCATTCCGGGTACTCACCGGCAGATAACGACGATACACATTATCATCAGTATCTTTCATGGACAAAAGCCAGGATGTATTTCCTTTCCAATCATTTTTGTCCCATTCTATCGTAAACCCATTTTTTATATCAGACAGTTTCAATGAAAGATCCGACCTATTCTTTGTCGACATCTCTGCCTGACTAAGCATCATCAGCTTATCTCCTGTTGTGAATGTGAGTGCCAGATCTGGCGTTTTGGAATTGTTATGGGAAAGAGACTTCATACCTACTCTATTCCAGGAAACAGTCACTATCCGAATGGGACGTCTGAAAATACATTCATTTGCATTTTTCAGCATATAACGGGAATAAGCACGCAGTGTATATTCTCCATCGGCCAGTTCACGAGCCAAAGACAAATAACCTTGATAGATTCCATTATCCGAACGTACCAGTGCCTGTGATATTATAGAATCCAGCGGATTTACCAACTCTACATATATATATTTATCACATAAAGGCTTGTGCAATGCAGCATCTACGATATAAGACCGGAACCACAAAGTATCGCCTGCCAAATAGGTTCCTTTATCTGTATGTAAATAGACTTTTTCTTGTGGAAATATACTTAATTGAGATAGGAAACGACTCGTCAATGAATCCTTATCAAACTTTCCGGTTTGTCCATATCCCTTCACTGCTCCGATTACAAGCAGAATTAATATCAATAGAATATTATTTTTCGTCATGACTTGTGTGTATGTGTTGTTTTAGTTTATAAAAACAGGAAATCCACTATTTACATTTTTTTTATCCAGACTCCATCGAGAAAAGACTTCTTTCTTGTCTACCCACTTATTAAGCAAATCGACAAATGACTGCTGCTTCATCTCATCCGCACTGAAATATCTGAAAGAATCAGGTATTTTCATTGTCCCGTACATTATTTTATTCCAAGAATCCGTGCGAAGTTTGTTTCCTTCGAAACGTGGCTTCCTAAGTGTGTTCATTTTGCAGGATTCTTCACTCCAATAACATGCAGCACCATCCCGGTTGATACGGTCAACGGATGGTATAATCAAATTATCAGGATCAGCAAAATAAGCATATACACCTACGAGTCCGTCAGTCACAACAGGATATATGGTATGGATTTTCCCGGCACTATAATTATTGGCAAAAACCACCTTCCATGTGGAGACTTGAATAGAATGTAGATTAATATGTCCGGCAATACCCCCGGCTACATCTCTTGCCATTATTGTTCCTGTATTGTAACAATTGGCTACAGTGTCATTGGGAAGTTCTTTCAATTCCGTGTCTTTAACTGACTTTTGATAAGGTTCGGAAAATTCACCTATAATACCGCCTACATGCTCGTAACGTCCGACAATATCTCCTCTATTAAAGGAATTGTAGATAGACCCGCCTTCAAAATAGCCCACAATTCCTCCTACACAACGATGACCGTACACTCTACCGTAATTACGACATCCGATGATACGGTTTTGCCCGGAAGAAAAACCTATCAGCCCTCCGGAAAAATTACGGTCGTTTTCTACAATGCTCTCGTTTGAACAATTCAAGATTTGAGTATTAAAAGAAATATGACCGGCCAAAGCACCTACATAATTATAGGCAATAATGTGGGAAAAACAAATACGGGTATTCTTTACTACTGCTCTCCTCAAAAAGCCAAAAAGACCTTGGCAGAAAGTTTCGGAACCGGCTTTCATAAACAGTCCGGCAATATAGTGTCCGTCTCCATCAAAAGTACCTTCAAAAGGAATTTGCGATGTACCAATCGGAGTCCAGGACTTTAATTTAGTTTGTCGATCCCATTTTTTCCAACCTGTCGTGTCATTTAGCCAAATGTCCGCAGACAATTTCACCGTTTTACCTCGAAAAGAGTCTCCCCCATTCACTGATTTAGCAAAAGCAACCAAGTCTTCTGTTGTAGAAATAATCAATGGATTTTCATTCATAAGTCGTGCTGCATTCCCTGAAGAAACTAAAGCCAGACAAATGATTAGCATAAAAATTCTGTTTTTCATTTATATAGAAATTTAAATTAAGACTCGCTTATTGAAAGACAAAAGTGATCCTTTTTTTAAAAACAGAGGTACTGAAATCAACCAAATGGGTTCAAATTCAGCGCATAATCACTTAGAGAAAATGTTTGAAGAGATTATTCTTTTCATTTTAATGTTTTCTGATATTCTTTCGGAGTCACCCCAAATTCATCCTTAAAACAAATAGCAAAATATTTAGGGTTAGAAAATCCACATTCATAGGCAACCTCTGCTACTGATATGGACCTGTTTTTCAGCAACTGGCTGCCGTGCTTTAATCTAATATTCCGAATAAACTCAATCGGGGATAATCCTGTAGCAACTTTCATCTTTCTATAAAGGGAAGATTTGGAGACCGCTAACGCATCTGCCAGTTGAACAACACCAAAATCACCTTCGGAAATATTCGTTTCAACCACGGAAAATACTTTATCAAAGAATTCTTTATCGACGACCGAGGTTTCCAACGCATCAATCTGCGCATCTGCATTGGAACGGAATTCTTCCTGTTTGCTGCGTTTATGGTTTATAAAATTATTAATACGCGCTTCGAGTATTTTTAATTCGAAAGGTTTTGCAATATATCCATCAGCTCCGGCATTATAACATTCAACCCTATCTTCCACCGTATTTTTTGCAGTCAATAAGATCACCGAAATATGGCTGGTTTCTAAATCGGACTTTAAATTCCGGCATAATTCCAAGCCATCCATTTCGGGCATCATCACGTCACTGATGACTATATCTATTTCATTCTCCTTCACTATTTCTAAAGCTTCGATTCCGTTCTTCGCGATCAGTACATGATAATTCCGGGATAGAATCCGTTTCATGAGATATAATAATTCTTCATTATCCTCCACCAATAACAAATGATGTTCATTGGTTTGATGTGTACCCATCTCTGTTTCTTCAGATTCATCCAAATCCACACCATCTAATATGACTTCGTCTTTCTTTTCTTTCACTTTCTCTACGGCAAACTCATTTTCTTTGTAACTATCCTTATCAATAGGAAAATCTACAGTAAAAATGCTTCCTTTGCCCAATTCACTTTCTACTTTAATACTGCCGTGATGTAGTTCTACCAAGTCTTTTGTCAATGACAGTCCTATGCCGTTGGACTCGCTTCCATCTTTCTTATGGGCTGTATAGAACCTGGCAAAAATATTTTCCAACTCTTCTGAAGCAATACCCTCACCTGTATCCGACACTTGAATACATAGACGACGATGCCCGGAAACCTGATAGGATTTCATCATCAGTTTTATCTCACCACCGGCATCCGTATGTTTGCAGGCATTAGATAAAAGATTAGACACAATCTTATCTACTTTATCCGCATCAAAACAGGCTATCAGTGTTTCCTCTTCAACCGAAAACACAAAAGTCTGCTTTTTCTTCTTCATTAAAGGTGCAAAATTCACACTGCAAACATCTGATACAAACGGAATAATATCACCTTGAGATAGTGATAATTTCATATTTCCACTTTCTACCTTACGGAAATCAAGAATCTGTTGTAGTAGACGCTTCAGTTTATTTACATTCGACCGAATCATATTCAATTGCGGAATCCGCTCTCCACTAATCAGTTCGGCATCATCAACCAAACAGGTGATAATAGTAAGAGGAGTCAGCAGGTCATGAGAGATATTCGTAAAATAGCGCAATTTCGTTTGTACCAATTCTTCTGATTTCTCCCTGTCTATCTGTGCGATTTTTAGTTCATGCCGCAATTGCATGCGCTTTTGCATTCTTCGATAAAAAAGATAAATGCATATAATTATAAAGACGGCATACAGTGTATATGCCCACCATGTTTCATAAAAAGCAGGTTGTTTATATACCGAAATTTTAGATATATACTCACTCCATAAACCATTCACATCTGTCGCTTTCAGATAAAAAGTCCGTTTTCCCTTGGGTAGCTGATTGTAAAAAGCAAATTGCCGGTCACCTTTGACATAAACCCAGTTATCATCTACTCCTTCCATTTTATAGGCGTATTTTATCTTATCCGGGAAAGCATAATTCAAAGAGGAAAAATCTATTTCGATATTTTTATCTCCAGAATTCAGTATTATACTCTGATTACTCAAATCAAAACGATTATTGTTCTTCTCCAAAAGGGCAGACATTCCGTCAATTTTCACATCTGCTATCATTGTCTTGATATTCTGGGGATGTTCAGATAAACGTTCATAAGGAGTAAATGCTGTGATCCCCCGATTACCACCATAAAGCATTCTACCTGAACGGCTTATAAAGTAGGAATTCGGCATAAAGGAATTCACTAATATATCATCCATAGTAGAATAGTCCATGATACCTCCATTTTTCGGTTCATATTCTATAATACGTTTGTTAGTAGAAATCCATATATGTCCTAACCGATCAGTTACAATATTGAAGATACTTTCTTCGAGCATATCAAACACATTCGACAAATCTGTTACTTTCTTCTTTTGAGAATCATAAGTAAAGATACTGCCTTCTTCACTGCCTAACCATATTAATCCTTTATCATCTACACAAATGGCAGTGATATTATTACTCATCAAACCATTCGTCTCGGAAGTCAGATTCTTTAAGCTTGATTTCTCGAACTTTAATTGAGGAGGAATCACAGCGGTATATACGCCCTGCTTTTTGGTGCTGATCCATAGGGTAGTGTCTTTACCCTCTCCAATTCCAGTTATATCTTTCAATACGATATGCGTATCTTGAATATCTTTCTTTCCTACAGGTTTTACCAATATGCCAGCGGTAGTTATAATCCAAAAGTTACGTTTACTATCTTCATAGAACAAATATGGATCTCCCGGATTCTCTGTCATACATTTCTTTAAATCCAAAATTCCGAGTAATTGCATTTTACCCTTTTCTTTCTTCACCCTATAAATTTCAGAATCATATTCAGTTCCTAACCAAACTTCATGAAGAGAAGAAACAGGTGCTATACAACTTATATTTTTCAAATTTGATATTCCTTTGAGTGAAGGGATATCCGTATGAAACTGGATATCTGTTGAATTGGGTTTAAGAATCCCTACTCCCCAACGGTTTTGATTAATCCACAAATCACCATCTTCATCTTCGTATATATTTTTCACATTAGCATTAAATCCTGTCTTTTTTCGAATAGTTGGAAGTGAGTTGTTCTGAACAAAGGGCTTATTCAGATCAATCATAGACACTCCTTCATTAAAAGCAGCAATCCACAGGTTGCCAAATGCATCTTTTACTATCTCACTAAAAATATTATTCAACTTAGAGGATATATGGGAAATATCAACATTACTAACCATATCTCCCGGACGTTTCTGAAGCGCATAAAGTCCTTGCGTAGACACAATCCAGATATATCCATACTTATCGTCCTGAACAATGCTAAAACAGCCACTCTCATCCCATTTGTTCTCATTCTCTACAATAACATGATTATACATCATTTCCTGCTTCTCTTCGGGATAAAACAGATATATACCACTTTCCCAAGTCAGCACCCAATGTTGTCTCTTGTAATCCTGAAATACTTTAAACGGATTATCCCAGAGTCCTATTTTAGGCAGGCTTACGAATGAATCTTTCTCTGAATCATATTTATGAAGTCCTCTTTGCCACAAGGTAACCCAAATATTCTTATCCAAATCTTCATAAATAGAATTTACGCTGGTAACGGGCAAAGATGCATCATACTTTTTGCAAAAAGAAAAATCACTGGAACAACGAAAAACAGAAGTTAGTGTACCTATCCAAAGCCATCCTTTACTGTCGACTATCATTGTCCGGATTTCCTGATCTTTAAGATCGTTATGTTCAACTGGGATTATCTGATAAGTTTGTTTATTCAGTATATTCAGACCTTTTTTAGTGCCTATGTACAAAAATCCCTTATCATCTTCTGCAATGCAGGTAATTTCATTGTTTGTCAATAAATTCGGCGTCTTTAGACCGGAACGGAAAGTCTGTATGCGATAAGCATCATAGCGGCACAATCCATCTTTTGTTCCCAACCACAAAAAACCTTCCTTATCACAGTGAACACGCAGAACAGAACTGGAAGGCAAATAATTATTCAATGGCAAGGTGGTCACGGACATCTGTTGAGCAAAAACACATGAAAAAACAGGAAGAAGAAAGAATAGTATATAATATCGAATTGTATAGTTCATAATAGTATTGAATATTTAGATTCGTTTTCTAATGCAATATTAAAACAAAATTTAGCTGTAATAGCAGACTAAGATTTTAAAATGTGTTAACCATCCACTAGAGAAAGCATATATGAATGATTTTTGAACCTTACTGAACGATTCTTATCCCTTGCGAAACACATTATTTAAAATCAAACGTATTTGAATTATAATAGAACTCTTATCTGAATATCTTTCATCAAATTTGCAATCAGAAACAATTAATTACTGAATAACTAATTTATCAAACATTTCAATATCATGAAAAAGAAGTATGTAAAAATCATGTTCTTATCGATGGTGTTATTGACGACCAGTGTAACGGCAACTTACGCAGCTCTACCCAAGGACGACAAAAAGGATACGGAAGAAGTGTCCGTAGACACCAACTTGCCGCAATTAACCATTAATGGAACCAATGAATCTGTCTCACTTTTTGTTAATTCTGCGGCTTTACCTGGAAAAGAAATTAAAATAACTGCACCTAATGGCTTCACTGTATCTCCTGCCGTGATACCGGCTAATACGGGAAAACAAAAAGTAACTGTAACTTTGAATAGTACGAAGATTCTGACTGAAGGTAAACTTGTATTAAGAAGTGGAGACACACGTTCGTATGTGAAAGTAAAAGGATATGGTACCGCACTTCCCGTAAAGGACATTTCTAAGTCGCCAACTTATAAAGGCGGAAAAGATTCAGAATTTACGAAACCATTTACCCCAGGTTCTAAAGGATACACTATCGAATTCAGAATAAAAACCGATGATACGGAACAGAACTTTTATCCTTATTTCGTTAATGAAAAAGGATACGGATTCAAAGCGTATTTTAATTCTTCCGAGATAGGCATATACAATAACTACCAGAAAGCTATTAGTAATCCAGCCACTAGCGGAAAAGAAGGTGGAAAAGGCAAGTTTTACAATAACGACGGACAGGCTCATACTTACCGTTTTGCCATAACTCCCGATAATCGTGCTTTCATCTTCAGAGATGGAGTTCCCGTAGATTCTGTACGCATCAAGGATTATGCTCCACAACCTTACTTTACTGCCGGAATCGGTGAACCGGTAGAGAATCTTTTGAAGAATCCGGGATTTGAGGGAGAATTTGAAGTGGATCCTGACAGTAAGCTAACGACTCATATCGAAGGATGGGACGTTGTTGTCAATGACCGTTGGAATTCGGAGCAGTACATTCTCCCCGAAGAACTGGATAATGAGCAGGATATTGATAACCATGTTTTTGAAATCAGACCTTACAAATGGGCAAGCGGATGGAGTGACGGTACTCTGGCACAAGTAGTAAATGTCGCTCCTAATGAAACATACACTTTATCAGCTTTACTGAAAGGAGGTATTGCTGAAAAAGAAGGTACACTTACCGGAAAGATGACTATTGAAGAGGTACAGGACACGGAGAAGAGAATTGTCACAGAAATAGCAAGCAAAGACTGGGAAACTTACTCTATGGACTATACCACATCACCCGATTGCAAACAAATACGAGTAATCTTCAGCGTAGGACGTGGCGGATGGGGAAATGACATCGGATCTATCCGTGTAGATAATACCAAATTGACTGGTGTATCATGCATATATTCCCCTAAATTCGGTTTTATGGATAATACAGCTAATGTGGAATATTTCACTATAGATGAATCTGGTGCTTATGCACCCGCACAACCTGAAATAACTATCAACATCGAAGAATAAATTATGAGAAATATCTTATTTATCTGCTTTATATTCTCATGTGTGTCCGTTTTTTCACAGAACACCCAGATAAGTCCGGGTGTTTTGTGGAATGATGTGAATGGAGAACAAATCAATGCCCATGGTGGATGTGTGGTATTTAATAAAGGCACTTACTATTGGTTCGGAGAAGACCGTACCGGATTTGTGTCAAACGGAGTGAGTTGTTATCAATCTAAAGACTTGTACAACTGGAAACGTCTCGGCCTTTCTTTGAAAACGACTGGAGAAGCCAAAGAAGATTTAAACGATATCTCTCACGGCCGCCTGTTCGAACGCCCCAAAGTTATCTTCAACCCCAAAACTAATAAATGGGTAATGTGGAGTCATTGGGAAAGTAGTAATAGTGATTACAGTGCAGCACGGGTCTGTGTAGCAACCAGTGATAAAATAGAAGGTCCATACACGCTATATAAAACATTTCGTCCTAATAAAAACGAATCACGCGACCAGACTTTATTTGTAGATACAGATGGCAAAGCGTATCATTTCTGTTCTACCGACATGAACACAAATACTAATATAGCTTTGCTGAGAGATGATTTTTTGGAACCTACTCCCACCGAAATCAAGATTCTGAATGAACTTAAATACGAAGCAGCCTCTATCTTTAAGGTAGGTGATGTATATTATGGATTGTTTTCCGGTTGTACAGGATGGGACCCGAATCCGGGAAGATCTGCCTATACCTATAATATCTTAGGAGAATGGACCACGGGAGTGAATTTTGCAGTTGATAAACTGAAACAAGTAACCTACAACTCACAAAGCAACTACGTCTTCCAACTGCCTGATAAAGATAAAGCATTTATCTACATGGGGGATCGTTGGAACCGGAATGATCCGGGAAAATCTCATTTTGTATGGTTACCTATCAGCATGCGTTCAGGATACCCGGTTGTAAAATGGTATGATGCATGGGATTTGAGTGTATTCAACACTATGTATCGTTACAAACGGGCAGAAAGTATTATTTCCGGGAATATCTATTCTTTATTGGAAAAAATATCTGACCGCCTGGTATCAAAGCCCACCAATGGATTCACCATAGCAGATGACGATGATGATATTAATTTGAATTTCGAGTTTATCAAAACGGGAACTCCCAATGTATACAAATTAAAGGATATAAAAACCGGGAAGTTCCTGGAGTCACTATTTGGCACTTTACGACTGAATTCTGAAAAGAAAGACGATACCCAATGTTGGATGTTCAATCTGCAGGAAGATGGTTATTATCAGATACAGAATGTCAAAGATAAAAAGTATATTACCGTTTCCGGCTCGAATACATTCAACGGAACCAACCTGTATCTCACTGAATATTCAAAAAAACTAATGCAGGATTTTGCTGTATATTTCGATTCAAGTAAGTACAAATACAAGGAAGCCGATTTGTTTTCAGCTACCTACAGAGCCAACAATCTAAAACTGATGGGAGCTAAATAGCTTTTTATCCATATTTCAAATAGTAACTAAATAGTTGTATTATGAACATTAGAAGTCAACAAAAGAAGCTTTATCTTGCATTTATATTCATATGTTTATGTGGGTTGCCGGTATTTTCCTCTTTTGCAGCACAACCGGAAGATACAAAAACAGGAGAGACTACCGAAACTTGGGCAATAACGGCCACAACTTTTAAACTCGCAGGCGAAAAAGAGGCCAGAAATGTAAAGTTGAACTGGATGCAACGGGAAGATGCCGATCTTTACAAAGTATATCGGGACGGAGAATTTATTGGAGAAGCTAAAGGGAATACGTACGATGATTATGATCTGGCAGTTGGCAAAACTTTTACGTATCACGTAGAAGCGTTTAAAGACGGAAAGAAAGTGGGAACAGCAATTTCCCAACAAGCTACTACATTTACACCAGTCGGTGAAGTCGAGGTTTACGATAATCTGAATGGAAAGTACATTAGTAAAGGTTCTACAAATAAACCTCAAGGAATGAAAATTGGCAATCTCTACTATTCCTACAAGATAGAAAATACAGAAAAGAATGTGGATGGACAATCACTTAAAGGTTGGATGGCCTCTGAAAGTTATTCCCCAACAGGACTTGACGGAAGTTGGAGTACTCCTCGTGAACTGGCTTTTTATCCAAATGTAAATTTTGAAGGTATTGCTTTCCGGCATAATCCCAAGACGGGTAAAGTCATACTATCCGCACATTACGAAGATGAAGAAGGATACAGTGCAGCCAAAATCTATTTGGCACAGATTACTCCTAAAGGCAAGCTTGAAGTAGGTACAATGGAGCGGCCATTAGGACATGAGTCCAGAGATCAGTCACTTTTCATTGACGATGACAATACGGCGTATCTTCTTTCCGCTACCAATATGAATAGTGATATAAATATCTATAAATTGGATAATTCCTGGACCAAACCTGTTTCATTAGTAAATACAATATGTAAAGGGTTACACAGAGAGACACCCGCCATCATCAAAAAAGATGGAGAGTATTATTTCTTCAGTTCAAAGGCTTCAGGATGGTATCCGAGTCAAACTGTATATACAGCTACTACCGATTTAGGCGGTGAATGGACACCCATGAGAGAGATTGGCAATAACTCCACTTTTGATGCACAATTCAACAGAATTAGTATGGTGGGAACAAGTTGCGGAGTATGGAGTTATCATTGGGGAGCACAACGGGAACATAAGACCCCGGATGGTAATTTCCCAAGAATATCCATCGCTGCCTTCAATCAGGGATACGCGTCGATGGATTATTACAGATATCTGGAATTTAATGATAAATACGGTATCATTCCGGTGCAGAATGGCAAAAATCTAACATTAAATTCTCCTGCTACGTCTACTGTTTCCGGAGCAAAAGGAGCTAAGGCAGATTGCATAACCGACGGAGCCTCCTTGGAATCGTCAGCCTTTTTTCAGAAAAGTTCTAATGCAGCAACAGGTACTCCTTATATATTAGCTGTAGACATACAGAAGAATGCTCGTATTTCAGAGATTAACCTTTCTACAAGACTGGTCAATGGTTCTGAAGCTGCCTACAAATATACGATTGAAGGAAGTACAGATGGAAAGAGTTATAAAATGCTTGTGGATGGTAGACAAAACTGGCAAGTAGGATTTCTGATCTTAAACATTGAAGATCCTGCATCTTACAGATATTTGCGTTTGAGAGTATACGGTGTTGTGAATGTACATAAAGGCAATTCTGCCATGTGGGCAGATGGTATTTACGAGTTTGCAGCTTTTGGGACTCCACAGTAAGTTAGATAACTTTGTTAGGAAAGTAATTTTGTAGTCAAAGCCGGTCAACTGTTTTAAGCAGTTAACCGGCTTTTGTTTATATACATATAAAAGATATTAAAAGCCTCTTACTTTTCATTTTTTCCCGCCATTATTCGCCCAAATCAAAGAAAGTGCCTATCTTTACCGCAAGTATTTTTTTATTATTCACCATTAAATATAAAGATTATGGCAAGTAGAAGAGAACTCAAAAAGAACGTAAACTATATCGCAGGAGAATTATTCACCGAGTGTTTAATCAACAGCATGTTCATCCCCAGTACGAACAAAGCGAAAGCTGATGAACTGATGGCAGAGGTACTGAAAATGCAGGATGAGTTTGTTACTCGTATCAGCCACACAGAACCGGGCAACGTGAAAGGTTTTTATAAGAAATTCCGTGCAGACTTTAATGCAAAGATTAACGAGATTATTGAAGCTATCGGAAAATTGAACTAAAAGCAGAAATGAAAAAAGCAATTTATAGCTTTATCTATTACCGCCTGTTAGGGTGGAAGACAAACGTTACGGTACCTAATTATGATAAATGCGTGATATGTGCCGCTCCACACACAACAAACCTTGATTTATTTATTGGAAAACTATTTTATGGTGCTATAGGCCGTAAGACAAGTTTCATGATGAAAAAAGAATGGTTTTTCTTTCCGCTTGGCGTTTTTTTCAGAGCAGTTGGCGGAATTCCCGTTGATCGCGGTCGAAAAACGTCGCTAGTAGATCAGATGGTTCATAATTTTGCTGAATATAAAAAGTTTAATTTGGCTATCACTCCCGAGGGAACCCGCAAAGCGAATCCAAACTGGAAAAAAGGCTTTTATTTTATAGCCTTGAAAGCCCAGGTTCCTATCGTGCTGATTGGTATTGATTACAGCAAGAAAACAATCTCTGCAACGAAAGCCATCATGCCGTCAGGAGATATTAATAAGGACATGAAAGAAATCAAACTTTACTTCAAGGATTTCAAAGGAAAACATCCGGAGAATTTCGCTCTTGGAGAAATATGATTTAAGTATCAGGTATTAAGTATAATACTTAGTTATCATGGAGTCTATCCGTATTTCTATCATACAAACCGATATTGTTTGGGAAAATAAACAAGAAAATCTCCGTTTGCTCCACGAAAAGCTGCAAAGTCTTCGTGGAATAACGGAGATTGTTGTTTTACCGGAGATGTTTTCTACCGGATTCAGTATGCAGAGTAAAATACTGGCAGAGCCAAATTCCGGGGAAACCATTACAACACTCAAACAATGGGCCGCCAAATTCCAGCTAGCCATTTGCGGAAGCTATATAGCAACAGAGAACGAACAGTTTTATAACCGTGCGTTCTTTCTGACGCCGGAAGGAGAAGAGTTCTATTATGACAAACGACATCTGTTTCGTATGGGACGGGAAGCTGAACACTTTTCGGCCGGTGATAAACGACTCATCATCCCCTATCATGGATGGAATATCTGCCTGCTGGTTTGCTATGACCTTCGTTTCCCTGTATGGAGCCGAAACGTAGGCAACGAGTACGACCTTTTAATATATGTAGCCAACTGGCCTATCCCCCGCCGTCTGGTTTGGGATACTCTACTCCGGGCACGCGCTTTAGAAAATCAATGCTATGTATGCGGTGTCAACAGAGTAGGTACAGACGGGTACCAACTTTCATATAATGGAGGAAGTAAAGTCTACTCCGCTTTCGGAGAAGAAATCGGCTCAATTCCAGATGAAAAGGAAGGAATAACGACTGTCAGTGTAAATCTCACTGCTCTCAACCAATTCAGAGAGAAGTTCCCGGTATGGAAAGATGCAGACGAATTCCATCTATAACATTTGCCAAATAACAAATGTTAAAAACAGATTCATGTAGCAACAATACCTAGAATTCGGTAGTTAATTATATAGACTTCTTTTGTATCTTTGTCGTGAAAATACAGTCGTAAGGACGCTAATCTTACATAACTTAATTAACAACTTTATGAAAACAAATCTTAGTTCTCAAATCAGTCTCCACCGGGTCTCCCCCAGATACTACAGACCGGAGAATGCATTTGAAAAATCAGTCTTGACAAGACTCGAAAAAATCCCTACGGACATCTACGAATCCGTAGAAGAAGGTGCTAACTATATTGCTCGCGAAATAGCACAGACCATCCGCGAAAAACAAAAAGCAGGACGCTTCTGCGTATTGGCACTCCCCGGAGGTGATTCGCCCAGCCACGTATATACCGAACTCATCCGCATGCATAAGGAAGAAGGTCTTAGCTTCCGCAATGTGATCGTATTTAATATGTATGAATATTATCCGTTGGCTCCCGATGCAATCAACAGCAACTTCAACGCTTTGAAGAGTATGTTATTGGATCACATCGATATTGACAAACAGAATATATTCACTCCCGACGGAAGCATTCCCAAAGATACCATCTTCGAATATTGCCGTCTGTACGAACAACGCATTGAAAGCTTCGGAGGTATTGATATTGCCTTGTTGGGCATTGGCCGTGTAGGTAACATCGCGTTCAACGAACCGGGTTCCCGACTGAATTCTACCACTCGTCTGATTTTGTTGGATAATGCATCACGCAACGAAGCATCCAAGATTTTCGGAACGCTGGATAATACGCCGATCAGTTCTATTACAATGGGTGTATCCACTATCCTTGGCGCAAAGAAGGTTTATCTGCTTGCATGGGGGGAAAACAAAGCAGCTATGATTAAAGAATGTGTGGAAGGTGCGATCACTGACACTATTCCGGCTTCTTATCTGCAAACTCACAACAACGCGCATGTAGCTCTTGATCTTTCAGCAGCTATGAACTTAACACGTATCCAACGTCCGTGGCTGGTAACTTCTTGCGAATGGAATGATAAACTAATCCGTAGTGCCATCGTTTGGTTGTGTCAGTTGACCGGCAAACCGATTCTGAAGTTGACAAATAAAGACTATAACGAAAACGGTTTGAGTGAACTTCTGGCACTTTACGGTTCTGCGTACAATGTAAACATCAAAATCTTCAATGATTTACAGCACACCATTACCGGATGGCCGGGTGGCAAACCTAATGCTGATGACACCTACCGTCCGGAACGTGCAAAACCGTATCCGAAACGTGTAATCATTTTCTCTCCGCATCCGGATGATGACGTTATTTCGATGGGTGGTACGCTTCGTCGTTTGGTAGAGCAGAAACATGAAGTACACGTAGCTTACGAAACTTCCGGCAATATCGCCGTTGGCGACGAAGAAGTAGTTCGTTTCATGCATTTCATCAACGGATTCAACCAACTCTTCAATAACAGCGCAGATCAGGTTATCAATGAGAAATATGCAGAAATACGTAATTTCTTGAAAGAGAAGAAAGATGGTGATATGGACAGTCGTGACATTCTGACTATCAAAGGTCTGATTCGTCGTGGTGAAGCCCGTACGGCCTGTACTTATAACAATATACCATTGGAACGATGCCACTTCCTAGACTTGCCGTTCTATGAAACAGGTAAGATTCAGAAAAACCCGATCAGTGAAGCAGACGTGGAAATCGTACGTAACTTGCTTCGTGAAGTGAAACCTCATCAGATTTTCGTTGCAGGTGACTTGGCCGACCCGCACGGAACACACCGTGTATGTACGGACGCCGTATTCGCAGCCGTTGATCTTGAAAAAGAAGAAGGTGCCAAATGGCTGAAAGACTGCCGTATCTGGATGTACCGTGGTGCGTGGGCTGAATGGGAAATCGAAAATATTGAAATGGCAGTGCCGATCAGTCCGGAAGAACTTCGTGCAAAACGTAACTCTATCCTGAAACATCAGTCGCAGATGGAAAGCGCTCCGTTCCTGGGTAATGACGAACGTTTGTTCTGGCAACGTAGTGAAGACCGTAACCGTGGCACAGCTACTTTGTATGATAAGTTAGGACTGGCTTCTTACGAAGCAATGGAAGCATTTGTAGAATACGTTCCTTTATAAGAATAATATTCTTAATTAAGAGAATATAAAACAATGAAAGAAGAGTGGGAAGTTTCGATACTTCTCGCTCTTTTTTTGTTATTTTTGCGGGGATAATTCACCACAGAGGAAAGGAGGACACAGAGTTATTATGAACAACCATTTTTATATCGCTTCATAGATTTGCCCTCCGTGTTCTCCTTTCCTCTGTGGTGAAAATGAGAACAAAAGCATTGAATAATGAAAAAGATAATAGTGTTTCTTCTATGCCTTACTGTAAGTGCTAATTTTCTTTTCGCTCAAGATATTGAAAGAAATGTAAAAGAACGGCTGACGGATTACTTCAACAAATATACCGCAACAGCCAAAATCAGCACTCCTAAACTGAACAGTTTCGATATAAATTATGATCGCAAGACGATTGCAATCTATGCATCGGAGAGTTTCGCCTATCAGCCTTTCCGTCTGGAAACTGTAGAAAACATTTATAATCAAGTTAAAGAACTGCTTCCGGGGCCTGTTCATTATTACCAGCTCACCATTTATGCGGATGGAAAACCTATTGAGGATTTGGTTCCTAATTTCTACCGGAATAAGAAAAAGGATAAGGAGCGGTTATCTTTGAATATAGATTATAAAGGAGCTCCCTGGGTGAAAAACATTTCACGTCCCAATGAAATTTCACGCGGACTGCAAAACCGTCATATCGCAATCTGGCAAAGCCACGGCAACTACTTCAAAAATGATAAAAACGAATGGGGATGGCAACGCCCTCGATTGTTCTGCACCACGGAAGATATGTTCACTCAATCTTTCGTTCTTCCATACGTGATTCCCATGTTGGAAAATGCTGGAGCGATTGTTTATACTCCCCGTGAACGGGATACGCAGAAGAATGAAATCATCGTAGATAATGACACTCCCAACGCTTCCCTTTATCTGGAAGTGGGTAGCAAAAAAGCTAATTGGACAAATGCCCCGGTAAGAGGATTTGCTCAAAAGAAAACGATCTACAAAGAGGGAGAGAATCCTTTCACTGACGGAACCTGTCGTTTCATACCAACCGAAAGAAAGAAAAAGAAGAATAAAGACCAGGTATTTGCCGAATGGGTACCTACTCTACCGGCAACAGGCAAGTATGCCGTTTATGTTTCCTATCAGACACTCCCAAATAGTGTAAGCGACGCCAAATATCTGGTATTCCATAACGGAGGAGTAACCGAATTTAAAGTTAATCAGAAAATAGGTGGAGGCACATGGGTTTACCTCGGAACGTTTGAATTTGATAAAGGGAACAACGACTACGGCATGGTGGTACTTAGCAACGAGAGCAGCGAACATGGAGTTGTATGCGCCGATGCAGTACGTTTTGGAGGTGGAATGGGAAACATTGCCCGTGGAGGAAGAACCAGCGGGCTACCCCGTTATTTGGAAGGAGCACGCTACTCTGCGCAATGGGCGGGAATGCCATACGAAGTGTATGCAGGACGTAAAGGTGAAAACGACTATACAGACGACATCAACACACGTTCCAACGCTATCAACTATTTGTCGGGCAGTTCTGTCTACAACCCGCAACAATCGGGTTTAGGCGTACCTTTGGAAATGACTATGGCGTTGCACAGTGATGCCGGATGCAGCAAGACTGATGAGCTTATCGGATCGCTCGGTATCTATACCACCGATTTCAATAATGGAAAACTGAATGCAGGAACAGACCGGTATGCATCACGTGACTTAGCCGATATTCTGCTCACACAGATTCAGAAAGATATTTATTCAAGTTACAGCATCCCCTGGACACGCCGCAGTATGTGGAACCGGAATTACAGTGAAACACGTCTCCCGGCTACACCTTCTACGATTATCGAACTGCTCTCCCATCAGAACTTCGCAGATATGCAGTTAGGGCATGATCCGAACTTCAAGTTTACAGTAGGACGAGCCATTTATAAAGGTATTTTGCAGTTCATTACCAGCCAGCATGATAAAGAATATATAGTTCAGCCCCTACCAGTCAGCAATTTCGCCATTCAATTCGGAAAGAAAAAGAATACATTGGAACTTTCATGGAAAGGTGAAGATGATCCGCAAGAACCGACTGCACGCCCACGGGAATACATCGTATATACACGCATCGGTTATGGAGGCTTTGACAATGGAACCTTAGTCAGCAAAACGTCCCACACCGTTAAAATAGAACCAGGGCTCGTTTATTCATTCAAAGTGACTGCCGTAAACCGCGGCGGGGAAAGCTTTCCCTCCGAAATCCTTTCCGCTTATAAAGCCAAACGCGAACAGGAAAAGGTAATTATCATCAATGGCTTTGACAGAATCAGCGGTCCGGCGGTCATTAATACTTCTGAAAGAGCAGGATTCGATTTATCACAAGATCCCGGAGTCCCGTATATATCAAACATTTCGTTTTGCGGAGCACAAACAGGCTTCGACCGTACACAAGCCGGAAAAGAAGGAAAAGGCAGTCTGGGCCATAGCGGAAACGAGTTAGAAGGAATGAAAATAGCAGGGAACACATTCGATTATCCTTTTATTCATGGAAAAGCGATTCAGGCAGCCGGCAAATATAGTTTTGTGTCATGCAGTGACGAAGCGGTAGAAAACGGATTGGTTACGTTAGAAGATTATCCGGTGGTAGATTATATCCTGGGACTGGAAAAAGAAGACCCCGCAAATAAAGCGTACTACAAGACATTCTCCTCGGCTATGCAACGAATTATGACCAGTTATTGTCAGTCGGGAGGTAGTCTATTTGTCAGCGGTGCTTATGTAGGAAGCGATATGAGCGGCACACAAGGCAACCGGGAGTTTACAGAGAAAATACTGAAATATGGTTATCAAAGTAGCCTGACGGATAAGAGTGCAAATCAGATTAAAGGATTGGGGCGCACGATCACGATCCCGCGTCTGCCCAATGAGAACAGTTATGCGGTTCCTGCAGCAGATTGCATCGTTCCCGTAGATACTGCTTTCCCTGTATTTACGTATGTACCCGGCAATCAGAGCGCAGGTATCGCTTACAAAGGAAACTACCGCACTTTTGTATTGGGCTTTCCTTTCGAAAGCATCCAGTCGGAAGCGGATCGGGCAACCATCATGGCAGGCATCTTGGGATTCTTTACTCAAAAATAAAAAATATCCTTTTTTTTTAATCCGTTTCTCATTTTAAATTCTATCTTTGCTACTATAATAACCTTTAAAACTAAAAAACAATGTATACTATACAAGCAAATCCTAGCGGTACACGCAGCATAGAAGTATCTAATGAAAACTTGAGAACAATTGAGAAATATGCTCTGTTCCGTCATCTTATCGACAGTACCGGTATTGTAGATGAAGCAGTTCTGGATAAGTTGAAACTTAATATCCGCTCCCTTATCGCCAGTCAGGAAGAAGACAGTAAAGACTTGCTGGACCTTTGTATCGACGTGATTTATCACAATAATATGAAGGCATTCGGTCTGCAACAGCTCATTAAGCTCTATCTTACCTGGCTTTCCAACACGGAAGCGGAAGAAGAGGAGGAATAATGATTACGGTAGATACCTGCGGAATAACAGCATACAGTCCGCTGATTCCTGCAATAAGAGCAATGTGCACTGCCTCTCCGGGAGAAACGATAGAGATTATCATGAACCATGCTGACGCGTTTCAGGATCTAAAGGAATATCTGTCCGAACAAGGTATCGGTTTTCGTGAAATCTATGATGGAGAACAAATGACATTACAGTTCACAATCAATGGGAAGTTATAAAAAAACATCTCAATGATTGAAGCAAAACATCCCGATAATCGAAGTTAAACATCTCAATGAATAAAAAAATCATTGGGATGTTTTTTATTATCCGTATCTTTGCAGCATGAAAGAATATCGATTGACTGACTGGTTACCTACTACCAAGAAAGAAGTAGAACTTCGCGGATGGAATGAATTGGATGTCATTCTATTCAGTGCTGACGCCTATGTGGATCACCCTTCTTTTGGTGCTGCCGTTATTGGACGGATTCTTGAAGCGGAAGGTTTGAAAATAGCCATTGTACCCCAGCCCAACTGGCGTGACGACCTGCGTGACTTCAAGAAGTTGGGACGCCCACGGCTATTCTTCGGTATCTCCGGTGGATGTATGGACTCAATGGTAAATAAATACACAGCCAACAAACGATTGCGCAGCGAAGATGCATATACCCCGGACGGTCGTCCGGATATGCGTCCGGAATATCCTTCTACGGTTTATAGCCAGATACTAAAGAAACTTTATCCGGATGTTCCCGTAGTTATCGGAGGAATCGAAGCCAGTTTAAGACGGTTAAGTCATTACGATTATTGGCAGGACAAAGTGCAAAAGAGCATTTTATGCGACAGCGGTGCCGACCTGCTCATTTACGGAATGGGAGAAAAACCACTTCCAGACCTGGTGAAGAATATGAAAAGTCTGCTTACTGCTGAAGAGCCAGTACTGACAAGTAATAAATTCAGAACAATCATCGGATCAGTTCCTCAAACAGCCTATCTTTGTCGTGCAACAGAATGGACCTCTGCCGAAGATGACCTTCCACTTTATTCGCACGAAGAATGTCTGGCAGATAAAAAGAAACAGGCAAGCAATTTCCGGCATATCGAAGAAGAATCCAACAAATATTCGGCTTCCCGAATCACGCAAGCCGTCGGAAACAAGATAGTAGTAGTCAATCCTCCATATCCTCCGATGAGCCAGGAAGATCTCGATCGTTCGTTTGATTTGCCATATACCCGGCTACCTCATCCTAAATATAAAGGGAAACGGATTCCGGCTTATGACATGATTAAGTTTTCCATCAACATTCACCGGGGATGTTTCGGCGGTTGTGCCTTCTGCACCATTTCCGCTCATCAGGGAAAGTTTATCGTCAGCCGTAGCAAAGAGTCCATACTGAAAGAGGTGAAAGAGGTCATCCAGTTACCCGATTTCAAAGGATATTTAAGCGATTTGGGTGGTCCTTCCGCTAACATGTATCAGATGAAAGGAAAAGACGAAGCTATTTGCAAGAAGTGCAAACGACCGTCATGTATCCATCCGAAAGTTTGCCCGAATCTAAATACCGACCATCGCCCCTTACTGGATATTTACCGTGCAGTAGATGCCTTGCCCGGAATAAAAAAATCGTTTATCGGTAGCGGAATACGCTATGACCTGTTACTTCATCAAAGTAAAGATGAAGCGATCAACCGCAGCACTGCCGAGTATACCCGTGAATTGATTGTCAATCACGTAAGTGGTCGGCTGAAAGTAGCTCCGGAGCATACCAGTGACCGGGTATTATCTGTGATGCGCAAACCTTCTTTCGAGCAATTTGAAACATTCAAAAGGATATTCGACCGTATCAACCGGGAAGAGAATCTACGTCAACAACTGATTCCGTATTTCATTTCCTCGCATCCCGGATGCAAAGAAGAAGATATGGCGGAACTTGCCGTTATCACTAAACGTCTGGACTTCCACCTGGAACAAGTGCAGGACTTCACTCCTACTCCGATGACGGTTGCTACCGAAGCTTGGTATACCGGATTTCATCCATACACGTTAGAACCGATATTCAGTGCTAAAACCCAACGGGAGAAACTAGCCCAACGGCAGTTCTTCTTCTGGTATAAGCCGGAAGAAAGGAGAAATATCATCAATGAGTTGAGACGTATCGGACGTTCTGACTTGATAGACAAATTATACGGAAAACGCTAATTCGCTCCATTCCATCACTTACAAAACCACCTCTAAAAAGGAGCCTTATCAGGATCTTGGCGAGTATCAAAAACAGCTTCCACAAGAATCTGCTTTTCAAGTACCCGATAATAGACCTTGAAATAATCACAATGAAAAACACGTATATTAGGTACAGAAGTAGCTTTATACATATAAGGATATTTAGCGACTAATTGCAATACGTCTCTCACCATTGTATAAATGGAACGGCTATATTGGGTATTTCCATTTCTCACATTATAGAAAGTCAGAATTTGCTGAAAAACAATAGTCGCTGTTTCTGTCCAGACTATTTTTAACTTAGCCATTGTTCCACCAGCTTATCCACATCTTCTTGAGTATGCAATCTACCCTCCTCATAATCTTTTTCAGAATGCATTATAATTTCCTGTTCATATTCTGTAGGAACATAAAGATTTGCATTAGGAGTAGTTACATGATAAGCAGCCACTGGTTCATTGACCTGTGGCAATTCATTATCTTGAGGTTTATATGATTTCTTAGCCATATCAGTTATTAAGTTATATCTACAAAGATAAAGATCCCCTTGGTATAAAACAAACAATTCCTCGCTTATCTTCCCCGAAAAGCTTATTTATTCTTCTTTCACAGGCAACGCCACAATCTCCTGCAACACACTGACTGCCGTCTCCACATTAGTTACATTTTTAATCAACATACTCCGTCTGCCATTCTGCTCACGCAGATCACAGCGCCGAGTATACTTCATCATATAGTCTATCACTTTACCGAAAGCCTTACTTTGATAGAACGGACTATCCGGATTGGAAACAAAGAACAAGGTCATTCGTCCGCCTTTCAGGAAAATCTTCTCTGCTCCCAAACGCGCTGACAAACGGCGTAAAGGAACAATGCGGAGTAATTCTTCCGTTTCCCGGGGAACCGGACCGAAGCGGTCTTCCAGGCGGGTGCGGAAAGCTTCCACATCCTTATCCAATGTCAGTCCATCCAGTTCACGATAGAGCAACATACGTTCGCTGCTGCCGGTTACGTAGTTGGCCGGCAATAAAAGTTCGAGGTCACTTTCTACCTGACACTCCTCTACAAATTCTTCTCCACTAATTTGTCCTTCACCTTTTATTTCATCAGCATACAGTTCTGCAAATTCATCTGTTTTCAACTCATGGACAGCTTCAGTCAGTATCTTCTGATATGTTTCATATCCCAAATCAGCGACAAAGCCACTTTGCTCGGCTCCGAGCAAATTTCCGGCTCCACGAATGTCCAAATCCTGCATGGCAATATGAATACCACTTCCCAAATCACTAAAGTTTTCAATCGCTTGAAGACGTCGTCTTCCTTCAGCTGTCAGACTGCCCAACGGAGGAGCCAGCAGATAACAGAATGCTTTCTTGTTACTACGCCCTACCCGTCCACGCATCTGGTGGAGATCACTTAAACCAAAGTTTTGCGCCTGATTGATAATGATGGTATTTGCATTCGGAATATCGATACCACTTTCGATGATTGTGGTTGCCAAGAGCACATCATAGTCATAGTTGACAAAATCCAGAATAATTTTCTCCAGTTCTGTCGGTTCCATCTGCCCGTGTCCGATTGCTACACGGCAATCCGGAATATGGCGCTCGATCATTGCTTTCAGTTCCGGCAAGTTCGCAATCCGGTTATTGACGAAAAAGACCTGCCCGTTGCGGCTCATCTCAAAATTGATGGCATCCGTTATCACTTCTTCATTAAAAGTATGCACTTCGGTCTGAATCGGATAGCGGTTAGGCGGCGGAGTGGAAATCACGCTCAAATCACGCGCGCCCATCAACGAGAATTGAAGGGTACGGGGAATCGGAGTAGCAGTCATTGTGAGTGTATCTACATTCACTTTCAACTGACGCAGCTTTTCTTTTACGGAAACTCCGAATTTCTGTTCTTCGTCGACAATCAGCAGTCCCAAGTCTTTAAACTGAACATCCTTGCCTAAGATACGGTGGGTACCTATCAGAATACCGACATCTCCATCCTTCAGTCCTTTTAATACAGCTTTGGTTTGTGCGGCAGTACGTGCGCGGCTTAAATATTCCACCCGGCATGGCAGTCCTTTCAGACGTTCGCGGAATGTTTGAAAATGCTGGTAAGCAAGCACCGTTGTCGGAACCAGAACGGCCACTTGTTTATTATCGGCAACAGCTTTGAAAGCGGCACGGATTGCAACTTCTGTTTTTCCAAATCCTACATCGCCACAGACCAGACGGTCCATCGGGCGGTCACTTTCCATATCCGCTTTGACATCAATCGTCGCCTTACTCTGATCCGGTGTATCTTCATAAATAAAGGATGCTTCCAACTCACGCTGCAAGAAACTATCGGGACTATAAGAAAACCCTTTTTCCTGACGACGCTGCGAATACAATTTTATCAAATCGCGGGCTATATCCTTGATTTTGCTCTTCGTACGTTCTTTCAGTTTCTCCCATGCCCCTGTACCTAATTTGTTAAGCCGGGGAGCCTCTCCCTCCTTACCTTTGTATTTGGAAACTTTATGCAGGGAATGAATGGAAACGAACACTACATCTTCATTCTGAAACACCAGTTTCAAAACTTCCTGCGTAGTATCACCATTCGGTATACGCACCAAACCGGAAAAACGTCCGATACCATGATCGGTATGCACCACATAATCTCCTGGAGTAAACTGATTCAGTTCTTTTAAGGACAGTGCTACTTTTCCCGAACGGGCTTTATCACTTTTCAGGTTATATTTATGGAAACGGTCAAACAACTGATGGTCGGTGAAGATACAGAGCCGTAGTGTGTTATCTACAAATCCTTCATGTATGGTACGCTCTATGGGAGTAAAATTAATCTGATCGCCCCGATCTTCAAAAATAGCCTTGATACGATCTGTCTGCTTCATACTGTCACTACAGATATATAGCGAATAACCTTTTTCCAAATAATCTTTGAAAGAAGAAGCTACCAAATCGAAATTCTTATGAAAGATGGGTTGGGCAGATGTATTGAAAGTAACACTGGCATTCGGCGTTCCGGTTGGTTTGTTACCAAATTCCAATCGGCGGAAATCGAGTGCCCGTACAGTAAATTCACTGCCGTCTATCAATTTTCCCTCCAATGTAATGCCTCCATTCTCTGCGGCTTCCTGGACAGCTATTGCCTGGGGAGTCAACGCTTCATCATGCACCACCTGGATTCGTTCACGCAACCAAAGAAAATCGCGCATTGCCAGAGTAGTATCTTTCGGGATAAAATCCAGAAAGGAAGTTGTCACGTCTCCTGTCACTGCTAAATCGGGAACAATGGACACTCCACTTTTCTTCTCGCGGGATAATTGGGACTCTACTTCAAAGGTACGGATACTTTCTACTTCATCACCAAAGAAATCAATACGATAAGGATATTCCGAAGCAAAAGAGAAAACGTCGATAATGCTACCGCGAACAGCGTATTGCCCCGGTTCATATACATAATCTACGTATTCGAAGCCATAACTATGCAACACATCAGTGATAAACGTGGTATCCACTTTCTCCCCTACATTCAATTTCAGGGTTTTATCGCTCAATTCCTTTCGCGACACTACTTTCTCTGCCAATGCATCCGGGTACGTAACGATACATAGTCCCTCCTCCCTTTTTTGCAAGCGGCTAAGTACTTCCGTGCGCAGAATCTCATTGGCTGCGTCTTTTTGCCCATATTTAATAGAGCGACGGAATGAAGATGGAAAGAATAACACCTTTTCCGTACCCAATATCTGCGTCAAGTCATGATAAAAATAGCCGGCTTCTTCAAGATCACCTAAAATAAAGACAAACGGACAACCACTCTCTTGTACCAATACAGAAGAAAAAAGAGAAGCAGCAGATGCACACAGTCCTCCACAAAAAACAGTCTGAACAGAAGTGTCCTTCAACAAGCGCTTCATTACTGCCATATTGGGGTGGGCAGCATATTGTTGTTGCAATTCAGTTATTGTCATACCTATAAAATTTCCCCGCAAAATTACAAAAAAGAATCGCAGGACAGACATAAGTGTGGGAAAGTTTTCATCCCCCCAAAGTTTCTCACCGAGAAACAAAGTGTTCCACACCGAGAAACAACTTGTTTCACACCGAGGAACAAACCGTTTCACACCAAGAAACAAAAGATTGCCTTCTGCTCTTCACGTTAAATTTTCCTTAGTTCGGCTATAACTAAAGGAAAAGAACTACTTTTGTTTTAAATTTTATAGTATCTATATGCAGACATCGGATAGCATTGTAATTATCCCTACCTATAATGAACGGGAGAACATAGAAAATATCATCCGTGCCGTATTCGGCCTTCCCAAAGTATTCCATATTCTGGTAATAGAAGACGGCTCTCCGGACGGAACGGCAACCATCGTAAAAACCTTGCAACAAGAATTTCCCGAACGGCTTTTTATGATTGAGCGTAAAGGGAAACTGGGATTGGGCACTGCCTATATTACCGGATTTAAATGGGCACTGGAACACGCATACGAGTATATCTTTGAAATGGATGCCGACTTCAGTCATAATCCGAACGATTTGCCCCGTTTGTATCAGGCTTGTTCGGAACAGGGTGGAGATGTATCCATCGGCTCCCGCTACATCAGCGGAGTAAATGTAGTGAACTGGCCGATGGGACGGGTATTAATGTCGTACTTTGCCTCCAAATATGTGCGGTTCATCACAGGAATACCCGTACACGACACGACTGCCGGATTTGTCTGCTACCGCCGTCAGGTACTGGAAATGATTGATTTGGATCATATCCGTTTTAAGGGATATGCTTTTCAGATTGAAATGAAATTCACCGCTTACAAATGTGGTTTTAAAATCATCGAAGTTCCCGTGATTTTCATTAATCGTGAACTAGGGACTTCCAAGATGAATAGCAGCATCTTTGGAGAGGCCATATTTGGTGTGATTAAATTAAAAGTAAATAGTTGGTTCCATAAATTCCCGCAAAAGTCATGAAACGTACACTGATTCAAAACGCCGTTATTGTTAACGAAGGAAGAAAAGTACTGGGTTCAGTAGTCATTGAAAATGAAAAGATAGCCGAAATATTGGTGGGTGAAGAAAAAGCAACTGCCCCTTGTGACGAAGTCATTGACGCAAGCGGGTGTTATCTCCTGCCGGGTGCCATCGACGAGCATGTTCATTTCCGCGATCCCGGACTGACTCATAAAGCTGATATTACCACAGAAAGCCATGCCGCTGCAGCAGGGGGTGTCACTTCCATCATGGACATGCCCAATACAAACCCGCAGACTACGACGCTGGAGGCTTTGGAAGAGAAATTCACCCTACTAGGTGAGAAATCAGCTGTCAACTATTCCTGCTATTTCGGAGCAACGAATAATAACTATACCCAGTTTGCGCAACTGGATAAACACCGGGTTTGTGGCGTGAAATTATTTATGGGGTCAAGCACCGGCAATATGCTGGTAGACCGGATGGCAAGCTTGCGTAATATATTCGGTGGAACCGATCTGCTCATCGCCGCCCATTGCGAAGACCAGGGAATTATCAAAGAAAATACGGATAAATACAAGAAAGAATACGGAGACAATGTACCTCTGGCTCTTCATCCGCTTCTCCGTTCGGAAGAGGCTTGCTATCGTTCGTCCGAGCTGGCTGTGCAACTGGCACGGGAAACAAATGCCCGCCTGCACATCATGCATATTTCCACCGCTAAAGAGTTGAGTCTGTTTTCCAACGTTCCTCTGGCACAAAAAAGAATTACAGCAGAAGCCTGCGTTTCCCATCTACTCTTTACGGAAGAAGATTATCAGACATTGGGTGCCCGCATTAAATGCAACCCTGCCATCAAGACTGCACAAGACCGGAAAGCCTTGCAAGAAGCTGTCAACAGCGGTCTGATTGATGCCATCGCAACCGATCATGCCCCACACTTGCTTAGTGAAAAAGAAGGAGGTGCATTAAAGGCAATGTCCGGGATGCCGATGATTCAGTTCTCGCTAGTCAGCATGTTGGAGTTGGCAGATAAAGGAGTGTTTACTATCGAAAAAGTGGTAGAAAAAATGGCTCATGCTCCTGCGCAGATGTATGAGATACCAAACAGGGGATTCATCCGCAAAGGCTATCAGGCTGACCTGGTATTAGTCCGCCCCGGAAGCGAATGGACTGTAACAACTGATTGTATTCTAAGCAAATGTAAATGGAGTCCATTAGAGGGACACACATTCGACTGGAAAGTAGAGAAAACATTTGTAAACGGACATCTGTTATATAACAACGGAGAAATAGACGAGACTTATCGCGGACAAGAATTGTTCTTCGAACGATAAATGATAATTTTGCGGAGTGCCCTGAAAGGGCTTAATTCTATAGCGTAGGGCAACGCCCTACGTAAAAACGACAATCTGAATTTGCGCCCTGAAAGGGCATAATTGTATACAGTTCCGCCCTTTCAGGGCTTGTGGCTGGTGTGTCTTTTTCGTAGGGCGTTGCCCTACGCTATATAATTAAGCCCTTTCAGGGCACCCCAATAAATATATAATTGTAAGGCTTTCAGCCTAACTGATAAATTCTCATTTAACCGATAAATTCTCATTTAACCGATAAATTCCCATTTAATTGTATAAATTATGATTCTATCTTATAAAATACACACAGTTACTCCCTACATCAACTGGATTTACTTTTTCCACGCATGGGGTTTCCAGCCACGTTTTGCAGCCATCGCCAACATTCACGGATGTGATGCCTGCCGTGCTTCGTGGCTGACGACTTTTCCGGAAGAAGAGCGTAGCAAGGCTTCCGAAGCCATGCAGTTATTTAAAGAAGCCAACCGGATGCTTGATCTACTCGACCGGGATTATGAGGTAAAGACCCTATTCAAGCTCTGTAAAGCAAATTCTGACGGAGATAATCTAATTATTGAGAAAGAAAAAGACCAATTCGTCACCTTTCCTTTGCTGCGTCAGCAGACGCCCAAAAGAGATGGAAGTCCTTTCCTTTGTCTAAGCGACTTTATCCGTCCTCTTTCTTCCGGCATCCCCGACACCATCGGTGCTTTTGCTTCTTCTATTGATGCGGACATGGAAGGACTGTATGAACAGGACCCATATAAACACTTGCTTGTCCAAACCCTCTCCGACCGACTGGCAGAAGCTGCAACAGAAAAGATGCATGAGTATGTACGAAAAGAAGCATGGGGATATGCCAAAGAAGAAAATCTGGGCATAGCGGATTTATTGGTCGAGAAATATCAAGGTATTCGCCCTGCCGTCGGCTACCCGTCTTTACCGGATCAGTCTGTCAACTTCCTGTTGGATGAACTGCTGGACATGAAACAGATAGGTATTTCATTGACTGAAAACGGGGCCATGTATCCGCACGCTTCTGTTTGCGGACTTATGTTTTCGCATCCGGCTTCCGAATATTTTTCTGTAGGAAAGATTGGAGAGGACCAACTCGAAGATTATACCCGCCGCCGGGGAAAAAGCATCGAAGAAATGCGCAAATTTCTGGCAGCGAATCTTCAATAATCATCATTCTCCTGTGATTTTTCTCCTTTTCTCACGACTAACTAACCAGAAAAGCAATCATAGACTTCATGAGAGAACAAACAACAGAAGCCAATCCTCCTATTGAGCAAGAGTTCTTGTCGGTAATCCGCGAATATGAACGGGTGATCTACAAAGTGTGCTATCTGTACGCCAACCCCAATGCTCCGCTCAATGACCTTTATCAGGATGTGCTACTGAATCTTTGGAAAGCCTATCCTAAATTCAGAAAAGAATGTAAAGTATCTACATGGATTTATCGTATTGCTCTCAACACTTGTATCAGTTTTTATCGTAAAGAAAAGAATATACCGGAAATTGTCAGTCTCACCAAAGATACTGACTGGACCATAGAAGCACACGACCCGATCAACGAAATGCTGAAACAGCTTTATCAGATGATTAACCAGCTGGGACAACTAGACAAATCAATTATCCTGCTCTATCTCGAAGACAAAAGTTATGAAGAAATAGCAGAAATTACCGGACTGACGGTTACCAATGTAGCGACTAAACTAAGCCGCATCAAAGACAAACTTAAAAGAATGAAAAAGGAGGAATAAGATATATGGAACTGGAAGAACTGAAAAAATCTTGGAATGCCCTGGATGAACACTTGAAAGATAAAGAGTTCATCAAAGAAGAAGAGCTTGAAAAGCTGATAAGGCATGCAGACAAAGGTATCCATGCCATTGCCAGCCTGAACATCAAGCTTATTCTGATTTCTTTGCCGATATTGATCTTGTTTTTAGCGGAGGTGTTGTTGCACAACAGATTGAACCCGATCTACATCATTATCATTTTCGCATGGATTCCCGCACTTTGCTGGGACATCGTCACCACCCGCTACCTCCAACGGACTCAAATAGACGAGATGCCTCTGGTAGAGGTAATCAGCCGCGTGAACCGTATACACCGATGGACCATCAGAGAACGACTGATTGCTATTGCTTTCCTCCTGGTACTGGCTGTACTCTCATTTATCTACTGGCAAGTGTGGCAATATGGAATAGGCATGATAGCCTTCTTTATCCTGTTATGGGGCGGAGGACTAGGATTGATTTTATGGATTTACCGCAAGAAGTTCTTAAATCGCATCCACGAAATAAAGAAGAATTTAAGCGAATTGAACGAATTAATGTAAAAGGAGATAATGGATGTGCTTACCCTACAACGGTAAGCACACTCTTTCCATTCACTTTCTTATGCACTTGCACCTGAACAGAAATTCGTTCACTCATCTCCTGTACGTGAGAAATAACTCCGATTTTCCGTCCCTGCATCTGTAATTGTTCCAATGCTTCCATTGCCGTACGCAGGCTTTCCGCATCCAAAGAGCCGAATCCTTCATCAATAAATAGAGATTCTACTTTCAGGTTATTGCTTGATAAGGAAGACAAGCCCAAAGCCAACGCCAAAGATATCAGGAATGATTCACCACCGGAAAGAGAGTACACAGTCCGTATTTCATCACACATATCACAATCTATCACTTGAAGCGCCAACGTGTCGGGAACCTGTTGCAACTTATAGCGTTTAGAAAGGTAGGATAAATGTTTATTGGCATGAAGCAACAGCAAATTCAAAGTGTAACTTTGAGCTATCACTTTAAATTTCGCTCCGTCCGCACTGCCTATCAGTTTATTAAGTTTCGCCCAACGTTCGGCAATCGTCTGTTTCTCTGCCAGTTCCTTCGCAATCTGTTCCACAGTTAGCTTATTCTTTGCCTGTTGCAAAAGACGGGCTTCCATAGTAGAAAAGGTACGTTCGATATTCAGGTTTTCTTCCTGTTGTTTCTTTATTATTTCGGGAAGTTGTTCGGGAGACTCAATCTTTTTATACTGTTCCTGCAATTCTCCGATAGCCAGCGTAATTTGCTTCATCTCTCCTTGCAGACCAGAAAGGCGATTGTGCACAGCCTCTACCTCTTTGCGTGCTTTCTCCAAAGCCAAATTCAGCTCTTTTTCTCTTTTTGCCACGGCTGCTTCCGCTTCATCCGCACTTTTTCCTTTCAACAGTTGCGAACGTTCCTGACGGAGCACATTCAACGCTTTCTCTATAACTTCAAATCTCTTTTGTTCGGCTGAAGCAGTATTCTGCAGTAATAACAACTGTTCTTTAGCAGACGATACTTTCTGCATCGCCAGGCGACAAAGAGATACATTCTCACGAAGAGCTTCACAATGCGCACGCATCTTTTTAATTTCTTCATCGCTGCGTTGCCATTCTGCATAAAGATTACGATATTCTAAAATACGTTCTGCCAGTTCCGTCAAACGATGTTGTATCTGCTCTTCGTTACCAGCATCGATCCCAGCTTTATACAATGCCGCCAACTGTTCTCCAATCTGTCCGTCCACCATCTTCTGATGCGTCCAATCACGTTGCAAAACAATGCTCCGGTTATTGATCTGTTGACAGTTTGCTACTGCTGCATTATACTCCTGTTCTATACTCCGAAAAAGAGTATCTACTACCTCCTGTTCCTGATGGTAAGGATGCGCCGTACTACCGCAAACTGGACAAGCTTCCCCCTCCTGCAATTGCTGACGCAATGCTTTCACGTCTTTTCCCACTGCCATACGTGCATTTTCGTAAAGGCGTTGAGTCACTTTCAATGCGGTTTCTTGTTCAGTCAATTGTTTCAGGCAATCAGTTGTTTCTTTCTCCAACCGTTCTACTTCCGCCTTGGTTTTCGTCTGCGTTTCCGTCAATTGCCGGATATTCTGTTGGCGTGTCAGCTCTTTTTGCAACTTCATCTGTTCTTCGGTCAATAACGGATATCCGAAAGAGTTTAATCGCAACAACCGCTCTTCATTCGTGTTTATCCCGGCTGTCAGTTTGTCTGCTTCCTGCCGTAGAATTTCTTCCACCTGTTCTAGCTGCAACGCTTCTTCTATTCCTACATGATTCAGCAAACGGTTCAGAGAAGAATAAGAAACCTGCAACTGCTCCGTAGCCATCCGCATTTTTTGTTCCTGCTCCGACACCTGTTTATTAGCGGACTGTAACATCTGTTTCGATTGTGTGTAACTGTCCTGCTGTGACTGTATCTGTACATCCAACTGACGGGCTTTCTTCAAGTCCGGCTGTATGGCTTCCCATTGTGCCTTGAAATGCACCAATCCTTCTTCTTGTGAAGCCAATGCGCCCTGTAACATTTTCAATCTTGCTTGCTCCTCCTGTTCTTCCTGTTGCTTCTTCTTCCAAAGATCTTCCTGCATTTTTAATGAACGAACCACATTCAGTTGTTCATTTTGCTCTGCCAGCAGTTTGATTCCTGTCACACGCTTTTCGGCCAACAGCTCTTTCTCTTTTTGTAAAGCAAGTAATTCTTCTTCCGGCATCAATTCGATCACATTCATTCGATTCTGAATCAAAGTGACTTCTTCCTGTGCCGCCTTATTCCGTGCATAGACTTCTTGAGAAATCCGGGAATATACACCGGTTCCCGTCAACTTCTCAAGCAACTCCGCTTTGGCCGCTCCTTTCGATTTCAGGAATGTTGCAAAATCATTCTGCGCCAATAATACGGTACGGGTAAACTGCTCATACGTCAACCCCACCAGCTCCACCAACTGAATCAACAACTCTTTTTTGGTACCCTGGAATTCTTTCTCCGTATCCAGTTCTTTCACCTCCAGCGTTTGTGGCTGCAAAGAACCGCTTATCTTATTTCTTGTCCGTCTTACCGACCAGCGAGAACGGTAACGCCGTCCGTCAATGCCTAAGAAATCGACTTCCGCATAACCGTCGCTTGTTCCCCGACGCAATAAATTTCTTACATCGGACTGATTTACCTGATTGTCTCCTACATCTGCCAGATTCACACTTTCCACCGAAGTTGCGAAACGGGGAGCTTTATCATACAGTGCCAGACATAAAGCATCTAGTAAAGTAGACTTACCGGCACCCGTAGGTCCTGATATGGCAAATATACCTGCAGAGTGTAATGGTTCTGCTGTAAAATCGACTTCTACTGTCCCTTCTATCGAAGTCAGATTCTTCAATCGTATAGCCAGTATTTTCATTCTTCTTCCTCCTCTTCTTTATGAGTAGCAGCCCAATAGGCTTCCTGAAACAAACCTGTCAGTTCGGCAGGCATTTCCACCTGATAAATCTTTTCAAAGGCAGACTGCGCAATCTGTAAGGGAGACATCTCCTGCAATCCTCTCTTCCAGTTCTCGTTTTCTTTCTCCTTATTTTCTACATCGGTGCGATAGGTAGACACAATGCGTGCCAATCGATAATTTTTATCTGCCAATGCCTCCTCAATCTCCTGCCGAAGCATGGGTTCCGGCTCCTCCAGCAGTACCTTCACTTCTAAATAAGGAGCTACATCCTTTGTCTCCGGCAATTCTTTCAAGGCTTCCAACACCACTTCCGGCAAGGCGGGCTCTCCATTCGGCACACTCACTAAAGGGATTAATTTCGGGCATTCCAACCGTTCAATGTCCACTGCACAACCTCCGTCAAAAGTCACCATCACGACTCCATGATGATAATGTTTCTCTGCAAAAGACATCGGAATAGGACTTCCTGCATATCTCACATTCTCCCTTCCCGACACTCGCTGCGCTTTATGTATATGCCCCAATGCCGTATACGCTATCTGTTCGGAAAAAGCTTCCGGCGATACACATTCCAGACCACCAATCACAGTACGTTCACTATAATCTTTTTCTGCAATCTCCGATCCTGTAGCCTGCAAATGACCGATGGCAAGAATCGACTGATTCGCTGTCCTTTGCTTCCATAGCCTTTGCAGAAGCTGCGAATATAGTTCGCGAACTCCCTCCGCGTACAGGTTGCCTTCCGTCTGCACGACCGGATAATCCCCCTGGCGCAAAAAAGGGACAGCCATGCAAAGCAGTTCCACTTCCCCTTTCCGGTTCTTCAGTTCCACGATCAAATGGTCATAATCAATTTCTCCACCTTCAAGTTTACGCACTACCCCTCTGACTTCTGTCCGCATAGCCTGCAACAGAGGCAAAGGAGCTTCCAGACGTGCTGCCGAATCATGATTGCCGGCCACAATGACAATTTGCAGATTCGGATTCTCCACTGTCACCCGATAAATAAACTGATAATACATGCTTTGGGATGCAGCGGAAGGGTTGGAAACATCAAAAACATCTCCGGCTATAATCAATGCATCAATCTCTTTCTGACGAATTTCTTCTGCCAGCCAATTCAGGAATACCTCATGTTCTCCCGTGCGATCATATCCAAAAAAGGTTTGTCCCAAATGCCAGTCGGCAGTATGTAATATACGTATCATAATTTTATAACTATCTCTACTAACAAGAGGCAAAAATAACACAATCGGAAAGATTATCTCGCATCTGCCTCTCTTTTTTACCAATAATCATGTATATTTGCAGGATAAAAATCCAACCCTATGAAGATACTGTATTATATTTATCAGATTTGCATCGCTTTGCCTATTTTATTAGTGCTGACCATCCTTACGGCAATCGTCACTATTGTAGGTTCCCTCTTGGGAGGAGCCCACTTCTGGGGATATTATCCGGGAAAGATATGGTCACAATTAATTTGTCTGTTCCTGTTGATTCCCGTGAAGATTGAGGGGCGCGAAAAGCTGCATGACAAAACTTCCTATATTTTTGTACCTAACCATCAGGGTTCATTTGATATTTTCCTCATCTACGGCTTCATTGGAAGAAACTTTAAATGGATGATGAAAAAAAGTCTGCGTAAATTGCCATTCGTCGGAAAAGCCTGTGAAAGCGCAGGACATATCTTTGTAGACCGTTCCGGCCCGAAGAAGGTTTTGGAAACCATCCGGCAGGCAAAAGACTCGTTGAAAGACGGAGTTTCTCTGGTGGTCTTTCCCGAAGGTGCACGCACTTTTACCGGACACATGGGATATTTTAAAAAAGGGGCTTTCCAATTGGCGGATGATTTACAGTTGGCAGTGGTACCTGTCACTATCGATGGCTCATTTGAAATCCTTCCACGCACAGGCAAATGGATACATCGCCATCGCATGATTCTGACTATTCACGACCCTATTCCTCCCAAAGGAAAAGGCATGGAAAATATCAAGGCAACCATGGCAGAGGCATACGCTGCTGTTGAAAGTGCCCTCCCGGAGCAACATAAGGGAATGGTGAAAAACGAAGATCAAGACCGGTAATTTGTGTATTATACCTAAAAATGAATATGGGGATGCTCACGCACCCCCACACTCCTAACCAGTTTTATGCATCAAACTATTAAATTAAGAAATTAAGGAATTCAGATATTTAGATGTTTTGCAAAGTTATGGTTTGGTTTGACATCATTTGCAATTCTTGAAAAGTCAAATTAAAACCTTTATGAATTTCTTTTTCTAAATTCTCCAATGAGAAAGATTCACCTCTTGCACCATTAATCTTTCCTCTAAACCGATTGTTATAATGCTTGCGGAATGTATCCGGAGTAACCAAGCCTCCAAAGCCATAATCCCCCACTACAATCACCGGTTTCCGGCGTAACACCCCTTCATAGGCAGTAATCCCCGCTCCAATTATTAGATCGGCTTCTTCAATCAGTTTACCTGTTTCACTCTCGGAGGATATATAATCCACCTGATACTCTGAATATTTACTTAATAGAACTCCTATCCTTAACCGCGTACGAGAATTAGCTACTCCGACAACAATGTTGGCTTTCTGTTCTATCAACTGTAATTCGTTACCTCTCCATGAAGAGGTAGCAGATAATTCATTAGGATTTTTCATATAGCTATTTGGTTTTTGTTAGGTCAAAAGTACGGCATGCATCTGAAAACACAAAAAAAGTCACCCGGACAAAATCAGTGTGTCTGATTCATCGTAAACATCTAAAATCCAACAAAATACATGTTTTGATTCTGTTATTGACCCGGACAATTCATTTTTTATTTATCAAAAGTCCCTTAAAAATGCATTTAAATCTTCTTGTGAAGAAATGCCTAACCGGCCTTTTAGTCTCCCCTTCGCCTTGGTTACCGAGTCGGAAGAGGTCTGGAAAATACGAGCCAACTCTTCATTAGTCAGCCCAAATTTAAGGAAGCAACAGATTTCAAGATCACGTTTCGTCAATAAAGGAGCTTTGTCAAGCAATCGGGTAACGTAATTAGCATAGAGTAAATCAAACAGACTAAACAATTTATAGCGTTCTCCATCAGACAACTTACCTCTTAATGTTCCCTCTTTTATAGCAAGCAGTAATCGAAAGGCAGATATGTATTGTTCAGAAGACGGTCCGACAGTTAATTCTCCTCCTAGTTCTTTCAACAACCCCGATAAGGTTTTGTTCTGCATACTCAAAAGCACAATCTTTCCATTCAACTCGCCTACCTTCATTCGATTTTCTTCGAGTATGCGGTTCTCTTCCAGCACTTGGTCTTTCAACTCCTGGATTTCTTCCATCTCCTGCTGATATCGCTTTATCTCCTCTTCATTATCTCTAATCTGGGATTCAATCTCGGCAATCTTCTTTTTATGGTTCTTACTTTTGTAATAGTAATAACACATATAGAAGGCTACAATCAGAAAAACAATCGTACCGCAAAACAGAAAAACTGTACGGTGCATTTTCATTTGTAAATTATCGCTCCGGAGTTTTTCGTTCTCATACTGCTTTTGCAGTTCTGTTATCAACTCCAAAGAATCGACCTCATCCAATACGCTGACAATGGAATCCGCTTTTTCATGATAAGTAATTGCTTCTTCAAAATTATCAATATCCTTTTCCAAAAAGTATAAATTGTTGTATGCGTCAATACGGGTATACTCTTTAGAAGAATTTACACTCATCTTAAAATATTTTCTGGCATTCTCCACATCCCCCATTTGTATATACAAATATCCCAAAGACATACACTCTACATATTTCCTTTCCTCATCCGTTTCTTTTTCATAAGCAGCAAGGAAATAGCGCTCTGACTTTTTCAACTCTCCCATAGAACGATACAGGATACCCAACTCATGTAAAATGGAAACTTCAGACGGATACTGTTTTTTCCTGGCTAATTCTAAAGCATTATTATAATAGAAATAACAGCTATCCCATTTATTCTGAAACAAATAAGCCCGTCCTATATTCTGCTCGGCTCTGACAATACCCACAGAATCTTTTAACTCTTCATAGATAGCGTATGACTCCTGAAAATTCTTCAATGACTCCTGATACAATTTCTTTTTCCGGTTCACCATCCCTATTTCATCAGTAGCCATGGCAAACATCTTGCAACATTGAATCTTCCCGAACATTTCCTTTGCTGAAGACAGGAACGACAAAGCCTCTTCATCTTTGCCCAATTCACGCAGCACTCTACCATAATAATACTGTGCTTTAGCACGCATGGCAGTGTCACCACGCTCTACAGTATAGTAATTCAGTGCCAATGCAATCAACGAATCAGAAGTAAACTTCACATAGTTCTGATCCATTGCCTGCGTTAATAAAAGCGCATAATCCGCCTGCGATTTTCCACGCAATTTTTCAGGATGAGGAACTGATTTTAATAGATACAGAGCCGTATCAGGGAGAGATTCCATACACATTTCGATCTTCTGGAATGCCGCATCAGGGACCTCCGAATCTCTATGACAAGAAACCGATAAGACTAAAATAAAAAAGAAAGCGGCGTATACCGAAACAGTAGTCGTTTTCATTTTACTTGAGTTTTATGCAAAAATACACAAAAAACTCAAGTATTACTTATTTGTTGAAGCATTTTGTTCCAATCGTTGATGTTCTTCTATCAACTTCATGTTTTCTCTTGCTTTAGACAGAAACTCTCTTACCAGCTTATTATCTTTAAAAGAGTAAGGAGCATCCTTTATAATATCATCTATCTGCGGAGTCATAATGGGATAGGGCAAAGAGCTGCAAAGCATCATAAATACACTAGGTCCCAATACATTTTCGTAATTGTCGGAAATAAACGTTTTCACATACTGATTCATCGCTTGCATCAGTGAATCACCTTCCACCACCAGCTGACTGTGAATTTCATCCAGATCCCCTCCATCCAATACCATACGGGTTTCTTTCTGCTCCAGTTCGCTGATACTTTCTTCTAATTGGTTTCTTTTGCTGATAAACTCGTACAACGCATTATTTAAAGAGGTTCCCACTGCCTTCAAGTCCGTATTGCTGATGGTAACTGTTATTTTTCCACTTTCCAGAACGATCGGCATAATGCTTTCTTCATCCATATAAAGCGTCACCATCTGTACGGAATCTATTTTCCCTTTCATTGAAAACAGACCATGCACCACTTCAGCAGAATCCAGCTTCACCCACTCGCCATCACGCAGGGATTTAAGATACAGCATCTTTCCATCCAGACTATTCACTGAAGATGTTCCTTCAATCTTGTACTTACTGGTACAGGAAGCCAGAAACGGAAGCAAAAGCAAAAAAGGCAAAATTTTATTCACGTTCATCTATTCATTAAATTCTGTGCACAAAGGTACAACTGATTCAGAATTCAAAGAAACATTTTATCAATATTTAAATCTTGTAAGAGTCTTTTCTTTAATAATCCTTATAAACATAGGTGTAAGGCTATTTTTTTCATTTAGTTTATCTAATTTTGCAGTCATGAAAACATCAACATTTGCCCCTTTTGCCAAACCGCTTTATGTAATGGTAAAGCCTGTAGGTGCCGTATGTAATCTAGCATGCGATTATTGCTATTATTTGGAAAAGGCCAACCTATACAAAGACAATCCGAAACACGTAATGAGCGATGAACTTCTGGAAAAGTTTATCGACGAGTACATTAACTCACAAACCATGCCGCAGGTACTTTTCACCTGGCACGGAGGAGAAACGCTGATGCGACCGCTCTCCTTCTATAAAAAGGCAATGGAACTACAAAAGAAATACGCCCGCGGACGTACGATCGACAATTGCATCCAGACCAACGGAACCATGCTTACTGACGAATGGTGCGAATTCTTCCGTGAAAACAATTGGCTGGTAGGTGTCTCCATCGACGGTCCCCAGGAGTTTCATGACGAGTATCGCAAAAACAAATTGGGAAAACCTTCTTTTGTGAAAGTGATGCAAGGCATCAATCTTCTGAAGAAACACGGGGTAGAATGGAATGCAATGGCAGTTATTAATGACTTCAATGCCGAATATCCGTTGGAGTTTTATCGTTTCTTCAAAGAAATCGGTTGCCAATATATCCAGTTCGCTCCCATCGTTGAACGTATTCTTTCGCATGAAGACGGACGTCATCTCGCTTCTCTTGCCGAAAATAAAGCCGGAACACTGGCTGACTTTTCAATCACTCCGGAACAATGGGGGAACTTCCTCTGTACTCTCTTTGACGAATGGGTGAAAGAAGATGTAGGCAAATACTATGTGCAGATATTCGATTCTACCCTGGCCAACTGGATGGGTGAGCAACCCGGTATATGCACGATGGCAAAGACTTGCGGACATGCCGGTGTAATGGAATTCAACGGAGACGTTTATTCTTGCGACCACTTTGTATTCCCCGAATATAAATTAGGTAACATTTACAGTAAGACACTGGTAGAAATGATGCATAGCGAGCGTCAGCACAACTTCGGAAACATGAAATACCAGTCTCTCCCTACTCAATGCAAGGAGTGTGAGTTCCTGTTTGCCTGCAACGGGGAATGCCCGAAAAATCGTTTTAGCCAAACGGCAGAAGGTGAACCGGGATTGAACTACTTATGCAAAGGTTATTATCAGTTCTTTAAACACGTAGCTCCTTACATGGACTTTATGAAAAACGAACTGATGAATCAACGTCCGCCTGCTAATATCATGGAAGCTTTAAGAAATGGAGAATTGAGAGTGGAGAGTTGAGAATGAGAAACAGAAGATATTAACAATCATATATTCAAATTTTATCATTAAATAATGAACAAACTAAGATTTTATCTGGTAGCGCTGGCTGCGCTTTTTGTATTTTCCGTTAGAGCGGATGAGGGTATGTGGCTATTGCAATTGATGCAACAGCAACATTCCATAGATATGATGAAAAAACAGGGATTAAAACTAGAAGCCCAGGACTTATATAATCCAAACGGCGTTTCTCTCAAAGATGCCGTAGGTATATTCGGAGGTGGATGTACGGGAGAAATTATCTCGCCCGAAGGTTTGATTCTAACCAATCACCACTGTGGCTACGCATCCATCCAGCAACATAGTAGTGTTGAGCACGATTATCTGACAGATGGTTTCTGGGCTACTTCCAGAGACAAGGAGCTTCCTACTCCGGGACTGAAATTTACATTTATCGAACGTATCGAAGATGTTACAGATATTGTCAATGCCAAGATTGCGGCAAAGGAAATCACCGAATCCGAATCATTCAGCAATACATTCCTTCAAAAGCTGGCTCATGACCTTTATTTCAAAAGTGACCTGGCAGACAAAAAAGGAATTGTTCCGCAGGCTCTTCCGTTCTATGCCGGAAATAAATTCTATCTTTTCTATAAGAAAATATATCCGGATGTACGTATGGTAGCTGCTCCCCCCTCTTCTATCGGTAAGTTCGGTGGCGAGACAGACAACTGGATGTGGCCGCGCCATACCGGCGACTTCTCCATGTTCCGTATCTATGCTGACGCGAACGGTGAACCGGCAGAATACAGTGAAAACAATGTTCCCCTGAAAACAAAGAAACATTTGTCTATCTCTATCAAAGGGTTGAAAGAAGGAGATTACGCAATGATTATGGGATTCCCCGGAAGCACGAGCCGTTACCTGACTGTATCAGAGGTGAAAGAACGTATGGAATCGGAGAACGACCCGCGTATCCGTATTCGTGGCGCTCGTTTGGCTGTCCTGAAAGAAGTGATGAATGCCAGTGACAAAATCCGTATTCAGTATGCTAACAAGTATGCGGGTTCCAGCAATTATTGGAAAAACTCCATCGGTATGAATAAAGCCATCATCGATAATGATGTGTTGGGAACGAAAGCTGCACAGGAAGCTAAATTCGCAGAATTTGCAAAGGCACAAAACAATGCCGAATATGCGGCAGTCGTGAAGAACATCGATGACCTGGTAGCTAAAACAACCCCTCTCAATTATCAATATACTTGTTTGAGAGAGACTTTCTTCGGAGCTATCGAATTTGGTAATGTCATGTTATCTAAAACGCGTGAAGCATTGCTTGAAAAGAACGACTCTGTGATCGAAGCACGTATGAAAGCGCTGGAAAGCACTTACGAAAGTATCCATAACAAAGATTATGACCATGAAGTAGACCGCAAAGTTGCTAAAGCATTGTTCCCGTTATATGCGGAAATGGTTCCGGCTAACCAGCGTCCGTCTATCTACAAAGTAATTGAGCAGAAATATAAGGGCGATTACAACAAGTTTGTTGATGATATGTACGACAACTCTATTTTTGCCAACCGCGCAAACTTTGAGAAGTTTACAAAGAAGCCGTCAGTGAAAGCAATCGACAACGATCTTGCATTGCAATACTGCCAATCTAAATATGACTTGATGGATAAACTGGTTTCCCAGCTCAAGGACATGGATCAGGAACTGGCTTTGCTGCACAAAACTTATATTCGTGGTCTGGGCGAAATGAAATTGCCTGTACCTTCTTACCCGGACGCAAACTTTACCATTCGTCTGACTTATGGTAACGTGAAACCATACGATCCGAAAGACGGCGTACACTACAACTATTACACCACCACTAAAGGAATTCTTGAGAAAGAAAATCCGGAAGACCGCGAGTTCGTTGTCCCCGCCAAACTGAAAGAGCTGATTGAGAAGAAAGATTATGGCCGTTATGCTTTACCGAACGGTGATATGCCTGTCTGCTTCCTGTCCACCAATGACATCACCGGTGGTAACTCCGGCAGCCCGGTATTGAATGAAAACGGAGAACTGATCGGTTGTGCTTTTGATGGTAACTGGGAATCATTGAGCGGTGACATCAACTTCGACAACAACCTACAACGCTGCATTAACCTGGATATCCGTTATGTCCTGTTCATTCTGGAGAAGTTAGGCAACTGCGGACACCTGATTAATGAAATGACAATCGTAGAATAAATGAGAAAACAAATCCTATTTGTCCTATTTTCACTGGCAACTCTTAGCATCCACGCCGACGAAGGCATGTGGATGCTAACCGATCTGAAAACCCAGAACGCAGTTGCCATGCGCGAACTCGGTCTTGAAATTCCGATCGAAGAAGTATATGACGCGAACGGTCTTTCTCTGAAAGATGCTGTGGTACACTTTGGAGGAGGATGCACGGGAGAAATTATCTCTTCCGAAGGACTGGTACTGACGAATCACCACTGTGGTTATGGAGCTATCCAGCAACACAGTAATGTGGAACATGACTACCTGACAGATGGTTTCTGGGCTATGAACCGTGACGCGGAACTTCCTACTCCGGGATTGACCGTCACATTTATCGACCGGATTCTGGATGTGACCGATTACGTCAACGAGCAACTGAAAAAAGATCCGGACCCGGAAGGTGTCAACTACCTGTCACCAAGTTATCTGGGCACCGTGGCAGAACGTTTCGCCAAAGCAGAGAACATAGAAATAACTCCTGCAACAAAACTGGAGCTCAAGGCTTTTTACGGAGGAAACAAATATTATATGTTCATCAAAACGGTGTACAGTGATATTCGTATGGTAGGCGCTCCTCCTTCTTCCATCGGCAAATTCGGTGCAGATACCGACAACTGGATGTGGCCTCGTCACACAGGTGACTTTTCCCTTTTCCGTATTTATGCGGACAAGAACGGAAAACCGGCAGAATACTCAAAAGATAACGTTCCTTTGCAGGTAAAGAAACACCTGAAAATCAGCATTGCCGGAGTTCAGGAAGGAGATTTCACCTTTGTGATGGGATTTCCGGGACGTAACTGGCGATATATGATTTCCGACGAAGTGGAAGAACGGATGCAAACGACCAACTTTATGCGCCAGCATGTACGTGGAGCCCGTCAGAAAGTACTCATGGAACAAATGCTGAAAGATCCTGCCGTACGTATTCATTATGCGAGCAAATATGCTTCATCAGCCAACTACTGGAAGAATGCCATCGGTATGAATGAAGGACTGGTACGTCTCAACGTACTGGATACCAAGCGTGCGCAACAAGAGGAATTATTAGCCCGTGGCCGTGAAAAAGGAGATGATTCATATCAGAAAGCTTTTGATGAGATTCGTTCTATTGTGGCTCATCGCCGTGACGCGATCTATCATCAGCAGGCTATCAATGAAGCATTGGTCACCGCCCTTGATTTTATGCGCATCCCTTCCACGATGGAATTGGTTGCCGCTCTGAAATCAAAAGATAAGGAGCAAATAAAAGAGGCGAAGCTAAAATTAAAGCAAGAAGCTGATAAGTATTTTGCTTCTGTCCCCTTCCCCGAAGTAGAACGGATGGTTGCCAAAGAGATGCTGAAAACTTACGCCAACTATATTCCGGAGGAACAACGAATCAATATCTTCGAAATCATCAATTCCCGCTTCAAGGGAAGTATCGATGCCTTCGTCGATGCTTGCTTTGAACATTCTATTTTTGGCAATCCTAAAAACTTTGAAAAGTTTATCAAGAAACCAAGTTTGTATAAAATAGGATATGACTGGATGGTATTATTCAAATATTCTATTACCGACGGGATCTTGAAAACAGCCATTGCCATGAAAGAAGCCAATCAGAACTATGACGCTGCTCATAAAGTATGGGTGAAAGGCATGATGGATATGAGACAGGAAAAAGGTACACCTATTTATCCGGACGCCAATTCAACTTTACGTTTGACCTACGGCCAGGTACTTTCTTATGAACCGGCTGATGGTGTTGTGTATGATGCTCATACCACCCTCAAAGGTGTAATGGAGAAAGAAGATCAGGGTAACTGGGAATTTGTAGTGCCTCAAAAATTGAAAGAGCTGTATAAATCCCAGGATTATGGACGCTATGGTAAAAACGGTGAAATGCCCGTCTGCTTTATTGTAAACACCGACAATACAGGAGGAAATTCCGGTAGCCCGGTATTTAACAGCAAAGGCCAATTGATAGGAACTGCTTTCGACCGCAATTTTGAAGGTTTGACAGGAGACATCGCTTTCCGTCCTTCCTCACAACGAGCTGCCTGCGTTGACATCCGTTATACCTTATTTATTATCGACAAATATGCGGGAGCATCTCATATTATTGATGAATTGACTATTGTGGAATAAACAGAAGAATCATTTATAAAGAAAAAATGGATAATGAAGCCTGATGGATTTACATCGTCGTTCATTATCCATTTTTCTTTTCAACTTATCCTCATTCAGATAAACTCCTCCTAATTACTATTTCACAAATCTTACGATTACTATTGCATGAACAAAAACGACCTTTTTTCGTTATTATAATAAAATAGGATTTATATTTGCAGTCTTCAATGACTGTCATTTAACTCTAAGAAAGGAAAGATTATGGAAAAGTTTGAAGATTTAATACAGTCACCGGTACCGGTTTTAGTTGATTTCTTTGCAGAATGGTGCGGACCCTGTAAAGCTATGAAACCAGTTTTAGAAGAACTAAAATTAATTGTAGGAGATAAAGCACGTATTGCAAAGATAGATGTTGACCAGCATGAAGAACTGGCTACTAAATATCGCATACAAGCTGTCCCGACCTTTATATTATTTAAAAACGGAGAGGCTGTCTGGAGACATTCCGGCGTAATCCATAGCAGCGAGCTGCAAGGGGTTATTGAAAAGCATTATAGTTAAAAAGATAAAGATAACGAATGAAGAAAGTATTAGTAATGGTAGCCCTTGTCATGGTAAGCGTGATTGTATACGCTTTCAATGACAGCAGGGAATCCAATCAAGGTAAAAAAGAGGTAACAGGTAACGGTGAAGTCGTCGTAATGGACAAAGATATGTTTCTGAAAGACGTCTTCGATTATGAGAAATCAAAGGAGTGGAAATACAAAGGCGACAAGCCCGCCATCATCGATTTATATGCAGACTGGTGCGGACCTTGCCGTCAGACAGCTCCTATCATGAAAGAACTGGCAAAGGAATATGCAGGGAAAATTGTCATCTACAAAGTTAATGTGGATAAACAAAAAGAACTGGCAGCTTTGTTTAATGCTACAAGTATTCCATTGTTTGTGTTCATTCCGATGAAAGGGGATCCACAACTTTTCCGTGGAGCTGCTGATAAAGCAACTTACAAGAAAGCGATTGATGAATTTCTCTTGAAATAATGAAGAAAATATAGTGACGGTATCCGGTCAGGATAGTGACGCTATAACAAGCAAAGAGTGACGGTATCCGATAGAGATAGCGTCACTCTTTTTTATAGGCTTATAAATCTTCTTTATACGGCTTATAAGTCTTCCTGCGAATCCTTATTTGAAGTGTCCTACAGGATGATTCATCATTGGCATCTGACTATCTTTCAATTTCAAAACTTTCTTTAGCTGCTCATTGTCCATCGAAGCACGTGGTACTGTTGCCAAGTTAGCAGCAGAACAGAAGATTGAAATATTTTGGGAAACAATACCGGCATCCATAGCCCCCATCAACTGGCTGCGTGGACTTTTGGCATCACCAAACCGAGAAAGATCGCTGATTAAAACCAATGATACCGGAGCTGTTTTCACAAACGCCTGACCACCAGCTACTGCACCACGATAATCTCCCGCAACTATCAGTGTCAACTGATGATTTTTAGCATCATACAGATAACTTCCTTCAGGCAACACTACATATACATCCACATCCTGTTTATTCAACGCTGACGGAGCGGTTCTCATTCCGGATTCCTTACGGTTTATTCCATTAGCAGCCCACAACAAATCAGACAGATCAGCCAGGCTCAATGCTTTCGAAGCATATTCGCGAGTTGAATGTCGTTCAGACAATGCCTTCATCACCGCACCAGTGCGGTTTAAATTAGGCTTCGGCAATTTAATCACCTTATCAGCAGCAAAGGCAGCCGCTGAAAGCATTAAACAAACTAACAATAGTTGTACTTTTCTCATAACTGTGGTATTTAAAAATTGATAGACAAATATAAATAAAAAAGGTCTGTATTCGTTGTGGAATACAGACCTTTTAAGAGTTTATTAGGCTTAATTATTTCTTATCACCGAAATAACGGTTGTATAATCCTTCAAAACCTTTACCGTGACGAGCTTCGTCTTTGCACATTTCGTGTACAGTGTCATGGATAGCATCCAGGTTCAGAGCTTTAGCACGAGTTGCAATGCGTTTTTTGTCTTCACATGCACCTTGTTCAGCGTCTTTACGTTTCTGCAGGTTAGTTTTAGTATCCCATACGCAGTCACCCAACAGTTCTGCAAACTTAGCAGCATGTTCAGCTTCTTCCCAAGCGTAACGTTTGAAAGCTTCAGCTACTTCAGGATAACCTTCGCGGTCTGCCTGACGGCTCATGGCCAAATACATACCAACTTCAGTACATTCTCCCATGAAGTGATTGTTCAGGTCCTTAATCATTTCTTCGTCACAACCTTTTGCAACACCGATAACGTGTTCGTCAGCAAAAGACAATGCGCCACCTTCTACTTCAACAACTTCTACGAACTTGCTGGCAGGAGCTTTACACAATGGACATTTCTCAGGAGCTGCGTCACCTTCATGAACGTAACCGCATACAGTACATCTAAATTTCTTCATTTTCTTCTCAATTTTAAATTAATTAGTCAATACGTGTTTCTTTATCTTTACTTAAGCAATTCTTGCAAATACCTTTATAATAATAATGAACTTCCGATACCTGATGACCATCCATTTCCAAATTTTCCACTTGTTTAATCGCTTCCGGACATTCCAAGTCATAAATATGTCCGCAACGTTTGCAAAGGAAATGGGAATGTACAGAAGTATCCGCATCAAAGTTTGTATTCTTTTCGTCAATCGTAAGCATTAATGCCGCTCCCTGTTCGGAAAACAATTTCAAAGTATTATAGACCGTTGTCTTTGAAAGTGTCGGCATTGAAGGAGACAATGCTGTGTAAATATCATCAGCCGACGGATGAATCGGATGCTCCATCAAATATTCCATGATAGCGATGCGTTGCATGGAAGGCTTGATATTATGCTCTAATAATCGATCGTATGGTTTCATTATCTTCCTTTCTTTTCAAAGTTGTATTCATTACAATTATAAATCTAATGCAAAGATAAGAAGTCTTTATTTTATTTCCAAATAAATCTTTGATTTTATTTGTGCGGTCTTGTACCAATAAAGATAAATACAAAAATAAAAACCGTTTAAATACAAAGATTTGCTTAAACGGTTTTATTATAAAAAGATGCCCCAATTTTCAAGAAAATCTGATGGCAATAAAGTAAGAAACAGAATACAACTAGAATGAAGCTCTTGTTCCGGCTATGATATCTGCCGGAACTTCATTACAACGAGTATAAACTTTCATTTCTCCCATATCTTCTTTGGCAGTCCATATCATCGAAGTATCAGTCAACCCCGAAACAATGTATGAATATTCCCATTCATCATCCGTATCAAGCTGATAATAGTAAGTACCGCTAATAATATCTCCGTAATCATCTTCTTTACTCAAAAGAAAAGAACCGGGAATTTGCTCAGATGTAGCACTGTTGAGATTCGTATAAATAGTGTAAGAACGTTTTCCGTCTTTTCCCTTCCGATCAAACGTTATATAATAGTAACGTGTGTCACCTTCCAGGTTTTCTCCATTCCATTCACTCAATCGCCAGCTTCCTGCGATATTCGCATAATTTACATCCTTAGTATCAGGAAGCTTTACTTCATCATCATCCCCACATGACACAAACAGCATCGTGGTGAGTAGTAGCATTATTCTGAATATATTTTTCATATACATATTTTATATTATTTATTATTGTAACAATAATTTCACTTGTACTGTCCGTTCAGAAGGGCGTACTGAAATGCCGTCCAAGACCAAACAAAATGTAATTTCATTCTTTTGAGGCAACAAACTTCTATCAATAGAAAGAATCATGTCGGCTTCCGTTTCCGGAAGAATAACTTTCGGCTCTGTTCGAAAACGAATGTATTCCGGCAGCATCAAGGCTGACAAATTTAAAGGTTGCTTTCCTGTATTGACACAAATGAATCTTTCCACTTGCATTCCTTCTCGAGAAAGCACTCTAATCTGCCATTCTTTCCGTTTCAGTCGCAATGTATTCCCAATAGCTACGGGATATCCCTTCCATTGGTCGCTGGTAGGTGATACCTTGCCAGTAAGTACCAGCCTGATCATCGGTTTCTTTCCGGAGAGATCGGTATAGACAAATGCTTCCCGATACAAATCACCAGCCTGATCCTTAGGATGAAAAATCAAATTGATTTCTCCCCGTTCCCCCGGTTGTACCAAGTCTTTATTACACTTGGCTACCGTACAGCCACAGGAAGTAGTCAACTTAGAGATACGCACCGTTTTTTTACTTACATTACAGTATTTAAAATGATACGTTACTGGCGCATCGTCTTCCGACAAAGTCCCTATATTGATTGCAGTACATTCAAACTGCAAGACTTGCTCCCCTCCTGTTTCCTGCGCAAAACTATGCGCAGAAGACAGAAGAAAGAAAAAGAACAGTCCATACTTGATGGCTCCGGTAAAGTATCGTTTCATAATCACATTTACAACCAACTATCGTTTTTACGAACAGTAATAAAGAAATCTTGCTTGGTACCGTCAGTCGCCGTAACGGTAGCTTTCGTAGAACCCACTTTCAATCCTTTCAAGGTGAAAGTAATGTTGTCTTCCGCAGTGAGAAAAACAGCTATCGAGCTATCATCAACTTTACATGAGAAAGTCATATTCTCTCCATTCTTAAAATAACGGGAGTAATTGATCTTACTTGTACCACCAACGGACACATACATATTGGGAACAGTCATCTCGACACCTCTGCCCTCAACAGCTTTCAATAACTGATAGGCATCAATCAGTCCTGTACCCATATTACCTGTATAAGCAGCAGGTTCCATCTGTCCGGCTGCAATTTGGCCAAATGAAGCATTTGTGTACCAATATACTTTCATTTCCGTGAAATATGGTTCTACCGGCTTGGCAGATTCCAATATCATTTTACGGAATTCATCTGCACGAAAATGACGATGCAATTTGGCAGCATAAGAAAGTCCCAGTGCGGCTACTCCCGAAACATGTGGACAAGCCTGTGACGTTCCTTCCATGTATCCATAATTCCCACCATCTTCACTGGCAGAAGATGGTATTGTGGAATATATTTTACCTTTGGGGCTCTGATGATAATCACTGTCTCCACCTGGAGCACAGATAGAAACTCCATGCGCATAATTAGAATAACTGGATGGAGTACCATCGGCTGCTACGGCCGCTACCGAAATATAATCAGGATAAGCGCCCGGATATCCGGCCATGGCTGCATATTCATTACCTGAGGCAAACACGATGATACCTCCGTCTATGACATCATTTGGCGAGCCGGCATTATGAATAAAATAGTCAAAAGCCTCTTTCTCCAGCGGAGCACTGTCTACCCAGGCTTTATCAGAAGTATAACCCGGACTATATCCGCTAATGGGATTGGCAAGTCCCGAATTGTATCCCCAACTACACTGCAAAATAACGGCACCATTATCTGCTGCATATTTCACGGCTTTCGCTTCCTGATACAGGTCACATCCTTTAGAACCGGAAAACACCTGACAACTCATTATCTTTACACCACCTATATTACTAGCTTTATCCCCTCCTGCAATACCACTAATACCTTCACCATTATTTCTCACTGCACTGATAATCCCAGCCACATGAGTTCCATGTCCGGTATCATTCGGGTCATCATAAGAAATATAACCTTTATCATCTGTGAAATTGTAGCCATAACGGTCACCGGCATAACCATTTCCATCAGCATCTTCCTTTGAAGCAAATGTTTCGGCCTCATTCACCCACATATTCCCCTTTAAATCAGGATGATCATACATCACACCTTCATCAAGCACAGCTACGATGATGGAAGGATCTCCCGTACAAAGTTTCCAAGCTTCTCCACAATTTACATCAACCCCCGTTACAGCAGGTACCACCTTGTCACCCTTGTCATTCTTGTCTTCATTCTGAAGAATAGAACCATCATTCTTACACCCCCATTGTAGATTAAAATAGGTATCATCCGGTGTGACATTTATGGCGCGAGTGTTACGCATCACATGACTCATTGCTTGTTTGGTGAGAACTGTTGCCCGCACATTAGGATCGTATGAACGTTGGATAATATGGCTAAATTGGACTTTCGCCACATCTGCTACCTGCGACAAATCTTTAGCCACCTGCTCCAAATTCGTATCTTCATCAAAATGGATAACATACCAAAGATTCAGTCCTGCCTTGCGGGTGCGTTCTTCCGTGCGGTTATCTATCGGGAAAATACGCTCCAATTTATGAGTACCGATTCGCTGCAGAATTACATCCATATCCGAAATTCCCGAACGGGTCATCGCACCTCCAATAGAGCGAGTTACAGCAGCATCCAAAAAGGATGCCGCTTCCGGTTTGAATTTTACCATTATTTTTCCCTGGCTCGCTCCCTCGGGTAAATTAATAATTGGAGCTCCCTGCCCTGTATCAGGTTTCACTGTATCCATATCCCGGTCGGAACAGGATGTAAAAGTGATTGCTACAGCGGCTATTAGAATTAAATATATTCTTTTCATAATCAAATCAATATTCAGTTAATGTAGGTCTGGCTTTCGGATAACGCTCGTAAAACCATTCCAAATTAGAAGGTTCGTTCTTAAATCCCGGAACATTACCATTCATATCCTTTCCAGAATCCTGTGTATAAATCAAAGTGAACGGATCGAAACGTGCGAAACGCGGATGATAAAGTAGCCATTCCGGTAAATCATCTCCCGACAAGAAGTTCAAGTTAATAGTGAACCGCTCGGCATTAGGCAGAATCCTTGGAATAGTCTTTAATTTTGCCTTCACCTCATTGCTTGCACTGTTTAATGTATCGTTACTCTGAATATCTTCATCGGTATAAGCATATACACCCGATTCCAGTCGGCCACCGTAACCGATGAATGTAGGTAGCTCTCCATATATCAAATTATAGGATAATGACAACGATTTCAGTTTTTCCCACTTCAACAAGTTCTTAAAATTATAATTATTACTCGCATCAAATTTCAAGCCGAGATTTTCACGTGTATCGTTCAAATCTGTAATTGAACTGTATCGACGATTACCTGTCAAACTCAAATGAGTCAGTTCCGGGAAGTTTTTGGATTGTAAGTCAGACGGTATAGCCGTAAAGTTATTACTACTCAAATCCAATTTAGTTAAAATCTGACAAGATCCTTCTAATTCTGATTTTGAGATAGTTGTAATACCCATCGCATTTATTGTCAGATTCTTCAGATGCTGCAATCCCTTTAATGCGTTTCCAATCCTATAAGTAGCAGGAAGCAACTGCGTATTCGTGTTACTAGCAACAACCAATGTCTCCAAATATTTGATTTTACCGATTTCAGCAGGTAATTCCTCCTTTGTATTCAGCATTTTGAATTCAACAGAACGTACACGACCGATTTGTTCTGGAGTCACACCTTTATCAGTTCTCTCCCATACGGTTATGCCTGCCCAATAGTCAAGACGTTCGCTGGTATCCCAACTTATCATTGAACGCAATTTGGTACTTGCAATGACAATAGCAATGGAATCTCCCCGTCTATCATCTGTTATTTCCGGTGAAGCTTCCTGTTTTATAGTCAAAGCTACCTCTTTCTCCAGTTCATCTTCCTCGTTCACCGGAAGGAACTTAATCGAAGCGATTCTTTCTTTCGGATCCGTATTCATATCCCACTTAAATCGCATCTTGATGGTACGGGGACGAGCTCCATAATCCAAAGATATATCAGGTTGTCTTTTGGAAGTAGTCACCCAAGAGCCCATCAAAGGATAATCGACCTTGAATTTGACATTTGTAGTCACCGATATATCAAAATATCTTTTATCCTCGTTAGCCATACTGGCAACTTCCACTTCATATTTATCCAGACCTATCATCTTTCCATATCCGGTCTGATGTATTTTCAGTTCTTGCTTAGACTGTCCTTCCGGTACAAACGTCACGACAGCATGTCTCACATCATTAGAAAGTGTAGAATCCACTACAATCTCACAATTAGTGCTTCCGACACCATTAGCAGGCATCACCTTCACCCAAGGCTGGTTGACCTTTGCCACCCATTTAGTACCCGAAGCCACTTTCACCGACTCCATTCCACCTGTAGCACCCAAGGTGAACTCCTGGGCATCGATGGTGAAGCCAGAAATGCCTTCCTCATCCGAATCATCACAAGCAGCAATAAAACACAAGCTTGCAAAGAGGCATAAATATATTTTAAACAATGGTTTCATATAGATTCTTTTTTGTTATTTATCTATTTATTCTTTCAAATAATCACATCCACGAATATCCTGTTCCGGATCGTAGATGAGGAGATATCTTCCCTCTTTAATCAGATCGCAAACATTGGAAAGATTGAGAGAGATATTTGGATTATCCTTTATCTCAAAAACGATAATAGCCGATGATATCGTATCAGAAATCTTTCGCAAATCATTTCCACCAATACAGAATTGTCTCAAACTCGGACATAAGCCTAAATTGCCCGGCCATTTTCTCAACAAGCGGTTACCATTCTCATCGCGCTGGTTACGTACAGCATAAACAGTTAATGTGGCAGCGTCCATCGGTCCGGTAGGAACTTCCGTAAAGCGGTTGTTACTTAGATCCACACCATAAAGGAAAGGCATATTTTTCCCATTAAAATCATCCGGAAGCTTTGATAAGTGATTATAAGTCAAGTCGAATGTTTTCATCATATACGAATATTTTGATGCATTGAATGTACCTTTCGGTATCTCTTCTATTCCATTACCGTTCAGTCCTAAAGCTGACACCTGAGAATTTGTATCAAACAGTATCTTCGGGAATTTTTTCAATTTATTCCCCCCCAATGCAATCGTACTGGCATTTACGCCATTAAAAGTTCCATTCTCTTCACCCTCAAATCCATCAATTTCATTGAATGAAAAATTAACAGAAGACATTACATATACAGATTGCGAACTGAATATATTAGGGAATTTCTTCAATTTATTATAAGCAAAAGAGAAAGACTCCACATCAGCATATCCGCAGAAATGTCCACTTTCATCACGTGGCAATTCCTCTATCTGATTGTGATCCATTGACAATTGTACCAAAATAACATCACTACCGAATGCTTTCTCAATCTTTTTAATCTGATTGTATGCACAATCCAGTTTACCAAGTTTTTTCACCATTGACATATCCGGCAAAACAGTCAGTTTATTATAAGTCAAATAAAAGATCTGCAATGTTTTACTTATACTTTCGCTGGCTACAAACTTACCTAAATCCTCATGAAAATCTCCCAAACTCGGATTACTCGCCAAGTTGAATGATTGAAGGTTCGGCAGTTTATTCAGTTCTTCCGGAAGTTTTGTCATAGACGGACAATTGTAAATTTCAAGGTCTGTCAGATTCTCCAGCCCACTTAGGTCAGTCCCCGGTTCAAATCCTTCGAATTTACCGTTGGCAATATACAAATATTGCAATTTCTTCAAGTCTCCAATAGAAGCAGGTATTCTATGAATTCCATTTGTCAACCGATTGACCGGGACATCTTTCAAAGAAGGACGATTGGCTTTGCTATTTACAGTAGGCTGAGAAAAACGACTGGGTATCCCCTCTTTCTGCCACTTCAAAGCAGCTTGTATCGGTTCGGAGAAATACGATTCAATATCCACCTTTACAAACTTATTATAATAATCACTCCTTATAGAGTTCTTCTGTACTTCAGTCAATTCAGTTCCCATCGTCTTCTCAATGATATTATCACCTACTTGGTCGGCATGATTACCTAAAGATAAAGTTCTAAGCTCCGTTAAGTCTCCCAAAGATTCAGGAATATCACCTTCAGGACCGAACGCACCGATAGAAAGACCTGTGACACGTCCTTTGGCATCCAAATCGACACCAGGTTGATCTCCCCACAAATCAATATCTTTATTGAAATCCCAGTTAGTACCTAAAGGATATGTAGTACCCGAATAACTCCATCCCTTCTGATTCTTTTCCGGAATAGACGGGCCTTTCAAGGCTTCCCACATTTCTTTCAGAACAAGATAGTCCTTAATACTGCCGGTAGTTTTACTGAAATTAATCGGAACGTTAACTTCAGTAGTCACATTATCCAGCACTTCAAAGTCAGCACCGTTTACTTCTCCATATTCCAAAGATCCCTTATTTTTCTTTTTAGTCGTATAACTTTTAATCTTATATTTACCGGCAGAAAGACGGAATAATGAATCACTGACAGCCACGGATATCTTCTTTCCACTATCATCCAGCTTCTCTGTATACTTTACGGCAATATTCTCAAGAGTCGTCTCTTTTTTCGTAAACTGTTCCTGTACCGTTACATTGATGTATTTGATATCGGAGAAAACATAATCTTCGCCTATTGCCCGAGTGGATGGTAGAAAATTTTTAGTTATAGTAAATTTCACTATCCCTCGATTCACTACTTTCACCTGTATGTCTTGTACAGCTAACCCACCATTTACTACAGTCAAAATTGTCTTTTTATCCGGTTCGCCGGAAAGAATCTGTTTCAAATCCTGCGTAGTTCCATCTGCTTTATACAGATAGAAACCGATAATCTGATAAGTTCCGGCCATCAATTGAAGTTTGTCACTTCTCAAGCCAAATTCACTATCGTCGCCCATCGCTTCCAGACCGACAGTCTGTACAATTTCAGTACCGTCTTCCTGATTGATAAGCACGATTTTCATTTTTTGCGCATCACGCAAATAATCCAGCTCATTCGTACTGGCACGTGTACCTGTCGAAACACCTTTATAAAGTTTGAACTGAGCATATCCATATCCTGCCTGAAGTACGTCATCATCGTCAGAGCAACTTCCAGCTGTAAACCCTAAAGTAAACAACATGCAAGAAAGGACAAACATTTTTATAAATAATATCTTAGTTTTCATATAAGCTAAATTTTACATGTTATCAATCCTCATATCGGGGTTGAATCAGCAATACTCCTAAAATAGTTTCATTATCCATTAATTTAATAACCATAGGCTTTGTTCCATTCTTGCTTTCGTCCATACCTGAAACATTGACAAATGCACTTGTCATATACCTTCCCTCAACTTCAATTCCTTCCCATACGGTATCCTGACCATTATGCTTAGTTTCAGCTTGCAAATTCCAACCGGAGTAGCCATTTACAATAATATGGAATGGATCATAATTAACACCTAAAGTCAACGATGAAACCAAAAATACATTTGTAGTACCATATTCACTTTCTAATTGTTCATCTGGCATATCCGAAGGTACAGCTTTCACAGGATTGCCTGTACCATCCAAAATAGGTTCACCACTTTCTTTAACCAAAGATATCAGATCTCCTGCCACTCCTTCCTGTTTTATATCAGCAATTATATTTTCATCATATTCCTTTGGAATCCCCTTTTCAAGTAAAACAAGATCGGATAGATGATCCTTAATTTCAGCATATATAACGTTAGGAAATGCTAATACATACGCAGTTCTTGCTTTCGAATTATTTGCGCTTGCTGCTATATTAATATTCCCTTCTTTATCATCATCTATCCAAAGCCAACGATTAAAGGAATCCATTATTGTATAAGAATATTCAAGCTCCCATGTCATCTGATTCCGTTCTGCCACATATTCCACACATACCAAGGTATATTCATCATTCTTAGCCATTACCGTTACAGGAACTCCCTCGCTATCATAACTATTATCGCCTGCAATATAACTTTCTCCATCAACCGAGACTTCTATGTTATCTTTCAGAGTACCAATAATTCTATCAGCAGGAATACCTTCATACTTCACAGGGACTTTTGCAACAGCTCCGCTTCTACTTTCAATTGTCAGAAAGCCGGTAATTTCATTCTTTTTATATTGCATTATCATCTGTGGAGTGACGCTGACATTATCTCCAGCATTGCCAGATACAACTTCGCTGTCTGATGCTCTACGATTGAATTCCATCCATTCGGGGTTACTTTTCAAAGCCCAATCCTCATTAGCTTCTAACACCAATATGTCAGTTCCATCAAAATTGATGACAAAAGGATTTTCTTCTGTGTACATTACAGACTTGTCCGCATTGAAAGCCCGAACTTCATAACCAGTAGACGGACGCGTCACCTCCGCTATCACCTGCTGGCTTCCTGCCAGCTTCATAGTCAGCTCTGCCTTATAAGATTTTAACAGTTCGGTAGCATCATCACTAATATGGATAGTGACTGTCTGCTTTCCGGCATTGCCTGAACAAACGAACGTCCTCTCACCATCCTGTTCAAAATAGCACCATAACGATGAGGAAGTCAATATCCAGTTATCGGCAGCCTCAAAAGTCAGTGTCTTGGTATCTCCGATTTCACATTCTATTTTCTGCAAATCCGGGAATACAGGCGTTGTAGTCTCGTCATCATCACTGCAAGCAGATACGAAGAGACAAAACACTAACGTAATCAATTGCAAATAATATTTCATTATATCTTTCATATTTATTTCCGATTATAGTTTAGAGTCCTTCCTCTTTCTTATACTGTTCCGCTTCTTCATCACTAATCCACTCCAAGATATTCACATAAGTACCTACTGTACCTTTACCCACCACATAAATAGTGCTATATAAGAATACGAATTTCTGGCATACATTATAATAAGAATCGTACGCAACAGGCTGAGTACACATCAGCTTTCCATTACCGTAAATGGTTCCGAAGGCTTCTGCCGTACTACCTATAATTTGATCATCAAACTCTACAAATGGTTTCAACGGATCGGAAGGATCATACTTAATTTTAAGATCATAATTCTTGTAGAAAAAATCATGTAATATGATAGTATTATCTTCCGTCTTGTCTCTTTCTGCCTGCAATAACCGATGTTCCGTATCCGTCATATATGCATTAAAGAAAGAAGAAGTCAATAGACAATAGCCTTCAAAAGTACTTAGTTCGAAAGGACATGCTTTTTGCATTTGAACACGAGTACGTGTACCGTACAAATCCCATATATTTTCATCTTTCGGAAGCAAATTGAACGTAACCGACAAAGAGTCAGTTTTACCTATATTTTCATAAACACCCTTCATCCGGAACTTTGCAACTCGCTCCCCTGCTTTAATGGTTACCGTATTTGATTCAACTACATATTGCTTTTTTTCAATTGCATTACTAGCCTTATCGTCTACTTCCACACCAAAAGAACGGTCATAATCGCATATATTCGTAGCTACTACCGGAATCTCAAACCATTTCTCGCTGTCCTGCACCGGATACATAGATAATGTATCGGAGAACATCACGTAGTCGGAACCGCTGTAAGTCGTCCGGGAAAGATCATTACATCCCCAGAATCCGACAGCCAACGTCGTAAGTGTTACTATTCCTGTTATTAATCGTTTCATTGTTTCTCTATATTATCTTTATACATTATTTATTGCTTTCATTAGGTGCTAGATCTACGCCAGGAGCATCCAACTCATGTTGTGGAATAGGCCATACAAAACGAGGATCGTCTTTCTCTAACTTCAACGTATTACCCGGAGAGATAGTCGAAGTTTGCTCTTTACGTTCAAATCCCTCATGCCAACGTTTCAAGTCGTTAAGACGGAAACCTTCCATAAAGAGTTCTTTCATACGTTCTTCACTGACAGTTTTAAACCAATTTTCTTCTGTAAGCGTAGTAGAGCCACCATAAGAAGAATAACGAGCCATACGTAAAGTAGAAATATCAATTCCTGCTTTTCCATAATAAGATGCTCCCATCCGGCAATAAGCCTCTGCACGAATCAGATATTGTTCCGCTAACCGGAACGGTTTCGGCATGGATACACACAGCAATCTTTGGCTTATAAAATCCTGATTTCCCATGTATTTAACCAAAAGAGGCCAAGTCAACCCATGAGAGAATCCGGTCGTTGCCGTAGCGAAATAAGCATTATAGCGTAAATCAGCATTGGCATAGGCATCCAATGCCCATTTAGCTGGTACATAATCCGGTTTATAAGATGTATAATCATAATTGAGGAATACAGTGCCTAATGCCCCTCCATAGGAATTTACCTCAAACATTACTTTCCAAATGATTTCAGTAGAATTATCATACTGCCACATGTATGCAAAATCATTATAAGTAACCGAATAACTATGCTTGGTTGCATCAGCTAATATATATTTCTTACTATCTATTACTTTAGTAGCATATTCAACAGCTTTCTCCCACTTCCGCATATACAGGTACATACGAGCATATAAAGCATTGACTGTACCAATCGTGAAATATGCAGAATTATAAATAACCTCAGTGTCATCATCCGTAGCCAGATATTCGGCCGATCTAGCCAAATCATCCAATACAAACTGATACGAATCTTTTAAAGAAGCACGTTTTACAGGTCCCGGATTAACGTAGCTGGACTGCAGTACAACTCCCAGTTCATTGGCAGCTTCTTCGTCACTTTCATAAGCTTTACAGAAACACTTCAACAGTTCTGAATAAGCCAGCGCACGGGCAAAATAGATATGACCTTTATAGGTATCCAACTTGTCCAGTTGTTCATCATCTGAAGTGTTGGCCTCTACAGCAGCAATGTTATCAAGAACAAAATTGCAACGTCCGATGACAGTATACAAGCCACCATACACATATTCCACCTGTTTATTGATAGCCAATATTTCATTACGCCATACATCACCATAGATATTTGTATATCCTTTAACAGCGTATACCAGATCCGTCTGAATATCAGGCAATAAAGTCAAGTATCCGCTATATAGGCTGGCATTTTTAAACTGTGCATAAATACCGACCAAAGCTTGGCGTACATCGCTCACTGTCTTAATAGCCTCTTCTTGCGGAATTGCATCTTGCGGATATTTATCAAGACAGGAAGATGCCGAAAGCAATACCGCAACTAAAACTATATATAATTTTATTTTTCTTATCATCACTGATTAATTTTAGAATGAAACTTCCAGTCCGAATGTAAACTGACGGGACATAGGGTATTGAGCCTTATACACATTGGAGGTAGACTCCGGATCCATCCCTGTAAAACTTGTAAATGTCAACAAATTCTGTCCCTGCGCATAAATACGGGCACTACTTAAAAAATTAGTCCGCTGCAACCATTTCTGTGGGAATGTATAGCTAAGCATTAAATTTTTCAGACGCAGGAAAGAAGCATCTTCCAAGAATCGTGAATCTAGTTGAGGAGTAACTCCATAACGAGGGATATCAGTCACATCTCCCGGCTTTTTCCATCGATCATAAAGCATACGTTTTGACTGATTGTAGGCACTGAACAGTCCGTTGCTCTCTTGAAAAACTCTGTCATTGTTTAGCATCCAGCGATCGGCCACCCACGTGAACTGTGCGGAAAGTGAAAATCCTTGCCAAGAAAGTGTAGTACCAAAACCACCTTGCCAAGGAGCTTCATGTGTCTTACCCAGCATCACTTTGTCACTTTCATTATATTCTGTAGTAATTTCACCGTCTTTGGTATACCATAAAGCATCTCCATTAGTAGGATTGACTCCTGCATAACGGTTCAGATAAAATTCACCTAACGGATGACCTACCGCAACCATTCTACCAGTATCAGAGGCTACATATTCTGTTATCCCATTATAAAGCTCGGTTATCTCATTTTTATTATATGAAACATTGGCGTTCACATTCCATGTAAAGTCTTTGATGCGAAGTACGTCTGCACTGACATTAATTTCTACACCACGGTTTCGCATAGCTCCCACATTATCCCAACGAGTTCCAAAACCGCTAGTTGTGTAAGAAATGGGAACTGCCATCAACATATTAGTAGTTTTCTTATTATAAAATTCCACATCCAAATTTATACGATCAATAAAACCTAAATGCAGTGCCACATTAGTAGCCCATGTAGACTCCCAACTTAATTCTTCATTTCCCAACTGGGAAATAGCAATACCTGATTCATTGTTATACTTATATCCACCGGAAACTAAAGCCAGATGTTCATAGTTATTAATAGAAGAGTTGCCCGATGTACCGGTATTAATCGCTATTTGCGCATTAGTAAGCCATTTATATTTTTGCATGAACTTCTCCTTACGGAGATTCCACATAAACCCGACTGACCAAAAAGCTCCCCAATGTTTATCTGTTCCGAAACGGGAAGATCCATCCCCACGAACCGAAAAGTCAGCATAGTAACGATCATCATAATTATATTCACCACGACCAAAAAAAGAGAGAAAAGAATATTCCGTAACGGGATCTCCCCATGATGAAGCGGTAGAACCGGAAGACAAGTTTGTCAAAATATCATTTGTCTGTCCACGAGTCGTAACCTGAAAACCTTCATAATGATAATCGACTCCTTCCTGCCCAACCATAAAGTTGAATGAATGAACATCATTCAACATAAAACGGTAGTTTGCCGTATTTGTAATCATCAGATTAAGCATATCATACGAACTACGCTGGGCACCTCCATAATTATTATTTGGCTTATAACTCGGAAAACTTCGATAAAAAGAAGTAGTATGACCATAATCTGCACTTAGTTGTGAACGAATTGTGAGATTCTTTATAGGTGTAGCTTCAGCATAGAAAGTAGATAAAAGTTTATACTTCTTATTTGATAACGGATTGTTTTCCATCCATGCTAACGGATTCTCCGTCGTTCCTTTCCAACTGCCGTCATCCTGAAGAGCCAGACTTCCATCCTCCTTATAAGGATTCCAGTAAGGCAACATGAAAAAAGATGCGGAAATAGGAGCCCACAATGCATATTCACCATCATCACTCTGTTCTACCTCCTGATAAGTAAACATTGTATTCGTTCCTATTTTCAACCATTTATTAGCTTTCGCCTCCACATTGGCACGGAAGTTAACACGCTCAAATGTAGAACCTACTGCAATACCATCCTGATCATAATAGCTTCCCGAAACATAATAATTTAACTTTTCCGTACCACCATTTACTGATAACTCGTAATTCTGCAAGGGTGCTTTGTCATTGTATACCTTATCCAGCCAATTGATATTTATCTTACTTAATTTCTCGTAATCCTGTCCTTTATCCAATCCCACTTCTTTTTCAAACTGAATACGTTCGTTCGTATCCATCTGATCCCAGTCCTTTGAAGCTAATTGGGAAAAACCTAGTTGTGTACGGAAAGTAATCTTGGCAGCTTCCCCCATACGTCCACGCTTGGAAGTGATTACTACCACGCCATTAGAAGCACGTGCGCCATAGATAGAAGTAGAAGAAGCATCTTTCAACACTGAAATGCTCTCAATATCATTAGGACTAATCGTGTTGAAATCTGAACTTGAAATAGCCACTCCATCCAATATAAAAAGAGGATCTTTCCCCGAATTAATTGAATTTGTTCCGCGAATACGAAAAGTTGCTGCCTTACTGGGTTCACCTGATTCAGAAAGCACCATTAATCCCGGTGCCTGCCCTTGCAGTGCCTGATCGAAACTCGGAGCAGGAACATCTTCCATCTTTTCAGCTTTTACCGTAGATACAGAACCTGCAATCGTACCTTTCTTACGTACACCGTAGGCAACAACCACTACTTCTTCTACCATTTGTGCATCACTCTCCATCTTCAGATTCATGCGAGTGGCAGCAGACACCTGCTTTTCCATCGTTTTCATTCCAATGTAAGAAAACTGCAAAATGGCGGGAGATTTCGTCACTGTGATACTGTAATTACCATTCATATCGGTAATTACTCCGTTCGTCGTACCCTTCTCCAAAACAGACACACCAATCATCGGCTGATTGTCTTCCGCCGAAATAATGTGTCCCGTTACCTGATATACACCCTGTGCAAAAAGCAACAGGGGGATACTTGTCAGAGTAAAGAGTACAAACAAGAGAATTGATTTTCTCATCTTTGATACTTTGATTTTAAATTAATGAAATTGATTTATTTTTATAGATTTATCTACAATAAGGAATACGCAGTCTTCGCGTAGAATAATACACTCCTTTCCCAAAATCGGTTTATGCATTTTCTGCACCGACTTGGGACAGGCTATTATTATCTATAAATATAGAATAGGAATAGACTAACTTGGCAAATTCTTAATATTGCGCCAAATATCCAAATAGATTTTTCGTGTTACTGCTGTGTGAATTAAATGTATGACCATCTGCTCTCTTAAGTTATAAATTAAACACTAATATCACTTGTTCTGTTTAGGTGTTATACACTTCTAATATTGTTCTATTTTGGCTACAAATATATATATTATATTTAAATAAAAGAAACAATATGTCGCATATTTTATACCAAATTTCCACTTATATCTTTTTGATACATATTTAAGTACACAAACCCATAAATGAAAATAAATCCACAACATATTTCAATGATAATTGAATATAAACGTTCATTTTGATAGTTACTTTAATTGCTCAAATAACAACATCACAACTCATACAAAATAGCTTATTAAGAGGATTCAATATAGAAAAGATAATTATTCAAAACTATTTCCTATTTTTGCACTCATTATATATAAATAAGGTATAAGATGAACTACGGATTTGTAAAAGTAGCTGCAGCCGTGCCACACGTAAAAGTGGCTGACTGTAAATTCAATGTAGAGAAGATAGAAAGTCTGATTACAGTGGCTGAAGGAAAAGGAGTGCAGATCATTATTTTCCCGGAAATGAGTATCACCGGATATACTTGTGGTGACCTATTCGGACAACAACTTTTGCTGGAAGAAGCAGAAATGGGGCTGATGCAAATTCTGAATAACACCCGTCAATTAGATATCATTTCTATTGTTGGCATGCCTGTCGTTGTCAATTCGACAGTAATCAATGCAGCCGTAGTGATTCAGAAAGGGAAAGTGTTGGGAGTTGCAGCCAAGACCTATCTGCCGAATTATAAAGAATTCTACGAACAACGTTGGTTCACATCAGCGCTTCAGTTGACTACAAACAACGTACGCCTGTGTGGACAAATCGTTCCCATAGGTGCAAATCTGCTTTTTGAGACTTCAGATACGACTTTTGGCATTGAGATATGCGAGGACCTTTGGTCTACTATACCTCCAAGTTCCTCACTGGCACTGCAAGGGGCAGAGATTCTGTTCAATATGTCTGCTGATAATGAAGGCATTGGAAAGAACAATTATCTTTGTTCTCTCATCAGCCAACAATCTGCACGTTGTATTGCCGGATATGTATTCTCGTCTTGTGGCTTTGGAGAATCTACTACCGATGTGGTTTTTGCCGGTAATGGGCTGATTTATGAAAACGGTTCACTGCTTGCACGCAGCGAACGTTTCAGTATGAAAGAGCAACTGATTATCAGCGAAATTGATGTGGAACGCATCCGGGCAGAACGCAGGATAAATACTACCTTCGCCGCTAATCAGGCAAATTTAGGAGACAAGAAGGCGGTTTCTATCGCAACAGAATTTGTCAACAGCAAAGAACTGACCTTAACCCGGAAGTTCAATGCTCATCCTTTCGTACCACAAGGAATTGAGCTAAATGAACATTGCGAAGAAATATTCTCTATCCAAGTGGCCGGACTAGCACAAAGATTAGTTCACACCGGAGCCAAAACAGCTGTAGTGGGTATTTCAGGCGGACTAGACTCAACACTGGCACTGCTCGTCTGCGTGAAGACCTTCGATAAACTGGGATTATCCCGGAAAGGTATTCTCGGAATCACGATGCCGGGTTTCGGAACGACTGACCGCACCTACCATAATGCGATCGATCTAATGAAATCATTAGGTATATCCATCCGTGAAATTAGTATTAAAGATGCCTGCATCCAACATTTTAAGGACATCGAACATGACATGAATGTACATGACGTTACATACGAGAATTCGCAAGCACGCGAACGTACACAAATACTAATGGATGTGGCCAATCAGACTTGGGGAATGGTTATCGGCACAGGGGACTTATCGGAACTTGCATTGGGATGGGCTACTTACAACGGCGATCACATGTCCATGTACGGGGTAAATGCGAGTGTTCCCAAAACACTTGTGAAATATTTAGTACAATGGGTGGCAGAAAACGGTATGGACGAAAACTCGAAAGCTACTTTGCTTGATATTGTAGACACTCCTATTAGCCCGGAATTGATTCCGGCGGATGAGAACGGAGAAATTAAACAGAAAACAGAAGATTTGGTAGGTCCTTATGAACTGCACGACTTCTTCCTATATTATTTCTTACGTTTCGGCTTCCGACCTTCCAAGATATTCTATTTGGCAAAAACGACATTCAAAGATATGTATGATGAAGAAACCATCAAGAAATGGCTTTCCACTTTCTTCCGTCGTTTCTTCAATCAGCAGTTCAAACGTTCTTGCTTACCGGACGGACCTAAAGTCGGAAGTATTTCTATTAGTCCACGGGGGGATTGGAGGATGCCTAGCGATGCCAATTCAGCTATGTGGCTTAAAGAAATAGAGAATTTATAGGGAAGTACAAACATCAAACTATTCTCACTGCTATGAGAAAAAATACTCATTACTATGAGAAGATTTTCTCATTATAGTGAGAATTTTTTCTCATAGCAGTGAGAATAGTTGAGAAAATATAACGCCTCATCATAGCTTCGATACAACATTTTAGCAAGACATGTATCTGCACAAAATTACATACTAAAATCCCTCTGTACACATAACTTTTCTTCTTATTTGCTCTATATCCGCTTCTTTAATCCTCCGAATGATATTTTTATAAATACGATGAAAGCCAAAACCGCCTTCAGTCATTTCATGAATCGCGTCTTCTTTTGAAACATTCTGAAATACCACTCGATAAAGTGCGCAAACAGCTCCTGTGCGATCTGATCCGTGATGGCAATGGATAACAATCGGCGCTTTACGATTCTTTATAATACGCAATGCTTCAATCAACTGTTCTTCATTGATGGAATGAGCTTTGGTCTTTACCCGATGAAGCTTTACGTTCGTTCCTGCGGCTTCATCATCATCGCTATGTCTATTACGGAGATTGAGAGCTTCGCCAATACCATACTTTTCTAAAGCTTTAAAGTCTTCATGCGAAGGTTGCTCTGAACGATATACACCCGAATCGATCTTGTACAGATTGGTTAATTCACTATCAGGAAGAGTAATCTTCTCTACTTTCAAATTCTGACTAAAAATAGATATAGAGAAGATTACTCCCAAAAGTAGGCTTAACAGGATTCTTTTCTGCATAAGTCTATATTGTTATTATAAAAAGATCAAAGTACTCCCTTGCTGGATGGAAGTTCAAAATGATAGATATCTCTTTTGATTGCCATTTTCAAGGCACGGGCAAGGGCTTTAAAAATACCTTCTATCTTATGATGTTCATTTTGTCCTTCCGCCTTGATGTTCAGATTCATTTTTGCCGCATCACTTAGTGACTTAAAGAAATGAAGGAACATTTCCGTCGGCATCTCCCCTATCTTCTCACGCTTGAATTCGGCATCCCAAACCAGCCAGGGACGACCACCAAAGTCCAGACAAACCTGACAAAGACAATCATCCATCGGTAAAGCATAGCCATAACGTTCAATTCCACGCTTACTACCTAAAGCCTGGTAAATACATTCTCCTAATGCAATAGCAGTATCTTCGATCGTATGATGTTCGTCTACCTCCAGATCTCCTTTTACACGGATTGTCAAGTCCATACCGGAGTGTTTTCCAATCTGCTCAAGCATGTGGTCGAAAAAGCCAAGACCGGTAGAGATGTCACAAGTACCGTTTCCATTCAAGTTCAAAGCCACATCAATATCTGTTTCTTTGGTTGTACGACGTACTTCCGCTTTCCGTTCTCCGGCAAAAAGGAACTCGGCTATCTGATCCCAGTCAGTTGTTGCAAGAGCGCAGACTTCTTCCAATCCTTTTTCTTTCAGGGTTTCAGGTGAATTTTGCAGATAAATTGCCCGGCAACCCATATTTTTGGCAAGTTCCACATCCGTAGGACGGTCGCCTATAACAAAACTTCCGGCAAGATCGTATTCCGGATTATTTAGGTACTTCGTCAACATTCCGGTACGTGGTTTACGGGTGGGCGCATTATCTTCTGGGAAACTACGGTCTATCAGAATCTCATCAAAAGTAATCCCCTCTCCTTCTAATGTTTTAAGCATCAGATTATGGGCAGGCCAAAACGTTTCTTCCGGGAAAGAAGATGTACCCAATCCATCCTGATTGGTGACCATCACAAATTCAAAATCAAGTTTACTGCGGATAAAACCTAAATTACGGAATATTTTCGGATAGAATTCCAGCTTCTCCAATGAGTCGAGTTGGTAATCTACGGGAGGTTCGATCACCAACGTACCATCTCTATCTATAAATAATACTTTCTTCTTCATAAATTATCCCGGGTATTTTTTAAGGGTGGCTAATAGTGTATTATTCTCTACACGGGTACCGACAGTCACACGCAAACAGTTGCAGCAAAGCGAAATGTTATGGCGATTACGCACAATAATTCCTTCACCTACCAAATAATTGTAGATTTTCACGGCATCCGTCACTTTTGCCAAAAAGAAATTCGCATCAGACGGAAACAGTTTAATGGTACATGGAAGCTTTTCAAATTCCGCTTCCAGATAGTCACGTTCTTCCTTCAGAGTTTTCACCCAACGTTCTATCTCATAATGTTTATGCAACATGGCGATGGCTTGCTGTTGAGTCAACTGGTTGACATTATAGGGATATTTGATTTTACTAAGAATATCAATAATCTCTTTGGAAGCAAAAGCCATTCCCAAACGGATAGCAGCACATCCCCAGGCTTTGGAGAATGTCTGGAATACGACGAGATTGGGATATTTATCCAACTCTTCGAGGAAAGACGGAGCTTTAGAAAAATCATTGTAAGCCTCATCCAACATTACCAATCCTTCAAACTGACAAAGAATCTTTTCTATTTCGGAACGAAGCAAATCATTTCCTGTCGGATTATTAGGAGAGCAAAGGAAAATAAGTTTGGTATGCTCGTCGGTAGCTGCCAGTAATTTGTCAGCAGAGAACTGGAAGTCATCATCCAACAATACTTTCCGATATTCCACATCGTTCACATCGGCACAGACCTGATACATTCCATAGGTAGGATCGATAGCTACTACATTATCTTTACCCGGTTCGCAGAAAGCACGAAAGACCAAGTCGATGGCTTCATCACTGCCGTTTCCGAGAAAAATATGTTCGGGAGATACTTTCTTAATTTTCGACAACAATGTTTTCAGTTCACACTGCATAGGGTCCGGATAACGATTGTGAGGCGTATTGTACGGATTTTCGTTTGCATCCAGGAAAACAGAAGCGGTGACTCCTTTATATTCATCACGTGCCGAAGAGTAAGGCTTTAATTTCCAGATATTCGGCCGGGTTAATTCTTGTAATGTTTTCACTTCTTTAAATTTTAAGTTATGAATTTTGAATTGCTTTGAGACGTACTGTGACCGCATTTTTGTGCGCATCCAAATGTTCGTTAGCCGCCATCTCCTCAATAGCAGGACCAATAGCCTTTATTCCTTCCGGGAGAATTTCCTGGAACGTAATCTTGCGGATAAAACTATCCAGACTGACGCCACTATATGCTTTGGCATAACCGTTGGTAGGCAAGGTATGATTTGTTCCGGAAGCATAGTCACCGGCACTTTCGGGAGTTAACGATCCAAGGAAAACAGAACCGGCATTTGTTACACGCTCTGCTACTTCCATGTAGTTTTCCGTTTCTATTATTAAGTGTTCCGGCGCGTATGCGTTAGTCAGTTCCAATGCTTCATCCAAATCCTTTACTAAAATCAGTTTACTATTCTCTAATGATTTTGCAGCAATTTCACGACGGGGCAATTCGGCTAATTGACGTTCTACTTCCGCCATTACTTCTGTTTGAAGCTTCTCGGAAGTGGTAATCAATATAGCCTGGCTATCTATTCCGTGTTCTGCCTGTGACAAAAGATCTGCTGCTACAAAAACCGGGTTGGCAGATACATCAGCCAGAACTTCGACTTCAGAAGGACCGGCAGGCATATCAATAGCTACATCACGCAGGCTTACCAACTGTTTGGCAGCTGTCACATATTGATTGCCTGGACCAAATATCTTATATACTTTGGGGACACTCTCCGTTCCATAGGCCATAGCGGCAATAGCCTGCACACCACCAGCTTTGAATATTTTACTGACACCTGCCAGTTGCGCAGCAAAAAGAATAGCCGGATGAATATTTCCATTCTTATCGGGAGGTGTGCAAAGTACGATTTCCTTGCATCCTGCAATTTTAGCCGGAACAGCCAACATCAATACAGTTGAGAAAAGTGGTGCTGTTCCACCCGGAATATACAATCCCACTTTTTCGATTCCTACCGATTTTTGCCAGCAAGTCACACCGTTCATTGTTTCTACCTTCTTTCCGATAAAACGTTGGGAAGCATGAAAGGTTTCAATATTTTGTTTTGCCAAGGAGATGGCTGCTTTCAGTTCATCGCTTACCAATGTTCCGGCAACCTGTATCTCTTCAGGAGTCACAGCAAGCGCAGACAAGGTGACTTTATCAAAAGTAGCTTCATATTCCAAGACGGCTTTGTCACCTTCTGTTCTTACCTTATTTATAATAGAGCGAACAGTGTCGAACAAATTTTCCGTATTCAGTGCCGGACGTTTCAAAAGTTCCGTCCACTGTTCTTTTGAGGGATATTTAATCAATCTCATGGTTACTATTTTATTAGATGCCTATATATTTATACAATCATCTTTTCAATTGGCAGTACTAAAATGCCTTCTGCTCCCAGTCCTTTCAGTTTTCCAATGATTTCCCAAAAACGTTTTTCATCAAGTACTGTATGGACAGAGCACCAGCCTTCCTGTGCTAACGGCATCACCGTAGGACTCTTCATACCCGGCAATACAGCAATGATTTCTTCCAGTTTATCTTTCGGAGCATTCATCAATACATATTTTTTATCTTCGGCTGTTTTTACCGCATTCATACGGAACAGCAGTTCTTCGAGCACTTCTTTTTTCTCGTCGCTCATATTCTTGTTGCCAATCAGCAATGCTTCCGACTTCATTACGACTTCCACTTCTTTCAAACGGTTACTTACCAACGTAGAACCGGAGCTTACAATATCAAAAATAGCATCAGCCAATCCAATTCCCGGAGACACTTCTACGGAACCGGTAATTACATGAATTTCAGCATTTACACCATTTTTCTTCAGGAAGTTGCGAAGAATAACCGGATAGGAAGTAGCGATCTTCTTACCGTCAAACCATGACAAACCGGGATATTCAATATCTTTCGGCATAGCCAATGAAAGGCGACATTTACTAAATCCCAAACGTTTAATGATTTCCGCATCTTCTTCCTTTTCCATAAATTCGTTTTCGCCAACAATTCCTAGGTCTGCCACACCGGTAGCCACTGTCTGCGGGATATCATCATCACGAAGGAATAGAACTTCAATAGGGAAATTGGAAGACTGCACCAATAAGGTACGTTTTGTAGTGCTCAACTTAATATCCGACTCTCCTAAAAGTGCCATTGTCTCTTCGAAGAGACGTCCTTTGGCTTGTACTGCGATTCTTAACATGACTTTATTTAATTTTTAATTATAATATGCGTTGAGAAATAAAAAAAGGCTTACCGTATTCGGCAAGCCTTAGTTATCGTTTATATAGTTATACACAATATCATCCACGCCCACCGATTATTCGTTAGGAAAATGATGATGATGATGTGTAGTTGTATATTTCATATTTCTTTTATTAACTGCGACAAAAGTAAAGCATTTGTTTGAAACCACCAAACATTTATCACAAAAACTTGAGTTTTTATTTCAAATTAAAGGCAATATCTCTTCCGGCTCTACATCACATTTCGTAAAATGCATTTTGTCTTTCGACTTTTCTTTCGAGAAAGTAAAGTAGGTACAAACCGATTCTGTGCATACTTCTCCATCCTTATTATATAACTTCGCTTCAACAATGACAATGTTCCGCTTCACTTCTTTAATAGAGGCACGCAATACTATATGAGAATCTTTGGTATCAACAGATTTTCGGTAACGGGTTTCCATCTTCGAAGTCACTCCAGTCGTTTGTAGTTTACGAAGCACCACCCACGCACAGATTTCATCCATCAAAACTGCTTGAATACCGCCATGCAAAGTGTCAATCCAGCCTTGATACTCGGGACGTGGCTTCCAAATGCTCACTACTTCGTCACCATCCTCATAAAATTCCATTTTTACTCCAGCTTCATTATTAGGAGCACAACCGAAACAATTGTACCCTTCCAAACCCTTCCAGGGATTTATTATCTTCTTCATAGTTCTCTCTTTTATTTAGTTTTACTTCCCAAATATAAGCAATTTATGAAAAGGAGATGCAATTTTCACTGATTTACTTTCTAATACAACGAATAGCGAAAGCTTTCGTATCAATACCCGCATTAGATTCTTCTATGATATTCGTATCACTTTTCATGTAGAAAACCTTAGTATCAATGGTGGCATTTGTATTGTCCAATGTCCAATATGCCAAATGTTTGTTCTCATAATCTGCTTGAAAAGCCCCTACATACATTCCTACGGGAATACCATTAAAACCGGATAAATTAGTTGCAGGTTGCACTTGTCCTTCCGTCTTCAGGGGCAACCAGGTCCCTGACTTCAACAAAGAAGCTTCCCCCTTCAAGTAGTCTTTTAAAATATTCCAGTCTTCCCAATTCGGTATACTCCAGTGAGTTGGCAAGATCCTACCGGAAAGCGCAACATTAGCGGTATAAAAATAATGCTCTGTAGTAGATTGCAAATATCCGGCTATATTTGCTGTTACCTGATTCAATTTAGGGAGCGCATCACCGTTTACATATAAAGATGTCTCCAAATTACTCCTCATCCAGTATTGAGTTCCGATCTTCACTAGCGGATAATTATGGATGACTCTTCCACGTACGTCACGAACCACATCTTCCAATGCTAGAACAGGTAACACATCATCTGCCAGTGTTACTGATAAGGAGATTGTTCCGTCTGCCAGCACATAAACATTATTACGAGCCAATAAGGTGCCATCCACATAGGTTAATGAATGATCTTCCATATTCCATGATACACTTCCACCATTCACTTTTCCTGATTTTCCTAATAACTGTGCTACAATCCCTTGAGATAAATTAACGCTACCGTCTTCTTTCATCGGATAGGCAACAATCGCTTGAGAAGAAAAATCCGGAGTAACAAGATACTCTTTACATATTTCGGCTACTTGTTTTCCCGAATGTATCACTTTGTACACATTCGATTTTTCAAAAGTCAGCTTCGATACATCTATGTATTTATGCAAAATACCCGATTCGGTATGATCCACTTCTGTTCCATCCCAATCCCCGATTTCTCCGTTCACTTTACTCATTAATATATCTTCGGCCGATACAAACGTTATTTCCAACTCTCTCTGTTTTCCACTTTCCAATTGTAAAGTGGATGGTAATAAACTGGTATATAGTTTGCCGGCAGCTTCCAATGTTATGTATTGATACCCGACAGTCGCTTCTTGGGGAATCAAAATAAGCTCTTTTCCTACCAGTCGACCGTCTTTTATTTCCCATTCTCCTGCAGGAGTAATATCTTTCTCTTCAGAATAGGCAGAGAATGTTTTCTTCTGAAAATCATAAATGGTCTTAGTATAAAAGCCACTCACCGAAAGTGTAGGTTTCACAGACAGTATTTCTTCTATATTCTCTCCCTCTCCGGGGACAAGGACTATTTTCATGCGAAAGAACTGGTGGTTGTAAGTCAAAGCAACTGCATCTTTACTGGCTAATACTTCCTTTTTGGAAGCAACTAGAAAATCAGAATGAGAATAATCATCCAGTTTATCTTGAGTTGTTGCAACGGTCACTTGCATGGAACTTTCCCCCATTGCTACTCCACTATTCTGATATGGATAATAACTGATTAAATTCAATGTAACTCCATCATCCGGATAGTAAACCGACTCATCAGATACAAACTCACCAGTAGATGAACGCACAAAATGAAGATTATCTGCATAACGTTCTTCTTGCATTGTAGTAGTTCCTGCAAGTGCAAATAACCCCACTTCATCTTTTTCTCCAAAACTATTGTTTACTACACGAGTATTCATGATCTCATGAATATCAGCTACAAACTTCAACGGAATATCTCCATTATTAATGATTTCCCCTTCTTCCTCCGAAATATGGTTTACACAAGCAGTAAACATAGTACAACAAAGGATAAAAAAACCTACTCCCACAAATAGGTTATGGCATGTTTTCATTTTGTTTTTCTATTAGTTCAAAAAAAGAAATTCTTGATTGAGCAGAAAGAATGCCATAAGAGGAAGTATTCACTTTCGGTTATGAAAAACCATACAACACGTCTGTTGCAACTGTAGAATCTTAAATTCCCACATTACAGTTTGAAATGTGGAAGCGAAAGTACAGATTATAGTTAAGAAAAGAAATATTTTCCTTTAAAAAGATTAATCTTTTATATAAAAAGCACGTAATCAGCCATTTAAATAACACATGCAAAAACAAGACATTCTGAACTCCACATTATTATATTAGCATTGGTTATTATTTACTATCCGTCATTTATTTCAAAAAGAATACCCCACTTCTATTCCGGCAATGTGTCTGCCTTGCGAAGATGCATATTGATAACAATAAAATGCATCCAATGACCAACGTTTGGCTAAAGCAATCTCCACTCCGGGACGATAGCGCATACGGTCTGCTCTCCAAAAAGAGGTATCATCCAGACTTTGATAAATTTCAACAGAAAAATAAGGAGAAACGATTCCTTTTGTAGGAGCATAGGATAACTTCAAACGAGAACGTAGACGAGTTTCAGAATCACCACGGTCAAAAGTCTGCTGAAACCTCTCCCGCAAAGACACTTTCAACCATTGATAACGAAAGTTGGCAGTGGCAGATATATGATAGCGATGTCTCAACTTCCAGTCTGAATCACCCAAATTCCGAAGATGGGTCTCATATCCCACTCCCAGATTCAAAAAAGAACAAGGGCGATAACTTCCACCAACTGTCAGTCCCCAACGATCTAATCGACTTACATCATCCTTCATACGTAATTCCAAATCGCCTGAAACCGAGAAACGAGAATCTATCTTATGACTCACTTTAAACTTGGTCCATGTATTGAAATCATCACTTTGTGCCCATGCGGGAAACGACATTCCAAACAACAACACAAACAGCCAAATCTTAGTATTTAATATTATTCTACTCATTGATTATCGGGTTAAAGTTGCAAAGATAACAAATTATCTCCGGCAAAGGAAAGACATAAAACTGAATTTATTCTGAAAAGATAATGTTTGTATTCTACTTAAATTCTCATTTGCATATTGTATCTTTGCGTAAGAAACTCTAAAACCATCGGATATGGACAACTTAATGCGTAAACTTCCTATTGGAATACAGACATTTGAAGGAATACGGAAGGAGAATTATCTTTATGTGGATAAAACTGCGCTTGTATGGCGTATGGCCAATTTGGGAAAGCCATATTTTCTAAGCAGACCACGCCGCTTTGGTAAAAGTCTATTAATTTCGACATTCGATGCTTATTTCCAAGGAAAAAAAGAGCTATTTAATGGTTTGGCCATTGAACAACTAGAGACAAAATGGGAACAGTTTCCTGTTTTACACCTTGATCTGAATGCAAAAAAATATGAGACGGCAGCGGATTTAATCGCAATGCTAAACCAATATTTAGAGAAATGGGAAGCTATTTATGGTGATGAGAAAAAAGATCGTAGCCCCGAAGAACGCTTCAGCTATGTGATCGAGCAAGCTTTTCTGAAAACAGGAAAAAACGTCGTTGTATTAGTAGACGAATATGACAAACCTCTTTTGCAAGCCATTACCCGTCCGAGATTGTTCGAAGAGTATCGTCAGATATTGAAAGCCTTTTATGGAGTATTGAAAAGTGCTGACGCATATCTCCGTTTTGTTTTCCTGACCGGAGTTACGAAGTTCTCTCAAGTCAGCGTATTCAGCGATCTGAATCAGTTGAATGACATTAGCCTAGACTATTCTTATGCCACACTTTGCGGTATTACCCGAGAAGAACTGGAGAGTACTTTCAAACCCGAGATTGAAATTTTCGGTCGCAAAAATCATCAGACTCCAGAAGAAGTAGTCGCAGCAATGAAACGCAACTATGACGGTTATCATTTTCACTCGGATGGCTCAGGGGTATTCAATCCGTTCAGCGTATTGAATGCTTTCAGTAAATTGGAGTTGGGCAGCTATTGGTTCCAAACCGGTACGCCAACATTCTTGGTTGAACTACTACAAAAAAGTGAATATGATCTCCGTACTTTATTAAATGGTATAGAAGCGCCTGCTTCTTCTTTTGTAGAATACAGAATGGATGCTAATAATCCTATACCGCTGATTTATCAAAGTGGATATCTGACTATTAAGGATTACGACAGAGAGTTTCAGAACTATCGGCTTGATTTTCCGAATGATGAAGTGCGCTACGGATTCATTAACTTTCTTGTTCCGTTTTACACTCCAATGAAGAACAACGATCAAGGATTTTATATCGGAAAATTCGTTCAGGAATTACGCACAGGTGATTATGAATCTTTCCTCACCCGTTTGGAGGCTTTCTTTGCTGATATTCCGTATGAACTGAATGACCAGACCGAACGGCACTATCAGGTTATTTTCTATCTTGTATTCAAACTAATGGGACAATTCACAGAAGCAGAAGTGCGCAGTGCTCGCGGACGTGCCGATGCTGTAGTCAAAACACCCAAATACGTCTATGTATTTGAGTTCAAATTAAATGGAACCGCAGAAGAAGCGATGAAGCAGATTGATGAAAAAGGATATTTGATTCCTTATCAAAAAGATCATCGGGAAGTAATAAAGATTGGTGTGGAATTCAGTGCGGAAACTCGCAATATCAATCGTTGGCTGGCAGAGACAAAGTAAATAATTTTCGGGAAGAATCGTAAAAACGAACTTCCCGAAAATAAATCCAAGACTTTTGAATATAAACACTTGTTATCTTCCTTTACAAACAAGCTTTCTCAATCTAACCTAATACATCTTTAGAATTAACCCACTACTTTTGATTTTGCATTCCAAACCAATAACGCAAAAAGTACCGACAGCAGAGCCGCCCCTATCCAAAACCAATTGATATAAGTGAAATCATAAACATCTACTCCGTTCTGAACCGTTTTTTGCCCTTCTATCAGTATACCACTCATCACATCCTGCAATCCGGCACCAATATAACTGGCAATGCCAACAACTCCCAATGCAGCTCCCGATGCATTGCGAGGAGCAATATCGACAGCCATCAAACCACCCAAAAAGCAAATTAGTACTCCAATTCCTAAACCAAAAAGAATCATAGCCAATACATCTATCCAAAAATGTACGCCCGGAACCAACAGGAAAAGGCAAAGTGCAAATACATTCATCAATCCGAAGATTAAGGCAGGAACATTGCGACGACCACCAAACAATTTATCCGAAATCACTCCGGAAAACATCGTACCGATGATACCACAAACCGGACAGATAGAAATGATAAAACTGGCATCCAGGGTAGAATACCCTTTTTGAGCTTCCAAGTAAAAGACGCCCCAGCTGTTTATCGCATAACGACTGATATACATAAAAGCACTCGAAAGGGCAAGAATCCAAATGGCAGGCATCATCAACACCTGGCGCTGTGCTTTATTGAAATCCGCCGTTTCTGTTGCACTCATCTCTTTTTTCTGTTTGGGAACATTCACTGGAGGGAAACCCTGACTCTCGGGAGTGTCATGAAAGAACTTCCACACGATTAAAGCTCCAAGCAAACCGACAATACCGGCTCCGAAGAAGCCGTATCGCCAACCCAAGACACTGACAATAGACGCAATAATCAAAAAGGTCAACGCTTCACCGATGTTATGGCTGGCAGACCAAAATCCGTAATAGGAACCGCGTTCTTTGTCCGTGAACCAACGGGAAAGACCAACCACACAGGAGGCGGCCCCCATAGACTGAAACCAGCCGCTAATCCCCCAAAGGACAGCAAACAGAATAAAAGAATTGGTAAAGCCGAGACATAAGTTCACTAATGCCGTAACCAATAAACCGGTAGTCATGAAGCGATTGATATTGCTACGGTCGGCAAGGAAACCATTCGTGAACTTTCCGAGGGCGTAAGTGAAGAATAATACGGAACCGATTATTCCCAGCTCCGTTTCAGAGAAGATTCCTTCCTCTACGATGGGCTTCTTTACGACATTCAGGCTAAGGCGGCAAACGTAATACATACCGTAGCCAAAAGTTGCCGAAAGGAAGGTAGACCATTTCAGATACTTCAGACGACGTTCATCGGAAGAGGACAAAGCCTCCCCGTTACAAGGTCCCGGTGAAGAGACCTTGTAAAAGTTTATAAGCTGTTTTAACATGAAGAAATACGGTTAGTCGTGAAGTTTCTTTTTGCGCAGATATTCCAATAACAGCGCAGGACGATCGGTTTGAATTAATTTCGCTCCCTGATTAATGATCCATCCCCAGCTTTCTTCCGGTTGATGGAGTTCCACCGCACGGTCATCATCATGACCGCCACATAGTTCGGGCCAAAGAGAATTGATAAACAAGTTAGAACCTGTATCACGCACTTTCTTTATCAAGTTAAGAACCTCCGGATTATCATTATCGAATACTAACTCATAAGCAGCAGGCTTCATGTGAGTCTGATAACTGTCAATAACAGCTTCGGCTCCTTCTTTGTGCAACTGTACAATAGGCATAAAAATTACCTTATCCAACACAGCACCGTTTTCAGCTTTCACTTGTTCATAAGGGAGCCCGGCTTTGATGACACACAGGTCGACTGTTCCTGTCTTCTCGAGTACGGCATAAGCCTCCTGAAAATAATCATAGCCCTTATCAATATTTACCATTATCTTACCTTTGCAGAGCAACATGACTTCCTCCAATGTAGGAATCTGATGTCTTGTTTTACAAGCGACGCCATTTTTAAGACGCATTGCTTTCAATTCCGCTAATGTATAATCTTCTACCAGCCCTTTTCCGTTCATGGTGCGATTGATTGTTTTATCATGCATCACTACCAAATGTCCGTCTTTTGTTCTTTTCAAATCGATCTCTACCATATCGACTCCCATATCAATGCAATTCTGTATACCTTGCAATGAGTTTTCCGGAGCATTACGCCAGTCGGCCCGATGTGATACAACCAGTATTTTATCAGGATGATCTCCTAACAGGTTTTCTTTGATTTCAGTTATTCTATTTTGGGCAACAGCCAGTTGTACCAAGCATAGAAGAAGTATGAAGTTACATATCCGTTTCATAAGTTCAAACATTAAGAATTTTAATTCAGTTTATTGTTTTTCCAGACCATTTTTTCTCCCCACATTGGTACATAGGTCTGTTCACAGTTAATCTTCGAAGCCCGTTCGAGTGCCAGTTCCAATGACCATCTCGATTCGTCAACACCGGCATGAGCAAGTTCCAGAATATGCGATAACAAGACATAATCCGGTTCTACCTGCCCTGCACCCGAACCCAGAATATTATTTTCAGTCAGTGCATTGGGAGCGTAACGTGGTATCAATACATTCACATGAGAAGCTAGATTCGTATATTGTTCCGGTTTATAGTTGGAGTCTCCTACATGCATAAAGACGAAGTTACCGGTATCTTCACCACAATCAATCGAAAATACAGTCACAAAATTAGATAACCCGGAATTGTTGTGATCGGTGATACAGGTTTTAATTTTGAATTTTCCTATTTCATAATCTTTATCTCCTTTTGCGGTATAAGGATATGTCGTATCTTTCAGGTAGTTAGACAATACCGGTTTGCCTAAATCAAACATAGCCTGAATAAGATCATTGTTATAATGATCGGAATGCTTATGAGTGACGCAGAGAAAATCAATATAAGGTGCCAGTTCTTTTGCCCAACGATGAGATATGTCAATAGCAAAACACCCTGACGGAGTCTTAACCACATACCCCATATTATAGAGTGCCCAAATCTCTGCCGTACCATTTTCCACTTTTGAGTTTTTAACTCCATCCATCACGCGGTCAAATGCGCTCCGATAAAAATAGATAATAGGATCACACTTTTCCATACTTGTACTTGCCTGGTCGAAACCATTCAGATAACTGATGAAATAATCATCTTTACATTTATCCGCATACCCCTGAATTTTGGTCAAAGTAGCAGTACGTCCGGCATTGACAATCAAAGGAGAAAAACTCCACAACTGTTGTGCTGTGGCATCCACTTCCTCTGCCAATTGAGTAAGGATTCCTTCATGACCTGTTTCGGTACTGTTGTTGTCATCATCATCGCAAGCAACAAAGCCTATTGCCAAAAGGCAAAACAGTAAATATTGAATTTTTCTTATTATATCCATCTTATTTCAGTGTTTTATAATCATTTATTATTTTATTGAAAGTTTCAACGACCCGTTCCGGGGTTGGACGTGTATCATGGCTTTCGTGATCTTTAGTCGCTTCATACATGAAAACTCCTTCATAACCGACTCCTTCGAGTGCGTGCATTAACTTTCCCCACTTAATATCGCCTTGCGTAGGAAGCCAGTGGCACTCGTTGACAAAATCAAAATCCGAAGCATGTATTGTGCCAATACGTTCACCAATGGTTTCTACAAAATGTTCCGTCGTTCCTTTTGTATAATGATTGGTATCAAAACAAACCTTCACACCGGGAATGTCTTTGATAATCTCCCAAAGTTCTTCAGGAGTATTTCCCAGACAAGTCCGCGGCAGATTCTCTATACATAACTGTGCTCCTATCTGATCCGCATACTTCTTCAGATAAGCGATAGACCTGGAAGCATTGGCTATTCTTTGTGCCCGAATACTGTCGTCAATCGGTTCGGAACTTGGATGCAGAACTAAACATTTCGGTTGAAATTGAGCACACTGTTCAATCATCTCCGCCATAAAATCTACATTTTCTTTCCTTTTCTTTTCATCGAGAACCGATATATCCAGCGTTCGGGAAAAAGGAAGATGTATAGACCAGACTTTGATACCGGCACTATCAATTTTTGCTTTCATATCCCGAACACGAGAAATGACCTCATTTGCCGGAACGCCTCTATAACACTGGTTAAATGCAACTTCCACATACTCTAGCCCCACAGACCGAGCTTGAGAAAAGTCTGTGGAAGCAGGTACTTTCCACAAAGCCGTAGTAGTACCTACTTTATATTTCTGTGCATATAAACCTATTGTCATCGCTATAAATAAGATAAAAACAGAAACTCTCATTATCGCTTACTTTTGACGGTTTGTACCTTGAATATCACCACCACGAATACTCCAGGAGTCTGTCTCCAAAGTCTTATTGATATCAAATGCTTTGACAGCACCGATATTACCAGATCCGATCGTTCCGCAATAAAGCCGTTTGTCCGGACCAATAGTAACAGCTGCCATGACTTGTTGTCCTACAGTTTCTTCAAAAACAATGTTTCCATTAGTAATATCAAGTCCCAATACTTTGTTTCCTGATTGAGTACCTATATAAAGAATACCATCCGTGCTCAAGGTACCTCCACTGTAATTCAAATTGTTGCCTACCTTTTTCTCCCAGATTTTAGATCCGCTAGAATTTACCGCATGAACCGTCTGTGAATTTTTCTCCGTAAAGTAGATATTACCATTTTTATCTACAATCGGGAAATAGGCATCCCCTTTCGTTGTCGGATACGTCCATTTCTTTGTCCCGTTTGTCATATCGACAGCAACAAGTCCGCCTCCTTTCAACGTCGCATAAAGCATATTACCATTCAACGCAAAAACTCCCCGTTCTGTAACTTTATTATCTCCCTCTAATGTCCAAAGCGGTTCACCCTTTGAGTTGAAGGCATAAATAGTTGCATTCGTACCAGCGTAAACATTGCCCTTTTTATCAAGGACAACAGCACCTCCCGTGTCACCATCTAACTGTTTTTGCCATTTGATACTGCCCTGATTAGCTACATCAAGTGCATACAATATGCTTTTATTAGTCAAACAATAAAGGATACCATCTGCAGACAATGCAGGGAAAGCTCCTATTACGCCATCCAATTTAACCGCCCATTTTTGTTTACCATTAGTAGGTGCTATTGCATATACATTATTTACGGAAGCATTACTTACACACTGATAAATAGTGCCATCAGAACCGACTAACGCTCCTCCGCCATAAGTCACCTTATCAATAGCAAACACCCATTTGAATTCACCGCTCACTACATCAATAGCAAATAAATGCCCTGCAGGAGTAGATGTTGGAATGTACATTGTTTTTCCATCCGGAGAGAACACCGGATTGGAAGTCTTTACATATCCGGTAAGTCCGCCAAAGTTCAAATCGACAGAATTCCATTTATAATTGCCGACTGTAACAGCCAGACTACCCGACTCGGTTGTGTTATTTACATAAGTCACCGTAACAGCTACTGTATAAGTTCCGGTAGTAGCAAATGCATGTACAGGATTGTTTTCTCCTGATGTCGTACCATCACCAAAATCCCAGCTTACCGATTTCACTTCACCTGCCATAAAATACATATCGTTATAAGCAAAGGCGCAAGGTTCCCACACGACCAGTTCCGTATTGGCAAGAATAGGATAGATCAATCCCGGAGTAGCTGAAGTTTCCACTGGAATAGAATTGCCTGTAGGATAAACACAAACTACGTTGAACGTATATTCCTGATCGTTAGTCAACCCGTCAACAATGTATTCTTCCAATGAAGTATCATCCAGATTGATAATCTGATTGCCCGGATTAACAGTAACCTGATAACGGGTAAAACGTTCACTGGCAGGTTTTGTCCATCTCAAACGCACCCTTTCATTGCCGGCTGCTGCCGTCAGATCAGAAATCGGGTATCTCGCATTCTTCGGCGTACAAGCAGCAGTCGTTTTACTAGCCAATCCTCCTGTATAACGAGGCTGTACAGAAAAAGTGTAAGCAACGTCATTCACCAGATTATTGATTGTGGCAGTCATTGTTTTTGCATCCACAGTCATCTCACCTCCTTCCGCATCTGACGATCCGGAAGTCCAAAGAATCAAATATTCATTAGGCCGGGCATTCTCGTATGCCTCCCAAGCAAGAGTCACATTCATATCTCCGGCTGTTGCCGTAAGTGACTTCAGTTCATATAAATCGAAATTCGCTTTTGGCAGCTCTTCTTCACAAGCAGTAAAAACTACTGTGAGAATAAACAACAAGCTATATATTATTTTTTTCATTGTCTGAATTCTTTTAGTTTAACCCTATTAATATCCCGTATTCTGCCACAACAATTCTGTGTTGTTTATTCTTTCCAATTCCGTTTTGGGAATAGGATACAGGAATTGGTAATCCTGAATAATATGTCCTTCTGCTTTCATAGCTTCCTTAGCACCTCCCATACGTACCAAATCGAACCAACGCTGTCCCTCATAAGGAAATTCCTGTTGACGTTCCAGCATAATCGCATTACGGAAACTATCCTGGTCGGGTAACTCTGTAATCAAAATCGGAGACAATCCGGCACGGGTATGTACAGCATTCAAAGCAACCAAGGCTTCTGAATTCTGCAAATTACTGTAACTGATTTCATTCAAAGCTTCTGCGTACATCAGCAATACATCGGCATAACGGAGAATAACCTGGTCATTACCAACAGTGTTATAGGTCGCACTCTTGACATCCTTAAATTTATTCATGACACAGACTTTATCTTCCACCTTAACATAAGTAATCAAATCTTTGCGCTTATCCCCGTCTTTATAACATTCTTTCAGTGCCTTTGTCTGATTGGTATCGTCGGTCAGGTTAATGATAGAGAACCAGTATCCATGCCCTTCTCCTTCAACATCCTTATTAAAGCGAACAGCAAAAATGATCTCATCATTCATTTTATTATTTACATCAAAAACCCGGTCCGGAGTAGTCATCAGAGAATACTTACCTATCAATTGTGATAACACATTTCGAGCTTCCGTCCATTTATGGAAAGTAAGGTAAATCTTACCAAGCAATGCCATTGCAGCACCGGAAGTCACTCGTCCCATATCGGCACTTGCATAAGAAGACGGCAACATACTTTCATTAATAACCTGATTCAAATCACCGACAAGGAACTCATAAACCTGCTGGTCTGAACTACGTCCGACTTTTAAAGCTTCGGCCACTGTCACTACTTTATTAGTCATCGGTATTCCTCCCCACAGACGATACATATTAAAATAGGTAAGTGCACGAATGAAAAGGGCTTCTCCTTTATATTGTTTTTTCAGAGTAGCGTCAAAGTTGGCTTCATCAATCCTATCTAATATAAGATTACAACGATAGACTCCATTATTAAAATTCGCCCAAGCATTTTCCAGGATTCCATTAGAAGCTTTATCTGCAAACTGGTCGATATCATAACGGTCCTGCGTTCCGGCAGTAGGTGCGCTCAATGTCAAATTATCACTCCGATATTCGCAGCACTCCGTAAAATAGGAAACCTGTGTCTGCAATTTAGAGTAACATCCCATCACAGCTACATTAAAATCGTCTGCTGTCTTATATACCTTATCGGTAGGCACACTGCTACTTGGTTCCAAATCGAAGAAACTATCTGTACAGGCAACTGATAGAAAAGCAGTTGACAAGAATAGTATTAGTTTATATTTTTTCATACAACGTGTATTTTAAAGGATGATTAAAGAGTTATATTCAATCCGAATAAGAATGTTTTAGCCAATGGATAAGTACCATAGTCTTCACCCGGTGAAAGAGAATTAGACGGCCGGGCATTCACTTCCGGATTGTATCCGCTATAATTAGTTGAAGTCCAGAGATTTTGTCCGGAAACGTATACTCTCAACTTTTCTACAAAAAAGCGCTGGGTCAGATTCTTCGGCAAAGTATATCCCAGTGTCACATTCTGCAACCGCAGATAAGAGCCATCTTCCAAATGCCAGGTTGACGTACGTCCATTATAACCTTTTGATTTACGATTGGCACGATTCACCTGACCGTTTCCCGGATCTTCCGGACTCTTCCAACGATTCAAGGCGATGGTAGTGCCATTGGTATTGCCTTCCAGATTATCAATGTAACGGCGATTCAAGTTCAAAATCTCATTACCATACACTCCCTGGAAATTGAAATCAAGATCAAATCCCTTAAACCACACTTTTCCCCCGAATCCATAGGTAAAATCAGGCATATAGTTACCTACTATCGTACGGTCTTTATCCAAGTCCATCACACCGTCTCCATCTACATCCACAAACCGGAAATCTCCGGGCTTGGTATTGCTGAAATGAGGATATTTCTTCAATTCTTCTTCATTGGAGAAAATACCATCCTGCACCAACAGATAATAACAGCCGATAGGTTCACCAACTTTCGTTATGTAATACGCATGATCTACGCTACCGGTAGATATGATAGGAGCATTACCCGGACCGAGCGCCTTTACTTCGTTTGTATTCGTAGCATAATTGGCATTGAATGAATAACCGAAATCTTTCGTTATATTCTTCTGCGAGGTCAATGCTATTTCCCATCCCCTGTTGTTCACTTTACCGATATTCATCAATGCAGTGCTATATCCGGTCAGATGAGGAACAGGTACGTTCAACAACATATTAGAAGTGTTGGTATTATAATAATCCACAGTCAGTCCCAGCAATCCTTTGAACATTTGTAAATCAAGACCTACATTCACCATCGCATTCTTTTCCCAACTCAAATCCTCGTTTTTTATGGTACTAGGTTTATATCCATTCACCAACTGCCCATTACCTGTACCGAGTATATAGTTATCGGAAGCCATCAGAGACAGGTGGTCATAATTACCAATCTGAAAATTACCGGTAACTCCATAACTGGCTCTAAGTTTCAAGTCATCAACAAATGACAGGAATTTTGCTTTCGTGAAAAAGTCTTCTCCACTTATTCTCCATGCAAAAGAAGCAGAAGGAAAATATCCCCAACGGTTGTTTTTTCCAAAACGGGAAGAACCGTCTGCACGAATGGCTGCTGAAGCCATATACTTACCTTTATAGCTATACTGTACACGTGCCAGATAAGAAGCAATTGTCCACTGTGTTTTATCAGATGCACCTTTCGTCACCGTACCTCCGGAAATCGTTTGTATGTAGTCATTCGGGAAATCGGTAGCCGTCACATTATCACCTTTATATGTTTCTTTTTGAGCCGATTGCACTAAAACGACATTGATAGAATGAGCATCCTTGATGGTCGTATTATAATTGATTTTATTCTCAACCAACCAGTTGAAATAAAAACCGGATGAACTGTATGCAGTAGGATTCGACTTCACATCATAATATTTCTGTCCCAACAATGGAAGTTCCGATGAACGGTATTGATCGTTATGCGAACCGTAATAATCACCACCAAAAGAAATGTTATAGGTAAGCCCTTTATATAACTCCAATTCCGCAAAGACTTTTCCTACAATAGCCATACGGTCTACAACATCCGATTGGAGGTTTGCCATGGCTACCGGATTTAATACGGCATTGTGCTGATAGTCATTCCCAATTCTCCAATATCCGTTTCCCTGATAGTTATAACTTCCATCCGCATTATACACCGGCCATACCGGAGGCATCATCAAGGCTGATTGCACAATACCGTTAGACCCGGAAGCATCTACCCGGTTGGAAGTAGAATAAGAAGGAGAAAAATTCAGACCGAATTTCAGCCTTTTATATTTCCCGTCCAAATTCATACGCATACTATATTTCTTAAAATCGGAATTAATGATAATACCTTCTTTATCATAATAGTTGGCTGAAATAAAATAACCGACTGTTTTTCCTCTACCGGAAATAGATACATTGTGGCTGGTAGTAGCAGCAGTACGGAATATAGCGTCTTGCCAGTCCGTATCGGTCAGTCCTTTGTCCCCATTCAGATAAGGAAAGAGTTCGGTGGGGATACGTTCCCATGAGTTGGGACGCATTCCATTCGGATCGTCCGGTGATCCACCGGGATTGGCATCCAGATAGGCGTTGTCATGCCCATCTTTTGCAAATTCGGCAAACTGATATGCATTCATCATTGAAAGTTTCTTCGAAACACTCTGGATACCATAATATCCATCATACTGCACTTTCATTTTCTCCGACTGCCCCTGTTTGGTTGTGATAATAATTACACCATTCGATCCACGACTACCATAAATAGCTGCCGAAGAAGCATCTTTCAAAACTTCTACAGATTCAACATCATTATTATTCAGATTGGCAAATCCACGTTCCACCGGTACACCGTCGATAATATAGAGAGGATCACTACCTGCATTCACTGTGCTGATACCACGAACACGGATACTTACGCTTCCTTCCGGATCACCACTAGGTTGCGTAACCTGTACTCCCGGCATTTTTCCCGCCAACGCCTGACGAAAATCGGAAGCGGAAACTTCTGCTATTTGTTCAGCTTTCACGGAAGAAATAGAAGTAGAAACATCTCTTTTTCTCTGAACACCATAGCCTACCACGACTACTTCATCGATCATCTTACTATCTTCCACCAACGTGATTTTTGCCGTATTCTTATCTTTTGCAGAGATATTCACCGTTTTATAGCCGATATAAGAAATAGTCAGTGTGGCAGATTCCGGTACATTCATGATTGAATAACGTCCGTCGATATCGGTAATGGTACCACTGCCTTCTCCTTTAATCTGAACACTGGCACCAATCACCGGTTCTCCTTTATCATCTGCAACAATTCCCTGGATAGTGCGTGTACGTTGAACTGTTTCTTCCTTTTTAAGCGGCTGTTTGCTGACAGCAATTGTATGATCGGTCCTATTGAAATAAAGTTCGGCCTGGGTGGTTATCTCCCCCAGAATCTGTTTTAATGAAGCATTTTTAATGTCGAAAGAAACTCTCGGAGCTTTGTTCACTGTCTCCTGGTCATAGAGAAATTTAAAATTAGTCTGTTTGCTGATTTTATTGAAAACACTTTCTACCGGCTCATTTTGCACGCGAAGCGTTATATCATGCTCTTTCAGTGTTTGAGCAGCAGCCGGAACAATTAAAATGAAGGTGAATAGTAAAAAAGCTAAAAACGAACAGCTATTTTTACTTATCCCTTTACAAATAAGAAGATTATTCATAAATTTGTGCGTTTTAGTAATTGACTAAAGTTATTAAAAACGAGCAATGCGCGATACGTTATTCATTTGGGTCGAAGCTTATGAATATCCGTCCGGATTGCGGATAGGGGCATTCCTTTGGAGTGCTTCTATCATTTTAGGGAGTTCATGAAGGGGCTGTTTTCATCTATTATTCTTTTAAAGGTTGAACATTATCTTTTCTTCATCTCATTCTTTATAAAGAAGGACATTAATACCTTCTTTCTTATATTTGATATCACCGCTGATAAATTCGATGGATTTAAGTACGGCCTCCAGACTCTTATTATCGTGCTCACCGGTAATCAAGTTGTTGAAATCCTGACCGGGAGCAAAAGTAATCCGGCAATTATATACACGCTCCAGTTCTTTTGCCACATCCCGAATCGGTGTACTGTAGAAACGTAAACCTCCTTTCATCCAGACAGCCACTCCCCTGTCTTCTGTTTTCTTGCTATATTCACCGGAAACCGTATTGATAAGCACTTGCTCTTTGGCAGTCAGCCTCATCATTGCTTCCAGTAAATCAACCTGCACTTTACCACTCTCCACACTCACAGATACAATCTCATCCGTTGAATAGGACTTGACGTCAAAACGAGTACCCAATACCCGAACATCCAGCCGCTTCGTCTTTACAACAAATGGCATCTTTTCATTACGGGCAACACGGAAATATCCCTCACCTTCAAGTTCTATTTCACGGCTATCTCCCACAAAACGTTCCGGATAACGCACTTGAGAACAAGAATTCAATACCAGAAGAGTTCCATCCGGCAAAGTCACTTGCCTTTTTTCACCAAAAGAAGTGGTGACTTCGGCAAGCGTGACCTGCTGTTCATTCATATATCGGAAAAAGTTGACACTTCCCATTATAATGGCTATGACAGCCGCCGTACTAACCGCCACCACAGACGCCCGACGGAACCAAGTACGTTTTTTGTGTTCAATACGTTTCAATAACTGACGCGCCTCTCTCTTATACCTTTCCCGTTCCAAATCAGTAGCAGGTTGCAAGTTCCCGGATTCTTCCCAAACCTCTGCTGCCAGTTCATCCAATAAATCTTGGTTTTCTACCTCTTTTATGCTTTGCAAAAGTTGTGAAGCCTCTTCCCTGGTATAAAGGTCATCCAGGTAACGATGCAATTTATCTTTTTCTGTTTTAGTATCTTTCATCATACATTCAAAATAAGGATATTAATTTCCTTCCCTTTGTATAAGTAATACACAAAAGTAAGAAAGAACTAGGGTGTGATTAACATTTATTATAAGTTTAAACAAAATAGAATCAAAAGTATATCAGCTGATGTACTTGAATATTTAGTCAGATAAGAACGAATCACTTTCAGAGAAACAGAAATATGTTCCTGCACCGTATGAACAGAGACACCCAACGCTTCGGCTATTTCTTTATGAGACATCTGTAACTCACGGCTCATTTTGAACACTTCCCGTTGGCGGGGTGTCAATTGTTCCAATGCACGGGCAACAATCTCTTTCAAATCATTGAGCAAAATATGGTTATTGGTTTCGTTAGTTGAATCGATCGCTTGAGAAAGAATCTGTTCTTTCAGCTGATCTTCATTAGCCATGTCGCGCAACTGATTCAGAATACGATTACGTACGATGGTATAAAGGTAGGAAGAAAAAGAGGCTTCGGGATTGATGAAACGACGAGTTTGCCAGACTACCGTAAATGCATCCTGAAAAATATCTTCAGCAAATTCACGCGACTTGACGAACTTCAGGGCGAAGTAGAGCAAACGATTCTTGTAAGCGGCATAAAGTTCGCAAAAGGCCTCTTCATCTCCGTCTATCAGACGGAGAACCAATTCCCGTTCATTTACAAGAGTGTCTGTTGCGTACATATTTTCTTTATTTTTGGGCACAAAGGTATTGTTATGATGTTACAAACGTATGTATTTTTTCTGAAATAAAAAAATAAAAGCGCTCTCACCGAAAAGATGAGAGCGCTTTTATTTCATTTATCATTCAGGACTGTGTCTTATCGAAGATTTTAATTTTTCCCTTTCTTATAATTCTCCAATCCGGTCTGCAAGAATTCGATATACTTAGGAATATCTTCGTTATAGGCATACGACTTATTCAACGGTTTGCCCTGATTGTCCAACAATACATAGAAAGGCTGGGCGTTGGCTCCGAATTTCACACGTTGCAGATAACTCCATTTATCGCCGACAGTACGCAAAGTACGTTCTGTACCGTTCTCGATTATCTTTATGGGCTCTGTCAACGGAGTCTTATTATCCACATAGAGAGTAATCAGTACATAATCGTTATTAATCAAATCACTCACTTTCGGATCAGTCCACACCGCTGCTTCCATCTTACGACAGTTTACGCAACCATATCCGGTAAAGTCGAGCATAACGGGTTTTCCGTTCAGACGGGCATATTCCATGCCTAAATCATAATCATCGAATTTCGCATGTACCTCGTTCTTATACAAATTGAAGTCTTGCGTCTGCATAGGCGGAGCAAATGCAGATACAGCCTTCAATGGTGCTCCCCACAAACCGGGAACCATATATACGGCAAACGCAAAAGAGATTAATGCCATAAAGAAGCGGGTGACTCCCACCTTATTATCATCGTCATCATGCGGAAATTTGATCTTACCCAACAGATAGAATCCAAGCAAAGCAAAGATTACAATCCACAGAGCCAGGAATGTTTCGCGGTCAAGCAGTCTCCAACCGTAAGCCAAGTCAGCTACCGACAAGAATTTAAGCGCAAACGCCAATTCGAGGAAACCCAGCGTTACTTTGATTACATTCATCCATCCACCGGACTTCGGCATAGATTTCAGCCAAGACGGGAACAGGGCAAAAAGTGTAAACGGCAATGCCAAAGCAATGGCAAATCCCAACATACCGATTGCCGGAGCAACCACACTTCCTGTGGTAGATACCTGTACCAGCAGAAATCCGATAATCGGACCTGTACAAGAGAAAGATACCAATGAAAGCGTAAAAGCCATCAGGAAAATACTTAGTAATCCGGTCGTAGATTCCGCTTTGCTATCTACTGCGTTTCCCCATTTCGAGGGTAGTCTGATTTCAAACGCTCCAAAGAATGAAGCCGCAAAAATCACCAGCATCAGGAAGAAGAGAATGTTGAAAATAGCATTGGTAGATAAAGCGTTTAATGCACTGGCACCGAAAATTAACGTAATAGCCAAACCTAATGCCACATAAATCACTACGATAGATGCCCCATACGTCCACGCATCACGAATTCCTTTCTTTTTATCTTTACTACGCTTCAGAAAAAAGCTGACTGTCATCGGAATAATCGGCCATACACAAGGAGTGAACAAGGCCAATAATCCTCCAAGAAAACCTGTAATGAATATATATATCCAAGACATATCCTCCTGACCGTGCTCTTCGCCTAATGCTTGCAGATCACTGATAACGGGTTTCCAAAGTTCACTGGAGGTAACAGCCGGCTGAATATCCGTAATAGCCTCCGTTGTAGTTGCAGGAACCAATTCCATCATAGCAGATGAATCTTTCGAAGCAACAGGAGTTGCCCCTTCTTTCTTATCTGCCTTATCCACTACTTTTTGTTCCGGTTGTTCTGCTTTCGGTTGTTCTGTTTTCGTTGCGGCAGCATTTCCGGCTTTCGCTACTCCCGAAAACTTGAATGGCACTTGAGTAGGGGGCAGGCAGCTCTCGTCATCACAAGCTCCGTATTCCAGATAACCTTCTATCGCGTAAGCTCCACCCGTAAATTTCACTTTCTGTACAAACTTTGCTGTATTCTCGAAATAACGTACCTTCATTTCGAACAATTTATCGAAAGTAGCTACTTCTTTGCCCACAGGCTTCAGTTTACCGACAAGTTCGACACCTGATTTATTATCAACATTAAATGTTGCAGAAATAGGACCGCCATCTCCCAGGTCGGTAGAATAAACATGCCAACCTTTATCAATGGTAGCTGTAAACACCACTTCTGCCTCCGTATCGGAGAGAGTTGTCAGCTCTGTTTTAAACTTTACCGGATCCTTGATCTGCGCTTGCAATGCATATACAACAAAGCTTAAAAGCAGGAAAGAAATTATTTTTCTCATCTTTATTTTTTAATTTATAATTCATAGTCTACGCATGCACGGCTTTCCTTCGTTTCAGCCAGAATCTTACCGGCAGCTACGTGGTCGGGATGCGTTGCATAGAATTTCACATCTTCTAATGTATCAAACTCACTGTAAAGCGCTATGTTCCATGTTTCACCGGGATTCATATTCAATCCGACTTCCACTTTGCGAATTACAGAGATTTTAGCAGGAAGAGCTTCTATTGCTTCCTTGAATTTAGTCATGACTATCAGTTTCTCTTCAGCAGGAACTTCGTCTTTTAACTTAAATAATACGATGTGTTTTACCATTACGTTGTTATTTTAATGAATTGTTTCTATATTTGTCTTGTTAATGCATACATTGCATTAATAGAAATGCAAAAATACTCTATTTGGTTCAAATATACATTTAAAGAGATGTTAATTATAGGAATAGCAGGCGGAACGGGCTCCGGAAAGACCACCGTCGTACGGAAAATAATAGAAAGCCTCCCCGCAGGAGAAGTAGTACTCTTACCACAGGATTCATACTACAAAGACAGTAGCCATGTCCCGGTTGAAGAACGCCAGAATATCAATTTTGACCATCCCGATGCTTTTGAATGGAGTTTGCTTTCCAAACATATCATGATGCTGAAAGAGGGAAAAAGTATCGAACAGCCAACTTATTCTTATCTCACTTGTACGCGCCAGTCCGAAACAATCCACATTGAACCTCGCGAAGTGGTTATCATTGAGGGAATCCTTGCTTTGTGTGATAAAAAGCTGCGCAATATGATGGATCTTAAAATCTTTGTAGATGCCGATCCCGACGAACGCCTGATACGTGTTATCCAAAGAGATGTTATTGAGCGCGGACGTACTGCCGAAGCTGTAATGGAACGTTATACACGGGTTTTAAAGCCTATGCACCTGCAATTTATCGAACCTTGCAAACGATATGCCGACCTTATTGTACCGGAAGGCGGCAGTAATAAGGTAGCTATTGATATACTGACTATGTACATCAAGAAACACTTGAAGAGTTGAGAGTGGAGAATGGAGAGTTGAGAGTTAAAAGCAAAATGTCAGGTATGAATGTCAAGACACTGATTATCCCTTTATTCCTCGTATTGTTCTGTTGTGTGTTCGGATGCCGGAACAAACAACATAGTACAACGGATGAATCCGCACGTGATCTTCCACAAATAAAAGATAGTGGCGAACTCGTTGTATTGACATTGTATAGCTCTACTTCCTATTTTATTTATCGGGGACAGGAAATGGGATTCCAGTATGAACTTAGCGAGCAGTTTGCCAAAAGTCTGGGACTAAAGCTTAGGATTGAAGTTGCCAAAAGCGTTGACGAGATGATTCAAAAATTGCTGGCAGGCGAAGGAGATATGATTGCCTATAATCTGCCTATCACCAAAGAGTGGAAAGACAGTCTGCTTTATTGTGGTGAAGATGTCATCACCCATCAAGTGATTGTTCAGCAAGGAAGAGGAAAACAGAAGCCATTAAAAGACGTAACCGAACTGGTAGGAAAAGATATATACGTAAAGCCGGGGAAATATTACGACCGCCTCGTCAATCTGAACAGCGAATTAGGAGGCGGCATCCGGATTCATGAAGTTACCAATGACAGTACTACCATCGAGGACTTGATAACGCAAGTGGCGCAAGGAAAAATCCCGTATACAGTAGCCGACAATGACTTGGCAAAATTAAATAAGACCTATTATCCTAATTTAAATATCGATCTATCTATCAGTTTCGATCAACGGTCTTCGTGGGCAGTACGAAAAGACAGCCCCGAACTGGCAGCCGCCGCTACTAAATGGCATCAGGAAAATATGACCTCTCCTGCCTACACAGCCAGTATGAAACGTTATTTTGAGAATAGTAAAATGATGCCCCACTCTCCTATCCTTTCATTGAAAGAGGGGAAAATTTCTCATTATGATGATTTATTCAGAAAGTATTCCAAAGATATCGGATGGGATTGGCGTATGCTGGCGTCACTAGCCTATACAGAATCTAATTTCGATACCACCGCTGTTTCCTGGGCCGGCGCTAAAGGACTGATGCAGTTAATGCCTGCCACCGCCCGGGCAATGGGAGTACCTCCCGGCAAGGAGCAGAATCCGGAGGAAAGTGTAAAAGCGGCTATTAAATATATCGCCGCCACCGACCGCAGTTTCAGTATGATTCCCGACAAACAGGAACGACTCAACTTCATTCTGGCATCTTATAATGCCGGCTTGGGACATATATACGATGCCATGGCGCTAGCCGAAAAATACGGAAAGAACAAACTAGTATGGAAAGACAATGTAGAAAACTTCATCCTGCTCAAAAGCAATGAAGAATACTTTACCGACCCTGTCTGCAAAAACGGGTATTTCCGTGGTATCGAGACTTACAATTTCGTCCGTGATATCATGTCGCGCTACGAATCTTACAAGAAGAAAATAAAAGCATGATTAATATTAAGTATTAAGTATCAAGTATTAAGTATTACGCCATGCGGATAAGCACCTCAAAGGCCACGGTTAATACTTAATACTTGATACTTAATACTTATTTTTTGGTTACTAAGCTGATTACGATGATGGCTAATACAGATAATGGTAAGGCAAATAATATCGGATCAATCACAGGGAAAGGATAAGTGGTAATCAATACATCCCGTCCAAATAATGCTTTGCAGATACCTAATGCTGCAGATTCTTTCTGATGAAGAAATACAAGGGCAAACAGGCTACCGATTGTTCCGACCCAAAGACTTGCCATGACACCCTGCTTAGTAGCTTTCTTCCAATATAAAGCACAGAAATAGGCTGGAAGGAAAGCTGCAGCACAAATCCCCATAAAGATAGAAGTTCCACGGGCGATAATATCATGAGGCAACATATAGCAAATAATGTAGCTGACCAGAATAGAGAACAATACTCCCAGACGAATCACGTTGGTCAGTTTATTCCGCGAACGGGGTTTATAAGTTCCATAGATATCAGAACCTACCGAAGCCCCCATTGTATGGAACTGCGAGCTTAGTGTAGACATACTGGCCGAAAGGATACATAACATAAAGAGTGCGGCAAACCAGTCGGGCATCGCTTTATTAATAAAATATGGAATAATCTTATCGATGTCCTGCACTACTTCGGTAGCAACCGCTCCTTCTGTTTTCAGGAAGAAAAGGTTACTCAAAGCTCCGGCATGATAGATAGCTCCTACTGTTATAATCAAAAAGAAACAACCGATAAATACACCGCGGTTTAATTGTTTGCTACTTTCCACAGTCATAAAACGAACCACTAGCTGGGGTTGCGCAAGACATCCGATTCCTACTCCTAAAATAAGGGAAGTAACAAGTGAGTACCATTGTGGTGAACCTGTAACAGGCATTGCAGTCCATCCCTGATGTCCCAATGCTTTAAATTTTTCCGGGACTAACGGAGCAATAGCAGTCAACTCTTCATTCGCTTCGGTAAAACCCATACCGAGCACCTGATATAGAGAGAATAACAGAAACAGCATGCAACCGAACATGATAACTGCCTGCAACGCATCTGTATACATGACTCCTTTCATACCGCCCGCAATAACATAAGCAGCAATAACCAATGTAAATATCAACAAAGAGATATTGAAATCAATCTGAAAGATCTGTTCGATAAATACAGCTCCACCTTTCATCACAACTGCTGCATAAAGCGGCATTCCGATGAAAATAACAGCAGCAATAAATACCTGTATATTACGGGAACGAAAATGACGCCCTAATAATTGAGGAAAAGTGCTCACATTCAGTTTTGCGCCCATACGCCGGGTGCGTAAACCGAAAAAGATAAAAGCAATGACAACCCCAATAAACATATTCAGAAAACAGAGCCACTGAATACCCATTCCGAAAGCTGCCGCCACTCCTCCAAAACCTACAATAGCAGATGCAGAGATAAACGTAGCACCGTAAGAAAGTGCCATAACAATAGGATTCATCTGACGTCCGCCTACCAGATAGTCACTGGTATTCGTTGTTTTCTTATATCCCAAAAAGCCGAGATAAGCAAGTGACAAGAGATATCCTATCACAATCAAGCCGAGTGTAAATGTATTCATCGAGTTTCGTCTTTTTCGTCATCCTTATTCCAATACTTCAGCCCAAACCAGGCAGCAAAGATCACACATACCACTGAAAGAAGGTAAGGCAGAATTATAAAAGGGTCGTCTATTCCAAACATTTGCGTATCAGATTTTAATTAGCGTTGCAAATGTAAGGAAATTATTGAAAAGACAAAACTTTTGCTTACTAATACTGATTATAATGTATCTTTTTCTCGTCAAATTTCTGTTTCGGGTTCTCTTTTGTAGCCGGATAGCCGAAAGGAATGACACAAAGCGGAAGGATATTATCAGGTAGATTGGTATATTTGCGTACCACCTGCATACGGTCTTCATAAGGATAGGCAGCTGTCCATACAGCCCCCAGTCCCAGACTTTCGGCAGCCAGCAGAATATTTTGCGCTGCTGCTGAACAATCCAAATACCAATAAGACGAACGTACAGAATCTCCGCAGACAATGATAGCGTTACGGGCCTGGGTCAACATCTTTGCATAAGGAAGCGCAGCAGCCATTGAATCCAGTTTGGCACGGTCGGATACTACTATAAACTCCCAAGGACGGACATCTTTCCCCGAAGGGGCAGCCATTCCGGCACGAAGCATCAAGTCTATTTTCTCTTTCTCCACTCCCTTATTCAGATAAGTACGCACACTTTTACGTGCGAAGATATTATCCAAAGCAGCATTTCCGGTTTCGGACGTTCCTTTTTCTTCTTTGGTAGAAGAACATGCGCTCATAGCAACAACTATTGCTGCAATCAGACATAAGAAAGAGAAAATCTTTTTCATTGTGATACTAATTAAAACAGATTCAACTTATTTTTCTGCGCCTCTTCCAATGAAACCGTTTCACGTTTCAGCAGACCGCTTTTTTCACGAAGCGCCTCATATTCGCTATTCAGTTCGTTCACCAATTCGGCTTTCAGCTGTGGATTCAATAATTTGGAAGCAACACTTGCATTCTGGGAAGCATCTTTCAGATGTACCACCGGAGCGTGATAGACAGGAGCAATCTTCAATGCCGTATGCATTTTCGATGTAGTGGCCCCACCAATCAGAAGAGGAATATCCAGTCCTGCTTTTTCGAGTTCCAAAGCCACATGCGCCATTTCTTCCAAAGAGGGAGTAATCAGACCACTCAATCCGATCATATCCACTTTTTCTTCAATGGCACGCTGCACAATGGTTTCCGCCGACACCATCACTCCCAAGTCTACAATATCATAACCATTGCAAGCCATCACCACCGCTACAATATTTTTTCCAATATCGTGCACATCGCCCTTTACAGTTGCCAGCAATACTTTTCCAGCCGCGGCGCTTCCTTCCACTTTTTCCGATTCGATAATCGGCTGCAGGATAGCTACGGCTTTTTTCATCGTACGGGCAGTCTTCACAACTTGGGGAAGAAACATTTTACCGGCACCAAACAACTCGCCTACATAATTCATTCCATCCATCAACGGGCCTTCAATCACATCGACTGCTTTATCATAAAGCGGCAATGCTTCCGCCAAATCCTGTTCAAGGAAATCTCCAATTCCTTTCATCAAGGCATATTTCAAGCGTTCCTGAACGGATTCTTCTCTCCACGCATCTTGTTTGGCAGTTGGTTGTCCGGCAGTTCCGCTCATAGTTGCTTTCAGCGATTCCGCCAATTCTATCAGACGTTCCGCTGCGTCCGGACGACGATTCAAGACGACATCTTCTATCTTTTCCAATACATCGGTCGGGATATCACTATACAACACGGAAGTACCCGGATTCACAATTCCCATGTCCATTCCTTGCTGAATGGCATGATAAAGGAATACAGCGTGCATCGCCTCACGGATATAATTATTGCCACGGAAAGAGAAAGAAAGGTTACTGACTCCTCCGCTAATATGAGCACCCGGAAGGTTCTTTTTGATCCATGCGGTAGCTTCAATGAAATCTACGGCATAGTTATTATGTTCTTCGATCCCCGTAGCTACGGCAAGTACATTGGGGTCAAAAATAATATCATGAGGATTAAAACCTACTTTATCTACCAAAAGACGGTAAGCCCGTTCGCAAACTTCTATTTTACGGGCGGCTGTATCTGCCTGACCTTTCTCATCAAAAGCCATTACGACGGCGGCCGCTCCATATTGGCGGATGATACGGGCATGTTCGAGGAAAACGTCCTCGCCTTCTTTCAGAGAAATGGAGTTAACGATTGACTTTCCTTGCAGACATTTCAGGCCGGCTTCAATCACTTCCCATTTGGAAGAGTCAATCATTACCGGAACACGGGCTATTTCCGGTTCGGACATGATAAGATTCAGGAAAGTAGTCATCTCTGTCTTTGCGTCCAACAGTCCGTCATCCATATTGACGTCAATCACCAAGGCACCATCTTCCACTTGTTGACGGGCGATGGAGAGAGCTTCATCATATTTCTTTTCGTTTATCAGACGAAGAAACTTACGAGAACCGGCTACGTTGCAACGTTCGCCGACATTTACAAAGTTAATTTCCGGTTTGACTTCCAATAGTTCAAGCCCGGAAAGCCACATACAATCCGGTGCAAGAGCAGGGACGTGTGGTTTAGCACCTTTCACGAGGGCGGGATATTCGGCAATATAGGCATCCGTCGTTCCACAACAGCCGCCAATGATATTGATTAGTCCTTCTTCAATATATTCTCTCACTTCGTGAGCCATATCAGCAGGTGTCTGGTCATACTTACCCAGGCTATTCGGTAATCCGGCATTCGGATAAGCACTAATATAATAAGGTGCACGAGCTGCCAGTTGTTCAAGGAATGGTTTCAATTGGCGGGCTCCGAAAGAACAGTTTAAACCGACAGAAAAGATATTGGCATGTTGCACGGAAGCAAGAAATGCGTCCAATGTCTGGCCGGACAATGTTCGTCCGCCAATATCGGACACCGTTACAGATAACATGACAGGGACTTCGACGCCTGTTGCTTTCATTGCCTGTTCGGCTGCAAAAATAGCAGCTTTGGCATTCAGGGTATCAAAGATTGTTTCGATCAGAATGGCGTCTACGCCACCTTCAAGCATTGCTTCCATCTGTTGCTGATAGGATGCAGCCAGTTCGTCGTAACTCAAAGCACGATAAGCCGGATTGTTCACGTCCGGGCTCATAGAGCAGGTTTTATTGGTTGGTCCCACAGAGCCGGCTACAAAACGCGGTTTATCGGGATTCTTTGCAGTGTACTCGTCGGCAAGATCACGGGCTAGTTTTACGGCTGCCAGATTCATCTCACGCACGTATTCTTCTACGTGATAATCAGCCATAGAAACTGTAGTCGAACTGAATGTATTGGTTTCGATGATATCCGCACCTGCTTCCAGGTATTTACGATGAATATCCTGAATCACGTCGGGACGTGTGAGACACAATAAGTCGTTATTCCCTTTCAACTGTCCGGGAATATGCGCAAACCGTTCACCACGAAAATCTTCTTCCTTGAGGTTATATTGTTGAATCATTGTACCCATTGCCCCATCCAGAATAAGGATGCGCTCGGATACGACTTGAGAAATTGTCTTTTTCATTACCCTATCACATTAATACCTAATTACCTACTCTGCCATCTTCTGCCAGACTCTTCGCAGTCTGGTGTTTATCTTATAGCGGCTTTTAGTTACCGCTTGAACATTCTTGCCATATCTCTACGGTCGTCTTTCTCCTTTATAGATTCTCGTTTATCGTATTCTTTCTTACCTTTCGCCAAAGCGACTACCAGTTTCGCCAAACCTTTCTCATTGATAAACAAGCGTACAGGAACAATCGTAAAGCCGGGATTTTTCATCTCCCGCTGAAGTTTCTCCAATTCTTTTTTATTAAGCAACAACTTCCTCTCTCTACGTGCCGTATGGTTATTGTACGATCCATAGAAATATTCGGCGATGTGCATATTCTTCACCCACAATTCGCCTTTCGTAAAATAGCAAAACGTATCTACCAGACTGGCTTTTCCCAAACGAATGGATTTTATTTCCGTACCGGTCAATACAATACCTGCTGTGTAGGTATCTATCAGCTCGTAATCAAACGTAGCCCGTTTATTCTTTATATTTACAGGAGGTTGTTTCATCTTTACTCATTAATTAAGTATGGCCGTCAGCCTATTAAACACGATCTGTATCACCGCCGGACATAGTATTAACAATACAGACGACAAAAGGGTGTATTTTAATCGTTGTTTTTCTTCTACTCCCATCAGTATAGGAACTCCCTCCCATACCACATAGACGATGTAGAACTGCAGCAACCAAGCAATAATTCTAAAATCAGGTAATAGTCCGGTTACTATCTGAAGCAGGAAAGACACAACCAATGCATATCCTGCAAACTGTTGTGTCAACGGCATATTGCTATGCAGACCAAACATCCTTGTTCCCATTTCATTGATGGCATAAGCTGCCAGAAAATAGCCACCGAACAGGGCTACAGCTACGGCGCAACAATTGGTCATAGCTATCTGGAAACTTTGCGGACCTCCCCACCCATTCGTCAATAACGAACCGATGAATACGGACAGACCGCATAAACCAATCATAGGATAGACAAAAGCCATATATACTTTTCGCCTATCCTCTTCCATAGAAATTTCCTCCCAGGCCTTGGCCGGAGAGGAAATCAATTTCATTGCTATGTTAAATAGTTCCTTGTAGTTCAATGTTATTCTGTAAATGCGTAATCATATTCAACCGAACGTTCAACCGAAGTTTCCTTCCCATCCTTATCGACCAATTCATCTTTTGAGTTATTGATTTCAGCTGTCAGTTCCAGGTATTTCGGTAATTTGCCTGTTTTCTCCTTAAATGCAGCAAGAGCAGCTCTAATTGAATAAGCCCTATAAGCATATGTAAATTTAGAACGAGTTACGGTCTCACCTGCATCCTCAACAACATGGCTAATATATAGTTTTAACTTAGTGTCAGAGGCAGTCATTGCTTCAGGATCATAAGAAAGAACAAATGAATGCTTCTTTACTTCTGAATCTTCAACACTAGAGTTTGTAACTTTCACCCAATATGGCATTGTCAAAACGATTGTATTTTTGTCATAATAAACCAAACTTGACTGTTGCTTATCCAATGAATAAAGAGGATTAGTAGGTTCCGTTTTTTGAGGATTCAAACCTTCATTAACCTTTAGGGTCAATACAAAGCGGAGTAGATAGCAAAGTAACTGGTATACTAGTACTATTTGCTGTCACCTGTGATTGGTCATATTGGCATGAAATTATATACATATTTCCATCCAAAAAGCCCAATTCTGTAGTTGGAACCAACTTCGTAGTTGCATCCCCCATCAGAAATGATCCAAAATTATACTTAACAGGAACAGTCATTGTAACATTGTGGTTATCATCTCCATTCATACAAGAAGTAACTGACATACCCATAACCACAGCCATCAAAGCCACCAAGAAAAATTTCACTTGTTTCATAAACATATTTTTTAGATTTTGCAAAGATATAAATTCTAATTCATAATTAATAAATGCAAGTACTTAAAAAATACTGCATCAGTTACTTTATTATTTTTGCAAAAAGTTCCAAATGATCATCTACGTAGCTTGCAATCAATGCTGTGACTTGTTCTTCCATCTCTAAATAGGCTTCTTCCAACTCATCAAAAGCTTCATATTGCTCGTACATAGCCATAAATTCATCATCCGTCCGTTCCTTTTCCAAATCTTTCCGGTTGGCATCAAAGATTTTCTTAGCCTTATAAACTAATTTCGAAAACTCTTCCGCTCCCCACAAACGCATCACTTTCGCAAACGGATTATCAAAGATATAACCACCATAGCCATTCTGAATCAATTGACAGAACCCGCCAACCATCATCTCATCACGAAAAATCTGATAAGCCAGCAAAGAATGTTGTTCTCCCGTCAACAAAGGCATCGTCTCCGCAGTCAATTCACCACCGATTACCTCTTTATATTTATCTGTAAACGCCTGGATAAATTCATCCATTCCTTCACCCGCAGCCTTTTGTAAGGCTGATTCTACAACTTCGATCATAATCTTCTTTATATAATGATGCAGCAAAGCTACGAATTTTATTCTACATCCAGTAATAATCCCTCCATAATCTTGCCAATCTTAACTCCATTATCCGTCCTCCACGTTCTTCACACGATCCATATCATCTCATTTACAGACACTTCCTGTGAACAAATCATATAAAACACGGTATTCACATCCTTCACAGAATATGTATTTCACAGTTTCACCACATAGTGAGAACCAATACTTGCTATATTAATAGAAACAGGCAAATAGCATATATATCCCGAATGAAAAGCAACTGTTTAATAACAGACGACTCCAGTCGGCTATCCAGTCAACTCTAGTCGACTAATCAGACAACGATAGTTGTCCGAATGGCCGGCTAGAGTCAGCTGACAAGAATATTGTAAGGTGATTTATGAATTGCCGGCTCTATTCAGGCTGTTTATTATACATGTAATCGCATCCCCAAATAAACTCCTATTAGATAAGGTATAAGCCAAATGCACCAAACTACAATGCTGAAACGATTAAAATGTCTCTTTTCTATAGGCGTTCCCTTCACATAGGTCCATATCGCCCATAACGCATGTACAAACATCAGAAGAATAGCAATTGCCCCTATCACCGTATGCATTTCGTCATGCAAATGAGTCAGTTCGGCAATATGCTCCATCAGGCTTGTACCCACCGTGTCGGCCAGCAACCCGAGAAGAAAGAAAATGATATGCCAAAACTTTAATTTCCTTTGAAGACGTTCTACCCAAACACCTATCGTATAAAACACAAGCGCAGATGAAATAACGCAAATTGCCGCTATTAAATAATGTATATCTATCTGATTCAGTTCCATAAATTTTCTTTTTCTAATAACAACAAAGCACAGGATAGATAGTTCTCGCGGTCTCAATCTTTCACAAATGCAATCCCGACTTTACAAACGACGAAAAAACGTAAACAGATTTGTCTCTTTTCACAAAAAAGTAATAAAAGGCGATTTGCAGAAACAAATAAATCGACTACCTTTGTGGGCGATTTAGAGAATCGTGACTACGTATTTTTAATTATATCACTAAAAAAAGAGCTAATTATGACTTATTCACACGAAGTGGAACACATGTGTGTTGTAAAGAAGGGCCCTAACCACGGACCGGCTCCCATACCCGAAGAAGGCAAATGGGTAAAATCTAAAGAAATCGTTGATATTTCTGGTTTGACACACGGTATCGGTTGGTGCGCTCCTCAACAAGGTGCTTGTAAACTGACACTGAACGTTAAAGAAGGTATCATTCAGGAAGCTTTAGTTGAAACTATCGGATGTTCCGGTATGACTCACTCTGCTGCTATGGCTGCTGAAATTCTTCCGGGAAAAACGATCCTTGAAGCATTGAACACTGACCTTGTTTGCGACGCTATCAATACTGCAATGCGCGAACTTTTCTTGCAAATCGTATACGGACGTACTCAATCAGCTTTCTCTGAAGGTGGTTTGATTATCGGTGCAGGTTTGGAAGACTTGGGTAAAGGTCTTCGTAGCCAGGTAGGTACTCTTTATGGTACTTTGGCTAAAGGTCCTCGTTACCTTGAAATGGCAGAAGGTTATATCAAACAAATCTTCTTGGACAAGAACGACGAAATCTGCGGATACGAATTCGTACACATGGGTAAGTTCATGGACGAAATCAAGAAAGGTACTGATGCTAACGAAGCTTTGAAGAAAGTTACAGGTACTTACGGACGCGTAACAGCAGAACAGGGAGCAGTTAAATCTATTGATCCACGTCACGAATAATATAAGGAGGAAAGAAACAATGATTAGAGAAGTAAAATTCGAAAGCCAAGACCGTCGTATCAAACAGATTATCGCTGCTTTGAACGCTAACGGCATCAAAGATATCGAAGAAGCTAACGCTATCTGTGAAGCTCATGGACTTGATCCTTATAAAACGTGTGAAGAAACTCAGCCTATCTGTTTTGAAAATGCAAAATGGGCTTATGTTGTAGGTACTGCCATTGCTATTAAAAAAGGTTGTACAAACGCTGCTGAAGCTGCTGAAGCTATCGGTATCGGTCTGCAAGCATTCTGCATCCCGGGTTCTGTAGCTGACGACCGTAAAGTTGGTATCGGCCATGGTAACCTTGCTGCTATGTTGCTGCGTGAAGAAACTAAATGTTTCGCTTTCCTGGCAGGTCACGAATCTTTCGCTGCTGCTGAAGGTGCTATCAAAATCGCTGCTAAAGCAGACAAAGTACGTAAAGAACCGTTGCGTTGTATCTTGAACGGTCTTGGAAAAGACGCTGCTCAGATCATCTCTCGTATCAACGGCTTTACATACGTTCAGACTCAATTCGATTACTTTACTGGTGAACTGAAAGTTGTTCGCGAAATCGCTTACTCTGACGGTCCTCGTGCAAAAGTAAAATGTTATGGTGCTGACGACGTTCGCGAAGGTGTAGCTATCATGTGGAAAGAAGGTGTAGACGTATCTATCACAGGTAACTCTACTAACCCGACTCGTTTCCAACATCCAGTTGCAGGTACTTACAAGAAAGAACGTGTTCTTGCTGGTAAACCATATTTCTCTGTAGCTTCAGGTGGTGGTACAGGTCGTACTCTTCACCCGGATAACATGGCTGCCGGTCCTGCTTCATACGGTATGACAGATACGATGGGTCGTATGCACTCTGACGCTCAGTTCGCTGGTTCTTCATCAGTTCCTGCTCACGTGGAAATGATGGGCTTCCTGGGAATTGGTAACAATCCTATGGTAGGTTGTACTGTGGCTTGTGCTGTAGACGTAGCTCAGGCTTTGGGTAAGTAATTCAAATAATTACCATATAGTAAATCCCTGTAACTGATAAGGTTATGGGGATTTTTTATTTTCAGTATGTTCATAGATTGAACTGCTGATTTACCTCTCTCCTACCTTTCTAATATAGTTTAGTTTTGTATTCCTACCTAATACTGATTTCACTTTACTAAGATGGATATAGATACTACTTTAAACTAAAAAAGAAAGTATTTATTAGTCCAATGCAAAAAAAGTAGAGTATTAATACAACTATCCCTAATGATACCTTGTTAAAGTAAGAGTTATTAACTATCTTTGCATTGAAAGGAGATACACCTATGAAGCTGATTGAAAATAATATCCAAAAGATAATTGACCTATGCAAAAAACATAAGGTACATAAATTATTTGTCTTTGGTTCTGTTCTTACGAGTCGTTTTAATGACAACAGCGATGTTGATTTAGTTGTCGATTTCAATAAGGCAGAAGTAAGCGATTACTTTGATAATTTCTTTGATTTCAAATATGCTTTAGAAAATTTGTTTGGTAGAAAAGTAGACTTATTGGAAGAACAGACTATTAAGAATCCATATTTGAAGAAGAATGTGGATGCAACTAAAACTTTAATCTATGGATGAATTAATAAAGAAACACTTGCAAGATATTCTAACTGCCATTGAAGAAGTAGAAAGTTTCTTCGGCAATGCTCCTAAAGTTTATGATGACTTCTATGGTAACCTATGCCTTAGACGAGCCATTGAAAGAAACATAGAAATTATTGGTGAAGCAATGAATAGAATACTAAAAGTTGATAAAGATATAGCTATAACCAATTCTCGTAAAATAGTAGATGCCAGAAATTATATCATACATGGCTATGATAGTCTATCCGTAGATATACTTTGGAGTATGGTTATTAACCATTTACCAAAACTAAAAAATGAAGTAACAGCATTACTAAATATATAAGGTTTGTGACTTATTCACGACCATTTATTCAAAACAGAGAGATTTATAATCTGGAGCGTTCTTTAAAGCATTTCAATATTCACCTGTAAAACATTCATTTACGATTAATTTGATTGAATTATAGGGATGCAGTGTCGCTACTTCATACGGTATGACAGATACGATGGGTCGTATGCACTCAGACGCTCAGTTCACTGGTTCTTCATCTGTTCCTGCTCACGTAGAAATGATGGGATTCCTGGGAATTGGTAACAACCCGATGGTAGGTTGTACAGTAGCTTGTGCTGTTGACATAGCTCAGGCTTTGGGTAAGTAATTTATTACTTTTATACATAAGGAGAGTGTTCAATACAGCACTCTCCTATTTTTACTTAAAAACAAAAACTTTTGGAATAGCGTTTCCATTCTATATTTATTAAAAGATATTGGCATAAACACCAAAAAATTATTACACAACAATGCTAATTTATCAACTGAACTTTGTTGGATATAAACCTAATAACCATATCTGCATAAGCTCATAATCAATAAAATTATGGAATACATCAACGAATTTCACAAGCAATGGATAGAGCGTACTCGCAAGTCAATAGCATTATGGAGCAAGCAGCCAGCCTCATTAGAAGAAAAAAGGAAGCAACAAGAACGTTTGGACCAACAGAGAGCTATAAGAGAAGGCAAATTGAAGAGTTAATTTCATTTGCCAATTCAGACGATTTATGGATCCCCCCTCTAATTTGAATATAGAATTTTTAAGTAAAGGTGGAGAAAATGAAGTCTATACAGGAAATGAAGATATAGTTGTAAAGCTGAACAACTTTGAGTACGCAGGCGATGATTTATGGAATAGATGGAGATTTGTATTTTATTGATACACAAATTAGATTGAGAACTCAATCCTAACGAAAGATCTATTTGAGAACTAATATACAACTTCGCTTGTTTATATAACAGATACTAAACATTATACAACAATGCTACTCACATTCTTAAATACACTCGCTACTATCATCAGTGTCATCAGTTTACTGATTGTGACTTATGGCGTACTCGTCGGCTTCATTGCCTTCCTACGCAATGAGATAAAACGGTTCAACGGAACTTATACCATTAATAATATCCGGCAACTTAGAGCAGATTTCGGCAGTTACCTTTTGCTGGGACTGGAATTTCTAATCGCATCCGACATTCTGAAAACTGTAGTTGATCCTACTTTGGATGAGCTGGCAATCTTGGGCGGAGTTGTTGTAGTAAGAACTGTACTTTCCGTGTTTTTGAATAAAGAGATTAAAGAACTGGCAGAAGATGGTTCATCTAAGGAAATAAAGGAAATATAAGAAAGGTCAGCATTACTAACTTTCTCCAAAGCTGCATATTTTTATTACCGGATATTTCTACTTTTAGCTACCTTTGCAAAAGCAAATCCTTTATAAAGAAGCTAAAAGAAAAATATCCATGCATCTAATTATATATAGCTCATTTTTATACTCTATGCAACTCCAAGCAGTTCCACTTCGAATATCAATGTCGAGTAAGCAGGAATAGAATCAAAAGATTTAATACCATATCCCATTGCATAAGGTATATAGATAATCCATTTATCCCCAACATGCATTTTCTGAAGTGCTACCTGCCACCCTTCTATTACATCACTAAGACGTAAGGCATCGGGACAAGTACGTTCATAAGAATTATCAAATACCCGGCCATCAATCAGACTTCCTTTGTAATGCACGGTAACAATACTCCGCGCACCCGGAGAAATCGTACCTTCACCAGTTTCCAAAACTTTGTAATAAATTCCACACGGCAACGCAAAAACACCTTCCTGAAAAGACAGTTTTTTCAGAAATCGTCGATTGGCCTCTTTGTATTCTTTCTTTTTCCCCATAAATAAATTGATTAAGAACTTGCAAAAATAATCAGAATAACAAAGGATTTAGCATAAAAACTGTATATTTGTTTGTTGAACTATAAAAAACTCATCGCTATGGGACTAACAAAGACTACACGTAGCATTAGTGCTACCGGACTACTCCTACTTATCATGATGACTGTGGGCCTATATTCATGCACACGTACTCAAAAAGACATCATTCCTTCTGCCGATTATGCACCGTATGTAAATGCGTATACGGGAGGAGTTATTTCACAGAATTCAACCATACGCATAGAGTTGACCCATGACCAACCCATGGTGGATCTGAACAGTGAGTTAAAAAACAATCCGTTCAGCTTTTCCCCTTCATTAAAAGGAAAAGCATATTGGGTAAGCAACAACACCATTGAGTTTGTGCCGGAAGAAGGAACATTGAAACCGGGAACGCTCTACGAAGGAACTTTCCAACTGGGAGACTTCATCGAAGTGGACAAAAAACTAAAAGAGTTCAACTTCTCATTCCGTGTGCAGGAACGTAACTTCACTTTGCAGTTGGAGTCGTTACCAATTACAGCTACCCAACCGGATGAAATAAATATTAAAGGAGAAATACGCTTCAGCGATGTAGTGAAAAAAGAGGAAGTGGAAAAGATGCTGACTGCCAGCGATGGCAAGAAGAGTTATCCGGTAGAAGTCACCGCGACAGACAACCTTACCCGGTATCAGTTTAGCATCAGACAAATACCCAGAGAAGCTGATGATTACCCATTGACCATTACAGCCAATGGTAACCCGGCTGGCATTGACCGTAAACAAAGCGAAGAAGTGCTGATACCGGCTAAAGATTGCTTCCGTTTTATGTCTGCCGAACGCATTGAACAACCGGAAAACGGAATTGAGATTGTTTTCTCCGCTCCTTTATCCACTACCCAGGATTTAAAAGGACTGATTGAGATTCCGGAAGTCTCTTCATCTATCTTCCAAATCAGCGAGAACAGAATCTTCATCTATTTCGAAGCAAACACACAGAACAAACTGACGTTGAATATCCATGAAGGAGTCAAAGACAGTCAAGGTAAAGCGCTGGGAACTTCTCATACGATCTCGTTCAGTGAAGTAAGTCTGAAACCACAGGTAGAAATGTCTACCTCCGCCGCTATCCTGCCCGATTCGAAAAGTCTGATTATTCCTTTCAGGGCTGTCAATCTGTATGCCGTGGATTTGAGCGTGATCCGCATCTTCGAGAATAATGTATTGATGTTCATGCAAACCAATTCACTTGCTTCGGCCAATGAACTACGCCGCTCGGGAAGACTGGTTTACAAGAAAACGTTGTGGCTTGCCAAAGATGCGTCCAAAGACATTCATCATTGGGGAGATTACTCAATAGATCTTGCCGGGTTGATTCATCAGGAGCCGGGTGCCATATACCGTGTCATACTTTCATTCCGTCAGGAATACTCCGCTTATCCTTGTGGAGGAAACGAGAATCAGGATATGAAATTCGCCGACAATAACACACCCGACGGGTTGACCAAAGTAAGCGGAAGTGTCTTGTCTGAAGAAGATGAAGCCATTTGGAATACGCCCGAAGCTTACTATTATTACAACGGAGGAACAATGGACTGGAGCGTGTACCGATGGACGGAACGCGACAATCCATGCCATCCATCTTATTATATGAATTCAGACCGAATTGCTGCATGTAATGTATTTGCTTCCAATCTAGGAATGATTGTAAAACGGAATTCACTGAACAAACTATGGATTGCCGTAAGCAATATTTTGGACACCAAACCGATAGGAAAAGCACAAGTAACAGCATATAACTTCCAATTACAGCCCATAGGAAAGGGAGAGACCAATGGAGACGGGTTCGTTGAAATCACTCCGAAGGGTGTACCTTTCATTATCGTGGCAGAATCGGAAAAGCAAAAGGCATACGTGCGTGTCGTAGACGGTGAAGAGCAGTCCGTCAGCAGATTCGATGTAGGAGGAAAAGATATTCAAAAGGGATTGAAAGGATTCATATATGGCGAAAGAGGAGTATGGCGACCGGGAGACACATTGCACATTTCCTTTATATTGGAGGACCGCGAAAAGAGAATCCCCGACAAGCATCCCGTAGCACTGGAAATATACAATCCGAGAGGACAGTTCTACACCAAAATGATTTCAACGCAAGGAATGAACGGATTCTATACATTCGACGTTCCGACACAGGCTACAGATCCAACCGGGCTCTGGAATGCATATATTAAAGTAGGAGGAACCACCTTCCACAAAGGATTGCGCATCGAAACCATAAAGCCCAACCGCTTGAAAATAAACCTGGCATTGCCGAAGATTCTTCAAGCTACGGACAAGGATGTCTACGCCCCACTCACTTCAACCTGGCTGACAGGAGCCACTGCCTCCAAATTGAAAGCTAAAATAGAAATGTCTTTATCTAAAGTGAATACACAGTTTAAGAATTACGGACAATATATCTTCAATAATCCGGCCACGAATTTCACAACTATCAAAACAGATGTATTTGACGGTACACTGGATGCAGAAGGAAAAGCCAGCGTCACACTGAAAGTTCCGACTGCAACCGAAGCACCGGGTATGTTGAATGCAACTTTCACCACCCGTGTATTCGAACCGGGAGGAGATGCCAGCATCTACACCCAAACAATCCCGTTCTCGCCATTTACATCTTACGTCGGTATCAACTTGAACCAACCGAAAGGCAAATATATTGAAACGGACAAAGATCACGTATTCGATATTGTGACTGTAAACACGCAGGGACAGTTAGTGAACCGTACTAATCTGGAATACAAAATATACCGCATCGGCTGGAGCTGGTGGTGGGAGAACAGCGGTGAATCTTTTGGCACTTACATCAACAACAGTTCCATCACACCTGTTGCCAGCGGCAACTTACAGACAAGAGGCGGAAAAGCATCCTTCAAGTTCCGCGTCGATTATCCATCATGGGGACGCTACCTGGTTTACGTAAAAGACAAAGAGAGCGGACATGCCACCGGAGGAACCGTTTATATAGACTGGCCGGAATGGCGCGGACGTTCGAGCAAAACAGATCCCAGCGGCATCAAGATGCTTGCTTTCTCTCTGAACAAAGATTCATACGAAATTGGAGAAACAGCCACAGCCATTATTCCTGCGGCAGCGGGAGGACGTGCACTGGTATCCATTGAAAACGGTTCGACAGTTTTGCGTCAGGAATGGATAGAAGTCTCCAACGGAGGAGATACGAAATATACATTCAAGATTACGCCGGAGATGACTCCGAACGTATATTTGCATATCAGTCTGTTACAGCCTCACGCACAAACAGTCAATGACCTGCCTATCCGTATGTACGGCGTTGTTCCGGTATTTGTCACTAACAGTCAGACAGTATTGCAACCGCAGATACAGATGCCGGAAGTGTTACGCCCGGAAACCAACTTCAACGTGACCGTCAGCGAAAAGAGCGGTAAACCGATGACTTATACATTGGCGATCGTAGACGACGGTTTATTGGATCTTACCAACTTCAAGACACCGGACCCATGGAATGATTTCTATTCACGCGAAGCGCTTGGCATCCGGACATGGGATATGTATGATAATGTATTGGGAGCTTCTTCCGGAAGCTACAGTTCGCTTTTCAGCACAGGTGGAGACGCCACACTGAAACCTGCCGATGCTAAAGCAAACCGTTTTAAACCGGTAGTCAAGTTTATAGGTCCTTTCTATCTGGGAAAAGGAAAGAGCCAGACGCATACATTGAAACTTCCGATGTATGTGGGTTCGGTACGTGCCATGGTGGTTGCCGGACAGGACGGTGCTTATGGCAATGCGGAAAAGACTGCCTTCGTACGAACTCCATTGATGATGTTGTCTACTTTGCCCCGTGTGCTTAGTATTCAGGAAGAAATTACCGTTCCGGTCAATATCTTTGCGATGGAGAATCAAGTGAAGAATGTGACCGTATCACTTCAGGTATCCGGTGGAGGAGTACAGATTGTAGGAGCTAACCAACAATCGCTCAAATTCACCCAACCGGGAGACCAGCTTGTCTTCTTTACCTTAAAAACAGGCAGCAAAACCGGAAAGGCTACAATCCACCTGACAGCAAATGGCGGCGGACAACAAACCAAAGAAACCATTGAAATAGACGTACGCAATCCGAATCCGGTAGTAACCCTGCGCAACAGTCAATGGATAGAAGCCGGACAAAGCAAAGAATTGTCATACAACCTAAGCAGTTCTTCCGCAAATAATCAGATCAAGCTGGAAGTATCCCGCATACCTTCGGTAGATATCAGCCGTCGGTTCGACTTCTTATACAATTATCAGCACCATTGCACGGAGCAGTTGACTTCCAAGGCTCTGCCTCTTCTGTTTGTCGCTCAATTCAAGACGATAGATAAGACGGAAGCCGAAAAGATAAAGACGAATGTACAGGAAGCTATCCGGCAGATTTATGGTCGTCAGCTCCCCAACGGCGGATTTGTATATTGGCCGGGGAATGCTGTTGCCGACGAATGGATCAGTTCTTATGCAGGAATGTTCCTGACGCTGGCGCAAGAAAAAGGATATGCCGTTCATGCGAACGTACTGAACAAGTGGAAGCGCTTCCAACGTGCAGCCGCACAAAACTGGCGTATGCCGCAGGAAGCAAGCGGTTGGCAGCAATGGCAGTCGGAATTGCAACAAGCCTTCCGTTTATATACCCTTGCATTGGCAGGAGTACCGGAATATGGAGCCATGAACCGAATGAAAGAACAGACCGGATTATCTATTCAGGCCAAATGGAGACTGGCAGCCGCATACGCACTGACCGGAAAGATGAAACCGGCTGAAGAACTTGTGTATAATGTAGAAACAACGGTGAACCCCTACTCTTCCATGAATCAGATTTACGGTTCTTCCGATCGTGACGAAGCAATGATTTTGGAAACACTCATCCTGATGAACCGGGAACGGGATGCTTTACAACAAGCGAAAGTCGTTTCTAAGAATCTATCACAAGAGGATTGGTTCAGTACACAATCTACCGCTTTTGCTCTGATGGCAATGGGACGTCTGGCAGAAAAGCTGTCAGGCACACTGGATTTTGTGTGGTCATGGAACGATAAACAGCAGCCTGCTGTAAAATCAGCCAAAGCTGTGTTTGAAAAAGAGATCGCTACCACTCCAAAATCCGGCACTGTTTCTGTGAAGAATCAAGGAAAGGGAGCGCTTAGCGTAGACCTTATCACACGTACGCAGTTATTAAACGATACGTTACCGGCTATCAGCGATAACCTCCGCATGGATATAAGATATGCTAACCTGAACGGTACACCGCTCTCTGTCAATGACATCATACAGGGAACTGACTTTATGGCTATCACCTCAATATCCAATATCAGCGGTACTTCCGATTACACTAATCTGGCACTGACGCATATCATACCGTCCGGTTGGGAAATATACAATGAAAGAATGGTTGCTCCCAAAACGGAAAACGTAGCAGCCGACGGCTCCGGTCAATCAGTCAGCAAGTACAGCTATCAGGATATACGTGATGACAGGGTGTTGACCTATTTCAATCTGCGCCGCGGTGAGACAAAGGTATTCACTGTCAGGTTACAAGCGACCTATGCCGGTAACTTTATTCTCCCTGCCGTTCAATGTGAAGCGATGTATGATGTAAACGTACAGGCACGAAGCAAAGCAGGAAGAACAACTGTCAGTCGATAATATTAGGCACGGATTACACGGATTTCACGGTTCTACTCGTTCACTTAAACCGCGTAATCCGTGTAATCCGTGCCTAATTATTTCGTACCTTATTATTTCTTACTTAATTATTTGTCACAAAGATATGTCTCTTAGCTTTTAATATTTAAATGAATCCTATAAAATTCTTCAAACGATTATCTGTCACTAAGAAAGTAATGACTATAAGCATTACTCTTTTGATAATAGGATACATCTTTTGCCTTCCCCGGCAACTGTTTCATGTACCCTACTCTACCGTTGTGACTGATCGAAATGAAGAATTATTGGGAGCACGCATCGCCTCGGACGGTCAATGGCGGTTTCCTCCCCGAAAGACAACACCCGAAAAAATCAAGCAATGCCTCATTACCTTTGAAGACAAACACTTTTATCACCACTGGGGAGTTAATCCGTTAGCTACCGGAAGGGCACTCTATCAAAATTTAAAGAACAAACGTGTCGTAAGCGGAGGAAGTACTCTTACCATGCAAACCATTCGTCTCGCCCGGAACAAGCCCAGAACTCTCGGAGAGAAAGTCGTTGAAATGATATGGGCTACCCGTCTGGAATTTCGGGCTTCTAAAGAGGAAATCTTATCCATGTATGTCTCTCATGCGCCATTCGGAGGAAATGTTGTAGGATTGGATGCTGCTGCCTGGCGTTACTTCGGTCATTCTGCCGAAGATTTATCATGGGCGGAATCGGCTGTGCTGGCTGTCCTGCCCAATGCCCCCGCCATGATTCATCTATCCAAAGGACGGAAGACACTGCTTTCCAAACGCAACCGTTTATTAAAGCAACTTTTTGAAGAAGAGATTATCGATGCGTCCACCTACGAATTAGCTGTCAGCGAACCGTTACCCGACGAGCCGCATCCGCTTCCTCAAATAGCTCCCCACCTAGTCAGTCGTTTCTATCAGGAAAGAAACGGGCTATATACCCGTTCAACTATTGACAGAGGGATACAAACCCACATAGAGAGTTTGGCAGAACGGTGGAGCAACGAATTTAATCGAAGTGATATCCGCAACCTGGCAATTTTAGTTATCGACATTCCCACCAATCAAGTAGTAGCATACTGCGGAAATGTACATTTCGACCGTAAACAAGGAGGAAACCAGGTAGATGTGATCCAAGCTCCCAGAAGCACAGGCAGTATTTTAAAACCTTTTCTCTACAATGCCATGCTACAGGAAGGAAGTTTATTACCGAAAATGCTGTTACCGGATGTACCGGTTAATATCAACGGCTTTACTCCCCAAAACTTCAGTATGCAGTTTGAAGGAGCCGTTCCCGCTTCCGAAGCCCTTGCCCGTTCGTTGAATATCCCGGCTGTAACCATGTTACAAAGATATGGAGTACCCAAGTTTCACCATTTGTTGCAACAGATGGGATTCAAGACTATCAATCGGGCGGCTTCTCATTATGGTTTGTCACTGATTTTAGGAGGTGCAGAAGCAACATTATGGGATGTAACGAATGCCTATGCACAAATGGGACGAAGCCTTTCCAGCAATAGCCCCTCCCCGACCGTATCTCAAGGAAAGGAAGCACAGATACTACTGGAAACAGAAAATACAGAGCCAATAAACAATGATACGAAGCAAACAAGCCGTAATCATAAAAGCAATCATAACAAGCAGGAAAAACGAGAACAAAGTAACTCCAGTCCTATCTCCGTAGAAGAGGATTCGGAAGAAACCACTTCGGCTAATGCAGGAGCAGCCTGGCTTACCCTCTCCGCCTTAACAGAAGTCAACCGCCCCGAAGAGATTGACTGGAAATCAATTCCATCCATGCAGACCATCGCATGGAAAACCGGAACCAGCTACGGATTCCGTGATGCGTGGGCAGTGGGGGTGACTCCGCGCTATGCAGTAGGCGTATGGGTAGGCAATGCAACCGGAGAGGGAAAGCCCGGATTGGTTGGTGCACAAACAGCCGGTCCTGTATTATTCGATATATTCAGTTACCTCCCTTCTTCACCGTGGTTCGAACGTCCCACAGGCGTTTTCGTTGATGCAGAAATATGCCGCCAGTCCGGTCATCTGAAAGGACGTTTCTGTGAAGAAACTGATACCGTATTAATTCTTCCCGCCGAATTACGGACGGAGGCTTGTCCTTACCATCATCTCGTCACGCTATCCGCTGACGAAAGCCACCGCATCTATGAAAACTGTGCAAATACCGAACCTACCATTCAGAAATCATGGTTTGCCCTGCCACCTGTATGGGAATGGTACTATAAGCAGCACCATCCGGAATATAAACCACTGCCACCTTTCAAAGCCGGCTGTGGAGAAGATTCTTTCCAATCCATGCAGTTCATCTACCCTCCGATGAACGCCCACATCAAGTTACCCAAACAATTGGACGGCAGCAAAGGGTTTCTCACGGTCGAACTGGCACACAGCAACCCCAATGCGACTATCTTTTGGCATCTTGACGACACTTATCAGACACAGACGCAGGATTTCCACAAAATTTCCCTGCAACCCGCTCCCGGCAAACATTCCCTGACGGCAGTAGACGGAGAAGGCAACACAGTTTCCACTACTTTCTTCATCGAATAAACATCTTATTTTATTATCTTTGCCGCATGAAACAGCCATTAAAAGAAAACGGAGGACTACCGGCATCCATCCTCTGGACACTTGCTATTGTGGCAGGTGTCTCGGTAGCCAACATCTATTATATCCAACCTCTATTAAATATGATACGCCATGAACTTGGCATATCAGAGTTCAGAACTAACCTGATTGCCATGGTCACGCAAATAGGCTATGCAGCAGGACTGTTGTTCATCACCCCCTTAGGCGACTTATATCAACGAAAGAAAATCATCCTTGTCAATTTCACCGTCCTGATCTTCTCCCTCTTGACGATTGCCCTGACACACAGCTTCCATCTGATACTCATCGCTTCATTCCTCACTGGAGTCTGTTCCATGATTCCACAGATATTCATTCCCATAGCCGCGCAGTTTTCCCGTCCGGAACATAAAGGCAGAAACGTAGGAATTGTCTTATCAGGACTATTGACCGGTATTCTGGCTTCACGTGTCGTCAGCGGATTTATCGGTGAACTGATTGGCTGGCGGGAAATGTATCACATTGCTGCAGGCATGATGTTTATCTGCGCGATTGTTGTATTAAAAGTCCTTCCCGATATTCAAACCAACTTCCAAGGAAAATATAGCGACCTGATGAAATCTCTGTTAGCCTTAGTGAAAGAATATCCGCAACTACGCATTTATTCGATTCGGGCGGCACTGAATTTCGGTTCCCTCCTTGCCATGTGGTCCTGTCTGGCTTTTAAAATGGGACAAGCTCCGTTCTTCGCCAACAGCGATGTAATCGGTATGCTGGGACTTTGCGGAGTAGCCGGTGCACTGACTGCTTCTTTTGTCGGAAGATACGTAAAACGGGTAGGCGTACGCCGCTTCAACTTTATCGGCTGCGGTTTGATTCTCTTTGCATGGTTGTTGTTCTTCGTCGGTGAAAACACCTTTGTCGGTATCATCGCCGGTATCATCATCATTGACATAGGAATGCAATGTATTCAGCTAAGTAACCAGACAAGTATCTTCGAACTAAATCCGCGTGCTTCGAACCGTATTAATACAGTTTTCATGACTACTTACTTTATCGGTGGTTCTATGGGAACATTTCTGGCAGGCAGCTTTTGGCAACTGTATGGCTGGCACGGAGTTATCAGTACCGGAGTTGTTTTAACCGGGATTTCTTTATTAATTACGATTTTCTACAAGAAATGAGTCAACAAAACGAACACTCAAACCGTTTATTATAAAAAAAACGCCAATGAAATACGGAGTTAACAGACAAATCTTACTTATCACAGCCGGTGCCGTCTGGATTATAGCCGGTGCCAATATTCTGCGAATAGGAATTGTGACCTGGTTAAACACTTCCCAAGATTGGATGTTCAAAATAGGAGAAGCCACCGTGGTTTTCTTATTATTCTTCGTATTGGTTTTCAGAAGGCTCTACTATAAACATACCCAGCGAATCGAGCAAAAGAAAGAACGCCGGAATTGTCCGTTCTCCTTTTTCGATGTGAAAAGCTGGATTACAATGATATTCATGATTTCCCTGGGAATCACCATCCGTAGCTTCCACCTCCTGCCCGAAACGTTCATTTCTGTTTTCTATACCGGATTATCCATCGCCCTCATCCTGACAGGAGTGCTTTTCATCCGTTACTGGTGGATCAGGCGCAAGACTTTTGCCAGTTGAGCCGTCTCCTACATATTCCGATTAAATATAAACATCTAATAATTTTTATTACCTGATGTTTTGAAGCAAAAGATTTCATTCTTTTTTGTTGTATCTTTGCGCGGCTATCAACAAGCAGTAGCCGGAAAATAAATAAAAGGTTATAAGAATCAAGATGAAAAAAGCTCCCTCTCCCCTCGTATCGTTGATACCGATTGTTGTACTGGTGTTATTATTGTTTGCCACTATCCGTACCTTTGGCAGTGATGCCCTAAGCGGCGGAAGTCAAGTGTCATTGCTTACCACTACAGCCATTTGTATCCTGATTGGTATGGCGTTTTATAAGATTCCCTGGAAAGATTACGAGCTCGCCATCACCAACAATATTGCCGGAGTGGCAACAGCCATCATCATTCTGTTGATAATCGGTGCGTTGAGTGGCATTTGGATGATTAGCGGAGTAGTGCCGACCTTAATCTATTACGGGATGCAAATTATCCATCCCAGTTTCTTCCTGGCATCGACCTGCATCATCTGCGCGTTGATTTCTGTAATGACCGGAAGTTCGTGGACCACTATTGCCACTATCGGTATTGCATTGATGGGTATCGGAAAGGCGCAAGGCTTTGAAGATGGATGGATTGCCGGAGCTATCATTTCGGGGGCATACTTCGGGGATAAAATATCTCCTTTATCCGAAACCACTATCCTGGCGTCTTCCATCACAGACACTCCCCTGTTCCGTCACATTCGTTATATGATGATTACTACGGTACCGTCTCTTATCATCACGCTGATTATTTTCACAGTGGCAGGACTTTCCCATGATGCCAGCAATACACAACATATTGCGGAGGTGGCAACCGCTTTGAACGAAAAGTTTCATATCACTCCGTGGTTGTTAATAGTCCCTGTTGTAACCGGAATACTGATAGCACGGAAAGTACCCTCTATCGTTACGCTGTTCCTATCCACTCTGCTAGCTGGTGTCTTTGCTTTGATATTTCAGCCGGAGTTGTTGCAAGAGATTTCCGGAGTTGCCGTTTCCGGATTCGATTCTTTGTTCAAAGGACTGATGATGACCGTCTATGGAGCGACAAATTTACATACAGACAATGCCGTTCTGACAGATTTAATCGCTACACGTGGGATGGCGGGAATGATGAATACGATTTGGCTGATTCTGTGCGCCATGTGTTTTGGCGGGGCAATGACAGCAAGCGGTATGCTGGGAAGTATCACTTCCATCTTCGTCCGCTTCATGAAGAAAACAGTCAGCGTGGTTGGAGCGACAGTCTGCTCCGGCCTGTTTCTTAATCTGACAACTGCCGACCAATACATCAGTATCATTCTGACGGGAAATATGTTTCGCGATATTTATGCCAAGAAAGGGTATGAAAGTTGCTTACTAAGCCGTACGACGGAAGATGCAGTAACCGTTACATCCGTATTGATTCCGTGGAATAGTTGCGGAATGACACAAGCTACTATCTTGAGTGTACCCACACTTGTGTATCTACCTTATTGTTTTTTCAACATTATCAGCCCCTTAATGAGTATCACTGTGGCAGCCATCGGATATAAAATTGCAAGACGTTCGTGAACAATCTGGCATACACTTTGTTTTTGCAATAAACGAACAACGTATTAAACCTAAACAAAAAAAAGTTATGAAAAAGTTTATTGCATTAGTAGCATTAGTATTAGTAAGTGCAAGCACAATGATGTATGCACAAGAAAGTAACGCAGCAGCACGCCGCGCAGAAAGAAAAGCTCAAAGAGATGCAGAAAGAGCAAAACTCCGTGCCGAAGAAGAGGTGCAGGACATGGCAGCCTATCAACAAGCTGTACAGGCTTTGAAGAACAAGCAATTTGTATTGGAAGCTAATCAAGTTGTCTTCCGCAACGGTATGAGTGCTTTTGTTACTTCAAACACCAACTTCGTCTTGATGAACGGCAACAGAGCTACCGTACAGACTGCTTTCAACACTCCTTACCCAGGTCCTAACGGAATCGGTGGTGTTACAGTAGATGGTAATTCTTCGGATATGAAGATGAATATCGACAAAAAAGGAAATGTGAACTGCTCATTCAGCGTTCAGGGTATCGGCATCTCCGCTCAAGTATTTATCAATATGAGCAGCGGAAACAATACTGCTTCGGTTAGCATCAGCCCGAACTTCAGCAACAATAACCTGACATTGAACGGAAATATCGTTCCGCTTGACCAGTCAAATATCTTCAAAGGACGTTCCTGGTAATCCGGATACAAGAATCTTATCATAACTCCGCTACAAATCACGCAAAATGCGTACATTTGTAGCGGAGTTTTTTTATTCATCGTTGCTTATGAGAGAATTTATCATCGCAGACAATCAGGATATCAGTAAGGCAGGAATGATGTTCCTGCTAAGTAAACAAAAGGAAGTGTCCCTCCTTTTAGAAGCTGATAACAAGGCTGAACTGATTCAGCAGCTACGATTGCATCCGCAAGCGGTGATTGTATTGGATTATACACTGTTCAATTTTGCCGGGGCGGATGAATTGATTGTCTTGCAGGAAAGATTCAAGGAAGCCGACTGGATTCTATTCTCTGACGAACTTAGCCTGAACTTTCTCCGCCAGGTACTGTTCAGCAGTATGGCTTTCGGGGTAGTGATGAAAGATAACTCGAAAGAAGAAATCATGACTGCCATTCAATGTGCCACCCGCAAACAACGGTATATTTGCAATCATGTCAGCAATCTGTTGCTTTCAGGCACTTCTTCTCCGCTGGCTGCCTCAAGCGTAGACGATCATCTATTGACACAAACGGAGAAGAATATCCTAAAAGAAATTGCATTGGGAAAAACGACGAAAGAGATTGCAGCAGAGAAAAATCTTAGTTTCCATACGATAAACAGTCATCGTAAGAATATCTTTCGCAAATTGGGAGTAAATAATGTACATGAAGCTACTAAATATGCGATGAGGGCTGGGATTGTGGATTTAGCGGAATACTACATCTGAGATGCCGCCTTATAAGAATTACCCTACACATCCTATTAGCACAAACTAGTGAACAGTGCCTTTCTCTATTCTATTTCAATCCATTCTGTTTCAGAAGTTGTTCTATTTCCTTTTCTGATATAGACGCTCTATCTGCTTTATCATAAATATAGAGAAGATTCAAAACTGCATCTTGTTGAGAAACGACTAAAGTAAATGTTATAACCCTTGCTCCTCCACTTTTACCTTTTCCTTTTGAAGTTATTTTCATACGAACTTTGCGCAGTCCATGTCCCAAGTCCGTTCCTAGCAGAGGATTCTGTTCTAAATCATCAATCAATGAAACAAAATCCTCCTTAAAAGAGGAATAGTGTTTCGCCAGCCTTTTAGCCTCCCGCTGAAATGTCGGCTTAACTATAATTTCATAATTCATTAATGAACTCTCTTGCAGTCTTTACCTCCAACTTACCTTCCATTGAAAGTTTTACCTCTTTCAGTCCGGCGTCAATCCCTGCTAGAACTTCTTCTTTCGTGATTTCTTCCTCTTCTTTTTCAGCTTCCATTTTTTTCAGTCGTTTCAAATAGTTCTTCACTCGATTGAGCATCTCTTTGTCATTCAAACTCAGGAGTTCCTCCACCAAGTCCATCTTCAGACTTTTCAATTCCATCGTTGTCATAAGCAATCCTCCTTTATTTATATTCTACGAAACAAAAGTAGTGAAAAATCTCCTGATAATCCAATCTTCACCAATCAAAATAAACTATTTAACAGATGATTTCACCGCTCCCCACACAAACTTTTGCTTCTTCATCATAAATCACCCCAAACTGTCCCGGAGCAATGCCTTGCAACTTTTCGGACGACAAGATGTGAAACTGCTTCTCCCCTTCCTGTATCAGTTTTCCTTTTGTAAATTCGGGAGTGTGGCGAATCTTGAAAGTAATGTCTACCTCCTTCTCCTGACCTTTCCAAGGATTATCAGTAATGAAATGGAAATCATGCATCCGGAATTCATGACCGTATTGTGTCTCTACACCGTAGCCACGAGATACGTAGATAGTATTTTCCTCAATATCCTTCTTAACTACAAACCAGGGACCACCACTCAATCCGAGCCCTTTCCGCTGACCAATTGTGTGGAACCAATAGCCGCGATGTGTACCCACTTTCTTTCCGGTTTCCAGTTCAACAATCGCCCCTTCCTTTTCTCCTAAAAAACGACGAACGAAATCATTGTAGTTTATCTTTCCAAGAAAACAAATCCCCTGACTGTCTTTCCTTTTGGCACTAGGCAATCCGGCACGGTTTGCAATCTCACGTACCTCCTGCTTCATCAACCCTCCAATGGGAAACATGAGTTTGGAAACTTGCAGGTAATCAATCTGGGCGAGAAAGTCTGTCTGATCTTTCACGGGATCTTTTGCTGTGCCCAGCCAAGTTTTACCATCACATTGCAAGGTGGTGGCATAGTGACCGGTTGCCGTAAAGTCGAAATCTTTCCCGACACGCTGTTCAAAGCAGCCGAATTTGATAAGCTTATTACACATCACGTCCGGATTCGGTGTCAATCCCTGCCGAATTTTATCAATGGCATACGCCGCCACATTCTCCCAATACTCCTGATGCAGGTCCACCACTTCCAAAGACAGACCGTATTTACGTGCCGTTGCAGTAGATAATTCAATATCCTCCTCTGCCGAACAGTCCATATATTCCGCTCCGTCCATACCTATCTTAATGTAAAAAAGAGTAGGCTTATATCCTTGCTCACAAAGGAGATGTACAACAACCGAACTGTCGACACCTCCTGATAATAATGCAGCTATCTCCATGAATAAAAATCCGTCTATTAATAACTTTCTATATTTTAGCTAATACCTATCGAAAACTTTGATGTCACAAAGATAAGGCAAGATTCTCTAACACCCAATCACACATTGAAGGCATTTTTATACCATAAATGTGGTAGATAAGCAAAGTATTTCCTACATTTGCACAGTAAAAAGCTTTTTATGATGACGAAATTAAGAAAGATAATCCTCATACCTGCCCTGATCCTCGTATCTATCAGTGGTTTCTTCTCCTGTGGTGTCGACCGCTGGCCGGAGTATGCCCATCAAACTGCACTAGATACATGGATGCTGGACATTATGCAACAGAACTATCTGTGGTATCAAGATCTACCTTCCTACGATGATGTGAATCTGTTTCTAGAGCCTGCTTCGTTTTTATCTAAAGTGAAATCAAAAAACGACAGTTATTCGTTTGTGGACTCTGTGATGGAGACTCCGCTACCTACTTATGGATTTGATTATTCACTGGTTAGAAGTGCGGATATCGATACAGCTTATAATGCTCTGATTACTTATGTAATTCCCGGTTCACCAGCGGCAGACGCCGGATTGGTGCGTGGAGACTGGATTATGAAAGTGGACACTTCTTATATCAGCAAAAAATATGAGACTCAACTGCTACAAGGAATCCCAGCCCGAGATTTGGTGATGGGGGTATGGAAAGAAGTTCCTGTGGTAGAAGAGGAAGATAAAACAAAAGCCGATACGGAAGAAGGAGGAGAAGGAGAAACAGAATATGTGTACAAAGTAGTGCCTAACGGTAAAACCCTAAAACTACCTGCAGCACGAGTCGTTGAAGATAATCCGGTACATAAGTATACAGTACTTCCGGCAAAAGAGAATGGTCAAGAAATCGAAGTCGGTTATCTCATGTACAATAGCTTCACAGCCGGAACCAGCAGTGATCCAGAAAAATACAATAACGAACTACGCCAAGTTTCACAAGAATTCAAAACAGCAGGTGTGAAATATGTTATACTTGACCTACGTTACAACGCCGGAGGTTCATTGGATTGTGTTCAATTGTTAGGTACAATTTTAACTTCAGGGGAACGATATGACTCAAATGCCCCAATGGCTTATCTCGAATATAATGATAAAAACAGAGACAAGGATGCTACCATCCACTTTGATGGTGAAGTATTAAAGGGAGGAACTAACTTAAACCTCCCCGGTCTGTTTGTCATTACGAGTAGCACAACAGCTGGAGCTCCGGAAATGTTAATCAGAAGCCTTTATCTAAAAGATAGTTATCCCGTCGTAGCCATTGGTGGTGCTACTAAAGGACAAAATGTAGCAACGGAGCAATTCATTAATGAAGAATTTCTATGGTCAATCAACCCGGCAGTCTGCACGGTTTATGATTCTAATCATGATACCTACGGCTCTATATCACCTGCTACAGATCTTAAAGTCAGTGAGACAATCATTGATGGAATAACCAATTATAGCGAGTTTCTGCCATTCGGCAATAAAGATGAGAGACTGTTGAAAGTAGCTCTCGGTGTAATAGATGGAAGTTATCCACCAAAGGACGAGGAAACCGAAGAGACGACAAAAGCGCAATTCAAGATAGAGAAAAGCGTAATAAGTCCGGCAAGTAGACGTTTTAGTAGTAACGGATTACGATTAAAATAAGAAAGGATGAAAAAAATAGCTATTTTATTGCTGGCAATACTGACATTCAGTTGTTCGGATGATGACGAAAAGGGCACAGTAGAGGATAAAGGGCAATGGGCTATGATTTTCAATGAAACCGTCAAGAGCGATTCAAATCCTGTAGATAGAACAGAGAAGTTTATGTTCGATGGCGAGCGCCTGATTCAACATATTATAAAACAACGTTATTTCGAAGAAGAAATCAGTAACGAAGTAAACTTGAGCTACTCTGATAATCAGGTAACAGTTACCACTGACTATCTCACTTTAGTATATACATTAAATAGCGAAGGCTATGCCAGTCAATGTGTATGCAGTTTGTCTTCACAAAATCGTATTTATCAATTTTCTTACTCTGCAGAAGGATACTTAACCGGAATTGTCGAGAATATCGACGATATAGAATATTCATCAACATCACTTACATACGAGAACGGAGATATAACCTCTATCAGTTCCAAGATGAACGGCCTTGAAAACAAGTTCATTTATGAACCGGGAGAAGAAAGTTCGACATACCATTTGCCCTGCCTCGGTTTATTGGAAATACACCCTCTGACATTCCATATTGAAGCTCTTTACGCAGGGTTATTGGGTAAGGATCCGCACCATTTCACCATACGCAGTTGTCCTGCAGGAAGTAACGACGAAAAGACAGTCTATTCGTATGGGTTTGATAAAAAAGGAAATCCATCCAGGATGATTTGTCAGACGACCTACGCCGGAGGACAGGCCAGCTATTATCCATACACACGCAACATTTCGGTTTCTTTCGAATAATCTTTCATTCCGAACATCGAATTCTCTTTTAAAGTAGCATAATCACTCTATTTCTGTCAAGAGCAGAATTATAGATTCTTAACCTATAAAGATACTTTTCATGCCTCAACTTTGTTTATTCCGAAACAAAGGCTCTGATTTTACCTAACAAAGGCTCTAACTTCTCCTAACGCAGCGTTTAATGAGTCGTAACGCACCGTCTAATTTTCATAAAGCTGCGGTATAAAACACGTTAATCTCTGGTTTCATCCCTTTTATAAACCGGGATAAAGCTCACGACTCCCAAGGATACAACAAAAAAGGAGAAAGCTTCCGCTCCCTCCTTCTATCGTAGTTTAACCTCAATCTATTTTATGATTCTGTACCAAAGATACAACATTGAAAAGCCAAAGTCAAGTATTCCCGGTTTTATTTCTTGAAAAATTTATCGAAGAACAGAATCTGATAATCAATGGAGTTATTCCAATACTGCCCTGTATGTCCTCCCGGGCGGGTAATAAAATCATGATCGATCTTTCTTTCCAACAGGCGGTTATGCAAATCCTTGTTCACATTCAGGAAGAAATCTCCTTCTCCACAATCGACAATGATAGCCAAATCGCCATTCTCTATCTTATCAATCTGATTGATAACGGTGTGATTATCCCATACCTCCTTATTCGATTCATATTCTCCCAACTGCTTGGACATATCCCAGTTTTTAGGGAACGGGCGAATATCCATCCCTCCGCTTGTACTTCCACTGGCACCAAACGTATCTTTATGACGGATTGCATTCCACATCGCTCCGTGTCCACCCATACTCAATCCGGTGATGGCGCGTCCCTTACGGTCGGCAATCGTCTTGTAATGTTCGTCGATATACTTCACCAGTTCCGACGAAATAAAAGTTTCATAGCGGAAAGACGGGTTGACCGGACTATCCCAGTACCAGCTATTCTTTCCGTCCGGACAAACGAATATGATTCCTTTTTCGTCCGCAATTTGGGGAAGATTCGGTTTAATGCCAATCCATGTTTTAGCATTTCCACCATAACCGTGCAACAGATAAATAGTAGGACAAGCTACCGCTTTCTTTCCTGATGCAACATCCGGCGTAACAACGACCACTTGCACTTCCTTATTCATGGAAGGACTTTTAATTAACAAGGTATCTACTTTGGCAGCAAAAGAGGGAGCTACCCAAATTAAAAGAAGAGCAATTAATAGATTTTTTTTCTTTTCCATTGTGTGTTATAAATAGTTAGATATAATTATTCCTCTGGCTCTGCAGCAGGATTAAATTTAGCAACCGGCATTTCAAAGGTTTTATGACACTGTTTACAGGTATAGTTCCAGTGGTTGTCTCCCGGAGGAATGACCATTAATGCAGAAATGATAGCAGCCCCCATAGCACGCCAACGCTTTTCTTTTCTCAAAACCAACTGGATGTCCGATGAACCGCAGTACGGACAAAGCGTTAACTCTTCCGGCCAACTATCGTTATCCTTCAACACTTGGACAGCATTCTCGTAGTCTTCATCTGCCACCAATATATCCACCCCTGCTATACTACTCACGCAACTTTTATACAAAGTAGAGAAATTCTCATTGTGCAGAATAGACTCGATGCCTTCATTCTCCAATGCTCCCTGAAGGATATGTGCCTTCATCGCATCATTGCAAGTGATCAATTTTACAGTCTTCATAAGGAATCTGTTTTAATATGTCCCACAAAAATAAGATATAAAAATGAAATGTGAAACAAAACCCGACTAACTTTATCAGCAGGTAAAACGAACCAAATCAGAAGTGATTCTATTTTTATTCACGGAAGATATCATTATTTAATACTTTTTTCGTACTTTCGCAGCGACAATTGGCAATCACATGAAAAAACTATTGACACTGCTACTATTTTCCAACATCCTGTTTTCCCTGTTACAGGCACAACCTGTACATCAAATAAAGGGAACGGTGATTGAGAAAAACAGCCGTCAGCCATTAGAATTCATTAACGTAATGATTCTTGGGCTGAACAAAGGTGGTGTCACCAATGCGGAAGGTCATTTCACCATCGAACAAGTGCCTCCCGGCATCTACCGCCTACAAGCGACAGCCATCGGCTACAAGAGTGTCACTACTCCCGAATATATCTTATCTACCAAAGATCTGAACATTTCGATAGAAATGGAAGAGAACCTGACCGAACTCGCAGGAGTAACCGTCACCGCTTCTCCTTTCCGGCGCGACTTGGAAAGTCCGGTCAGCCTGCGCATCATCGGATTGCAGGAAATAGAAAAGAGTCCGGGAGCCAACCGGGACATTTCGCGTATTGTTCAGTCTTATCCGGGAGTTGCCTTCTCTCCTATCGGCTACCGCAATGACCTGATTGTACGCGGTGGTTCTCCTTCTGAAAACCGTTTCTATCTGGACGGAGTGGAAATACCCAATATCAATCACTTCAGCACGCAAGGAGCATCCGGCGGTCCGGTGGGAATCCTTAATGCCGACCTGATACGTGAAGTAAATTTCTATACAGGTGCTTTTCCCACTGACAGAGGAAACGCGCTTAGCTCCGTGCTTGATTTCAAATTGCGCGACGGAGACATGGAGCATAACTCACTAAAAGCTACCCTTGGAGCATCCGAAGTCTCTCTGGCCTCCAATGGGCATATTGGAAAAAAGACCTCGTATCTGGTATCCGTGCGTCAATCTTATCTGCAATTCCTGTTTGATATGCTCGACCTGCCTTTCCTGCCGACTTTCACCGATGCGCAATTCAAGTTGAAAACCCGGTTCAACGAACAGAACGAATTGACGGTATTGGGGCTTGGAGGAATCGACAATATGCGATTGAACACGAAAGCAGATAGCGAGGACAATGAATATATCCTTAGTTACCTGCCAAAAATCAAGCAGGAAACGTTTACCTTAGGTGCTGTATATCGTCACTATGCAGGGCCGCATGTGCAATCGGTGGTAGTCAGTCACAGTTATCTGAACAACCGCAATACCAAATACCGGCAGAATGATGAAAGCATTCCGGAGAATTTGATGCTCCGCCTCCGTTCTACCGAACAGGAAACGAAGTTCCGCTTCGAAAACAATTCTTCTTTCCGCAACTGGAAAGTCAATCTCGGAGTGAATCTGGATTATAGTCAATATACCAACACCACCTTTCAAAAGGCATATACCAATCAGGCACAAACGTTTGATTACCACACCTATTTGGGAATGATGCGTTGGGGACTTTTCGGCACTATCAGCTACTCTTCGATGGACGAACGTTTCACAGCTTCCTTGGGATTGAGAGCTGATGCCAACAATTATTCGTCGGCCATGAAGTCACTCTCCGATCAGCTTTCTCCCCGCATATCGCTTTCCTACCAACTTGCCGAGCACTGGTTCGTAAGCGGAAATGCAGGACTTTATTATCAGTTGCCTCCTTACACGGCACTCGGTTTTAAAGATAATAACGGAATGTATGTCAACAAATACAATCTGCGCTATATGAAAGTCAGCCAGGAAAGTCTGGGCATTAGTTGGCGCAAAGGAGATACGTTCGAAGTCTCCGTCGAAGGATTCTATAAAGACTATGACAAAATTCCGCTCTCCGTTGTAGACGATATTCCTCTTACCTGCAAAGGAAATGACTATGGAGTGATTGGCAATGAATTGCTGACTTCTACCGCTCAAGGACGTTCGTATGGCGCGGAGATTCTGGTAAAGTGGCTGATCGCCAAGAAACTGAATCTGGCTTCCTCCTTCACCATCTTTAAAAGTGAATACCGCAACGACAAAGAGAGCGAATACATCGCATCCGCATGGGACAACCGATATATTTTCAATTTACGGGGAACTTACAATCTGCCCCACCAATGGAGTGTCGGCATGAAAGTCAGTTGCATCGGTGGTGCTCCTTATACCCCATACGATGAAGAAAAGTCATCTTTGGTATCCGCCTGGGATGCACAAGGCAAAGCATATTACGACTATTCAAAATATAATAAGGAACGTCTTCCGGCCTTTGCACAGGTAGACCTCCGCATCGACAAGACATTTTATCTGAAACATTGCATGCTGGGATTCTATCTTGATTTGCAGAATATCACGGCCAGCAAACTGAAACAGCAGGATGTGCTGATGAGCACCGGCATCATCGAGAATCCGGAAGCTCCTGCCGACAGCCAACACTATAAAATGAAACGCCTCCAACAATCGAGCGGGACTTTGCTCCCCACATTAGGAATAACATTTGAGTATTAATTTATGCATAGAACATTAAACTAGAAAAAGAGTATGAAAAGAGAAATCGCTATGATTGCCTTCGTATTATTAGGCATGGGAATGACAGCTTCTGCACAATTCGGCAAGAAGATTAATTTAGGAAAAGCTTTACAAGCAGGTAAAGATGTAGTATCAGCCGTTACATTATCTGATGCGGACATTGCTAATATGAGTAAGGAATATATGGCATGGATGGACACTCATAATCCATTGACAAAACCTGATACCGAATACGGCAAACGTCTGGAGAAACTGACGGGACATATCAAAGAAGTGGACGGACTGAAACTTAACTTTGGCGTATATGAAGTAATAGACGTAAACGCCTTTGCCTGCGGTGACGGTAGTGTACGTATCTGCGCCGGTCTGATGGATGTTATGACGGATGAAGAAGTAATGGCAGTGGTAGGTCATGAAATCGGTCATGTGGTTCACACAGATTCCAAAGACGCTATGAAAAATGCCTACCTACGTTCAGCTGTGAAGAACGCAGCAGGTGCAGCCAACGACAAAGTAGCCAAACTGACAGACTCCGAACTGGGAGCCATGGCAGAAGCTCTTGCCGGTGCACAATTCTCACAAAAGCAAGAAAATGAAGCCGATGATTATGGTGTTGAATTCTGCGTAAAAAACGGCATCGACCCTTATGCAATGGCAAATGCCTTGAGTAAATTGGCAGAACTTGCAAAAGATGCTCCTAAAGCATCCTATGCACAAAGAATGTTCTCTTCACATCCGGACACTCAAAAGCGCATTGAACGTACAAAAGCCAAAGCAGACAGCTACGCTAAGAAGTAATAAACAAGACTTTCGTATGACTACTACCAGGCACGGAATTTTGTATAATTCCGTGCCTGAATATTTATCAATACAACCTATATTCAAATGCTTTAATATATCCCATATTCTCCTCCGTTTTGTAAAATACCGACATAGCGAAGCAAACAATTTTACCTAATTATCATTAATATATAAAGAGAGTATTCTTTTTTTATATAATTTCGAAGCAATAACCATTTTAATCCATTTATGGAATTTCTTATTATCGTTTTCTTACTTGTACTGAATGGCATTTTTGCCATGTATGAAATTGCGTTGGTATCATCCAGCAAAGCACGTCTTGAAACACTTGTCGCAAAAGGTAACAAATCAGCCCGAGGAGTTTTAAAACAATTGGAAGAACCGGAAAAGTTCTTGTCTACCATTCAGATTGGTATCACGCTGATCGGTATCGTATCCGGTGCGTATGGTGGTGTGGCTATTGCCGACGACCTCGTACCTTTCTTTTCTCTCATTCCGGGCGCAGAAGCATACGCACGCAACCTGGCAATGATTACTACCGTAGCAATCATCACCTATCTTTCTCTGATTATCGGAGAGCTGGTTCCTAAATCCATTGCTCTTAGTAATCCGGAGCGGTACGCCACTTTGTTCAGCCCGGTCATGATTTTGCTGACGAAGGTTTCTTATCCTTTTGTGTGGTTGCTAAGCGTCTCTACCCGGTTACTGAACAAACTTATCGGTCTGAAAAGCGAAGAACGCCCCATGACACAGGAGGAAATCAAAATGATCCTGCATCAAAGTTCGGAGCAGGGTGTGATTGACAAAGAGGAAACGGAAATGATACGCGACGTATTCCGTTTCTCTGATAAACGCGCCAACGAACTGATGACACATCGCAGAGATCTTATTATCCTTCATCCCGATGATACACAGGAAAAAGTGATGAAGATTATCGAAGAAGAACATTACAGTAAATATCTATTGGTAGATGAACGGAAAGATGAGATTATCGGTGTGGTTTCCGTAAAGGATATTATCCTGATGGTAGGCAACAAAAAGGTGTTTAACCTACGCGAAATTGCCCGTCCTCCCCTCTTTATTCCGGAAAGTTTGTATGCAAATAAAGTTTTAGAGCTATTTAAGAAGAACAAAAACAAGTTCGGAGTTGTTGTTAACGAGTATGGCAGCACAGAAGGCATTATCACACTGCACGACCTGACCGAAAGTATCTTCGGAGACATCCTTGAAGAGGATGAAATGGAAGAAGAAGAAATCGTCACTAGGCAGGATGGTTCAATGCTGGTGGAAGCTTCAATGAATATCGACGACTTCATGGAGGAAATGGGTATCCTATCCTACGAAGATCTGGAATCGGAAGACTTCACCACTCTGGGTGGATTGGCCATGTTCCTGATTGGTCGCATCCCGAAAGCTGGAGACATCTTCACCTACAAGAATCTGCAATTCGAAGTGGTGGACATGGACCGCGGACGAGTAGACAAACTGCTTGTCATCAAACGGGACGATGAACAGGAATAGGATAGCAAAAAACGAGCAATAGCTCACTATATTTATATTAACTTAAAGCACTTAACGATGAAAAAAGTAATTATGTTAGCAGCAGTCGTAGCTGCTTTGGCATCATGCCAATCAAAAGCAAACAAAGCCGCAGAGGCACAAGCAGACAGTCTAGCTCTTGCGATGACTCCGATTACCGAATTGACTGAAGTTTATGAAGGTACTCTTCCTGCTGCCGACGGTCCGGGTATTGACTATGTACTGACCCTGAACGCTGCAACTGACGGTGTGGATACTGCGTATACACTGGATATGACTTACCTCGATGCTGAAGGTCAAGGACAAAACAAGACTTTCACTTCAAAAGGAAAACAACAAACAGTACACAAGGTTGTGAACAAAAAACCTGTTACTGCTGTTAAGTTAACTCCGAAGGATGGTGAAGCTCCGATGTATTTCGTGGTTGTTAACGACACCACTCTTCGTTTGGTGAACGATAGCTTGCAAGAAGCTGTCAGCGATCTGAATTATGACATCATCAAGGTAAAATAATAAATAAGCCTAACCCTAACCAGTAAAAAAAGCTCTGTATAGAACCTTCGTTCTTGCAGAGCTTTTCCTTTTTGAGAGTCTTTCCTCATATTATTCCAAGTATTGTTTCAACTGATTCTTCAATTCCTCCGGATTGCTTGGTCTTTGTGCCTTATATTCTACAATAGTTCCCTCCCTATTAACAATAATAAACTGAGGAACTGAAAGCCCGGCGAAATTACCTTTCTCATCATAAGTGACAAACAACTTCTCCACTTCAACAGAAAATTTATTATTCTCAACACTATTCTCTGGTCGATGATAGGTGACAAAATACCCATTTAATAATCTTTCATCCAATCTTTTCAAACAGGCATTCCAATCCTTGGGTTCATCTATTGAAATAAAAAGTCTTACAATATCATTCTTTTTGAAAAAATCATCTGTTTTTTCATATTCTTTGAGTTCTGCCAGACAGGGTTTACACCAAGATGCCATTACATCAATATATACAATTTTTCCTTTAAAATGCCGAAGCAATAACTCAAACGAACTAGGATAATTCAAGCATTTGATATTAGACTGCACTGATTGCTCCTGTGCAGTAATGATTAATGATATCAAACAAAAAAAGAATAAAACCCCATTTGTTTTAATGCACTGTTTCATACAACATAGATTTATTGTTAAATAACTGTGATAAAGATAGTGTTTTATTCGATATAAATCTTCTTTATTTAATTACATTCTTTCCTTCTTGCAGACGTTTCAGCCTCAACAAGGCTTCGATATAATAATAATCTGCATAAATAATAGAAGCATCTATCTCGGAATGAGCCGGCCAATGTCCTACGCTATGAAGCAGGAAGGACGGTTTGCTCTTGCCACTCCGATAACTGTCAGAGTTCAGGCTTGCCAGCATTTCAATAGCAGCATCTTTATAACGTTTTCCTGTTCCATTCGGGAGGTAAGTGGATAATTCAAGCAAAGCAGAGGCCACCACTGCCGCAGCAGAAGCGTCACGCGGAGCATCCGGTATTCCCGGTGCACTGAAATCCCAATAAGGAACCTTGTCTTCCGGCAAACGTTCGAGATAGACATCTGTCACTTTCTGCGCGAAATCAAGATACTTAGGATCTTTCGTTTCACGATAAACTACCGTGTATCCATAGATTGCCCATGCCTGACCACGCGCCCACATGGTACTGTCGGCATAACCTTGGTGCGTTACTCCTTTTATCAGATTACCTGTAATGGTGTCGTATACCGCTACATGGTAAGATGTATAGTCGGGACGGAACTGGCATTTCATCGTTTTATCGGCATGAGAAACGGCAATATCATATAAATAAGGATTTCCACCATTCTTCGCTGCCCAGAAAAGCATTTCGAGGTTAATCATGTTATCCATGATGGTATTGTGCGGCCAGTTGCGGGGTTCCACTTCACGAGGCCATGAAAGGATGGTTCCTACGATAGGATTGAACAGAGTAGCCAACGTATCGGCTGTATCAAGAATCACTTGTTTGTAAGCCGGATTCTTGGTCAGGCGGTAACCATTTCCGTAGCTACAGAACACGAGGAAGCCCAAATCATGGTCGAAAGCCGGAGTCTTGGAAAGGAATTCTAGTGAGTTCGTGAACTTCTCCGCTTCTTTCTGAATCTGTTTATCTTTCGTATATTCGTAATCATACCACAATACTCCGGGCCAGAAACCGGCACACCATTCTTCCTTCGTCGCTTTCCGACAATTCCAATGATGTTCGTCAGTCATGATATTACGTGGCATCATTGTATAGTCGATGCCGGAGTCTGTTTTCAGTTCCGCAAGCGTACGTTGTGTCTGCTCTGCACAATAGTCCAATGCCTTATTCACATCCAATGTACCGGACGGCTGATGAACACACGTACAGAAACCTAACATCACAGCCAAACCTACTACAATCTTTTTCATCTTAATCTGATATCTTCGAGTTAATTCTTAATCTTTATTTCTCTTTGTCAATTATTGATTGGTCAATTACTTATTCATCCGAAACCAATCGACATCTGCCCATCCCCGATTGCCTTCATTCGGAGTCACACAGAATAGTCCGACTTTGGCTCCAATCCATTTGCCCTGACGGGCTGTGAAAGACTCTCCTACTGTCGTATATTTCTTCCCGTCCAGACTATAAGCAAATGTACAAACGGCTCCTTTCCGAACCTTTACTTGCAAGTAAACTGTTTGCCATTCATTATCTGCTACTCCCGGCATCTTTAGATATTTTACCGGAATGTTTGCCAATTCTTTTATCTGTTCGGGATTTTGCTGTTCCGCGTCCTTACAAACTGCCTGTTGCAGAATAAACTGATCCCCCGCTTTGCGAATAGAAAGATAACTATAATCCCATCCCATCACAATAATTCCGGCTTGTTCTCCATCCTGCTTGGCAGTAAATGTCAGCTTGGTCGTAGCTGTAAACTCTTCAGCCGGGAACTTTTGCATCAACAGATTAGGAACTTCCCAGAAGTTCACAAACTCTTTCGAAAGGCTGCCTGCATAAAGACGGATAAATCCCAAATCGGTAGTAAACCCGTAGGTGTCTTTTTTATTGGCATGCCATTGCCATTGTAATCCCAAATGCCGGGTATTGAATTCGTCACTCTCCGGCGGAGTAGCGATCGGATAGGTCTTTCCCACATTCGGTTTCTTATAAGTCGTTACAGGTTCACCGCAACCGTCTTTATCCTTGTCCACTCCAATTACAGGCCAGTCATTTACCCACATCATCGGATTCAGATGAATCACACGTCCGTAAGCACCTTTATCTTGAAAATGGACGAACCAGGATTCTCCTGTGTTGGTGTCTACCCAACCACCCTGATGAGGTCCGTTTATCGTTGTCTTTCCTTGTGCCATCACGATTTTCGATTCGTAAGGGCCATAGATGTTCTTTGAGCGAAGTACCAATTGCCAACCGGTTGCTACCCCTCCTGCCGGAGCAAAAATATAATAGTATCCGTTGCGTTTATAGAGCTTCGGTCCTTCTACGGTATGATTCTTTCCATCATTTCCGTCGAACACCATCACCGGATCGGAAATAACTTCTGTTCCTTCCGCATTCAGTTCGCAAATGACGAGGATACTGTTCACCCCACTACGGCTTCCGGCATAAGCATGTATCAGATATACTTTCCCGTCTTCGTCCCACAAAGGAGTTGCATCAATCATTCCTTTCCCTGCTTTTACCAATACAGGTTTGCTCCATTTTCCTTTCGGGTCTTTGGTTTTAATCATATAGATTCCATAATCCGGATCCCCCCAGTAAATATAAAATTCTCCGTTATGAAAACGAATGGCCGGTGCCCATACGCCTTTGCCATGCTGTGCCTTATCGAAGAAAGGTTCCGGCTCCTGAACCGGTAACGCATAGTTTACTAACGACCAATTAACCAAATCATTGGAATGAAGAATAGGAATTCCGGGAATACAATTAAAGCTGGATGCTGTCATATAGAAATCATCTCCGGCCGCACAGATATCCGGGTCTGAATAGTCAGCATGAAGAACCGGGTTCTGATAAGTTCCATTCCCCTTATCAGCCACCCAGGTCTTAGAAATTTCTTGTGCGCCTGCCAATGAACTGCAAGCCATCATTCCTGCTAAAAACAGAATCTTTTTACGCATATACCTTACTAATCAATTTCATTCAAAACTAGATTCGTTATTCCTAAAAACAGGTTCTTTCTACCTTATATAAAAACCAAACACTTTTAAAACTGAATCCTATCTCTGATTTCAAAACAATCTATTTACTGACCTATTTACTTATATATACGAAAGGGATTAGGTAAATACCTAATCCCTTTCCAACTTTTTTCTATTTATCTAAGATTATTGTAAAACAATCATGCTATATTACCAACAGCTTTTTCTTTACTCTTTTGCAAACATCAGGGTTCCGAAACCTAATTGGTCATAACCGCCGCTATTAGGTCCATAATCACCTGCCCCACCATCGGAATTTCCGCGTGATGCATTTTCACGCATTTTATCAACCCACATCTTAGCATAGATGCTTGATTTACCATAATCCTGCGCCAAACGATTCACCAGCTCCCACGCAGGACGCACTTCACCACGTGAATCCTTTCCCTCTCTTCTTTCCTGTGCAGAAATGGTATCCCAGCTTCCACTACAATTTGTATAAGTAGTATAAGGCAGATCATTATCTGTATACCTGAAACCGGTCATCTTCCAACTGGCACTTGAACTACCGGTTTCAGCACCACCGATATTGTATTTAGCCACATACTCACACATAGCCAATGCACGTCCGTCATCAAAGATGAAAAGGTCTTCACCTACATTCTTTGCCATCTGACAGAAAGCACCCAGCAGACTGACACACAAGGTAGCATGTCCCTGGTCACGACCTGATTCCTGACATTGTCCCAGCATTTCATTACTATCCGGATCTAAATGTATGAAAGGAACGCCATTTCCTATATTTCCCGAACCAATACCAAATTTGAAATATTGGATAGCTTCATTGATTTTAAAGTTATCATCCGCCAAAATACCGATAGAAAGTAAAGCTGTCATCGCAGATAAATCCCAATTGAGCCAATAATGAAGCGCACATTCATTTCCATTGTGCGTAGACAGGAATTTTGTGATATGAGGATAAAAGACATCTGCAATCCATGCTTTAAACTTAATGAAATCAGCTTCCTGCCATCCTGAATAAGAACGCATAATCTCCGCTGCATTTGCTATTTGATGTACCTGAATAAAAATCAAGAACTCGTTCGGATCTATAAATTCACCTTTATCATTCACGATAAATCCTGTACATGTTTTAGCCCAGTCATTCAAAATAGCAACAGCAGCATCTGCATACTGTGCACCGTCAGTCTCCGACAATTTCCATCGAAGGGCCAATTGATAGGCTGCGGCAGCGTCCTTCATCAACTTCGTGTAGTTATTCCAGTCATTGGGATATTTGCCTGCCCAATTATTTTGATCGAGACGCGCCAATAATTTCACCGGAGAAGCCTTATAATTTGATTGTGACAAGCTATTCCCACCACGACTTAAATGATCGAACGCATTTTTCCAAGGTTGCGCACCGGCTTGCACTTTTCCTTTTACAAACTCAAAATCCGTTTCTGTATGAAGCATACAAGGATGTTCCAAAGTCGTAACATAATCCTTCACTTCCGGCCAACTACTCATATCATTAGAGCCGTCTTCTATTTCGCTACATGCTAAAAGCGTGGTAGAAGTCAGGGCAAAAAGCCCTGCTCCTATTATTGTATATAATTTCATCTTATTCATGGTAGTTATTCGTTAGTATTGTTTTCACTATCTACAAAAGCTTGAAGTTCCTCTATGGATTTGAAAGAACGAATCCAGTAAAGATCATAAGTCTGAGCTGTTTCCGGGAAATCAGCAATTACAAACTTACATTGCGACAAATCAAAGACCTGATTCCAATCTGTAGGAGTCACTGTTTTATATCTTGCCTGCAAATCATAATACAACACATTAGGTTTTGTAATTGATATTTCACTTGTACCCAAAATGGCATACCTGTTATTTGCATCTCCAGCCGTACCCCAATATTCAGGACCAATTTTCTTAATGCCATCATCAAAAACTTCAAGTTTGATACAGCCCTGACTATTATTTCCAACATGTAATTGAGACTTAAATCCAATTTTAACAGCAAGATATCTATATTCAGCAGGAGTTATATTAACAACTTTTCCCTTACCGCTTCTCGCAAGCCATAAATCACCACGATACTTAACCTTACTATCAGGTCCACCCATCTGAACAGTGGTCTTATTTCCGTCAGATGAAACGACAGACGCATTGTTGCCATCCAAATACCAATTATTATCCAGTCCGTTACCCAAACCATTACCTAATGAATACCAGAAACGTCCATCGGCAACTGTGACAGTTACATTTTGTACAACAGGGCCATAAGAAGCTGTTATCACAGCAGAAGCGGCCTTAGTAGTATGTACTTTCAATTTACCAGTCTTATCCACACTAATCACCTCCGGATTATCACTCGTCCAAGTCAGCAGCGAAGCAGTAGCATCTACCGGTTCCAATGTGTACTTAACCTGATATTCCTGTCCATATCCCAATTGATTAAGTTCCGCATCTTCAGTAAACGTCATTCCGGTAATTGGAGTTACTATCTTAACCCCTATCTCGCAACTTGCAGACACCGGATTCGAACTGAAATCATCAGCCGTCACTATAATAATCGCATCCCCTTTGCTGATTCCGGTCACCAAACCTGTCTTTTCATCCACCGTAGCTACTTCCGGGTTACTACTTGTCCATTTATAACGCTTGAACGTAGTAGTTGCCGGTTCTGAAGAAACAGTTAATTGATATTCATCGCCTGCCGCAATCTCTTCTGCCGGAACATTAGTTATATTGATGGCTGACATATAGGTATATTCGTCCATAACTTCAACTGTTCTAGTGACGATCGTAGCCTCCGGACCGAAACCGATTTCCGGCGTTAATGTAATAATAGCTTTTCCTGCTTTATCCTTAGTCACGACCTTACCTTCCCGTGTAACAGCAACAATAGATTCATCCGACGAAGTCCATTGCACATTAGCATTGGTTGCATTTTCAGGTGCAATACTCCAAGAGAGTTGCAGTTCTTTGTTCTTCAGCAGACAAATTGTTTTATTCCCTGCATCATATTGAGTTTCGTTAAGAGTAATGGTGGATACTGTAATCATTTCGTCCATCTTTCCTCCTAAATCCTTATCATCATCACATGAAGTCAGACCTAAAAACGAACAAGCCGCCAGTCCAACAAAATATTTTATATAATCTCTTTTCATGATTCTTATTCTTTAAGTTATTCAGACTTGATTATTGCCATCCCGGATTCTGTCCTAAGTTCGGATTCAACTGACACTGATCTACCGGAAGCGGATACAGGTCATTTTTACCACCCCAGCGCCGACTATTTTCCAAGATCAAACAGCCATCGGAGTCTTTTGCCATATTAGAAGCGCCAGCCCATGAAGTCGCAAAATCAGTTCCTGTCCATTTCACTCCTAGAATAGGTTTAGGCATCTCTACAATAGCAGTATTCCAACGCTTCAAATCATCAACTCGGAAACCTTCATTGTACAATTCGATGGTACGTTCACGACGGATTTCCTCTCGCATATTCAAACTGTTTTCTGAAGCAAAAGACGTAGTCAGTTTAGGCATATCCGGGTTTACACGGAGACGAACCAAATTCAACGAGATATTCAAAGCATCATCCAAAGCTTTGCCGGTGGTTCCCAACTCATACATAGCTTCTGCATAATTCAATAAAACTTCTGCATAACGAATAATCGGAAAGTCGTAACCTTCAAATGTATCAGCCACCTTACGTTCCGTACCCCATTTTTGGTTTTGATAACCGGAACCTTGGAATACATTACATGTAATGGCATTGGTCGCATCTTCCCCATCCATACCTTTCCAGTCAATACGCGGTTTGTCGTTATCCCAATATTTAGTGCCATGAGCCAGAAGACAGTTCTTCATGCGATTATCACGATTTTCAAATTCCGTAGTCAGACCTCCATAACCTTTAAAGACATCAGCACTCTTGGCATGGTCAATAGGTAGCCCATTGCTACAAAGATACATATTCACAAATTTACGATTAATATATTGCACGTTCGCTACACAACCATGTGTGATATTAGTCCCGATCGGAGCAATCGTTTCATCATGACGACGATAGAATATATATTCTTTATTGGCACTCTTAGTCAGATTCGCAGGATTAGACTGTACATTCTCTAAAATGAACAGGTATTTATAAGCCATCTCTCCCAATGCTGCTGGTTTGAATAGCTCGAATTGCTTACTGTCGATAACTTTTTTCGCCGCATCCGCTGCAATACTCAACAATGCTTTGCCACGTTCTTCATTATTGCGGTTTTGTTGCCATGTGCCTTCATATAAAGCGACACGTGAAAGGAATGCATAAGCTCCCCATTTTGAAATACGCCCTTCATCGTCTGTCGTAATTGTTTCCGGCAATACTTCAGCCGCATCCTTCAAATCCTGAATCACGAAGTCAATCACTTCGCTACGGTCATTGCGGCTCATGCGTAACTCGGGTGAAGTAATATCCAACGGTTCTTTAGTGATAATCACATTGCCAAACAATTGCACCAAATCAAAATAAGAATAAGCACGGAAGAACTTCGCTTCTGCTACATAGCGACTAATATCACCGTTACCGGAAAAAGACGCCGCTTTTTGCAGCAACAAATTGCAACGGCGGATATGGGCATAATTGCTGGTATAGTTACCGTCTGAAGTAGGAATCGGATTACTACCATTGCTGTACATATTTACAGAACTGGAAGTCATCAAGTCCGAACGCCAGTCAGAATGTGCACCATCAGAAATAACAGACTTGAAATCACGGGTCCAACCATAGAAATTAGTTGCAAAATATTTAAAATCATCTGCTGCCCCCCATAAGTTGCCATCTGCCAGTTGGTCCTGCGGATCAAGATCCAGACACGAATTCAGTGTCAGACCAAGCGATAAAATTAAAAAAGCTTTCTTATATAGTTTCATATTCTTCATACATTAAAAAGTTAGATTTAATCCGAAAGTCACTGTACGGACAAAGGGGAAACGTCCTGCTGCTGATACCTTACGGCTAGCCTCCGGATCCCATCCGTCGTTAATTTTAGAATATTCCCAAAGATCAGCACCTGCTACATATACACGACAAGAACTAATTGCTTTCGTTTTAGCTAAAAAGGCAGAAGGTACATTGTATCCCAATGTCACATTTTTCAGACGAATGTAAGAACCATCTTCCACTGACCAGGAAGAAGCCTGATAGTTGTAGTCATTGATTTCATTCTTATTACTATATGTCGGATAATAAGCACCCCGGTTCTCCGGACTCCACGTGTTACCTACCGATTGATTCGAAGTGTTCAGATATAATGCTTTCATCGGTATACGCCAAATCTCATTACCGTTATTATCTCCCGTACGGAAGATTGTACGTTGAGCAGCACCCTGGAAAACCAATGATAAATCAAATCCCTTCCATTCTGCTCCTACATTAAAAGAGAAAGAGATTTTCGGATCATCTGTACCTAAATAAACAATATCATTCTGATCCAGTTTGCCGTCATTATTTACGTCAGCATACATATTATCTCCCAAACGGAAGTTTTGTTCTGTCAATCCGATAGTATTACCAGTCAGGAAGCGATATAGATATTTTTGACGTTCTTCTTCTGTCTGTGCTTTGCCGGCATAACGCAAACCAAAAATACTATTCAACGGATAACCTTGCTGTTTATCAACAAAACCGGATTTCAGAACTGAAACTGCACCAATATCCGTCAGTTTATTCGTATTAAAAGAATAAGTACCTCCTACATGATAAGTGAAGTCTTTTCCAATCTTATCAGACCAGTTTACCATGACTTCCCATCCATGTGATCTGAATTTTCCATTGTTTGACATACCTGCGTTATCACCCAGAACTCCCGGATAAGAAACATTAATCAACATATTATCATTACGTTTCATGTATACTTCGGCAGTACCTGTCAGACGGGAATTGAACAAGGAAAAATCCAATCCTAAATTATAGTTCTTAATGCGTTCCCATTCACGTCCCAGAGAAGCGATTTTACCATTCGTATCTATGATAGTGCCTTTGTTAGGACCGATATAAGCTCCGCTTTGAGATTCAAATTTATAGAATTGTGTACCATCATATCGATCAATACCACTCTGGTTACCAACTTCACCATAAGAAAGACGGATTTTCAAATCGTTCAACCATTTGATGTTCTTCATAAACGCCTCTTCCGTAATACGCCATCCACCGGATATTCCATAAAAGAAGTCCCAGCGATTTTCCGGTTTAAACTTGGAAGAACCATCATAACGCATATTTACTTCCAATAAGTATTTTGACTTATAATTATAGTTTAAACGAGAATAGTAGGACATCACAGCCTCATGCCACTTTGTACCATGTTTATCTGTCAGATTTACCAAACCTGCCCCATTTACAGTTTCCAACGAGTTCTGTATATCTTTCACCGATACACCAAAATAATCGTATTCTTTCAATTCATATTGAGCACCAACCATTGCACTTACATTATGATGCTGCGCAAATGTATTATGATAATCAACATAACCTGCCATAGAATAGAAGTCTGTACGCGAACTTGTTTTCTCGTAAGACGACTCTTCCTGTTTGTAACCGTCAGCCTTAGTGTTTATCTTGGTTCCCGCATAATTATAAGAAGTAATAGCCATCTTCTTTATATCACGTGAAGCTACTCCGGAGTTATAACCGAGATTTGCTACTACATCCAGATGTTTATTAATATTGTAAGTGAATTTCTCACTGATATTAATTTCAGATACTTTCAGTTTATTATCTCCACCCAGTTCGGCAAACCAAATCGGTGACAACCAAGTTCCCCACGAATAAGGTTTTCCATCAATCGTAGAAGCCGGAAGTCCCGGTTGCGGATAACTGGAAGTCAATGTTCTATTCAGTTGTGAAGGAGCCACCTGATCCTGACGGTTATAGGCTATCACAGATTCAATAGAAAAGTTATCAAAGACTTTCAGTTTATTAGTCAAACGAAGATTGAAACGCTGATTGTTATTATTTCCCCACTTCAAGTTACTGTCATCATACATATACCCTACGGACAAGCGATATAAATTCTTTTCTGTACCTCCGGAAACAGCTAAGTCATGTTGCGTAGAATAAGAATTGCCGAACAACACGTCTTGCCAGTTGGTATCCATGAACACGAAATCCATTACATCTGAATAGCTGGGAGCAAAAGGATTTGCACTGTGATCCAAATCAATGTATTTACCTTCATTAGCCAATGCCATTTTCGCATATTTCACCCATGAGTAAGAATCCGGCTGACCATCGTTCTGACAAGTCTGTAACACTGCATTTGCCCACTCGTTCATAGTCATCAGCTTCGGCTGCAATCCCACCATCTTGTAAGTGTATGAACCGCTATATTCTATTCTCGCTTTTCCTTCCTTTGCCTGCTTAGTGGTTACCAATACCACACCACCTGCAGCCCGGGAACCATAAATAGCAGCCGATGCATCTTTCAGAAAATTGATAGACTGAATATCAGAAGGGTTGATATTACGCAGTGCATTTACACCATCATAAGCAACTCCGTCAATAACGATCAATGGCTCCGCATTATTTGCAGAAACAGAACCACGCAATTTCAAGCCCCAGCTCTCATCTCCCGGAGCTGCCGAATTGCGAGTGATCGTAACACCCGGAACCTGACCTTGCATTGCCTGTAACGGACTTGACATCGTTCCTTTATTCTTCAACATTTTATCAGATACCACTGTTACAGCACCAGTCAATGTCTCCTTCTTTTGTGAACCGTATCCCACTACCACAACTTCGTCCAATACTTCGCTATCTTCCTGCAATTTTACATTTATCACAGTTTGTGCAGCCACATCTATAATTTGATCCTTATAACCAATATAGCTGAATTTCAACTTAGCTCCAGCAGGTACACCAATCGTATAATTTCCGTCAATATCCGTAATAGTTCCTTCTGTTCCTCCTATTACAGTAATATTCACACCAATCAATGGTTCGCCTGTTGCATCAACGACTTGACCTTTCACTTTCTTTTGAGCCTGTGCCACTACTTGACTATCTTTCATGTTTGTATCGGCCCACGCCTTTGAAACAGGACAAAGTCCCAGCATTAATCCTAACGCAAACACCGCTGTTTTGTTAGGTCGCGAATTAAATATTAATCCTCTTCGTTTCATAAAATTAAATTTGAGGTTTAAAAATAGTATTAAATTTTTGTTCTCTAAAATAAGGTGAGGCATACAAGTACCTCTTTGTAAATTCTGACTCCTTTTCCATAAGCACAAAGGGTTATTTATTAATGAATAAGATTATATACAATTCCGGAAAAACTCGCGCATTTCACGACGTCCCAGAAACAGATGGTTTTCCACCGTCCTGCAACTTAAATTCAGTTCATTTGCGATTTCCGGAGACGTTTTATTTTCGAAGCGGTTCAATGTATAAATTAACCGACGTTGTTCGGGCATAGCAGCCAAGCGGGTCCGTTCCATTGTCATTAAATCATCACCGATAATTTTTTCTTCGGTTTCATTGGTAGAAGTGGACATAGTATCATAGATGTAGCTGTCTATCTCCTGTTTCTTATAATAACGACGGATATAGTCGATCACAATATTGCGGGCAATGGTGAACAAGAAATATTTCACTGTGTCCGGACGGAGCATTTGCTTGTAGTCCAGCAGACGTACAAATACATCCTGGGTTAGATCCTCCGCTTCGTAGCGATGAGTGATACGATAAGTAATATAGGTAAGAATCACCTGATAATATTCTTCATAAGAACGGGTGATAATGTTGTCGGAAGTGTTAGCTGTTGTCTCCATAATACTATCTTTTTCGGTTTTGATCACGATGCAAATATAGAGGTGATTTTGGATATAACAGCCAGAAAATAAAGCAGATCAATCTCAATGAATCTAGGTAGACTCATTTAAACATACAATACTAATTATCAATATATTACGTTTACAAAAAGAGAGTATCACTTTATAAAATGAGACTCAAATCAACGTATCTTTGCTCCACTTATGCTCGTTTGCTCCCATCCTCTTCCCCTCTTCAATTTTATTATTTGATCGTTTCATTGTCACATCAAAGCTATTAATGAAGTACGAACATTAATAGATAAGTTCCGTTTCATTAAAGATAAACTTGCTTTGCACTTATTGCAAAGTTATGTTTGATTAAGGGCAAACTATAAATGAAAGCTTCAATTATATAATTGCAAGCTTTGTTTTTATAAACGAAAGTTTCATTTATAAAAACAAAGCTTGCGTTTATAGATTACTCCCTATAAAAAACAACTTTGCAATAGGACCAAAAGAAGTTTATATAGGGAGAAGAAGAACTTATCTATTAATAGATTACGAGAAAAAGACTAGTAAAAGGAAAATCCACTTGGTGAAGGGAGGTCCTTCACCCTCTAACCCCGATGAATAGGGCGGTGTGAAGGGTGAAAGGGATATGAGTATAAAATAGATTTCAGTGATAATAAGTCGAAAAGTTACTCTTCTTTGGCTGTTCCACCTATACTACGAATATATTCATTCGGAGTGACTCCCGTACTCTTTTTGAATGAGCGGAAGAAAGAAGCACGAGAACTGAAGCCGCAAAGTTCTGCCAGTGCAGTTAATGTATAGCGGGAATATTGACTATCCACCACCATTTTCTTGAATTGAGTGACGCGGTATTCGTTTATAAAATCATAATAAGACTGATTGAGATATTGATTCAAAAGATACGATAATGAATGCGAAGAAGTATCCAGAGCAGAAGCCAGGTCGCCCATTTTCAAATCAGGATTAATATATGGCTTTTCTTTCTCCACATAAGCAACCAGTTTCTTATGGAGCTCTTTACATTCTTCTTCAGTCAGCCTGTTGGTTTTATACTTTTCTTCGGTTGCAGCGATAGAAGACTCTTCAGATATCACTTCCGCTTGTTCTATCGTTCGGTCTTTCTGCTGTATCTTCTCTATGGACGCGGAGATGGACGATGCAGGAGAAGTAAGCAGGCGGCGCATACGATTCCACACATAATATCGTATAAAAGCAATAATGCCTACAACTAATAAAACAGAAAGTGCCCATCCCCACCAAGGTATCATAGGACGCACCGCCACTTGATAAACAGCTTCCGACTGTTCATTTCCCGGAAGGCGCACACGGAACGTATAAGTTCCGGAAGATAATCCATAATAGGAAACCTCATTCTGCGCAGCCAATAGTTTCCAGTCTTTATCCACTCCTTCCAACTGATATTCGTACAGTAAGGCAGAAGGCAGACCATAAGCAAAATCCGTAAAGCAGAAAGTCAGATTATTCTGATTATATTTTAAAGACGGGTTGGTAAAAGAAATGCCATTAGCCAATATATCCGTAAACACAATCGGGCGAACTTTACCACGCACTTCATCCACCCGCTTCGGATCGACATAAATCAAACCTTTGGTGTTGCCGAACCATAATATTCCTTTTTCATCTTTATAAGCAGCCCCATTCGTAAAGGTGGGTCCCGGTACTCCATCATTGAAAGTGAAGGCATCGTACTCTTCTCCTTCTTCCTTTATGCGTAACAATCCATCATTGCAAGCCACCCACAACCAACCTTGGTTATCTTCCACGATCGACATCAGCGAATTGTCCGGAAGCGTAGAAAAGACGGAACGGTTCCGAAAACGATCCATCGTTAAAGTAGAGGTAAACAGACTTCCCTTTTCACGAATAAAATAAAGGTCGTGTCCGGTATCTTCGTAAATGGTGCGCACCTTATCCCTATGCACAAATCCTTCAGGGAACACATTCGATCGTAAACTTTGAGAAGCAGGATCATATATACACATACCGGTTTCCGTGGCAATCCATCCTTTGCCGGTAGAGTCAAAACTAACTTCATAAACGTTACCTTCCGGCAATTGGGAATTGGCGCTGGTAAAGTGTTTGATCTGCTTTGCCTGTCTATTATAACAGAACAATCCCTGTGAAGTGCCTATCCAGAGATTTCCTTTTTCATCCGGTCGCACACAAAAGATATGTCCTTTCTGAAACAGCTCTGTATCTCCATCTCCTCCCTGGGCAAAATATTTTAGAGATAACGTCTCCGGATTCAACACCATCATGCCTCCGCCATACGTACCAATATAATATTCGCCTTCATAAAAACAGATAGTCAATATCAAATCCGAAGTCAAAACAGGTTTCACAAAACTCTTTACGACTCCGGTAGCTTCATTTATATAATACAAGCCGTCACGTGAACCGATGACTTTTTCGTGTCCTCTGTTGACAAAAGAACGAATGGAAAGATTGGCAGAGTTAAACAGAGGAGGATAAGCATAAGTTTGGAAAAGACCATTCTGATAAAGTGAGTAGTCCAAACCTGCCTGGAAGTGCCCCACCCAAACAGCACCTCTGTCATCCACCAATAGTGAATAAATGGAATTACTGCGAATACCTTCTTTATCACTCACATCGTGACAAAAACGACGTGTCACTTGTTGGGCTTTATGTGAAAGGAAATGAACGCCATTGCCATCTGTTGCTATATATACAGTCTCCTTTCCATCACTGGATATGTCGGAAATGACATCACAGCCTAAAGCCACTGTATGCGAAAAGCTCTTTTTGTTTATATCGAAACGAACTACTCCCTGGCTCATTGTACCTAGATAAAGGGTTTCTCCAATACGAGTCAGGCAGCGGAAGTAATCGGCCTCGGGAACATTCTCCTGAAAATGCCAGGAATCAATCTTACCATCTTTCAATGAATAAGAGAACAAACCTTGCACTGTAGCCAGCCATAACGCACTTTTATCTTCATTCAGACAGAGATCCATAATTCGATTACAGGCAGCCAGCATATTCCGGTCGGTCAATACTTGGAGCAATTGCCCATCCTTTTGGATGAACAGCCCTTTCTCCGTACCGATATAGAGAATATCTCCATCCGGAAGTAAGGTATTTACAGCAAAATCTATCTTTTCGGGAACAATTCTCTCCAGCTGGCCGTTTGCACGATTCAGACGCCAAAGTCCGATACCGTTTCCCACCCAAAGCTGATTGTCGGCTGTTTCCGTGATGCAGTTCACCCGTTTCTTCCTTCCGGAATCCACGCCTCGAAATTCATAATGTCGAACTTTCACACCATCAAAACGATCGAGACAATTATCTGTTCCTAGCCAGACAAAACCTTCCGAGTCTTTATAAATGGCGTTCACCAATAGCCCGGACAGTCCATCGGACATGACTACATTACGAAATGTATAATTCTGGGCTTGCAGATTTACACCACAAACCAAGTATATGATTAAAAGAATCAGATATTTAATCGTGTTCTTCACTTACAACCGTTTCCTTTCATATTAAACATGTGACAAACATACATAAAAATCTCCAAAAGAGCACATTCCTTTATACAAAAAAATAGTCCCTTCGTATTTGTTATATATGGAAAACAAATACGAAGGGGAGAATTTATTTACTCAATGCTATTGAAGATTTTATCTGCCACTGATTCAAACAATAGCCTTAATCTGATTTTTTTTCTACCAATTCAATCATATAGCTATAAGTATATTTCTTGTCAAGCAAGCGATATTCATTGTGCGGATACATTCCCCAACTATTATCGCCGCCTAACCCGCGTTGCTTCAAGTCAACGTGCAGAAAGATATTCTTTTGCGGAACAATGTCGATAGTATGCTGCAATTTACGGGTCAGGCCGGGATCAAGGTCTTCCGGTGAGAAATGCAAAGCGGAAAATGCGATAGGTTGCAAGCCTGTAATTCTCACTCCTTGCCCTTCGCTATCCAATAAGGTCAGCCAACGAACGTCTGTCTTATTTCCTGTTTCCTGCGGACGTATATACCAATAGAACTGATTTTCAACCTTATCCTCATATCGTCCGATGAAAGAACTCGAATAACGGTCGATATAATTCTCCAAAGGGCCTCTACCGTAATAGGTCAAGTTTTCATAAGGTTGATGCAATTCCATACGCATACCAAAACGGGGAAGTTCGGGAAGTTTCGTTCCTGTCAGGTCGATACTGCCTGTCACAACAATAGCACCATTATTACAGATCAAATATTCCATCATATAAGGAACCTGAATATCATTTAATATCCAATCAATCCTGATGGATAATCCTTTTTCATTCTGTTCGTCTATTGTCACTTTCTTCACATAACGGTTGACATGAGCTGTCCGCCAAACACCTGCCAAAGTGGGCATTGTATTTCCAAAATCATTATCAATCGGAGCACGCCAAAAGGCTGGTTCGGGATATTGCCTGATAGGTTGCTCGCCATTTATCATATAATCAAATAAGATTCCCTTTTTCAAATCAATCTTACCAGAAACGCCCCCCGATTGAAAAGACAAAATATTGTCTTTTGTTTCATAAGATAGTTTTCCCGAACAAGGCGGAAGCGATGTGAAGAAACTACTTTTATTTAATTGCATCTGCTCTCTAGCTACTTCATAGCCGGCAGGTACTAAATCGGTAGCAACCCGGGTGTGCGCATAGAGATTAAGGAAATACTCATTCCCGTCTTCCGGAATAACAGGAAGAGATAAACGTATCTCTTTCTCTTCGTGAGGTATTAAATCAACGTTGAAATCCCCTGTAGATATTTTTTCTCCGTTTTTGTATATTTCCCACATGAAAGCATACTCATCCAGATTGGTAAAGTCATAACGGTTTTTAATGGAAATAATTCCTTTCCCCAAGTCTTTTGCGCTAAACTGAATGTACTGATACACTTTCTTCACTTCATACGCTTGTGGTTTGGGAATACCATTGGCAGAAATCAAACCGTCAGTTCCCGTGTTTAGTTCCCCTTTCTTATCTTCCAGCCATTTATAGCTCCCCATCTTACCATTATACGTCCAATAAGTACGTCCGTCTCTTGGTTCGGTCTTTACCTTAAATCCCTGATCCATAAAATCCCAGATAAAACCGCCTTGCAAGTTAGGGCTGTCATAAATAATATCCCAAAGGTCTTTAAAATTGCCATTGCTGTTTCCTTGGGCGTGAGCATACTCACACATGATAAACGGTCGCTGTTTGCCGGACTTCCCATATTCTGTTATTTTCCACATATTAGGGTACATCGGACAGACAATATCTGTATTCCAATCTTCCCAAGCCTGCTCGAACTGTACAAAACGACCGGGGTCATATTTCTTCAAACGCTTATACTCATCGTGGAACACAATTCCATTACCACATTCGTTTCCTAATGACCATCCGATAACACATGAATGATTTTTATCCCTTTCCACCATTCGGGTGATACGGTCGACGTGGGCTGCAACCCATTCGGGACGATAAGCAGGATGTGGGATGGTATCTTTGAAATAAGGAACCGAACCCATTCCATGAGTTTCAATATTGGCTTCATCCACTACATAGATACCATATTGGTCACACAATTGATAGAATAACGGATGATTTGGATAATGACTGGTACGAACAGCGTTCATGTTCAGTTGTTTAATCAGTCGCAAATCATTCATTATGATTTCGCGGGTCTGCACATGTCCCAACGTATCATTGTGTTCGTGACGGTTGACACCTTTTATATAGGTGGGTACACCATTTACCAGTAGCCGCGCATTCTTAATCTCAATGCGGCGGAATCCGACTTTATGAGCCACTACCGTCTGTTGCTTGTCGCCATCGGATCGAAGTGTCAGGATACAGTCGTAGAGCGAAGGGTGTTCGGCGCTCCATTTCCGCACATTGCGCACAGTGCCTTCGAAAGTAAGTGTAGTACTTATGTCTGAGATACAATATACTTTCTGCGCAGATAGGACAGTCTTCCCCCCTGCGTCCTTCAAATCAAGTGTAAGTGTCCCCTTTTGCAGGGTTGCATTGGTATTGAAAGAACGCAAGTCTACAGTAGCCCGGAATTGCCCGTGTCGGTAGGTATCGTCCAGTCCTGCATGCAGAAAGAAATCCCAAATGGTCGTTTGGGGATAAGCGGTCAGAAAAACATCGCGTTCGATACCGCTTAGACGCCAAAAATCCTGGTCTTCCATATAGCTGCCATCGTGCCAGCGATACACCTGTACAGCAAGCAAGTTCTCTCCTTTTTTCAAATAGTTTGTCACATTAAATTCTGCCGGAGTCTTGGATGCTTTAGTCATCCCCACCTGCTGCCCGTTCACATAGATACGGGCGTAGCCGCTGATGGAACCGAAGTGCAACAACACTTCACGCCCCTGCCAGTTTTGAGGAACCGTAAATGTGCGCCGGTAAGTCCCCACAGGATTATCAACGTCGATATAAGGTGGATTGGGTGAAAACACATACTGAATGTTGCGGATTATCGGCTCACCGAATCCTTGGATTTCCCAGTTGGAAGGGACAATAATTGTATCCCAATCATTGTCGGATAAATCTGTACGATAAAAATCTTTTATGCTTTCTGCGATAGAGGGAGCATAAACAAATTTCCACGTACCATTCAACGAGTATTGCCAAGGCGATTTTTGGGGATTATCGTTCACTGCATCATCTGCGCGCTCGTAGAGGCGAAAGTCAGCGTGTGGTTTCTCTTTGTTCCACTCATATTGGGTGGGATTTTCCCACTCGTTGTTTTGCGCCTTTGCCGTTGGGGACAAACCACAAAAAAGACAGGAAAGGAATAATAAGGTAGAAAATAATCTATTTATCATAAGATAAAGGGTTGTAAGGGTTTCCATTGAGTAACGTCAAGGAGTTAAGAAGCCTAACCTCTTAACTCCTTGAAATCAGTAGGAAAATCTCAAAAAGTTATTCTTCAGTATACAATAATGTTCCAAACCCCAAATCACCGGCTTCGGCAGTACCACGCTCGCCATATCCTTCGGGGCGTTCTTTTTCGGCAAAAGCTTGCGAATATGGAGCATTCATACCTTTCACCTTGGCATAATGGTTGTAAAGGAGTTCCCATCCCGGACGGGCACGCCCCTTACCGTCGGCCGACACCTTCTCATGCCAACCGTATTTAGGGTGATAGTAAGGTTCGAAAGGCATTTCCACATCTTCGGTCGAAGTTAAGTTATACTTAGCCGTATATTCGCAGAGGTCGAGAATGATGTTGTCGTTGTAGGCAAAAAGGTCGATGCCCATGTTATAGGCTGTACGGCAGAAGTAAGCATGTAAGCCTACGTTGAGAGTAGCGTGCCCCTGGTCGCGTCCCATCTCTTGGCTCTGTGCCAAATGTCTGCCTTTCACTTTTCCCGCAGGATCCTCGTGCATACCTTTCACCGACCATTCGATACAGCCCATACCTTTTCCGTGATAGAAAAATTCCAAGGCTTGTTTAATCTTGGCATCGTCATCGTTCAGCACGCCGATAGAAAGAATAGTGAGCATGGCGGGCAAATCCCAACTCATCCAGCCCGAAATGGCTGAAGAATTAAAGTGGTTATCCAAGAAATCATCACAGATGGGATAGAAAGTTTTATCTATCCATTTCTTGAAGACTTCAAAATCTTCGGTTTTCCAACCTTCGTAATCCCGCATCAATTCAGCGGGAGCAGCAAACTGGTATCCGATAAATCCGGCGGCAAGCAGGCGATGGCTGTCGTCGGGCCATGTTTTATAATTCACCCCCTTACAAGTCTTAGCCCATCCGTTCAGAATTTTAACAGCTGCCTTGGCATAATCTTCATCTCCCGAAATTTTCCAGCGTACAGCCAACTGATAAGCGGCACCGGCATCGAAAGCGGCCGTATTGAAGTTGCCGCCTTGCGAGTGACGTACAATTTCTTCTTGCGGGTTTGCGTTGTAGCTCAGTTGGGCAAATCGGCTTTCGCACAATTTTTCCCAACCGCTAATCCAAGGTTCGGCACGTTCGTTCACTTTGCGGCGTGCGCGTTCAAAGTCGGCTTCGGTGTTCACCAGACAAGGATGCTTGATGGTGTACTCATAATTTTCATTGGGGTTGATTTCGCGTTGCCATGGTTCGGGAGTTCCGTTCTCGAACTCAGCACTACAGCTGGTCAGCAACACAAGCGTTACGCTGCCCACGAAGGTATAAATAAGATTTTTCATACATTCAATTTTCATTTTGTTATTCAATCAGTTTCCAGAGAAAGTAGATGCTATTGTTTACCACTTTCGTTCTTTATCAAATCTTTCAGTTCTTGTTCCGATTCGAAAGTCTTTATCCAATCCACATAGATGCTGCCTGTTTCATTGGCTTCATACCAGATTTTCCAAAATTGAAGTTCCACCGTGTCGTACTTCGTCAATGAGGTAGGCATATACTGTTGATTTTTGCCAAGGAATTTCTTCGTGAAGTCGGCGTAGAATACTTTGTATTCACCGCAATCTACCACAGTCATGGCATTTTTTCCTTTATCGGTATCTTCGCCATATTTACCGGCTACGGTAATGCCGCTTCCGCCCCAAATGTCTAGATACCACTCTATACTTGTCGATGCTTCGAACACATTTTCGGGGAATTTCATTTTAAAGGCCAAGATGGGATAGTTGGTTACGTTGAACCCAAAACCGCCGTTGCGACAAATGCGGACAGCTTTGTAAGTCTTATCTTCACCGGGGAAAATACGAAGTACTCCGTCATTCTCCATCCATTCAAATTCCCGGTGAGTAAAGTTTCCGAATGGCTGCCAGATGTTCTCGACAGTAAACTGGTCGTTCATTAAACCTTCGCTCACGTTGACACTCATCGTAGCTTTGACAGGTTTACCGTCACCATAGTCGGCCAAAGCGGTAATTACTGCATTGCCATAAGCCTTCGCCACGAACCGGCCTTTTTCATCAATCTCTACAACATCCGGCTTACTGCTTTCCCATACGATGTACGAAAGCGTAGCATCTATCGGCGTTACATTCATCTGCGGAGTGTAGGTTTCGCCCAAAGCCAGTTTGTCTGTTTCTTTCACAAATTCCATACTTTCGATATAGATAATGGGCTTCACCTTAATTTCAAACTCTTTCGTGAAATGTTTGTCGTCGGTAGCGGTAACTTGGATGCGTGCCTTTCCTTCGGCTATGCCCTTCACCTCGCCTTTTTCATTGACAGTGGCTTTATCGGGAGTAAGGCTTTTCCAAATCAACCCGGGGTAAGTGGGGTCGGCCGGAGTAGTCTGCCAAGTAAGGGGCAAAGTTGAGGTTACAAACACTTCGAGATCTTCGTTAGTGAGATTGATATCAGTGATGTGAATAATTTCGTTTACCACCTTCACATTGATAGTCGAAGTGGCAGAATAGCCCACAGCCGGCTTGGCCGAAATTACTGTACTACCGGCCTTCACTGCCGTGATGCGTCCTTCGGCATCTACGGTAGCCACATCGGGCACAGTCGATTTCCATACCACCTCTTTGTTGAAAGCCTCATCAGGACCTACGGTATATTTTATCAAAGTGTCAGTGCCTATCAGCAGAGGCAGTTCGGGGGTCACTTCAAGGTTGATTTCCTTAACGAGCACTCTCTCTTCTAAAACAGGGGATACATCGTCATCGTTGCACGAAACGGTCATCATTAAGCCAGCCGTCATCAGTGCTGCAAACGCACCCTTTTGAAGTATATTTTTGTATGTCATAATTCGATTACTTTATAAATGAATAATGAATGGATTATTGGTTCCAACCCGGATTTTGTTTCAAGTTGGAGTTCAGTTTGAGCTGGTCGGTGGGCAGCGGCAATAAGTAATGCTTTTCGTGCCAGTTGCGTCCTTTCTCGTGGATAATGCAACCTTCACCATCTTTCTCCTTAAAGGAAGCATCAGGCCATCTGTTTTCAAAATCGGTACCTTTCCACTTCACACCGGTGAGATTCATCGGCATTTCGTCTTCGGCCGTTTTCCAACGCTTCAGATCATCAATGCGGAAATTCTCATCGAAAAATTCGATGGTACGCTCACGACGAATCTCTGTGCGCATATCCAAATTATTTGCCGTAACAAAGTCGTTAGTCAAGTCAGGCATTTCGGGGTTGATGCGTTTGCGTGTCAAGTTCAAACTGATGGCTAAGTCTTCATCCGATATTTGTCCATCGCGTTCAAACACGGCTTCGGCATAGTTCAGCAATACCTCAGCATAGCGGATGATGGGGAAGTCATAGGCTTCCATACCGGTAGGCACTCCGTCGCGTTCGCTACACCACTTGTGGGGAAAGTAGCCTGTACCCGTTTGAGGTATGAAGTTCCTATGCGAGGCATTGGCTATTTCGGCAGCATTGCCGCTCCAATCGATGCGTCCGCCGTTTGTACCCCAGTAAGTTTGTCCGGGCACCATAAGCTGATTGTTCATGCGGTTGTCGCGATTTTTATATTCATCATCCACTTTCGTGTAATTCCACGTTTGGGGATTGATGGGCAACCCATTGCTTTGCAGATACATATTAGCCATTTTGCGAGTAACGTACAAGGCATTGCCCAAACGCCCTTGGGTGATGTTGAACCCGATAGAATTGATAACAGGGTCGTGGCGGCGGGTAAAGATATACTCTTTATTACCTGTTTTATTGATACTGGCAGGGTTCGACTTTTCATTCTCCAAGATAAAGAGATATTTGTAGGCTTCCGTACCCAATTCTTGAGGAGCAAAAAGCTCGAATGCTCCGCCCGCCATTACATCATGAGCCGCCTGTGCTGCGGTATTGAGCAAATCTTTTGTACGTTCGGTATTTTGACCGCCATTATGGAATTTCTCCCATGTACCTTCATAGAGGGCTACACGCGAAAGAAATGCCAAAGCGGCTTCGCTGGAGAGGCGACCTTCATCGCTGCTGCTGATAGCCTTATCGACGGGTAATAGTTTAGCGGCTTCTTTCAAGTCGTCAATGATGAAGTCAGCTACCTCGGTACGCGGATTGCGGGCCTTCTGCATCTCAGGCGAGTTGATGTCGAGCGGCGTGCGGGTAATGATAAGGTCACCGTAGGCCTGCAACAACTCGAAGTAACAATAAGCACGGAAGAAACGGGCTTCCCCCACCGAAATGGCGATGTCGGCTTGTTGTTCATACGCATCGGCTTGTTGCAATAAAGTATTGGTTTGACGAATACGATTGTAATTGTCGGTATAATGTTTGTCGGATGACGGAATACTGTTTGTTCCGTTGCTATAGATGTTCACCGTGCTACCGGCAAACAAGTCCGAGCGAATATCAGCGTGCTGACTGTCGTCGAGCCATCGAAAGTCGGCCGACCAGCCGTAGAACTGGGTGGCAAAAAGTTTGAAGTGTTCGGGCGACTTCCAATAGTTGGTATCCGCCAATTGCGTCTTGGGCTCAAGGTCTAAACACGACTGCATGGTCATGGCGCAAATGATTCCTAAAATATATGCTATTTTTTTCATTGTTATCTTCAATATTAAGAATAAAAATTAGAATGTGGCATTCACACCGAAAGTCACGGTGCGGTTAAACGGATAGCGTTGCTTGTTTTCCACTTTGCGGGTGGCTTCGGGATCCCAACCATCGGTGATATATGATTTTTCCCACAAGTCGGCGCCCGATACATAAATACGCAGGTTGCTGATGAAACCGCTCTTATTCATCCATGCCTTTGGCAATGTATAACCTAGTACAATCTCTTTGAGACGCAGGTATGCTCCATTATCGGCCGACCAGGTAGAGGGAATGTAGTTATAGTTATTGATGTCATTACTGTTTGAATAAGTAGGAAAATGGTTGTTAGGAGTTTCAGGACTCCATACATTACCTACCGACTGGTTGGTAGTGTTCAGCCAAATAGCTTTGAAAGGCACTTTCCAAGAGTCAATTTCACGATAGATGGTACGCTTGCCCACACCTTGGAACACGGTATTGAAATCGAATCCTTTCCACTCGCATCCGAAATTAAACGAGAACGAATATTTGGGGTCGTCGGAACCAAGAAATACAAGGTCGTCTTGTGTCAGTTTACCATCTTTGTTCACATCTTCATACATGTGGTCGCCCAAACGCAAGTTGGCAGGTAGGGCAATAGAGTTGCTGCCCACATATTTGTCCACGTAATAGTCCAGTTGGTCTTGGTTTTGTACTTTGCCCACGTAGCGGTAGCCAAATACCGAGTTGAGTGGATAACCATTCACGGCTTCGTTATAACCTGCGCTCACCACGATGTTACCTCCATCAACGAGTTTGTTGGTCATATAAGTTAACGTACCGCCAACATGGTAGTTGAAACTGCCTATCTTGTCACGCCAAGTCAAGCTGGCATCGTAACCATTGGCTTCAAACTTACCGCTATTAGTGCTGGGAGCAGTTCCACCCAATACACCGGGGTGCAGACGCGAAACCAGCATATTGTCGTTTTTCTTTTTAAAGACCTCGAACGTACCCGTAAGGCGATTGTTGAGGAATCCAAAGTCAATCCCCAAGTTATAGTTGTAGATACGTTCCCAAGTACGCACGGTGCTCACCAGTCCGGCAGATTCCACATAGGTTCCTTTCGAGTTGCCCAACAAAGCGCCGCTGTTCGATTTGTAGTTGTAAAGTTGGATGCCGTCATAGCGTCCGATACCATTTTGGTTACCTACCTCACCATATGAGGCACGTAATTTCAGTTCATTCACATAGTCACGCAAGTTCTCCATGAATTTTTCTTCAGTAATACGCCATCCGGCTGATGCGCCCCAGAAGAAGTTCCAGCGATTCTTGGGCAAGAATTTCGAAGAGCCGTCGTAGCGAGCATTCACTTCGACCATATATCTCGACTTGTAGTTATAATTCAAGCGACCGAAATAAGAGAGAATGGCTTCCTCCCAACGGTCTACTTTGTCTATGTAGATTTGTCCTTTACCGTTAAGCGATTCGATTGACGCTTCCACGTCCATTGCTTTGGTGCCGCTATAATCGTAAGCGGCATAGTCGTATTGCACACCTCCCATAAGCGATATGTCGTGAACCTCATCAAATAATTTCTTATAAGTGAGGAAAGCTGATGCCGTGTAATTGTCGGTACGCGCAGAACTTTTAGTATACGATGATTTTTCTTTTGCGGGATAGGGAGAGTTCTCATTCAGAATCGGAGTGCCGTCGTATTGATACCAATCAACCGAAAGATATTGTTCGTCACGGACCGCATTGTTCGTTGAGTAACCCAAAGTGCCTTGAAAATCAAGACCATCCAAAATGTTCACTTTCAAAATTTCGTTCACATTCATAGTGGTCACCACAAGTTTGTTGTCACCACCCAATTCGGCCGACCAGTTGGGAGTATGAATGCCTCCCCACGCATACGGTTTGCCATCAATGGTCGAAACCGGTAGCCCTGGCTGCGGTATGCTACTACCTAATATACTACCAATCTGTGTAGGAGCCACCTGATGCTGACGACTGGCTGACATGTTGGTTTCCAGGCTGATACGGTTGTTTATCTTGAAACTGTTGAATAAACGTACGTTATAGCGTTCGTTCGAGTTGTTCCCCCATTGCAGCGTCCCTTGGTCGTTCAAATAACCCAATGAAAGTCGGTAGGTCGATTTTTCCGAACCTCCGCTTACGCTGAGGTTATGCTGGGTAGAAGTGGCATTTCCCCACAGCACATCAGTCCAGTTCATATCGTGAAACACAAAGTCGGCCACACCGCGGAATCCTCCCGGGATAGGATCTTCATCGGGGTTGTTTCCACCATGCAGATTAATCCAACTCCCCTTCATGGCTTTAGCCAAACGGGCATAGCGCACCCAGTTGTCGTCTTCGCCATAGCCGTCATTCAAACGTGCTTGAAGCACACCGTCCGTCCATTCGTCCATGCTCATCATGCGGGGCTGCAAACCCACAATTTTACGTGTAACCGAACCGCTATATTCCACTCTGGTTTTGCCGGCATCGGGACGTTTGGTAGTTACCAAAATCACACCACCCGCTGCTTTTGCGCCATAAATAGCAGCCGAAGCATCTTTCAGGAAGTTAATGGTTTCGATGTCGTCCGCATTGAGTTGAGCCATCTCACTCAAACCACTGGCTGGTACACCGTCAATAATCAAAAGAGGTTCTACCTTGTTCTTTGAGACAGAGCCACGGATTGAGACACCCCATCCTTCTTCGCCGGGAGCAGCCGACGAGCGGGTGATGCGTAAGCCCGGAACCTGACCTTGCATAGCTGAGAGCGGATTGGCCACTGTACCTTTGTCCTTAAAAAGTTTTTGGTCGACCACTGTTACCGAGCCTGTCAACGATTCTTTTTTCTGAGTACCATAACCTACCACGACAACCTCATCCAGCACCTCTGTATCTTCGTGCATGATAATTTTAGTCAGATTCGTCCCTTTTACAAAAACTTCCAACGTCTTATAACCAATAAAAGAAATCACCAACGTACCACCTGATACATTATTCAAAGTAAAGTTTCCATCCATATCCGTTATCGTACCATTAGTAGTGCCTTTCACTTTGACATTGGCACCAATAACAGGTTCGCCATAGGAATCCACGATTTTACCTTTGATTGCCCCAGTCTGCGAAACAGCCTGCACTTCTCCCACATTGGCAAATACCGCCTGCGGAGCACCTGTTACAAGGACAGAGGCCATCACCGTAGAGAATAGAAATCTTCTCGATGAGAATCTGAAGAGATTTTTTTTCATATACATAAAATTTAAAACTAACATTTATACTATTTATTCTAATATTAGATACACTGTTGGATATACTCACGGATTTCTTTCCGACTGATAAACAAGTGGTTTTCCACCGTACGGGAAGAAATTCCCAATTGGGCGGCAATATCAGCCGAGGATTTATTTTCGAAACGACTCATGATATAAATCTTCCGACGTTGTTCAGGAAGCTGATTGGCTCTCTCCCATTCGCATGTCAATAGATTATTGGCAATAATCTGGCTCTCCACTTCATTGGTACAAGTAGGAATCCGGTCGAAAAGATAGGAAGTTACTTCTTGAGCTTTGTAAAAACGACGCAAATAGTCCGTTACCAGATTCCGGCAAATCGCGAATATAAAATGTTTCACTGTTTCCGGACGCAATATCTGCTTATAGTCCATCAAACGCAAAAAGACATCTTGTGACAGATCTTTTGCTTCTTCGTCCTTACCTATTTTATAATAGATATAAAGATAAACGGAATGATGATAACTCTTATAAGAGTCAGCAACCAGTTGAGTGGATTTCATGTTTATATTTTCCATTGCTTAGATTTTTGTTTATCATTACGCTGGCAAATATAAATGGTAAATACGGAAAAGAAACAATAAAAAAGGGCGGATAGATTTCATCCTATTGGAAGGAAAACAGAAGTCGTAATACTCACTGATAATCAATCAATTAGACAATCACAAACTGGAGTCTCAAATTATTATATGAGACTCCGATAATCAATCTTCATTAGTTCGTCCTATACTTTGGACGTATTCGTTCGGGGTTATTCCAGTTGTCTTTTTAAAATAACGGAAAAAGGAAGTACGAGAACTAAAACCACACAGTTCAGCTAAAGCACTTAAGGTATATTTTGAATATTCATCCTCATTAAGCAATCGTTTAAACTCAGCTATGCGGTAATCATTCAGATAATCATAATAATTCTTGTTCAAGAACTGATTAAACACGTAGGACAATGTATATGGAGAGACGTTCAATACTGACGCCAAATCCGCAATCTTTAAATCAGGGTTAACATACAGTCTTTTTTCCTGCATCAGCATGTCCAGTTCGTCTGCCAGCCGATGACATTCTTCCATACTCACATTGCTCTTTCTGTATTTTTCTTCAACTACCGGTTTCCCGGTTTCTATGGCGTCCGCCGCAAGAGCCGGAGAGTTCTTTTTTCTCCGGTAATAAGCATAGCTTAAGCATATTATTGCAATCAATAATAGAATTGTTCCCCATAAGGTCGCGTTAAAAGAGGAAGCAATAGTCACTGATAAACAGATTTCCGAACCGGGCTCACCAATCCGACGGATTTTGAATTGATATTTCCCGGAAGACAAGTCATAGTAGGTCAGTTCGGATTTACCACCCAACAACTGCCAATCATCATCCATCCCTTCCATTTTATATTCATAAGACATATATGCAGGGTCGGAATAGGTAAATCCGGAGAAACAGATAGTCAGATTCTTGTGCGACGATTCCAAAGAGACTTTATAGAGATGCTGTTCTCTCTGTATAGCAGGATGATAAGGTTCTTTACCATTCACATATACATCTGTAATAGCCAGGGGATAACTGTTTTCTTCATTTATATCACGTAAATCCCTGGTCAAATAAATCAATCCTTTGGAATTGCCAAACCAGATTGTTCCCGAAGCATCTATAACAGGGCAACAGGTAATAAAAACAGAACTCGGTAATCCATCTACAAAAGTATAAGGAACAATTGTACATTTTTTATCATAACGGTACAGGCCCAGATTCGTACCAATCCACAGCCACCCTTCACGGTCTTCGATCATAAACATGGCATCTTTCCCTTCCAAAAGAGTGCCCGGCTGGAATCTTCGGAAATGAGTCATTGACAAATCGGAAATAAAAATAGGGCCTTTATCCGGAAGGAAATAGAGCTCGTGGGAAGAATCTTCATATACTGTCCTGATTTTCTCTTTATGTATAAAACCTTCGGGGAATACATCTGATTTAATACTATGAGTGGAAGGATCCCAGATACATAAACCGGTAGCCGTACAAATCCAGCCCTTTCCTGTAGAATCAAAGCAAATATCAAGCACATTCCCTTCCGGGAGTTTGGAGTTCGAACTGGTATAGTGATTGAGTTGTTCGCCATCTTTATACTGATACAAGCCCATTGAAGTGGCAATCCACAGACAACCGTCATTGTCCGACTTGATGCAGAAAACATGCCCTTTCACAAAAGGAGTCTCCGAAGGTTCAAAATCATGGATAGTTAATGTAGAAGAATCCAGTATATACATGCCACCACCATACGTACCGATATAATACTTTCCTTGAAACGGGTAAATGCACATTATCATATTAGAGCGTAATTGGGGTGACTTGAAACTCCTAAAACGCCGTTTCGTCTCATCAACATAGAAGAGGCCATTGCGGGAACCTATCAATCTTTCATTCTCATTGATAGCTATGGCCCGTACCGGTATGTCTTTTGAATCAAAATAAGGAGAATAAGAATAGGTAGAGAAAAGCCCGCTCTGATACAGTGTATAATCAAGTCCCAACTGATAGAATCCAACCCATATCAATCCTTCCCTGTCCACCAGCAATGAATAGACAGAGTTAGAGCGGATTCCACCATTAGTACCGGGTTCATAGCAGAAAGATTTCATAACCTTATTTTCCTTGACAGATACAAAATGTACTCCATTTCCGTCTGTTCCAACATAAAGTATATCTTTTCCGTCACCCGACAAAGAGGAAATTACATTGCATCCCAAATCAATCCAATTATCCCTGAACTTCCCTGTCGATATATCGAAAACAACCACTCCATGTTCCATTGTCCCTAAATAGAGCCTGGAACCAATTCGTACCATTTTCCGATAAGTATAATCCTGTCTATCATTGTCACCGTATGGACATAAAGTTATTTTTCGGGTAGACAGATTCATTGAATATAGTTTGGAGCGGGTCAGAATCCATAATGTATCTTTTTCTCCCATATTCAAATCGACTATGAAATTATCCGATGACCACATATCCGCATTGATAGTAATCTGCTCCAATTCATTATTTTTGCAGACAAACAATCCTTTTTCGCTGCCAATATATAAGGTTCCCTGCGCATCGGTCAATAAAGAACGAACTCCGAATTTTATCACTTCAGCAACAAACGGTTCTAATTTACCTGATTCTTTATTTATCCGCCAAAGGCCCATATCGTTTCCCACCAAAATCTGATTGCCTTGCGTTTCCGCAATCACATTCACCCATTTCAGTTTTTCATCATCTCCGAATATCGGATAATGCTTGAAACGAAAACCATCAAAACATTCAACAGACGTAGCTGTTCCAATCCAAAGATAACCTACGGAGTCTTTATACAAGGCACTGACCGTTAAATCAGATAATCCATTTGTTTCTGACAGACCACGAAAAGAATAAGAAATCGGATAGGCAGACAGAGAAAGAGAAATAAATATAAGGCTTGTTATATGTCGTATCAGATTATTCATAGGATTCATATTTGATGAAACAATGCAAACCTACATAAAATATCCCGAATTTTATGTAGGTTTATACAAAAACAAAACACACTCCTCAATAAAAATGAGTGTTAATCTACCAGCTTTATACTCAATTGGGATTGTTTATACACAACTGGAATTCTCTTATTATTAACCTCTACTCTTATTGGCTTCTTCTTACTCCTGAAACTAGCATGGATCTTCGGTTGCCCGTCTATCCAAAGATTGAGTTTCTTATCTTCTTCCTTTTGAATGACAAACAACTTGGCCAAAGAAGAAAAATAAGTCTCCTTATCACGTCTCAATGCACTGCCATGACAGATAAAGAAATCTTTTGCATCAGCAGCTTCAGTACCTTCGGGATAAGAGACAGCAAACATATAAGCATCTGTCATCCAGCCGTCCGGCATAATCCATGAGTTGCTGTGCATTAGCCTGCCGTCCGCTAATTGATTAATATAAAGATCGGTCACTTTCCCTTTATGACGGATACGAAGCCCAATCCAATCTTGTCCTTCCCGCCGTTCCATTTGTGGCAAGTCTTTCTCATTAGGAGTCTCCTTTAATATAATAGCTGTCAGCCCTTTTACACGATTGACTTCTGCCGGCAAATGAAATGAATAATAGGTTTCAGTGCCTTTCAAATCTTCAGTGGGAGCTTCTATTTCTTCCCAATACAAATCTTCCGGGTAGTCATGCACAAAATCGGATTTAGCCAGCAAACGAGGATATAACGGACGAATCACAACCGATGAGTTACCATTCGTCACATTCACGTCAACTCCCGACTTTTTATATGTCCCGTTCGTATGCCATAACCATTCAAATTGCCCTATTTTATGTGTTTTCAAATCATCAATCATATAAATAACATTATCCATCCAAAGGAAATGACGGAAATTACGACTGAAATTATTAGATACAGGACCTGTTCCATTAGCCAGAACATACTTCACATTTCCCGCATCCAGAAGATGATATAAATATCCTCTCAAAGTAGAACCGCTGTACTGCTGCTCACGAGGTTGTCCCTCTCCATTAAACAATACTACATTATGCGCCTGACTTTGAAAGAAATAATTCCGATAAGCAGGATTAGGATACCAGCAGTTTCCCCCGTCTTTAATAATATCCACCCCTTTATGAAAGACAATAAATGAATTGGCATCTGCGTGAGAATGATTCCATGTATGACCGCTTTTTACAGCCAGCATCGTAGCATCCTTTTCCCACGAATCACGCATCGTAGCCCAACCAAAATCGGCAAATAATTGAGAAGTCGGCAGTTGAGGGACAGCGGGCGCCTTACTCAAATCAGGAGTGTAAAAGAAGCCCATGGGACGATTCAGGAAAAAGCCATCACGATGTTGTCCTTGTTCCACCTGGGCTATATACCACAAAATAGTTGGATCTTTCACCCCCAATGCATACAATAACATCATGCTGGATTCTGCTGATACATTTTTATGGCTATCTCCAAAATTCAAACTATGCAGCATACCTGTACGCGGATAGCAGACTTGTGAGAAGTAACTCGGCAATTTTGCCAATTGAGGAATATCACCCGGATTCTGTCCGGGATGAGTATTTATCCAAGCGATCCTAAACAACAAAGCTTCCTGAATACCAAAGTTGGCGTAATTCAGACTTTCATACATTCCACCGGCCTCATCAAAACTCTTTGCTTTCTGTTGCAATACATCACCGGCAAAATCAAACCACTCGGGAAGTGATTCGTGAAGTTGCTCCACCCATTCTTTTACTTCGGGAAGTTCATTTTGAAGACTCAAAGCCAATATTCCACCCTGACAAACACAGGAGGTCCACCAATTATGTCCCATCGAATTCAATGAGTGAATACGGGTCGGTTCCAACAGCCAGTCTCCCAATGCCGGTTCTACGGCTAACCGTTTCAATCCTTCGGCTATCTTTTTTCTTTCTGAAGAAGACATGACATTGTATGCAGCATCATACCCCACCGCGGAAAGAAAACTCTTATGAGCCATACCCAGTTGTGAACGCCATGCAGGAATACGTGCCATCATTTCCACATCTCCCCATGATTCGGCTTCCACAGTTTTCAGGAGGATTTCTTTGATTACGTCTGCATACTCCTTATTATCAGTCATCAAATAAGCTAATGACAAATAGTCCAATCGATTAAAATCTTTCTTTTGCAAAGCTTCATCTGCTGTTCTCTTAATATCTCCCCATGCTTCCTGCAATTTAGGTTCATGCTGCATACGCTGTTTCACTTGCTGTATGCGTTGTGGAGTATACAGTAATGAAGGATGATTTATTTTTTGTGCTTGTATATATAATGAAGAAACACACAAAAAACAGATAACAGCAATAATAGTTTGTTTCATGGTACTTAGTCTATTCTATATATAATCAGTTACAATATTATTCTTTATTGAACGTTTTTCAAAAATTCTTCCAATGCTGCATTAAATTCTTCCGGGCGTTCCATATTCAGCATGTGTCCGCAATCGTCAATTACTTTCAGTTTTCCATTGGGAAGATATTGTAAAATGGGAGGTTCTTTTGAGAATCGGTTGCCGGAAGAATGACCTTCAACAATTAAAGCAGGTACATCGGGATGATTCTTTTTCAATTCCTCGATGGCATCCAAACCAGCTACCACCCGTACTTCTTTGTGTAAAGGTTGCCACGCATCCCACTCATCGATCATTTGCCAAAGAGACTCACGCATTCGTTCCCGCTGACTTCCTCCTGACTTCATCAATCCTTCAAACCACTCTTTCTTCATCACATCTACCCCTTTCTCTTTCAAAGCAGCAATCTCCTTATCACGTACTCTTGCTTCTTCCGGAGTCATCGGTTCACTGGGACCTTTCGATTTTCTTATGTTCCCACTGGCTAAAAAAGCAGATAACATCCGATCCGGGAAGTACGCCAACATATCGGCAGTAATAAAACCACCTAAAGAAAGTCCGACGATATGCGCTTTTTTGATGTGCAAAGAATCCATCAAAGTAACTAAATCTTCAGCGTGTGTGAATTGATAGTCTTCCGTTTGTGAAGACGAAATGCCATATCCTCTCAAATCATAGCGGATCACACGATATTTTTTTGCCAGTACGGAAAATTGTTCATCCCACATACGATGATCCAAAGAATGACCATGAACAAAGATTATCGGTTCACCTTGACCGGCTTCTTCATAGTATAAAGAGCCATTTCCTACATTGACACGTCCTTGTTTAATGACCAATGAATTGCCTTTCAGTATTTCTGAAACGGTCCGCGAAATCACAGGACTGCCATAGAAAGAGGAAAAGCCGTCTTCCTTAGCGGAAGAACCTGCTACATGGGCAATAAAGAAGCCGTAAACACTATCACGTTTATTTATCCAGGGGTAAGCGCCAGCCCAACCCGGAGAACTGATTTGATAGGCTTCGCCCGTCTTCTTATCTATTAATTCACGCCATTCGCCCAATCCGTAGATTCCATTGTGGGATTGTCCTAGCCCTTTCGCTACATAATTATCCGAGTTATTCGAAGGGATTATTGCATCTTTCACTTGGTCGGCCTGCATTTCTTTTACAGTTTGTGCAGATATAATTCGCTTATCGTTATACATTCCATCGTGATAAATCATTGATAGGAAATGAATATAATCGTTCAAGGTAGTACACAGACCACCACCTAACATCGGGGCATGCCCGCCATCTGTATTTATCGGAGTAAAATGAGAATTCTTCATTTCTAATGGCTGTGCTAATAATTCCTGAAAAAGAGTTTCAAACTCTTTCCCCATTGCCACTTCCGCCATTCTTCCAGCAATCTGCATGGCAAGTCCTCCATATTGGAACCGGCTTCCCGGAGTAAAAACCGTATCTAACGGCAATATCTCAATAATGGCGGAATCCAGATGATTGTAATTATCTACGCGCGGTTCAGGAAGATAGGGACACACTCCGGAAGTATGAGATAACAATTGTCGCAAAAGGATTTTACCTTTGGCATCTCCTTTAAATTCCGGCAACCACTTCTCCACTGGATCATCCCAGTCCAAACTGGTACTGTCCACTACCGCTCCGATAACAGCAGCCGCCACCCATTTTCCGGCAGAGGCTACGTATACTTTTGTGTCAGGAGTATAGCTACCATAGTTCTTCTGAAAAATGACAGAATCATTCTTTACTACACAGATAGAAGCACCGGGATAGTACTCTTTACTCACCCAGCCTTGAATAACAGAATCTAATGAAGAGAAGTTATAACGACTCCCTTGTACGGATGATACATTGCAGGAACCTGCAATAAAACAGATACTTATAAAAATTATGATTAATAATCTTCCCTTCATTTTCGTTATCTATTAACTTCGTATTAAACACAAATTACACGAACTACGCTGTTGTTTGATGCAGTTATATTTGATGCAATTATAATTATAAAACCGCGCAATTCGTGTAATTCGTTCTTAAAATTTTCTATTTCGACTGCAAATCCCAATATACCACATAACGCTGATGATGCAAATCATAAAGCGGACGAATCACATCTCCTTGTTCTGTTGTAAATTTCAGGTCTTTTCCTGTACGCTGCAAAGTACGTTCCGGATGTTTCATATCTACTTTCAATGAGGTACGCAAATCGGCAGGCACATGGAAATTATAAGTATAATAATCATTATAAAGAGCAGGATTAGAGAAAGGTGCGGGAGCCTGCATACCTTCTGTACCCCGTTCTCCGGCAAGCACTAACGGGCCATACAATAAAGCCACTTTATTCGGATTATCGGGAGTGGCTTCCAATTCAATCTGCATCGGGTAAGTAGCCGAGATACGGTCATTGTCTTTCCAGTCACGGGTGATAGCGATGTAAGAACCTGGCTTTTGTTTTACTGCTACTTTTTTACCGTTCACAAGAACTTCCGCTTTTTTACTCCATGAAGGATATCTTAGATAAACAGTAGTACGAACCGGTTTCTCGGCACGAATAGTTAACAGGGTCGTTTCCTCTTTCGGAAATTCCGTTTCCTGGAGAAGGGTTACCCCTTTTTCTTTCCAGGTGACTTGGGAAGGAATAAACAGATTTACGTAGATTCCCTGGTTGTTGTGGTAGTAGATAGCTTCTCCATATTTAGCATGATTTTCAAATCCACTGCCGACACAACACCAGAAAGAGTTCTCTTTGGTACTATACAGTTTATGTGAACCCGAAAGTAAGGGTAAGAAATAAGTGACCATTCCTGTTTCCGGATCTTGCTGTCCCAGGATATGATTATATAGTGCCCTTTCATAATAATCGGCAATAGATGAATCGCCCGTCCAACAGAAAAGATGACGACTAAGCTTCAACATATTATAAGTACAGCAGGTTTCTCCGGTATAGCCGGTCAAGTGTTTAGAGAATTTCTTCGGGTCGAAAAAATGCTCCTTATCACTACTGCATCCCGGAGCAAAAGTATGGTGGTCAATCATGGTATGCCAGAAGAATTCCGAGAGCTTTTTGCTGGTCTCATTCTCTGTCAGTTCATAGTTACGCGCTTCGGCTATGACTTTCGGGATAAACGTATTTGTATGTTTGGTTCCCAAATCGTCCCGAAGTTCTTTCAACGGGTCAATTACATCATTATGGTAGAAATATTCAGCCAACCAACGGTAACGTTCATCTCCTGTGATAGCATACAAATTGTAGAATGATTCATTGACACCTCCAAACTCATTGCGTATCATGAGTTTGCGGGTTTCTTCACTAAGTGGTTTCAGTTTGTTATAAGCCCAGTCGCCCATTTTGGTCACTGTTTTCAAAGCCTGCTGATTATCCGCATACAGATATTGATCTATCAGACCGGAATAAAGTTTATGCAAGGTGTACCAAGGTGCCCAAACACTCTTTCCCCGGATATTACGGTTTATCAGTTCTTCGGGAAAAGCACTTAAATATCCGCCTTTCAAAGCGTTCTGAACTTCGGTCAGCCCGTTGACAAGGCTATCCCCTTTCAACTTGAAAATCTCACTTCCGGTAGCGGCATACATCAAAGCGTAAGCCGAAAGCAGATGTCCGGTAGTATGGCCGCGAAGCTCACAGTCCAAAGATTCCCAGCCACCAAGTTTTTTCACTGTCATATAACCGCCTTCACGACCGGCAAAGACTCCGGCATTTGTCCGGAAACTATGCAACAGGCGACTTACGTCGATAGAGGTCATCCATGCGGAATCCCGCAACATATTGTCACGAAAGCGACTCGGTAATAAACGGACGTCTTTCAAATCAAAACTTTCTACCCGAACAGGAGCCACTGTCTCTTTTTTCATTTTCCCCTGGTGCTGTCCGGGGTACACAGATTGAGCCGACGATATAGCCGATACTGCCAATAATGCGATTGCAACTAAAGATTTCTTATTCATAATCATTTTTAATATCCTTATTTATTATTGGATACGAATAGACTCCGCCTATTACTCAATGCAAAAATACGAATTTAATATTTCATGGATAAATGAAAAAACTCCGTTCTACCGGTTCGGCAGTCTGTACTTCTCCTGCCAATCCATATTGCCATGCCACCACAGTCACTTTCAACGGGAACTTACTGCGTGGGGGAATTCGAGTAAATACCAACTTGTTTCCCTCTATTTCTGCCGGTCCTTCTTTCACGTAGTAATATACGGGTAGCCCGCAATCGGAAGTTGCCTGTAAAGAGATAGTTTCCGTGCCTTTCTTCACATCGTCAAGACCCGGAAAAAGAATATACTGGCGTTTACCTTCCGTATTGCGATAGGGAATCCGGAAACTAAGTTCCTGAACAGTGCTTTTATAGTGCTTGTCACCATCATTACCGGCTAGAAGGCAAATATCTCCCGTACGACGCTGATTGTACATTCCCATACGGTAGAAACGGACAGTAAAGGTTGTGTCGTTCACTTTCTGAACCGGGCCACAGATACGGGTTATTTCAGGAGAAGTGAGCGAATGTTCGCCAGAAATTGCAGTATGCAAGCTATCCGTATATACAGCTTTCAGATGAAAAGTCAATCCGTCTTTTTCCGGCAGGAAGCGGGCGGCAACTTTCACATGGGATTTGGGATTATATGTGAGTAATTGCCCCTTTTGTACGAAACCTAAGTATTGTGGTTTCTTCCCTCTCTCCCGGCGATAGCGTTCTTCCGTCATTTCAGCCATTTCCTTATCGAAATACCAGAATGCATCGTGCGAGTCTCCTTTATACTCTTTATAAGGAGCAGCTTTTGCACGTTTCTTCTGATTCGGATGCCACCTTTCGGCAAGCCAGCCATTCTGCGGATTCAGCTTCTTCAATTCCACAGGCTTATTCAAATCATACGTTGCGGGTATACGATATTCCAGTGCTTTCTTTAAGAACAACGCGATATAACCAGCGGTGCGGTCGGCTATATCGAAATGTCCTCGTCCTGTGTCGCAAAGGAAAGAGACACAACTTTTAGGATACATCATACGGAATGCCAAAGCCGGATTTACACGGTCTTCCCACCATTCGTATTCGCCTTCAATCATCAATCCAGGGATGCCGTCAATCGTACGTTTCCCCCACTCCATATTGTCACGACCATATCCGGTAAGGTTAGTGCGTGGCGCATCTCCATGCAAAGAGATAATGGCTAATGTGCGGTCGGGATTCCAAGCAGCGAAGTTCCACGGATAGGTAGCCATTGCCGAATGTCCTAAAGGGACAATAGGCGCATATTTCAATTCACTATAGCCACTGACATTCGCAAAATCCTCCATCATCTTTTCAAAAGCTTCCTGACATCCGGTAGTTATATCCCATCTTTGATCCCATCCGGGAGTAATCCATATCAGTGCTATACCCGCTTCTGATAATCTTTCACGAAATAGAGAATTTTCAAACAAAGTTTCCTCTGTCATATTATGATTGCCTATTATCACAGCTTTCAATTGAGTACAATCGGAAGGTATCCACAAGAATGCTTGCGGATGATCGTTCGTTTCGTTGGAAATAATACTTGGTAGTTGTACAGACCACTGCCATTCGGCTGCTATAATGCTGGGTAACAGAATAACGGACATTATTCCAAACACCAAAAATCGAAGTAGTTTCATGTTTAATTCATTTATCATTGTTTTATATAATACGTAGCAGGAAGAAAGTATACTCAACCGAAAAATATAAAAAAACTATTATTATAGGAAGCCTTTCACTGACTATTCCATAAAAACGTTGTATCTTTATTCTCAATTTAAGAAAGGAGTGATATGGATTTACGTACAGCAAACGTAACAAGATATATTCTTCCCTTGCGGGAAGGAGGGTCATTGCCGGCTTTGGCTGAAGCGGATGATGAATTTAAATATGTCGTAAAATTCAGAGGAGCAGGACATGGGACTAAAGCCCTTATTGCCGAATTGATAGGGGGAGAAATAGCCCGTACACTGGGATTCAGAGTTCCGGAGATTATATTTTTGAATCTGGATGAGGCTTTCGGACGGACAGAAGCGGATGAAGAAATACAGGATTTACTGCAATGGAGCCGTGGGTTGAACATGGGTCTGCATTTCCTGTCCGGTTCATTGACGTTCGACCCTGTTGTGCATAAGGTGGACGGTAAAACTGCTTCGCAAATTGTGTGGCTGGATGCGTTATTGACCAATGTAGACCGTACAATCAAGAATACGAATATGCTGATGTGGCATAAAGAATTGTGGTTAATCGATCATGGAGCTTCCCTTTATTTCCATCATTCGTGGACGAATTGGCAGAAACACGCACTTAGTCCGTTCGTACAAATAAAAGATCATGTACTATTGCCGTTTGCCGATCAACTGGAAGAAGTAGACGCAACATTCAAACAACTACTTACCGATGACAAGATACGAGAGATAGTCAATGCCGTCCCTGACGACTGGCTGAACTGGACGGAAGGACAGGAAACTCCGCAAGACTTGAGAGATGTTTATATTCAATTTTTAGAAGAAAGGATCAAGCATTCCGAAATATTTGTAAATGAAGCGCAAAATGCAAGAAAGGCACTTATATGAATACGCAGTTATCCGTTTCGTTCCTAAAGTAGAACGTGAGGAATTTATTAATGTAGGTATTGTACTGTTTTCCAAACGGTGCAAATATCTCAAATCTCTTTATACAATAGATGAAAACAAATTGAAACTGTTCTCTTCCGAATTGGACATCAACTGTCTGATAGAAGGTCTGAAAGTCTTCGACAAGATTTGTCAGGGAAATAAAGAAGGAGGAGTTATTGCCAATATGGATATTCCGGACCGCTTCCGGTGGCTGACTGCGGTAAAAAGCTCCTGTATTCAAGTGTCCCGTCCTCATCCGGGATTCTCTACAGATTTAGATAATACTTTAGAAAGGTTGTTCAAGGAATTAGTTCTTTAATTCCTTGAATAACCTTTCCACTCAATGAATGAGAAAACTCTCCTCTTCTCTCATTACGACCCGGAAATGGTGAAGTGGTTGATTAATTATAGCAAATAATACCTCACTATATTTTTCAGGCACGGATTACACGGATTTCACGGTTTTAGAAATGATGGTTGCATAAAGCAACAGTGTAATCTGCGTTATCCGTGCCTAAAAAGAAACATAAACTTGCCTACTTAAACGGAATAAAATGCAATGCAGCTCCGCCACTTGCTTTTAGCTTCAAAACAAGCTTATCTCCGGCTTTTATCTTCTTATGAGTACTGCGTACTTTCGTTCGTGTATTCAGCTTGTCATCATCTTCGTACAGGTGAAGCATATACTTCTTACCCGGTTCCAGAAAATCCGTAGTCAATGTAATTGTGCGGGCTTCCGTATTCGTCATTGCTCCTACAAACCAGTCATTCCCCGAACGACGTGCCTGAACGATATATTCACCAACCTCTCCATCTAACGCGCGGCTGTCATCCCATACACTCGGAATTGCTTTCCAAAATTCCAGTTCTTCTTCTCCCTGGTAGAATTCCGGTCTGTCATACCAAAACATAAATTGCAAAGGACTGTAATACACAGCTGCCATCGCCAACTGATGTGCTTTCGTATTCTTCACCCGATTATTGAAATAGCAAAGCGTATAGTCTCCTGCACCTGCCAGATAGCGGGTGAAAGGAAGAGTCGTATTGTGTGTGGCATCCGGCATTTCTTCATTTCCACGAATACCTTCCTGCGTCATCAGGTTAGGATAAGTACGGCTGAAACCTGTCGGACGATATTCGTCATGAATATCTACCATCAGACCATATTCTCCACATTTACGAACTGCATCATGCAGCCAGGTACTCCAACGCTGATTACCTATCTGTACAAAACCGAACTTGACACCTTTCAGTCCCCATTTTTTATACAAAGGCAACAGAGTATCCAACTGCTGCACTAATGCACGCTGATTGACATACACCATAAGTCCGATTCCTTTCGATTCGGCATACTGGCACAAAGCTGGTATATCAAGGTCTTTATCCGGAGAAACGGTAGTAGCGTCCGAACTCATCTTCATTTCCGGCCCATACCATCCTGCATCCATGTGCACATACTGAATACCACGTTCTGCCGCAAAGTCAATGGCTGCTTTTACTCTATCTTGTTTCAAGTCGCCCGAACGGAATACCTTCCCGGGGTTAATCCAAGAAGTATCAGCCAGTTTGCAAGCCGGATTCAGATTCAAGACAATATCATTGTTATTAATTAAATCGACCGGACGTTCGCCAACCATGATTACACGCCACGGAGTACTGTAAGGAGAAATAATATCGGCACTACTATACAGGCTTGTCTCCAAAGTGGAAGGTTTCTCTGCCGATAAACGGAATTTACCACGAACATAATCCACCATTTCCGCTTCCAACAAGGCTACAGATAATCCATCAGGCAGTTTCAAGGTCAAAGGACGCTCACTCTCCTCTTTGCCCCATCCTTCCAACGGACGAAGTTCATAAGGTCCTTGCGCCCAACGTTCATAATACGCCATCGTTCCTTCAGGCATTGTGAAGCTAGTCTGCTCACCAACGATATGCAAGAAAAGCCCGTTTGTCATTTCCGGAAAATGATAGCGGAAAGCAACTCCTTCATTATAGGCACGAACTATGATATTCATAAAGTAATTCTTACGCTTATCATAACCACCGTCCTGATTGCCATTTCCTTCTCCCTTCTTGAGTTTCAAAGTCATCTCATTGTAGCAATCACGTACTTCCGCACGTTCGCCATATACAGGCTTCCATCTCTCGTCCGTCTTTTGATGTTCAGTCTCTGTCAACTTCAGATTCTCACACCAAAAATGACAAGTATCATTCGGTATACCCAACGCCGATTCAAATAACTGATTTTCAATCAGAACACCCAGTTTACTTTCTTCAATCACCGGACGATTCTTATAAGTCAAGGTATAATACATTTGTGCATTATCCTCTCCCACCGCACGTTGATAAAAGGTAAAACGATAAGCTCCATCAGGAGACGTCAGTTCCTGACGGGTTTCTGTCATCACATCTTGCGCTTTTACCAATGCCGGTATCACCAACAACAAAAGCAAAATTCTTTTCTTCATTCTATTTACGTTCATGTTTATTCATCTTTCCTAATTATATACGAACGAGGAAGAAATTATACTCAAATGTTTATTGCCTGAAAAAGCTTATTCCATCTGTTCCCTATAAAAAGTAGGTGTCATTCCTGTCACCCTTTTAAAGATACGGTTAAAATGTACAGGTGATTCAAATCCGCAAGTAGCACTGATTTGAGATATATTCATCATACTACTATTCAATAGTTTACAAGCATATCCGATACGCATATCAAGTACATACTCTTTAAATGTCTTTCCTGTGTTTTCTTTAAAGTATCGGCAGAAAGCAGCAGGATTCATCGCTGTATAAGAAGCAATTTCATCCAGACCGATAGACTCGGTATAATGTTTATTCAAATAGGCAATCACCTTTTCCATTCTTTCATTACGCATAATAGAAGGGAACGGAGTATAATGAGAAGTAGTCAGATATTTCTTATGATTACTGGTAGCCATCATCTGTAGAAGTGAAAGCAACAGGATGATTTGATCTGCTCCTTTAGCAGAAGGTATTTGTTCCAATAATTTAATGATTTTCCCCGAACGGGTAATTGTGAATTTAATTCCTCTGCAAGCATCCTCCAATAAATTCCTGATAGGAATAAACTGAGAGTATTGAGAAATAGAATAATGCATAAAATCTTTCTCAAACTGAATATTGACTCCTCTTACTTTCGGTTCGGATTTTTCTTCGTTATCAGATTCTTCCCCGCCGTCCGGTGGACTTTGCATACTATGAGGCAGTTCGGAACCGAAAAGAATCAGGTCACCTTTTGAATAGGAGATAATGCTGTCACCCACCAGACAATCCCCCTCTCCCTTCTCCACATAAATAATTTCATACTCACTATGAAAATGCCACGGATACGTGAAACGTGGATATTCATAAAAGCGGGCACGGACGGGATTAGAAGTCGTAATAGTCAACTTCTCATTCATTATCTTCTTCATAAATCTCCTTTCTAAACTGCTTTTGCAAAGATAGGTAAATATCTTGCAAAAATACGCATCATAGTATGTATAAAAACCCGCTATTTTTGCATCCATTCATAAAAACATTTGATAGAAACCATGAACGAATTATTTAGTATTGCCGGTAAAGTTGCTGTTATTACCGGAGCAGGTGGTGTACTGGGCGGAAATATTGCCCAACACTTTGTACAGCAGGGAGCAAAAGTTGTAGCTATTGACATTCGTCAGGAGCAACTGGACAATCGTGTAGCTGAACTCAAACAATATGGTGACGATGTAATCGGTATTATCGGCAATGTCCTTGACATTGCCAGTCTAGAAAAAGTAGCCGAAGAAGTCGTAGCCAAATGGGAACAGATCGATATTCTATTGAACATTGCCGGTGGAAATATGCCGGGAGCTACTCTCGAACCGGATCAGCACTTCTATGATATGGACATCTCTTGCTGGGAAAAAGTGACTAACCTGAATATGAACGGTACAGTTTATCCGTCTATGATATTCGGTAAGGTAATGGCAAAACAGAAGAAAGGATGCATCATCAATGTATCTTCTATGGCTGCTTATAGCGCTATCACCCGTGTACCGGGATATTCGGCCGCTAAAACGGCAGTAGCCAACTTCACCCAATGGCTGGCAAGCGAAATGGCACTGAAATATGGTGATGGTATCCGTGTAAATGCTATCGCTCCGGGATTCTTTATCGGTGACCAAAACCGTCGTGTACTAATCAATCCGGATGGTTCATTGACCGACAGAAGTAAAAAGGTGTTAGCCAAAACTCCGATGAATCGTTTCGGTGACATCAAAGAATTGAATGGTGCTGTACAATTCCTGTGCAGTGAAGCCGCTAGTTTCGTAACGGGAGCTATGTTGCCTATCGATGGTGGTTTCAGTGCATTCAGCGGCGTTTAATATTTAATCTTTTAATTTATTCAAACGCTATGATGGAAAAAACATGGAGATGGTTCGGCAAGAAAGATAAAATCACCTTGCCGATGCTCCGTCAGATAGGTGTTGAAGGAATCGTCACTGCATTACACGAGGTACCGAACGGAGAGATTTGGACAGTAGAAGCCATCAACGATTTAAAATCGTATATTGAATCGTATGGGTTGCGCTGGTCGGTCGTGGAAAGTCTTCCGGTTTGTGAGGCAATCAAGTATGCGGGTACGGAACGTGAACAGTTGATTGAAAATTATAAAGTAAGTCTTGCCAACTTGGGTAAATGCGGAGTGAAAACAGTCTGTTACAACTTCATGCCGGTAATCGACTGGATACGTACGGATTTACAGTACCCTTGGCCGGACGGTACCAGTTCGCTTTACTACGACCGTATTCGTTTCGCTTACTTCGACATCAAAATACTGGAACGTGAAGGAGCTGAAAAAGACTATACAGAAGAAGAACTGCATAAAGTTGCCGAACTGGACAAAGTGATTACAGATACCGAAAAGGACAATTTGATTGATACTATTATCGTCAAGACACAAGGATTTGTAAACGGTAATATCAAAGAAGGAGATAAAAACCCGGTTGCTATATTCAAACGTCTGTTAGGTTTATATAAAGACATAGACCGGGACGCTTTACGAGAGAATATGTGTTACTTCCTTTCTGCAATTATGCCTGTATGCGATGAATATGGTATCAACATGTGCGTACACCCGGATGATCCTCCATTCCAGGTTCTCGGCCTACCCCGTATTGTCACCAATGAAGAAGATATAGCCTGGTTCCTGAATGCCGTAGACAATCCGCATAATGGGCTGACTTTCTGTGCAGGTTCTCTTAGCGCAGGCGCACATAATGATACTCGTGAATTGGCAAAGAAGTTTGCAGGAAGAACTCATTTCGTTCATCTACGCAGTACAGAGGCCATGCCGGGTGGAAACTTCATCGAAAGTTCTCATCTATCAGGAAGAGGACATCTGATTGATCTCATCCGCATTTTCGAGAAAGAGAATCCGGGACTTCCCATGCGCGTAGATCATGGACGAATGATGCTCGGAGATGAGGATAAAGGCTACAATGCCGGTTATTCTTTCCACGGACGTATGCTGGCTTTAGCACAGGTAGAAGGAATGATGGCTGTGGTGGATGATGAGAAACAACATAAGATAGAGTTTTAATCTTATTTTTCATCAATATACTTTGAAATACAGGAAAGGAGCTTTACTTTTGTGAAGAAATAAAAAAGAAGAATATCATGAAAGCAAAAATGACGAAGCTCTGTCTACTATTTATTCTATTATGCTCCCTTCCTGTATTTTATTCATGCAGCGACGAAGCTGATGCTTTTTACCTATATGAATATTGGGAAGTGATGTTCGACCCGGAACCTCCTATCAGTGAAACCAGTTTACCAATTACAGGAGGTACAAAGTTGGGAATTAAGGGTGGCGTAGCTCCTTATACTGCTGAAATAGCCGATGGGCAAATAGCAACAGCTTATATAGACGAAAACAATGATATTCAAATCAGCTCTATAAAACTGGGCAGCACGTCATTGATGGTAAAAGACGCTGATGGGAGAATCATAAAAATAGGGCTAAAGGTCGTCAACGGCAAACAATCTTTTTCAGTGAATTCTGTGGAAGCAAGAATCACAGGAATAGATAAAAGTCTGTTGGATGAACAACAAAAAGAAAAACTAGAAGCGGTCATAAAAAAGATAAAGGATGAAGCGGGTATACAAGCTACAGGAGGAATAGCTTTCTCTTATGACCAAAAAAGTAGTGGTAAAGTGACAATTGTTACTAGTAAAGATAATACTCCGAAAATAGAAGGAAGCTTCTCCCGCTCCACATCAGAGTCAGGCACTACATTCCAAATTACAATCAATGGTAAAGAGTATGACTGCAAATTTAAACTTCCCGAACGTTCCGATACTTCAAAGAGTATCACCACACGAGACCTTGGACCGATTCCTTATTGGTTAGTGGAAGATGTGACTGAAGATTATAAATCAGATGTGACCGACCTATTCGGAATAAATGCCACCTCCCTGAAAATAGAACGCATTTATATAGGTTCATTCACTCCTTTACGCTAGGTTGTAAACGCCATTTTCTTTCGCAAACACACTACAAGCTAATATGAAGTAATGATTTCCTACGTAGGAACTAGAGTTTCCAGCCATAGACTGAAGTTTCTCAATACAAAATCCAACCGTCACAACAATAAAAAGGGGACGCCGTTACATTTAGCGACTCCCCTGTTCTTATATTTGCATGGATAAAAGCTGTCATCCGGAAAGATTCATTATTTGTTTTCCTGAAATGCTTGGAAATCCGGTATACGTTTTACGTTCGCCCCTTTCATCACACCTCTTTTGATAGCTTCATTCGTATCGGTGATTTCTTTCTTCACACATTTATAGTATTCTTTTGTCAAGCCTTTCTCAATCGCTTCCGATTCTGTTACAGCCCACAAATACTGGTAATCCATCAACATCAGATCTGGAGCAACAATTTTAAAGAAAATACTATCCCCCTCAAACTTCTCACGCAAATCACCTAAATAAATAGTATCTGCCGGATTTACCTCTTGAGCGTTTGCGTTCCCTTTCGAACTACTACCTCCACAAGAAGCCAACAACAAACTTCCGACCAATGAAATAAGAACTAATACTTTCATATAATATCGATTAAAAATTAAAGATTAAAATTTAAAAGTCTGCGACACTATGTCCATTAGACAGGCTTTCAAATAAGCAAATCGTTGCAAAAGTAATAAATCATATTACAGTCTGAACTTTTTCATCATTCTTTTTTCTCATGCTCTTCTATATACCGCTTAAGTAACATTCCAAACATCCCTTTACAATCCGGATAGTCACGCATTAGTTTTGCAACATCTATCGGTAGTCTCTTTTTTCTGCTATGTCTTACTTACGAACAAAGATAATTATTTTACTTTAATTCCTTTCACAAATTCATTCGTTATAAAGCTATCGATATTCTTCATCTTCACCCCATTTATCATCACATTATCAAAAGTCACATTTTTTATTTTACGATTCTCATCTAATCCTTTCAATAGAGAGGGATTCTCGCCTACTCCATTATAGGTTATATTACGGAAAATAACATCCTCAATACCCCTTCCGGGCTGCTTGTCATATTTCGGATTGAAGCGGACATTGACATGGAACAAACGTCCTTCCTGAATACTTTCTACTCTTATATTATCGAACAAGATATTACGTACCAGATTCTTATCACCGCAATCTATCGTCATGCATCCCTGATAAAGAGGATCATCTTCATCATGTTCCAGAATATCGATATTGCGGACAGTTATGTTTTCTACTGTCTCTCCCACTTCATCCGCCGAATTGCCATGTCCGCCGATATTGACAGGGTGTGCAATATCAGCCCAAAGGATAGAATTCTGTAAAGTGATATTTTTACTTCCGCCGTAATAATTCCAACGATGTGCATAAACAGCAATGCAGTCATCACTATTTCGCATGAAAACATTATCAATCAATACCTCATTGCAACACATCAGATCAATGCCGTCGCTCCATCCTTTACAACTGAAAGATTTCAGGTTCTTGATGGTCAAGCCGGTGGTTTCACCTCCGAAAACCGTATAATGATCGGGATTTACAATGGTTATTCCATCAACCAATACATTTTTAGAATAAGTTACTTCAATGCCGCGTAGTGGATGATCGAGGATTCCACGACCAATGATACGTACATTCTCGGCTTTATCTATCAATAATTTTGCTTTTACGACAGCGCCCGGTGCCAGATAAACTGTTGTATTAGAAGGGATCCGAATTTGATTATTGGGAACATCCTGGGGACGATGTATTCCCGGTCCAAAATACATGACGTCCGCACTACTTTCCGAGTAAGTTTCTGTCTCCAAAGGATTAGCAAACAGATGAAGATTATGCAAGCGGTCACCATTAAATTCCACGGATATATATCGTGGTTTTTCTAAAGTAAATAAAATAGTGTTCTGATTTACCGTATGCCGGATTCCATTTACCAAAGGTCGGATTTGTACATCTTGAATCAGCCCGTTATTCTTCTTTACCATCACCTCAACAGGACTGCCCATATCAAACTGTACCATAGAAGCTGATTGTACATTGTCCATATCCACACTGACATTATATTCAAACAAGTCTTTCCATTCTCCACCCGGCACACGTACCCGGACAGTATAATCGTCATTATGTTGCATCCCTGCTTTCAATCCTTCCGGATAAGTCACCAGTTGCGCATTTGCAAAAATTGAAAATGCAATAAATGTGAGCAATAGCCCCTTCTTTCTACCTTGTAATATCCTAAATAGATCCATCTTTGTTATTTCCATATATAATCCTCCCATCACAGAAAAGACACATTTTGTCCTACCCTGTTTAATTCCATCATAAGTATCATTAATCCCCCCACACTAGATATGCTTTTTTCATTCAGAATCATTTTAATCAGACAGGTAATAACGTGAGTTGCGATGTTATTCCTGATTTTATCTTCTTTCCATTAATAACCACCGTACAAGGAACAGAAGAAAGGATATACCATTTTCCCTGTTTCTTTTCGAGTAACACATTGCCCGCCTGATCCGTATGAACGGTCACCCCGGGTGCAACAAGTTGTGTTCCGTTCCCCAGGAATAAAGTCCGGTTTCCTGCATATTCATTGCTGACAACTGCATAGTCTGCTTTTACTTTCATTCCTTGATAAGTGGCGGTCTGCGTAGCATCAGACAAGGAGAAAATATGATCTGTACGCCCATTTTTGCTTTTCACACAGATACCGGCAAAGTCTTTCAAAACAGTTTCTTCCGCATCAAAATAGGATACAGACTGAATGGCAGACGGTTCTTTCTTCGTACTCGGTTCATAGACTGCGACAAAAGGACGAGTCCATGCTTCTCCATGCTGACGGGCCACGAAAGTCAATGTAGGTTGTTCTTTTATATTATATGGCATACCAGGCGTACGACTTAAACCTTCGGTCATCGGTGACAAGGCCGTAAAAACTTCACGATCCGGTTCCCCTTTCATCCAGAGATTCATTACTATATCATCCCCACCTTTATCTTTCATGTCGATGGTAAAGGTCGCTTTTACATCTTTACCGGTAGCTGCAACTTTCTTGTCATATAAATAAGAATAACCATACAGATGCGCTCCAGCAAAAGCAAGTTCTTCTGTCGGTTGCAGATTTAGGTCTGTACCATCAGCTGCTGTCAATGTCATGGTCTGTCCGAGATTATGATAGAAATAATCATGCATCTTATCCCCTCCACGCTCTTTCCGGCTCCGGAATACATCTACATAATATCCTGTCTCGGGTCCGGTAGTAACAATGCTCATCATTCGGGTCTGATCCGCCCTGCTTTCCGGTTCACGAAAATAGACATTGCTGTAAGTCACAGAAGTAAACTCCTTTCCCGGTTCTGCCGAAGCAGGAAAACAGGAAAGCAAGTCAAAAGAATGATTGCTTTTCATTACCGGATAGCTCGATATTCCATCTACGCATACTGTATTGTGACTTGGAAATTGAGAGTAATATTCGGCATAATCCAGGCCGCTATACAAAGTCAGACCAATTCCTGCATCTGGCCCAAGCACATATCCTTTTCCATAAAGTTCCATGGAGATGCCGTTAGCGTGCATGTGATTTCCCTCACTGGCATTCAGAGAAATCATCAGGCTATGACGCGGATGCATTCCGTTCCGCTGCACCAGCCATGACACATTGGGAGCATAGAATAAAGGAGAAACATAGTCCTCTATCTTCCCTGCTTTCACTTTCGGATTCAGACTTAACGGTTTATCTTCAAAGAAAGAATTGACAGATACACGCACGTTATTCTTCTCTCCCTTTTCATTATCAATTTCGGGATTCAAGCATTTCAGCAAAGCAGTGAAGTAGTTCTCCTGTTCCGTCTTACCGTTTGCCTGCGCATTCTGTATCATGCGGATAAAGAAGTTCGTATTCAAATAGCTTGGATGCGTATCTCCGAACCCACAAATCATCCGGTTGGGAAAAAGATATTGCGGAGTGGCTGCCACAGCTTTCGACAGTACAGGCATAGCCTTTACCAAATCATATTTTAAGTTGTTATCAAACTGATTGGCAAAATTAGCATAATCGTTGATTACCACACTGCTATATCCCGGACACTCTGCCCAGATACCAGTTGTTGAATCAAAGCCATAATCGGCAAGACGAGTCAGACTCCATTGACGGATACTGGAACGGTTCAACACATAATCAATATAATATTCACGTCCTTTTCCATCTGCATACTCTTTATTATCTTCAAGCACCAGTCCCACATTCATGATATATCGTGCCTGCAATAAATCCCAGTTATTATGAGGGACTCCATTCGCTATGATGTTATCCGCCCATTTCTTAAATGCACCGGCATAGATATCCATCTTTTCCGGATAGTTGGTCTTCAGGTAATTATAAAGAAAATCATACAAGGGAACAACGATATGCAGGGCATCTTCGTGAATCACTTCAAAAGAAGTCAATCCCACCAATGTCTGTTGATGACCATGATTCAGATCAATGGGAACATTTCTGTAATAAATTCCAGTCATATACGTATCAAACACACCGGCAGCCAGTTTCGCGAATTTTTCCTCATCTGTCATCCAATAGAGGAAAGCTGCATCACAAGCTATTCCCAGAATTTCCCGGTTCAGACTTTCGATATTCCGTCCCGTTTTTGACGGATGTACACTTTCCAAAGGACGTTCCGGCAATGCATTATTGCAAAAAGTCACATTTCCGTTTTCGTCATCGTCATAAGGCACTACATCTGCCAGTTTGGGACGGCCATGAGTAGCAGCCGTTCCACGTGTCCCTGTATAACGGACAGTCGGATAAGGAGCTTTTTCACCTCCTGCATGATCGTAAGTCTCACCTTTCACATATACCTCGGTTGCATGAGATTTCCAATACATGGCCAGACGCGATAACAACCATGCGGGTTGAGCATCCGTCAGATTGGTATATACTTCGGTTCGTTCCTTCAATTTATTGAATACGTCTTTCGCCCATTTCTCTTTTTTAATCAGCTCCCACGTATCCTGCTTTCCATCCGGTGTAGTCAACACTCTCGGATGTTCTTGCGGCATTTTCTCCGGCAACGGAATTTCCCGTCCGTTTTCCTGTCCGGATACATTATTCAATAAGCAAAGAAGACATAGTCCCAGTAAAATTTGTCTCATACTTTATATTTCATTTTTAGGTTTACTACCTATTAAATACGAAGATAGAGAATTATTTACCTAATTACTTTCATTAAGACCTGTTTTATTTGCCCGAACGCTGCTTTTATTCAAACAAAGAGCTATATTTGCAAAAAACCGACTAACAATTCTGATACTTATGAAAATTTTATCTATCCATGATTTGGCAACAATCAGGAAGAGAGCAGAGCACAATCTTTCATTGCGCGAAGAAAGTAATGAAAAGGTGACTGAAAAGTGTTACGGACTGGCATCCGGTGCGCAACATCTTCAGATTCTGATCTGTGGTGGTACAGGCTGTAAGGCATCTTCCAGCCAGGGTATTACAGACAATCTTCTAAAAGCCATCCAAAAGAACGAAATCACCGACAAAGTAGAAGTCATCACCGTAGGCTGTTTCGGCTTCTGTGAAAAAGGTCCTATCGTGAAAATTATCCCTGATAATACCTTTTACACCCAAGTCACTCCCGAAGATGCGGAAGAAATCATCAACGAGCATATCATCGGAGGACGAAGAATCGAACGGTTGCTGTATGTAGATCCTAAAACGGAACATACCGTCAGCGACTCCAAGCACATGGATTTCTACCGGAAACAACTCCGCATCGCATTGCGTAACTGTGGTTTTATCGATCCCGAAAATATTGAAGAGTATATCGTCCGTGAAGGATACTTTGCATTGGCCGATTGCCTGCTTAACAAACAGCCGACGGACGTTATTGATATTATCAAACGTTCGGGACTTCGCGGACGTGGCGGTGGCGGTTTCCCGACGGGACTGAAATGGGAATTTGCCAACAAACAACAGTCGGATGTCAAATACGTGGTTTGTAACGCCGACGAAGGAGATCCCGGTGCATTCATGGACCGTTCCATTATGGAGGGCGACCCACACTCGATTGTAGAAGCGATGTGTGTCTGCGGTTATTCCATCGGGTCCACCAAAGGATTAGTATATATCCGTGCCGAATATCCGCTAGCTATCAACCGACTGAAAACAGCTATCAATCAGGCACGCGAATACGGATTACTGGGAGATCATATCTTAGGAACAGATTTCAGTTTCGACATAGAAATACGATACGGAGCCGGAGCTTTTGTCTGCGGAGAAGAAACTGCCCTTATTCATTCGATGGAAGGAAAACGAGGAGAGCCGACTCTGAAACCTCCCTTCCCTGCCGAATCCGGTTATCTGGGAAAACCAACCAATGTAAATAATGTGGAAACGCTTGCCAATATTCCTATTATTCTAACCAAAGGAGCCGACTGGTTTGCAACGATTGGCACAGAACGTTCCAAAGGAACCAAAGTGTTTGCTCTTGCCGGAAAGATTAATAATGTAGGGCTGATCGAAGTGCCAATGGGAACTACTCTTCGGGAAGTAATCTACGAAATCGGAGGAGGCATCAAAGGCGGAAAGAAATTCAAAGCTGTACAAACAGGAGGACCGTCAGGCGGCTGTCTGACAGAAAAACATCTGGACACTCCCATTGACTTTGACAACCTTCTCTCGGCCGGTTCCATGATGGGTTCAGGAGGGATGATTGTCATGGATGAGGACGACTGCATGGTATCCGTAGCCCGCTTTTATCTGGATTTTACAGTGGAAGAGTCCTGCGGGAAATGCACACCTTGCCGCATTGGAAACAAACGTCTGCTGGAACTACTGAACAAGATTACGGAAGGAAAAGGCACAGAAAAAGACCTGGACACACTTGCCACTTTGGGACAAGTCATCAAAGATACGGCCCTCTGCGGACTGGGACAAACCTCTCCGAATCCTGTTTTATCCACATTGGATAACTTCTACGATGAATATATGGAACACGTGCGGGATAAGACTTGTCGTTCCAAGCAATGTAAATCACTATTAACGTATACCATCAGTCCGGAACGTTGCATTGGTTGTCATCTATGCGCCAAAAACTGTCCGGCGGATGCTATCAGCGGGCTGGTGCGCAAGCCACATGTCATAGCTCCCGATAAATGTATCAAATGCGGCATGTGTATGGCACGCTGCAAATTCAACGCTATTCTTGTCTGCTAAAATCGATTACTATGGAAGATAAACAAATCACCCTCCAGATAGACGGTCATTTCATCACCGTCCCCGAAGGAAGTACCATCCTTGAAGCTGCCACGAAAATCGGCATCAACATACCTACTTTGTGTCACATCGACCTGAAAGGCACCTGCATAAAGAACAATCCTGCTTCCTGTCGCATCTGCGTGGTCGAGGTTATAGGACGCCGCAATCTGGCTCCTGCCTGCGCTACCCGTTGCACGGAAGGAATGGTAGTGAAAACCAGTACGCTACGTGTGATGAACGCACGCAAAGTGGTAGCCGAACTTATCCTGTCGGATCATCCCAACGACTGTCTCACCTGCCCCAAATGTGGCAATTGCGAACTTCAGACATTAGCGCTACGCTTTAATATCCGCGAAATGCCTTTCAATGGAGGCGAGCTCTCTCCCCGCAAGCGGGAAATCACTGCCTCCATCGTGCGCAACATGGATAAATGTATTTTCTGTCGCCGCTGCGAAAGTGTCTGTAACGATGTTCAGACAGTCGGTGCGCTCGGTGCCATCCGTCGCGGATTCAACACGACGATAGCCCCTGCCTTCGACCGGATGATGACGGAAAGCGAATGTACCTATTGCGGACAATGCGTAGCTGTCTGTCCGGTGGGTGCACTGACCGAACGCGATTATACGAACCGCCTGCTCGACGACTTAGCTAACCCGGATAAAGTGGTGATTGTGCAAACAGCCCCTGCCGTACGTGCTGCCCTGGGCGAAGAATTCGGTTTTCCTCCCGGCACACTGGTAACCGGAAAAATGGTTTATGCCCTGCGTGAACTGGGATTCGACTATGTATTCGATACTGACTTTGCCGCCGACCTCACCATCATGGAAGAAGGATCGGAAATACTAAACCGTCTGACGCGCTATCTCAACGGAGATAAGTCCGTACGGTTACCTATCCTGACCTCCTGCTGTCCGGCATGGGTGAACTTCTTCGAACATCACTTCCCGGATATGCTGGACATTCCATCCACCGCCCGTTCACCGCAACAGATGTTCGGCTCTATCGCCAAATCCTATTGGGCGGAAAAGATGGGAATTCCCAGAGAAAAGCTGGTAGTCGTATCCATCATGCCCTGTCTGGCAAAGAAGTACGAGTGTGCCCGCGATGAATTTAAAGTGAACGGTATTCCCGACGTAGATTATTCTATTTCCACCCGCGAACTGGCACGACTGATTAAACGCGCCAATATCGGCTTCCCGCTGGTACTGGACAGCCCGTTTGACAACCCTATGCGTGAGTCGACCGGTGCCGGCGTTATTTTCGGTACAACAGGTGGTGTAATGGAAGCCGCCCTCCGTTCTGTTTATGAAATCTATACCGGAGAATCTCTGAAAAATGTAAACTTCGAACAAGTACGCGGACTTAACGGTGTCCGGCGTGCTACCATCAACCTAAACGGATTTGAATTAAAAGTAGGCATCGCACACGGACTAGGCAACGCCCGCCATCTATTGGAAGACATACGGAACGGGCACAACGAATATCATGTAATCGAAATTATGGCTTGCCCCGGAGGTTGCATCGGAGGAGGCGGACAGCCGTTGCATCACGGCAACTCGGAAATATTGTATGCACGCGCCAACGCACTCTACCGCGAAGACGCCAACAAGCCTTTGCGCAAATCGCACGAGAATCCGTACATCAAGACCTTGTACGAAGAATATCTCGGCAAACCACTGGGCGAGATATCGGAAACGCTATTGCACACGCACTATTTCAACAAATCTATGGATTAACTTTAAACGAAGAGTATTATGTCAGATATAAAACTAGCCTGCGATGTGGCAGAACAAGTCCGAACGATTTGCGACAAGCACGGAAACAACCCGGGCGAACTAATCAATATTTTGCACGAAGCGCAACACCTGCACGGCTACCTGCCCGAAGAGATGCAACGCATCATCGCTTCCAAACTCAATATCCCCGTATCGAAAGTATATGGAGTGGTCACCTTCTATACCTTCTTCACCATGACCCCGAAAGGGAAACATCCCATCTCCGTCTGCATGGGTACGGCATGTTACGTGCGCGGCTCCGAGAAGTTGCTCGAAGAATTCAAACGCGTACTAGGCATCGAAGTCGGCGAAACCACACCGGATGGAAAATTCTCATTGGACTGCCTGCGCTGCGTAGGTGCCTGCGGACTGGCTCCGGTAGTGATGATTGGCGAGAAAGTGTACGGAAGATTGCAACCGATAGATGTGAAGAAGATTATCGAAGAGTTGGAATAAATGTCCGGAATAAAAAGTGGCTGCTTTGAAAAATCAAGGCAGCCGCTTTCAAACATTTTTTTAACAACAAACAAAAAAGCGGAGAGAACGAGATTCGAACTCGTGATACCCTTTAGGAGTATACACGCTTTCCAGGCGTGCCTCTTCAACCACTCGAGCACCTCTCCTTATTTTCCAATAAGGAAACAAACAATGGAAATATATTTTCCACAAAAGAAATAGCAGCTTAAAAGCTGCTATCCTAGCGGAGAGACAGGGATTCGAACCCCGGGTACCTCGCAGTACAACGGTTTTCAAGACCGCCGCAATCGACCACTCTGCCACCTCTCCAAAACTTCTTTATCAGAAGTGCTTTTCGTTAAAAGCGGTGCAAAGGTACGAATATATTTTAAACTTACAAGAGTTTTCACAAAAAAAAATCACGAACATCATTTCCAAAGAATAGCAATATCTAGGTATTTTATGTTGAAAAGCATAAAATAGAGCATATTTATGCTGATTATATGAAAAAACGTTGTAACTTTGTGCGCTCTAAAGAAAAGGATAACTACAACCTCTAATTTTATCATTTATGGAATTAAATAAGATCTTTAAAGACGGTCTTTGGAGCACAGAAATCAACGTAAGAGATTTCGTTAGTCACAACATCACTCCGTATTATGGAGATGCTTCTTTCCTCGAAGGACCTACCGAACGCACAAAAGCTGTATGGAACCGCTGCCTCGAAGCACTGGCAGAAGAAAGAGCCAATAACGGAGTACGCTCACTGGATAATGTCACCGTCTCAACCATCACTTCTCATAAAGCCGGATATATCGACAAAGAAAACGAACTGATCGTCGGTCTGCAAACAGACGAACTTCTGAAACGTGCAATCAAACCTTTCGGAGGTATCAACGTGGTGAGCAAAGCCTGCCACGAAAACGGCGTGGAAGTGGACGACCGTGTAAAAGATATATTCACTCACTACCGCAAGACGCACAATGACGGAGTATTTGACGTATATACCGAAGAAATCCGTTCGTTCCGTTCTCTGGGATTCCTCACCGGACTTCCTGACAACTATGCCCGCGGACGTATCATCGGCGACTACCGCCGTATGGCTCTCTATGGTATCGACCGACTGATTGAGGCAAAAAAAGAAGATTTGCGTAACCTTACCGGTCCGATGACCGAAGCCCGCATCCGCCTGCGCGAAGAAGTGGCAGAGCAAATCAAGGCATTGAAGGACATGAAGGTAATGGGCGAATACTACGGACTCGACTTGAGCCGTCCTGCCTACACCGCACAAGAAGCAGTACAATGGGTGTACATGGCTTACCTTGCTGCCGTAAAAGAACAAGACGGTGCTGCCATGTCACTGGGTAACGTCTCTTCGTTCCTCGACATTTATATGGAATATGAATTGAGCAAAGGAACCATCACAGAATCTTTCGCACAGGAGCTGATCGACCAGTTTGTCATCAAACTGCGTATGGTGCGCCACCTGCGTATGCAATCTTACAACGACATCTTTGCCGGCGACCCGACATGGGTAACCGAATCTCTGGGCGGACGCCTCAACGACGGACGTACCAAGGTGACAAAGACTTCTTTCCGCTTCCTGCAAACACTCTACAACCTCGGCCCTTCACCGGAACCGAACCTGACTGTATTGTGGAGCCCGGAACTGCCGGAAGGATTCAAAGAATTCTGCGCAAAAGTATCTATCGACACTTCTTCCATCCAATATGAAAACGACGACCTGATGCGTGAAGTGCGCCAGTCTGACGATTACGGAATCGCATGCTGCGTATCTTATCAGGAAATCGGAAAACAAATCCAATTCTTCGGCGCACGTTGCAACCTGGCAAAAGCCCTGCTGCTTGCCATCAACGGCGGACGTTGCGAAAACACCGGTACGGTAATGGTGAAAAATATCCCCGTACTAACCAGCGACACACTGAACTTCGAAGAAGTAATGAGCAACTACAAGAAGGTATTGACAGAAATCGCCCGTGTTTACAACGAAGCGATGAACATCATCCATTATATGCATGATAAGTATTACTACGAAAAAGCCCAAATGGCTCTTGTAGATACCAACCCACGCATCAACCTTGCTTATGGTGTAGCCGGACTTTCTATCGCCCTCGATTCACTGTCGGCCATCAAATATGCCAAAGTAACCGCACGCCGCAACGACATCGGTCTGACAGAAGGTTTCGATATTCAAGGCGAATTCCCTTGCTTCGGTAATGACAACGACAAGGTAGACCACCTGGGTGTTGACCTGGTCTATTTCTTCAGCGAAGAATTGAAGAAACTTCCGGTTTACAAAAATGCCCGTCCTACTTTATCTTTGCTCACCATCACTTCCAACGTGATGTATGGCAAGAAGACAGGTGCTACTCCCGACGGACGCGCCAAAGGTGTCGCTTTTGCTCCGGGAGCCAACCCGATGCACGGACGTGACAAGAACGGTGCTATCGCCTCTTTGAGTTCCGTAGCGAAATTACGTTACCGCGACTCACAAGACGGTATCAGCAACACCTTCTCCATCGTTCCGAAATCTCTGGGAGCTACTGAAGAGGATCGCGTAGAAAATCTGGTGACAATGATGGATGGTTACTTCACCAAAGGCGCTCACCACCTGAACGTGAACGTACTGAACCGTGAAATGCTTTACGACGCCATGGAACATCCGGAAAAATATCCGCAGCTTACCATCCGTGTTTCCGGTTATGCCGTAAACTTCGTGAAGTTGAGCCGCGAACATCAATTGGAAGTAATCAGCCGTAGCTTCCACGAACGTATGTAATCAGATCTACTCAATATGACGATAAACGTACATTCATACGAAAGTATGGGAACATTCGACGGGCCGGGCTTACGGCTCGTCGTTTTTCTTCAAGGATGCAATTTCCGCTGCCTGTATTGTGCCAATCCCGACACGATAGCCGGAAAAGGAGGTACACCTACCCCACCGGAAGAAATCGTCCGCATGGCTATGAGCCAACGTCCTTTTTTCGGGAAACGCGGAGGAGTCACTTTCTCCGGAGGAGAACCTACGTTTCAGGCCAAAGCACTGGTTCCTCTGGTGCGTGAACTGAAAGAAAAGGGAATACATGTATGCATAGACAGCAACGGCGGTATCTGGAACGAAGAAGTAGAAGAACTTTTCAAACTGACGGATCTTGTATTGCTGGATATTAAAGAGTTCAATCCGGCACGCCATCAGGCACTGACCGGAAGAAGTAACGAGCAAACCATCCGCACGGCAGCATGGCTGGAAGAAAACGAGAAACCTTTCTGGCTGCGTTATGTATTAGTGCCCGGATACAGCGATTTCGAAGAAGACATCCGCCGTTTAGGAGAGGCTCTGGGAAAATATAAGATGGTGCAACGAGTGGAAATCCTGCCTTATCATACATTAGGCGTACATAAGTATGAAGCGATGGAGCAGGAATACAAACTGAAAGACGTAAAAGAAAATACCCCCGAACAACTTGAAAAAGCCGCGGAGGTATTTAAAGAGTATTTCACTACTGTGGTGGTCAATTAGTTGAAGAAGTTGAGAATTGAGAGTTAACTATGCAGTATAACAGTGCGCAGCCAACTCTCAACTCTCCATTCTCAACTCTCAAATTCTTCAATCACCTCAAAACAGGGACATTCTTTGATCCGTTCCCAGGGGTCTACAATTCCGTTGTAGTTGGTGTCAGGGCTCAAGTCCCGGTGACCGACCACCTTTGCATCCGGATAACGCTGCAACAACTCGCTTACCAGACGATGCATCGCCTCTTTCTGGCGGGAAGTACGTGTATCCGCTGCCTTTCCGTTCTCATCCAGCCCGCCTTCATAGCACACCCCTAAACTAATCGCATTAAAACCGCGTGCATGAGCACCCACCGTATCTTCATCCCTCATCGGTTCTATCTGTCCCGACTTGCGGATATAATAATGATACCCCCAACACGAAAAGCCCCGAAAGCGATGGGCAGTGTCCACATCCTTCGCCGTGAAGTCGCGATCGACACGGGTAGCAGAGCAGTGAATCACAATCAGACTAATCTTTCTCATCGTCCTTCTCCCTTTCCGTCGTTTTCACATTACACACTTCTTTATGGGTAGCATTGAAGCGCACCTCTCTCACAATTCTGTTCCGCTTTCTTTTTCCGAAGAAAGGCACAAGGAACATGATTACATCCAAAATCTTAGTTACAATTTCTTTCATTTGATCCAATATTAAAGTTATCATGCTGCCGGATCCGGAGCTTCTCCGCTTCCACCACCGTCTGAACCGCCACCGGAACCTTTGTCATCGTCTTCTCCTTCATTGCCGCTACCGCCCGTTTGAGCCACCGCACGCGTCGTTACTTGCTGGTAGCTAAGAATCTTCGTGATGTCCGCCAACGTCTTTCCGGGACGGAAAATAATATGGGCAGCCGTAATCAGCGAACTTGAAAACTCCTTGACCGACACAGCTCCTTCACTGTTCAACCCGATCTGCAAACTGCCCAAATCACCCAGCCGGACTATTCTTCCCGCTTTCAACGCACGCTTCGCCTCATAAAGAATACCCGAAATGGCGGCACGCACATCTGTCTCCGTACAGGTAGACCGACTCGTGATTCCCTCGCACAACTCTTCAAAATCCAACTCTCCCGAAGCCTGTGCCTGCGCATAATACTTTGCCGACTCATCCTTTTTGGCAGGATTCTTGCGCGGCACTACTGAATAAGTTACTGTCATTGCCATAATAAAATAATTTTAAGATTTCACACATTTCGAACGCGTTCCTTATTTGTTAACGACATAAAGATAACACATTTTTCACCCTCCGGATTCCCCAACGAAGTTTCCTGATATTCTATGAATAATAATGACGTTATTCTTTTAATAAACCATTAATTTTCAGTAACTTTATAGCATAAATCAAACATTATTCATCATGTATTATCCGGATCAGCCGTTTCATATCCGCACTTATAAAAAGTCGGAACTAGCTCATCTTTACAACCCCAACGTATGCCTTAAAGTAGCCTTACAAATACTACGTCGTTGGATTGTCTACAACCTTCCGCTCCTGCAAGAACTCGAACAAGAAGGCTATCGTGCCCGCAACCGCCTTCTCTCTCCCCGGCAAGTGGCAACGATCATACGCTATTTGGGAGAACCCTAGGAACTTAATCAAAAAAACGAAAAGTTCCATTCTATTATTTTACAAACAAATTTCTTTGCAACCGCAAATTAAAAAGAACAAACCAACATGGAGCATTTTACCATCTTTCAAGACTTTTACCGCGTCATAGCCGAAATGACAGAAGAAGAAATCGTATCGGCCATCAGCAACGGCACATACCGGGAAACAGTGGAGGACGTGCGCCGAATCTTCGCGGAACAAGGCGAGAAAGCAGCAAACGAAAAGAAAATAGAACTACCGGAAATCACCTTTTCAGCCAACTACCGGGGAGGACGTTCAAACGCAACTCTCGTCAAGTATCTGGGATACATCGTGGTAGACATCGACCATCAGACACAGGAAGCATTGGCACGCATCCTCGCACTGGCAAAAAAGTGTGCCCACACCCGCATCGCTTTCATCAGTCCCAAAGGAATGGGACTGAAAATCGTGGTACGTGTATGCCGGACGGACGGGACATTGCCCGAAACGATTCAGGAAATTGAAGATTTCCATCATGCCGCTTATCACAAAATCGCTTCCTTTTATGCCCAGCTCTGCGGAGTTGAGGTCGACACTTCCGGACAAGATGTCAGCCGCACTTGCCTGTTCTCTTACGATCCGGATATTTATTTCAATCCCGATGCCACAGCTGTCATCGTGGAACAGCCACCGATGTTCTTCAAGTCTCAAAAGAAGAAAAGGGCATCCGGCAAAAAGAAAAAGACGACAGCACCAGACAACAATCCCCTCACCGAACAAGTGGCACTCAACTACCATTCCTCGCACGCTTCCTTAATGGTGACTCTGAACTATTATCACAATAAATCCGAAAAGTACGTCACCGGCAACCGGAACAACTACCTGCATTGCCTGGCTTGTATGTACAATCGCTACGGCGTCCCCCAGGAAGAGGCGGCAGCTTTTATCAAGAGCCAGTTCACCGATCTTCCCGCGGATGAAATGGACGCACTGATCGGGAGTGCTTACGGACACAATGAGGAATTCGACACCCGCAAGCTGAATAGTACGCAGAAGCGAATATTACAGATTGAGCAACATATCAAAGAAAATTACGATACACGCTACAACGAAGTGCTTCATATCATGGAATATCGCAGAAGGAAAACGGACACGGAGCAACCGGAACCTTTCCATATTCTCGACGAAATGATGGAAAACAGCATTTGGATGGAGATGAACGAACTAGGCTATTCGTGCACCGTCAAGACGATTCAAAATCTGATCTACTCCGACTTCAGCAGCACCTACCATCCTATTCGCGAGTATTTAGACTCGCTGCCTGAATGGGACGGAACGGATTATATCGGTATCCTTGCCAACAGCGTGCATACTAGTCACCAGAAATTTTGGGTAGAATGTCTGGAACGTTATCTGGTGGGAATGTGCGCTGCCGCCACACAAGACGATGTGGTGAACCACACTGTTTTGTTGCTTTGCAGCGAAATACAGAACATCGGAAAGACTACGTTTATCAACAACCTGCTGCCGCCCGAATTGCGCGCCTATCTTTCTACCGGTCTTATTAACCCGAACAACAAGGATGATCTGGCCAAAATAGCGCAGGCAATGCTTATCAATCTGGATGAGTTTGAAGGGATGAACGGACGGGAACTGAATATCTTCAAGGATTTAGTTACCCGCAAAGTAATCAGCATCCGCCTGCCATACGCGCGGCGTTCGCAGAACTTTCCTCACACGGCTTCTTTTGCCGGCACATGCAATTATCAGGAAGTGCTTCACGACACCACAGGTAACCGCCGTTTTCTCTGCTTTCATGTCAACTCGATGGAGTTTATCAAAATAAACTACGCGCAGTTGTATGCACAAATCAAGTATCTGCTCAACAAGCCGGGGTATCAGTATTGGTTCACCCAGTCGGAAAACTCACGGATTGAAGAGAACAACGAGGATTTCATTTTCCACTCACCGGAAGAAGAACTGGTGTTGACACATATCCGCAAACCGGAACGTTTCGAAAAGGTGCATTATCTGACGGTCACTGAAATTGCGGAATTGATTCGCGAACGGACGGGGTATCAATATTCTCACGGAACCAAAGCCCAACTAGGAAAAGTGATGTCCAAACACGGCTTCGAATTTCATAAGGGAAAAAACGGGAGAAGATACACTGTATTCATTATTGATACGGAACAGGTGAAATCAAACAGGCTATATGAATAAGATTTCATCTCCTTCGCACGCAAAAAGGTGAGGGTTGGTGAGGGTACTTTTGCAACTTTTCATTTTTATATTTCTTATTTCTATTCTTCTATTTTCTTCTAAAAAAAAATACGAATGTTAGAAATTTACCCTCACCTACCCTCACCTTTTCCTTTTTCTTCCTCAAAAAAACGGTGGGAAATTTGAAAAAGACAGTTATCTTTTTCAAATTTCCCACCATGTTTTTTTTAATCGCTTCTTATAAAGACATCGAAAATTCGATCCTACAACCTAACGCATTCATGATGCGATAGAAAGTAGAAACCTTAGGTTCTGTCTGACCACTTTCCACTCTTGAAATATAAGAACGGTCGGAACCGATACGCCGGGCTAACTCTGCTTGAGTAATCTTAGCCTTTTTCCTTGCGTCTTCGATAATTTGCCCGGTGTAGAAAGCATACGCTTTTTCTTCTGCTTCCGCACGTTCGGGAGTACCTTCTGCTCCAAATTTCGCATCAAGAACAGCGTCATAATCTACTATTTGATGATTGTTTATCTGCATAATATTCCTCCTTTATTTTTAATGCTTTATCTATTTCACTACCCGGTGTTTTTTGCGACTTCTTTTGAAAGCCATTAAACAACACTACAATATTTCCATCATCAAAAATGAAAAATACCCGGTATATATTACCATTATATTCTGTACGAAGTTCAAAAACTCCGTCCTGAACAAATTTTACAAATTTAGTGGAGAGTCTTTCTTGTGTTTTCAACAAGAGTAGTCCATACTGGATTTTATCTTGTTCCTTTTCGGTTAAAGTCTCCATGAAAGCCTCAACGTAACCTCCGTATGTACGGAGGTTACGTTGAGGCTTTCCATACTGCAAATATGCGAATTGTTGTTCAACTATACAACAATCATCTTTTTATTTTATATTATTTTTCCTCAAATTCTCCTGCACGCTTTTTCTTCTCATAAGACACCAGCGTCTCTACACTAAGCGTTTTCCCATTCTTAGGGCTTATCACATCTACAACGCTTGCTAACGCACGAAAAGTCTGTTCGCAATTTGCTACTCCGTCATACGTCAACCTACCCAGATTGATGGCATCGAGCACAACAGAGACATATTGCTTCGGATTTCCCCGATACTCGATGATGACAGGCGTGAGATGCGACATCTCTCGAGTCAGTTGACCAACGATTCTTTTTTTTGGTCGAGCAGATCCATTAATTTTTCACTATGCACATTGATTTGTGCAGTTACTTCACGAAGTTCATCTTTCAATGAACACAATAATTCATCATTCAATGAATTTTCCATAAAACTTTTTATTTAATTGATTATAAAAAAGCCATTCCAGAAAGATAAGCAATCATTACTTACTTCCCGGAATGGTGTCTAATACCTCGAAAACAAAGACTTATATTCTAACCTAATGTACTCACTTTAATCCACTTCTTTTGATTTTGCATTCCATACCAGCAAAGCAAACAACACAGAAAGCAAAGCAGCACCAATCCAAAACCAATTGATATAGGTGAAGTCATAAACATCTACTCCATTCTGAACAGTCTTTTGCCCTTCTATCAGTATACCGCTCATCACGTCCTGCAATCCGGCACCGATGTAACTGGCAATGCCGACTACTCCCAATGCAGCACCCGAAGCATTACGGGGAGCAATATCCACTGCCATCAAACCACCCAGAAAACAGATCAAAACTCCGATACCTAAACCGAAAAGAACCATTGCCAACACGTCTATCCAAAAATGAGCTCCCGGAACTAAGAGAAACAAACAAAGAGCAAACACATTCATCAATCCGAAAATTAACGCAGGAACATTGCGACGTCCACCAAATAACTTATCAGAAATAACACCTGAAAACATAGTACCGATTATACCACAGACCGGACAAATAGAAATGATAAAACTGGCATCCAATGTGGAATACCCCTTTTGGGCTTCCAAATAAAAAACGCCCCAACTATTGATAGCATAACGACTGATATACATAAAAGCACTCGAAAGAGCCAGTATCCAAATGGCAGGCATCAGCAATACCTGACGCTGTGCTTTATTAAAATCAGCCGTTTCTGTCTCACTCATTTCCTTTTTCTGTTTGGGAACATTCACCGAAGGGAATCCCATGCTTTCGGGAGTATCATGGAAGAACTTCCAGACGATCAACGCTCCTATCAATCCCACTATACCGGCTCCGAAGAAACCATACCGCCAGCCCAACACACTGACAATTGAGGCTATTATCAGAAAAGTCAACGCTTCGCCGATATTATGGCTCGCAGACCAAAAGCCATAGTATGAACCGCGTTCCTTATCCGTAAACCAACGGGAAAGCCCTACTACACAAGAGGCTGCTCCCATAGATTGAAACCAGCCGCTAATCCCCCAAAGGATAGCGAACAGGATAAAAGAATTAGTAAAACCGAGACAAAGATTAACCAAAGCAGTTATCAATAAACCGGTAGTCATAAAACGGTTGATATTGCTGCGGTCGGCAAGGAAACCGTTCGTGAATTTCCCGATCGCATAGGTGAAAAACAATACGGAACCTATGATGCCTAACTCTGTTTCCGAAAAAATTCCTTCATCTACAATAGGTTTCTTTACGACATTCAGGCTAAGACGGCACACATAATACATACCGTAACCGAAAGTCGCTGAAAGAAAGGTAGACCATTTCAGGTATTTCAGACGACGACTATCGGAATTTATACGGGTATCGGAATCCAAACGACATTTGTCGAATGAAGACAAAGTTTCCCTGTTGCAAGGTCTCGGTGAAGAGACCTTGTAAAAATTAATTAGTTGTTTCAACATGGAGAAATTCTTTTAGTCGTGGAGCTTCTTGGTTCGTAAATACTCCAATAGAAGAACAGGACGGTCTGTTTGAATCAGCTTAGCACCCTGATTGATAATCCATCCCCAACTTTCATCCGGTTGGTGAAGTTCTACTGCACGGTCATCATCGTGACCACCACATAATTCTGGCCATAGAGAATTAATGAAAAGGTTGGCACCTGTAGCACGCACTTTCTGAATCAAATCGAGAACCGGCTGACTATCATTATCAAATACCAGTTCATAGGCAGCAGGTTTCATGTGCTTCTGATAGCTGTCAATAATAGCTTCGGCTCCTTCTTTATGAAGCTGTACGACAGGCATGAAAATGACTTTATCCAGCACATCTCCATTTTCTGCTTTCACTTGTTCATAAGGAAGCCCGGCTTTGATAATGCATTGTTGAACTGTCCCGGTCTTTTCAAGAATGGCGTAAGCTTCTTTAAAATAATCATAACCTTTATCAATATTAACCAGAATCTTGCCTTTACAAAGTAACATTACCTCTTCCAGAGTAGGTATCAGGTGAGCCGTTTTATGTCCGGTACCACTTTTTAAGCGGAACTGTCGCAGTTCTTCAAGAGTATAGTCGGCAGGATACCCTTTTCCAGTAGTCGTACGGTCAATCTTTTTATCATGCATCAGAATCAGATGTCCGTCTTTGGTTTTCTTTAAATCAATTTCGATCACATCTACTCCCATATCAATACAGTTCTGAATGGCTTGCAACGAGTTCTCTGGGGCATTACGCCAATCAGCACGATGAGATACGACCAAGACCGAACGAGCGGCCGGTTCTTGAAGATTCGCAATAATTTGATCCGAATGGTTCTGGGCTTTTAACCCTCCTGCCAACAGGAGGGTTAAAGCTATCAATAAATTTATTTTCCTAAGCATATCTTTCTATTTTATTTTTGTAAGGCATTTCTTTTTGCATTCTGTCCGCGCTGTGCCCATGGAGAATTAGCAGGCCCTTCAATTCCGCAGTCAATAGCCACCAATTTACAGGCTCCGTTCTCTTCATAAGTGACATATACGATACCATAATCCGCAATTACAGGAGATGACCAAATCTTAGTTCCCAATTGCTGTCTGTATTTCTCTGTTCCATCAGCATTCAGAACAATATAATTGCCTCCATCATCACAGATGTGGATATTACCTTCACTATCCACAGCCGGAGTTGTTCCTATTTCGGCAGAAGATGCATAACTCCATTTCTTCGTTCCTCCCTTAGTCAAAGCTATTACTTGAGCATTCGGATTTTTCGTTCCCACATAGATCGTACCATCTGCACCGATAGCCGGACCACCTTGGTCAATCTTACCGATAGTGCCGGTAGCCGGGTATCTCCACAACTCATTCCCCTGATCGTCATAAGCGGCAATTACTCCTTCCGAGAACGCAACATAGACATTTCCTTGCGCATCAATAGCCGGATATACGGCGGCGGCAGTATTTCCCTTGCCCAGATTAGGAGACAGGTTCACACCATCCTCGGTGGTACGGGCAAATCCGTTTGCACCCGACAAGGCTGAATAAACAACCCCGTTTTGGCCTACTGATATACCTCCGTTAGCACCACCGTTAGGAGATTTACGTCTCCAAAGTTGTCTGCCGGAACTACGGTCTACCATGTGTACCGATCCGTCTGTTCCCCTATTACCGATCAAGATGTTACCATCACGGGCCAAAGCCGGAGAGATATACGGAATATTTGTTCCAATGCCTATCTCATATCTCCATTTTTGCGTCCCGTCGGGATGAATGGCATATAAACTACTACTGATATTCTTATTTGTAGTGCTTGAACCGATATAAATCGTTCCGTCAGCATCCACCATCGGGGATGAACCTTGGTCACCAGCTCCTCCGTCTTTACTCAAATCAAAAGCCCATTTCTGATCTCCCGACGGTGAATAAGCGTAAAGGTGAAGAGCGTTGGATGACACATACACATCTCCATTGTCACCCACAGCAGGGGATATAGACCTCAAGGAAGAGGAAGTTTCAAATGTTTTTGTCCAAAGGATTTGTAATCCTGAAACAGAAGTGTTACGAACATACAGCGTAGCCTGTTTGGTATTCGTTGCTCCACGATCATCGGTAGCCGTCAGTTTGACAGTCACAAACCCTGCTGTTGTGAACGTCACTTCCGGGTCTTTTTCCTGCGAGGTTTGCCCGTTTCCAAAATCCCATTCATAAGCGACTACTTCTCCGTCTTCATCCGTTGACTTGTCTGTGAATTTCACTTTCTCATTCACTTTGCAAATAGCAGGATTATAACTAAAGTCCGCCATCGGCGGCCTATTTGTCGGGCGAATCACAACCGTATGTGATGCCGTCGCATATCCTCCGAATTCATCTGTTACCGTCAATTTAACGACATAAGTCCCTGCTTTCTTATACAGGACGGACGCGTCTTTGGTCGTAGCCCGATTTCCTTCACCATCAAATCCGAAATGCCAAAAGTATTCGGCTATCTGACCTTCTGTTTCAACAGATTCGTCAGTCAGATAAACAATATCACCTAGTGTATATTCTTCCTTATCAGTTGTAAAAGCAACTTCAGGGGACTTTGTTTGCCGCACTTTCTCATCGTCTTTGCAGGAGAATAAGCAAACGGCTACCAGCATCAGAAATATATATTTTTTCATCATTACTTTATTCATTATTAAAGATTGAACAAATTATCTTTTCCCTTTTTGTTTCAAATAAGCGTCCAGCAGTTGGGGATGATCGGTCTGTATCATACTGATTCCTTTTAACAAGATCAAATCGACACCTGTATAATTGCCTTGCGTCATTTGAGTGTCATACGTATAGCCGTTCATATCGAGCATATTGGTTGACACGAACAAACCTTTGGAAGAGATGGCCGCAGGCAGTCCACCATTTAAAGTTTTGCTTAAAGAAATCTGGGTAAAAATCACTCCCGGCTGTTGTGACAGGAAATCAGCATGTTCTTCATCCTCACATTGGGGATAGGGTATCGGCGCAGGAGAATAATTCAGGATATTCTGCAATACATCCCGATTATTGGAGGTATAGAAAAAAACACGGTCCAACATTCCACAACTTTTCACGACATCATAGAGCTCTTTGGGAGATACTTTATTTAGAAAGTCCAAATCGAAAAAGATCTTTCCACGTCCTGCCACCAGTGCGTCGTATAATGAAGGTACTGTATGATTGGTTATCGTTCCATCTGCCAGTTTAAGACGATAGGACTGAATCTGCTCATAAGTCAAATCTTTCACTTTCCCTGTTCCGGTAGTGGTCCGGTCTATCGTTTCATCGTGCATCAACACGATGATACCGTCTTTGGTCATACGCGGATCGACTTCCACAATGTCAACAGCTCCGTTCAACGCGATACAACTTTCAATACCGGCAATAGAGTTTTCCGGAATATTGGGATCGGAAGAATTTCCTCGGTGTCCCATGATCCAAACTTTAGCCGGGTCAAAGTTCTGTAAAGCATAACGCAGGCTCTTTCCTTCCACTTGTAACTTCTGCAAAGCAGCCGCCACATTACCTGCATTGTCTGTCACTCTCACCGAAACATTGTAGATTCCTTCTTTTTTGAAAACGTATTTCAATTCAGACTCTTCTCCCAACGTTTGCCCCTCCATTGTCCAGACAACAGATTTAATGTCTGTACCACCGCTAATGTTAACTTTCAAAATGACGTTCTCTTCCAACGCCGGATAAGCATTGCTCGCTATTATTTTTGCGGCAATAGTGCCCTCTCCCTGTTCATTATTCGTGTTATCATCACCACAGGAAAACAGGACCACAGCCGATAGGAATATACATATGATATTTGTAATCTTCTTCATCACCGTATTTTTTTAATTATATCCTTCATTCTGGTACATTCTCACAGGGTCCAATTTGTGTTCATCATACGGAACAGGTAAAAGAAAATCTTTCTCTGAAAAGTTGGGATTCTTTGCCTTCATATGATTCAGTAACTCCTGACGGGAATATAAACGTAGTAGATCATACCAATATTGTCCCTCGTAAGCGAGTTCCACTCTTCTCTCGTGGAGAATTGCATCCCGGAGATTACTTCCAGAATAATCGTCTAGCCCGGCACGTTCACGCACCATATTCAAATAACTGGCAGCATCGCTCTCACCCAAGTGCATCTTTACTTCCGCCAACATCAAAGCAACGTCGGCATAACGTAGTACGATCCAGTTGTTGGCACCATAACCATTCACATCGTCAAGATCGGTGTACTTTTTCACATAATTGACGTTTTGAGACGTTCCGCATGAAATAGCTTTCCGTATATCACCCGCTTCATAAGTGCCCATCATCTCATCCGTCGGTATGTTATTACCTGTTCCCGACTTTTGTGAAGTCAATCCTGTCTGGGAAGTAGGTTGAAAAATATAGGCATAATTCGATGCTAAACTGGAATTTCCTCCTTTATACATGACTTGAAAGATATTTTCCGGACAGAATGTCTGTGCATCTTTATCAAATAGATCAGTATACGGTATATCTTTCAAATTAGTAAAAGGTTTCACATTCCAAGCTGCAACCAAATGAGTCTTTGCCGATTGTAAATTGTCATGTCTATCTGACTGAAAATCCGTATCGGCTGCCATCGTCAGATATACTTTACCCAGCAGGGCATGAGCTGCTGCCTTCGAAGCACGTCCTACCCCATTCCCTGTCTGAATATCAGGCAACTCACTATGAATCACTTGAGTCAGATCGGAGATTATCAGCGCATAAACCTCACTTTTAGGCTGACGTGCCGTATGTTTCTGGATTTCGTCTTTCGTCTTCAATTCTTTTGTCACGATGGGCACATCACCAAATTGCAGTACAAGATGAAAATAGGTCAATCCACGCAAGAAGTACATTTCCGCCTTTTGCTGATTCTTTACTGTTTCATCCTTGAAAGGAATATCGTCAATCTGGTCTAATATGATATTCGCCCTTGTTACGCATTTGTACAGATCTGCCCAATGTGTTTTCACCTGTGCATTATCAGTGGTTAACGTGTAATTGAAAAACTGGTAGTTTACACCGTTTCCCGCTCCGGGATCTTGCAAAGTCGTATTCTCCGAACGGACATCGGTATATAAGTACATGTTTTTATAATATCCGTTTCCTCTCAAAGCGGCGTATGCGCCATTGGCTGCCATTGCGATATCATTTTCTGTCTGATAGAATGTACTTGCTGGAATTTTATTGGGGTTTGTCTCCTCCAAAAAACTTGTGCAACTACTGCAAAGCAACAGAGAACTTACTACGCTCCATATCATGTATTTTTTCATAATCTAATTCTTTAGTGAGTTAAAATGTTATTTTTGCTCCAATACTGTATGTACGCGCCAAAGGATAAACTCCCCAATCAAAACCGGGTAAGAGGTTGTCACCTTTATAATCGACTTCCGGATTATATCCTTCATAATCTGTCAGAGTAAACAAATTATCAACGCTTACATAGATTCTCAATGCCTGAATGCCTGCCTTCTTCATCCAATTAGCCGGAAAATTATAACCTAAAGTGATATTGGCACAACGGAAGAAAGAAGCATCATCTACCATATAGGAACTAAGCCGCTGACTTGTATTAGGCGTGGAACTACGCGCGGCACGGAATACTCCGCCAGAACCCGGATTATCGTCAGAACGCCAACGGTTCAAGACTGAAACTAACTGATTACCCGACCCTTCCATATTATACAGGTAATACTTTTGGAAGTTAATGACTTTCGCTCCTTCTGAACCAGTAAACGTAGCTCTCAAATCAAAGTTTTTGTATGAGAAATCGGTGCTGATGCCATACGTGAAGTCAGGATAAGCATTTCCTAAAATATCACGGTCGTTTTCTGTGATTGTGCCATTCTTATCAACATCTTTCCATTTCACATCTCCCGGATGCACGTTGTTATAATTGGGAACCGCCGGCCCTACTAATTGATAGCCTTCCGGGAATTTTCCGTTAACCTGGTTACTCTTGTCGATCATAATATTCGTATAATCTTTCTCTGAAATAATGCCATCAGCGATATAGCCATAGAAAGAGCCGATAGGAAGTCCAGAACGAGTGACGTGACTCACAACATTACGCTCGCTTACCAAATATAAATCATTAATACCACCCAAATCAACAACCTTATTCCGGTTTACCGATATATTGGCACTCATATTCCACTTAAATTCTCCGGTCAGGATACGGGCATCTACCTGAAAATCAACTCCACTATTCCGTACTTTGGCATTCTTCAAGTTTGTTTTCACACTGGAAGAACCGGAAATGGAAGATATAGGTTGATCGTACAGCAAATCATACGAAAGACTATTATAATAGTTACCTATTAAATTTACGCGTCCATTGAATAAGCCTAAATCGAATCCGGCATTATATTGGGAGGTCTTTTCCCAACCAATAGCCGCATCTCTGAAAGTACCTTGCCAATAGGCTGTTTCCACTGAATTTCCAAACACATAGCCGCCTTGGGACATAGTAGCTGTATGTTCATAATTACCGATATTATTGTTTCCACTTAATCCCCAGCTTGCACGAAGTTTGAAGGATGAGTTGTTTCCCAATAGATTCTGATAGAATTTCTCATTGGATACAGTCCAACCTAAAGATATGGAGGGAAACCATCCCCAACGATTTTCCTGACCAAAGCGGGAAGAACCGTCGGTTCTTACAGTACCGGTCACCACATAACGATTGTCGAATGAATAATTGACGCGTGCCAGATAAGACATCATTGTCCATGCAGCTTTTCTCGTATCACTACTATACAAGCCTACGTCCGAGGCATTGGGACCATGTGCCGTTACTTCATGAATACGGTCATCAGGAAAACCGGTGGCCTCAATGGCTACGCGGTCATACGTCTTTTTCTGTAATGTGTAACCTACTAAAGCATTCAATCGGTGCTTTCCATATTCACCATTATAATTTAATGTGAACTCTCCCAGACGATCGACATCGCGATTGGTTATATCACGAGCTTTCACACGGGCTTGAATGGCATCTGAATTTGGCATATCGCCATCTTGCCCCACCGTACGCGGACGGTAATAATTATATCGGGAGGTGTAATATTGCGTACCCAGATTGGCTTTAAATTGGAGTTGCTTCAGTATATCGTATGTAATATTAGCGTTGAAATTCATTCGGCTTGATTTATTCCGAATATCTATTTCATGAGCAAGTGCCACGGGATTCTCCACCATCTGATAACCGTCCGCTTTCATTGCAATCTGATTTCCTACGGCATAACTTCCATCGGTATTGTATACAGGAAATTGAGGAAACATCAATAATGCACTCTGCACGATACCATCATTTATATAACGCCCGTCTGCCTGAACCTGTCGTTCGGAAACATCAACAAATGAAAAGTTTACTCCGACCTTCAAACGTTTGGTGACTTCTGCATCTACATTGGCACGAACATTCAGCCGTTTATGATTGGAAGGGGCAATAATACCGTCCTGTTCGAGATACCCCAGACTAAAACGGTATTTTAAGAAGTCTTGTCCACCGGTCACAGATAAATTGTGACGATGCATCGGGGCATTTCCGTAGATCGCATCTTGCCAGTCTGTATTGTATGCGGGTTCAACGGGCTTGCCGGTCGTAAAATCAAAAAACAAGTCAGAGATGCCTACTTCATTCAAATTGAATCCTTTAGAAGCTCTGATCGCATTATCATCCAAAGGGTTCCATGACTTTCCGGCAGCTTCCGCTTTGTCACGATAAGAGTTGTTACGGGCGTCGATGACCAAATCTCTAAACTGATATGCATCCAATAATTTTATTTTACGTTCAACTTGTTGTACACTAAACTGATAATCGTAATCGATACGTGCTTTTCCCGAATTACCGCGTTTGGTAGTAATAAGTACAACGCCACTGGCACCACGAGATCCGTAGATGGCCGCTGAAGCTGCATCCTTCAATACATCAATCGTTTCAATATCTTCCGGATTGATATATACGTCTTCCGAAGCCGGATAACCATCAATTACGTATAATGGAGTGGTACTGGCAGAAAGCGAATTGGTTCCACGCACTTTGATCTTGACTCCTTCTCCCGGTGCTCCACTCGTCTGCATCACCTGCACACCTGCCACTTTACCTACCAAAGCCTGTCCGGCAGTCGCTGCCGATAGGGAAAGTTCACTAGCCTTAACACTTGCCAAAGAGCCTGTAAAGTCACTTTTCCGCATGGGAGTATAACCAACCACTACCACTTCGTCTATCAGTTTACTATCTTCCTGTAGCACCACTTTTGACAGATTCTTGTCGGTAGCCCGAAGTTGAACAGCTTTGTAGCCAATATATGAAACGGTTAGTTGAGCCGTTTCAGGAACATCATTGATAGAGAAGTTTCCGTCTAAATCTGTTATCGTTCCATTGGAGGTTCCTTTAACAAGAACACTGGCACCAATAATGGGATCTCCGTTCGAATCTACCACCGTTCCGAAAACTTTTATATCTCGTTGCTTCTGTTGTTCTTTACGAACCAAAACGATGACATTTTCTTGTTCTTGTTTGTAAGTGAGTTCCATTTTCCCCAGAAGTTGCTTCATGACCTGCTCAATGGTTGCATTCTGCACATTTAACGAAACTTTCTGATTTAATTCAGGGAGATTCTCATTGTAGAAAAACTTGTAATTGCTTACTTGCTCGATTTTCTTCAAAGAGGCTCTCAAAGAAAGGGCTTTCACGTTCACCGTTATTTGAGAATAAGCCGTAAAAGAGAGGCTTAGGAACAATGTCAGGCAAATGGCCCGTAGTGTTCTCCAGTTCTTACTTCTCCCTGCGTCAGTTTGAGGGAGCCTTACAAAGGTTGTTCTGTGTTTCATATATCAAAACTTTTAAGTTATTTGATAGGTATACAGACTGCTCTGTCCTCTCGTCCAAGCGCCTATCTATTTTTAACTCTTGTTAACCAATACGGTTTTATGAATAAAAAAGCCATTCCTAAGTTGTGGGCTCTGGAATGGCTCAATTCTATATTATACTCAATGAACGATTTATACGACTTTGTACTCACCAATATTACGTTCTTCAGCATTGAAGGAAACTCCCACTTTTACTAGCTCACGCCCGTCTGTCCGGTAAGGTAACAAATATCCTTTTTCATCTATTTGTTTCAGAGCTTCGTCTACTGTTCCTTCCAGTTTAAACTCAAAAACATAAATACGGTCTTTCGTTTTCACCACGGCATCGGCACGGCCTTTTGCGCTACGGACTTCTGCATCCACATATTGTCCCATCAACTTAAAGACGAGATAAAAGATAACCTGATAATGACGTTCGGTCTTTGTGTTCAATTCGTAAGGAATGTCGGCAAAGAATGATTTCATACGTTCCATAAAGGAATGAACGTCACCCGACTGAAGTTCACGGACAAACTTAACTGCATTAAAATCCGTTTCATCAGAAGAGATGGGGGTATAATAGGGGATCAGGAATTTAAGAAAGCCATATTTTACCTCATCATTCGGAAAACCTAGCGTATATAGGTTCAATGATTTATCAAAGTTTTTAATTGTCAGATAACCACTTTGGTAGATCATCGGAAGGGGATTCTTTGTCTCTGCACGGTATTCGGCAAATCCGGAACTTCCTACTTCCAAGCCATCTATCAGCAAACGTAAATCATAATCACTTTGTTTCAGCAGGTCTACAAGATAGGTAGGAGTACCGGTCTGGAACCAGTAATTATCAAACATTAATCCATCAAATACATTGAGGACACTGAAGGGGTTAAACAATCCATCTTCGCTATATGTAAAGTGATAGCCATCGTACATCGCCGTCATTTTATTGACAGTATCTTCAAAAGACATCTCCTGCACTTCTGCCAACCGCTCCAACTCGGGAGTAAATGTGGATACTAACTCCTTTTTAGTAATACCACAAATATTGGCGTATGGAATTTTCATACTTATATCATTCAGCTGATTCAAATCACTGAACACACTTACTTGGGCAAATTTTGTGACTCCTGTCAAGAATATAAACCGAAGATAGCGGTCGGAACTTTTCAGTACACCATAAAAGGCTTTCAGAATACGACGGTATTCATCCAACAGGTTCTCATCTAAAAGGGCTTGCAGCAAAGGTTTATCATACTCATCAACCAATACCACAACTCCTTTTCCTGTTTTCAGATAGGCTTGCTCAATGATATAACTAAAACGTTCTTCAGGACTACGGTCTTTCTTCTCATCACCATATACGGCTTCCCATTTCTCCAAATACTGGTTTAGCATGGCAACCAAATCTGCCGCCGTCTCATATTTCTTCGCATTCAAATCAAGATGCAGAACCGGATATTGCTCCCACTTCGTCTCTAACTTTTCAATTGCCAAGCCTTCAAAAAGGTCTTTACGACCCTGAAAATAGGCTTCAAAAGTGGAAATTAGCAGACTTTTGCCAAAACGACGGGGACGACTAAGAAAATAAGGCACTTTAGTAGCTGCTATCTGATATATAATGGCTGTTTTATCCACATACAAACACCCCTCTGCACGCATCTTTTCAAATGTCTGTATCCCTATCGGCAATTTACGTTCCAATGTATTCATTGCATCTTCAAATTAGTGTACCACAAATATAGACGTTATTCAATGAATAAACAAAGATACTCTATGAAAGTTCCACTTATTTCTCTTTCAAAACAATCACCGAACCGTCCATTTCATAATAGAAAGGTGAAGTAAGCATCAGGATATTCAATGCATTCTGTATGCCACCTCCCGGAATAGTTCCGGTGAAATATTCATTAGGTAGTTTATTGGAGTCGAAACGAATCTCTACGTCATAGATGCGTGAAAGGGTTTTCATTATATTTTCCAAAGATTCTTTCTCAAAATAAATATTTCCTTTTGTCCATTCAATATAGTCACTCGGGTGTACTTGAGTGGCTGTTATCTTATGAGTGGCTTTATTATATTCTATTTTGTCGCCGGGCTTCATGATATGCGACATTTTCTGCGCATAGACCCCTACTTTTCCTTCCAAAAGAACGACTGTCACGTCTTTGGCATCTTCATAGGCAGATACATTAAAAGAAGTACCGAGCACTTTCACTTCCAAATCCCCGACCTGCACTATAAAGGCATGTTTTTCATCATGAGCTACTTTGAAATAGGCTTCACCATTCAGTTGCACACGACGCACATTTTCTCCGAAGTTATTCAGATAGCTTAATTGTGAAGCTGAATTGAGAACGACATTCGTTCCGTCCGGCAATTCGATGGTTGCTTTATCTCCTTTATCGGCTTTTACTATAAAGGGCGCTCCCACTGTTTGCGAAGAATCTATAAGATAGTAGGTGAAGAAGGCAATACAAATGGGTAAAACGATGGCGGCAGCCCATTTCCAAAGATTCATGCGAATAGTTCTTGGTTTCTCTTTTCCCTGTGTCTCTTCTTTTCCCTGCGTCTGTTCTTTGATTCGGGCAAATAGTTTGTCGCGCAGTACCGGATTAATACCGGCATCCGATTTGGAAAATTCTTCTTCCCACCAGTTCTGTAAATGGCGGTCGTTCTTTATCCAATCGGAAAGTTCTTTAATCTCCGCATCCGTTATATTTCCATCGAAATACTTTTCAATCAGTTCTTTATAATATATCTTATCCATCTTCTTTCCTGCTTATTTACAAGTATACATTTTCATCCTATCTACTATCCAAAAACGTGTATTACAATTACATTTCATTAACAAAAAAGGCGATCAGAAGCGCAATTACCTTATCGTAATGCTTCATCAACTGCTCACGCATAAATTTCACCGCCAAAGATAATTGTGTGGCGACTGTACTTTCAGAAATACCCATCATTTCAGCAATTTCCTTATTCGTATAGTTCTGACGCTTACTTAAGATAAAGACTTTCTTTCGCTGTGCCGGCAATTCTTCCGCTAATGAGTCGATATAGTCGTTCAAGAAATGAAGATCAATATTCTCTTCTGTTTGCGAATCACGATCCACACTGCTTTTCAGCAGATATTCATTGTAAACATATTCAACGGTCTGACGTTGGTACATGTTCATCAGTAAATTTTTGGCTATCGTACAAAGAAAAGAAATAAATGAAGCGTTGGTATCGACTTTCTCACGTACTTCCCATATACGGATAAAAGTGGATTGCACCACTTCTTCAGCCATATATTGATTGCCGGAAGAAAGCCGCATAATGAAATTGTACAGTTTACCGCTGTACATATTATACAATCTTTCAAATGCTTGAAAAGAACCGCCTTTTAAATCGATTAATAAATGTTTTTCATCTGTAAAATTCACCATAGCTTAGAATTTTGCAACAAAGGTATGCAACCATAGACCATTAACAGGTGACAATATTATTAATATTTTCTCAATTATCCGATTTTTATGAGGAAAAAGATACTAATATCAGGATAGTGACGCCATCCGGTCAAGATAGTGACGCTATCTAATCAGGATAGTGACGCTATCTTGAACGGATACCGTCACTATGTTCAGTATGGTAATTCGCATTAATAAGTCAAACGGATACCAGCCTGTATATTGAAGTTAAACGGATTCTCTTTACGTATGGTCTGTATATCCGAACCATCATCAAAATAATAAGCAACACCGGGTTCTACATAGATACCCAGACGTTTCGTTGCGTTCACCTGTGCACCTACCGCACCGGATACCGAGAATTGCAGAGGTTTCACCGTTTCTTTCTCGGAACCGAGCTTTCCATAGACACATTTCTCCACCATACCTCCACCGGAAACGTAAAGAGTGATGAGTTTTTTATCAAGGAAATTCCAGTTGGCACGCAGCGGAATACCTACATAATGAAGTTTTTGTTCTATCTGCTGATCTTCACCCGCCAGTTTCGCATCCGAAGAAAGCAATGTGTAAGTCAATCCCGTTTCGAGAGAGAATCCTTTGGCCAGTCCTTTACGGACAGACAATCCGAAAGAAATAGGTTGATGGTGCTTAATGTCGACCACTTGTTTTGCCTGACGCAAATAAGGCACTCCATCTTCAAAAACCAATGTCTGATCGTTAGGTATCTCCATCAGACCGTTGGAAACAGAAAGCATACTCACACGAGACATATAAGCATGAGAGCCGGCACCGACTTCTGTGGATGCTCCGCCCGAATTTCCGACCGAGAGTCCCATGGACCATGTTCCTTTTTGAGATGCTCTTTTTTCTGCCGGAATATGCAGCTTGTCTCTGCCGGAAGGGCGACGCGGCCTGTTGTTCGGCCGTTCGGTGTCCTGTGACTGTGTAGCCTGACCCACATTTTCACTGTCAACCTGCCTTGCTTCATTTTTCGTCTGTTCCGTCTCACCTTTGAGCGTCTGATCTTTCTCAATCACAGGATTATTTTCATTCCCTGTTACAGGTTCGTTGCTATTTTCTATTGCAGATTGGTCTGCATTTGTTTTCTGTTCTGTAAGATTCTTATCAATTTTCGCCAAACGGTCTTCACGAGCCACTGGTCGCAAGACGGGTTCTACGGAAGTGCCCTGCACATCCGGTTGTTGCACACCCGGCAACGCATCGGGTGTAGATGCCAATGCCGGAGTCTTTATATGACGTATTTCATCCGCAGCCGGTGTCCCCAGAAAATATAGACTTACCGACGAAACGACGGCTAACAATATAACAGCTGCAGCAGCCATCATCCATTTTCGATAAGGATATATTTTCTTCTCCACAGGAGGCATAAGTTCTTTCTCCAGTTGTTCCCAACCGGAAGCAGGCACCGGCTCGGAATAATCCGCGAGCTTCTCCTTCAACTTATTCATCCACAATTCTTTCTCTTCCATCTCTATCTATCCATTATGCGTTATCCATTCTTTTACTCTTTTTGCCAATACACTCTTCGCACGAAATAGTTGCGAAGCCGAAGATTTTTCATTAATACCTAATTCCTGTGCGATTTCTTTATGCGATTTGTCTTCGAATGTATAAAGGTTAAACACTGTACGATATCCGGCAGGTAGTTCTTCTATAAACTGCATCAACACTTTCTGTGGAATAGCTTCTACATCAGAAGCATCCGGTTCTTCATATTCTTCAGGCAACTCTTCTAATGGTGCCGACTGATTGATTACATCATTTTTCCGGAGATATTGCAAAGCTGTGTTGACCATCACCCTTTCCATCCAGGCCCGCAGGGAGCCTTCACCCCTCCAGGTGAACTTGTCGAAGGAATCGAATATCTTTAAAAAACCGTCGTGAAGCAGATCCTGGGCTGTATCACGGTCGCCGGTATAACGAAGACAGATGCCAAGCATACGTCCCGCATACTGCTCATACAGTTCTTTGCGAGCTTGGTTATTGCCTAGCCTGCATTGTTCCGACAACTCTAATTCTTCCATTCTCTTATACACGTGTTTAACTTATAAATGCAGCAAAGATAGAAATACTGCATAGAGAGAACAACTCTTTTATCACTTTTGTTTCTTTAACAGATTCAAATGCAATATTTTCTATCCCATTGCATTTTCACAATACAAAGGAACCATTTTATATAATCTAAAACTTAAATAAGTATATGAAGAAATTTAAATTCATTGCCTTTATCTTTGCTATTATGACTACAATGCCGATTCTCCAGTCATGTTTGGACGACGATGACAACCCGTCCGATCTTCTGGTTGTCAGTACCATCAATATGATTAGCCAGGATAGCAAGGAATTTTATTTCACTTTGGATGACGGGAAAAAAATGTATCCCAGCAATGCGCAAGGATGGAGTAATAAAGATTGGGTGGAAGGACAACGAGCTTTTGTGATATTCAACGAGCTGGAAGAGCCTGTGAATGGATACGACCTTAATATTCAGGTGAGAGGTATCAATCCAATCTTAACTAAAGACATCATCACGATGGGTGAAGATGACAACGATGAAGAAAAAGTCGGAGATGACAAGATCAACACGACTTATATGTGGATCAACAAGGATAATAAATATCTAACGATTGAATTCCAATATTATGGAACGCATAGTGAAGATAAAAAACATTTCCTGAATCTCGTAATCAACGACAAAGAAGAGTCTGCTCCCACTGCTGACGAAGACAGTGCGGAGGACGAATATATCAATCTGGAATTCCGTCATAACAGTGAAGGTGATTATCCTCAAAGCCTGGGCGAAGGATATGTATCTTTCAAACTGGATAAGATTAAAAACCGGATGGAAGGGAAAAAAGGATTAAGGATCCGCGTCAACACTTTATATGGCGGACCGAAAACTTATGAAGTAAAGTTTCCCTAAGATTATAAATCTAATGTAAACGTGCAAAACACACTCTTTTTTAATATAATATATTAATTACGCAAAAGAGGGCGGTAGTTGTGAAACTGCCGCCCTTTTATCTTCTCCTTTATATAAGGAGTTATTCTTATAAAAGATTTATTTCTTTTCTTCCTTATCTCCCAGATAATTCCAAACTACCGCACTCAACGCAGCTCCTACAAATGGAGCAATGATGAACAGCCACAACTGCGACAATGCTTCTCCTCCCTGGAATAATGCCGGAGCAATACTACGTGCCGGGTTTACAGAAGTCCCTGTGATAGGAATACATACAATATGTACCAATACAAGAGTCAAACCGATGGCAAGTCCTGCCAGATTGCCTGCTCCCTTCTTCGAGTCGGTAGAGCCGAGCACCACTAATACAAAAATGAAAGTAAATACTGCTTCCGCAATGAATGCCTGCAACATTTCTCCATCGCCAAAACCATTGGAACCTGTAGCCGTAGGTCCGTCATGAGCACCGGTGGAAACTAAAGCAAAAAGAATAGCCGAGCCGATAATAGCTCCGATTACCTGGAAAATCATATACATACCTGCATCTTTTCCGTTCATACGCCCAGTTAAGAACACTCCTAATGTAATAGCAGGATTAATGTGACATCCTGAAATACCTCCGATAGCATACGCCATCGCTACTACTGAAAGACCAAATGCTAAAGCTACGCCGACTGTTCCCACGCCAGCACCTACCGTACCGGTTACACTACCGGCAAAAACGGCACTTCCGCATCCCATAAGAACGAGCACCATCGTTCCAATCATTTCTGCAATGTACTTTTTCATAACTATAAATAATGGTTAATGCATCAAATATAGAGAATTAACCCAAGAAAACAAAGCCTACGTGCCTAAATTATTATTGCTTTCGCAACATTTTTGAATAAAAGGCAAGCAAATAAAATGAAAAAAGGACTTTTGCACGCCATATTAGCCTCTACCTTATGGGCCATCGTAAACTCTCTTATCAAGCAAGGATTGAGCAATGACGTCACTCCGATGAATTTCTCCGAAACCCGCTTTGCCACTGTTGGAGTTATTCTTTTCGCTTATACCCGGTACAAGGGTATATGACAGGAATCATCTCAACCTCTATTATTATAGCAAACACTGTATGGACTGCAAAGTAAGCATTTCTTTGGGGACTGCAGCTTTTATTTCCTCTTTCAGAACACATAGCAGGCTGTGACGAATAAAATCTCTATTTGTCGCCAACACCACTTGCCGCGTCGGTCGGGGGATAGCAAACGGACGTACTAATTGTCGCTGTTCTTCCGTCAATTGAGCCACTGCCAGTTCGGGAATAAAAGTGATTCCTTTTCCGCTTTCTACCATTCTCATAAAGGTTTCCATGCTTCCCAGGCGATAAGCCATCTGACTAACCTTCACCGCTTCCATCTGACAGAAACGGACAAGTTGGTCACGAAAACAATGTCCTTCGTCCAAAAGCCAAAGATGTTCGCCGGTTATATCGGAAGTGCGGATAACGTCATGTTTGAACGAAGGTTCTTTCCGTGATACATAAGCATAGAATTGCTCATAGAAGAGAGTTTCTTCCGTCAAGAATGTGTCTTCTAATTTACTGGCAATAATCCCTGCATCCAAATCGCCGGCATGCAAAGCTTGCTGAATATCCTGGGTTTTCATCTCCGTGACACGAATATCCAGTTCGGGATATTTCTCCATCAGTTGAGGGAAAAAGCGGGGTAGCAAATAAGGAGCGATAGTGGGTAATACTCCCAAACGGAATACACCTGATAATGATTGCTTATCTTCACTGATGATTTCTTTTACTTGAGCTGCCTGCGCCAGAATCACACGAGCCTGGTCTATCACTTTCTGCCCGATGGGTGTCGGGCAGACGGGTTGCACTGTCCTATCGAATAACTTTACTCCCAATTCATCTTCCAGCTTCTGAATCATGGCACTCAAAGTAGGTTGCGTCACACGGCAATATTCGGCTGCCCGTGCGAAATGCCTGAACTGGTCTACGGCTAGTATATATTCTAATTGTTGTATCGTCATCTATCAAATCATATTAAGTTATAGATTTCATCTATGCAAAGATAGAAATTTTCAGTTTGACAACAAGCATTTTCCGCCTTATCTTTGCAGTACAGAAAAAAAAGAAAACAAGTATAAATCATTAAAAATAAAAAGAATATGAAAACTTTAGAATTTATCAAACTGAATGAATCGGGAGCAAACAACGTAGTAGCATCTTTGCAACAACTATTAGCAGACTTCCAAGTGTATTACACCAATCTCCGCGGTTTCCACTGGAATATCAAAGGACATGATTTCTTTGTTCTCCACAGCCAATTCGAAAAGATGTATGATGACACAGCCGAAAAGGTAGACGAAATTGCAGAACGTATCTTGATGTTGGGCGGTACTCCTGCCAATAAATTCAGCGATTATTTGAAAGTAGCAAATATCAGTGAAGTAGATAAGGTGAGCAACGGCGAACAGGCACTGAACAATATCCTTCAGAGTATCAGTTATCTGATTGGTGAAGAACGTAAAATCTTGTCTATCGCTTCTCAAGCCGGAGATGAAGTAACCGTTTCGATGATGAGCGATTATCTGAAAGAACAGGAAAAACTAGTTTGGATGTTGACGGCTTATAATAGCAAATAATTAAGATAAAAGGTTTAGGTTTTTAAGTGAGAAAGAGAGGATATTTCCGTAAAAGGAATATTCTCTCTTTATTATTTCCAGTGTACTAGTACTATCTAAATACGTTCATTCGCTGATATTATTAAAAAAATTAGTTTTGTTCTTTATTTATCAAGATTTATAAAAGTAAGCAACAACTTTCAAAAGATGAAACTTATTCTACTGAAATAAAATGTCTTACCCTGAATTTTGTTGACTCTAATAAGTCTCAACTAAAACTAGGGTAAGACAATTAGAGGCCCCTGAAACGTTGATGAATAAAGGATTTCAATCAAGGTGTGAGAGTGTGAGTGTAAAACGTCGTCAACATTTGTTTGGCTAAAATACGACACTTCGCACGATTAACCTTGCCGTTTTCTGTTTGCGGAATACAATCTGTCGTCCATATGTACTTGGGACGATAATAAGGTTCCAATATTTCCTGTAGTTTGTTTCCGATTTCTTTAGTGTCCGGCTGACCTTCCAATAATTCTGGCTGACCTTCCAATAGTAAGGTTACAGCCTGCCCTAAACGCTGGTCCGGAACTGAAGTAATAACAAATGGCACAGGAATAAAAGAACGAAGCAATTTCTCCATTTCCTCCGCCTGAATCTTAATTCCTCCACTATTTATCACATTGTCTTTCCGACCCAAAATCATAAAACTTCCATCGGGATAGATGCGTGCAATGTCATTGGTTTGCAATATTTCATCACATACCAAAGGGGCATCAATAATTAACGTATTCTCTACAGATAAAGACAGTTTTACTGAAGAAAACGGATAATAATGTTCCGAAGCCAATGTTCCGTTCAGCCGACGAAGAGCAATATGAGATAAAGTTTCAGTCATGCCATAGGTAGAATAGACGGCAGTCGGAAGATGTTTGATCTCCGCCTCTAAAGCCTCATCAATAGCTCCACCACCTATAATCAAAATATCCGTCTGTTTCAATCGTTCTTTCTCTTCGGGAACTTGCAACGTATTATAAACTTGCAGGGGAACCATTGCCACAAATCTCAAAGGCTCTTTTATATCCGCTAAAGGATGACCGGAAGCAGGACGTACAATCAAATTCAAGCCTGCAACCAACGAACGCACGACCACCATCATTGCACCAATATAACGAAGATTCATACAAAGTAATGCCGTCTCTCCTTTCTTCAAATCCAGAAACTCACAAGTCAGACGCGCACTTTGCATCATCTGGTCTTTACGTACAATCAACTCTTTAGGTGTACCCGTAGAGCCTGATGTATGAACAATGATGACAGGAGAATCGTTAAACCATTCGTTCAGGAAAAGATATAAATCCCAACTAGCAGGAGAATGAGCCTCCGCTCCTCCTGCTATTAATCGGCTTATATCCTCAAAAGTATATTCTTTTCCTTCCAGTAACAAGCGTTGTTGTTTTCGATCGAATATCATCGGAATATCCTTTAAATACTATCATTTACAAAACCATAAACAATCTTTTCTTATTTCAAGAGGCACTTCCACGTTGTCTGTAAAGAGCGCCCCTGTTCCCAGTCCCTGTGGCAACGGATTGCTGAATGTTGCACACCACTGGGCAATGGCGTTTAGCCCAATGTTTGATTCCAGAGCGGAAGTTATCCACCAGCCGATCTGTTGTTTTTCAGCTTCGGTAATCCATTCGTCTCCTCCGCATATTCCTCCATGAAGAGAAGGTTTAATAACGATATATTGCGGACGAATTGTTGAAAGCAGCTCCTGTTTCCTTTCCAGCGTATTGCATCCTATCAGTTCTTCATCCAAAGCAATCGCTAATGGAGATTCGGCAGCAAGCCGAGCCATTTCCTCCCATTGTCCGGCACAGATTGGCTGTTCGATAGAATGTAAATCAAACTCGGACAGACGTTTCAGTTTTTCCATTGCGTCCACGGGTGAGAAAGCACCATTTGCATCTACACGCAACTCTATTTCTTTAGAAGAGAAATGCGTACGAATATGGCGCAACAATGTCAGTTCTTCTTCGAAATTGATGGCACCTATCTTTAACTTGATACAACGAAATCCGGCTTCCATCTTTTTCTCAATCTGGGATAACATGTTCTGAAAATCTCCCATCCAAATAAGGCCGTTAATCGGAATACCAACTTCTCCACGTGAGAAAGCCGTATCACATAAAGCCCAGTTTCCTGCAAAGAAATGCCGGATGGCCGTTTCCAGACCAAATAAAATTGAAGGATAGTCACACAAGCCATCCATATCCAATCTGCCTTGTTCCCTCTCTACTTTCCGGCAGACTTTCACTAATATATCTTCGTAATCAGGAAGATCGTCACAACTTAAAGCGGGCAAAGGTGCACACTCCCCTATTCCCACTCTGCCAGGGAAGTCAGGAGAGGTAAAATGAAGATACCAAACTTTACGCGTAGTATATGTTCCTCTGGAAGTCCCGGCAGGTTGCTTGAAATGGAGCAATCGGGGAATAATTTCTATTTTACAATTCATCGTGAATAATTTTTCAATTCACCACAGAATAACACAGAGCCTCACGAAGTTTTAATAAGTTATATCTCTTGCAGTTCTCCTACCATTCTCTCCTCCACAGTCTTGCTTTGCAGAAAATCGGGCTTAAACGCAGGAAAAGCAAACTCTGTGGTACTCTGTGGCAAAGCCGATTTTAAGGGAATTTCGGATATTGTTTGAAGTTCGGTTTACGTTTCTCCAGAAACGCATTCTTTCCTTCCTGTGCTTCATCAGTCAGGTAATAGAGCAACGTTGCGTCACCTGCCAATTCCTGAATACCTGCCTGACCATCCAGTTCGGCATTCAATCCTGCTTTAATCATGCGCAAAGCCAACGGACTAAGCAACATCATTTCTTCTGCCCACTGCACATATTCGTCCTCCAACTGCTCCAAAGGAACTACTTTATTCACTAATCCCATGTCCAATGCTTCTTGTGCATTATACTTCCGACAGAGGAACCAGATTTCGCGTGCTTTCTTCTGACCTACCACACGTGCCAGATAAGACGCACCGAATCCGGCATCAAAGCTACCTACACGAGGACCCGTCTGACCGAAAATAGCATTTTCCGACGCAATGGACAAATCACATACCACATGAAGCACATGTCCGCCACCAATAGCAAAACCGTTCACGGCAGCAATCACCGGTTTCGGGATGCTGCGAATCTGCTTTTGCACATCCAATACGCTAAGACGAGGCACACCGTCTTTTCCGATATATCCGCCACGTCCTTTCACATTCTGGTCGCCACCCGAACAAAACGCCTTATCACCGGCTCCGGTAATCACAATCACATCAATATCCGCTTCTTCACGGCAGATGCGCAATGCGTCACTCATTTCAGCAGTAGTTGTCGGAGTAAACGCATTCCGATAGCGTTCACGGTTGATCGTGATACGGGCAATTCCATTATAATAATCAAAAAGAATATCGTCGTATTCTCTGATGGTTGTCCACTCTCTTTGTGTTGACATAATCTATTTTTGTTTTAATTGATGATAATAATTCTTCAACATGCGCGCGTCCTTGTTTTTGTTGGTAAACACCTCCAAGAGCACAGGCTGCTCCATAGCTTCCGGTTGAGTGAAAGTTTTCATCGCTTCAGCCAGTTCTTCGTCATTTTGCGCTTGCAGATAGAGAAACCCACGCTCTTCTGCCCAACCTTTGGCGGACGTTTTATGGACTGCCGCAATAAATTTATGTGAGGTACCCGACATATCCAATCCCGGCAAGGTATGGAAAATCTCTCCTCCTCCATTATTTAACAGAAGAACACGCAGATTGGAGCGAACATTGACGTTCCACAACGCATTCATATCATAAAAGAAGCTCAAATCTCCGATAGCTATAAAGTTCAGTTTGTCGGAAGCTGCCGCATAACCGACAGCCGTAGACAGTGAGCCTTCAATGCCGTTTGTCCCCCGGTTGCAACAAACTTCAATCGTAGAAGGAATAGAGTATAATTGTGCATAGCGCACCACCGAACTGTTAGCCAGATGCAACGCACATGACTCCGGCAAGGCTTTCAATAACGTACCGACGGCAGACATTTCCGAATAAGCAAACTCCGGTTCGGGAATGATCTTGCAATAGTTTTCCCACACACGGGGATATTCAGGAGTCCGATTGTCCAACAAACTGGCTATCTTCTCCAGAAACTCGAACGGGTCCATTTCGATCACCGTAGTTAATGAGCCGTACAAATCGACCACCTCACCATCCGGCGATACGTGCCAATGTTCTTTAGGCGGATGCTGACGGAGAAACTTCTTCAGCCGTTTGGAAACGACATGTCCTCCATAAGTAATCAGCAACTCCGGAACCATCTGCCCGACCTTCTCTTCGGGCATGGCATAAAGCGCCGCATCAAAGTTCTTTACCGGAATACCGGGAACTGTCTGGTTGCCGATATGTTCCGTCAACCAGGCAAAATGTTTATATAATAACTTGATATATCTTTTTTCAAACAGGTAGATAAGATTCATCTGACCGATAATAATCATTCGCTTCTGGTATTTATTCATCCGATCGACCAAATCGTTATAATCACGATCGTAGACGTTCAACCCCTGATAACGGGTAATGACACGCACTTCAGGAAGCGAATCAACCGTAAACTGGAACAACGGTTCAGAAATAGGGACATTGATATGTACCGGTCCTTTTCCATGATGGTTCGTTTCCAGCAAAGCTTCATTCACCAGACGATTGCAATACCATTCATCTTCTTCCGTATGAATCTCCGGAAGGTTTACCGACTTCTTGACCAGCGTCTGAAATACGCCTGGTTGTGGTACAGTCTGTCCGTCCATTTGTCCGATCCAGGCAGCGGGACGGTCTGCAGAAATAATGACCAGAGGAACATTTTGATAAAATGCTTCTGCCACAGCCGGATGAAGGTTTAATAATGCAGTACCGGAAGTGCAGCAGACAGCAGCAGGCTTACCACCATTCAACGCAAGACCGATGGCAAAATAGCCGGCACTCCGTTCATCCGTCACCGGATAGCAGGTAAAATTCGGATGGTTAGACAAAGTATGCACTATGGGGGTGTTACGACTACCCGGACACAACACAACCTTAGTAATCCCATGCGCCTCAAGCAACGCAACCAACTGGAGTATGTTCTTCTTGTCTGTATACATGATGATAATTATTAGTAGTTTATGATTTTAAAGGAGGCACTGCAATCAGCCGTTTGATGGTTTGCAACTTCTTCTCCGTTTCCAGCCATTCGTCATTCAATTCCGAAGAGGCCAATAATCCACCGCCGGCATAAAGAGTAAGTTGTTTATCTTCGATATGCATACAGCGTAAGTTTACATAGATGTCTGTTCGCCCTCCCGGATCGAGCCATCCGATAAAGCCGGAGTAATAGCGGCGGTCGTAACCTTCATTCTGCAAAATAAACTGATAGGCTTCTTCTTTCGGCAGGCCGCATACGGCAGGTGTCGGATGCAAAACTTTCAGAAGGTCTCCCAAACCTTTATTATCTTTCAAAGAAAAACGGAAATCAGTTTTTAAATGTGACAAAGCACCAGCATAAGCAGGATATGGCCCGTTTTCCGTAGAATGAATATCCAGTGAAAGAAGCTGCCGACGGATATAAGAAGCAACATAATCTTGTTCTTTCCGGTTCTTTTCATCCCATACTTGTGGCAGTCTGCCATCTTGCAAAGGCTGTGTTCCGGCTAGTGCAACCGTATGCCATTCGTCTTTCTCACCTGATAAAATAATTTCAGGAGTGCTTCCCAGCCAGATGCCCGTCTGCGGAGTATAACATAAGTAAATATACGAATGAATATAACGTTTACAAGCCGCCCGAAAGATGGACAAAGGAGAAAAATCAGCTACTTTATCAACTGTAAGATGACGGGAAAGCACTAGTTTATCAAACGTCCTGTCACGTAACGCATTTATAAAGATATGAAAGCATGCCGCATATTCTTCCGTAGAAGAAGTCAGAAATGATTCTTGTCCTTGCAGGCGCAAGGCTATCTCCCGATCTTCTTCCGTATCATCATCCACGGGTAAAGGCTGCCCCCACTGATCGGGTTGAATCAACACAACCGGACATGACTCACTCACCTGAAACGGAGCAATTACAAATCCTCTCTGTCCATTCAGTTCTTTCAAATCGTATATCAAACGGACCGCTCCTTCCGCCTGCGTCAACAGACGGGGAACTTTCTCTCCGGGAATACGGTAAACAGCAAACGGCTGCTTCCGCTGAATAAATGCATCAATAGTTGTCAAGTTACTTATTTCTTCGTCGGTCATCTCTTTTTCATCACACTGTTGACTACCCGTATGGAAGACACCAGTTTGTTTGTTGAAGTAAACACGTCTACATTCCATACGTGGGAGGAACGTCCCTTATGTACAACTGTTCCTACCGCACGCACTGTATCTCCTTCATGTGCAGAAGATATATGGTTTCCGCTGACCTGCATTCCTACTACAATCTCGTCCGGCTGGCAAAGAATCATCGAACCGAGTCCGGCAACTGTTTCCGCCAACGCAAGAGTAGCTCCCCCATGCAAAATGCCGAAAGGCTGACGGGTACGATGGTCTACCGGCATCGTTGCTTCCACACGGTCTTCGTCGGCGTATGTATATTGAATTCCCAAGTTTCCCATTAATGCGTGGCGTGCCTGCGCATTCAGTTGGTCAAGGGGAATTTCAGCAGCACGCACTTCAGCTATAATAGCCTTCTCCACTGCAACGGCCACTCCGTCTTCCTCATTCGAAGCGGTCACATAGTCGGCACAGGCTTTCACCGAGTCTTGTGAATGTCCCATAGCTACGCCCAGCCCGGCCAATTGAATCATTGTTACGTCACACACACCATCGCCTACAGCAATCACTTCCTCACGCTTCATATCCAGCACCTCCAGCAAAGCGCCCAAAGAGTTGGCTTTGTCGATGGCGCAGGGAACTACTTCCAGAAAATATGGCTCCGAACGGAATACGTCCAACGCTCCGTTCAGTCGTCTCTTCCAGTGATCTTCCAAACCAACCAGTGCTTCTTCGTCATCGCTCACCAGCATACACTTACAAGGAGCAAAATCAACGGCAGCAGAAAATTCTTCTTCTTTAATTATTTGCAGGTTATTCAACCGGGCTTCATTTTGGATATGTTCATTTTCAGGAGAATCCGTTATAATCGTATCATCATGATAAGTGAATAAGGCAAAACCGTTTTTACGGGCTTTCTTTTCCAGATACGGCAACATTTCGGGATTAATCCGACGTTCAAACAGAATTTCCCCGTTTTGTGCATTGATAATCTGACAGCCATTATAGGAAAGGATAAAACCTCCATAGTTTCCAAGTTCAAGCATCTTGGCCAACGGCATCAGGCCATAAGTCGGTCTGCCGGATGCCAGCACAATACGTACTCCCATTTGCTGAACCTTCAACAGGGCAGCCAATGTACGCTTACTAATTTCTTTCGCATCATTGAGGAGTGTTCCGTCTACATCAAGAACCAATAATTTATACTTCATGATTACACGATTTTGATTTAGATTACAAAGGTAGGAAATTGAGTGAACGACAGAAAGCGTAAACAGATAAAAATTACTTTAATTTCACTCTTTCAAACGCATTTCCAGATAATCGCGGAGGATACGGGCATGATTATACACCGGTTCTTTGGAAGCGTAAAGCAATGTTATCACCGGATGCGGCTTGATAAGAGTCAGAAAATCAGCCATTGAGGAAGAAGCGTCAAGTTCTTTCTGATACTGTATGACAAAGTCTTCCCAGTGTCCGGGAATATCTTCGTGAAACCATCTACGCAATGTGGAAGACGGTGTGATGTCTTTTGCCCAATAATCGTACTTAAGCCATTCTTTCTTCATTCCACGTGGCCATAATTTATCTACCAGTACCCGGTAGCCATCTGTTTCTGAAAAATCTTCGTAAACCCGCTTTATCCTTACCTGTATCATTTCTATTTATAGTTAATTATAAATAGATAAACCGGAAAATGCGAAAATTGTTTAGCAGAATCCACTCAATTCTGTAACGAATCCTGTGCTTTTTTAAATTCGTAAGGAGTCATTCCCGTCTTTTTCTTAAAAAGATTGTATAAAATCGGGGTGCTATTAAATCCGGCCTCATCTGCAATGGCACGTATCGTATAGTTAGGATGCTTTTTCATCAGTTCAATGGCATAATTAATGCGCAATTCATTGATATATCCATTGAAATTGGTCCCGGTACATTCTCTTATCATCCTCGCAAAACGTGCGTTATTCAGATGTACGATTTGTGCCAGATCTTCTCTCGACAATTCTGAAGAAAGATATAACTGTTTCTGAATAACGATATCATTCAGTTCCTGAAATATCTTTTTATTCTCTTCTTCTTCCCCACTTTCTTTATCTGTATCGTTAGCAAGTTCTTCCAGTTCTTCGGGTGAAATACGTTCCGGTTCAATCTCCGACACAACAGCCAGTTGTTCGTATACTTCCGATAACTGGTTCCCATCTTTTCTATTAGCAAATTTCTCGTTTATAAGCCTGGCAAGCATCCTGTTCTTATATTCGACTATATGATTGAAATGCCACAAACGCCAAACAATAAACAGAGTCAGTACAACAATACACGCAAGAAAACAGAGGGTAATATTTCTTATTTTTAATTGAAAAGCCTGTTCGGCAATATATTCTTCTTTTTCAGAAGCGCCGTACATTGCATTCAATTCCAATGCAGCATTGTTTCTATCCCGGGTATTGATACTATCTGTTATAGTTAAAATCGTTTCACGTATCTCGGCAGCTTCTTTGTATTTATGCATACCCAAATATGCCTTCACTTCCTGTCGAAGGACAGTCAGATACTGTTCATTCAAAGTATCCTGCTGGGTTCTCATCAATTCCTTGAACCCCCTGCAATTATCAATAACCTTTTCATATTGTCCGGAAAGCGCCAAATAAGGAACCGAGTACATTTTTCCGTCGGGAGTATGAGACTCTTTCTTTGATAAGTATTTCTGATAATATTGCTCCGCCTTCTCATATTTCTTCTCCATGCAATAGATGTAGGCTAATTTGGCATATAAATAACTATATTGACCGTCTATATAATCTTCAGAGATTTGAGGTACTGCCTTAAGCCGTTCAATTTGCTTTTCACGCTCAAACCCCACTTTCAATGCCTCATCAATTCGAGAATCATTCATTAAAAAGCTCATTTCTGCTCCATAGTAATAAGAGAGCAGCATCATTTCCCGCTTCTCCTTTGAGCCCCGCAAAAGCTCAATAGTCCGGTTAAAATAATCGTATGCTTTATCTTTAAAAGATAATCTCCAATTATTCTCTCCCATACAGAAAAATAACCTGGCTTTGGCTTCCCTGTTCCCTAACTCTTGCGCCTGCCTGATTCCATCTAATGCATAACGCATACTTTCATTATATTTGCTCATCATTGCCGAAAATTCAGCCAAATGTACTGTCATTTTCAGCATGTGTTTCGGATCTTTTTGATATAGGGAATCAAGCAAATAAGCTTTCCTTGCATACATAAATGCTAGTTTATTCATATACATATTACTATATGATAAACTACGCAATTCATTTACAACCCGCAAAGGAATCGTTTTCCTGTTCTCCGCTTCGTCCAGTAATTGCAGAGCACGCCTAGGTTCGGGAATATAAATATTCCTGATATATTTCTCCGTATACAGAGAATCATCAGTTAAAGTTTTATCAGCCCTCGAAAATTGATTGTGTACAAATAAAAGCACCAAAATACATACAAAAAAACGCATAAGATCTTACCGTGTTTTAATCATTCAGCATCCAAAGATATGTATTTTCCACAAAAAGTGCAAGGTGCATCTTAATTTTGCAAAATTAAAATAAGAAACATTAGCTATCTTCTTATCCCAATCCTAGTTTCTGATAAATCTTCATCTCACAGAATCACAAGCCTAAAGCCTTCCCCAACCGGGCTTCAATACACGCGCTCAAATCGGTTGTAACAAACTTCCCATTATAAAAAAGAGTAAAGATAGTGGCTGGTGTAGGCGCATTTTGTGCTTGTTCCATGGTTTCTAATTCTATTATTTTTAATGGAAGATCCTTACTCTTGGCTGCATTGACCAAAGAACCGCGAACATGGAATTCTGTAAACGGACAGCGATGAGTATAATACACTACTATTCCATCCCGGTCGGGACACTCACCTGTCAATACACTGTCGTTGAATGAAGGATCGGGAGCAGCCGGATTTATTTTCAAAGCCAACAAACTGAATCCGTAAGGAAGTTTTTCTATAGTTTGGAAACCTTGTCGCAGCAGCCATTTTGTATCACTCATAAAATGAAATTTAGAAGTGCCCACTACGGTAACTAAACCATCTTTTCCCTGCAATTTCGCATCATCAATAGCAGACTGCAGCAAAGCCCTGCCATGCCCGCATCCTTTATATTTACCCGATACCCAGAAACAATTTATCATCAGATAATTAGGAGCACTGACAGGAACCCACGCCTTTTCAGCAGGACCATATTCGATGAACACTTTTGCCCGTTCGTCAATACGTCTGAAAACATAACCATTATCAAACTCTTTTTTCAGCCATGCTTTTTTTAATTCATAACTATCTTTGCATTTCTTGTCCGAAAAAGCACAGCATATATGTTCGTCCGCAATATTCTCCTTCGTCAAAGTGATGTAATTTGTTTCCATAATATTTTATTTAATAGGTTTAAAAATAACAGATCAATAAGCACTCATTATTATGAGTTATTAGAAAATCGCCAGGCTAATATTCTGCTGCTTTTAGTTCCCTGCTGCATTCTGATAATCTTATATTCCGATACATTCACAGACTTCAATTTAGCACATAGCTTTTCGAGATTCTTTTCTTTTGAAACCAAGCTGGTGAACCATCCACAGTTCTTCTGATATTTCTGACTCTCGGAGATCATATTCAGTATAAAACGGATTTCTCCACCCTCACACCAAAGTTCATTCGCACTCCCGCCAAAATTTAATTGTACTTTTTTCACCTTCGTCCCTTTCAGGCTACTCAATTTGCGCAAAGTTCCGTCTTCCGCTTCTTCCTTCGAGCTATGAAACGGAGGGTTACAGATCGTAACATCAAAGTATTCGTCAGGCATGATAATTCCATCAAAAATCTTTCGACTATCTTTCTGAAGTCGCAAGTCAATCTTATGTGCCAATACCGGGTTGCAAGTCACTATCTTCCGTGCATTTTCTATCGAGACCGGATCAATATCACTGCCCACAAATGTCCATCCATACTCTGTGTGCCCTATAATCGGATAAATACAATTTGCACCTACCCCAACATCCAGACATCTGCGTTTCGTTTTCTGTTCGTTCGCATCCTCATCCTCTACCCGCAAATCTTTCGCTACCCTATCCGGCTGAATAAGATCGGCAATATAATGAATATAATCCGCTCTTCCGGGAATGGGTGGACACAAGTATTGTTTCGGTATATCCCAATAACGAATGCCATAATAACTGATTAATAATGCTTTATTTAAAGCTTTTACAGCTTGCGGATTAAAAAAGTTTATAGTTTGTACACCCAGAGGATTAAGTGATACGAATCTCTTAAGTGGAGGATAATTTTCTATCAACAACGGAAAATCATATTGACCATTGTGCTTATTTCTTATATGTAACTCACCTTTTTGCGCCATGTCGGCAAAGATACAGAGAAATTTCCTGTCTGCAAATTTTCCCTGTTAATACACTAAATTGGGATCAAATCACAAAAAAATATCATAAAATAAAAAAGCATCCCATAAGGTCATTTTCTGATACCTTAATTAGGATGCTTATTCTATAATGCATTGATATTCAATGCTTAAAAGCGGAGAGACAGGCTCTCGAACTTATACTTTCACAGAATATCATAAAACTGCAAACGACTGATAATCAAGTGCAAATTACAATATAGAGTAAAAGTAAATGTTTCTAAATGTCTTTTGCTATCTCAATAATTGGGTGTATATTTGGGTGTAGAATTTCAAACGCACCCAATTATGAATATCAAGCGCAACATCATTTTTGCATTGGAGAGCCGGAAAAAGAACGGTGTGCCAATCGTAGAGAACGTACCCATCCGTATGCGTGTCATCTTTGCCAGCCAACGCATCGAGTTTACAACGGGCTACCGGATTGACGTAGCCAAATGGGATGCAGATAAGCAGCGGGTAAAGAACGGATGTACCAACAAGCTAAAGCAAAGTGCAGCCGAAATCAATACGGACTTGCTGAAATACTATGCCGAAATCCAGAATATTTTCAAGGAATTTGAGGTGCAGGAGGTCATGCCAACGACCCAACAGTTGAAGGAAGCTTTCAACATGAGAATGAAAGACACCAGCGAAGAACAGCCGGAAGAAGCCCCTGTCAGCTTTTGGGAGGTGTTCGATGAGTTTGTAAAAGAGTGCGGTAACCAGAATAACTGGACGGCATCCACCTATGAAAAATTTGCAGCAGTGAGGAACCACCTCAAAGAGTTCAAGGAGGATGCAACGTTCAACTATTTCAACGAGTTTGGATTGAACGAATACGTCAACTTCCTGCGTGACACCAAGGATATGAGAAACAGCACCATCGGCAAGCAAATGGGATTCCTCAAATGGTTCCTGCGCTGGAGCTTCAAGAAAGGACATCATCAGAACATTGCATACGATACGTTCAAACCGAAACTGAAAACCACCTCGAAAAAAGTAATCTTCCTGACTTGGGATGAACTGAACAAGCTGAAAGACTACCAGATACCCAAGGATAAGCAATACCTGGAACGTGTGCGTGATGTTTTCCTGTTCTGCTGCTTTACGAGTTTGCGGTATTCGGATGTTCGCAATCTGAAAAGAAGCGATGTGAAGTCCGACCACATCGAAATAACCACAGTCAAGACTGCCGACAGCCTGACGATTGAACTGAACAAATACAGCAAAGCCATACTGGACAAATACAAGGACATCCATTTCGAGAATTACATGGCTCTGCCCGTCATCAGCAACCAGAAGATGAACGATTACCTGAAAGAGCTGGGCGAACTGGCAGAAATCAACGAGCCTGTACGGGAAACCTACTACAAGGGAAATGAACGTATTGATGAAGTCACACCCAAATACGCTTTGCTCAGTACCCATGCAGGAAGAAGGACATTCATCTGCAATGCGCTGGCTCTCGGAATCCCGGCACAGGTGGTCATGAAATGGACGGGACACAGCGACTACAAAGCTATGAAACCCTACATTGACATAGCGGATGATATTAAGGCAAATGCCATGAACAAGTTTAATCAACTATAAAAGTATCAAACAGTTTCATAGATAGTTACCAATGACTATATTTGTAGAAATTATCATCACAATATGAGCAACAAGGAATCCAACATAGAGAAAACGAATTTTGATGCATTCATACAAGCGGTCGGTTCGGAAATAGAACAGGCACAAGTAAGGCTGATTGTTGCAGCCAATGCACAAATGCTGTTCCATTACTGGAAGATAGGCAATTACATCCTTTATCACCAGCAGCTGCACGGATGGGGAAGCAAAATCATCAAGCAGTTGGCAAAGGCTATCCGACTGCATTACCCTGAAAAGAAAGGCTATTCGGAACGTAACCTTACCTATATGTGCCAGTTTGCAAAAGCATATCCTTTAAGAGCGTTGCAAAGTTTCATAGAAACAGATGCAAGCCTGTCTGTCCCAACCATACAGAGTGTGACCAATGAAGTATTAAAACTGAATGACAAGCAATTTACGCAGGAACTTACTGCGCAAATACAATCGATTGATTGTCAATCATTAGCAATTACGCAGGAAGTTCCTGCGCAATTTGAAGATGTGGGAAAAACCGTGTCTGCCATTTACAGGATGGGAATCAGGGAAATAGAAGAAGTTTTCTTGACCTCTCCTATAGCCAAAATAAACTGGACAAGCCAAATGACTATACTTGACAGTTCGCTACCTTTAGGTCTAAGCTACTGGTACATGAAGCAGTCTGTGGAAATGGGATGGAGCAGCAATGTATTGAAAATGCAAATTGACAGTGATTTGTATAGCCGACAAATCAGCAACAACAAGGTAAACAATTTCACGACCACACTTCCGGCTCCACAAAGCGACCTTGCCAATTACCTACTCAAAGACCCGTACATCTTTGATTTGGCAGGAGCCAAAGAAAAAGCAGACGAAAGGGATATTGAAGAACAGCTGGTGAAACACGTTACCCGCTACCTGTTGGAAATGGGCAACGGTTTTGCCTTCGTTGCCCGGCAGAAGCACTTCCAAGTCGGAAACAGCGATTTCTTTGCCGACCTGATTCTATATTCCATTCCGTTGCACGCATATATCGTGGTAGAATTAAAGGCTACCCCATTCAAACCGGAGTATGCAGGACAACTGAACTTCTACATCAATGTGGTGGATGATAAACTGAGGGGAGAGAATGACAACAAGACTATCGGGTTGTTGCTATGCAAGGGAAAAGACGAAGTTGTGGCACAATACGCATTGACAGGCTATGACCAGCCCATCGGCATCAGCGATTACCAATTGAGCAAAGCGATTCCCGAGAAACTGAAATCAGCGTTGCCCAGCGTGGAAGAAGTGGAAGAAGAACTGGCCTCTTTCCTTGACAAAGACAATAACACTCAAAAATAGTTGCGTCCATGAAAGATGTAATTACAACGCTGATTCCCCGATACGGAGAATTGAACAGAATATATAAAGACTGGTTTGATAATAAAGGTTTCTCTTTTGAAAAGCAGAAATTCATTACCAAGTTCTATCTGGACTACAATGATGTAACGGTTCTTGAAACAGCCATTCTTGAACTGGTGTTTCATCTTCCACAGGAGCAATACACACTGATTCTGAATAGCCTGAAAAAGGAAGTATGCGAAAACATAAGTTATTACAAGAAAGGATGTATGCCGGATGAACAGACCGTTTACAATATCTGCTTCCGAGTTTCAGAAATCTATAAAGAAGCCATAGAAGAACAGCAATACAAGACGACCAAGCTCCATGCTCCGCTAAACGAAGCATACCACCGATACGATTCCATAGGTTATCGGGAACACACTGCAGAGGATGAAAAGCGTGCGGAAATGGAATATGAACGGTGCAAAGATGAATACGAGGAGAAAAAAAACAAGCTGACCGAACTCTACGATCTGCAAAAACAGACCAGAGAGAAAGCCCTGCAATATGCAAAAAGCCGTTTCAATGAAATCTATCGGCTGGGCTGCCACCTCAAAGAGACATTGGCGAAATATGTATTTGATGAAACAAACGAGCCGGAAGAGCCAGCCGAACAAGAACCAAATGCCCCCAACATACAGGAAGAAGTGCTGGGAACGAAACAGACTGAGTATTTCAATATGGAACTGCTTTCGCTCATTCATGTAACCTGCGTGGGAGAACAGTTCGAGAATATTTCCGAACATGATTTCTATACCTGCATGAACCTGCTACCAAGCGACACCAAACCCCAAATCAGACCGAGAGAAAAAATACGTACCTGCTATCTGATATTCCTGATGAGCGAAAAACTGCCCAAACAGGACAGGGAGAATTGGAAGAGGAATATCCTGAAAATATTGGATATTGAGGAAAGCTACTACAAGTCAAAGTACAAAGAGCCTGTTTCCGATTTCCCCAGTGACAGCAACCGGAAATTTGCCAAAGAAATGGATGGTATATTCCGATAATCTGTGATATGCCCTGACATTTTACGAAACAACCACTTTTACCACTCAAATTAAATTTTTGAGTGGTATTTTTATTATCTGATATTCAGATAAATAACAAGATATTCCATTTATATCAACCACATCCTTACCACTTACAACCCTACCTAATTTTGCATCGTTCGAGAACAGAGATAACAGCCAGTGCGCAGGGCTGATTGTTAAACGACTAAATAGATTGAATGATGAAAAATCTTCAAGAATTATTATCAAAACCCGTCTGGCAGATGACAGGTGAAGAGTTCATATTCCTAAGTAAGCACGCTTCCCGTCAAACGGAAACGCAGCCACAGCCCATTACAGACACAGAAAGAAAATATGTGTACGGAATACTGGGCATAGCCAAACTGTTCGGGTGCAGCCTACCCACCGCCAACCGTATCAAGAAAAGCGGAAAGATTGACAAGGCAATCACTCAGATAGGACGTAAGATTATCGTGGATGTTGAGCTTGCCCTTGAACTGGCTGGAAAGAAAACAGGAGGACGGAAATAACGGGAGGCATGGCTATGGACTATATGAAAGAGACTAAGGAAATATCGGCTGAAGAAGCCATAATCCTTTGGCAAGCCTCACGTTTGAGCCTGTCGAAAAGTTATGAGAAAGCACCTGAAATCCTTAAAGTACATGATTCTGTCATTGGGACATTGGGTAATTTCAGCGCATCCATCGGCAAAGCCAAAAGTAAAAAAACGTTCAATGTATCGGCTATCGTAGCCGCTGCATTGAAGAACGGCACAGTGCTGCGGTATGTGGCTGAACTGCCTGAAGATAAGCGGAAAGTGCTTTATGTTGATACAGAGCAAAGCCCTTACCATTGTCTGAAAGTCATGACGCGCATTTTGCGAATGGCTGGTTTGCCAGATGATAGGGACAATGAGAATCTTGAATTTCTTGCCTTAAGAAAATACACGCCTGAGCAGCGTATCAGGATTGTGGAACAGGCTATTTACAATACACCCGAAATCGGTCTTGTAATTATAGACGGCATACGGGATATGGTGTATGACATCAACAGCCCCAGTGAATCAACACGCATCATATCCAAGCTGATGCAGTGGACGGACGACAGGCAGATACATATCCATACGATACTGCATCAGAACAAAGGGGATGAGAACGCAAGAGGGCACATTGGTACGGAGTTGAACAACAAGGCGGAAACCGTATTGCAGGTAGAAAAGGACAAGGGCAACGGTGACATCAGCCATGTTTCAGCCATTCACATCCGGGCAATGGACTTTGAGCCTTTCGCATTCCGTATCAACGACAAAGCCCTTCCCGAACTCATTGAGGGATACAAACCTGAAACAAAGAAGCCGGGAAGACCCGAAGAAGAGAAGTTCGACCCTTACAGGCATATCACCGAGCAGCAGCACCGTATCGCATTGGAAGCCGTTTTCGGGCTGAAAGAGGAATACGGCTACAAGGAACTGGAAGATGCCTTAATCAAGACCTATATGTCAGTGGGTGTAAAGCTGAACCATAAAAAGGCGGTATCGCTCATCACCATGCTCCGCAACAAACGGATGATAGTGCAGGAGACAGGCAGAAAATACACATTCATGCCTGACTTCCACTATTAGCCCATTTCCCTGCAATCACTTCACTTTATTCTCGGGGTGTATATATTAGGAATATAGTGAAGTGCTTGGGGAATGGGACTAAATCACTTCACTTTATTACCGTATCCTATATATACGAGAATTTAGTGAAGTGATTATAGACCGTACTTCCTAAAAAGGTACGGGCAAAAAGAAAAATAAACCAATTCACCAACTACTAAAACAATCATTTTATGGATATACAGACAGCCAAGCAAATCAGAATAGCGGATTATCTGCATAGTTTAGGATATTCTCCCGTCAAGCAACAAGGTGTCAATCTGTGGTATAAATCACCGTTAAGGGAAGAAGCCGAAGCCTCGTTCAAGGTAAATACCGAACGTGAACAATGGTATGACTTCGGTTTGGGTAAAGGTGGTGGTATCATAGAACTGGCTGCACACCTGTACGCTACCGACCATGTACCTTACATCTTGAAACGGATAGCAGAGCAGACACCGCACGTGCGCCCGGTATCTTTCTCTTTTGGAAAGCAAAACTCTTCCGAGCCGAGCTTCCAACAGTTGGAGATTGTTCCGCTGTCATCTACTGCCCTGCTTGCCTACTTACAAGGTAGAGGAATTAACATAAAACTGGCGAAAAGAGAATGTAGTGAAGCACGTTTCACTCACAACGGCAAGCGGTACTTTGCCATCGCCTTTCCCAATGGTTCGTGTGGATATGAAATCCGCAACCGCTATTTCAAGGGCTGCATCGCCCCAAAGGAAATCTCCCACATCAGGCAGTCGGGAAAAGCGAGGAATACCTGTTATGTGTTCGAGGGATTTATGGACTACCTCTCCTTTTTGACATTGAGACAAGAGAGCTGCCCAAATTATCCGGAATTGGACGGGCAGGACTACATTGTATTGAACTCCGTATCGAATGTAAACAAGGCTCTCTATCCGTTGGGCAATTACGAACGCATCCACTGCTTTTTCGACAACGACCATGCAGGACTGGAAGCACTCCGGCAAATCCGCATGGAATACGGCAGAGAGCGGTACCTCCGGGACGCTTCGCAGATTTACAGAGGATGCAAGGACTTGAACGAATACTTACAGAAACAGATTGAAAGAAAAAGGCAGCTCCAGTCCGCCAAAGGGGTGCGCAGCCAATCACCGGAAAAGAAGAACGGCTTCCAGTTATAGCCCACTATAACTACACGCTTCGCTTTCGTAGTTGTGGGCTCTCCCGAGGGGATTAGGGCTTTGCCCTAATGACCCACTCAGGGCGTTTCACCCCTGAGAACCCCGAGCAAAGAGTGACCCTCTCTTTGCAATCTCCGCTTATGGGTTACCCCTAAGAACCCCTCTGCGAAAGCGAGCAAAGTAAATCAATTGTAAACAAAGGAAAGAAGCTATGGCAACAAAATCAAGCATACATATCAAGCCTTGCAACATCGCATCGAGCGAGGCACACAACCGAAGGACTGCCGAGTATATGCGTAATATCGGGGAGTCCAGAATCTATGTCGTTCCCGAACTTTCCACCGATAACGAACAGTGGATAAATCCCGACTTCGGCACTCCCGAACTGCGAACTCATTATGACAATATCAAGCAAATGGTCAAGGAAAAGACCGGACGTGCCATGCAGGAAAAGGAAAGGGAACGCAAGGGAAAGAATGGAAAGATTATCAAGGTGGCGGGATGCTCACCCATCCGTGAAGGAGTATTGCTTATCAGACCGGACACCACACTGGCTGATGTACGCAAATTCGGTGAAGAGTGCCAAAGACGCTGGGGCATCACTCCGCTACAGATTTTCCTGCATAAAGACGAAGGGCATTGGCTGAACGGTCAGCCGGAAGCAGAAGACAAGGAGAGCTTCCAAGTCGGTAACAGATGGTTCAAACCAAATTATCATGCTCATGTCGTATTCGACTGGATGAACCATGAAACTGGAAAGAGCCGAAAGCTCAATGACGAGGATATGGCAACCATGCAGACCCTTGCTTCCGATATTCTCCTGATGGAACGTGGACAGGCAAAAGCTGTCACAGGTAAAGAGCATCTGGAACGAAATGATTTCATCATTGAGAAGCAGAAAGCCGAACTGCAACGTATAGAGGAAACCAAGCGACACAAGGAACAACAAGTAAGCCTTGCCGAACAGGAACTCAAACAGGTAAAAGCAGAGATACGCACGGACAAACTAAAGAAAACAGCCACCAATGCTGCTACCGCCATAGCAAGCGGTGTAGGTTCTCTTTTCGGAAGCGGTAAGCTGAAAGAACTGGAACATCACATCGAGCAGCTACATCAGGAAATTACCAAACGGGACAAAGCTACTGATGAATTAAAAATTCAGATACAACAAATACAGGAACAGCATAGCAGACAAATTCGTAATCTTCAAAGAATACATAATCAAGAACTTGAAGCCAAAGACAAGGAAATATCACGATTGAGCACCTTGCTTGAAAAAGCCCACAAATGGTTTCCCATGTTCAAAGAGATGTTGAGAATGGAAAAATTATGCGCTGTTATCGGGTTTACCAAAGACATGATAGAAAACCTCTTGACAAAGAAAGAATCCATACAATGTAGTGGCAAAATTTATTCCGAAGAACACAGGTGGAAATTTGACATCAAGAATGATATTTTTAGGGTTGAGAAACATCCGATGGATAGTGGTAAGCTTATGCTGACCATAAACCGACAACCCATAGTACAATGGTTTAAGGAACAATGGGAAAAGTTACAGCAGAATCTACGTAACTCGGTGCAGAGAGAGCAAAAATCCAGAGGATTTAGAATATAGAATAGCCTATTATTAATAAAATCAAGTATCTATGCATCCAAACAGATTGTTTTTATTACAGAATCAAAATCCTAAGAATTTATAAAAAATGAAGCCTAAAGAAGTTTTGGAAAAATGGATAGATTGCTTTAACAAAGCAGATGCTTATCATATAGCAGAGCTGTATGCTACTAATGCAGTAAATCATCAAGTCGCAAACGAACCAATAATTGGTAAAGAATCAATCTACAAAATGTTTGTGAATGAATTTGCCACTGCTAAAATGGTTTGTATGGTGGAAAATATTTTTGAAGATGGCGAATGGGCTATCATGGAATGGAAAGACTCTCTTGGACTTCGTGGATGCGGATTTTTTCATGTAAAAGATAACAAAATCGTCTTTCAAAGAGGGTATTGGGATAAACTTTCATTCTTGAAGCAACACAATCTTCCAATTGAATAAGTACTATCAGAATACGGACTGGGAAATTGAAATACCCAGTCCGAGTTATATAATGAATTTTACTTGTTAAACTATTTAAAGTCAGTTGGATAACAAACCATACCTTTCACATTCTCAGTAGCTCCAGGTATTAATTCAGCCACCATGCAATATTCATGAGAGACTTCGAAAGGAAATTCAATTCCTAAATCGATAGCCTTGCGATAGCCAAATCGAGGATAATACTCTTTATGCCCCAATACGACTGCTGTGCCGTAACCCAAAAGTGCTGCCCTCTGATGGGCTTACTGAATCAACATCCCCCCCAATTCCCTTACGCTGGAATTCCGGCAAGACTGCCAATGGAGCTACACTCAGGGATGTGACAGACTGGGTGTCACTGTCTATCTTTACTTCTGTAAGTAAGATATACCAGACAATTTGTTTTTCTGTCATTTTCTTGTTCTTATCTAATTGTTAGGCTCATTGTTGTTATACATTGTTTAATTATAGATAAATCGTGAATATCCTTCTCTCTTAAATCGTAGCCCGAATGGAATACTTGTTGCCCTTTTGCAGAAATGCAAGGGATGCTTCTGCCTTCAAAGACTGCTGTTCCAAAATAGTCCGGTTGAAATTCATACCAGCCTCCATCCAAGTCGGCTTGTTTGGAAGTGCCGTCCGCATTCAAGACAAAAGGATGGATATCAATATAGCCTAATTCTTTGCTATACAGTTCCATACGGGTGGGCAACCAATTTGTTTCAATTTGATATCCTCTCTCCTGCAAAAGATCAAGGAGTTGGTCTGTATAATTGGCATCAAAATCAATGTCAATATCTCTATGCAAGCGGGTTTGCTGTCCGTACAAGACATCCACTCCCCAGCCTCCATCCAACCAAAACTGCATGTCCAGGCTTTCCAACAAGTCCAAAACTTGAAATAACTCTGTAATCGTAGTGTGTTCTTTCTTTGTCATATAATAATTCTTTAATAAATAATACTATGCGTAATTATCCAACTGCTTGATTGAAGAAATAAAATTTGCACCCACTCCAATCAGAAAGATAACCCATCCGCTGATCATAAAGACGGATGTGATACCCCATGCTTCCACCCAATATCCTGAAGCTACGATACCCAGCATTGATGGAAAGGTACTCAAACTAAAGATGAGAGAAAAAGTCCGTCCAAGCATGTCCGAAGCCAAGTTCTGCTGAATAATAGCGATGAAAAGCGCATGGTAAATGGAATAGGCTATGCCTCCTGTAAATGTTAGGCAAACAAAACCTATAAATGCGCTTGATGGTAAATAACTGGCGCTAATCAGATACAATCCCAATATCACATAAGCCGTATGCATCACTAATGTTTGCTTGCTTTTCAAAGCCTTACAGGCAAGTACTAAACCGCCCAACAATGCCCCTGAGCCCCAACCCATTTCCACAACTCCCATTTGCAAAATGTTTCCGTTGAAATGCAGAAGCGTCATAAAAGGAAATAACGTAAAAACAGGCATAAGGACAAAAGTCACCAGCGTAAAGCATACGAATAAAGGCAAAATGCCCATTGTACGCCGCAAGGTATGCCAACATTCCGTCAGTTCTTTTTTGAAATCTGGAAGAACTTTCGTTTTTTGAAGAGAAGGAATCTGGACACAAAGTAAGGTCAGACAAGCAGCAACAGCTCCGATCACATCTATGAGCAGAATATACTGTATGGGAAGCCAAACAACGAGGCTTGCCCCTACAACGGGAGCTATCACCTCACTGAAGGATTGAATGGAATGGTACAAACCTGATACCCTGACAAGATGGTGCTTGGGAACCAGTAGAGGGATGCTTGCCTGTAAAGCAGGTGCATGAAACGTACTGCCTATTGAACGACAAGCAGTCAATAGATAAAAAAAAGAAAGGTCTTTATAACCCTTGGTTATCACAATAAAAAGACATAGGGTACAGAACGCGATGAACAAGTCCGAATAAAACATCGTTTTCTTTCGATTCCATCTGTCAACATAGACCCCGGCAAACAAGCCTAATACAAATTGTGGTAAAAATCCAGCTAAAATAGCCAGAGATAAAGCTGTCGGGGATTTAAATTCGTTGCTAATCCAAAAAATAATGGAGAAGCCAACAATCGTACTTGTTAAAATAGATATGAGTTGGCCTATTCCTATCACGGCCAAAGTTGATTTCCAATGATTCATTGTGCTAATATTTCATGCGTTTATAGATAAGTACTTTCGTACATTAAGCAAAACGAAATTCTATCCACACAAAAAACTTGTATTATAATCCACTCCTGACGTTGGAATACAATAACAAATACTTTCAGGACGATGTAAAGTCCTGAAAAATCAAAGTGAATGGATAGATAAATATTAGTCTTTTCTCATCGGATTCTTTTAATATCGCTACTCTTTTATTATGTAGTGGTTGTATTATCTTAAATAAAACAAAAACACCCGACTTTACATTCTTGGGTGTAAAACTGGGTGTTTGTTTTACAATTTGCTGATTTTCAGCGTTTGTTGCGGAGAGACAGGGATTCGAACCCCGGGTACCTCGCAGTACAACGGTTTTCAAGACCGCCGCAATCGACCACTCTGCCACCTCTCCAAAACTCCTTTATCAGAAGTGCTTTCCGTTGAAAGCGGTGCAAAGGTACGAATCATTTTTAAATCTGCAAACATTCTGATAATTTTTTCGCGAATTAATCGTATTTTTGCAGTCCATTAGTAAGAACAAAGATATGATATACCCTCAAAATTTTGAGCAAAAGATAGGATTCGACCAGATCAGACAGTTACTAAAAGATAAGTGTCTTAGCACTTTAGGCGAAGAAAGAGTTACAGACATGACCTTTTCCGAGCAACATGAAGAAGTAGAGGAGAAATTAAACCAGGTAACAGAGTTTGTCCGTATCATCCAGGAAAAAGACGGATTTCCCGATCAATTTTTCTTTGATGTCCGCCCTTCACTAAAGCGAGTGCGGATAGAAGGAATGTATCTGGACGAGCAAGAACTATTCGACCTGCGCCGTTCGTTAGAAACCATCCGCGACATTGTACGTTTTCTCCATCGGAATGAAGATGAAGAAGAGAACGACACCCCCTACCCCAGTCTGAAACGACTGGCAGGAGATATAGCCGTTTTCCCTCAACTGATAGGAAAAATAGACGGCATCCTTAACAAATATGGAAAAATCAAGGATAATGCTTCCACCGAATTAGCCCGTATACGTCGCGAACTTGCCAGTACGATGGGAAATATTTCCCGCTCGTTAAACAGCATTCTGCGCAGCGCACAATCCGAAGGATACGTAGATAAAGACGTAGCTCCCACCATGCGTGACGGACGTTTGGTGATCCCCGTCGCACCCGGACTCAAACGAAAAATCAAAGGTATTGTACACGATGAATCCGCTAGCGGGAAAACAGTGTTTATAGAACCGGCGGAAGTCGTAGAAGCCAACAACCGTATTCGCGAACTCGAAGGCGACGAACGACGCGAAATTATTCGCATCCTTACCGAGTTTTCAAACATTCTCCGTCCGTCTATCCCGGAAATCCTTCAATCATACGAATTTCTGGCAGAAATAGATTTTATCCGCGCGAAAAGCTATTTCGCCATACAGACCAATAGTCTGAAAACCGCTGTAGAGAATGAGCAACTACTGGACTGGACAATGGCTGTGCATCCTTTATTACAACTTTCACTTGCCAAACACGGAAAGAAAGTCGTACCACTGGATATAGAACTGAATCAAAAACAACGCATTCTTATTATATCCGGTCCGAATGCCGGAGGTAAGTCCGTCTGCCTCAAAACAGTCGGTTTACTGCAATATATGTTGCAATGCGGTATGCTCATTCCCTTGCACGAACGCAGTCACGCCGGTATATTCAGCAGCATCTTTATCGATATTGGTGATGAACAATCTATTGAAGACGATTTGAGTACCTACTCTTCTCACCTGACCAATATGAAAATCATGATGAAGAGTTGCAACGAGCGGAGCCTCATCCTGATTGACGAATTCGGTGGAGGTACGGAACCGCAAATTGGAGGTGCTATTGCCGAAGCCGTTCTGAAACGTTTCAACCAGAAAGGAACATTCGGAGTCATCACCACCCACTACCAGAATCTGAAACATTTTGCCGAAGATCATGAAGGAGTAGTGAACGGAGCCATGCTTTACGACCGCCATCTCATGCAAGCACTTTTCCAGCTACAAATCGGAAATCCCGGAAGTTCGTTTGCCGTAGAAATCGCACGAAAAATCGGATTGCCGGAAGATGTCATTGCAGATGCTTCGGAAATCGTAGGAAGTGAATATATCAATGCCGACAAATACCTTCAGGACATCGTGCGCGACAAGCGTTACTGGGAAGGAAAACGTCAAACTATCCGTCAACGGGAAAAACACATGGAAGAAACCATTGCCCGCTACCAAACGGAAATGGAAGAGTTGCAGAAATCACGGAAAGAGATCATCCGGCAAGCAAAAGAAGAAGCGGAACGGATGCTTCAGGAATCCAATGCACGCATTGAAAACACAATACGCACAATCAAGGAAGCACAAGCTGAAAAGGAAAAGACACGCCAGGCACGTCAGGAACTGACAGACTTCCGTACTTCTTTAGATGCGCTGGCTTCTAAAGAGCATGAAGAGAAGATTGCACAGAAAATGAAGAAATTAAAGGAGAAACAAGAACGGAAGAAAAATAAGAAAAACGAACCGAAAGCCGCAGTCTCTTCCCCGTCAAGTGCTCCTAAAGTAGTGCCGATTGCAGTAGGTGAAAATGTAAAAATCAAAGGACAGACAAGTGTCGGCCAAGTGATGGAAATCAATGGTAAAAATGCGACCGTTGCTTTTGGAAGCATAAAAACGACCGTAAAAATAGACCGTCTGGAACGTAGTAATAATGCACCCAAGATGGAAGGAATCGCCAAAAGCACCTTTGTCAGTAGCCAGACGCATGACCAAATGTACGAAAAGAAGCTTAGCTTCAAACAAGACATTGACGTACGTGGAATGCGTGGAGACGAAGCTCTGCAAGCAGTCACCTATTTTATCGATGACGCCATATTAGTCGGCATGGACCGTGTACGCATCCTTCACGGCACAGGAACGGGAATACTTCGTACATTAATCCGCCAGTATCTGGCCACCGTACCGGGAGTGAGCCACTATGCCGACGAACATGTGCAGTTTGGCGGTGCCGGAATCACAGTAGTCGATTTTGACTAACCTGTAAACAAAACATCCAAAGAACTTGTTCTCATTTAGAAAACCACTACCTTTGTTACAGTGGTTTTCTAAAACGAGAATAAAGCATGAAGAATAATCTGTTAAGCGAAAAGCTTATTTACACAGGAGACAGTCTTACTCCTACCCACTTACATCTTTGTACTTACAATGCTACCGAGATGCAGGAAAGCGCCAACGACACCTTTCAAGCCATCAAGGGAACACTGAACAGCGATCGGATCAATTGGCTACAAATACACGGAATGAAAGATACGGAGACTATCCGTGAAATTTGCAGTCATTTTGAAATAGACTTCCTAGTCCTGCAAGATATACTGAATGCGGATCATCCTACCAAGATAGAAGAGCATGACAAATACATCGTCCTGATCTTAAAAATATTCTACCCCAACGAACATAAAGAAGAAGACGAACTGGACGAGTTGCTCCAACAGCAAGTTTGTCTTATTCTAGGTAATAACTACGTACTTACTTTCCTCGAAAAAGAAACCGACTTCTTCGATGATGTCAGTTCCGCTCTGCGCAATGATGTCCTGAAGATACGCAGCCGCCAGACTGATTATCTACTTAGCGTGCTGCTCAACAGCATCATGGGAAACTATATTTCAACAATCTCTTCCATTGATGACGCACTCGAAGATTTGGAAGAAGAACTGCTCACCATCACCAGCGGTGATGACATCGGAATTCAGATTCAGGCATTACGACGCCAATATATGCTGATGAAAAAATCCATCCTTCCACTAAAAGAACAATATATCAAGTTACTACGGGCAGAAAACCTGCTCATTCACAAAGTGAACCGTGCCTTTTTCAATGATGTAAACGACCACTTGCAATTTGTATTACAGACCATTGAGATCTGCCGGGAAACTCTTTCCTCATTAGTCGATCTGTACATCTCCAACAATGATTTACGTATGAACGACATCATGAAGAGGTTAACCATCGTATCCACCATCTTTATCCCTTTGACATTTCTGGTCGGAGTATGGGGAATGAATTACAAATGGATGCCCGAGCTCGAATGGCAATACGGGTATTTATTTGCCTGGATTGTAATGGCAATTATCGGTATTATTGTATATTTGTACTTCAGAAAAAAGAAATGGTATTAACAAAAACACATCATCAGTCATGAAATCGATAAAAGAGCTATATAGAATAGGCACAGGACCTTCCAGTAGCCACACTATGGGACCGCGTAAAGCTGCCGAAATGTTTCTGGAACGTCATCCGGATGCTGCATCTTTTAAAGTAACCCTTTACGGCAGTTTAGCTGCTACAGGCAAAGGACACATGACGGATGTAGCCATTATAGACACTTTGCAACCCACTGCCCCGGTAGAAATTGTGTGGCAGCCCAAAGTCTTTCTACCGTTCCATCCGAACGGAATGACATTTGCAGCTCTGGATAACAACGATAAAGTGCAGGAGAATTGGACTGTTTATAGCATCGGTGGTGGTGCACTGGCAGAAAACAATGACAATCCAACCATCGAAAGCCCCGATGTATATGGTATGGAAAACATGACTGAAATACTCCAATGGTGTGAAGATACCGGAAAAAGTTATTGGGAATACGTAAAGGAATGTGAGGAAGAAGATATATGGGACTACCTGACTGAAGTATGGGCTACCATGAAAGATGCCATTCACCGTGGACTCGAAGCAGAGGGCGTACTACCCGGACCACTAAATCTCCGGCGGAAAGCCTCCACTTATTACATACGTGCTACCGGATACAAACAATCCCTGCAATCCAGAGGGCTCGTCTTCTCTTATGCTTTGGCAGTAAGTGAAGAAAATGCTTCCGGCGGTAAAATAGTAACCGCTCCGACTTGTGGTTCTTGCGGAGTTATGCCTGCCGTACTTTATCATCTTCAAAAAAGCCGTGACTTTAGCGATATGCGCATTTTACGTGCGTTAGCCACTGCCGGCCTATTTGGCAACATCGTCAAATTCAACGCATCCATTTCCGGAGCAGAAGTAGGTTGTCAGGGAGAAGTAGGTGTTGCCTGCGCAATGGCTTCGGCTGCCGCCAATCAATTGTTCGGGGGCAGCCCTGCACAAATTGAGTATGCAGCAGAAATGGGCTTGGAACACCATTTGGGAATGACTTGCGACCCGGTATGCGGATTGGTACAAATTCCCTGCATCGAACGAAATGCATACGCCGCCGCACGTGCGCTGGATGCTAATCTTTATTCAGCTTTTACCGATGGCATGCACCGTGTCTCTTTCGACAAAGTAGTGCAAGTGATGAAACAGACCGGACATGACCTACCGTCACTCTATAAAGAAACAAGTGAAGGAGGATTGGCCAAGGATTACAAACAAATGTAATTATAAAAAGCAACGGACCACTCCTTTTATAGAAATGGTCCGTTGTCATTTTTATGATTAAAAGTTATTCAGTTGGCGGCCAATTCGTATCGTCTCCGTTACTGATATCTTTTTCATGTATCAATCCACCATCCTGCGTGAAATAAAGCGAGTAGCGCTGGCTACCTTGTTTCACCTGAATCACAGATTCCATCGGATTCTGTGGAAATGTCAACACATATACATCTGTCACTACCCACGCGTTATATTTAGAATCTATAAAAGCCGTATAAACAGCCGGCACCAACTGATCAATACTGTTCAGTTCATTTTCTGTCATCACCCAGTTGGCATTAGCATCAAACCAGACTTCCAATTCATCATTGCTCACCCAACAGTCAGCTACATAATAAGCACCTTTCATCTCCCATTCTATATTCTGGGCAGCCGGATATACCTGTTTCAAGGCCTCCGTAATATTACTGGGCGGAACAAAAGTATCATCATCGTCATTATCACATGCGCCGAAAGAAAGGGCAGTCATAAGCAACACTACTGCCCATGCGCTAAACTTAAATCTCCACATAGTTATCTTCTTGTTTAGGTCTATTTACTGCAACTTGTTAATCATCAGCCTTGATAAATTTTCCTTTCTTATCAAATTTGAAAGAAAGCCCGGTAGACAATTCAATCTCATACCCTTTGCGGTCACGTTCCACTTTCGTCACTCCTTCATTCACAAAATTATGTGCTTTCAGGTAGTTGACAGCGAATCCCGGAACAATACTAACAGGAACAGTCTGCCCTTTCTTAGCACTTACCTCTTCCCAGTTTCCCTTACTGTCAAAATCAATTTCCGTACCATCCATCAATAACACTTCATACTTGGTAGACTCCATCATATCCTTATCAATTTTGATATGGGCAACCTGTGGTTTTGTAAAATTACTATTGATAAAATTACGTGCCGGAAGCGGCAACTGATTCATGTCTTTAGTTATCACATCTTTTGCGAATGAAAACTGCACGGCTACCAGAGCCAGTACAAGTAGAGATAGAAATTTCTTCATAATCGTTATTCTTTTAGCGTTAATACTATACTTTATTCTATGCTACAAATAACGATACAGATTCCGGAAAGATTTAGGAATATTATGAGTTTGCTCTTTTTTTGTATTCTTTAACCATCCTAAAAAACAGAATCATCCTTCCATCTTCCATTCCCCAATTGTGCATCGTTCACTATCAAAACTGACAGCTATCTTTATAATCGGGAGTCCACACAAAGCAAAACGCTCAGGATAATTTTTCAAATTAATCTGTTCCATCGCCCGATCCGCTCCTTTATCCAACTTCTAATGTCCCTCATATTTCGTATTATCGCACTGAGGTATGGTGGACAAGAACATTTGCAAACGACGCAATGCAGCATCTATATCCCCATTACGGATATCTCGAGAAAGATACGCCACCATAGTATTGGTTTCCGGTGCTTTACTAGCAACATAATATGGAAGAAGACTTTTCATTAAGCCTATTCTTACTTCCTTATTGGGGATATCCAATGTATATAAGTCCAATTCCTCATCATAGTCCTTTATCGTAATATAACCACTTTGATATAACAACGGGATAATGCTTGTCATCCTTTCTGTTGGTGCATCAAAATCCTCTACAGCGGCCTTTTTCTTCCCGATTTCGGAAGGTTCTACTCCAAACTTATCCAGCATCTTTATCAGATCTCAATTTCCGACAGGTCTGTGCTTTCCATTATAATGGCAGTAGGTATACCTGCCATTTTCAAACAGCGAGCAACTTCTTTTATGCCTTCTTCCAGACCTTTCTGCATACCTTCTATCACCTTTTCGGTATGTTCGTATGAACCAAACGGTAATAATGATAGAACCCATCACCAAATCGGGATGCTCGCCGAAGACGCGCTTGAACGTCAAACCTGCTTTGGGGTCTAAGTATCTCATTATATTTATATAACCGTTGTTAGTCATTAATATTTGCCAAAGGTAAAAAGAATTCAGGGAATTAACACCATTATATACGAACTTAATCTAAGAAAGATGAGTTTATGCAGCCATCTATAGTTGTATCTCCATCATTCTTTATTTCTTTCCATTTGTGTGGCAACATTTGTAGCAGTTCCTCATAATTTGCCTTCTGCATATATGGCATTCTTGCTATAACGTCATTCGGATAAGTGCGCGAATTTACTTTATGCGCTTTGCACATCGCCAGCAACGGGTACATATCCTACTTGCCAATGATAAAACAGATTGGGGTCTTTCTGAGAGATGCCGGCTAACCAATAATGAGCAGATATGACACCACGATGACGAAGTCTTTTATATTTTGTCTTTGCCCAATAGGCAATAATAATTTATCCATCCTCTTACGACATCATTGATATATGATGCCACAAATCGTAGGCTTCGATTATGGAGACGTTTGAGATTCCAGGATTTTATTGTTTCATGTATGCTACTTACCGATTTCTTGCTTATAGCAGGCAAATAACTTGTGAATAAGACATTGTTGCGTTTATCTTTTGCCGCTCTTGGTCTGAAAGTAAAGCCTAAATAATCAAAAGAAGTACAATGATAGTGCTCTGATGAACGACTGCTCATTTTGCAGAAGACTATTTTCATCTTTTCCTCATTAAGTCTCAATTTACATTCAGCAAAACGTTCTCCAAGACTTTCCTTTATGTATTCGGCTTGAGCCAATGTACTACTATGACAAACACAATCATCAGCATATCTCTCAAAAGATATGTGAGGATATTTTTATAAGACATCCATTTATCAAAGGTATAGTGCAAGAACAGGTTTGCTAAAATTGGACATATGACTGAACCCTGTGGTACTCCCATGTGTCTCTTTACAATCTGTTCATCACTTCTCTGATAAGAGACGGTCAACCAGCGTTTTATATAGAGAAGTATCCATTTTATCTTGATATGCTTCTCCACCGCTCTCATTAGTAAGCCATGGTCGATTGTATCAAAGAACTTGGATATATCCATATCTAAAACCCATGTATACTTCCAACACCGTCTTTCTGCCTTGGCTATGGCATCATGCCTTGAAAGGTCGAAATATAAAATATTATCAAATGAAGCTAAAGCCTAATAGCTATTTATTAGAAGCCGAGTTAATTAAATAGAGTACTAAATTTAAGATGGAGGAATAAACAAAGTTCTTCTTGTAGATGTTGATACCAATAAAGATGTAGATATAGCTAGAAATCATCTTAATAATAGTGATAAGAATGCTCTTAAAGGTTAAATTAGAGCTATTGATAATGATTTTACTGTTGTTTGATGTTGTTGATTATAAAGTTATCACTATATTTGCATCATCAATCACTAATAGAATAGTATTAATTATATAGAGTACCCCCTCTATTATTAAAAGGAGGAAACAATTTATGGGAAAATTAGTAGATGAACTCTTAGCTTATTTATCTAAAGCTTCTAAAGAACAATTGGTTAAAGATTGGGAAGAATTGAAAGAGTTTAATGAAGTTGGTCCTGAGGTTACAAGTTTTATTGAGCAATCTCTAGAAACAATCCAGATATGCGATTCCGTACCAGAGATAGCAATTTCAAATAAATTTGGAAATCCAGAGTTTACTCTGGATTTTTTTTATCTAGCAGCTTAACTTTAATTACATTAACTATTATATAAAAATGGACAAAGCAGTTTTTTCTTTAATTGGATATAAATTCAATCATGTATCATTAAATTTAGACAACATACCATCCAATGCATCATTTGATTTAGAGTTTACTCCTAAAGGCGAATATGTTCAATCAGAAGGTCTTTATAACTTGGATTTTATATTTAAGGCATGGGAGAAAGGCGAGGAGCAATCTAATCCCAAAATTCTTGTTAATTGTGTTGCATCTTTTAAATTCAAAGAAAATATTTCATTAGCAGAAATACCAAATTTCTTTTATCCCAACAGCATTGCAATATTATTCCCTTATGTTAGGGCTTTTGTGAGTACTTTAACATTGCAGGCTAACATAAAACCTATTTTACTACCTACGCTGAACCTCTCTTCATTGCAAGACATACTTAGAGAGAATACAACAACTAAGTAAGACTTTATTCTAATGGGAGTAAAAAAGATATTTCAAACGTTAGAAGATAGAAATAATCCTGACGAAGTTGAAAGTCAGGGACCTTTTATTTGTACAAATAACCCTTGGCTGGGAAAAGGATATTATTTCTGGGATACTTTCTTGGACTTAGCACATTGGTGGGGCAAACAGGTACATAGTGGAAATTATATAATCTGTCAAACATTTATAGAAGATAATTCTGAATATATTTTAGATTTAGTAGGAAATACTCAACACCTTATTGAATTTAAAGAATATGCTGATGTTTTAAAACAAACATACAACACCAAAGGGCCTATTACAGTTCCCTTTATTATTGAGCATATGAAAAAAATGACAGATTTTCATTACAAAGCTATTCGGGCAAATCCTATAAATTCAACTAGCGGCGATGAATATTTTAACTCTCAGAAGTTGCGCTTTATAAAGAAAAATCCTGCTTATTTGGAGTTAATTCCACCTATTCAGATATGCGTAATAAATAAAGAGATATTGGGCAAGAATAGATTTAGAATTATTTATCCAGAGACCTATTGTGAAGGTTATACAATATAAAAAGCCGGACTAACCATCCGGCTTTTTATTACCCAGCAACAAGTCCATTTGAGCTTTGTCTTACTTTCGCTGAAACTTTACGGTCATAGTATTTCATACTACCACCATCCATTACCCCTTTGGAGCGCGTGAATGTAGTCATTCGATTGTAAGCATCAGATAAAGTACACTATAAAAAATGACTGTATCTCTTTTCAAGTATGCAGCCATCTATAGTTTATACCAACGATCTTCACAGACAGTTGGTATATTTCACATATAGATACATATCAGTTTTTACACCGATACGAGGGTCAAGTTAAAAATATACCGCTGTACGATTTCTAACCTGCAAAATGTAGGGATTTCATGAGTTTATCATGAATCTAGGGACCTACATATTTCTTCATTTCAACATTTATTTTATACCATCCCAATGCATTACTACCACCCACTCTTTCGGTTGGTAAGTTCCGTGAAAACGGTGCGGAATCGTAGCAACCACCAAATCACAATTGGAAGCTAATACGGTTCTTAATTCCTTTAGCAACATATCCATTCGAACAATTAAATGAAGATACTTCATCATACACCGTATCACCCGTACATACTGATAAATGCACATATCCTCTCCCCGTCTTATCTCACTCAGTGTATTGGGAGAAATAGCAAATTCGCTGGAAAAGAAACTGTTACTGAAAATACGATCCGTTCCCATTAAAGCCAATACCAAATTGCTTAAAAACTCGTATGGTTTCTGTTTTTCTTTTGCCATGTCATTCTATGATTAATAATTTATAATATTTCAGTTTTTATTACTTTATCAAATATTGTCCACATAGGGAAACAATTAGCGATCCACTGCTAAAATCAACTGTCACTGACACTATTCACAAAAAAGCATATTACGTGAGCTTCCTGCATTTTTTCGAGCATACAAATTTTCGTTTCTAAAAAAGCAACGAGAGTTTATCTACTGGATACAAGCAAGTTACAAATCTCACACACCTCTTCTTTCCCCCACCAACGCGCCCTCCTTTCAAAAGGACAAAAGGACATAAGGACAAAAATCCCCTATGGTACTATAAAAATTCCAATGCCAACGACGAAGCCTATTAGTTGGGAGAGGAATTCCAGAAAGGAGCTCCTTTATTCCCCCGAATTCGTACAATAATCTTACCGTATTGTCGAATGATTGTATTATTGAAGGCGAAAGCAAACGCGAACAAGATATCGCTCTTCTTTCCAAGCACGGTCCTTTCACTAAATAATCCTGACAATATACGTAATTTCGTTCAAGAGTTGACCAAGCATTTCATGACAGACAAAACGATTCAGGTTGGCGCAAAACACGATTTCAACATTCGTAAGGTAACACGTCTACAAAATCATTTAACATAATAAAGATCAGCAATATACCTCATGATTCTTATACTAAGATGAATAAAAACAGTCATATATGTCCTTTTTGTCCTTTTGTCCTTTTGGAGAGTCGGAAAAACATCGGAAGATTTGAAAAAAACATCTCAATGATTGAAATCAAACATTGGGATATTTCGATACAAATCTCCCAATGTTTTTTCTTTATATTTGTGTGTCTAAATACATCACTATACGTAAAATTAGGAAATATCAACGATCTTCACAGACAGTTGATATAGTGGGAAATTCACATCGGCTTTAACCTCCGATGTCAGGGCGTAGATTAGAAATGCGCCGTCGCGCTATTTCTAATCCACAATGTAGGAGAATCATGCTGTAAACAGCATGAAGCTAGGGACCTACATTTTTCTTCATCTCACATACGAAACACTCACGTGTTTATTACATCTCAACATTTTCAACATTTATTATATATACCCAAATTGTTTAAGAAAAATCATCTCAAACACTGACCATCATTATCTCTATACCAATCCTTAATAGCTTCTTCAAATGTATAATGAAACTTATACCCCGAATCAGCCAGTTTCTTTCCGCATATATTAGTAGAGATCATTAACTTCTTCACACGAGCAGGACAAATACCTAAAGCTTTTCCCCCTAACGGACCGACAATACTTGCAACTGTCATTAGAAGACTTCCCGGCACCTTGACAATGGTACGTTGTAGTCCCGTAGCCTTTTTCATCGTTTCTACTATTTGCTCGATAGTAAAAGCCGATTCAAATGTACAGTTATATAACTCTACTCCTTCACTATGATTCTCCAACCGGTAAAGCATAAAGCGAACCAATTCTTTCACATAAATGCAAGCTTTAATCGTATCTTTACGGCCCGGATAGAAGAACTTACCACCACGGATCCCCCAATACAAACGGGTAAAGTTTCCATTTTCTCCTTTACCGAATACCACACCCGGACGAACAATAGTAAGTTGTCGTTCGTTCAGCTTTTTTGCCTGCCAAATCGTATGTATTTTTTCAGCCACTAACTTAGAAATTCCATAAGGTGTGTTCGGTGTGGGAAGCGTCTCTTCTGTTTTCAAATCTTCAGCTGCGCCATAAGGGGCTATGGAACTAGTAAAAACAATTTTCTTTATCCCGAACTTCTCGGCAAAAGCACATACATTCTCCGCACCACGAATATTCGTCTCAAAATAAGCCTGGTCCGGATGTCCCGGGGTACGATGAACGGCTGCAAAGTTAAAGATGACGTCTTCGGAAGTAACGGGAATATCAATATTTATTTCAGAACGAACATCACAATTGATATATGTAGATTTACCTTCATGGTTATTCTCCACAATATCCAGATTGTATATTTTTGTACCCGGATATAAATTATCAATTAGAGCAATAAGGTGCGTACCGATAAAACCGGAACCGCCAAATATAAAATAACTCATTTCACTAGATGATTAAATTCATTATATTTTAACTCTACAAACTCCTTTATTTCCTTCTTAAAACGTTCTTCCGAAAAAGTCTCCGCATGGTCACGTATTATTTTAGGATCAAACGATCTTTCTAGTTTTTCAAATCTTTCTACTGCACCAATAATCGATTCTACAGTTTGTTCATAAAAGAAAAGACCTGTTACTCCTTCTTTTACTGTTTCCAAAGAACCTCCCCTGCCATAAGCAATAACAGGAGTCCCACATGATTGCGCTTCAATCGGAATCATACCAAAATCCTCATCTGCTGCAAAAACAAAGGCTTTAGCTTTCTGCATCTTTTCTTTTAGTACGGCAAATGACTGATATCCCATAACAGTTACATTATGCCCGGCAATCTTACGTATCTTTTCCAAATTAGGACCTCCACCAATCACAACCAGCTTTTTATTAGGCATACGACTGAAAGCTTCGACAATAAGATCTATTTTCTTATATCCCACCAAACGACTACTAGTTAAATAGAAATCTTCTTTCTCTACGCACAAATCAAAGTTAGAAATATCAATATTAGGGTGAATTGTTACAGCATCCCGCCTATATGTCTCCTGAATTCGACGTCCCACATAATCTGAATTACTTATAAAATAGTCAACCCGGAAGCTGGATATCAAATCCCATTTACGAATACGGTGAAGCATATATTTAGCCAGATATCCTTTCAAGCCTTTTGTCAACCCTGATTCTTCCAAGTATTCATGATACATATCCCATACATAGCGAATAGGAGAATGACAATAACAAATATGCAATTGATCCGCTTTGGTTAGAACTCCTTTGGCTACAGCATGAGAAGATGATATAATCACATCATATCCCCGTAAATCAAACTGTTCTATTGCAAACGGAAATATAGGCAAATACATCCTATGCTTCTTTACCCCTAAAGGTAACTTCTGAATGAATGATGTATGGACTTTATTCCAGTCAATCCCTAATTCGTCACAAACTTGTTTTTTAGCAACTAAGGTGTAAATATCTGCGTCTGGAAATACATCCGCAATAGCTTTGACTACTTTATCTGAACCGCCAACGGTTACTAACCATTCTTGAATGATGGCAATCTTCATCTTATTTCAATTTTAAACAATAACTTACTGATTTAAAACCTGTACATACGTATCTACAATAGAAGATATCATCTTTTCCATCGTAAAAGTTTTAAGATAAAGTTCACGAGAATTTATCGAATATCGATTCAACAAATCAGCATTTATCGATAATTTTTTTATTGCATCTACAGCTTCTTGTTCTGTTTTAAACACAAGCCCATTATAATCGTGAAGTACAACTTCATTATTACCAACCACATCTGTAGCGACTATTGGAAGCCCTACTGATGCAGCTTCAATTAGGGCATATGGTAAACCTTCAAAACGAGAAGTGGATAGATACAAATCAGCGTTCTTAAGATAAGACATGGGGTATTCTGTGAATCCAATAAAATTTATATTAACATGCTCTTCTACACTTTTTTGTTTTAATCGCACAAAGTCTTCTCCATCTCCCACCCACACAAATTCTATTTCATGATTATTTCTTAATGCTTTTGCTATTCTATATGCCATATCCATATTTTTTGCAAAATCAAAGCGAGATAATGAAATTATTACAAGTTTATTATCATATCTATTAAATTTAAGTCCCTCATCAGCAATAGCATTATATATTATAACTGATTTATCTGTAAACAAAAAACGCATCGATTTCCCAAGTTTAAACTCGCCATTTGACACTAAAATAAATTTATTTGTAAGATATCTTAAACTACGTCCTATTATTTTATGTATACAGGATATAAAATATGAAGAATAATTATTCGTAATCCCATGAAAAGTATGAACAACTTTAATCTGCGGCACAATTATTTTCAAAATTCGGGAATATAAACCTGCACCATTTCCATGAGAATGAAGTATACTAATATTGTTTTCAATAATAAAGCGTCTTAATAAGAATAAGTATTTAATACTGAACTTCCTATATGGAATATTTATACATTTCTTTATTTTAGGATGCTCCTGCCACAAATTGCCATATGGCTTACCCTGAGGGAAAGCTACATAAATATTGAAATCAGAAGGTAACTCTTCAATCAATTGATGAACATGACGCGGACCTCCTCCAAAATCTGCTCTAACTGTTATCAATAATATATTCATTACTCTAAATTCATTTGATTGTTTTTATTATTCTGTTTTTCACTAGCCATAATTCCCAAAACAATTAATACTTGACAATACAATAAATCCGAAGTTATTGCAGACCCAGAAATTAAACTACCTATCAAAAGTCCTAAAAAGTAAGTTGTAGAAATTAAACTCCATGGTCTAAAAACATTTGTACAAAGTTTAAATATCTCTTTCCAAAAAAGAATTGAATAAATGCTAGCAAACACTCCTCCATACCATAAAAATTGTACAAAATAATTCTCTGGCAATAATATAAAAGGATATTTTACTTTTAATGCTATCGACCGTACAATATCTTCATAAAAAGAATAATTGTATCCATATCCAGTCAAAATAAAGAAAGGATTATCTATCAAAGAAGAAAAAAATAATTTCCAAGCGCCAATTCTAAGTTCAATATTTCCTTCATTTCCTGTTGTACTTATAGCCTCTTGAGTATATAATATTTTATTTACTAAAGGAATATATTCACCATAAATACTCACCACACTAATTAAAATAATTAGAATTACAATATACCCTACAAAATATTTCTTTTTTCTTATTGTCTTAATTACTAGACCACATATTACACACATGAAACAAACTAAAGCTTCTCTACTAACAGAAGACATCAAATTTATAACAGTAAACATCAGTGTAGTAAGAAGCATTGATAATTTAATTTTTTTGGAGAAGAACAATACTAAAGCAAATGTAAATATAAGACATGAATAATCTCCAAAGACACCGTGGGCTGATAAACCTGACGAAACAAGAGACATTGATTTCAAATCAAAACATTTATTACTCAAACCTGAATTGAAACCATTGCCACTCCAAATAGAAACCGATTCTGACAGCTGAAACAAAAATAAACATAGACTTAAAAAAGAGCATAAAAAATATGAGTAAAGAATCTTACACAAAATTCTAGGGTTACATTTATATTCAACATAAGCCAAATATCCAAGAGGAATATAAATTATTCCTTTAATAACTTTCAGTAATGACGATATTTCAATAACATAAATAAAAGAATAAATAGTTGAGACTAACACTATTCCCCACATAGCCAAAACTATTCTCTGAAATTTAAGTCTAATAAAAGGAAACAATAAAGGAAAAAATACCAATAAAAATATTTCAACTAAATATAAATTAATTTCCCCCAGTTTTAACTTAGGCATGAAAGGAGTAAATATGGCCAAATAAAGAATTAATTTGCCTATGTCCAAATTAAAGTTGTTCTTCATACTGCTTTTCTATTGCAGAAGCAATAATTGCACTTCCATGTTCCCAACCTTTTTCCGTTTCCGCATAATCTTCCCGCAAATATCTCTCCATTTGTTTTATTATATACGGTTTTTTATACAGAAGCAAAATTGAATCAACAAGCTGTTTTACGCTTCGCGGCTCTATTAGAATTCCAGAATACTCATCAACAACTTCAGAAAGTCCTCCTACATTAGTCGCAATTACAGGTTTGCAATATGCAAAAGCAGTCATAATCACTCCACTTTGTGTAGCATCGACATACGGACAAACGACTATATCTGTATTAAATACATAATCAGCAATTTCCTCATTAGTAAGAAATTTGTGTATAAACTTAAAATTGCTATACTTAAGATAAGGATCTATATCGAAATATAACTCGCCTGATCCAGCTATCGTTAACTCTATATCTTGATAGCCTTGTTTTACTATTTCTTCAAATGCGGAACAAAGATATTCTATACCTTTATATTGAGAAATTATCCCCCAAAATAAAATCTTGAACTTTCCATCTTTTTTCTTATTACACGGTCTATAAACTTTCATAAATTCAAATGTACTCAAATTGGAACAAAATACATCTTGAGGAGATAGTTTATAATTTCTAATAAAAGCTTCATATTGCTTCGTATTAAAAATAACTTTATTACGAATCAGTTTAAAAGCAAGATAACGAAACAATATAAGCCACTTTTTTTTATATCCAGAATGAGGAAAAGGATCATGAACTAATAATACTATTTTATGATAGTAAAACAAAAACAACAATACAGTATAGGGAGCCGTTGTATCAGTTAATATAACACTAGGTGATATTTTTCTCACAACTCTTACCACATCATAAGCTTTCTTTATTGCGTTAAAAAAATTTTTATTAGTCAAAGAATAAATCAAGTAGGTTTTTTGAAGATTAAAAAATGAAGAGAACTTTGTCATTTCTTCATAATCTATAGCCCTATTGATTCCTCGTCTAATATTCTTTATACCAAATTTATTAGGAATATCCTGTCGACAATCAGTGACATAATACAAATCATAAGTTGTATTTAAACGCTTCACAATACTTAGATTTGGTTCCAATAATGCCATTTCAGAAACAAAAGCCACTTTTTTCATTTCCCTAATGTACTATTCAATGCCTCATGTAAGGCGTTAATATATCCCTTCCCAAATGTAAGATCAGGTTCCATATAATTACCTTCTCCCCATTCATTCCAGGATTTCAAAAAGATTAATTTATTTCTTTTATATTGAACTGTCTTAAGGGCATCTTCAACATGCAATCTAAAAAATTCAGGGGATTCATTTAAAAACATACTGCCTTTCATTCCACTTCGTGGAGTATGATCCCAATTAGGTACAATGCATGGAATCACATCTTCACTCCCATCTATATTTTTATTTATCAAATACGGAATGCACTTTTTATAATCAACAGCAAATTGAGGATAATGATAAAACAAAGATCTTATTTTCTGACGTATATAATATAATATTTTTCCTCTTTTATTTTGAGCATCAAATATGACACTAGCTAAACGCTGAAAAGTCACAGCATTATATCCTTTTTCAATAAACATCTCTTTTTTATTAATGCCACCTACTATATTAGCTACTATATAAATGCCATCCAACCACCCAGCCTCACGAGCCAATTGTTGAAACATATCAATATACTTCAGTGGTAAAGACACTGGATCATAAACAACTAAAAGAGGCATTCCATCTATCTTTATATATCTTTTATCCCTAAAAGCACGATTTAAATAAGAAAAATGCATTTCAATATCCTCCTCTCCCGGATATGTTTGTTCCATTAATAATTTATCTCCTGTGGAATCTTTATCAAATGTTTTAGAATACCAAGAATGATTAGCCCATGCTAAACAAAAAGGAAAATCAGGTTTACCAGATTCAAGAACTTCATCAAATACATCTTGCATAAGTCTCTTTCCATTTCCAAACCAATAATGCCAATAACAAAACCCAAATATTCCAGCTTCTTTTGCAAGTTTTACCTGCTGTTCTCGTACAACTGATAATCTCAAATCATAATAGCCCAAATCAGCAGGAACTCGCGGTTGCCGATGTCCTTTAAATAAAGGCTTAGCTTTACCAACATTTGTCCATTCTGTAAAACCATTTCCCCACCATTCGTCATTTTCTGAAAATGGATGAAATTGAGGTAAATAAAATGCAATAACTTGCGCTTTTCTATTCATATATTAATTTTATCATCATTTTTTCAACTTCGCTGTTGACAGTTAGCAATATTTTTACCTATATTGCAAATTCTTTTCAATCTAGCAATGTCATCATTTTAATGACTTTAGCTGGTACTCCCCCTACTACTGCTCCACTTGGAACATCATGAGTTACCACAGCATTAGCTCCGATTATTGCCCCATCTCCAATAGTCACCCCTGAAAGTATACGTGCACTCTCACCAATCCAAACATTATTACCGATCACAACAGGACCTTTTGCATAAAGTGGTCGCAACGATGGAGGAGTATTTAATTCTGACTCTATATTTTTACCATGAGAATTATCAGAAATATAGACATATCTACCTGTTAACACATTATTACCTATTGTAATACTATGACAAGCAGTAATATGACAATACTCCCCAATTCTACAATGACTGCCAATCTGAATAGAAGGAGTGTAATCGTATCCAGCATATTTATCCCATGCCGTAAGCACTATTCCACGAGAAAGAATTGTACCATAATCTATTTTAACATATTGTAGCCCTTTAAGCTGTCGCGCGTGATATATACGACCTTTAATGTCCTTGAAATGCCAATGGATAGCATAATTAAATAATCTACCACATACTTTGCCTGGCAATAAAAAAAAATATTGAAAAATATTACATAATGAAAATACGATCTTCGACAACATACTCATATTTCTTATTTTTCCAATGATTTCCTTAACAGTTTTCACTTAAAATATTTTTACATAAAAAACGATAAAATAACAGAAAGTTCAAACCATGGCATCAAATTTATTTAATACATTCTAGCACCTATTTACAATGAAATCCAATCTTCACACATTATATCACAAGTTGAAAAAAACGAATTGATTGGATTGAAAAATCTTTTGGGCCCAACAACAATCTTATCCTGATTTGCATTAAGCCATGCTGCCCACCAACTATAAGTACTATTTCCTATAATATTATGCTTAGCACATGACATCAACTGCATATCTCGAAAATTACGTTTCCCTGATACCTCATTCCAATCTACTAACATGTATTCAAATTCAGGAAGATTATCTTTTACCCAGCAAGGATTATCCGTGAATACATAAAAATGAGGGTTATTTATATGCTTTCTCATATAATCAATTGCTTTCATATAATAATCGACTGTACATAATCCTTTTCCCATCAATTCTGATTGCATATAATCATCACCTTTACGTAAGTGAATAGCTACAGAATTTTCCTGCGACATTTTTGCTGCAACCTCAATATTTTTTAATTCATCAAAAGGCAAAAAAGTAAACTGTTTACGTATATCATCCTCACAATGTCTAAAATACTTTTCGCTTTGCCAAAAACCCTTATAAATACAATTTCTAGTAGCACATTTCTCCATGTCAGGTACATATCCATACATAGGTTCGTCAATGTATACTTCATCACCGATAAAATTATGCCATTTCTTCATAAACTCTTGAAATCTTCGCTCCAAGCCATTTCGCGGTAAAGAAGGAAATACCCACTTAAAATGCCCCTCCGGCATTACTTTTATATCTATCGAGGGAAAAGCATCTTGAAGTCTAACCAATTCAAATGCCCATTGAGAACGTGGTTTAAAGTTACTTTGATCAAAACAGACATCTAACCCCTTAGCCATCAGCCCCCGACCAAAAGCATAATGAAACATTTGATTTGCCAATCCAGCATTTACATTTACGGCTATCATACTACTTCAATTTATTATTACACAAATCTAGAGCTGCCCCCATTGCTACATCCATATTATAATACTCCCATTCAGCAAAACGTCCAAGAAGAAATAGACCTTCTGGCTCAGTAACACATTTCACACTATTGACAAATTCACGTGTATCTTTTGCTTGGATTGGATATGTATAAGGAGCATAGTTATGTGCTATATATTTGGGATGATATGGTATACGAGAGAGATTATCAATAATATCATTCTTACTAATCTCATCTGTAAACTCAATGGTAGCCGACATTACTCCATTCGCACGATTTGACTCTGCAAAATTACCTGTACAAATGATACGGTGTGCCTCATGAATATGACTTGGCATATAAATCCAGCTATATGGATTATCTTCAATCTCACAAAGTACAGTTGTGGTACCATGGGCTTCAAGAGCTTCAATACCTTCAATATAAGCCGATAAGTCAACTCCTTTAACTATTAAAGGTATTGACTTCATATTGCCAGTAAAAATAACTCTATCACAAATCTCTCCGTTCACAGACCATCCTTTTTCTATTTTTTCAATAGATTTTACATCTACATTATAATGTATTTCAAGTCCTTCTGAAAGGCGGTTAGCGACAAACTGCGAACCCTCTTTTTTCGGATAAAAAAACGAACTATGTACAAAAGACCTTTCCTCAATATGCTTAAAATTATTATAAATAATATCTTCAAGTGTAGGCATTGGTAATTTACCAACCAACCACGACAGTGGAACGTTTGTCAGTGGACGACGCCAGATCTTTTCATTGTATGGTCGAAAATATTCACGATAAAGTGTCTCACCAAAACGAGCTCGCAAAAATTCTTCAAAATTAGTAGGTTCTACAGGCTTATTAGTAGCCATTAACACAATATCATTAATAAAATTTTTCATCATCTCATCTGAAAGTTGATAAGCATGATTCTCTATTGGATAAGCAATTATGGTATTATCAGCCATTGAAACAACTGAATTTCGATCTGCCATAGTAAACTCGTCTTTTTTGTCAAAATGACTCCAAAACCAATCCAATACATCCTGACGTTTTGTGTTAAAGACATGTCCTCCAGTGCGATGAAACAAATGTCCATGCACTCTATCACATTTTACCATCCCTCCTGGACACGAATCTGCCTCAAATAGTTGCACATCATGTCCATACTCCTTAAGAACCTGCCCAATACTCAAACCTGATATACCAGCTCCGACAATAATATATTTCATATTCATATTATTTATTATTAATTTCAAAACTCTTCTTGTACACAAAAATTAAAGGAATTACAGTCCCTACAGCTACATATAACGGACACCACCATCCTGTGAATTCACTACATCCTAAATGCCATAAATGACCTTTTACTGAAGGATATTTTGCTAATATATTATAACCCAATTACATACAGCAAAGCAACTAAATTAAAGGCCAACATATACCCAATAAGAATCTGTAGCGATTGGTCTTCACAGCATAAAAAACTTAACACTATAAATCGGTCACTTATTACTAAGTAAAGTGAAAGGTCCATCGTCGTATAATGGCTAGAACACGAACTACAGAAACTATTAAATTTTTCATTATTCTATAGTGTAATTAGCCTTCTCGTTTTCCATCCACTCTTCATATATATACTTATGGTTCATGATATTAATAAAATCAGATGAACTTATATGCCGAAATGGATCTCTATAATTGTGCTTACCATCGTATTCACAGTAAAACTGTCCCAGGTCATTGAGTCCATACTTATTCCACAATGTCAATAAGTCCTCCGAATCTACAATATAGCAATACTCACCTAGAAAATTCCACCAATCTTTGAGACTTAAATCAGAATTATGATATTTCTGAATAAAGCGTTTGGTTATATTTATTTCAGACGCTGGCCACTTAGCAAGAGTTTCACCCGTCAGTACTCGCTTTGTATCGAAATTATCTTTTCTATAACAATGAATATTCCTATCATCATATGGAATATCAAATAAGTTTATAAGATCATCAGTATATCCAAAATAGAGAAAATCTTGCAGCCACATAGGATTAAACATTTGCCCCCAATTACCAGCTTGTGTTATTATACGTCCTTTCAATCCATAAACATTACTAGAAGAAATCGTATTTAATTCAACAAGGCTCTTAAGATATTCAAAAGCAAATTCACGATAGACACGTAAATCTGATCTATTCTTTAATGCAAACTCTGCTCCCAATTCTTTAGCTCTTTTCAATCCAGCCAAGCTTGTGCAAATTTGATAGTTTACATTCCCCAAGCCACACACAGGTATATCTTTATTCAAAACAACTTCGCACCCTAATAATTCCAAAGTCCGTACTATAGATGGGTCTGTATAATCCCAAGTACTAACTATGATAATTGCTCCCGGAAACAATCTTCTATATAATTTAATAGTCTCAAAAGTAAATTCATCACGCATCTCTATCAACCCTTGAAGAACAATAGCAAATTCACCAGAAGTAGTTGTAGTCTTTATATTACTAGGAATAAAATAATCTGCTTTTTTGGGGCGAAGTTTATAACAAAAATAGTTATCTGAATATTTTTCAAAACTACGAGAAAAAATATCTAGCATAACCTTTTCATTTCTACATAAACGAATCATCAATGAAATAGTACATGAAAAAAACTTTCGCAATATACTCTTAATCAACTGCATTTTTATTTCTTTAAACATTTATTTTGAACAATCGCAAGGCCTTCTAATATCAGCGAATCCTTTAGCAATAAAAGTGAAAGTACATATATAAAAGCTCCTACGCACATCATTATAATGCACATCAATAAATTATTCCAATTTAATGACTGAAGCACAAACAAGCCTCCCCCCATTAAAATAACAGCGAATAAATAATGTATTATTGATTTATCGAATAACCTAATAGAAATATACTTTCTTCCCATGATGTACAACCCTGTAGTTGCAACTAGTTCTGCAGCTAAATACCCCATAGCAGCACCATAATGCTTGAATGTAGGAATAGTCAAAAAACACACTAAGAGGTCTGTAATACATGCCATTAAAGTTACTTTCACCATAATATACACTTTCCCTTTAGGATAAAGAGTCTGCATCCCAAATACATTTGAAAGTCCCACTAAAACCAGCAAAACAGATAAAATCTGAGAAACACCTATAGATGGTATAAAACTATTACCACCCAAAATAGGTATAGCATATTGACTAACAAAGAACAGTCCAACAGATATTGGTAAAGAAACTCCAACAGTAAACGAATATACTTTTTGAGAGATTGTAGCAAATTCTTCATCTCTTCCTTCAGCCATCAAATTCGAAAACCGAGGTAGCAAAATTGCAGTTAACGAATCTACTATTCCAAACACTAGTGAAAACAATTTTATACCACCATAATAATAACCAACATATACATCATCAGTCATAAATCCTAAAATTACTGGATTAAGAGTAAGATATATAGTAGATAATAAAACTAATAAAAATGTTATACCTACAGACTTTAAATGCTTGTAAGGATTAATACTACGTCGATCAATATTACATATACACAAATATTTACGTAATCTAATAAAATTGAATACACTATTTCCTACCGATGTAAGAGTAATTGTAATACCATACCATAGAATATCATTTTTTGTCTTTACTAAAGTAAACAATAATATAATCCCAATCATACGGACAATCAAACCACGAACCGTAATATATTTAAAATCTTCAATGCCTTTATAAAACCATTCACATCCAATGGTAGTAAGAAAAATAGAAGAACTTAACAACAAGAAAAGAGGTAAATCTGTTTGTATCTTGGGAACTGTAAAACATAAAATAGCAACGACCAAATAACCAATCAAGGTAGTAATTCCATGTAGAGATAATATCTCAATCGTGGTAACATTAAGTTGCTTTCTATCGTTTCTCACTCTAGCAATTTCTCTTACTGCATATAATGGTATACCTAATCCTACAACTAAACTGATATATGATATTATTGATTGATAAAAGTTCACTTCTCCTATTCCTTCTGCTAACAAAATCCTAGATGAATATGGAAACGTTATTAAAGGAAATAGAATTCCAGAAATAGTATTCAATAGATTGAAAATATAATTAGCTGTTATTGATCTTGACATAAATATTAAAATATTTGCTTTATAAACAAGTTACATAGACCACTATTTCCTTAACCCTTCTTATACATTAATCATAGAAAGCCATACTAACCTTCTTTATCATATAAGTTATCGCCCAAAAAACATTTATTGGCTTTGTGTGTTAAAAATCACTTTTATCAAATATACTTCACAATAGAATACTAAAAACGGATTGTATTCATATATTCGATCTTGAAATCATTTTCTATTATTATATCAATAAAAGAAATTATCAATACAAATTGATTGTATATTTTATAAACGATACATCGACCAGCTATAAAACCATTTAATACTTCCATAATCTATCCAGTAAATAATAATTATAATCTCTTTCACTTCCCCAATCTTGGAAGTCTTTCACCTCAAAAGGCCTAAAAGGAATATTATCCAATAGCATAGCATAGACTATATGCGACATAAAAAGTTGTTCATACAAATATAATCTCTCATAATATTTGCAGAACACAGCAGCATCATCAAAAATATAACCTCCTGCATTAAAGAAACGGCTGATGATTTTTTTTTCTATTATATTTGTTATATAGAACTGATCATCAAGTTCCACATAACTCTTATTTCTTGGATTCACCATTTCCAACTTATCAAGTGGATAAATAGCTATACTATTTGCAATGGTAAAATCTCCACAAAAATAGCCATCAGGATCTTTCACAAAAATTGCTCCTTCTATGTTCTCGCAATTCACAGTCCGATAGACAGTCTCAGCCTGGCTAGTGGTTGGCTCATCAAGAACTACGACCTTAGCATTACTCAGTCCCAACTTTTTAAATTGCAATTTCAGCAATAATGACAAATAGTATTTTTTATCATATTTTTCAAGAATTGTAAAATAGATATTATCAAAACGATTTAAATCTAACCCTTGAATAGATTTTATGCAAAGCGAGATTCCATCAGGAGCAAAGTTAAATATATAAGGCATATAGTTCTCATACTCAATATTGTCAGCTCCTATAGGAATAATCAAACTAATACTCATAAAATTGAATTGAGGACATTTTTTAAGAATGCTACAGTTCTCTCCTCCTTAGCATATTGTATAACACGTAGGAAATTCATCAACTGAAAAGTACTATAATACTTATTATACCAATCATAATTACTATAATATATATCTATCTCTTTATCTATCTTGTCTGAAATTATTCTCATCCGCACAGAATCAAAATCATGCCCATACATAAGCTGCGACCAACCATAATTTGAATCTTGCCTAATCTTTACTAAATCAAGTAATGGAGATTCCAAAAATGAGTCCAGAAAGTCTATCAAATAGTAATTATTTCCATTAAATAGTATATTTGAAAAAGTCAAGTCTCCATGACACTGTCCAACTGGTATGTTTATCTCTTCATCTAGTTCATTGAATACAATTGAAGACTTCTCTAGAATTATCTTAATATCTGTATCCTTACTAATAAAATCATTTTTAGCAACTTTATCACAAACATCATTATATTTATTTATTACAACATTTTTATTAATCGGAGTCATTTTTGAATTTTCAATTTCAGAATCAATAAAAATTTTCAATGCCTTGATAAAATAACTAATCTGGTCAAATCCTGCATCTTCAAAATAATCTACATAATTCTTACTATATATATACTCCATCTTAATATTTAGATATTCATCCATACGTTCAATACCATATATTTTCGGTACACGAATATGCTGATAAGCTATCTTTGAAGCATTACACTGTTTCAAAGCTTGCTTATACAATCGTGGAATATAATTCTTATCACGAGTACTCTTGTTAATAAACAAGCTATCCCCGCCATTAACAATGTCTATCTGACAACCAGAATGCCCTCTTATTTCAATCTCCATAATAGTTTGAATTAACAACTATATAGTTTATACCTGCTGACTGGGCTGCCTGTACACCCACTTCCGAATCTTCAAAAACAAGTGCCTCATTAGGTTGCATAGAAAAATGCCTTAATACTGTCCTATATATCTCAGGGGAGGGTTTTCCTTGTCTCACCTCCTCACCCGCCAAAATAAGATCAAATATATCAGTTACCTCAATGTATTGCAATGCTTTTTCTAAATTTTTACGACATGCAGTAGAAGCTATCGCTGTTTTACCTCCAGCATTGTGAAAAGTTTTCAGTATAGCTAATAAAGAATTATTCACTTTAAAATATCTAAAAAAATCGGGGTAACAATTACCTTTAAACTCACTTATTTTTTGAGTTACAACCGGATCTGTTATGCCAACAGTTGCCATAAACTTTTCAAACCTAAAACCAAAACAATGACGATAGTCTACCTCTTTAAGAGCTAATCCCACCTGATTAAAAGCCTCTTGATAAGCCATAAAATTAGCTCGAAAAGTATCAACTAATGTACCGTCAAAATCTACAATTAACAGTTTTATTTCACTTCCGAGCATTACATATATCGTTTAAGTTCTTCAGGTGTCCCATAAGAATAATAATTTTCCATTAAGCAAAGTTTGACAGTTTCTCCATTCTTCAACAAATAATTATAAAGTAATGACACATAAAATTCCGATTTATTAGGTATTGAATTATCTAATAATTGATGCGCAACTTTTAAAAAACCTTTTCCTGAAGAAAAGAAATACGCTCCACAAAGAGCATGATTAGATATTACCTCTTTCTCTGCTGTACGCCTTACTATATTATTAGCATCAATCTCAGCATAACTATACTTTGGAAGGTCTGATTCAAATGATACCAACAAGCCGCCATTGACCTCATCTACAGGTTTTGCTAATATTTGACGAATATTTTCAAGAAAAGCCTTACTAGAGAATTCCAAATCACAGTCCATAACTATAACAGAATCATTAGGGTCTATTGCAGACTCAGCCATCAAACAAGTTTCAACTGCACCACGAGTGGTATTAAGTACAGAAAAAACTTTAGCATTTGGCAACTTGTTTTTTATATATTCGTTTATATGATATCTATCAATATGTTCCTGACGAACAATAAATGAATACTTCAAATTTATATCGTCCATAATTACGCTCCTAATAGCTCTAACGAACAAAGGTATCCCCTTCAATTCAATCAATGGCTTTGGTGTAGTCCAACCTTCTTTAAGAAAACGTGTTCCCTCACCTGCCATTGGCATGATAATATGTAAACTTCGCATAGTCCTCTATAATATTAAGTGCACATTATTTAACTATCCAACCTTTTCAGCTTAAGATAACTAAAAGTGTACTGATTGATTAGTCATTCCCTAATAATTAATTACAATATTTCCTTCGTTAATACACTTTCTTAAAGCTAAAGATTTCATTAGCTATATTATATCAACATTGAGAAATTGATATCTGTATCTGCTCAATTTTAATCCATTCCTTATCTTAATATGCATTCTTTTCTCCAACAACTACATTTGCTATAGTCTTATAAATGATATATATATCAAGTAGCATTGTCCAATGCTCCATATACCAAATATCAGCTTTAACACGTTCCTCCATCTGTGAGAGTTCTCTCGTTTCACCACGAAAACCATGTGTTTGAGCCCAGCCGGTTACTCCAGGTTTTATAAAGTGCCGCACCATATACTTATCAATCAAACGGGCATAAGTCTCCGTATGAGCCAACATGTGTGGACGTGGTCCCACTATTGACATATCACCCCTAAAAACATTGATAAACTGGGGAAGTTCGTCAATATTAGAACGACGAAGGAAGTTCCCAAACCGAGTTTTACGAGGATCATCAGCCGTAGCCTGTTTACTGTCAGCTTCATCATTCACTTTCATAGAACGGAATTTATAACACACAAAATCCACACCATTCAACCCCGTACGCATTTGCTTAAAGAATACAGGACCGGGAGAAGTCAACTTTATAATACTTCCCACTATGAGATAAACAAAGGGAAAAACTGTAACCAGAAAAAAACCGGAGAAAACAACATCAAACATCCGTTTCAACATACGGTTCTCCATCTTACCCAAAGGTTCATAACGCAGATTCAAGATAGGCATATTGCCAACCATACTGTGCCAGATACGACGCGGAAAACCTTTACATACATTAGGAACACCGTGAAAATAAAGCAAATGGTTTTCACAATAATTCATGATAGAAAAATTGTAACGTCCCTCCTCCATCGATAGAGAACAAAAAACATGCTTGATGCTTGGATGTGCAGACATAAAATCTGAAAAACCGTCAGGATTACCCAAATAGGAACATTGAGAAGAAAGAGCATCATTCGGTTTTATATCAAAATAACCCACGACTTCATATAGGGAAGACGCCAGAGAACTTTCCATCTCCTCATACAACACCTGCATATTATTGCCTCCACCTATAAAAACAGCATAACGTCTATGCTTGCCCTTAGCACAATAAACTATCAGAAAATGACGGATGATAATGCGATAAATACTTAAGATAACAAAGAGAAAAGAGAAATATGCAACAAAGAAAAAAGGAGAATAGATAGAGATTCCACTAAAAGTCATGATACATGCCCAAAAGATGGAAAAAGCTATAGTATTCTTCAACACGCGCAACACAAGTTGGTCAGGGCGAATTCCCCGACTATCCCAAACCCTCCCACGAGAACCGGAACAGGCCAGATAACAGAGACTTAACGAAGTCATCATCCAGGAAACCCTACAAGAAAAAGGTAAAGAGACAAATACTTCTTCCCAAAAGAAAAGGAGAAAGAACAATACCAAATTCAGAATGATCAGATCTCCCAGAACTGCTATAAATTCTATAAATTTATTGATTTGACTGGTGGTTGATACCATATCACATTAAAAATTGATTTTAGGCACATACTTCTTTGAACTTGCTCAGAAGGTCTTTCCCGAACAAATTCCAAGAGATTACAATACAAACTGATAGGAAAACAAAAACTAAAACATATACTTTCCTACTGGTTCCCGAAGGATATAATGGTACAACTGCAGGCTCTACAACAGCAAAAACAGGCTTCTCCTCCTGAACTTTAGCTCTGGCAACCTGAAGCTGACCGGCAACCTGACTATATACCTGGTAAGCCAAACTCATGTCATTCTGCAAACGTTCCTGCTCGGTACGAACACTCTGCAAAATGATATTGTCATGAGAGTCCATATAATCGGCATATTTTCTCTGCGCTTCGTAATATTCCTGCTGACGTTCTTTAAACAATTTCTCCAAATAGAGACAATCCTCTTTAGATTTGGAGGTACGATAGTCTATGATATATTCCTGCAACTTCTTAACTACAGAGTCAGCAACAACTGCAGCAACTTTAGAATCCTGAAAAGTTGCAGTAACGGAAGTCATTGAAGTTTTCTTATCCACAGAAGCGACAATCTTTTTCTTTAGTGATTCAATCTTCTGAGATTCCTTTTTGGATAATTCAATGGTACCTTGACTCGCTTTATCCGAAAAAATAGATTCATCCTCATCTTCGATAAACAAAGACTTTACTCCGCCAATTACCATACCAGGAAACCCGATTACATAACTCCACCAGGGAGAAGATTCTTCATCTAAATAAGAACTTAAAGAGATTTCCTCACTCCCTGATACAGGGACTTTCATATTAGAAAGTTCCAACAAAAAGGGAGTAGAAGAGACGATATCTGCAGATAAGGAAGCATTCAAGGCATCGGTTCCATCTCCCATAGAAACTCCACTTCCTAAAAAGGAAGCAGCCAAACCGGATAAACCACCACCTTTGTTATTACCCATTTCCGGAGAAAGAGTAACTTCAACCGTATACTGCTTAGGGATACTTATCGCAACAATAACACCAATTATCAGTCCGATACCGGCCGCTTTATAGATCTTCTTACGAATACCTATAACCTTACGAAGAAGATCCATCAAATCGATTTCAAGCTCCTCGTCATTGTGATTATTATACACCTGTTTTGTTTCCTTTTCAGATGTTTGTTCCATCAAAGTAGACATAAATAAAGGTATTCGTTATTTCTTGATTAAATTAGCGATAGAAGCAACCATCATTCCCAAAGTACTGAATGTAGTAGCATAACCTAAAATGTTGCCAATATTAGTCCTTTTCTTTGCCTTACTAGGTACAATTATCTCGCAACCCGGTTCAATCTGTTTCTTACCGCTACCTTTTACCTTAGTTACCTGACCATTCATATAAACAATGAACTTCTTGCTCTTCTTCGCATTTTCAGAATAGCCACCAGCTTGATCCAGATAATAATCAACTTTCTGTCCTTCTATATAAGAAACCGTATTAGGAACCATCACAGCACCATTGATCGTAACTGTATTATTGTTCTTCGGAATAGAAATCACATCACCCTCACGCAAGACAATATCCGCTGTACTGCCAGGATTAGCTAATGCTTTCTCCAAGTCAATGCCAACACTAAAAGTATCTTCCACACGAACACCCAAAGAGTCCATCATAGCCTCACCCAACTGTCGGCTCATCAAACGGATCACATCTCCCATACGTTTCTTCTCACCTTCAGTAGCGACACGAGTCAACTTGGCACCGCGTAAGTAAGCATAATTCGTAGCACCTCCAGCTTTATTGATCAAATCTGAAAGGCGTTCTTCACGATTGGTCATGGCGTATGAGCCTCCGAACAGGATTTCACCTTCAACAACCACATTCTGTTGAGCCTGATAACCCGGACTACGACGTACATAGACCTCATCATAAGGTTGAAGTACGAAACCCGGTGTGCCGTCGACGACAAAGCCTTCTTTCAGGGAGAATGTATATATCTGACCAATAGTATCGTTATCTACTGTACTACGGGGATTCTTAATTCTACGGGATACATCCACACGAACAACAGAAGCGGCTTCACGCAAGCCTCCGGCCTGAATGATCAAGTCTTCAAGAGTCATATTATCCGCATAAGGATAGGAATCTGGTTTGGCTACTTCGCCGTGGATTACAACATCTCCCCTATCTTCCAAATCATGGATACTAGGAATATAAAGAATGTCGTTTTTCGCCAGGATGATATTTTGGGAAGTACCATCCATGATGGCTTTAATGTCAACAGGGATAACTTCAGTAGTAAGGTCCTCACGTTGACGATAAAGGACAGCACGGTTCAAGAAAGCATCACCGGTCAAGCCTTGGGCTTCGTTCACCAGTTCGCGGACGGTATTCAGTTTACCGTTTAGCTGGTAGATACCGGGACGGTAAACAGCACCACGGATTTCAAGCTTATTAGTGAAACGGTTAAGGATAGCCTCGGCAGTCACAACATCACCATTCCGCATTTTATAGACACTATAATCAAGGTCTTTGACTGTGTTTACTTCATACTCCTGTCCGTTTTGGCGTACGACACGCAAAGAACGGGTGTAGGCGTCAGCGTCAAATCCACCGGCATAACTGATAAGTGTAGATAAGTTTTCGTCCTTCTTCATTTCGAAACGCATGGGGCGTTTCACTTTTCCGTCGATCTTAACCAATACGTCATAGGCGGGAACAATCACAACATCACCTTCCTGCAGACGAATGTCATCCTGAATGTTGCCTTTCATGATAAATTGGTAGACGTCGATTGTGGCGATGTTCTTACCGTTACGTACCAGCTGGACATTACGAAGGCTACCTATGTCACTCACACCTCCTGCACGATAAAGTGCATGGAATACAGTAGAAAAGGAAGAAAGAGAGTAAGTGCCCGGCTGGACAACTTCACCCATTACATTGATTTGAATAGTACGGATGCTGCCCAGAGTCAGACGGATGTCAGAAGTGGGGTCATTCGTATTATTAAGACCATTATATATCTTGTTTAATGTTTTTTTGAGATAGTCATTGGCTTCAGAAATGGTTAGTCCGTTCAGGTTGACAGGACCTATTTTCTGAATATTGATAGTGCCATCAGGAGAAATCTGTTGGCGGATAGTGTTCTGACTGGCTCCCCAGATGTCGATAATCACTTCGTCACCGGGACCGAGACGGTAATTTAAAGGGGTGGCGATGTTGACACTGGGTTCAAAAGTCAGGTTACGAGTATTGAAGATGTTTCTTCCGAAAACCTGATTACCACGTGCAAGGTCTTGAGTGCTCGGATGGTCTTCCAACATATCGGAAGTATTCTCCTTCATTTCTTCACGAAGACGGGATTCATTGACATCCGTACCGGTAGCGTTGGAAGCATTGACGTTGTTCTGCTGCTCATAAAGCTGCTTCACACGCATAGCCTGTTCTTTGGTCACACCCTTACGTGCAAGTTCAGAGGCTAATTGTTTTTGTTCTTTCCCTTGTCTAATCCCCTCTTTGACATACTCCAATACTTGAGAATCGCTCATATTTTGAGCCAT
>NZ_KQ236956.1:2050944-2119269 GCF_001185845.1 Bacteroides sp. 3_1_13
GCAAGTTCAGAGGCTAATTGTTTTTGTTCTTTCCCTTGTCTAATCCCCTCTTTGACATACTCCAATACTTGAGAATCGCTCATATTTTGAGCCATCAAAGGAGAAAAAACGGCTCAGTTGTAATTCTTGGGGGATTAAGTTTAGTCAATTCCCTTCATGCATATACCTTTGCTAGCCTAAAAAGGAAGAAGCTCATATCCACTACTCCTCTAAATGATGCCCTAAATGCTTTGATTTTAGCATTAAATGCTTCCGCTGCTGCATTTGTACTCCTGTTCACAAAGAAGTTCAGAATCCTTTCATAATGATTCTCAATAGAGTTTGCTACTGTTGTGAATGTATCGTATCCATATTCTTCAATCTTATTATACCATAGTGCCAGCTTTGCTCTTGCTACATCCTTGTCATAGTTTGTGGAAAAGATCTTTCCCAACTCCAATGAGTAGTAATATACGTGCTTAATATCTTCAAACTGCTTGAAAAGTAATTCTGCCCTGATTTTCTGACTCTTGGTCCATTTATCAGGTGATTTAAATAATAAATATCTGCTTCTGGCCAATAATTGCCTGAGTGTATCTCCGTTTTCGAGTTCTTCTGCTTTATATACTTCCCCCTTCTCTTTTGCCGCTTTCATAGCTTTATTCTCCTCTTTTATCACTTGCCATCTATATGTAATGCGCAACTCTTGTACAGCTTCGTATACAAGTTTTTGTACATGAAACCTATCAATCACCTGCATGGCACGTGGAAAGCACGTTTTGGCAATCTTTTGCATGCCCCCTGCCATATCCAGTGTAATTTCTTTGACCTGATTACGCAGCTCCTGTGGCATCTTTGTAAGTACCGCAATGATATCATCGGTTTTAGTGCCCTGAATTACAGCTATAATAGAACCTTTCCTACCTCGCTTATCTCTATTTATTAAGATGGTATAAAGATCTCCCTTACTTAAAGCCGTTTCGTCAATACATAGGTGATAACCCATATTCTTTGGATAAAGGATATACTCTTGGGCATGTGCTCTCTGATCCCAATTCTGGAAGTCACTCAGGTGGTCTTTATATTGGCTTTGAAGCTGTTTGCCATCCATACAGTAATGCTCAGCTACACTTTGGCAGCTAACGGCGTGATTATCTAAGTAATTCTTTTAAAAAAGCACCGAACTCAGCGGTTATGCGAGTACCGGTGGCTACCAAACTCCAGTCACGACTATATGTCTGCCCAGTGGATGGATCTTCCCAGCGACGACGCTTGATACGTAAATAAACGGCTTTACCACGGATAGGGAAGTCCTGAACTTCAATCTCAGGGAGGAAACCTTTTGAGTGAAGATGGAGATCAGAGTACTCAGCAGGAATAGTGGCTTTCTCCTCTAAATAAAGAATAAAGCAAGTATCCTGAGAAACATGATTGACTAGGGTAAAGTAATCAAGGATTCCTGAAGGCAAGAACAAGCTTAAAGAAGCAACAGGATCAATCGTTTGGGAAGAGGATGTTTTCATGATGCAAAAATAAGAATTTTAACGCAATCCCCCAAGGTTTCAGACTGAGCCGAAAAAACTCCTAACAGTAGAATGAATAGAAATACGTTAAAGTTTTTTTGTGTCGTCATTACTAATCTTTGTGGGTTCTACATAACCGATTGGCATATCTACACAGGCACAGCCAAGCATATTTAAACGAACGGCAATCTTACTCTTCCCCCCAACAGTCACGAGTTCGCCGACAAGGCCGCTCAAAGGACCTTTTATCACACGAACTTTCTCACCACGCGCCAGTGGAGTATCATTCATACAGACTGTTTCATCGGAATAATCGAGCATGAAACGGAAACGCGCCATTTGCTCGTCAGGAATAACGGCAGGAGTGCTTTCACCACGCATCACCATATAACGGCTGACCGTGGAGAAGCTTAGGACTTCCATACGCTCTTTTGGATTGACATGAACAAAAACCATCATGGGAAGCAAGACTGTATCAACCATCTTTCGACGGTCGCTCCATTGATGGATCTGTTGCTGAACGGGAACAAAAGAATCAATTCCCATCTTAGACAAACGCTCGGATACCTTCTTCTCGTGATGCATTCGAACGAGTGCTACATACCAGCGTTTTGAGTGTGCTACGCCTTCCCCTGTCCCACTAATAGGCCCGGCATTTACTGATTTTGGTTTCGTTAAAATCATATTTTTTTACCCCATGTGATTCCGTTACTTCTTAGGTAACGGATAACACATACACGAAACGTACATTATGATGAAAATAGAAATCACGCACATGACAAAGGCGTAGAATGTGGAAAGGCCTAATACTCAACGGGGAAAATCTAGAGATTAGGCAATAAAAAGTATAGAGCATGGAAATAAGGTTATTTCATGTTCGGATAGTTTTTTGCTCTATGTTTCAGATAAAACTAAAAAAAGTGGAGGAATATTTGCTTTCTATTCGTGTTTTTGTCTATCTTTGCGTCAAATTTAATTCCGTTACCTAAGAAGTAACACACATATTTTAATTCTGATTATTAGCACTTTACTATTTTCACACTGCCTGTACAGCAATTTCTTACGTAAGATAAATTCCCTTTATTCACCTCCGTACGTTCTTTTAGCTCAAAGCCTTTCAAGTAGATTTGTGTCGTTTTTATAGATTTGTGCCCCAATGATTCACTAATCATTTCAATGGAAACTCCCCGATACTTCGCAGTCGTTGCCCAAGAATGACGAAGCGTATAGGAAGTGACAGGAGATTGCAAATGCAAGGTTCTTGCCAGGTCCTTCAGAGAATTATTAAATCGACGGAGAGCGGACTGATATTCCCGGTAACCTCTTTCATCCGTCCGTTTTTTATCCCCACGAAGAATATCAAACAGATAATCCGGACAGTCAGGATGAGAATCTTCTTTGCTACGGAGCTGGTTAATCATTTCCTTTGCCGTATTCAGCACTTCCACGCTCATTGGAGTTTTAGTTTTGATACGATTGTATCGCAACACATTCTGATCGAGTGCCGATTTCTCCAGATGGGCTAAATCAGCGAATGACATTCCGCAAAACTGGAACATCAGGGCGGCAATAGCTTGCGTACGGCGTAAACGTTCCGATTTGGGATCCTCATACAGAAGCTTATACAATTCCGTAGCAGGCAAAGCCTTTTTCTGGCGGACATCCACACCTGTATAGACATCATGAAACAGTCGCGGAACGTATGGCGCACTGCCCGCTTCCACTCCACGGTTATAAATACTACGAAGCATACGCATGTACGTAGAAATCGTATTGGGCTTCAAGCCACACTCATAAAGATACTGACCGTAACGTCGTAAACGCTCGCGGGTGATCTGTCTGAACGACACATTAGACGTGCCACAAAATTTGCTGAAAGAAAAGAGGGCATTCTTGTAGACATGCGCCGTAGAATACCGTCCCTCCTTCCGCAAACGACCGATGTAGAATTCCGCACATCGGCTAAATCCATTTTTGTTCATCATTTGCATCACTAATAATTTTATATATTATACCATTTGGCAAACAACAAAAAAACAAATCTTTTTGCAGACTTGAAGTACACTTGACAAATGCGATATTATTTTTTTAGATTATTAACCTATAAAAAAATATCCGGATGCTCACTAAACGGACATCCGGATATCACTCTCTTTCTACCTTCTGACTAATTACCTCTCTGAATAGTTTGCCAGATTGTAACATACCGGCTTCGTGCTATTACCTACACGGTAGATACCGAACTTAAAGTAATAACCATCATCGTCGTTACGTCCAATCATGATTTTCTCATTGTCCACAATGTGTTTCTTAACCTTTTTCCCTTTTTCCTGATAGTCCATCTGTACATCGAGCATACCCGGCTTTACAATTGTTTCTGCCTCTTTGCCATAGACTGTCCAATCGATATGAATACGGAATGTAATCCAACAATCTTTCGGAAAATCGGCGAAAGGCATTTTGTAAGCAATGGTCGATGCTTTATATGTAGATGTCACAGGTTTCATAACCGGTGTCTTTTCCGGATTTGAGTTGCAACGGTCGTCTTTATCAGTCAGCCATTTACGATCGGAGTTTGCTTTGATGTAAAACCATCCGCCGGAAAATCCGAATGCCAATGGAGGATAGCCACCTTGTTCCACCAGCCATCCGTTGGCCTTTCCGGCTTGATAAACGGGATTGCCTTGTTTGTCTTTCACCGGATTACCTTGCTTGTCCAGCTTGGGTTTCTTTTCGTATCCCATGTTTTTCTTAAAAATAGTAGTCTTGTCCAGTTCCATGAACTCATCAGCTGTCAGTTTCTTCACTTCACCCTGTGGAGTCTGTACCAAAGTACGATCCGGCATTCCATGCCATTGAGCAAAAATGGTGGAAACATCACTGCCTAATGTAGAAGGGATATATACCGAAAACTCATAATCGCGGGAAGCACCCTGCGGACAAATACCTTTTCCATGATGATATACAGTTTTCATTATTTGTGCTTTCTTATATGTATCGGCTGGTTTGCCTTTGAAATCATCGGAAGTTGCATAACAATAAGAAAATTCCGCACGCCCTTTTGTTTCCCCCGCTGCATATCCGGATAATGTGTTATCATCTTCTTTCAGTTCAAAACGATAAGAAGGTTTTCCGTTGAACATAAGGTTGAAATCACGTTGAATGGCATGCGCTTTTTTAGCTCCGACTGCTACCCAGCAACCATCTATAATCTGATTGACACATGCCGAATCTGCCTGTACATTTACACGCTCGGTCAGTGGCACCAAAGTCTGTGTTTCTATAGCCGGACCGGGTTTCTCGACTTGTTCAGCCATCGCCGTGCATCCTGATGCCAGCACGCAAATAATAAAAATGCTTTTCTTCATTCTATTCGATATTAAGTTTGTTGACGGTGCAAAAATACGAAAGGCAACCTCATCAGTTGCCTTTCGTTTGTCTCAAATGCTTTCACATTTGTGTAATTTTGCTGTCAACACCTGCCTGGAGGCTTAATTCGGTGCTTCATCGTTCAAATCTTCTTCAAGCATATCGACTTTCCGTATACTCATTTTTCCATCGGCGGTGATCGTTATAGAAAGCGGCATATACAAATCTGTCTGCGGATAACAAACACTTGCGGCATATACAATGCCCTGCGGAGTGGTCTTGTCGTATACAATTCCTTCCAATATAGATTTCGAGAGAAATTTTGCATCGACTACGGATGAAAAATCATTCTTAGTAAATGTCTTGTTCAATACCGTTTCGTTACCGCGTGTCAGGTGCAGCACTATTTTATTGTCGACATAAGTATCTCCCATCTCATTTGTTACATGAGGCAGACTTTCGTCCGGAGTACGTGAAACAAAGGAATGATAATCTTTTCCTTTGAACTTAAAGTTAGTTTCGCTCTTAGACGTCTGCATACGCTGCAATCCGTGAGCATCTATACTGTCTATTCTTGCCAGTAGCGACTGATTATCTGAAGTTCCTTTTTTACCGCCACATGCACTCACAGCCACTGCCAACGGCAATAAAAGCCAATAAACTAGTTTTCTCATACGTAAGTTTTCTGTTTATAAATAGATGGCAAAGGAACAAAAAGAGCGGGATATTTACAAGTGTAACCGACATTTTTCCTACATTTGAAGGAAAGAAGGAATGGAAAGGCTATCACAAAGGGGGGCTTGACAACAGTGGCAAACCGGCCAGTGCATTTAATGCTTTCAAGAGATAAGATTATTGAATCCTTTTTTATAACTTTACGCCGAATCCAAAATATTTTATACCTGAAAAGTAAAAATGAACATGAAACACCCCAAACAGTTATTAGCTGTACTTTTGATGGCCGCCGCCTGCACTATGCAAGCGCAACGCAGTGAGGCACTGCTGGAGAAGAACTGGAAATTCAGTAAAGGAGATTTTAAAGAGGCCAGTCAGCCGGAGTTCAATGATACTAAATGGGAATCGGTTGTTATTCCACACGACTGGGCGATTTTTGGTCCATTCGACATGAACAATGACCTCCAAAACGTAGCAGTGACACAGAACTTTGAGAAAAAAGCTTCCTTGAAGACAGGACGTACCGGCGGTCTTCCTTATGTAGGTACCGGATGGTATCGTACCAGTTTTGACGCCCCTGCCGACAAAGAAGTGACACTACTTTTTGATGGTGCCATGAGTGAAGCGCGTGTCTACATCAACGGAAAAGAAGCTTGTTTCTGGCCTTTCGGCTACAATTCTTTTCACTGTAATGTGACTTCCTTATTGAATAAAGACGGTAAAAACAATACGCTTTCCGTGCGTTTGGAAAACCGTCCGCAATCTTCGCGTTGGTATCCGGGAGCAGGTCTGTATCGCAATGTACACCTGATTGTGACTGACAAAATCCATGTGCCTGTATGGGGAACGCAAATCACGACTCCTCACGTCAACAAGGATTTTGCAGCCGTACGTCTCCAAACGAAGATAGACAATGCCGGTGAGAAAACAGCCATCCGTGTAGAGACGGAAATTCTTTCTCCGGAAGGTAAAGTTGTTACCCGGAAAGAGAATACAAGCCGCATCAATCACGGACAACCTTTTGAACAAAATTTTATTGTAAACGCGCCCGAACTCTGGTCGCCGGAAAGTCCGTCGCTTTACAAGGCTGTCTCTAAAATTTATGCGGATGATAAACTGGTAGATACTTACACCACACGTTTCGGTATCCGCAGCATTGAATACATTGCCGACAAAGGGTTCTACCTGAACGGGGAGCACCGCAAATTTCAGGGTGTATGCAATCACCACGATTTAGGTCCGTTGGGCGCCGCTATCAATGTTGCAGCACTGCGTCATCAGCTTACGCTATTGAAAGATATGGGATGCGACGCGATCCGTACTTCTCATAATATGCCGACTCCCGAACTCGTTGCGTTGTGTGACGAAATGGGATTTATGATGATGATCGAACCGTTCGATGAATGGGATATCGCCAAATGTGAAAATGGTTATCACCGCTACTTCGATGAATGGGCGGAACGTGATATGATAAATATGCTTCATAATTACCGGAATAACCCTTGCGTCGTTATGTGGAGTATCGGCAACGAAGTACCGACTCAATGCAGTCCTGTCGGTTATAAAGTGGCCAAATTCCTGCAGGATATCTGCCATCGTGAAGATCCTACCCGTCCTGTCACTTGCGGAATGGACCAGGTGACTTGTGTACTTGCCAACGGATTTGCAGCGATGATTGACATTCCGGGACTTAATTACCGTACGCAACGCTATCAGGAGTCATACGACCAACTCCCGCAGAATCTGATTCTGGGAAGCGAAACGGCTTCTACTGTCAGTTCACGTGGCGTGTACAAGTTCCCGGTGGAGGATAAGAAAGGTGCAAAATATGAAGATCATCAATGCTCTTCATACGATGTGGAGGTTTGTCCTTGGTCGAATATTCCGGACGAGGACTTTGCATTAGCTGACGATCATCATTGGACCATCGGACAGTTCGTATGGACCGGATTCGATTATCTGGGTGAACCGTCACCATACGATACGGATTCATGGCCTAACCACAGTTCAATGTTTGGTATCATCGACCTTGCCAGTTTACCTAAAGACCGCTATTATCTTTACCGTAGCGTGTGGAACAAGAAAGCGGAAACCTTGCATATCCTGCCTCACTGGACCTGGCCGGGACGTGAAGGTGAAGTGACTCCCGTTTTTGTGTACACTAATTATCCTACTGCCGAATTGTTTATCAATGGCAAAAGCTATGGAAAACAAAGCAAGAATAATAGTTCGCTAAAGAACCGCTATCGCCTGATGTGGATGGATACAAAGTACGAACCGGGTGAAGTGAAAGTAGTAGCCTACGACAAAAACGGAAAAGCGGTAGCTGAAAAAGTAGTCCGTACTGCCGGAAAGCCTCATCACATCGAACTGGTAAGCAACCGTAACGAACTGACTGCAGATGGAAAAGATCTGGCTTATGTGACTGTTAAAGTAGTAGACAAAGACGGTAACCTCTGCCCAGCCGATAATCGTCAGATAAATTTCTCGGTAAAGGGAACAGGTAAATATCGTGCTGCCGCCAATGGCGATCCGACGAACCTTGAACAATTCCATCTTCCGAAGATGCATGCTTTCAACGGCATGTTGACAGCTATCCTGCAAGCCGGTGAAACTGCCGGAGAGATTGTATTTACAGCAAAAGCAAACGGAGTGAAAGCCGGAAATATTCGTATTCAGACGAAATAAGGCATACGCTTCAGCATATAACAAACCCACCGGATTTCTTCACTGAAAAGAAGTCCGATGGGTTTCTTCATACAACTATCTCCGAAACTTGCTCACTTGTGCTCAATAAAAGCGACGTTATAAGTACTCTAGCTAAATAGCTTTCCAGAAGGCCTGAAAATCACGATACCTGCCGTAGCAGACCAATTCGTCTCCTTCTTCCACTTTCTCATTTCCCGGTAATTCATTCTTCACATGAAGCTCGGTCAGAGAGATACCCAGGCAGTTGGTGACCTTATTCGCCCGTTTCAAGCCTATCATTTTTAAATGAAACTCTTCATCCAGGTTTAACTCATTCACAAAATATCCTACAAATTTCTCCGGAACCGTGAACTTCACCACATAATAATCCTGATCGATGCGGAATCCTTCCATGTTAGTACCGAAGTCGAGCAGTTGTACCAGGCTGCGGGCAGCATCTTCTTCCGGAGTCAGGATTCGTTCCAGATCAAAAGCTTCAAGCACTGCTTTATGTACGGCATCAATAGCACGGGCAAAAATACGGGGAACCTTTTTCTGCTTCAACAGGGCAACGACTCGTATCGACGCACCAAAATTCTCTCCAATCGCTACAATAACTATATCCACACTATTCAATGGCAACACTGATAATGATTGTTCGTCAGTGGCATCAATGACAAAAGCTGTAGCAATCTTATCTTTGATGGAGTCTACACGACTTTCGCTTATATCCGCACCTATAATTTCGTGTCCCAAGGCGGACAGTTCTTCCGCCAACACATGGCCGTAATTTCCTAAACCAATAATAATATACTTCATAGCTTTAGTTTATTATGATGTTATCACTTGGATAACGGTATTTTGTATTCTTTTTCTGTTTGACGATTCCCAACATCAATGTTATTAACCCCACACGACCAATAAACATCAACAAAGACACCAATAGTTTGCTTGCGTCGCACAAATGAGGGGTCAGATTCAGACTGGAACCTACGGTACTAAGCGCAGAGACACATTCGAAAGTCAATGCCATAATGGAAACACCCGGTTCGAGTATGCTCAATGTGAAAATAAAAATGAATAAGACTCCCAATGACATGACTACTGTTGCATTGGAACGCCGGATTGAATCGTAAGACAATTCCCTGCCGAACACTTCCACTCGTTCAGTGCCACGCAATACGGCTACAAGATTCAGAACTACGACCGCAAAAGCATTCACTTTCACACCACCTGCCGTGGACTGTGATCCACCGCCCACCCACATCAGGAATAGATAAACCAACAATGTCTGCACGCTCAATGATGCCAGGTCGACACTGCTGAAACCGGCTGTTCGCGGACAAGTGGCATTAAAGAAAGCTTGTGTCCACTTATCTGCCACAGGCATACCGGCAAAAGAACCATTCCACTCAAAAGCAGCAATAGCCAATGTGCCGATTAATAAAAGCAGGAAAGTCATGATTAACACGATTTTCGTATTCAGGTTATAGAGGTGCTGCATTTTATGCCGATCCAGTTTGCGGGTACGAATCAATTTCCAGAAACGACGGAGGTGATACAATACAATATCCTTGAAATTGACAAGGATGGGGAAACCGATACCACCAAATATAATCAATAGAGAAACGGTAATAAACAGCCAATTGTGGTTAGTCATCACCATCGGATTTCCTAAATTGCCGGAAAGCGTAGAAAAGCCCGCATTGCAAAAAGCTGAAATAGAATGGAAAGCAGCAAAACCCAACTCTCCTTCCAGAGTCATTCCCAACGTTCCGTGAATACTAAACCAAATCGAAACCATGCCGATCCCTTCAATCACTAAAGTGAAACCTAATATATATAATAAAGTAGACAGCAAAGAACCTAATGAATTGGAACTAACCATATCACGCACAACAAGCTGGTTGTAAATGGAGGTATTCCCCATGAAGAACATGGCGAAGAAACTGGTTAATGTCATCACTCCCAATCCGCCAATCTGAATCAACAGGATAATGACAACTAATCCCGAAGTGGTGAATGTAGTAGACACGTCTACCGGTACCAAGCCCGTAACGCATACGGCACTGGTAGCCGTAAATAAAGAGTCTACCCAGGTGATACCATTTACCGTGCAGCGCGGAAGCATCAACAAGCCTGCTCCAATCAGAATAATAGCCATAAAACTGACTGCCAATATCAAAGACGGATTGGTACGCCGTCCCAACAGACGCACCAGCCCATTAGACAGATTGAGGAAAGAAAGAACTAACAATAACAGAAGATGATAAAACTTCCCATGTAAGAATTCCCAAATATGCAAAATAGCTCCTTCTTCTTCCGGACGATGGAATATAACAGGTACTAAAGTGAGATATAACAATCCACTCAATATCCAGGCTAATCGCCGGTATTGCTTTTTAGTATTCCGGTATTCCAGCGAGATATGTAAAGTGACATCAATCAGAAAAATGATCCAGACAGTTTTATACAATGTCTGCAAATTCGCCACTTCATCAATAGACAAGGGAAAGCCATGTTCATATACTACTCCGACAATCAATGATAAAGACGCCAGATAAGTGAGTGCTTCTATCAGCCCTAACAAAATACGTACATAGGGTTTTAGCAGTTTATTCTGATACAATAAAAACTTATGATAAATCTTCATATCATCTTTTTTAACGGGGTCGTGCAAACTTAACTAAAATAACAATCAAATGCGATTCTTTGTTGACAAAATTTTCTGAATATTAAAAATTTGAGTACTTTTGGCAACAGAAAACTAAAAAACTACAATATTATGAGTGAAAAAAGAAAACGGTATATTCTACCGGAAGAAGAAATTCCACATTACTGGTACAACATTCAGGCCGATATGGTGAACAAACCTATGCCTCCGTTGCACCCGGGAACCAAACAACCGCTGAAAGCAGAAGATTTATATCCGATTTTCGCAAAAGAGCTGTGTCATCAGGAGCTGAATCAGACGGATGCATGGATCGAAATACCGGAAGAAGTGCGTGAAATGTACAAGTACTATCGTAGCACTCCGCTGGTTCGTGCTTATGGTTTGGAAAAAGCACTCGGCACTCCGGCTCATATCTATTTTAAGAACGAAAGCGTAAGCCCTATCGGTTCGCATAAGTTGAACTCTGCATTGGCACAAGCTTATTATTGCAAAGAAGAAGGAGTTACCAACATTACCACTGAAACCGGTGCCGGACAATGGGGAGCCGCTCTTTCTTACGCAGCCAAGGTTTTCGGTCTGGAAGCTGCCGTTTATCAGGTAAAAATCAGTTATGAACAAAAACCATACCGCCGCAGCATCATGCAGACTTTCGGAGCACAGGTCACTCCTTCTCCATCTATGTCTACCCGTGCCGGTAAGGATATTCTGACTAAACACCCCACTTATCAAGGTTCATTGGGAACTGCTATTTCGGAAGCTATCGAACTGGCACAAATGACTCCCAACTGTAAATATACACTCGGTTCCGTACTTAGCCACGTGACTCTCCACCAGACTATTATCGGACTGGAAGCTGAAAAACAGATGGAAATGGCAGGCGAGTATCCGGATATCGTGATCGGTTGTTTCGGAGGTGGTTCCAACTTCGGAGGTATCTCTTTCCCGTTCATGCGCCACACCATACAGGAAGGGAAAAAGACTCGTTTCGTTGCTGCCGAACCTGCTTCTTGTCCGAAACTGACACGTGGTAAGTTCCAGTATGACTTCGGTGATGAAGCCGGATATACTCCGTTGCTGCCGATGTTTACTTTGGGACACAATTTTGCTCCTGCTCATATCCATGCCGGTGGACTTCGTTATCACGGCGCAGGTGTAATCGTTTCACAGTTGCTCAAAGATAATCTGATGGAAGCGGTAGATATACAGCAATTGGAATCTTTCGAAGCCGGTTGTCTGTTTGCGCAGTCTGAAGGTATTATTCCGGCTCCCGAATCCAGCCACGCTATTGCAGCGGCTATCCGCGAAGCTAACAAATGTAAGGAAACCGGAGAAGAGAAAGTGATTCTGTTCAATCTTTCGGGACATGGCCTGATCGATATGGCTTCTTATGACAAGTATTTGGCCGGTGATCTGGTGAATTATACATTGAATGACGAAGATATTCAGAAGAATTTAGACGAGATAGGAGATTTAGCTAAATAATAAATTACCTACCAGTTTCAAGTTTCACCACCGATTACACAGATTAACACAGATTTAATTGTAATTCGAAGATTGTCGATATAAAAATCCGTGCTAATCTGTATAATCGGTGGTATTTTTTCATTCCCTATATTTACTTTCTCTCTATTGAATACCTCCATATAAAAGATTTTGCTATCTTTGATGCCATTATTAATCTTATGAACTAATAATGAACAGCCTTAAAAAAACAACAATCTGTCTACTCTTTCTATGTATAGGGGTTAATTGCGTTTTTTCTGAAGTTCCGGAGCAAATTAACTTCTCTCATATTTCTATTAACGAAGGATTGTCACAAAGCACCGTATTCTCTATCGATCAGGACCAAAGAGGTAATATGTGGTTCGCTACCTATGATGGAGTAAACAAGTATGACGGGTATTCATTTACAGTTTATCAACATAATGAAGAGGATCCGAACAGTATTGCTAATGACATTTCACGAATCGTAAAGACTGACAGTCAGGGACGTGTCTGGATCGGTACGCGGGATGGTTTGTCATATTATGACGAAGAAAAAGACAAATTCAGAAATTTCTTCTACGAGAAAAAGGGCAAACGGCAACAAATCAACGGCATTGCAGAAATCTCACCGGAACAACTGCTTATAAGTACACAAGAAGGTCTGACTATGTTCGATATTAAAGAATCACGATTCGTTGATGATTCTTTTAGTACCGCTATGCACAAGCTTATAGCTTCAGCTCTTTACAGACAGGGGGATATTATCTATATCGGTACCCCGGTCGACGGGCTTTACAGCTATTCCATTCCTCAAAAGAAACTGGAAAAGATTACTCCGATAACGGAAACGAAACAGATTCAGGCCATTTTGCAGCAATCTCCTACCCGTATATGGGTAGCTACCGAAGGAGCCGGTCTGCTTCTGCTCAACCCGAAAACGAAAGAGGTCAAGGCTTACCATCATTCTTCTTCCAATCCTAAAAGTATCAGTTCCAATTATATCCGCTCTCTGGCACTGGATTCGCAAAATCGCTTATGGATAGGAACGTTCAATGATCTAAACATTTATCATGAAGGAAGCGATTCTTTCGTTTCCTATAGTAGCAGTCCGGTAGAAAACGGCAGTTTGTCACAACGTTCGGTTCGCAGTATCTTTATGGATTCGCAAGGAGGTATGTGGCTTGGGACCTATTTCGGGGGATTGAACTATTACCATCCTATCCGCAACAGATTCAAGAATATCCAGCGTATTCCCTATAAGAATTCTCTAAGCGATAACGTAGTCAGCTGCATTACGGAAGATAAGGATAAGAATTTATGGATAGGAACGAATGATGGTGGTTTGAATCTGTATAATACAAAGACACAACAGTTTACGCACTATATCTTACAGGAAGACGAACGGGAAATCGGTATTGGTTCCAATAATATCAAAGCCGTATATGTAGATGAACAAAAATCACTTGTATATATAGGGACACATGCCGGCGGACTGACTGTCCTCCATCGAAACAGTGGAAAAATGGAAAGTTTCAATCAGCTGAACAGCCAGTTGGTGAATGAGAATGTATATGCAATTCTTCCTGATAAAGGGGGAAATCTCTTATTGGGGACATTAAGTGCTCTGGTTAGTTTTAACCCGGAAAAAAAGAGTTTTACCACCATTGATAAGGAAAAGGACGGTACTCCATTTACTTCACAACGAATCACAATCCTGTTCAGAGATTCCCATAAACGGCTTTGGGTCGGGGGTGAGGAAGGTATATCTGTCTTTCAGCAGGAAGGAATCGAGATAGAAAAGGTGCCTATTCTGCCGGAATCATCTGTAACAAAGACGTTTACCAATTGCATTTACGAGGCTGCCAACGGTATCATTTGGGTAGGTACGCGTGAAGGCTTCTACTGTTTTAATGAGAAAGAAAAGAAAATCAAACGATATACTACGGCTAACGGTTTGCCTAATAATGTGGTATATGGTATTCTGGAAGATACTTTCGGACGTCTTTGGGTAAGTACCAACCGTGGTATTTCCTGTTTCAATCCGGAAACAGAGAGGTTCCGTAATTTTACGGAATCCGACGGATTACAGAGTAATCAGTTTAATACTTCTTCGTTCTGCCGTACTTCAAGCGGTCAAATGTATTTCGGGGGTATCAACGGGATCACTACTTTCCGCCCGGAACTGTTGCTGGATAACCCTTATACGCCTCCGGTAGTTATCACTAAACTTCAACTGTTTAACAAGACAGTTCGTCCGGATGATGAAACTGGTATCCTGACTAAAAATATCAATGAAACAGAAAGTATCACCCTGAAATCATGGCAAACTGCTTTCACGATTGAATTTGTAGTATCCAATTATATTTCCGGACAACATAACACTTTCGCTTATAAACTGGAAGGATATGACAAAGAGTGGTATTATCTGACAGATAAACGTACTGTCTCCTACTCCAACCTGCCACAAGGCACTTATCACTTTTTGGTAAAAGCTGCCAATAGTGACGGAAAATGGAATACTGTACCTACAATGTTGGAAATCATAGTTCTCCCTATCTGGTACAAGACCTGGTGGGCAATCATGATTTTCCTCGCCACTTTTATCGGGTTTATCACTTTCGTCTTCCGCTTCTTCTGGATGCGTAAGAGTATGGAAGCGGAACTGGAACTTGAACGCAGGGACAAGGAGCATCAAGAAGAAATCAACCAGATGAAGATGCGTTTCTTCATCAATATTTCGCACGAGCTTCGCACGCCGTTAACTCTCATCTTAGCTCCTTTACAAGAAATAATCAATAAGATTAGTGATCGCTGGACTCGTAACCAACTGGAATATATCCAACGCAACGCCAATCGTCTGTTGCATCTTGTCAACCAGTTGATGGATTATCGCCGTGCCGAATTGGGAGTTTTCGAGCTGAAAGTAAAGAAAGAGAATGCGCATCAACTGATACAGGATAATTTCTTGTTCTACGATAAACTGGCACGCCACAAGAAGATTACTTATACTCTCCACTCCGAACTGGAAGAAAAAGAGGAACTTTTCGATCCGAATTATCTGGAACTGATTGTTAATAACCTGCTTTCAAATGCTTTCAAATATACAGAAAGCGGGCAAAGCATTACTGTTACGTTGAAAGAGGAAAACAACTGGCTGGTACTGCAAGTTAGTGATACTGGTATTGGTATTCCTATCAACAAGCAGGGGAAAATATTCGAACGTTTCTATCAGATAGAGAGTGAGCACGTAGGAAGTGGTATCGGACTGTCATTGGTACAACGTTTGGTGGAACTGCATCACGGACGTATTGAGTTAGACAGTGAAGAAGGCAAAGGCAGTACTTTCTCTGTTTATCTGCCACAGGATATAAACATCTACAAATCTTCCGAATTAGCTTCTAATGACGCTAAAAATGAGGAGGACTAAGTTTATTCTACCAACTCGAAAGAGATGTATTTCATTGATACGGAAAAAGTAGAAAACGAAACGATCGAAACCGGTGACAAGAAACGTGGTACGATTCTTATCGTAGAAGACAATAATGAAATCCGCCATTATCTAAGTAGCGGACTTGCCGAACTTTTCAATACACTGGAAGCTGGAAATGGTGAAGAAGCCCTGGAAAAGCTGAAAGAGAATGAAGTGGACATTATTGTGACTGATGTCATGATGCCTGTGATGGATGGTATCAAGCTATGCAAGAATGTGAAGCAGAATATTCGTACCTGTCACATTCCTGTGATTATCCTGTCTGCCAAAAGCGAAACCAAAGATCAGATGGAAGGTCTGCAAATGGGAGCAGATGATTATATCCCGAAACCATTCTCGCTGGCTATCCTGACTACGAAGATACAGAATATGATGCGTACCCGCAGGCGTATGCTTGAACGGTATTCCAAATCTCTGGAAGTGGAACCGGAAAAGATTACGTTCAACGCCATGGATGAAGCTTTGTTGAAACGTGCCGTTGCCATCGTAGAAAAGAATATGGATAATATTGAATTCTCTACCGACGAGTTCGCCAGAGAAATGAATATGAGCCGTTCTAATCTGCACCTCAAATTGAAAGCTATCACAGGTGAATCGACTATCGACTTTATACGCAAGATTCGTTTCAATGAAGCGGCAAAACTACTGAAGGATGGCCGTTATACAATAGCAGAAGTCAGCACAATGGTAGGATTTAATACGCCGTCTTACTTTGCTACGAGTTTCAAAAAGTATTTCGGATGTTTGCCTACAGAGTATATTAAGAAGGCAAAGGGATAAACAACTAGAGAGGTAAATCCAAAAATATTATGATTTTTACGGATTGGATTCCATAAAAATCATAATATTTTTGGATTTGAAGAGAGTTTATACATAACAAACAACCCCAATGTATAAAACAGTACTTTTCTTTTTTCAGTAGGGTTTTGAGCTAAATTCATAGTTACAAGGATTAATCTAGCACAATAGTCTTTTTAATAATTCTTCTTGGAGCTATTATTTTCTTCGTTCCCTAATAAATTTGCGTTCCACTTAAGTGGAGCGATAGTTCAAATTAAGTAGTTCTATCGTTCGACTTAAGTGGAACGCAAATTAGAATGTAGAGCTAATTATTATTTATAGAAGATAGGAAACTAAACACAGTATTAAGACAACTTATCTCTTATTGACAACTAGCGTTTAGTTCGTCTCCGTACCGTTTCCCTCCCGTATCAAAATGAATTAGTTCATTTCATAAAAGAATAGGATGAAAGTTACATTATGATGTATAAAAAGCTTAATATCAGCCTAAAAACCGTTTTTCTAAACATTATTAATATATGATTCAACAATATTAATATCAAAAAATCATTTTTTGAACAAAGTGTGAACAGGACAAATCATCATTTCTAAATAAACAGATTACATTTGCAAACAGTAAAATATAACTTTTAATAATTAAAACCTAATAAAGTATGAAGAACATCTTTATTTGTTTATTCGCAATGTTCTTTCTGTCTAATTGCACAGACGACAAAGACGAATTAATCATTGGAGAACCCAACAACGACAAAGAAAACATTCTTCCCGATGAAGGTGAAGGAATTGAAAAAAAACTATTTGAAGTTATCAATCTAGATTATAAAGGTCTAGAAAAAGTAAAACAGTACTATGAAGCAGGAAACTATCAATTAGCTGCTAATGCATTACTAGATTATTATCGCATGCGTACAGATGTAGTAAACCCGAATGTAACTCTTTTAGGAACTACAGCATCAGCAGTGGAACTAAACATTGCAAATCAAGCTCTGGACTATCGCTTTTATGTAAGGAACTTCCCTGAAACTAGAGGAGAAACCGATGGAGTTAGAGACGAGTCGAAAGATATTTACTATTCTTTCAAAAATAGTGATGGAACAATAAATTGGGACTTAAAAGTTGACGGCATAACAGATAATGAGTTCAAATATCAGCGTCATCGTCATCAGTGGATGGTACCTCAAGCTAAAGCGTATTACATGACTAAAGACGAGAAATACATACTGTCTTGGAAAGAAGTTTTCACCGATTGGATGAAAAATTATCCATGTCCGGAAGTTATTAAGGATGAATATTTTCCATGGTCCGGATTACAAATCGCAGAGCGAGTTAGCTCACAAGCAGATTTAATGACCTATTATATACATTCTGCCAATTTCACTCCTGAATGGTTATCCATCTTTCTCACTCAGTATGTAGATCAAGTGGAGAGCATCCGCAAACTCTATAAACCGGAAGGTAATATATTAGTAACACAGTTATATTCACTTACTTTAGCTGGTGTTTTATTCCCGGAACTAAAGAAAGCAGAAGAATGGGTGGAAGAAGGTACCCGCAAATTAAACGAACAAATAAAAGAACAGTTCAATCCCGACGGTATACAAAACGAGCTTGACCCGAGTTATCATGTAGGTGCTATTTCAGACTTCTATAACGCCTACGAAGTGGCTAAAGAGAATAATAAAGCACATTATTTTTCAGCCGATTATATGCCGTCCTTACGTAAAGCAACAGAATTTGTGATGGACTTAGTTTATCCGAACTACTCTGTAGAAAATTTTAACGACACTCGTTCAGGACGTATGCAAAAGAGTATGTTGATAAAGAATTTCACACGCTATGCACAGATGTTTCCGGACAACGAAGGTATGAAATGGATGGCTACCCAAGGTAAAGAAGGTAAAAAACCAACTTATACATTAAAAGCATACGAATATTCCGGTTATTACATGCTACGTAATGGATGGGATCAAGACCCTAGTAAAGTGTCCATGTTCATTTTAAAGAACAACTATAATCCTAAAAAGAAATGGCATTGTCAAGCGGATAATAATACATTCAGCTTATTCCATAAAGGACGTAACTTCTTCCCTGATGCAGGTGTATATGCATATAGTGGTGATCCCGCCAGAGATAAATATAACCAAAGTTTCTGGCATAATACAATGACGATTACGACCACAAATATCAATAAGATGGAAGGCCATTATGTCCATAAAGGAACACAAGACAATACAAATTACATAGTTACAGAGAATGAACCATACGAAAATTCATCTCTAACCCATAGACGTTCTGTATTCCACGCCAACAAAGAGTTCTTTGTGCTTGTTGATGAATTATACATGAAAAATCCTGAAGAAGCGTATAATACAGGCAAATACAATTTGAATTTCAATCTTTGTGCACCTGAAAATGAAATAACTTTCGACAATTCGAATTCCAAAGCAGCCCATGGCATACATACTAACTACAGTGATAATAACAATATTGTTATTTATACATCATCTGAAGATTATGATTCATCTGCAACTTTTAAAAGCAACGTATCCAATGATCATGGTGTGGTTAATATTGAAAATCGTTTAGGATATAAAATTTCACTTAGAAAGAACAAAGATAGAAAAACAATTCGTGCTATTACCGTCATATACCCGACTTCCAATCCAACAGGTACCACAATTAATGCTGAATTTACCGATGGAGGTTACACAGGAAAAGCTGTTGCTATCAAAGTCACGGTAAATGGTACTCCTTATGAGTTAAGCTATACAATACCAGAAAATAATAACTAATATCATAACACTATGAATTTAAAAAAACTAACCTCTAGATTCCTGGCAATCTTATCTATAGTAGTCCTGACTCTTACAGGCTTCTCATGCACGGATACAGAGACTACCAACACAACTGGCTTTGCCATCTATTATTACAGCCTCACTGATATAGGTCCATCAATGAATGCAGTGATTGAAAAGCCTACATATACAGGAGGTGAACCGACAGATTTCGTTATCACCGGAATCACTTTTAATGGTGAACCATACACATCCGAATCATTTATCATTGACAGCAAGGATGGTAGTGTTCGAATTGTTAACTCTGATAATCTACCGGTGGGATTATATTCCATCTCTGTAGGATGTAATAGCAATGGCAACTACCATGAATTCAAAGATGCCATACAAGTAAAAATGTTGCCCAGCGTTCCCGATGGAATTAAAGTAGAACCTGATTATATTGAAATCGACTTTGAAGAAATTGGAGAATCGAAAGCTACTGCAAAAGTAATAACAGAAGGTGAACACGTCACAATCCCCAGCGGCGGTTATGCAATAGCAGATGGTCCGGAGAAAGAATTCTTCAAGATTTCTCAAAGTGGAGTTATTTCTATTAATCCAGATGAAGAGGCTATAAAGAAGATGAAACCGGGTTTGCACAAAGTATCATTAAAACTGACTACTTTAGCAGGAGAAGGTATATTTGCTGATGCTATCACATTCAATCTGACTTCCAAACCAATAGATGTAACATATAACGCTACCAATAAAGGTATCATGGAGAAAGAGTCTGAAACGAACGGACAAACTGAATATATCAGTCCTATACCTGTCATTGAAGGTTCAACAGAGGAAGCTAAGTTCAGTATAGCTAACATTATTCCGGAAATAGCAGAAGGAAAAGTGACTATCAATGAAACAACCGGAGCTATATCAATCGCTAAAGGACATGGTATCACAGAAGCCGGAAACTATGAAATCACTATAAAAGTTTCCAACAAATTCGCTCCTGAAGGTGTAGAAATGCCAACTAAATTCACAATTCAAGTAGTTGATGAAATCACTCCTATATCAGGATTTGAATACGCAGCTTTAGAGATAGCACAATACGCGCCTATATCAGCTCAACCCAAAGAAGGAATGCAAGGAAACTATGTCACCTATTCATTCGTAGACCTTGACCAAAAGCTTGAAGGACAATTGACTATCAATCCGAGTAATGGTAAGATCACTGCAAAAAAAGGAAATAGTATACCAGAAGGCAGATATGAAGTTAAGGTACAAGCTGATAACAGTAAGGGAAATCCGACTATCACAACTTTCTTATTAACAGTTACTCCAAATCCTAATAATATAGTGTATGTATATTACGGTAATAACCTCGGATTGGATAAGGCAACAGAAGCTTCACAATATCGTATTAGAAGTGCAGCAGAATTGGGTAGTTTGGTTTTAACTCCAGAAACGAATTTAGATGATAAAGGTATTGTTTTCAAATGGAAGATAGCCACTAAATTCAATTTAGACGATCCTAATCAAACAGGATATCCTATGATTGATGAAGCAACAGGTGTAATCCGATTCTCCCCGGATAATTTCAAAGAAGCTGATGCTCCTATGGCTTATCTAATAGTAGAAGCCACAGCCGGAGAAGGTGATCTTGCAAGAACTTTTAAAACTTTCATTGCATTTGACTTTAATCCTAGTACAAATTCTATTAGAATAGAATATACTCCATTTGTATTCAAAGTAAATCCAAGAAAGGGAGGAATTTCTGTAGAACCTACGTTAGTCGGAGTAACAGATGTTTCACAATTTGTAATGGATTATCGTCGTTCATTCCGTTATCAAAATCTGGAAGGACCTAAAACACATAAATCGGGGGCAATCAGCACCAACAATAACAATACAAATCCTCCAACTCCAGCTGATCCAACCTATTTTATGAACCAAGTATGGCGTAATTATTACGGATCAACAGCACCCAATTATGGGGCAAGAGCACCTATGTCCTATTATGATGGAATTTCTAACAAAATTAATAAGAAGTTATCAGATGCATTAGGTTATGTCGACCCGACCAAAGGATGGGCTGTTACCATTAATCCCAACAAATGGTTTGGTGATCCTACGTATGGAGAAGAAAACGGACAATTTGCCAATGGTATTATGACTGGTCAAATGACCTATAGAACAGATGGAGATTCAGGCAAATTAAGCTCTGATAAGAATTGTCCCAAAGCATTCCCATTATTGATATGGTTTGATGAAAATTTCTAAATTAAAAGACATTACAATTATGTACAATATATCTACAAAAGCAATAAGCAAAAGAGGGTGGTTCACCCTCTTAGCTCTCATAGCTACAATCTGTGTTTCGGCACAAAACGTCAAAGGTGTGGTAGTAGACGAAACAGACATGCCTATGATTGGTGCTACCGTCATGGTAAAAGGAAGTCAAACCGGAACGACAACTGATTTTGATGGTAACTTCACTATCCAAGCCCAAAAAGGTTCAACACTGGTATTCAGCTATATTGGTTATAAAAATCAAGAAGTGAAAATTGCGCAAACAGACAAAAAGTTAAACATTAAAATGGAACCGGACAATGCAGTGCTTGATGAAGTTATTGTAGTGGGTTATGGTTCTATGAAAAAAAGTGACTTGACTGGTTCTGTAGCTTCTGTTGCCGCCAAGGATATAGAAGAATTTAAAAGTAGTTCTGTTATGGCAGCTTTAGGAGGTCAAGTGGCCGGTGTACAAATTACCCAAACTGACGGAACTCCAGGCGCAGGATTTGATATTAAGATTCGTGGTGTAGGAACATTAAACGGTGACGCTACTCCCCTTTACATTGTTGACGGTTTCCAAGTTGACAACATTGACTACTTGGCAAACTCTGATATTGAATCTATTCAAATTCTAAAAGATGCTTCTTCATCAGCTATTTACGGTGCGCGCGCAGCTAATGGTGTAGTGATGGTAACCACTAAATCAGGTAAGGTAGGTAGACCAGTAGTCAGCTACAATGGTTCTGCTACTTATCGTAAAATCACCAAACAATTAGACTTGCTCAACGCCTATGAATTTGTAAAACTACAGGGAGAACTAGATACCAAGTTTATCCCCGGTTATTACCGCAACGAAATCAATCCCGAAACAGGGGAGTATTACAAATATCGTACTTTGGACGACTATATTGGAGTAGAATCTGTAGATTGGCAAGGAGAAACTTTCAGTCCTACTTGGTCGCAAGATCATAACATTTCCGTAACAGGAGGTAATGACGGTACCAAATACTCTGCTTCTTTCTCTCATTACAAAGAAAACGGTATTTTCAGAAATAGCGGTTTTACTAAAACAACCGGTAAAGTTCGTATCAATCAGAAGATTAATAAGTATATTACAGCCGATGCTACTATCAATTATTCCAATACATTGAAAGAAGGTGCCGGAACTTCCGGTGATGGAGGACGTTTCAATATGTTAGGACAGATATTAAGATCACGTCCTACAGGAGGTCTGGCTAAAACCAATGAAGAATTACTAGCCAGTGCCATCGACCCGGCTATGTTGGAAACAGGCGAAAGTCTGGCACAGGTGAACCCCATCCTACAAGCTGAAAATACGACAGACAACAAGCGCTCTGAAATGTGGAGTGCCAATTTGTCTCTTACTGCAAAAATCACTAAGAAATTAACATTTAAGACAGCTGGTACATACAATACGACCAACACCCGTAGAGATGTATTCTACAAAACTCAGACAAGACAGGCCTACACTAATGGTCAAATGCCTTATGGAGAAACTCAGATGGGACGCGAAAAACGTTGGACCAATTACAACCAGTTAACATGGGTAGAAAAAATAAAGCAACATCGTTATGAAATAATGTTAGGTGAGGAACTCGCATACAGAAGTTCCGAATTCTTATTGGGACAAGCAAAAAATTTCCCTTCAGATAATATCGGTAATGACAATCTAGGTCTAGGTGCAGTTCCCAGTAAAGTAAACACCTCGTTTGGAGATAAAACCATGTTATCATTTTTTGCGCGAGGAAATTATTCATTCAACGACAAATATATGCTGACAGCTACTGTACGTGCGGATGGTTCTACTGTTTTCTCATACAAAAATAAATGGGGATTTTTCCCGGCTTTCTCCGCTGCATGGCGTATCTCGGAAGAAAAATTCATGAAACAGAATCTTCCTTTTGTATCTAACATGAAACTTCGTTTAGGATGGGGTATTGTAGGTAACGACCGTATTGCTAATTTCCTGTCATTAGACCTCTATACACAAAGTAAATATGGTATTGGTAACACAACTTCCACTGTACTGACTCAATCTCACCTAAAGAATAAAAATTTGAAATGGGAAGGTTCAAGTACTACCAATCTAGGTGTTGACCTTGGGTTCTTTGATAATCGCCTGAATGTTACAGCTGATTTCTTTATCAAGAATACCAAAGACTTGCTACTTGCACAAAACCTAGCGTATGTTACCGGATTCTCATCACAAATGCAGAATATTGGTAAAATCCAGAATCGCGGTATCGAATTGGCTATTAATAGCACTAATATCCAAAATCGTAATTTCACCTGGAGTACAGACTTCAATATTTCATTCATTCGCAATGAACTGAAAGCTTTATCTTCCGGTGCCAATTATGCAGAAGCATATTCTAACTTCGATAGAACCAATTATACTCAATCAGACTATCGTGCCATAGTAGGCGAATCATTAGGATTGATTTACGGTTATGAATTCGATGGTATTTATCAAGTAGACGATTTCTACACTTCAGCCGCTACAGGAAAACTCATCTTGAAGCCGGGTATTACAAACAACACACGTTATGATGGTGGGGCTGCTCCGGGCGTAGTAAAATACAAAGACCAAAACGGTGACGGAAAGATCACTACCGCCGACCGCACAGTCATCGGTAATGCCATGCCGAAATGGTTTGGAGGTATCACCAACTCTTTTAGTTTCAAAGGAATAGATTTTAGTTTCATGTTACAATACAGCTATGGCAATGATGTGTTCAACGCAACCCGTCAGTTTGCAACCGGTTCACAAGACCAGCGCTACAATATGCTGGCAGAAGTTGCCGATCGTTGGAGTCCTACCAATGCATCTAACAAAGTACCCTCAACGAAAGGGTATGTAAAGGGAGACGTGTACTCACGCTTCGTAGAAGACGGTTCGTTCCTACGACTGAAGAACATGACATTAGGATACAGCCTGCCGAAAAAATGGATTAACAAAATCCACATATCCAAACTACGTATATATGGTACTGCACAGAACTTGTTCTGCATCAGCGGATATAGCGGATATGATCCGGAAGTCAGCACAGCAGCCAGCAATCCTATGACTCCCGGTCTGGATTGGGGTGCATATCCAAAGAGCAGAGTATTTACATTCGGACTTGATGTTCAATTTTAAACGAGTATAACAATGAAAAAACTAATATATTATATATCAGCATTGGCTTTATGCACATTGTCTTTCACTTCATGTTCCGATTTATTGGATGAAGATCCGAAATCAGATATTAGAAAGAACCAATATATGAACAATGCATCTGAAGCCAACAATGTATTGTTAGGAGTTTACCGCAACATGGTGGCAGATAACCTTTATGGTATGAACCTATCATGCATATTTGATTTAACTAATGACCTGGCACAATGTGAAGGAAACAGTACCAGTAGTTTCCGTGAATATCCGGCTAATGCATTCAATCCCAACAATTCGTATGTACAAAATACATGGGCATCCTTATATAGTGCTATTTATAGCGCCAACGACTTTATAGAGCGTCTGGAAGTTAAAATGGTTACATACAATCTAAACGATCAAGCACTCGCCACTATGTATTTAGCGGAAGCAAGAGCATTGAGAGCATTATATTATTTTGAGTTGGTACGTTGGTATGGTAACATTGCATTAATTACTAACACATCCGAATCATCTAAAAATCCGTCAGAGTTCGTTCAAGCAGATCCTCGCGACGTATACAAGTTCATTGAAGAAGATCTTAAATTTGCTATCGAAAATTTACCGTTTGAATCGGATGACACCCTGCGTGCTAACACTCGATTCCGTTTTTCTAAAGGCGGTGCATTGGGATTGCTGACTCGTGTATATGTCACCTGGGCAGGCGAACCCATTAAAGATACCGAGAAATGGAAACAAGCTGCATTGACGGCAGAGAAGCTTATCAACTCCGGTAAACATCGTATGTTGGATAATTATGAACAACTTTGGGAAAATACATGTAATGGCACATGGGATCCGGCGGAAAGTTTAATTGAGGTAAGTTTCTATGCAAATTCTGTTACTGGTACAGCCAGCGAAGACCCGGTAGGGCGTATTGGTAAATGGAATGGAGTCAGAGTTACCGAAATTCCAGGAACACGAGGACGTAATGCTGCCAACGTTAAAGTAGTACATACATTCTTCCTAGATTGGTTAAACAAAGAAAAAGGAGATAAACGCCGTGATCTTTCCATAGCCAATTACAAATATGATCCAGATAAATCTTTCTGGGCAAAACCGGAGGAAGTAGACAAACCTACAGCCGGCCAAAAAAATAAGCAAAATTATACTCCGGCAAAATGGGACACTGAAAAGTATGTAAAAGAATACAACTTCTTACTGAATAACGATAAATCAAATGTCAATTGGTATATATTACGCTATGCAGACGTATTACTCATGTATGCAGAAGCACTTAACGAATGGCATCATGGTCCCAACAATGCAGCATTAGCAGCTCTTAATATGGTTCGCCGCCGCGGATATGGACTTCCCTATAATGAAGCTAATGCAACTGTTGATTTAAAATCAACATCATACGAAGGATTCCAGGAATATATCCGTAATGAACGTGCCTACGAACTTGCTTTCGAAGGAAATCGCCGCCAAGATTTAATACGTTGGGGGATGTATTATGAAACAATAGTAAATACTTATATAAAATTAATTGGTTGGTATCCGGAAGCAAACTATGTAGCTTACCAATATACCCAAAAGAATAAACACGAACTACTCCCTATCCCAGCTCGTGACATGAGTTTGATGGAAAACTTCAAGCAGAACCAAGGATGGGGCGACTAATCTTTTTCTGATAAAAAATTCTATAATTTCTCTCCAATATGCCCAATTAAAGGCATATTGGAGAAAATTAAAACCTTTTTCAACAAAATCAAAACTTAAAAAGCAGAGTTCAAACACCTTTTGGACAATCCTGCAACGGAAAGTTTTGCCTTTCGGTTACTTTTGCATCAGTTACAAAACTTCTAAAAACAATCACTTAAAATGAATAACATGAAAATGAAACTTGTTCTCTTTGCTTCGGTTAGTATTGCACTCGCGTCGTGCCAGACAACCTCAAAGGAAGACTACAGTTGGATAAAAAAAGGACTGGATGTAGCTTCTGCCCAATTACAACTTTCTGCTGAAGAGGTTAGTGGTACGGGAATGTTGCCACGCTCCATCCGTACCGGCTATGACATGGATTTCCTTTGCCGTCAGTTGGAAAGAGATTCATTAACATTCAAAGATTCACTACGCGCACAACCCGCTGCTGACCAACTAGGCAAACGCCGCCTCTGCAACGTTTATGACTGGACGAGTGGTTTCTTCCCCGGTTCATTGTGGTATGCATACGAACTGACAGGAAACGATACACTGAAAACTCAAGCCATCCAATATACAAATCTGCTGAATCCGGTACGCTATTATAAAGGTACACATGATTTGGGATTCATGGTCAACTGCAGCTATGGCAATGCAGAACGTCTTTCACCCAACGACACTATTGCCGCTGTAATGAGAGAAACTGCCGATAACCTCTGCGGTCGTTTCAACGACTCTATCGGCGCTATACGTTCATGGGATTTCGGAACATGGAATTTCCCGGTTATTATCGACAATATGATGAACCTTGATCTTCTGTTTAATGTAGCAAAAGCGACAGGTGACAATAAATACAAAGACATTGCTATCAAGCATGCTATGACTACCATGCATAATCACTTCCGTCCGGATTATACCTGCTGGCATGTAATAAGCTATAACAACGACGGCACAGTGGAAAGCAAACAAACTTTCCAAGGAAAGAACGATGATTCTTCATGGGCACGCGGACAAGCGTGGGCTATATATGGATATACCGCTTGCTTCCGTGAAACCAATGACAGCATTTTCCTGAACTTTGCAAAGGATATAGCCGATATGATTATGGACCGCGTAAAAACGGAGGATGCCATTCCCTACTGGGATTATGATGCTCCTGTAACTAAAGAAACTCCACGTGACGCTTCTGCCGCTTCTGTTACCGCTTCAGCATTGATCGAACTAAGCACAATGGTTCCCGACGGACAAAAATATCTGGATTATGCGGAAAAGATTCTGAAGAGTTTGTCAAGCGACGCATATCTTGCAAAAGTGGGTGACAACCAAGGATTCATTCTGATGCACTCTGTCGGCTCACTGCCCAACGGTTCTGAAATCGACACTCCACTGAACTATGCTGACTATTACTATCTGGAAGCATTGAAGAGATTCATGGAATTGAAGAAGTTGAGGGTTGAGCATGGAGAGTTGAGAATGATCCAATAATACAAAAGCAAGAGTGTTCTCAATCGTAAATAGTAAATCGTAAAATCGTAAATTATATCATGAATAAAACTTTAAAGTATATCGTTCTGCTGGCAATCGCTTGTTTTGTAGGCAAAGCTAGTGCCCAAGAACTGAAAAGCGAAGTCTTTTCAATTCTTAACCTGGACTATCCGGGATTGGAAAAAGTGAAAGCTTTGCATCAGGAAGGTAAAGATGAGGATGCTGCCAAAGCATTATTAGACTATTACCGTGCACGTACCAATGTAAAAACTCCGGATATCAATCTGAACAAAGTGACTATCAGCAAAGAAGAACAGCAGTGGGCAGATGACGGATTGAAACATACATTCTTCGTACATAAAGGTTATCAGCCTTCTTACAACTACGGAGAAGACATCAACTGGCAATACTGGCCGGTGAAAGACAATGAACTCCGTTGGCAATTGCACCGCCACAAATGGTTCACTCCGATGGGAAAGGCTTATCGCATATCCGGTGACGAGAAATATGCTAAAGAATGGGCACATCAGTATATCGACTGGATTAAAAAGAATCCGTTGGTAAAGATGGACAAAAAAGAATATGAGCTGTTAAGTGATGGAAAAATCAAAGGTGAAATAGAAAACGTACGTTTCGCATGGCGCCCGCTGGAAGTTAGTAATCGTCTGCAAGACCAGACTTCACAGTTCCAGTTATTCCTCCCTTCTCCTTCTTTCACTCCGGACTTCCTGACAGAATTCCTGGTAAACTATCACAAACATGCTATACATATCCTTGCTAATTATTCCGATCAAGGTAACCACTTGCTGTTTGAAGCTCAACGTATGATCTACGCCGGTGCTTTCTTCCCTGAATTCAAAGATGCTCCGGCATGGAGAAAAAGCGGTATCGATATTCTGAACCGTGAAATTCATGTACAGGTATACGAAGACGGCGGACAGTTCGAACTCGACCCACATTATCATCTGGCAGCTATTAACATTTTCTGTAAAGCTTTAGGTATCGCAGATGCCAACGGATTCCGTAAGGAATTCCCTCAAGATTATTTGGATACCATTGAAAGCATGATTATGTTCTATGCAAACATTTCTTTCCCTGATTATACCAATCCATGTTTCAGCGATGCTAAGTTGACAACAAAGAAAGAAATGGTGAAAAACTACAAAGCATGGGGTAAACTATTCCCGAAAAACCAAGCTATCAAATACTTCGCAACCGAAGGTAAAGAAGGCGCATTGCCGGATTATATGTCTAAAGGTTTTCAGAAAACTGGTTTCTTTGTATTCCGCAATTCATGGGGAATGGATGCCACTCAAATGGTAGTAAAAGCCGGCCCGAAAGGAGAATGGCACTGTCAGCCGGATAATGGTACATTCGAACTTTGGTTCAACGGCAAGAATTTGTTCCCGGATTCAGGTTCGTATGTATATGCAGGTGAAGGCGAAGTGATGGAACAACGCAACTGGCACCGTCAGACTTGTGTTCACAACACGGTAACGCTGAACAACAAAAACTTGGAAACTACAGAATCCGTTACTAGATTGTGGCAACCGGAAGGTACTATCCAAACTTTAGTGACCGAAAATCCTAGTTACAAAAACTTGAAACACCGTCGTTCCGTTTTCTTCGTTGACAACACTTACTTTGTCATTGTAGACGAAATGATCGGTAGCGCCAAAGGTTCCATCAATCTTCATTATCAAATGCCAAAAGGAGAAATAGCCAACAGCCGCGAAGACATGACATTCCTGACACAATTTGAAGACGGAAGCAACATGAAACTGCAATGTTTCGGTCCCGACGGTATGACGATGAAGAAAGAACCGGGTTGGTGCTCAACTGCTTATCGCAAACGTTACAAACGTATGAATGTATCTTTCAACGTGAAGAAAGACGGCGAAGAAGCTGTTCGTTACATCACAGTTATCTATCCAGTTAAGAAAAGCGCAGATGCCCCTAAATTTGCAGCTAAGTTCAAGAACAAAGCGTTCGATGAAAACGGACTGGAAGTAGAAGTGAAAGTAAACGGAAAGAAACAGTCATTAAAATACAAACTATAATAAAGCTGACTAAAAAGTCGGTCGCATCTCAATTTCTCCTCCTTCCGGAAGTGAAGGGAATTGGAGATGCAACCGACTTTTTAGTCACTCTCCTTCATCATTATGGAAAACTATTACACCCCCTCTGCCCTACTCCTCCCACTAGCTGCACTAAGTCTCGCTTCCTGCGGCAATCAAAAGAAAGAAGAGACCAGACAACCGAACATCATCTTCATGATGACGGATGACCATACCACCCAAGCAATGTCCTGCTACGGAGGAAATTTGATTCAGACTCCTAACATGGATCGGATTGCCAACGAAGGTATCCGTTTTGACAACTGTTATGCTGTCAACGCTCTTTCAGGACCTTCACGTGCGTGCATCCTCACCGGTAAGTTCAGCCACGAGAATGGTTTTACCGATAACGCCAGTACGTTCAACGGAGACCAGCAGACATTCCCCAAACTGCTTCAACAAGCCGGATATCAGACTGCAATAATTGGTAAATGGCATCTTATCAGTGAACCGCAAGGATTCGATCATTGGAGCATCCTTAGCGGCCAACACGAACAAGGTGACTATTACGATCCTGATTTTTGGGAAAACGGGAAGCATATTGTAGAAAAAGGATACGCCACGGATATTATTACTGATAAAGCCATTGAATTCCTCGAAGGTCGCGACAAGAACAAACCTTTCTGCATGATGTATCATCAGAAAGCTCCGCACCGCAACTGGATGCCTGCTCCCCGTCATCTGGGTATATTCAACAATACTACTTTCCCGGAACCGGCTAATCTGTTCGACGACTATGAAGGCCGCGGAAGAGCAGCCCGTGAACAGGACATGTCTATCGAACATACACTGACAAACGACTGGGACCTCAAATTGCTGACTCGTGAAGAAATGCTGAAAGATACCACCAACCGTCTTTACAGTGTATACAAACGTATGCCTGTTGAAGTTCAGGATAAATGGGACTCTGTATATGCCGGGCGCATTGCCGAATACCGCAAAGGTGATCTGAAAGGCAAATCATTAATCAGCTGGAAATATCAGCAATATATGCGTGATTATCTGGCAACAGTTCTGGCAGTAGACGAAAATATCGGCCGCCTGCTGAATTACCTCGAAAAAATTGGTGAGCTGGACAACACAATCATTGTCTACACCTCCGACCAAGGTTTCTTCCTTGGCGAACATGGCTGGTTTGACAAACGCTTCATGTATGAAGAATGTCAACGCATGCCGCTTATTATCCGTTATCCGAAAGCAATTAAAGCAGGAAGTACCAGTAATGCCATCAGCATGAATGTGGACTTTGCTCCTACTTTCCTCGACTTTGCCGGAATAGAGATTCCATCAGATATTCAAGGGGCCTCCCTGAAACCCGTATTGGTGAATGAAGGCAAAACTCCTGCCGATTGGCGCAAAGCTGCTTATTATCATTACTACGAATACCCTGCTGAACATTCTGTGAAGCGTCATTATGGTATACGCACGCAAGACTTCAAATTGATTCATTTCTACAACGACATCGATGAATGGGAAATGTATGACATAAAAGCTGACCCAAGAGAAATGAACAATGTCTTCGGCAAACCGGAATATGCTGAAAAGCAAAAAGAGCTGATGCAACTGCTTCAGGAAACTCAAAAACAGTATAAAGATACAGACCCGGATGAAAAGGAAAAGGTTCTTTTCAAAGGTGACAGAAGATTGATGAAAAATCGCTAAATGATTATTTTGCGGAGTGCCCTGAAAGGGCTTAATTATATAGCGTAGGGCAACGCCCTACGTAAAAACGACAATCTGAATTTGCGCCCTGAAAGGGCATAATTGTATACAGTTCCGCCCTTTCAGGGCTTGTGGCTGGTGTGCTTTTTTCGTAGGGCGTTGCCCTACGCTATATAATTAAGCCCTTTCAGGGCACCCCCAATAAATATATAATTGTAAGAACCGATAAATTCTTATTTAACCGATAAATTCTCATTTAACCGATAAATTCCCATTTATATAAATAAAGATTAACCAAAAACAATTATATCATGGATAGAAGAAAGTTTTTAAAAAACACAGGCTGGTCTTTCCTCGGACTGGCAGCTTCGGGCAGCTTGCTCGGTTCTTGCGCAGCAGGAAGCAAAGAGGCTAAGAAAATTATGCCATCAGCCAGCAACCTCAAAATGTATTGGGGCGACTTACACAACCACTGTAACATCACATACGGACACGGCGACATGCGCGATGCTTTTGAAGCAGCGAAAGGACAATTGGATTTTGTTAGTGTTACTCCTCATGCTATGTGGCCGGATATTCCCGGAGCAGATGATCCCCGCCTGAAATGGGTAATCGATTACCACACGGGAGCTTTCAAGCGTTTGCGTGAAGGCGGTTATGAGAAGTATGTAAAAATGACAAATGAGTATAATAAGGAAGGTGAATTCCTGACTTTTGTAGGATACGAAGCTCATAGCATGGAACATGGAGACCATGTTGCGTTGAACTATGATTTGGACGCACCACTTGTAGAATGTACTTCAATCGAGGACTGGAAAGAAAAAGCAAAAGGACATAAAGTATTCGTTACCCCGCACCACATGGGTTATCAGGGTGGTTATCGCGGTTACAACTGGAAATGCTTTACCGAAGGAGATATTACTCCATTCGTAGAAATGTATTCCCGTCACGGTCTGGCAGAAAGCGATCAGGGAGACTACCCCTATTTGCATGATATGGGACCACGCCAATGGGAAGGAACCATTCAATATGGTCTTGAATTGGGCAATAAGTTTGGTATCATGGCTTCCACCGACCAGCATTCCGGTTATCCGGGAAGCTATGGTGACGGACGCATCGGTGTTTTGGCTCCGTCACTGACTCGCGATGCCATTTGGGAAGCTCTACGTACCCGTCATGTATGTGCCGCAACCGGTGATAAGATTATTATCGACTTCCGCCTCAACGATGCTTTCATGGGTGATGTAGTTCGCGGTAACAGCCGTCGTATCTATCTGAATGTCACAGGTGAAAGCTGTATCGACTACGTAGATATTGTAAAGAACGGGCAGATTTTAGCTCGTATGAACGGTCCGTTGACTCCCGTTGCTCCGGAAGGTGATACGGTACGTTGCAAAGTTAAAGTTGATTTTGGTTGGAATCGTGAAGAGAAATACGTACATTGGCAGGGCAAACTGTCGGTAGACAAAGGACAGATTCATAGTGTAACTCCTTGTTTCCGTGGCGCAGCATTCACTTCTCCGCAAGAAGGTGAAACTGAATTCCACACACATGTCAACCGTATTGTATCCGTTGGCGACAAGGAAACCGAACTGGATATGTACAGCAGCAAGAATCCGAATACGACTACAGCAGCCATGCAAGCTGTAATCCTTGATGTGGAAATGCCAAAAGACGGTAAGGTCATTGCCGAATTCAATGGCAAGAAGTTTGAACATACGTTGGGCGAGTTGCTTGAAGGTTCACGTTCACACTTCATGATCGGTTGGTTGAGCGAGGCTATTCTCTTCAATCGTGCCATGCCGGAAAGCTGTTTCACTCTGGAACATTACATGGAAGATAAAGAGCCACAGCGAGATACGGATTACTACTATGTACGCGTTCGCCAACGTGACGGACAATGGGCTTGGAGTTCACCGATTTGGGCGGAAAGAGTGTAGTTTTTAAGTATTAAGTATCAAGTATTAAGTATTAACGTGGTATGGAGAAAGAATACGCTATAGGAATTGACCTTGGCGGAACTTCAGTAAAATACGCCCTTATTGATAATGAAGGCGTATTTTACTTTCAAGGGAAGTTACCGTCGAAAGCCGATGTATCAGCAGAAGCTGTCATCGGACAGTTGGTTACTGCTATCAATGAAGTGAAAGCCTTTGCACAAGAAAAAGACTACAAAATTGATGGTATAGGAATCGGAACACCAGGCATTGTGGATTGTACGAACCGTATTGTTTTAGGAGGTGCGGAAAATATCAACGGCTGGGAAAACATTCACTTGGCAGACCGTATTGAAACGGAAACCGGACTTCCTGCTTTATTGGGAAATGATGCCAATCTGATGGGACTGGGAGAAACAATGTACGGAGCCGGTCAGGGAGCCACTCATGTTGTTTTCTTGACGGTAGGAACGGGTATTGGCGGTGCAGTAGTCATCGACGGCAAATTGTTCAACGGTTATGCCAACCGGGGAACGGAGCTGGGACACGTGCCTCTCATTGCCAATGGCAAACCGTGTGCTTGCGGTTCCGTCGGCTGTCTGGAACACTATGCTTCCACTTCTGCTTTGGTACGCCGCTTCAGTCAACGAATAATAGACGCAGGCATCTCCTACCCAGATGAAGAGATTAACGGAGAATTGATTGTCCGCCTTTATAAACAAGGAGATCCGATTGCAAAAATATCATTGGAAGAACACTGTGACTTTTTGGGACACGGAATTGCAGGCTTTATCAATATCTTCAGTCCGCAAAAGATTGTGATTGGTGGAGGACTCTCCGAAGCAGGAGACTTTTACATTCAGAAAGTAAGCGAAAAAGCACGTAGTTATGCCATCCCCGACTGTGCTGTGAATACTCAAATCATAGCTGCCGCTCTTGGAAACAAGGCCGGAAGTATTGGAGCTGCGTCACTTGTATTTACTCAATTATCTGCTCCAAACCTGATTAAATTATGAGAAAGAATTTAGGAATGTTGGCGCTGATTATGGCGTTCTGGTTCACCATCTCGTTTATTACTAATATTCTGGGACCACTCATTCCGGACATTATCCACAACTTCAATCTAAGTGACCTGGCGATGGCGGGATTTATCCCGACCTCTTTCTTCCTGGCATACGCCATCATGTCTATCCCTGCCGGATTACTTATTGACCGTTTCGGTGAAAAACCGGTATTATTCGGTGGCTTCCTGATGCCGTTCATCGGCACCATCCTGTTTGCCTGTATGCATACGTATCCGATGTTATTAGCTTCTTCTTTCATCATCGGATTAGGAATGGCCATGTTGCAAACTGTATTGAATCCGCTCCAGCGTACTGTAGGAGGAGAAGAAAACTATGCATTTATAGCCGAACTGGCACAATTCATGTTTGGCATCGCTTCTTTCCTAAGCCCTCTGGTATATACTTATCTGATTCGTGAACTTGACCCGGCAACCTATACAGCCGGTAAAGGTTTCTTTATCGACTTGTTGGCCGATATCACCCCACGGGAAATGCCATGGGTATCTCTTTACTGGGTATTTACCATCCTGTTGTTAGTAATGCTGATTGCTGTCGGTGTCTCCCGCTTTCCCAAGATTGAACTGAAAGAAGATGAGAAAAGCGGGTCTAAAGATTCATATCTGGCTTTATTCAAACAGAAATATGTATGGTTGTTTTTCCTGGGGATTTTCTGCTACGTAAGCACGGAACAGGGAACTTCTATCTTTATGAGCACCTTCCTGGAACAATACCACGGAGTCAATCCGCAAACTGATGGTGCGCAAGCCGTGAGCTATTTCTGGGGATTGATGACAGCCGGCTGTCTCGTAGGTATGATTCTACTCAAGTTGATTGACAGCAAGCGATTGCTGCAAATCTCCGGAATCCTGACCATCATCCTATTATTATCGGCATTGTTCGGAAGCAAGGAAGTATCTATGATCACTTTCCCTGCTGTCGGATTTAGTATTTCCATGATGTATTCCATCGTATTCTCATTGGCTTTGAACTCTGCTTCACAGCATCACGGTTCATTCGCCGGTATTTTATGTTCGGCAATCGTCGGTGGTGCCGGTGGTCCGATGATTGTGAGTACGCTGGCAGATGCAACATCCCTCCGCACAGGTATGCTGTTTATCCTTGTTTTCGTAGGATACATCACCTTTATCGGTTTTTGGGCACGCCCACTGATTAATAACAAGACCGTTCGTCTGAAAGACTTGTTCAAACAACGTTGAACGCTGAACAACAAACGACGAATAAAAAAATGCAAAGTTATATGATGAAACAACGAATATCTATTTTTCTCTTGTTCACCATTCTGCTATCCGCCAACGGGTATGCGCAAAAAGCAATCATGCGCCTGACTCAACAGACTTTGATGCACGAGGTACGCGAAACGCCTTCACCACTGGACGGGCAGCATATCACTGTCAATCCTCCTCGTTTCATGTGGCCGGACAAATTTCCTCACTTGGGTGCCGTATTGGACGGAGTGGAAGAAGAAGACTACAAACCGGAAGTGACTTACCGCATCCGGATTGCACGCGACCCGGAATTCAAATCGAAAGTGATAACCGCTGAAAGGAAATGGGCCTTTTTCAACCCATTCAAACTGTTTGAAAAAGGAAAATGGTATTGGCAATATGCCTACGTTGACAAGGATGGAAAAGAAGAATGGTCGCCCGTTTCTCATTTTTATATAGACGGGCATATACGTACATTCAACCCGCCTTCTCTACAAGAGGTGTTAGCCAAATTACCCAAGACGCATCCCCGTATCTTGCTTGATGCCAAAGATTGGGACAATATCATCGAACGGAATAAAAACAATCCGGAAGCACAGGCTTACATCCGGAAAGCTGATAAATGTCTAAATCATCCGCTGAAACACTTGGAAGAAGAAATTGATACGACCCAGGTTGTCAAGCTGACAAACATCGTTCAATATCGTTCCGCTCTGATTCGGGAAAGTCGTAAGATTGTAGACCGGGAAGAAGCGAATATCGAAGCCATGGTACGTGCTTACTTGCTAACGAAAAACGAAGTATACTACAAAGAAGGTATAAAGCGTCTTTCCGAAATTCTTTCATGGAAGAATAGTAAGTACTTTGCGGGAGATTTCAACCGTTCCACCATTCTGTCTATGAGTACTTCCGCGTATGACGCATGGTATAACCTGCTGACTCCGGATGAAAAGAAACTACTCTTAAGAACGATTCGTGAAAATGGAAAGAAATTCTATCATGAATATGTCAATCACTTAGAAAACCGTATTGCTGATAACCATGTTTGGCAAATGACTTTCCGTATCTTGAATATGGCTGCATTTGCTACGTATGGCGAACAGCCGATGGCTTCCACCTGGGTGGATTATTGCTACAATGAATGGGTATCCCGTCTGCCGGGTCTCAACACGGATGGAGGATGGCACAATGGCGATTCTTATTTTCAGGTCAATCTCCGCACATTGATTGAAGTTCCTGCTTTTTATTCCCGTATCAGCGGATTCGATTTCTTTGCTGATCCCTGGTATAACAACAATGCGTTCTACGTCATCTATCAACAACCTCCATTCTCAAAATCCGCCGGGCAAGGAAACTCACATGAAAGTAAGATGAAGCCAAACGGTACACGAGTAGGTTATGCAGATGCCTTGGCACGCGAATGTAACAATCCATGGGCAGCCGCTTATGTACGCACTATTTTGCAGAAAGAACCGGATATAATGGAGAAGACTTTCCTCGGAAAATCCGGAGACCTGACCTGGTATCGCTGTACAACAAAGAAAGCGCTCCCCAAAGAAGGTCCTACTCTTGCAGAATTACCGATGGCAAAAGTATTCAATGAAACGGGAATCGGTACGATGAATACTTCTTTGGGAGATACAGACAAGAATGCAATGCTGTCGTTCCGTTCCAGTTCCTACGGTTCCACTTCCCATGCACTAGCCAATCAGAATGCTTTCAATACATTCTACGGAGGTAAAGCCATTTTTTACAGTAGCGGACATCGCACTGGTTTTACAGACGATCATTGTATGTATTCTTACCGTAATACTCGTGCGCACAACAGTATTTTGGTGAATGGAATGACGCAGAAGATCGGGACGGAAGGATATGGCTGGATTCCACGGTGGTATGAAGGAGAGAAAATCGCTTACATGGTAGGAGACGCTTCCAATGCTTATGGTAAAGTGACTTCTCCCCTATGGTTGAAACGTGGCGAATTATCCGGCACGCAATATACGCCCGAAAAAGGATGGGATGAGAACAAATTGGATATGTTCCGTCGTCATATCATCCAATTGGGAACTACCGGAGTTTTTGTGATTTATGATGAATTGGAAGGAAAAGAAGCCGTAACATGGAGTTATCTTTTACATACCGTAGAACTGCCTATGGAAATACAGGAACTGACGGATGAAGTGAAAGTTATTGGTAAGAATAAAGCCGGGGGTGTCTCTGTTGCCCATCTTTTCAGTTCGGCAAAAACGGAACAAGCGATGGTAGATACTTTCTTCTGTGCGCCAACCAACTGGAAAAATGTGACGAACGCACAAGGGAAAGCGTTGAAATATCCTAATCACTGGCATTTCTCTTCTACAACAGTTCCGTGTAAAACCGCCCGTTTCCTGACAGTGATGGATACGCATGGAAAGAACCGCCCGGATATGCAGGTAGTTCGCAAAGGTAATACCATTCAGGTAGGCGACTGGACTATTACTTGTAACCTGACAGAAAAAGGGAAAGCTGCCATCTATGTAAGCAATAAAACGGAAAAGGTTTCTTTAAACTATGATGCCGGTAAAAAGGAAGGTGCAACGATAGTCACAGATCAGGTAAAAGGCAAACAGGTTAACAAAGTCCTGACAGACTATTTACCGGATTTTGAGATTTAATTTCTCCCCGCTTTAGATGAAGAAACATATACTCCTATAAAAACGTTATATTTGCAGAGTAATATTAAATAAAGAAGTAACCATGAAATATATCGGAGCACATGTAAGCGCGTCCGGGGGCGTAGAGTTCGCCCCCGTTAATGCGCATGAAATAGGAGCAAATGCTTTTGCGTTATTCACCAAGAATCAACGCCAATGGGTAAGTAAACCTTTAACAGAAGAAAGTATCAGTTTCTTTAAAGAGAATTGCGAGAAATACGGTTTTCAGCCGGAATATATCCTGCCACATGACAGTTATCTTATCAACCTGGGACACCCGGAAGAAGAGGGACTTCAAAAAAGCCGTACCGCTTTTCTGGACGAAATGCAACGTTGCGAACTGCTTGGATTGAAACTTTTAAATTTCCATCCAGGCAGTTCTCTCAACAAAATTTCAATAGAGGATTGCCTGTCGCTCATCGCAGAAAGCATTAATATCGCTTTAGAAAAAACAAAAGGCGTAACAGCCGTTATTGAGAACACTGCCGGGCAAGGAAGTAATCTAGGTAGCGAATTCTGGCAACTGAAATATATCATCGACCGGGTAAACGACAAGAGCCGGGTGGGTGTTTGCCTCGATACCTGCCATACTTATACGGCTGGTTATGATATTGTCAATGAATATGATAAGGTATTTGATGAGTTTGACAAGGAAGTGGGATTCAACTACCTTCGCGGTATGCACTTGAATGATTCAAAAAAAGCACTGGGCACCCATGTAGACCGTCACGATAGTATTGGTGAAGGATTGATCGGAAAAGCATTTTTTGAAAGATTGATGCGAGATTCAAGATTCGATAATATGCCGCTGATACTAGAAACACCGGATGAAAGTAAATGGAAAGAAGAAATTGCATGGCTAAAGAGCATGGAATAATGTTTTCACCACAGAGGACACGGAGGACACAGAGGTGAATTTAGTTTATGACTTACGCTTGTGACCCTAATTTTGATGCATAATCCTCCTCTATAAAGTTGAAAAAACATGAAAACATCTGCCACCTGCAACCAAACGCGTGTAATGCACTAGTTAATAAGTAGTTGGAGCGTGGCAGATACTGTTGCAGATAGGTTGCAGATCAAAGTATCTGCAACACAGTATAAGCCTTGCATAAGCTAATTCTCCAGGAGGGCAAAAGTTTATTGTATACATTAACTTCCCGTTTCCAGGCGGGAAACTGTCGTTTCCGGCATTAGAAATTACAGTTTCCACGGTAGGAAACGAGAGTTTCTAAGGCGGGACACTACAGTTTCTACGTAAGGATACTGTCGTTTCCCCGTAGAGACACCACAATTTCTCCATAGAGTGATCCCAATTATCCCATAGCTTTACATAAAGGAATCAAGGCTTTATCTTTGATTATATAACGTGTTGCAGATACTTTATCTGCAACCTATCTGCCGCAGGTATCTGCAACGTTCCAACTACTTATTAACTAGTGTATTACACGCGTTTCGTTGCAGGTGGCAGATGTTTTTATGTTTTTCAACTTTATAGTAGGAAAAACTTTCGTTCATTTCTGCACCGTTTCATTCTTTTTTAGACTGTTCTAAATTTATACTGCCAACACCTATACTCAATAAATATTCGCCATACTCACTAAAGGTTCATACAGTTTCTCTATATCCTGTGAGTCCATCTCTATTTGGACCTGATCTCCAGGCATTAATTTCTGTCCTTTGGGAGGCCAATTCTTACGGTCACGATGCACATTTATAATTACGCAACGTTCCGGTAAACGAAGTTCATCCACAATCTTGCCATCCAAATAGGACCCGCTCATTACTTCTACAGACAATGTATAACGGGGCTCTTCCTTAAAGGCAGGTGAATGAATCATATCATCATATAAAATTACATTGAACGGTTTTATCTGAAGCATTTCCGTAAAGTAATAGGTTAATCCACCTACAACAATGGAAGGATAAAAGACTTCCAAATGTCCTGTAATCTCGGTTATTAAGACAATAGCCGTCAGAGGTGTACGAATGACTGCTACAAGAAATGCCGACATACAAATCAACATGATATAACTGATATTCTCATAAGCAATCACACCCTGTTGAACCATAATCAATCCCACTATTTGCCCCAAAAGTCCTCCTGTCACCAGTGTAGGGATAAAACTTCCTCCCGGTAAACCCGAAGAAAAAGAAAAGGTGCTAAAAACGAAATGCAGCAACATCATGCCGACAATCCAAAGAATATGTGTATCCGGATGCATGGCCTGTGATAGCAAGAACTGTTCCCCTCCTCCCGTCAGATTAAACTCGGCCATAGAAATCAGAAAAGCAATAAAAAGCAAATACAGCATTTTCACGTATTCAGGATGCCTAATAGCGGGATAAATACGTTTCATCTGAAGAGTAGTGACAGAAAAGAATTTTCCAAAAACAGAAACTACTGCCGCCAACAAAAGAAACAGTTTCACCTGTCCCCAAAAAGTCATTCCAGGCACAATGGCATCTATATGAAAATAAGGATTGATGGGAAAAATCCAACTGGCAACCCCGCCTGCCACGACTCCTGCCAAAAGCGTGGTAATGGCTGTTTTAGGTGCATCGAACCGCTCGATAGATTCGATAACCAACAATGAGGAAGCTAATGGGGCAGCAAAAGCAGCCGCCAATCCGGCACCTGCACCGGCAGACAATAATTGTTTCCGTTCGCCACTAAGCACCCTCCCCCATTTTGATACCAAATATCCGACATACGAACCTATCTGTACGGAAGGTCCTTCACGCCCCAAAGACAATCCGGTACTTAATGCAAGTATCCCACCCACAAACTTCGCAACCAATTCCAGAAAAGGATGCTTATAATCAACCCTCCCATTAATAACTCCACGTGTTTGCGGAATCCCCCCGCCGGTAATAAGCGGCATTTTCTTCACCAGCCAGGATACAAATACAAGTATTCCCCACATCAACAGGAAAAGAGGGATATACCAATACCACTTGGGATGAGAATCAAAAAAATCATGGCGGAGATTAAAGAAGAACTGTAATAGGTAATGATAAGGCACGGCAACGAGTCCCGTCAGTAATCCTACGAAGATACTGACAAAGTAAAGTCGTGCATCAATTAACTTCAATTTAAAGATTCGCCAACGACCCTTATCCTTCAATTTACCAAAGAAATCAAACATTCGACAAAGTTTTCATTGTTTACGTACGACACAACAACAATCAAAACTCTATTGTGGTTTCAAGCAGACGAAAATTTAATCTTTAATTATCGTCCCATCATATTCAGACGAAGTATAGCGTGTACCATAAAGTATGAACCCAGTGCATTATAGTCTGTGTCGCGAATGGCAGTAGCAGTAATTGTGCGTATCATTGAAACGTCCTGACGGAGAATATCGTATATTTTGAAGCGGAGAAGTAATTGTTTCCGCTTCAGAAAAGCTTTCGACAACTGACAGTTCCACATCAGGTTTTCGCGGGCATAACCACTATAACCATAACCGGAACGTTGAAAACATGTAAGATCACTGAACAGTTCTATGTTCCACGGAAAATAATACTGCATTTCTGTTCCAAAACGATAATCATAAGTCTCCGTACGTGTCTCTTTTACATTATTATGGGAATTATTATAAAGTAACTCCGCACGGGCACTGATTTCCATTTTTTTTGTCCGGTAAGTTAATTGCAGGCGTTGGCGGGCTGTCAAATGTTTCACTGTGCTTTTCACAGGAGCTTCTTTGTTTATTGTGCTATATCCGTTCTGATTTCTGCATTGCAAATATGAATAAGTACGAAACCTCCAATTCCGGTTCTTAAAAGGAGTATTAAGAGAAAAAGACCCCATAATACGCCAGTTTCCGTTCATATTAAGGGGAGTAGTGGTCCGCACACCAGATTCACTGTCATAAGTCACCTGATTGGTAACACTATTAATAGTGTTCTCCGCCAAAACAGAAGCAACCATATTCCGTTGATGCTTGGCATTATATGAATTAAAGTTCAGCGTAAACGTATTCGTATAGGAAGGTTTCAATGAAGGATTACCAACCCTGATATTTAACGGATTGGTGCGGTCTGTTATCGGTTGAAGATCGCGTATATTGGGCTGGCGACTTTTCCCCCGATATACAATCTGCAAACGGGTACGCTTGGAGAACTTATAGCGGAAATTGACGGTAGGAGAAACATTAAAGACTGATTTTTCCAATGGTTCTTCCAACGATTCTTTTTTCTCTAAAAGAGAATGGCTGACAGACTTTTGGGGTTCAAAGTCAGCACCTATATTATAGTTGTATTTCTTCCGGGAAGTGCGGATAGCAAGATTAAACAGGTGATTGCTGTACTGATTCTCAAAACAGTTACTTGCGTCTTCGTCATAATCAGGAGCAAATTCTTCCGTCTTCTTATCCCAGTTATAAACAAACCGGTCGGAATTGTTAATCCGATGCTGATAACTGTAACGAAACTGAAGAAAATGAAGCCAGGGCAAGGGTTCCACGTACACCAGTTGCAGTCGGTAGTTATAGCCGTCCACCTTATCTTCAATCCTCTGATTCTTAACATTCTTCGTGTTATTCTTAAAGTAATGCGTAGTAGAAAGATTCGTTCTATCGGTTGAAGAAGCATTTGTTCCATAATCAACCTTCAAAGCGATGTTTCTTCCCATCCGGCTAAGTTTCCGGCTAAGCTGAAGCATCATGGTCATGTTATAAGAAGAGCTATGAGTGGTTCCGGATGATTTCCTTTCATTCAGCAATACGTCATTGCCCCACCCTTGCTGGAAGCCACTACTGCCTCTGTCATTAACAGCCGTACGATATTGAGGACGGAAAATCAATGTTGTAACGGAGTCCATTTTCCATTCTAAAAAAGCATTTGCTACGAGATTATCATTTCCCTGGCGATTGTGTCCGGTACTTTCAGTAATAGATTTGTCTTTACGAAGATAATTATCGACTGTAGTACGACTATCCTCCAACCGGTCTGTTCCCACATATTGAATGTTCGATCGGAGTTTGACACGCTGCCAGTCATAAGTGACGTTCACTCCCAAAGAACGGGAAGTGGTCAGTCCTTTTTGAGTGCGAAGATTACCGGAGGAACTGGCAGATTCTCCTTGCATCTCCGAAAATCCCTGATTGTTTGTATTATTCAGATTCCCGATAACCGTCAATTGAGAGTTACTCCGGAAACGATTTAAAGTATTAGCTAGTTCATAACGGTCTTTGCTTCCATATCCGCCCATGAAATTCTCCATCCAGCCCCGTTTCATATTTTTCTTGACCGACAGGTCAAGAATCATTTCCTCTTCGCCATCATCAATACCAGTAAGACGGGCAAGATCGGACTGGCGTTCGTAAGCTTTCAGTTTCTCTACCATCTCTACAGGGAGATTTTTAAGTGCTGCCTTCGGGTCGTCGGAAAAGAACTCCTTCCCATCCACCAGAATCTTTTTCACTTCCTTTCCATGAATCAACAGTTTGCCATCCTCGTCTATTTCGCCGCCGGGAAGTTGTTTCACCAATTCTTCCAGCATAGAGCCTTCAGGAGTACGATAGGCCGAAGCATTAAAGACGGTAGTATCTCCTTCGGTCACAACCATCGGTGCTTGTCCCACAACAACGGTTTCTGTTAATGAAATGCTCTCCGGAGTCAAAGAAATATCGCCTAAAATCGGTGTTTTGTTATCTGTTGAAGCTGATATAGTCCGAAAAACAGGGGTATATCCGATATAAGAAATATGTAACAGAATGGATTTACTTTTAGGAATAACGACGGCTAACTGAAATTTGCCTTGTGCATCTGTTGCCCCACCCGCCAGTAAGGTACTATCCGGTAAAGCCAAAAGCCGGACCGTAGCAAACGGTACCGGCTGATTGGTTTCAGTATCAATCACACGACCGGAAAAACGCTCTTTGCCGGACTGAGCAAAAACAGTCAAACTAATCAGTAACAAGACATAACAAGTAATCAAACGGTACTGAAAAGAATAAATATGGCTGCCTATGTTCAAATTGTGTTGATTTAGTAAAATAAAACTATAATAAAATAAACCTAATCTTTATTTCTGGGCTTGACGCGGAGCACGAGTTTTTTGTCCCTGGTGGTGTCCCTGTCCCGGTTTCTGACCTTTTCTGCGGTCAAATTCCTTTCTGAATTTATTAGCATTCATCTTTTCCTGCTGATAAATCTTCAAAATCTGCTTCTGCGAAAGTATCTTGCTGAATTCATTGTAATACTTTTCACGAATATCCAGCATTTTACGACTTTGAGTAAACTGGTTCCGCAACATGGTTGCAATCTCGTCGTCAGTCATGGACGGACGTTCTTTCTTAGCATTAGCGTCTGTGCCTTGTGCTTTAGTTTTCTCTGTTCTCGCCTTATGAGTCATCATACGACATTCACGCAATTCTTTCAGATACTTCTCGTATACCGGAGTAAATTTAGCTGCCGTTGCATCATCCAACATCAACGTATTTACTATTTGTTTAGTCTGCATCTGCACCATTTGTTCCGGTGTAGGACGCTGTTTTTTTTGTTTGTTATCCGTATTCTGTGCAGACAAAGTCATCTGGCTTCCCATCAGGAGAACGGCCAAAATTACATAAATAAATTTAGTCTTCATAATCTTCACGTTTAAAATAATTAATTGAGTTACTTAATTCAAAAATATATCATTTTCAGAGAAGCTGACGAGCTCTTCCAACTCCTCATCTGATAGTTCTTTAATCCATTTATCTACCGGTTCCGTACCATTGGCTAATACTTTCGAAGAAGATGTTGTCACCTCATCTGCCTGTCGCAAAGACGGAACAAACAGAAATCCGACCCATACGGCTGCTATGGTAATCACCGTAGAAATAATCAGCTTCGTATGAGACTTCCGCTGTTGCTTCACTCCGGCACGTTCCATCACCTTTCGTTGCACGTCCTCGAAGAATCCATCGGGGGTACGGTAAGGTGTCCGTTTTCCAATATCATCAAAATCAAAATCCTTTTTCATCGTTCTATCTGTTTAATATATATTCCTTTATCTTCTCTTTCGCATAGTGGTAATTCACTTTTAGTGTATCCACTTTACTATCCAGTACACGGGCGATCTCTTCATATTCAAGTTCATCGTAATAACGCAAGTTGAATACCAGCCGTTGCTTTTCCGGCAGACTTAAAATAGCTTCCTGAAACTTTACTGCCAACTCATTCTCATAATCAATGTAATCGGAAGCCTTCAACTTGCCCATCAACTCTTCCTGAACATCTTCTGCGGAAACAACTCCCTCATCTTTACGTCCGTTAAGCAAGCGTAAACTCTCATTCGTTGCAATCCGGTAAATCCAAGTTGACAGCGAACTTTCTTCGCGAAACTGATCGATATGCCGGAATACCCGGATAAAGACTTCCTGAAGCACATCTTCCGCATCTTCATGAGATACAACCAGTCTACGGATATAATTATATATCGGCACCTGAAAAGAGTCCATCAGCATCTTGAATCCCCGTTCGCGATTCGAGGCACAAGCTTCACGAATTTTATTCTCGTTTATCATCAATTCTTTTTCTGAACTTTATTAGTTAGAACGCAGAAGACTGACGAAGTTAAATATGGGATTTGGTATTTTGCTTTTATTAACAAGAGAGGGAGAACTGGCGGAAATCATTGTCGGTATATACGATAGGAATAAACGCATGATTCCTGATGACGTTCTGATGAAGGTAGAAAATTATAGTGACGCTATATGCTCGGGATAGTGACGGTATCATTGTCTCATACCGTCACTATCTTTGCCGGATAGCGTCACTATGTTTTTAGTAGAAATACTCTATTTATAAGCTGTAAACAAGGAGATGATTACCAGAACTTATTGTGTTCCGCACTATATTCAAAGCCTGCGGCTTTCAACTGATTCACTAATTCATCCTTGTTCACATTCATATCTTCACAAAGTTCGTCAAGTGAAGAATAGCAGTCGCGCAACTTCATATTGATGACGCTGAACAACATCATCGGATCTTTCGGTAATTCCATAACATACAATCTTTTAAACCGGGTGCAAAGGTACAGCAATCCTGTTGAATGGCAAAATAAATCAATCTCCTATTTCTTCTATCTTCAAAGAGATTTTTTCTATTAGTTTGCTGATTTCTTCTTCCAATGGGATCACATTGAAGTCTTTCCAAAAGTTCTCATCGTATTTGAAATATGTGTCGGAGAAGATTGTACGAGTAGGCAATCTTTCTATACGGGGAAACGCGACTACCTGTCCGGTTTCCACCTTGCAAGTAATCATCTCAAACCAGATATGAAGATCGCGACTGCCAAACAGCATTTTTGTACGTTTCACTTTGAAATGAAGATCGCCCCGGATATGATGTATGTAATAAGTTCCTTGCCACGGTTTATAAGAAATGGTATATACCACTTTTTGAGGAATCATGCGTATGTTGCGTGCGCGCCTTTCGACGAACATACCCGCCGCATTTTTCACATATACAGGATGAACTTCCAGACGGGCTTGCAATAAGGCGCTCGTTTCAGAATCAAGGAATAGTTCTCCGCAAAAAAGAGGTTCACTGATTCCTTTTTTCTGTTCAAAATGCACCACATTTACAAACCGGTCTTCTAAAAATGTCACGCCCTCCGAAGTATAGGTATAAATGCTATTCTCGATACTGGGAATCAGGAATTCGGGCATATCTTTTATGATATCCATCTGAATACAAGCCTGAATTCCCGACTTCACTTTTACCAATAAGCTATCTTTCGCTTCCACATTGCTTAGCCGACTCATTTTCAACAGCTTCACTTGATCTGGCACTGCTGAATGTGAGGATGTCTTATAAACCTTGAACACTGCTTCCGACAAGTTTTGAAATTTGTTTTTCAACTGAACTCCTTCACGATAAAAGGTAGTCAGATACACGGGAGTATGCGAATAGTTCTGTTCCCTCCGTTCAATCATTTCCCGCAAAAGTTTCTTTGGTTCACTTCGACGAATCACTACTTCCTGCAAAGGAACTACTTTAGGTTCGAGACTAAGTATATTGTGCCGTCCAATCAACAAAGCAAACTCTATATCTTGTGAAAGATAACCTATATGAGAAAAGGTAATCGAATCGTTTTTTAAAGAATCGGGTAAGGACAGCTTAAAATCTCCATTCTGATTTGTTATGCTGCCGATAGATGTCCCCCTCACTCCAACAGTAGCTGAAGAGATGGGCACACCCGTCTCCTTATCCAGCAAAGTGCCGGTAATGGAAAAGTTAATAGGCTGCTTCGGAATGAAATCCTGTTGTATATGAATCTTTTTCTCCGAAGGGAGAGTAATCAGAATATGAGTACCAATCACCTGAAACTCCAAACCGGTATCTCCTACTATATCGTACACCGCTTGGCGAATAGATCGTTCTCCTCCCTTTATCTTCACGACAGCATCATTATCAATAACTTTACTGTCATAAATAAACATATATCCCGACTGTCGGGAGACATTACCTAATAATGAATAAACAGTGCCTTTTGTCTTTGGAAGCCGAACTATCCGTTCCAATACATCGCCCCCATCCGCTCTCATCGTATCGACTACGAAAAAGAGTATGAATAGAATGGATAGATAGCGATAAGCCTGTTTCATTTTCTCAAGTTTAAATGAGTTTTATTCTGATAACAAAAGAATATCCCCTTGCTGGGCACATTGCAGACCGAGTGCGCTAGCTATCAGAGTAGCTACGACTTCAGAAGACTCGTCAGAAAATTCAACCGTCAACCTGCGTTCCTCCAATGCAGGTGAAGCCACTTGAATCTGCAAACTATCCGAATTCAGATTCATCACTTTCAGAATGTTCGCCAAAGATTCATCTTTAAAACGTATGTGTTTAAAGAAGCTCCCCCACTCTTCATTCTCTTTATCCGCATCGAGAACGACTAATCGTTGCGATTGCACCACTACTGCCTCTCCCGCTTTTACATAACATTCCTGATTTCCTTTTTTTAGAGTAACTTTCACGATCCCTCTTTGTACAGATAAGCGGAACGGAGCATGTTCATCGCTCTGTACACTGAAAGCGGTTCCCAAAACTTCAATTTTAGCTTGTTCCGTATCAATCCAAAAGGGTTGTCCCTGCTTCTTTGCTACGTCGAAGAAAGCATTTCCCTGCAAACTCACTTCCCGTTTATCAGCAATAAAGTGCTCCGGATATAATAAGGAGGTTTCCTTTGCCAAAAGTACCACAGAACCGTCTTCAAGAGTCGTTGCCAAAGTGGAAATGCCTTGATTTTCCTGTGTAAGAAAATTCTGTGCCGGTTCTCTTTCAGAACCGGTCATCCAATACAAAGCTCCCCAGATGACGCCTATCAAAACGGCGGCAACTGCTCCGTATCTGATCCATAGTGAATGTTTGCGTATAGGACTTCTCTCATCAACTTTCGCAAGTAAACGGTCATTGTCCAGGCGATTATACAATCGGTTCCATGCCTGATCTGTCTTTATTTTATAAATTTCTGTTTTCATCACTTCATGTGAATATAAGTTTCAACTTCTTCTCGTAATGTCCGGAGGGCTTTTGTCATTTCAGCTTCTACTGTTTTTACTGAAAGAGAAAGCTGTGTCGCTATCTCCACATATTTCCGCCCCTCCAAACGATGCATCTCAAAAATCTGTCGTCTGCGGACTGGCAGCTTTTCAAGAGTGTTATTTATGAATTTCTGTAATTCCTCATACTCCATCTGTTGATGAGGATCTGTCGACTGCTCCGGATTGGAAGTGTTCAATACTGCTTCACGGTATCTATTCCTAACTTCTTCGTGTTCACAATACTGCAAAGATTGATTGCGAGTCGCCCTGTACAGATAGCTTTTAACGGACTGGAAAATCTGTAAGCGCACCCTTTCTTTCCAAAGTACATAGAAAAGCTCTTCTACAATCTCTTCCGCTACCGCCATCTGCCCGGTAATGCCTGCCGCATAACAGCAAAGAGGAAAATAGTAACGGCGAAAGAGTTCCTCAAACGCTTTTATGTCACCTTCCTTTATCTTTTTTAGTATGAGCAGTTCATCCAGCATACTTGCTTTTCTTTATGATTGACTTCAAATATAAGAAAACTATCCCTGTTTCAATTCGATTGCTTTTTCAATTTATCCACTGCGTGCTCCAAAGATTCCGTAGGTTCGATGATATTGTAGTTTCCCCAAAAGTCAGGATTCCAGTATTCGTCTACTTTATCATAAAATATTTGATTCAGGCTGAAAGCTTCTTTGTTGGGTATATTCTCCAATACTCCTTCTTTTCTATCGGTCACTACCATTTCGGAAGCTACCGTATAGCTTGTGGAAAATAACTTCCGCTTCCAGTCACATTTAAAACGGATCGTATTACGAATATAGTTCAGATACGTTTTTCCATCTACATCTTTATAAGTGACCAGGTAAGAGAGTTCTTGCGGTTTGAATCTTAAACCGAGAGGTTTCTTATACAGAATTGCGGTGGTCGCCTTCGATTTATTCTGCATATCCAGACTCATTTCTATACGGGTGAATGACAACCGTTCACGATCGATATACAATTTACCGTATAATAAAGCGTACATCAGAATGACTTTCGGGCGGAAATTAATAACATACTGCATACGATTATCTATAAGCATGGATTCTGCCATCCAGAATTCGTAATTATTCAATTCTTCAAAATCGAGTAACGCTCCCTTGTTCTTCACGACATCCAAAGTGACGCCCAGATTAGGTCCACCCACAACTTTGACAGCTAATGTGTCACTTGCTTTCTGACTAAGCAGACGACGTCCCTTCTCCACTCGCACTTTGTCATAGTTTATATTTCTATTGGTATAGGCTGTTTTGGACACATCGAGCACTGCCTCCGATATACCGATATATCGACGCCCTTTCTGTACGGTTTCCCGGTAAAATCCTGTCAGCATATCACGCTTATCACTATAATTTAAAGGGATCTTATTGATTGCTTTCTCTACAATTATACGTGGATTTTCGGCAAATACCACCACTTCATTCAATAGATTGGAATGAGGCGTCAACCAAACTGTCAACATAGCGGCTGTTTCTTTCTCCAAAGAGATATGAGTATTTACATAACCGATATGTGAAATGTCCAGTTCACGCGGCGCTTCCGTTTTTTTAATCTTCAAAGCAAATTCTCCTTCCGCATTGGTCACAGTACCGATATTGCTACCATGCACCGATACATTTACGTTCTCCAGAGCTTTTTTATTTTGCTTGTCTTTCACCATACCAACAATCGTAAGATAATCTCCGGCATCTCCTTGCGCCCACACAGGATAGCTACAAAGCAGCAAACAAACTGATAGCCATCCAACCAAGTGTTTTTCTACATTCTTCATACTGATGCTTTTTAAAGGTAAATAAATTGCGTTTCTACTAATAAGAGCGCTCAAACCGGAAATACCCTACAGCTTTTACAAAAAAAAGAAAAAGAAATCAGATTTCAATACCATATCCGGAAATTAATAGTAATTTTCCCGGCAAATTAATGATAAAAGCAATCACTATGATACGCAAATTAGACAAGACCGAATACGCCCTAGCTGCATCGTTAGCATTAGAGGTATATATACAATGCGGAGCGGAAGACTTCGATGAAGAAGGTTTGAATTCATTTAAAAGCTTTATCTCCAGCGAGCAACTGATGAATGAATTAGTGATTTACGGTGCTTTTGAGGATAAAAATCTGGTCGGCATCATGGGGACAAAGAATGAAGGAAAACATCTATCCTTGTTTTTTATCAGGAATGAATACCACCGTAAAGGTATCGGCAGACAATTATTCAATTTTGCGATCAATCACTGTCCGGTAAATGAAATGACAGTTAATTCATCCACGTACGCTATTCCTTTTTATCAAAGTCTGGGTTTCGACAAGATTGCCGGGAAACAATGTACCAACGGGATAACCTATACTCCGATGAAATTTACGATGAGTTGCCTCAAAGAATAATTCTCGGTAGTCACTGATATAATTGTTAATTATGCTTGTGAATATGTATTTCATATAAAAATAGTTTCTACCTTTGCGACCGTTATGATGAAGTACATATTCTGTATACTATTAGGCGTATTTCTGAATTGGGGATTCCATCTGATTTCCGATGAAGCACAGGAGGCATACCGGTTAGAAACCGGTAGTACCAGCATACAAACCTATACCAATTCATACACCTCCAAAACTAATATCATACAGCTGGATAAAGAACAGAAACTAGTCAAAACAAAAGAATACACCGGAAAACAAGATTACAATAACGATAATGGCGTTTTAAATCCATTCTCCTTCCGACACCTCTCTCCTTTAAAGATACTACGATTCAATATTCCTTCTGTCACTATCCGTATACTAAGCTCTCTGAAGATTCAGCTTCCTCAAAACCAATGGACAGGTTTTTCATATTATACCAATCTTTTTAAATATTCTGATAGATATCATATCTATTCATTAGGTCACATACTCATTTAGCCATTTTATATTTTTCCGGCATAAGACTATTCCAGTCTTTGATGCCTCACTTTCTGTTTGCATCCTCCATTTAAGTGAAAAGAGTATTCACTATGGTCTGGAAGCCAATAACATTCTTTTTTTACCATAACAACCAAAGTATATAAAATGGACTTTTTATTGGATTTCATCCTTCATATCGATCAATATATGGTTATGATTGTGCGTGATTATCATGCCTGGACGTATGCCATTTTGTTTTTTATAATCTTCTGTGAAACCGGATTAGTGGTCACTCCTTTTCTTCCCGGTGATTCTCTACTCTTCGTTGCAGGAGCTATTTCTGCCTTACCTGACATGCCTATCAGTGTGCATATACTCGTTATCATTTTATTTGCCGCTGCCGTATTAGGCGATTCCTGCAATTACATGATCGGACATTTCTTCGGTCGAAAGCTTTTTAATAATCCCAATTCCAAGATATTCAAACAAAGTCATCTGGAGAAGACACACGAGTTTTATAAGAAATATGGTGGGAAAACAATTATTCTGGCCAGATTCGTCCCGATAGTACGCACGTTTGCTCCCTTCGTAGCAGGAATGGGAAAGATGAACTATTACTATTTTATGATGTATAATTTAGCGGGTGGTGCGGCTTGGGTTGGCATATTCTGCTACGCCGGTTATTTCTTCGGAGACCTTCCGTTTGTACAAGAGAACTTGAAACTGCTGATCGTTGCCATCATATTCATCTCTATATTGCCTGCAATCATAGAGGTAGTACGAGCCAAACTAAAGTCTTAAAACGCCAAACTATAATCTGTATTCATTTGTTACTAATATAAATAGAGAAGAAAAAACAATTTAAAGTTTTTACACTTATGAAAAATTCTTTTTTTAGCCGGTTTACTCCAAAGGAGCCCAAATTTTTCCCATTGCTGAAACAACTTTCAGAAGTGCTTTGTGAAGCATCCGTTGTTTTAACAGAAAGCTTGCAACATGACTCACCTACAGAACGTGCAGACTACTATAAGAAAATCAAAGAGCTGGAACGTGAAGGGGACAAACTGACGCATCGGATTTTTGATGAATTGGGCACTACATTCATCACTCCTTTCGACCGTGAAGATATTCATGACTTAGCTTCCTGCATGGATGATGTCATCGATGGAATAAATAGTTGTGCCAAACGAATCTCTATTTACAATCCCCGTCCTATCTCGGAGAACGGCAAAGAATTGAGCCGTTTGATTCAGGAAGAAGCGACCTACATCTGTAAAGCCATGGACGAACTTGAAACATTCCGTAAGAAACCGACTCTTCTCCGGGAATATTGCTCAAAATTACATGAAATCGAGAATCAGGCAGATGACGTATATGAATTCTTTATCACCAGGCTATTTGAAGAAGAAAAAGACTGCATTGAACTGATAAAGATCAAAGAAATCATGCATGAACTGGAGAAAACGACCGATGCCGCAGAGCACGTAGGCAAGATTCTGAAAAACCTGATTGTAAAGTACGCATAAAGTAAGCCGGAACACATGGAATTATTAGTGACTATCATTATTCTGGCTCTGATATTCGATTATATCAACGGCTTTCACGATGCAGCAAACTCAATAGCTACAATCGTATCTACCAGGGTGCTTACCCCCTTTCAAGCTGTACTATGGGCTGCTTTCTTCAATTTCGTTGCTTTTTTCATTGCCAAATACATAATAGGCGGATTCGGTATTGCCAATACAGTATCCAAAACGGTGGTAGAACAATATATCACTTTACCTATTATATTGGCAGGAGTGATAGCAGCCATCACCTGGAACCTGGTAACATGGTGGAAAGGTATCCCGTCTTCATCCTCACATACGCTTATCGGAGGATTTGCAGGAGCTGCCATTATGGCAAACGGGTTTGAAGCAATTCAACTTAATATCATTCTTAAAATTGCAGCTTTCATCTTTCTGGCTCCTTTTATCGGAATGGTGATTGCTTTCGGTTTCACTCTGTTTGTTCTTTACATCTGCCGGCGTGCACATCCTCATACAGCTGAAGTCTGGTTTAAGAGGTTGCAGCTCGTTTCTTCCGCTCTCTTCAGCGTCGGACATGGTTTGAATGATTCACAAAAAGTAATGGGTATCATTGCCGCTGCCATGATAGCCGCCCATTCTATGGGATTGGGTATGGGTATCAACAGCATCAATGACCTTCCCGACTGGGTTGCTTTTTCGTGCTTCACCGCTATCTCACTCGGCACCATGTCCGGAGGTTGGAAAATAGTAAAGACAATGGGAACCAAAATCACCAAAGTAACCCCATTGGAAGGAGTAATTGCCGAAACAGCCGGTGCTTTCACTCTCTACATTACGGAAATGCTGAAAATCCCCGTTAGTACAACACATACTATCACAGGTGCAATCATCGGAGTAGGTGCAACCAAACGCCTCTCTGCCGTTCGCTGGGGAATAACAAAAAGTCTCATGACTGCCTGGATTCTTACAATTCCGGTCAGTGGACTCCTGGCAGCAGCTATCTATTATATTGTTTCCCTCTTTTTATAGAGGAAAACAATATAATGAATAATTGACTGCCGACACTCTCGAAAAAGAAAAGAGCTGAACATCCATGTCCCTTGGCTCTTTTCTGTCTAACTATCAGGAAGAAAAAAATGAATAAATCCATCACTAAATGTCACATTTACCAACTTTGATTGCCGACCTTGCGCTGATATTAATATCGGCCAGTGTAATAACCTTGCTGTTCAAATGGATGAAACAACCTTTAGTCTTAGGTTACATCATTGCCGGATTACTAGCGGGGCCTTATATAAATATTTTCCCCACAGTGGGAGATATCGAAAATATCAATATATGGGCGGAAATAGGTGTTATATTCCTGCTCTTTGCACTTGGACTGGAGTTTAGTTTTAAAAAGCTCATGAATGTAGGTTCCACAGCTTTTATTACGGCCACCACCGAAGTCGTCAGTATGTTGCTCATAGGTTTTCTGGTAGGACAATTGTTAGGATGGGGCACAATGAATTCCATCTTTCTTGGGGGAATGTTGTCTATGTCGTCTACCACAATTATCATCAAGGCCTTTGATGATTTGGGGTTACGCAACCAGCGTTTCACGGGCATCGTATTCGGTACTCTGGTAGTGGAAGACCTGATTGCCATTTTAATGATGGTACTTCTTTCTACAATGGCGGTAAGTCAGGACTTTGTGGGTGAAGACTTATTGATTAGTGTTCTCAAAGTCGTTTTCTTTTTAATCCTGTGGTTTCTCATCGGTATTTTCGTTATTCCGGCTTTTCTTAAAAAAGCAAAGAAGCTGATGAATAATGAGACGCTTTTGATTGTTTCGATCGGTCTTTGTCTGGGAATGGTGGTATTGGCCACCTATACAGGCTTTTCAACGGCGTTAGGTGCATTTATCATGGGATCTATCCTTGCCGAAACCATCGAAGCCGAACACATCGAACATATCATACAACCGGTAAAAGACCTCTTCGGAGCTATTTTTTTCGTATCAGTCGGTATGCTGGTGAATCCGGCTGTATTGGTAGAATATGCCTGGCCTGTTATCATCATTACTCTGGTTACCATTATCGGTAAAGCCATTTTCTCTTCATTTGGCGTACTCTTATCCGGAGAACCGCTAAACACTTCTATCAAATCCGGATTCAGCCTGGCACAAATCGGAGAGTTTGCTTTCATCATTGCCGGACTGGGTGTTTCGCTCAAAGTGCTCGATCCGTTTATTTCACCTATTATTGTGGCTGTATCTGTTATCACCACTTTCACGACTCCTTATTTTATCCGTTTAGCCAACCCTTTTGCCGAATGGCTTTACAAAATATTGCCTACTAAAGTACAGGAGACATTAGATCGTTATGCTTCCGGCAAGAAAACCATGAACCACGATAGTGACTGGAAGAAATTACTAAAAAACATGATTGGCAGGGTTATTATTTATAGCGTATTGCTCACTGCTATCTGGCTGCTGTCTATACAAATCATTTATCCCGCCATCAGTGAAATGTTTGCTCCTGTTACCCTATGGATTAAGCTGGTGATGTGTCTGGGTACCCTTTTGCTTATGACTCCTTTTTTGTGGGCACTCATCTCCAACAAATACAACTCTTCTGAATTATTCCTGAAGCTATGGAGAGATGAGAATTACAATCACGGACGACTGGTTTCTCTCGTTCTAGGCCGTGTATCTGTTGCTCTTTTCTTTATCACTAGCGTAGTTATCAGCTATTTCAAGCTGAACTGGGGAATAAGTGTGATTATTGCCATAGCTGTTGTGGCATTGATTCTTATTCTTAGAGAAGACCTCACGCAATATTCACGATTGGAAACGAGATTCCTAGCCAATCTTAACCGACGGGAAGAGGTTGCTAAAAAACGACACCCGCTAAAAACAAGTTTCAATAGCGAGTTCAATGACAAGGACCTTGATTTGACGTCTGTCGTGGTATCGCCTTATTCCGATTACATCGGCAAGTCTTTAGGAGAACTTTCATTCAGGCAAAATTTTGGAGTGAATGTGGTTGCAATCACGCGTGGTGATTTGAATATATACATTCCGAAAAGTTCTGAACCTATTTATCCGCAGGATAAACTGACTGTAGTCGGTACGGATATGCAATTGCAGGAGTTCAGAAATAGAATTGAAGATGTAAAAAACACAATAGATACGGATGCAGTAGATAAAAAGATGACGCTCCACTCTTTCACTGTAGATGATGAATTCCGTTTCTTAAATAAAACCATTGCACAGTCTCATTTGGGAGAAAAGTACGACGGTATCGTTGTGGCTATTGAACGGAATAATGAATTGATCCCTCTGGATAAAGATACGGCTTTCCAATTAGGAGATCTCGTTTGGATTGTGGGTAACCGCGAGAAGATTAGAGAAATACTGTAATAAAGTCCGGGTTCAAATAAATCACATTACATATAAAACAAAAGAGAGCTGTAAACATTTAATCTACAGCTCTCTTATTTTGATTTATTGTATATTCAGCGATCTTTACTTCACTTCCTCAAAGTCAGCATCCTGAACGTTATCTCCATGCTTGCTATTATCTTGCTGACCAGCATCACCGTTCATATCAGGACCAGCCTGTGCACCACCTTGTGCACCACCCTGTGCGTACATTTCAGCACTTGCAGCCTGGAAGGCAGTATTGATCTCTGCCATAGCAGTATCAATAGCAGCCAAGTCCTGTGCTTTGTGAGCATCTTTCAACTTCTGCAAAGCAGCTTCAATCGGAGCTTTCTTATCAGCAGGCAACTTATCACCTAATTCCTTTAACTGATTTTCAGTCTGGAAGATTACGCTGTCAGCCTGGTTCAGCTTATCGATTTTTTCACGTTCTTTCTTATCTGCTTCAGCATTAGCTTCAGCTTCAGCCTTCATCTTTTCGATTTCTTCCTTGCTCAAACCGCTGGATGCTTCGATACGGATAGCTTGTTCTTTACCGGTAGCCTTATCTTTAGCAGATACTTTCAAGATACCGTTCGCATCGATATCGAATGTAACCTCAATTTGAGGAACACCACGACGAGCCGGAGCAATACCTGACAAATTGAACTGACCGATTGATTTATTCTGGGCAGCCATCGGACGTTCTCCCTGCAATACATGAATCGTAACTTCACTTTGATTATCAGCAGCAGTAGAGAATGTTTCACTCTTACGAGCCGGAATGGTAGTGTTAGCGTCGATCAACTTAGTCATTACACCACCCAGTGTTTCGATACCCATTGACAACGGAGTAACATCCAACAATACTACACCTTTGATTTCATCTGTCAAAACAGCACCCTGTACAGCAGCACCAATAGCTACCACTTCATCCGGATTCACACCTTTAGAAGGAGCCTTGCCGAAGAAATCTTCTACCAATTTCTGAACAGCCGGAATACGTGAAGAACCACCAACAAGGATTACTTCATCAATATCAGCATTGTTCAAACCTGCATCGCTCATTGCTTTCTTACATGGTTCAAGACAAGCCTGGATCAATTCGTGAGCCAGAGATTCGAATTTTGCACGAGTCAAAGTCTTCACCAAATGCTTAGGCACACCACCTACCGGCATGATATACGGCAAGTTGATTTCTGTACTTGTAGAAGAAGAAAGCTCAATCTTAGCTTTTTCAGCAGCTTCTTTCAGACGTTGCAAAGCCATCGGATCCTGAGTCAAGTCAGCACCTTCATCGTTTTTGAATTCCTGTACCAACCAGTTGATGATTACCTGGTCGAAGTCGTCACCACCAAGGTGAGTATCACCGTTTGTAGAAAGTACTTCAAATACACCACCACCGAATTCGAGGATAGAGATATCGAATGTACCACCACCAAGGTCGAATACAGCAATCTTCATATCTTTGTGAGCCTTATCCAGACCGTAAGCAAGAGCTGCGGCTGTCGGTTCGTTTACAATACGTTTTACTTCCAGACCGGCAATCTGTCCGGCTTCTTTTGTAGCCTGACGTTGAGAGTCGGAGAAATAAGCAGGAACGGTGATGACTGCTTCTGTTACTTCCTGTCCAAGGTAGTCTTCGGCAGTCTTCTTCATTTTCTGAAGAATCATTGCAGAGATTTCTTGCGGAGTATACAGACGTCCGTCGATGTCAACACGCGGAGTGTTGTTGTCACCTTTCACTACTTTATAAGGAACACGAGTCACTTCTTTTTGTACCTGATCCCAATTTTCACCCATGAAACGTTTGATAGAGAAGATTGTACGTGTAGGGTTCGTAATAGCCTGACGTTTTGCAGGATCACCCACTTTACGTTCGCCACCATCAACGAAAGCGACAACAGAAGGAGTTGTACGCTTACCTTCACTGTTTGCAATTACTACAGGTTCGTTACCTTCGAATACGGCAACACAAGAGTTTGTAGTTCCTAAGTCAATACCAATAATTTTTCCCATGATCGTTATTTTTTTATTTATTATTTATTCAATGATTTCTTTTTGTCCGGTTGTTTCTCTGCTCTTATCAGGGAGCTTCGCCGCGAACGGACGCTTATTAAAAAGCAAACCGTGTGCCAAAAGGAAATTATACGAATGCATGACATAATATCTGCCAAAAAGACAGTTTTAATAAATAAACACTGCTGACATAGTCATATTCAAAGCCAATCAGCAACTGTTTCTTTAAACAAATACAGGCGGCTCTGGTTCGATAAAGGAAAAAAAATATGCCTGTATCGTCAAGTGCGACACAGGCATGTCCTATTATATATAACTCTTATCTATTACTTTTCCAACACGATGACCAATGCACCGTTTGCATCATACAAACCAATGCCACCACCGGACAACACATCGAATGATTTCACTTCATTGATAGCTTTCAGCACCTTACCTTCTGTTTCCATATCAGGACAAGCCATCATTGTGCTTGCTACTCCCGGGAAAGAAATAGATTTGGCATTACTTGTACTGGTTTCAAAACCACCATTAATCAAATTACATCCGGCATTGCCATGAATGGTCTTTTTCTTCACATCAAAAGCAATGAAAGGTTGTTTTTCCATACCGGAAGGAATTGCTTCACCATTCACTTCTTTAATTTTCCATTCTCCATTCAAAACTGAAAGTTTCACATCAGCCTCCTTCTTTTGTAGAACGACAACCGGACGGTTGGACGAATTGCAAAGATACATCTTATCTTTACCTGCCTTCTTGTATCCTTTTACTTGCGCAAAAGCATTCAATACATTATTTTCAGTAGTCATATCCGGACACATCATTCGGGTACTAGCCATCCCTGTAAGTTCAAGGCTTCCCGGCTTCGCATTTACATCGAAACTGCCCATCATACGATTACATCCGCTATTGCCGGACACACGACCGGTCGCTGTATCAAAAGCGATAAAAGGAAGGGTTCTACTTTCGCCCGGAGCAATTTTCGAGCCGTTGACTTCTATAATATTCCATTCACCATTGATAGATGACAGGGGGATTGCCTTCTCAACCGAACGGCACGAAGACATTGCAAGTGCTGCACCAGCAATGCAAATTGAAACAAATACTTTCTTCATATTGTTATAACGTTTAAGTTAAAATCGGGGGCAAAGATATCAAAAAGATTGGAAAATAACATCCAATACAACATAAAATATATACATTTGCCAGTAGATATACAACAAACGAACAATTTACATAGTTCACTTAAAGTAAACAAATATGAGAATAATTGTCCTGTCTTTAATTCTATTCTGTTGTGGCACGTGTCCTATCACAGCTCAAAGTGATTACATTGTCACTACTCCTTCCACGCAGGAAATCCCTGTAGACGAAGAAGAACAATTCATCAAGAATAACTTTCCACTGCAACCGCTGTGTAAATGGACACCCGGAATGAAGTTTATGTTTGTTCCTTCTACACGGAACATGTTCCTTCCTACTCTTTCCAGCTACGACACCGAAAAAGGAATAGACAACAGCCTGCTGAAGCACAAGATTCTCACTTTCACGGGAACAGAAGAGAAGGCTCAAAATATATCAACCGGGACTAACTATTCCACTCGCTTCGTATTCGAATGTGAGGGAGAAAAATATTATTATGACATAAAGAACATGAGGCTGGACGAGATTTGCGAGAAGGCTCCCCGTGCCGGTATCAATGGATTGGTTTATCTGAAAGATGTAGATACTGCCAAAGAGTTGTTAATAGGAAAAACAGTCTATATACAATCTGAAAGTGCCCGGGTAGACGATGCCAACAATTATTCCGGCTATCGGGATATAGCAATTCCTGTCAATACGGAAGCTACAATTACTGCTATTGGAGTCGGCAGTCAGGCATATCCAGTGAAAATCGTATTCAAAGATACACAGGGACATTCTTATTATCTGGAAGTCGCTCTCTCGCGAACGAACTCCGGCATGGACCTGAATGATTTTCAAGGCGAAAAGAGAATGAAATATTTTTCAAATGCATTCAGTTTCACTAACAAGAGTCTGGGTACTATTGAAAGCCTGAAAAATAAATACTTGGGAATGACCGTTTATCCTAAAAAGATGCTGCCGGCCAAAAGAATCGTATCTTTTGAAGATAAGCAGACCGAATCACGTGTTCACTTGCCCCGATATACGGTTCTGCAAATAAAAGAGATTAAGTTATCTCCTCCCGGCAGCCTGGCTACTCTGTCATTAACGGACAGGGACGGGGCAATCTACGAATTGGAAACAGATCTGAAATATGACGTGATTGTCAAAAATGATAATTATATCGAGGACTTTTTCGGATTCGAGGATATACATAAGAAATATCCGGGCATTACAGAAAGCCGTTGGCTGATTATCTCCCGGGGAGATTTAGAGGCAGGGATGAGCGCAGTAGAATGTCGTTTATCCATTGGTGACCCGATAGAAATCGAGCTGAAAAAAGACAGTCGTTTCGAAACTTGGTTCTACAATGGCAAAACGCTGGAATTCGAAAACGGAACCTTGCAACGTTACAAATAAAAAGGAGTAGCTGCGCAATGATTATCTGAAAATAATCACGTATATTTGCCAAACCAATAAATCATAAATTATAATTCATTAAATACAGAAATGGGTAGAGTTCTTATTATTGGTGCAGGCGGTGTTGGCACTGTCGTTGCACACAAAGTGGCACAAAATGCCGATGTATTTACAGATATCATGATTGCCAGTCGTACGAAAGAAAAATGCGATAAAATCGTCGAGGCAATAGGTAACCCCAATATAAAAACAGCTAAAGTTGACGCAGACAATGTAGAGGAGCTGGTAGCCTTATTCAACGATTTCAAACCCGAAATGGTGATTAATGTGGCTCTCCCTTATCAGGATCTGACGATTATGGAAGCTTGTCTGAAAGCCGGAGTGAACTATCTGGACACCGCCAACTATGAGCCGAAAGATGAAGCTCATTTTGAATACAGCTGGCAGTGGGCTTATCACGATCGTTTCAAAGAAGCAGGTCTGACAGCTATCCTCGGCTGCGGATTCGACCCGGGAGTAAGCGGTATCTATACTGCTTATGCAGCTAAACATTATTTTGATGAGATTCAATATCTGGACATTGTAGACTGCAATGCAGGTAACCATCATAAGGCTTTTGCTACAAACTTCAATCCGGAGATCAACATTCGCGAGATTACACAGAACGGACGCTATTATGAAAATGGCAAATGGGTAACTACCGGTCCGTTGGAAATCCACAAAGACCTGACATACCCGAACATCGGCCCCCGCGACTCTTATCTTCTTTATCACGAAGAATTGGAATCTTTAGTGAAACATTATCCGACTATCAAACGTGCACGTTTCTGGATGACTTTCGGACAGGAGTATTTAACTCATTTACGCGTTATCCAAAACATTGGTATGGCACGAATCGACGAGGTTGATTACAACGGAATGAAGATTGTACCATTGCAATTCTTGAAGGCTGTATTGCCTAACCCGCAGGATTTAGGAGAAAACTACGAAGGAGAAACTTCTATCGGTTGCCGTATCCGTGGTCTGAAAGATGGTAAGGAACGTACTTACTATGTATACAACAACTGTAGTCACCAGGAAGCTTATCAGGAAACCGGTATGCAGGGAGTAAGCTACACCACCGGAGTTCCGGCAATGATTGGAGCCATGATGTTCTTCAAAGGCGAATGGAACCGTCCGGGTGTAAACAATGTAGAAGAATTCAATCCGGATCCGTTCATGGAACAACTCAATAAGCAAGGTCTTCCCTGGCATGAAGAGTTCGACAAGGATTTGGAATTATAAGCGTACACCTATTCATTAAAAGAAAGTTATGATAAACGTAGGAGATAAAGCACCGGAAGTCTTGGGTATCAATGAGAAAGGCGAAGAAATCCGTTTAAGTGCTTATAAAGGAAAAAAAATTGTGTTGTACTTCTACCCAAAGGACAGTACATCAGGTTGCACCGCACAAGCGTGTAACCTGCGCGACAACTATTCCGAACTACGTAAAGCCGGCTATGAAGTAATCGGTGTCAGCGTAGACAATGAAAAGTCGCACCAGAAATTCATCGAAAAGAACAATCTTCCTTTCACTCTGATTGCTGACACTGACAAAAAGTTAGTAGAAGAATTTGGAGTATGGGGAGAAAAGAAACTGTACGGACGTGCTTACATGGGTACTTTCCGCACTACTTTCCTGATTAATGAAGAGGGAATCGTAGAACGGATTATCACTCCCAAAGAAGTGAAGACCAAAGAACATGCCTCACAGATTTTAAATCAATAACTCCATTAATTATATAAGAATAAGGTATGGCAAAAAAAGACGAACTTAATTTTGAAACAGATAATAAAATGGCATCAAGCGAAAAACTAAAAGCCTTACAGGCTGCCATGGAAAAGATAGAAAAGAGCTTCGGTAAAGGTTCTATCATGAAAATGGGTGATGATAGTGTTGAACAAGTAGAAGTGATCCCGACAGGCTCTATTGCCCTGAACGTAGCACTTGGCGTTGGAGGTTACCCTAGAGGTAGAATCATCGAAATCTATGGCCCGGAGTCTTCCGGTAAAACAACATTGGCTATCCACGCCATTGCTGAAGCACAAAAGGCCGGCGGTATCGCTGCTTTTATTGATGCCGAACACGCTTTCGACCGTTTCTACGCATCTAAACTGGGCGTAAATATTGATGATCTTTATATCTCTCAACCGGATAACGGCGAGCAAGCGTTGGAGATTGCGGAACAACTTATTCGTTCTTCTGCTATCGACATCATCGTTATTGACTCTGTAGCCGCACTGACTCCTAAAGCGGAAATCGAAGGCGACATGGGTGACAACAAAGTAGGCCTTCAGGCACGTTTGATGTCGCAGGCACTTCGTAAGTTGACAGCTGCTGTGAGCAAGACACGTACGACTTGTATTTTCATCAACCAGTTGCGTGAGAAGATCGGTGTTATGTTCGGTAACCCGGAAACAACAACCGGTGGTAACGCTTTGAAGTTCTACGCTTCTGTACGTTTGGATATCCGTGGTAGCCAACCGATCAAAGATGGCGAAGAGATTCTCGGTAAACTGACTAAGGTGAAAGTGGTGAAGAATAAAGTAGCACCTCCTTTCCGCAGAGCAGAATTTGACATCATGTTCGGTGAAGGTATCTCCCATTCCGGAGAAATCATCGACTTGGGTGCTGACCTGGGAATCATCAAGAAGAGCGGTTCATGGTATAGCTACAACGATACTAAGTTAGGACAAGGACGTGATGCCGCCAAACAATGTATCATGGATAATCCTGAACTGGCTGAAGAACTGGAAGGATTAATCTTTGAAGAATTGAAGAAGAAATAATTTGCTTTAATTCTGCTTTATCCACAGACTAAAACTGAATAAACAAAGGTGGGAGGAAATCGTTTACTACGATCATTCTCCCACCTTTTTCTCTTTTATATAATTCTCTCTTTTTCCTCTTATACAAAATAAATGTATGCCAATGTGCTCAAGCTGATTATTACCCAAAGCAAAATTCCTTGAACCAAAGGCTTTATTCCAACTGCTTTCAATACATCAATAGAAAGAGAAGCACCGATGAAAAACATGGTAATCGTTAGAGTTTTACGGGCAATACCGTTAATAGCCGCTCCCAATTGTGGTACTCCATCCAGCAAATAAGTGTTTACTACCAATGCCAACACGAAGAAGAAGATAAACCATGGAATACTTATCTTTTGTCCTTTGCTCTTGAAAATAAAGGAAGTAGCAAAAGCCATCGGGATAATCCAAAGCGCACGGGTCAGCTTAATAGTGGTTGCCACTTTCAATGCTTCTTCGCCATAAGCAGCTCCTGCACCTACTACAGAACTGGTATCATGAATGGCAATAGCTGCCCATGTTCCAAACTGTTGTTGATCCATATTTAATGCATGACCAATGGCAGGAAAAATGAAAAGTGCAATAGCGTTCAAGATAAAGATTGTACCTAATGCCACAGACATTTCACTGTCCTTCGCTTTCAACACTGGTCCCACTGCTGCGATAGCACTACCACCACAGATAGCAGTTCCCGAACTGATAAGATAAGCTGTATTACGGTCGATCTTGAACAACTTACGTCCGATAAACCAACCTATTACCAAGGTTCCGATCACCGAAATGACCGTAAACTCCATGCCTTCCTTACCGGAAGCTAAAGCAGAATGAAGATTCATACCAAATCCCAATCCTACAACTGAATATTGCAACAGATATTTAGAGGTTTTCTTATTAAACTTAGGATGCGCTTGTCCGCAAGTCAATGCAAAAATAAGTCCGAGGAACAAAGCAACCGGAGGAGTTACCCAAGCCGACCATGCTTCCAATCCTGGAATATAGTCTAAAAAAAGAAAGAAAGTCAGAGTAGAAAGCAGTGCAACATAAATCATTTTATTATTTGCCTGCAAAGTTTTTGTAGCTGTTGAAATCATATCTTTTTATCTTTAATTGTTTTCCGGCTGCAAAGGTACGGTAAACAATCAAGACCCGCCAATAGTTTCTAATTATGCATTATAACTTTTAATTATAAGCATACGCTTCCCTACAACTACTCTTACACTGTTATAATGTCTTTCCCAAAAGGTGATAATGCCAAAGCTGCCAATTTAAAGTGCTGTAAGCCAAAAGGAATACCAATGATAGTAATACACAATATAGCCCCGAAAACCAAATGGGACAGACAGATCCAAATGCCACCCAAAAATATCCACAGGATATTCATCAATATATAAAAGCAACCACCAGAGCGGTTCCCACTTCTTACCTCTTTACCGAAAGGCCACAAAGCAAGTCCTGCCAGTTTCAAGGTTTGCATACCAAACGGAATACCAATAATGGTAAGCATCATCAATATACTTGAAATGAGGTATTCAACGGCAGTAAAAATACCACCAAGCAACAACCACAATAAATTCATTAAACAGCCCATATATAAATTGTATTAGTTATTTTTCCAATTTTCTTTTTGTTGTCTCATCCACTTTACCCTGATAATAGCGATCTATCACTTGCTGAAACAAATCATCTGAAGCGACTTCATTAAAGAGCGTCATACATGATAATACTTTCATCGCATCTAACGAACCAAAAACCTCCTGTGCCGTTTTATTTTTCACTTGAAGAAAAACTGACGTTATCTCACGAAGCCTTTCTCCCAAAACCGGATGGGCAAGATATGCTTCTGCCTCTTCTTTGCCGCTAATCCCATAATAGTGGGAGTTATAACTCATGCCCAACCCTTTCAGTTGAGGAAATATATACCAAATCCAGTGGGAATATTTCCGCCCGTTTCCCACTTCTGTAAGGGCTTGTTCATAGTCGCTTTGCTGCGCGTCCAAGAATCGTTGTAAATTATAGTCAGTCATATTATATTCTATCTTAAATATTGGTTATCAATCACTTATTCTCTAACATTATCATCCACTTCCAAATGGGAATCACCTCTATTGTAAAACCATCCTGTTCCACCGTACGTTCTTCATTACGAGTCACAATTTGTAACTTCTCCGCCTTTAAGAACTTTGCCGTTTTCAAAAGCCCATTTACTTCACGAGTAAAAGTTTGAGTATCAGAAATATTATATGATACTTGAACAAGCCATTTCTGATCAGGGATATAAAAATCAACTTCTACATTTTGATTATAGAAATATAGCTCCTTTCCAACCATTCTATATAAAGAGACAGCTACTAAATTCTCCAACAACAAAGTTTCCGGATTAAAAATAAACAGATTCAAAATGCCATTATCAATAAAATAGTATTTCCGGTTACTCTCTCTTTCCGCAAAACGAGCTGCATAATTTTCAATACTAAATATCAGCCAAGTTTCTTCCAAATATCCCACATAGTCAATAACTGTTCGCACCCCTACGCTCTCTCCCGCTGAAGATACTATATTTTTAAGTCGATTGTAAGAAGAGGGTTGCATGACACTTTCCGCAAGTTTTTTCACCAACAAACTCATCGAATCCGAATTACGTAGCGCATAACGGGCCACTAGATCACCAAAAAATATTTTCTGATAAAGCCCGCTCAACCAAGAACGTTTATCTTTAAATGCTATCAATTCAGGAAATCCCCCATTATAAAAATAAGCATCAAAAGTGCGCACCACTTCATTACGTAAACTTGGAGTATAAAGCCAGTTTGTTTTTAATATTATATCCTGCGAAAGAAGAAACTCACGAAAAGAATACGGATATACCTCCTGAATAAGAAAACGCCCGCCTAATGTCGTAGCAATCTCACTACTCAACATCTTCGCATTACTTCCAGTCACATATACACGATATTTTTTATCTACCAACCGACGAACGAACTTTTCCCACCCGTCTACAACTTGTATCTCATCCAAGAAGAAAATAGGCTGATAGGGAAAAGTCTCTTCGTATGCTAATTTTATATCATCCAACTCTTCTGATTTCAAGCCGATAAAACGTTCATCTTCAAAGTTGATATATAGTATTTCTTCTATCGTATGCCCTTTTTTCAGAAGTTGGTGTATCCGTTGATACATCAAATAGGATTTTCCGGCCCGGCGAATACCTAAAAACACATAATTACCCGCATCCTCAAAAGTAAAAGGACGTTCCATAAATGTTATATCTTTGACAAACTCTTGATTTTCACCAATTATCTGCTTTATTTGTTCCTTGTCCATATCTGGTATTGTTCTATATATAAAATACAAATATAGTATTTTTGTTTCGTATACAAAACAAAAACACGTTGTAATTCGTCTCACAAATGGTTTACCGTTTTTTATTGGTGGCAGAAATCAACCAATTGTTCACTATATAATATAAGGTCGGTCATCAAACTGACAAATTATCCATTACAGCAAAAAAAATGCCGCCCAAAGAGGTTGTTTTATTAGATTAAGTCGCGGATTTTAAGGTTAGGTTATACTGGAAGCAACTCTATGAAAGCTGTTTCTTTGTCAGAGATTAACAATGCAATGTCATAATCCTTATTATACTGGAAGTTACTCTATGAGACATTGCCCGAAGGTTGTACGCTCGATATGGTGCGCAAGTCTTAATCCTTATTATACTGGAAGTACTCTATGAG
>NZ_KQ236956.1:2122182-2271597 GCF_001185845.1 Bacteroides sp. 3_1_13
GTCTTAATCCTTATTATACTGGAAGTACTCTATGAGATATGAAAGTAACAAAGAAAGATATTCTAAGCATTAGTCTTAATCCTTATTATACTGGAAGTACTCTATGAGAGTTATCATTATAATCACGTCATTTTCAACAGAAAACAACAGAAAGCATAAAAGAGTCACCCTAAAAAAAGAAAAAAGTTCTCTTTTTAAAAGCCTGCAAAGATAAACAATATTTCAAAGAACGAAAACATAAACATTCTAAAAAAACAGTGTATTCTTAGAATTCATTATAATATCAATATCTATTGACTTCCCAATAATCTTCATAGAACGAAGAAAGTCTGTAGATATCGGTACGATCATAATGCTATCATGATTATCATAACAAGCCTGCACTTCTGATAAATCTGAACGAATCTGCTCATAGTCCTGATTATTCAAATCTGCCAAGAAAATAGAACGTTGAACACGAAAGCATCCTTTCCTCAACAAGTACTTAGCAACTTGATTACGTACTTTATTACTTTCTATATCGTACATGACAAAAAATAACATATTCAATGATTTTTTTTTAGGAACATTTAGTAAGCCTATCACCCGTTTGATACGTTCGTCTAAACTTTCAATAGAAGAAAGATCGTGTTGACGATTATAAATCATCTGGTTATTATCTACGCCTGCATGCATCAATTTATTCATCTTCTGTGGAAATGTCAATTCTTTCTTTTTACTCTTTCCCATATACCAATTAAATCATTTCGTTAGTCAATAAGTAAGATGTTATCAAATCAGCCAATAGTCTATTCAATTCATCCGATGTTCCACTACGAGGGGACTGAACAACACTAAAGCCACGCTTACCATAAAACAAATTGATTTCGCCCAAACGTACCCCCATTTTACAACGAATCTTCTTAGCATACTGAATATTCATTATTTCGTAAACGATCAGTCCCGTTTTTTCTATATATTTTTTCAAATCGTTTATTATATCATCCAAACATTCAGGCACATAAGGGACTTTCTTATTTTGCAATTTCTGTTTCAACTGAGGTTGCAATAATTGTTTTATTCGATTTATAGTTTCTTGATCCAGATCTTTTATCTTTTCATCCGGTGACACAACTGTTATCTTTTCTTTTTTTACCTGTTGTTCCAACTCATGTTTCAAATCGAACATAGAAGTAGTATCCGAAACAGACAGATAAGTGCTCATATCTACCGGAATTGATTCCGAACAATAATAAGCATACGGATCAATGCTTATAAAACAGGCTCGGCATACATCACAAGTACGTTCGTCAATCACCTGTTCCAAATGATATTGCTTTGAAAAAGCCAACAAAAATGCTTTATAGAACAAAGAATAAATTCCTGCATCATAACAGCGTTCCTTCAAACGAAACAATACTTTCAATCCATCCTCACTCGGAGATAAAAAAGAAAGCACAACCCTTTCGTCCCGTTCCACCTGATCGCGAATCACACCCAGATTCAACCCTTTTTCAGATATATGATCTATATCAACTATAAAATATTCAGTATAAGCAAAGTTCTCTGTTCGCCGATAAGGAGGATTGAACATTCCACATACAATATATGGAAGTTCACGTTTCAAAACTTTATATTGTTTTTCGTCCAAACTCCTCACAACACGCAACTGATGAATACGAGATTTCACTTCCTCTTTCGGATTCCGAAGGCTATGATATAAATAATCAACTGTGACTTTCCTGAGCGTATCCGAATCTCTCAAAAGATTTACTCCTGCAGATAACATATACTATTCATATTTTTTAAACAATTGTGCCAAATCCTGCGCATAAAGTTGAATCTGAGTCAAACGCGAGCGATTTACCCCTTTTACAGTGATTATCTCATCCAAATAATCATTCAAAGATTGAATAAGAACACGCCGTCCCAATGATTCTAACCAATAAGAGCCATCTTCACGAACCGAATAATATTCATCCGTTACTACTTGCTGTACAACCAAACTATACACGACATAATCTACCCAAATCCGATAAAGTTCTATCACATCATAGACCAATACTGGACGATTATAATCATCTCTATGCAAAATTCCGATATAAGGGTCAATTCCCGCTTTTATCAAAGCACCTTCTATTTTTCCATACAATACACCATAGCCATAGTTCAAAAAAGCATTTACCACATCCATAGCCGGATGTTGAGTACGCATTTCAAAACGGTATTCTTCAGGAATCAAATCGTTCAGTGTTTCAAAATAAATCTTTGAAGCTACGCCTTCCCACCCTCTCAGTTGAGCTGCCACATCTGAAACGATTTCACCGTTCAAAGAAGTGATTTTCGTTCGATAGTCTTCCAAACGAGCTATATTTTTTTCACGTTTCCGATTGATAGCTACATTATCTGTCCGCATCATCAACAACAAAGCTTGTTGGTTCTCTATTTTACGACGAATAATCTCCTTAATCCATTGCAAGGCATCGTTAGAAAACGTGAAATTCAACTGTCCTTTACGAATGGTAGATACAGAACCATACCTAGGACTCCAGATTCGCCCAATCGGCATACCGGACTTATCCATAAACAGCACTTCTATTTCATGCTCTATAGCAAGCATTACTGCATCGCTTGTGATCTGAGCTCCTCGACTAATCTGTATCGACTTTATTCCAGCTACAGGAATCCGCTGTCTGCCATCTTTATGAGTGACAACAAAACCTTCATTATCACGATTAAGAGAAGTTCCAAATGTATTCAAGACCAGTTCCATCTTCTATTTTTTTAAATTACCCAAAAATCATCTACAATATACAATTCTTGCTTAGCACGTGTCATCGCCGTATATATCCATTGATATACATAAGGCTTTTCAATACAAGGTACCGAACGAGGAATATCAAGAAACACGTATTCCCATTCTCCACCCTGTGCCTTGTGGCAAGTTAACGCATAACCAAACACAGCCCTCAAAGCATTCAAGTAAGGATCCTGCATCATCTGCCGATTAAATTCATCCTTTCCCTGCCGAATACCTCTCAGTTTCATTCGTTTATAAAAATCTATAAACAATTCTTTTTGTTGGATTTGTGAAAGATTTATCTGATTCTGATATAAAATATCCGCAATCATCAGTTGTGAATAGCTTTTCTCCGTGAACAGTTCTTTTACCGTCACATTCAAAAACGTCAATCCAGCTCGCACTTCTTTATGAGTTACAGATTCTACAACAACCAAATCACCATTCATCAATCCAGATATATAGTTATTTTGCGTCACCAACAATAAATCACCAATAGCCAACTCAGCACTGTTTATATTTAAGGATGGACGAACGATTTGAGTAATCGTATCACACTGCCGATTAGAATAACACAACAGGGTAGAGTTATTCAGACCTTTCTTCTTTATCCGCTGTATATACAGTTGTATCAATTCTACCTGACTATTTACAATATGTATGTTTTTACAACCACGAAATGGAAATTTCGCCCACTTCCACGGCTGTGGATTAGCATACAAACGCCTTATTTTTTGAGAGGAGAGTACAATATCGTTTCCTTTGTCTTGCCGCACGATTTCAGTCAATTCGACTTCTGATGCTAATATAGAGAAAACATCCCTAAAATACTGAAGAGATAATGCCGGAGACACCTTTTGAGAGATAGGTGGAAGTTGACAAGCATCACCTACAAACAGAAATTTACCCTTCGAATCATAATCCAACAAATCTTTCAACAATCTTCCGCTTCCAAATGAAGCCTGCACGGCTGTAGCATCTTCTTTATCAGAAATCATAGAGGCTTCATCCACAATGTAATACCACTCTTCAGTCCTGTTTGTATGAGAAACCGGATTCAACTCAAAATTAAGCAACAACTGTCCGCTAGAATCAACCCCTTTTGCTTCGCGTTGTTGGATCAATTCTTCCAGATTTTGATTCAAATCATTGTATTTATAGATTGTACCATGTACAGTTGCAGCTTGTTGACCCGTTGTGTTACTCAGAATTTTTGCAGCCCTACCCGTAGAAGCTAATAAGGAAAAGTGCAAATTTCGACGTTTCAACTCTTCTATCAGAACTTTCATCATCGTAGTTTTACCAGTACCCGCATATCCTTTCAGAATAAAAACTTTCTTATCCTTATTGCGAATAAAATCCTGCAACAACTCAAAAGCCCGCTGCTGCCCATCTTTCAGTATGATTTTCTTATTTGCAGCCATATTCTCTAAAACGTTCAAAATTGAAAACAACTTGCTTTATACTATTACCCACAATTTCAACCTGCCGTTCGGCACAAGAAGCAATACATTTAATGCCATTTTTGCGCAACTTTTCAATTAGCGAACAAGAAAAAGTAAATTCCCCCATCACATGAACAGTTAATTGACGGTCACCTCTCATTTTTTGGATTTTATCAAAATATTCCTTCGCCAAGCGTTCTATCTCTGTTTCATCATAAGATGGTTCTATATTCGGAAAAGGTAAGTCGACACATTCACCATAGACTTCAGCAGCATCTCGTTGTTTCTGTTCCCACAAAGCATAAGGATGATTAGACAAATTTATCAATAATTTCTCACCCATTTTTGGTACGGTCGGCATTTCCAACGACTGATCGAGTATTGAAAAACAGGCCTCTATTGTTTCCTGAAGTTGTTTAATAATCAGCGTTGCACTGACTGTACCCAAAAAACCGGCATGATTAATCTGATTTCTATTCGTTGTCATTTTCCCATACGGTTTCCGCAATTGCTTTACCCATTCTAATGAAAAGAAAGCTCTACTTAATAAACGATGTCGGGTTAATGTTATGTTCCATTCTTTCTCATCATTCACGTATTTTACATTAATTCCTAAAATAGCAGCTATATAGCTACGGAATTCTTTTTCCTCTGTAGGAGCGAATGGATTAACAGCCTTCATTTTTTCGCACAAAATAGTGATTATAGATTCTTGTCCCAAAGTATATGCTTGCTGCACCATATTATATTTAATGCACCAATTGATAGCATATCGCAAATTATCAACCGATTCATTAGAGAACTGCATAATCCCATCTTTCAGACTTCGCAAGATTTCTTTTATAGGTTGAGGGAAACTACTGTCTAACGCCATATCGATATGCTGTTTGACAGCATTCACAGCGTCTCCTTTTAGCAGTTCACGTCCTCTGCAAGTCACTATACGTTTTTCAAATTCATTGATATTATTCTTTAAGTTTATGATTGACTCTTTTACTCTTCTTTCTTGCTTGGTCGCTATGGACCAACGATTGGTAACAGAAACAATAGAAGTAGTCAAATCTCCCATTTTTCCGAAGTTCTTAAAGTTTGCAGCTGCAAAAGTCCACTCCTGTAAAGCAACCAAAGGTAATAAATCAATGATGGGAGCCTGATTCATTAGCAAATCACGTGCTTCATAATTACCATAAGATATATGCTTCACGGTTGTATCTTTTAAAAACTTTGCATAATTTCCAAAAACCAAAATCAGCATTGGAAGATAACGGAAACTGTGAGTCAAATCAAAATATAATTCATCACCGCTATCTAATACATCGAAAAGTTTCGTAAAAATCTGCCACATTTCTTCTTCATTTTTTCCATCAGGAATGGAAATGTCATGAACCAGACAAGGCAAATTCATTTCTTTCAAAACAGCTTGCAAACTTTTATAAGATTCTACTTCATTCGTCCGAAAGTTTTTTCTAGAAGTAATCTCCATATCCCAATTATTCTTTCGGGAGCCATCCGTCAATAAAATGAAGACTGCATCGTCCACACCCCAATGAGCAATATCCACGTACTCCATAGTGGCTTGTTGTACAAAACGAGTTTCCGAAGAGATGAAATCACCTTTTACATAACTACAAGAGCTATAAAAACCTGTTCCAAGCACAGATATAAAGACTTTTCGATTCATAATTTGTTACGATTTCTATTTTTTATTAATAGCAAATAATTCTTGTTCCAACTTTAGATGCAACATCTCTTGAATACTAAAAAAAGATTGGTTACAGTCTTGAATACTAAATGATGAAATGCCACTGTCTTCACATTTCTCCGCAGCAGTCTCCTTCATTCGAGCATAGGTCACAAATAAAGCTTTGCAGGCCATGCCACCATAATTTTTCACAGCAGTTCTGAATTTATCAATGTCTGTAATGTCGTTTATCTGCGTTTTACATTCCACAAACAAAAGGCGATTGCCCGTATTTACAATCAAATCAATCTCATTCTTCGGATTCCGCTCCGCATTATAAGGGAACTTGACATTCATGCGTATTTCCTTTGCATATTGCCATGTAGAAAGCAGACTCGCAACTTCATATTCAAACCAACCTGTATGAAAAAACAGATTAAATATATGCGGGGAAGTCAGCATATCATTTAATTTTTCTGATTTATTATTTATCAGCAATATCTTGATTGTTGTTGTTTCCTTGTCCCATTCTATCTGACTACCGTCTTCCAGCCTCCAACTGCCCAACTTCTTTTGTTTCAACTCATTCTCCCATTTTTTATTTGGAATAGAAAAAGCATTAAATTTTTCATAAGAATGACGACGAAGTTTTTTGATTCTATTAATACAGTTTTTATCAGCCTCTGTATAATCTTGATATAACAAATAGGATTCTGCTTTCGTTCCATTCAAACGGAGCACAGAATCGGTATCAAACGAAACAACAGATTGATACTTCTCCAAAGTAACAAGATTGCAGACACAATTATTTTGATCGATATAAATCAGTTTGGCATTGGAATATCGCTTAAAATATTCATAAAAAGCTATAGACCATAATTTAGTTCCACCGGTTATATTAACCGTATAAATATCATCCGAAGAAAGTCGTGTAAAGTTCTTTTCCAACTGATGATAGATGCTCTGAATATCAACAGGATCAAATTCCAGCAAATGAGTAGGAACATCAATCTCTTGTTGTATGCGTTCTGCTTCTTCTCTCGACTGAGAAGAATGAATCAATATAATCCCATCCGGATTTAAATCTGCAATACCCAAATACACAGGATAAGATTGACCACCGATTAAAGAAATATGAATATGAGCCATTATTCAGTTAGTATTGATAGTTTCACAAATCCAAGTACATCACACTCTTCATCAACACGCCTTGTTTTTGGAAAATGAAATTGCGTATATTTTTGATTGTTACGACGAGCCGCAGGGACAACTGTTGTTTCAAAAGTTCTCCAATTTTCAGTCCAAGCACCGGTTATAAAACGCCAACCGGATCCAGCACCTACACGCAAAACACACTCTTTATCAGGCTGACATTGTTCTACTTCCGCCAATAGTTGTCTCATTCTTTCCAAATAGTCATCCACTTTACCGCTATCATCTTTGTCTTGACGTTCCATCCAGTATGAGATTTCTTGTTTTATCAAATTCTTTGTATACTGATTAATCGTTTGAAACAATTCAGGCAATGTATGCATACACTCAGGCAACAAAGCGGTAGCAACTTTTGCTCTCTCATAAAGTTCGGTTTTCAACCTCAATTCAAAAATCGCTTCATCATCTGGAGACAACACCTCCAGCAATTGTGACTTCGTCATATCCCAGAAACCGGCTTTCTCTCGCTCATTAATATTCACCATGCGAACAGCCGCCTCATAATTTTTCCCGAAAAAAGCATCACCAACATGCAAGAAACGAAACACATCAGAATTAGCATCCTTTCCAAAGAACTTTTGTTCTATTATTTTTGCTGTCACTTTGCCTGATTTATTTCTAGCATATTGTTCCAAATCGTCTCTTTCTTTGCAACAACTTGCCAAAACTGCCGTTCGAATCGCTCCTTTTATAGAACTACCCGGAATATAAGGTCTACCCAATCCGTCATGAATATATTCTTTCAACGTATCTGTCGGCTTTATCTCATTTGCCCATGACAAGATGATACGACGAGAATACTGTTCAAGTTTCGCTGAGGGAGCATACTGCTTCACTATTTGGTCCGTAGAACGTCCCCCATCAATCGCTGTTACCCATGCGTCCAGATTTTTTTCTCCAATTAGTGCCAATACTTGTTTTGGTTCTACAATGCCTATGATGGAATCACCGTCCGCATCTTTTCCCCGAACAAAATCATTTCCATATTGAAACGTCTCTCCCGAACCAATATGGACGGATGTCAAGGTTTTTATTGTTATTTGACTCATAGCTAATTCAATTTAACAGGTAAGCAAAATGGACGTCCACTGCGCAAAACCGTATGCATCCGCTCGTCATTCCAATTGGGTCGCAAATCCACAATCTTGCCTTTTAATGGCTGAGTAGTGAGAAATACCGAACCTACACCAAACGCATATATAGATTTCTTACGCAAATGGCGCAGACTCTCTTCCCGGCTTCCTGCCATATATCCACCACGTAATAACAACGTATACTTTGATTGTGACAAATTCAAAAACTCGGTTTCATCTTTTGTCGGAATATATAAAGACAACAATTGCATAGCATTTGCATCTCTGACACTTTCAATAGAAAGAGTACTTGTTTCAACAGAGAATTTTCCTCCTCCTATATTTTTGTCCGTTCCCAATCCCGTCTCTCCCAAAAGAATAAACAACTGGATTATTTCATCCAACAATTCGCCCTTTGCATCTGTCAAACAGTACAATCCGGCTTTTCGGTCAAAGAATTTCCAATCAAAAAAGAAAGGTTCAGCATCTTCTGAAGCTCTGGATACACTAACCCTTTCGCTTACTTGCGATTTACACACAGAAATACCATCTTCTTTCTTCAACAACAAATCTCCTTGAATCTGTTGGATGGTTTCTAACTCCAACGTTTCTCCTCTCGACAATTTTTGCCAAAGTTCAGATTCTATATAGTGAATTTTCTTCAAACTCTTCCGATATTCAGATTCCGCTTTTCCTTTCACGACAATCTTTATTTTTCCCTGCATTTTAGGAAGAAAATAACGGTTCTCATAAAAAGGAAAAGCTGAGCTCAACAGAAAAGAAGAAAGAAAAGATTCTAAATTCTCCGTCTGCCCCATCTGCACCCTCATTGCCGCTAAAGCAGATAAAAGAGTATCCGAATGTAAGTCAGAAGCCGAAAAATCATAGTTTTCCTTTCCCGTACCGATATGCAAAGGAGAAAAATGAGTCATTTTTATAACGGTAAACGTAGCCATGATCAATACGTTTTAAATTCTTCCTTTACTATTTTTACCGAAACCTGTCCATAGCCACGTGACCCGTTTCCTCCCAAATAATCATCTTCCAAAAGACTAATGGCTTGAACCACTGTTGCTTTTAAAGAAGATTCATCTTCTCCTTCAAAAACATTCAGAACCATATTCAGTTTGAACTGGGCACCTGCCGGAACACGCTCGAACGTACGCGGATTTGCCTTTGCTGTAATCCGATCTATCGCAACCTCCGTCTTACTTTCCGTATAGGGAAGATCCGTATGGCTGAAATCTGGAACATCTTTCCGAGTTAATCCATACAGATTCAATTCATCCTCTGTGTCCAGCTCCGTAATCATCACTGAATCTCGTACAATCAAACGGGATGGATGTCCACCTGCATCAGCCGAGACACCAAACAATGCACCTGCCTTTGTATCTACTCTGTTTGTTGGTTTACCACCATTCGTTTCTCCATTTAGAATCTCTACCAAAGCACGCATCTTCCCTTTCAACGAACTTCCTGGTATATATGGGATGTTATCAATCGGATTGCGTACTACAAAGTTATCAGGACCGCCTATATTCAAAGACGCGTTTGTTCCACCAATATGTAAACCGGTCTTCAATGTGATAATCCCGGTATAAACTATTTTCTTTTCCAATTTTATTGTTGCCATGATCTAGTGTATTAAATTATATTAGTCAATCTCCTCCATTCGCTTTGTGATAAGCCAGAATAGCTTCCAACAAGTTGCAAAAATTATGATATGTTTTTTGATCCGACACATCTTTGGCTGACCTGTCAAAGATGAATTTAAACAACTGTAAACCCTTATTTTTGTTATCCCGCCCTAAAGCATAAGCGACTTTAGGCTTCAATAAATAAAAAGAGGCTTTTTCTTTTTCAAATTCGCCCATTTGAATGCGCTTGATTTCTCCATAGATACTACGAATCTTTGAATTAGTCAATTTATTATCAGCCATATATTTCCCCATTTTATCCGCAAATTCCGGCAATAGGGCATCCGCTTCGTTAGTTATCCACTCCGCCTTATAACCCGCACTCTCAAATATGTATTTAGGATCCGCAGCTTGATTCTCATTTGAATATCCACCTTGCCTATCCGATGAATATTTTTTCGTTTTTTGATAATTGTCTCCCATCATAAATTTATTATTTAAACGTTATTACTACTTTTCTGTCTAATCTCTAATTCTGCCCACCGACATGCCATTGCCCATAGTTCCAACAAATGATAATCAGTCTCTATCGGTTGTCCGTTCAGTGATCCGTTGTTTGTACAAACTTCTGTTTTACAACAATTAATCATATTTCTCACTAATAGATCCGATATGCGACTGCACATTCGGCTTAAATCATAAGTTATCATCCAATAAGTCTTTATGGCTTCTATTTTATGATTTTCCATTTCCGCATTGGCCAAATGACTTAAAATTTTTGATATGAAAGATTTAGGCAACTGGTTCTTTGCATTGGCTGCTACTATTTCATCCTTCAAAGATTGTACCTGCGGAAATTCACGTTCCCAATTCAAAGGCATACCCATAAATGAAACCGAATTTTTCGTCTGTCCGAAGTTTTGATGTCCTTTAGCCCTTTTTTCTTCTCCATCGCTCTCTTCCGCACCTTTCATGATGGGGAATTTGGGAGAAACAATAGCAATCCCCCCCGATAGCGAGAATACTGGATTTTCGCAGGTAAACTGTTTGAAATCACCACGTATACGTTCTGCTATTTTAATCGTAATTTCCCAACTACCTACAATAAAGACATCATCACCACCACTATATATAATGAAGGATTGCTCAGGAAAATTCTCTTTCCAAATTGTATTCAGGTATCCAGAAAAGAAATAATCAAACGAACGACTTAATGCAGCATATCTTGACAAGGTTGCTCGCTCCGGAAGGATTCCCTGTTGGAAAATTTGGCCCAAATTATCTACATCCATTCGCAAAACGCCCAATCTTTTGAAAGCATCTTTCGCTATGTGCTTGTTACACATATCCTCAAATGTTGGCATTTCCTTCTCTCCTATTTCATTTCCACCGTAGAATTCCAAACCGTAAATGTTATTGATTCCGTCAATTTTGCTCATAAAATCGCAATTCCCATTTTTCCCGTTCAACGTGATAACAGAAACCTTATCAGCAGAAGCACGAAGTTGCTTCTGCATCGCATACAAGTCTTCTTTCTGAAGGAAATAATAATGAAAACCCAAACCACCAGGTTCTATCATTTTCTTATCTGCCCAGTAGGCAATCGGTTCTGTCGAGATAACCATTATTTCAGATTCCCTCAAAACACGCCCCAATACAATCTGATCTTTTGTTATTTGCTTCAGCGGCTTCAATTCTCCTTCCGACACATATTTTTCACCTGGCAAGAAGTCTTCTCCTGTCACGACATCTCGTCCTACAGTATCATCATGTTCAATAGGCATAAAGAACGCCTCATAATGTTCTTCTATTTGTGATGCAAATTTAGCGCATTTTTTCTGTTCCCGTTTTTCAAACAACTCTTTCCACACTTTTTGCAGATTTTCTCCAGAAGCATGAATCAACGCATCCTTAGACACAGAGACACTATCAATAGCCACAAACAATGCGGTCCCATGTATTTTAAACAACTGCTGTTCAATCTTCTTCACGGCTTTTTCTAATCTGGTTTTCGTTGCTGTAGTATCAGGCGCAATCATATAAAATCCTCCACCAGAATTATAAACAACATTTGCCTGAAACAACCCTAATTCTTTCAACAAAAAGCGAACAATAGAATCGGACAGTATACGCAAATAGAAAGAACGTCCTTTCAAATTCTTACCAGCATATTTAGAGACAACCTGATAAATGTAAGATTGTATGCCACTCAAATCCGCTCCTATCAACAAAAAAGGATTTTCCGGTTTTTCCTCAGACTGTCGAACATCATACAAACATACAGCCAACGCAGCGGTCGTCTTCAAATGATCGTACAAAGACACATCTGGAAAATTGATGGTACTGGCAGGAATACAAGTTGTATATTTAAACAAAAGATTTAAAAGAGTTTCAGAGAATGCATGATAAGTGTTCGCCTGAATAAATTTAAATTCATTCAGAAACTGCCCCCACAGTTTCGAATAATCAGGATCACCCTCCGATTTACCTGACTGCGGAAAACATCTTTTGTGCAAAGAAAGACTTTCTACAGGTAAATAATGCCATTGACATTTTTCATTCTCCAATTCCGCCTTAGACAATCCGACGGTTTCTAAGACTGAAATCATCCGTTTCTTCTTGAAAGCATCCCAATTCGTATTCTCATCCTGTTCGTCTCGCAATGCAATCTCCGAATTTCTATCCATACCGGAAGAAAGACAATCAGCTTCCTTAATCAGTGATCCCCATTCTGATAGCTGCTCATTTGACAAATGATGTCCGGCAGCCAAATTTATCAGATTATTTTTATTCGTCCAATCATCAAAGTCCTCTTTTACCAATTTCTGAAAAACCGATCTATATTCATCTATAAATTGCGCTGTCCATAAAACGTGTTTATGAGAATAACGTCCGTTAAACAAAGGACAAAAAGAACTTTCATCCTTACAATGTTCCTTCAAGTATCTACTTGTTTTCACAGAACCGGTATCTGCTCGCTGATAGAACTTTCCTATATCATGCAGCAAAGCAGCTAAATAAATATGTTCTCTCATTGTTTTCATTTATTTATCATTATTGTTTCATTACGTACATGAGTGACGACTCCATAGCCAATGCTAGCATTTTTTCCGATACCAATATAATCAGGTAAAGACATATTAGTAACAAACTCAATATCAAATGCCATTAGTTTAATGCCCTTATTTTTAACCAAGAAAGGATCATACAAGGATGTCAGCTTACACTGAATTTCTTTCTCCACATAAACCCCTATCCCTTTCGAAAAAGACAAAAGATTGGCTATCAGAATACTCTCCAAAAAAGAAATCTTTTCTGAAATGCCTTCCATTGCTTTATATCTCTGGTAATTTTCCGAATTAAGAGGTATCCATCTACGAATACGATACTTAAACATTGAGTTCCATGTCTGAACCAAGCATTTTCTAGACAATACGGATCCTAATTCCATTTTCACATAGCGATTGCCTAGATTAAAAGTAAAAGTTCCTTCTGAAAAAAATTGACCAATAGCTTCCGTTCCTTCTTTCAAACAAACAATAGCCGCTTTTCCCTGAATCCTTTTATATTGTATCAACGGATAAGAATAGCGAAATGATGATTCGTCAACATGATTATGAAATAATACATTCGCTTCACCGTGCAAAGCATGAAGAATTGCACCTCTGAAAAACGGTATTTCCAACAAAGAAATTTCATTTTTAAACCGTATAACTAATATATGTATATCGTTCTGCATATTATAATAGATTTGTCAGGACCAGCATTTTTCATATTTTTAAATTCACTCACAAATATAAAGTTTATGCGATAATAAACAACCTTTTATTCCATTTTTATCTCAGGAATAATTCAGGACTTGCCCCAGTTAGAATACACCCATACTGGGTGAACAAAAAATCCGAACCGCTAAAAGCGGTTCGGAAGTATAGTTTTGTCATAGAAGCCAATGATTGATTATTTGCTTCGTATGAATCATTCTGTAGATAGAAGTGAATATTTACGGATATTTTTTATTGGTGCTCCGCTGGCAATTTTTTCATAATATTCCCGGTTTATTTATTGTATGTGATTCTATATATATTGTCTTTTACCCAATCAGTTTGTTCATTTGACATAGCCACATTATAATACTCTGTAATAGAAACGGGGAAAGCATCCACTTCGGTAATAGTAGCCGTCCATACTTCGGTAGCTATGAATTTGATACCGTTGTTTAGGGTCGTTTCGTCGGCAAAGACTGTTTGTGTGGTTTGTGTACCTCCAGTCAGTTCAATTGTTTTTAAAGATTCGTCGTCTCCATCACTGCAACTTGCCATTGCTACGCCAATGGTCAATAAAGCTAAAAATAAGCTTTTCTTTAGTTTCATCATTTCAAAAAAATTTGTATTCCGCGTCCCCCCGGAATATTACAAAAAAACAGAAAGCGGAACTGCGTGCTATCACTTGTTTCTGAAGGTCCTAGGAAAACCCAAACGTACAAATGAAAAACAGCAGACCCACGCCTATACGACGTGAGAACCGACTATGCCATTCTTGTACGTTTTGAAAATTTCCTAGGTTTTCAGAAACAAGAATGAAGCACAACGCTTCTTACAATTTCTTCTTTAAATAAATATATAAAAGTCCATCACTACAGACTTTGTTCACAAATGTATGATTTTTTATTATAAACACAAAGATATGCAAAGGAATCTTTCATCCAAATACAGAAAAGAGATAAGACAAACACTCTCTCAACCTGACTAAATCAATCAACTACCTTTCAGAATCAGTCCATCATTGCTCTTTATCTCATTCATTATTACTTCTCTCCCAGTCTATTAACAAATAAATTATTTTTTATTACTGATAAACTTGCTTTTGACGAACAGATAACTTACCTTTGTGTAATAGCAAACTATAAATGAAAGTTTTGATTATAAAAACAGAACTTTCATTTTTATAAACGCAAGTTGCATTTATAAAAACAAAACTTCCGTTTACAGTTTACATTTAACCCAAAGGAACTTTTCTATTAGAGGAAAGGAAGTTTACTTCCAATAGAAAAGAACTTATCTATTAATACTTTAAACGACAGATAGTATGGCACGATACATTATGGAGGAGATGCCCGACATACAAAAGACGGGCAAAAGAATTACATATCCGAAGTTTGCACGGATAGACAATGCAAGCATAAAAGAGTTGGCACGACGGGTGGGCGATGTCAGCGGCTTCAGTGCCGGAGACATAGAAGGCGTACTGCTTCAGACAGCTATTGAAATGGCACACCTGATGGCAGAGGGACGTTCGGTAAAGATAGACGGGATAGGCACATTCACTCCGTCGCTCACCTTAGGCAGAGACAAGGAACGGGAAGATGCGGAAGAAGGTGGAAAGCACCGCAACGCACAAAGTATTTTTATAGGAGGTGTTAATTTCCGGGTAGACAGGGAAATGGTAAGAAATATCAGCGATAGATGCCGGTTGGAAAGAGCTCCTTGGAAAAAGCAAAAATCCTCGAATAAATTCACACCGGAACAACGACTGGCATTAGCCCTAAAGTATCTGGACGAACATCCTTTCCTGACCGTTTGGGAATATCGGAAACTAACCGGATTGCTACAAACAGCAGCAACCACTGAACTGCGACAATGGGGACATCAACCCGATTCGGGAATAGAAATCACCGGAAGAGGAACACATAGGGTATATACAAAGAAGAAAATAGTCGAAGAAGGGCAATAATAGTATGAGAAATGACTTAAAAAAGTATGAGAAATAACTGTTTTTAAGGCTTATTTCACCCGGAAATGATGAGAAATGCGATTTATTAAAAACATTTCTCATACTATAATTCACTGATTATATGATGATTAATGTAAAATCATGAGAATATGAGAAATAAAAACGTTTTTTCTTTTCTAGTAGAAGAATAATCCCTGACGTTAAAAACTGCGTTTATAATTAGATAAAAAATAAGCGCAAAAGAATGGAATATCCATTTCAAAAAAACTATCTTTGGTAATTAATTGTTTGGAAAACAAGAAGAAACAATCTGAAAAAGTTATGGGAACAATAAAAGGAATTCCTTATGGTATGTCCAATTTTGAGGATGTAATCACGCAAAACCGCTATTATGTGGATAAAACAATGTATATCCCCATGTTGGAAGATCAAGCCAACTATCTGATATTCATCCGTCCGAGACGCTTTGGCAAGAGCCTGCTACTAAGCATGCTTCGTTCATATTATGACCTTTCACAGAAAGATAAATTCCAGCAACTTTTCGGGAATCTCTGGATCGGGCAGAATACAACTCCGCTTCAAGGCAAATATCAAATGCTTTATCTTGACTTTTCCAAGATTGGCGGCAACATTGATGAACTGCCGCAAAGATTTGATTCGTATAGCGCAGTGCAACTGGATGGCTTTCTGAACCGTTATCGTGAATACTACACGGATGAGTTTATTGAACGCTTCAGTACAGCGGAAAAAGGGATTGATAAACTGCATATACTAGACGATGAAGCACGCCGTCAAGGGTATCCCCTATACCTTATTATAGATGAGTATGACAATTTCACAAATGTCGTACTCAACGAGAAAGGAAATGAGATATACCACGCCATCACCCATGCCAGCGGATTCTACAGAGATGCCTTCAAGAATTATAAAGGAATGTTCGACCGTATATTCATGATTGGGGTCAGCCCCGTAACTTTGGACGACTTGTCAAGCGGATATAACATAGGTTGGAACATCAGCACTAATCCACTGTTTAATCAAATGCTGGGATTTTCTGAAGAAGACGTACGTACTATGCTCCGATATTATCAGGAAGCAGGGCAGTTACAAGGAGACATTGAAGAAATGATTCAGGAGATGAAGCCATGGTATGATAATTATTGTTTTGCTCGCCAAAGTCTAAAATCAGATCCTAAAATGTTTAATTGCGACATGGTACTCTATTACCTACGTAATCGAATTCAGTTAGGAGAATCTCCTGAACAGATGATTGATCCTAATACCCGTACGGACTACAATAAGATGAAAAAACTGATTCAACTTGACCGTCTTGACGGTAACCGCAAAGGTGTTATCAAACGAATTGCCGAAGAAGGGAAAATCATGACTAACCTATACCAGTCTTTTTCTGCCGATCAAATTACGAATCCGGAAATATTCCCCAGCCTATTGTTTTATTATGGTATGCTAACTATCATCGGAACACGTGGAAATCTGACTATCCTGGGAATTCCCAACACGAATGTCCGTAAACAATATTATGAATATATCCTGGAAGAATATCAAAATCACCATTATATCAACCTGATAGATATAGAGATTCTATTCAATGATATGGCTTTTGACGGACAATGGCGACCGGCATTGGAATTCATAGCCAAAGCTTATAAGGAGAATACTTCCGTACGCAGCAGCATTGAGGGCGAACGTAACATTCAGGGATTTTTCACCGCTTACCTTAGCGTGAACGCCTACTATCTCACAATGCCTGAAGTAGAACTGAATCACGGCTTTTGCGATATGTTTCTGATGCCCGATCTGCAACGTTACGCAGAAGTAGCGCATAGCTATATCTTGGAATTAAAATATCTGCCGAAAGAAAAATACGACACCCAAGGCACCGCACAATGGCAGGAAGCCGTTGAACAAATTCATGGTTATGCTGCCGGTCCGAAAGTTCGCCAACTATGTCAGGGAACTCAACTTCACTGCATTGTCATACAATTCTGCGGCTGGGAATTAGTCCGTATGGAAGAGGTTTGATTACAAACTCTTACTGTGATGCCCGGCAAATCGCATGAAAGCTTGAGATAAACCTCCCTCCTGCCCTTGCAGTTGCACAAAATTAAACTCGCGCTGCATGGGCATTCCTTTTATCTCAACCACACGAAAATTACCGGCAACCAGTTCCTTATAAACAGAACGGATAGAAACAATTCCCATACAATCTGTATGTTCCAAAAAAAGCTTGATGCTCTCCGTACTACCGAGATACATCAATACATTCAAAGAAGAAAGTTTCAAATTATGGCGTAACAGGGAACGTTCAAACACATCCAACGTTCCTGAACCTCTCTCCCGCAAAACTAAGGGGATATTTGGCAAATCTTCCGGAGCGATCTCATCCGAAACAGCCAATTTACTATGGGTATGAACCACGGCAACCAGTTCGTCTTGCAAAAATGGAGTATACTTCAGATTAGGCAAACGGAAGATTCCTTCAACCAATCCCAAATCAATCCGATGTTCTTGTAAAGCAGCTTCCACTCCCCGGGAATTTCCATTAATCAAAGAAAGATTGATTTGTGGAAACTTGGCTATAAAATCCGCCAACAAAGGAGGAAGTACATATTGCGCAATCGTAGTACTGGCACCCAGTTTCAGTTCGCCGATATATTCATTATGCAACAAATGCATCTCATATTCCAACTGTTTATAATCGTCCAAAATCTTTTCGCTATGTTTCAATAATAGTTCTCCGGACTTAGTCAACGAGATCTTACTGCCCTGACGATCGAACAAACGAGTCTGATAATAAGCTTCCAGTTCCTGAATGTGCTTAGTGATAGCAGGCTGACTGACAAACAGCTCTTGCGAAGCCTTCGTAAAACTTAAATTCTTCGCCACGCTCTGAAATACTTTTAAACGAAAATCGGACATGGAAAATAGTGATTAACTTATTAGTGATTAGCGATTAATGACTGAAATGGGTAGCTATGGCTATAATTCATCGGCTCTGATTCCCAATGCCTGCATGACAGGAAAAGCCAACATATCCCATTTATAAGCTACCGGAGTATCCGGTTCGTTCATTCGGAATTGGACAATCTCCTTGCCCTGTACTTCATTCAAAGCATCAGTCACTTTCTTTCCATATTCTTCATTGAAAGATACCAGAATCATTTTTTTCACATCGGCCGAATCGGCTACAATGGATAATAAGTCTAAAAACAACTCCTCTCTCGACACCATCCCTTCCGACGGAACACTGGCAAACGAATATTCTCCATAAGGGCTTTGAAAAGCAACTCCATTCAACTCTTTCTCCAAGTCAGAAGGCTGGCAATGCGCAAGATTACCTGACTCTTTATCATAAACAAAAAGAAACTGCACTTCATTTTTTCCTTCCGCAATCCCTGCATCCAAAGTCAGATAGGTAGTCAACATCGAAAGATCGATCTCTTGTAAAGAACGTTGCAAAGTCTCTTCGAAGTATCTCTTCATATCCGTAATTACAAAATTCAGGAAAGCGGCATCAATCAGCACCACTGTCTCTGATAATTTTATTTGTGGTTTATCATTCATATCATTAGTCATCAATTAGAAAACAGATTTACTCTCTACTATAGGGCAAAGATAAACTTTCTTATCTTCTCCGGAAAGAATATTTAAAAAAAAGAGAAATTATCAGGCTATTACTCAACAAAGAGGTGTACCTTTGGAGAAAATTGACAAATTTATTAAATGACACGATAATGAATAAGAAAAAGAACCAAACTTCGATTGATCTCGATGCGATTATGACTGAAGTATTAAACTTGTTTACACCCGAAGAACAACAAGAAGTGATAGATATATTAAGCAATAACGGATTAGAAAAAATCTACCAACAAATGGAAGAAGCTTTCTATCACTATCAGCATCCGGACTATAGCTCGGAAGCAACCCCCATTGCAGCTTACCTGCAAAGGCTTTGGGATATGCAGACATGCAAAGACTACCCATTTGACGAGTTTAAAAAAGATTGCACGACAGTACCCGCTGCCGAATTAGAAAAAGATTTGCGCAACTTTATCCTGCATCTATTTATCCATTATCAAGGACCTCTCGAAAACGCAAAAGAAGAAGACAGGCCTTTTAAGTTATGGTATATCTACTGGGCAATGGAACATTACCGAATGGAATCTTCTCTAAATATCATCTTGGAAATAATGCGGCAAAGTCCGACTTTCCTCGCTTCCTACTGCCACCTCGTACAGGATGAAGCCACCATTGCCATCATTTACCAACTCGGGCAGCACCAATTGCCTTTGCTACTTAGTTTCATGAATGAAGACGGAATCGCTCCTTTCGGAAAAGAAGATATTTGTAGTGCTGTCGCACAAATTGCCATAACCAACCCTGAACGAAGATTGGAAATTATTAACTGGTTCTGCCAATTATTGAATTCTTATTACGATCAGTTTGAGCGTGGGGAAGATAATAATATCGCGATAATTGACTATATCACAAATACGTTGATGAATATCCGTGCCATAGAAACGTTGCCTATATTGGAAAAAATCTATAAACGATTCAAAATACCCAATACATTAACGAGAAAAGGAATCAAAGAGATAAAAAAAGAAATGCCACACGCAGAACTGAAGGGATTGGAGGTGGACAGTATGGAAGAACTAATGAACTTATTGAATGAGTTCTTTGCCTTCAATGAGAATAATGAATTTGATGATAACGAATTTGATGAAGAATACGATGACGAGTTTGACGATGATGAATACGACAACTCTTTCTACATTGGAGAACAAACCTCTAAAAAACTCAATATAAAAATTTCTTTGATTGATTCCGACCCGGAAATATATCGTATAGTGGAAGTCCCTTCCGACATCCGTCTGGAAAGTTTTGCGGATGTCATAAATACCGCAATGGGTTGGGAAGGCTATCACATGCATCTGTTTCAAAAAGGGAAAACAATATATACAACCGAAGAATCCGATGACGATTTTTTGTTTGATCCCGTTAAAACAGTCAACTCCTACTCTCTCTCTTTAGGAGAGATCCTTACCCGAAAAGGCTCACATATTAAATATGAATATGATTTCGGAGATAGCTGGATGCATCGGATTACCCTGGAATCACAACAAGCATATAAAAAGGACGAAACACAAGGCGTCTTTCTCATAGACGGAGCAAATGCATGTCCACCCGAAGATTGCGGAGGAATATATGGTTACCAAGAGATGTTGGAGGCATTAAAACAACCACACTCAAAAGCTGCAAAAGAATATCGGGAATGGTTGGGAAAGAATTTCAACGCACACAAATTTAATGCAAAAAAAGTAGAAAGAGAGCTTAGAGACTTCCCGATAAGAATCTTCTAACAATCGTCTCTCCACAGAATAGTAAACTTCATTGAAAACCCATCTTATTCTGAAGCCCATCCTATTCTGTGGAGTATATGGTAAATTCGTCAGTCATATCTAGATAAAAAAGGTCATTTTGTCCTTTAACTCCTTAATACTCATGCTATTTTGTCATATTTTTATACTTGGCAAATCTTTTGAGCCCCTTTAGGTGTTATTAAAAACGTGAAATAAGAAAGGAGAACAAAGATATGAACTTTAACAATTTTACCATTAAATCTCAAGAAGCGGTACAGGAGGCCGTAAACCTGGTACAAAGCCGGGGACAACAAGCCATTGAACCTGTCCACATCATGCAGGGAGTAATGAAAGTAGGCGAAAACGTCACTAATTTCATCTTCCAAAAACTTGGTATGAATGGACAGCAAGTAGCTCTCGTGGTCGACAAGCAAATCGACTCCCTGCCGAAAGTATCCGGCGGAGAACCGTATCTAAGTCGTGAATCCAACGAAGTTTTGCAGAAAGCAACACAGTATTCTAAAGAAATGGGCGACGAGTTTGTTTCATTAGAGCCTATCATACTGGCATTGCTGACCGTTAAGAGTACCGTCTCCACGATCTTGAAAGATGCCGGTATGACGGAAAAAGAATTGCGCAACGCTATCAGCGAATTGAGAAAAGGAGAAAAGGTTACATCACAATCCAGTGAAGATACTTATCAATCATTGGAAAAGTATGCTATCAACCTGAACGAAGCTGCCCGTAGCGGAAAACTGGATCCCGTAATCGGACGTGATGAAGAAATCCGCCGGGTATTACAGATATTGAGCCGCCGTACAAAGAACAACCCGATTCTGATTGGTGAACCGGGTACCGGTAAAACGGCTATCGTAGAAGGTTTGGCACATCGTATCCTTCGCGGAGACGTGCCCGAAAACCTGAAGAACAAACAAGTTTATTCACTGGATATGGGAGCACTGGTTGCCGGTGCAAAGTACAAAGGTGAATTTGAAGAACGATTGAAATCAGTTGTCAATGAGGTGAAGAAATCAGAAGGTGATATTATTCTGTTCATTGATGAGATTCACACGCTGGTAGGTGCCGGAAAAGGTGAAGGTGCCATGGATGCCGCCAACATTCTAAAGCCCGCCTTAGCTCGTGGAGAACTACGTTCCATCGGAGCAACAACCCTCGACGAATATCAAAAATACTTCGAAAAGGATAAAGCATTGGAGCGTCGTTTCCAAATCGTGCAAGTGGACGAACCGGATAACTTGAGTACCATTTCCATCCTTCGCGGATTGAAAGAACGTTACGAGAACCATCATCACGTACGTATCAAAGACGACGCAATCATTGCAGCCGTCGAATTGAGTAGCCGTTACATCACCGACCGCTTCCTGCCGGATAAAGCCATTGACCTGATGGACGAAGCCGCAGCCAAACTGCGTATGGAAGTAGATTCCGTTCCTGAAGAACTGGATGAGATTTCCCGTAAAATCAAGCAGCTGGAAATTGAGCGCGAGGCTATCAAACGTGAAAACGATAAACCGAAACTGGAAATTATCGGTAAGGAACTTGCCGAGCTTAAAGAACAGGAAAAGTCCTTTAAAGCTAAATGGCAAAGTGAGAAAACGCTGATGGATAAAATCCAGCAGAACAAGGTTGAGATAGAGAATCTTAAATTTGAAGCAGAAAAAGCCGAACGTGAAGGCGATTATGGTAAAGTAGCCGAAATCCGTTATGGTAAACTTCAGGCTTTGGATAAAGAAATAGAAGATACTCAAAAGCAACTGCGTGATATGCAAGGCGATAAAGCCATGATTAAAGAGGAGGTAGACGCTGAAGATATTGCTGATGTTGTTTCCCGCTGGACTGGTATTCCTGTCAGCAAGATGCTGCAAAGTGAAAAAGATAAACTGTTGCACTTGGAAGAAGAACTTCATCAACGTGTAATTGGTCAGGACGAAGCGATTGAAGCGGTGGCAGATGCTGTGCGCCGTAGCCGTGCCGGATTACAAGATCCGAAACGTCCGATCGGGTCATTTATCTTCCTGGGAACCACCGGCGTAGGTAAGACCGAATTAGCAAAGGCATTGGCAGAGTTCCTGTTTGATGACGAAACGATGATGACTCGTATCGATATGAGTGAGTATCAGGAAAAGCATAGTGTCTCCCGTCTGGTCGGAGCGCCTCCGGGATATGTTGGATACGATGAGGGCGGTCAGTTGACAGAAGCTATACGACGGAAACCTTACTCTGTTGTTTTGTTTGACGAAATAGAAAAGGCTCATCCGGATGTCTTCAATATTCTGTTACAGGTATTGGATGACGGACGACTGACTGACAATAAAGGAAGGGTGGTCAACTTCAAAAATACCATTATCATCATGACTTCAAATATGGGCAGTTCTTATATACAAAGTCAGATGGAGAAGTTGCATGGTTCCAATAAGGAAGAAGTAATCGAAGAAACGAAGAAGGAAGTGATGAATATGTTGAAAAAGACAATTCGTCCGGAATTCCTGAACCGTATTGATGAAACGATTATGTTCTTACCATTGAACGAAAAAGAAATCAAGCAAATCGTACTTTTACAAATTAAAGGAGTACAGAAAATGCTTGCCGAAAACGGAGTGGAACTGCAATTGACAGAAGGAGCATTGAACTTCTTATCGCAAGTGGGTTATGATCCTGAATTTGGAGCTCGTCCGGTGAAGAGGGCTATTCAACGCTATCTGCTGAATGATCTATCCAAGAAGTTACTATCACAGGAAGTCGACCGAAGCAAAGCAATTATCGTTGATGCTGACGGAGACGGATTGGTATTCAGAAATTAAAAGTCATCATTCAAATAGAATGGGACTGTCTAACAAGTCTCTAAAATTAAAAATCACTCCTATCAGAGTTTGTTTGAACTCTGATAGGGGTGAAATCGTTAAAAAGAAACATGTTAGGCAGCCCCTTTTTTATATTCCTAAATATGTAATTCGCCGAACTTCCGGTTGGCAGTTCGGATGACTCATCACCAAAACATAAGTGCCCGGTTGGGGTATTTCCATAGTCAATGAAGGCAAAGCAAATTTATGTTTGCCTCTTAGTTCTCCCTGTGAATCGTAAAGGAATACCATTGTACCTGCCAACAAACCTGTCAGGCATAATGTCCCTTTTTCATTGTCCAAACGGACGTTTACTTCTTTATTTGTTATTGTCTCCATACCCAACATTAAAAAACGTTATTCAGCATCCACGAGCTATATTCCCAAGAATGGTGAACAGCGACAAAGATACATAAAAAGCATCATTATTTACAATATAAGTAGAAGATATTTATTATTGCAAAAGATTACCCAAATAATACTAATTTTTTCCTAAACCTACAAGTGTTTATATAAAAAAACATGATAACCACCTTAAATGATTATCATGTTCTTTATTCCTATCAAATAAACTATACAGATTACTCTGCAACTTCTTCTTCCTTAATCTCTCCTTCCGGTTTGAATTCTGTAATTCCATTAGAAATTAAGATGTTATACCAAGCAACCAATTTCTTAATATCGGCTACATATACACGTTCACGATCAAAATTAGGTAATACTTCAGCCAAGTATTCACGCAATTGTTCGGGAGTCGCTTTTTTCGGATCAATAGAAGCCTGCGCTGATTTTTCTTTCTCTTTTATTGACTCCAACACATCATACAAAGGAACTTCTGCATCGTCCGTGTACATTGCTATATCTGCCAAAGAGATAATTTTTTCATTACCATAAGCAGGGAAACGTTTCTTTTCAGCATTGACTGATTCAACAATTAACATATTTTTTCCTTGCGAAATAAGTTTGTATAATCCCGGTTTACCTGAGATAGACAAGATAGTCTTCAACATAGTATATATCCTTTTATTTATTAATTATTTTTTTGCGGAGCAAAGGTAATGATTATTTTTAGATAGCAAAGAAATAAGCTCCAAAACCTGTGGAATTACCGGTGTTTCATCATCATTCACTATCACGAAATCGACATGGCTTCTCTTTACTTCATCACTCATTTGAGCTTCGATACGCTTCATCACCAGTTCTCTTGACGAACAGTCCCGCTTTACAGCACGTTCCACTCTCACTTCCAGCGGCGCATATACCATAACCAGAAAATCAACTTCATCCTTAAAACCAGCCTCCACCAGTATTGCAGACTCCATACCCACCAGCAGTTCACTTTTCAACCGGGCAGCCCATTGACGGAAATCTTCTTTCACTTGCGGATGAATAATCTCATTCACTTTCCGCACATGATCCTGATGACCGAACATATAAGAAGCCAACAAAGAACGATTCAACTCTCCACCCTGAAACACATCCTGACCAACCAGATCACAAAGCCCCCGGCGAATCACCGGATCTGTCTGTGTGATTCGCTTTGCTTCTATATCTGATATATAGACAGGTATTCCCATTATTCCGAGTAGTCTGGAAACAACACTTTTTCCACTACCAATACCACCGGTTATGCCAATCTTAATCGCCATTAGAAGTAATTTGTTCTATCAGGAAGTCCACTTGCTCGGGAACAATACGTATTTGATTTATTCCACTTGGAAACGACTTCAATTTAACCGTATATTTATCAGAGCCAAGCTTCAGCAATTCTTCATAAGAAATATTGATGATAAAATCGCTTGCTTTTATACTGCGGAACCGTTTTAACCCCACTTGAAAAGTAATCTGAACTTTGGAAGGAAAAGTACGTAACACCTTATCTGCCGGAAAATTAACTCCATGCAATGGCACTTCGACCGTTTTCTCCGTATAAATATCCACCGGGAAAGTCATTTCTACCGAAGCCGGAACAAACTTCACTCCTCTTTCAGAAGTCAGCGGAACTCGTCGCCGGGTTGTATCGGATATATTCTCCAAAGTTATATTTTGAGTATATGCAGTTGTTATAGTATCCAAAATTCCTTCCGGAGCATAAACCAATACAGAGTCCGGCTTACAAATGGTGTCAGATACATAATATTGAAGTCCGGCTGTCACTTTCCCCTGAAAACGAACAGGAACCAGCTTGGACTTTCCTTCGGAATAGATATATTCTAATGTATCCGGCTTGATCGATAGGATTTTGGAGGATACATTCAGTTGGCTTAATATTTTTTTCTCAAAGTCGGAAGCATAAATTTTCACATGATTATCTTTTCCTTTATAATCAAGAAAACCTAGATTGACCGGAAAGAAACTTTTCCCCAACATATAATTGAGAAGCACTGTTCCTTTATCTTTCACTCTGACACGAAGTTCGGAAGGAGGTTCCGAAGTCAACACTACATTGTTAGGAAGATCTTTCATTCGCACCGGGATAGAAAACTCCGCTTCATAATCATTATTGAGCGTCTGAAGCAACCAGAATCCACCGGCTATCAGGAAGAAAAATAAAAAAATTAAGAACTCTCTGCTCTTATCACTAAGCAGAAAATCCTTAATTTTCTTAGATAGTTTTAAATATGTATATTTTATATTCCTACGATCAAACATAGGCATTTATTTACCAACTATTTATTTAGACTGATTGCTAGCCGCTGAAGCATCAGCGAATATAGAATTCTTGTCTATTTTAATCTTTACATTAGAAGCAATCTCAAGTACTATATAGTCGTCAGTAATTTCCTTGATTGTTCCGTGGATACCACCTGCAGTAATCACATTCTGATTTACCTGAAGAGATTTACGGAAATTAGCTATTTCTTTCTGCTTCTTATTTTGAGGACGGATCATAAAGAAATACATGATAACAAACATAGCTATCAGCATGATCCACATCATACTTCCACCTCCGGCAGCACCGGCAGGAGCTTGCAATAATACAGTCAATACGTTCATAAATAATCTGTTTTAGTTTCTACTATATGGACAAAGGTATCAGTTTTTAGTCAACTTACCTTCTTTTTTTAATTGATTAACTATTCCATCCAGCGTACCGTTGATAAAGCTACCGCTTTTAGCTGTGCTATACAACTTCGCAATCTCTACATATTCATTTAACGAAACACTGACCGGAATGTTCGGGAAACTAAGAATTTCTGCTAATGCAGTCTGCATAATGATTACATCCATAAATGCGATGCGGTCCAAATCCCAGTTTTTTGTATTCTCACTCACCAAATGACGGTAATAGTCAGAATTCAAAATGGTGCGACGGAACAGACGACGTGCAAACTCCTGATCTTCGTCATCCTTAAATTCCGGAAGCAGTTCCTGGTTGGCACCCTTCTTTTCATCAAAGCGTTTGATTGTTTTCAAGACGAACGTGTCTACAATTTCTTTATCATCATTCCAGTACAGACTCTGGTCTTCCAATACCTGGTCAAGAGAATCATTATTGAAGATGTATGTCTTATAGATTTTTCTCCACAGTTCACGATCAGCTTCGTATGAGTTGTCATCAGAAGCCATATAATCTTTATAGATATCGGTTTCTACAATTTTCTCATAAAGCTCTTTGATAAAATCCTGGTCGTTTGTCCAGGTTCTTTTCTGATTAGCTATAAACTCCGTCAATTGTTTATTGACTTCCAATTGAGCAATAAACTTGTTATCTACGAACTTCCTGTTGGGATACAATTCCTCTGTCGTAGGTGCCAATTTAGCTTTTGCCGCATCAATACGTTTTTGTGCATACTCTGTCAATGCTATCATCAGCATTAACAAATAGTTGTAAAGGTCATACGCCTTTGAAAGACTAAAGAATAACTCTTTCTCCGCTGAGTCTAGATTTTTGCTGCCATTCTGATAATAGGCATATACTATCTGTATAATCTTAAGACGAATAAGAACTCTGTTGATCATAATTCAAATTAATACTGTTGTTATCGAACTGCAAAAGTAGATATTTTTAATGAGTTTCCACTAATAAATCACATTTTTTAATGCAGTATTTGATTCTCTGCGCTTTTTCTTTTGACAGTTTAAAAAAAATATCCAATTTTGAAGCCGATTATAAACGGACCGAAAGATATGGAAGATTTAAAAAAGAAAATGAGCGCAGACATGAATGATAAGGAGATCGTATTCTCCAAGTCCATTAAGGCAGGTAAACGCATCTATTACCTCGACGTAAAAAAGAATCGTAAAGATGAAATGTTCCTGGCTATTACAGAGAGCAAAAAAGTGATAACGGGAGAAGGCGATGATTCTCAAGTTAGTTTCGAGAAACACAAAATCTTCCTATATAGGGAAGACTTTCAGAAGTTTATGGCAGGACTCGAAGAAGCAGTCAATTTCATTGAGTGCAGCGACGCAAACGAATATATCGCCCGCCTGAACATCGAAGCTGATGAAGAAAATGAACGGAAAGCAATCGAAGAAGCCCGGGAAAACAAATTGGAGAGCGAAATTAAGATTGATATTGACTTTTAAGAAAGTAACTCTTTGATATTTCAAAAAAAAGATGTACTTTTGCACCGCTTTTTTGCAACATCGTGTGATAATCCACATCGTGTGATGGTGAATTAAGCAAACTAACTTAATTTAGAGTAACACAAATTTTTAAAGAAATGAAATCAATTGAAGTAAAAGGAACTGCAAGAACAATTGCAGAACGCTCTTCAGAACAAGCAAGAGCTTTGAAAGAAATTCGTAAGAACGGTGGTGTACCTTGTGTACTTTACGGAGGTAATGAAGTAGTTCACTTCACAGTGACTAACGAAGGACTTCGTAACTTGGTTTATACTCCGCACATCTACGTTGTAGACCTGATTATCGATGGCAAAAAAGTAAACGCTATCCTGAAAGATATTCAGTTCCACCCGGTAAAAGATACTATCCTACACGTTGACTTCTATCAAATTGACGAAGCTAAACCTATCGTAATGGAAGTTCCTGTACAGTTGGAAGGTCTTGCAGAAGGTGTGAAAGCCGGTGGTAAACTTGCACTGCAGATGCGTAAGATCAAAGTGAAAGCTTTGTACAATGTAATTCCTGAAAAGTTGACCGTTAACGTTTCTCACCTGGGATTGGGTAAGACTGTTAAAGTTGGCGAATTGAGCTTCGAAGGTCTTGAACTGATTAGCGCAAAAGAAGCCGTTGTATGTGCTGTTAAGTTGACTCGTGCAGCAAGAGGTGCAGCAGCAGCCGCTGGTAAGTAATTGAGATTATCCCTGTAAAGAGATATACTTCAAACGCAGATTAATGCAGATTAAAGCAGATGTTCAGTCTGCATTAATTTGTATTAATCTGCGTTTCTCTTTCTATATTAATGAACTGTTTTACAGAAATACGATGATAAAATACTTAGTTGTCGGACTGGGAAACATTGGTCCCGAATATCATGAAACCCGACATAATATCGGATTCATGACAGTAGAAGCATTGGCTAGAATCAATAACGCTCCCCCTTTTATGGATGGACGATATGGATTCACTACCAGCTTTTCTATCAAAGGACGCCAGTTGATTTTGCTTAAGCCATCGACTTTTATGAACCTAAGCGGACTGGCCGTTCGCTATTGGATGCAGAAAGAAAATATTCCATTGGAAAATGTACTGATCGTAGTAGATGATCTGGCTCTTCCCTTTGGAACTTTACGCCTGAAGGGAAAAGGGAGTGATGCAGGACATAATGGATTGAAGCATATCGCCGCTATTCTGGGCACTCAAAACTATGCCCGCCTGCGATTTGGTATCGGAAATGATTTTCCACGTGGCGGACAGGTTGATTATGTACTCGGACACTTCACTAACGAAGATTGGAAAACAATGGATGAAAGACTGGAGATGGCAGCGGAAATTATAAAAAGTTTCTGCCTCGCCGGTATTGACATCACAATGAACCAGTTCAATAAAAAATAATGGACTAGCCCCCCCAAAAAAAATAAAGATGACAATGAACGGTTAGCGATAAATGACAACGTCAACTGATACTAACCAAAGAATTATTTATCACTAAATAACTAACTAAAATGGCCGAAGCAAGAATAGATAAATGGATGTGGGCTGTCCGCATCTTCAAGACACGTACGATTGCAGCAGAAGCCTGCAAAAAAGGACGCATTACCATCAACGGTTCTTTAGCCAAAGCTGCCCGTATGATAAAACCGGGAGACGTTATTCAGGTGAAGAAACCGCCTATCACTTATTCATTCAAGGTATTACAAACTATTGAAAAACGTGTGGGTGCCAAACTTGTATCGGAAATGATGGAAAACGTAACTACTCCCGATCAATACGAACTGCTTGAAATGAGTAAAATCAGCGGATTCATAGATCGTGCACGTGGAACCGGACGACCGACCAAGAAAGACCGCCGGGAACTGGAAGAATTTACAACTCCGGAGTTCATGGATGATTTCGACTTTGATTTCGATTTCGACAGTGAAGAATAATAAATGGGAATTTAGCGGTTAGGCTGAAAGCCTTACAATTATATATTTATTGAAGTGCTCTGAAAGAGCTTAATTATATAGCGTAGGGCAACGCCCTACGAAAAAAGCACACCAGCCACAAGCCCTGAAAGGGCGGAACTGTATACAATTATGCCCTTTCAGGGCGCAAATTCAGATTGCCGTTTTTACGTAGGGCGTTGCCCTACGCTATATAATTAAGCCCTTTCAGGGCACCCCGCAAAATTTACCGTTTATAGGTTTGCCTTAACAGCATCAATCAATTCCTGATATTCTGCATCAGTCAGATAAACCTTTCCCGGGTTCATTTGGAATATACCTCCATAATCAGGTCCATCCACATACTTAGGAGCTAAATGAAAATGTAGATGAGACAATTTATCCGAGTAAGCACCATAATTAATCTTTTCCGGTTGGAAAGCTTTTTGCATGGCACGAGTGACACGCGCTACATCTGCCATAAAAGCATTACGGTCTTCATCACTCAATTCATTTAAATCGTTCACATGGTCTTTGTAAGCAACAAGACAACGTCCACGATAGGTTTGTTCTTTAAACAGAAACACACGTGACACACTCAATTGCGCTATCTCAATCATCAGATTATGCAGCGTTTCATTGTTCTGGCAATACAGACATTCTTTCGGATCACTCTTCATGATATTATTATTTTAAGTTTTTATCGTTGCAAAAATAAGTATTCCATTCTTATCCGGCTTGTACTTTTTCGTTTTTTTGATCGACTAATTGGTATACATCCTCTTTTTCACCTACCACCCAAACAACATCACCTTCTTCGAGCGGAGCATTTACATCGGGAACCATCAACGTACCGTCTTCACTCTCAACGCCCGCTATCATGCAATGATATTTGTCGCGAATACCCGATTCACGAATCGTTTTACCCAGAAAAACAGAATCACTGTCAATGATAAATTGCTTCAAAGCCATTTCACTCTTTTCATAGACCTCCCAGTCTATCTTCGCTCCATTTTGCATCGCTTCATTAAAGACGCTCAATTGTTCATCTGTTCCTATCACCTGTATCTTATCCATTGGAAACAACCGGACAGAACCGCCCGGAATATTAATACGCCTCTTTCCACGAAGGATAGAAGCCACATGAACTCCAAACTTCTTTCCCAGATTCAGTTCCATCAATGTCTTTCCTGCCCAACAAGATTCACCCGGAATTTCCATATCAGCAAGATGTAAATCATGCGACAACAAACGCCCGGCATATTCCGGTTTTTTCTCTCCTAAATACTCTGCACGTACATCTCTGGAACGAAGATTCTGAAAAAAGCGACGTTCAATCAATATCGATTGCTTCTTCAGACGGCGAGACCATACCATCAGCAAAACGACAAGTACGGCCACACCAATAATCAAGCCGATAGACGCCTTAAATAATCCGGAAATAATAAAGATGACAAAAAGCACTGCTATCATAATGCGAATCACGATTGTTGATAACAATGGTGCACGATTAGCACGATTATCATGCCATAAAGTCATAAACTCGACCGAATGGTTCTTTTTCACCATGATGGCACGCAAGAAAGGGGCAATACATAGGATAATAAATGCGGCTCCTAATAACGACGCCCAGAAATGAGGCAGATTCTCTTTAAAGAATGGCACAACAAAACGAAAAGAGAGCGCAACAATCGATATGCTGACAATTGAATAAACAACTGTAATACGTACCATTGCCAAGATTAGCTTCTTCCACAAATTCTCATGATTGAGTGCTGTTTGCGAACCGGAGGAGTAACGCATCATCATTTTTTTCCATGATTCCGGAAGATGCGCATCTACAAAAGTGGAAGCCGGCTCGGCAAAACGAATCATGTAAGGAGTCAGGAAAGTAGTAATGACAGAGACTGCTACTACTATCGGATACAGAAAATCACTCGTTACATGCAAGGAGACTCCCAAAGAGGCAATAATAAATGCAAATTCACCAATCTGCGTTAAACTAAAGCCGCATTGCATAGCCGTCTTTAATGGTTTTCCGGAGAGTATGACACCGAAAGTACCAAAAACAGACTGCCCCAAAATAACAGCCAAAGTGATTACTATAATAGGAACAGCATATTCTACAATCATTGCCGGATCTACCATCATACCAACCGATACGAAAAAGATAGCTCCGAAAAGGTCCTTAACAGGCTTCACCAGCCGGTCTATGGATTCCGCTTCAATCGTTTCTGCCAAAATAGAGCCCATAATAAATGCACCAAATGCAGCAGAGAAACCTGTATGAGCTGCCATCACTACCATACCAAAGCAAAGCGCCAACGACACAATAAGCAAAGTCTCCTCTCCCATCAATTTCCGGCAGCGCTTTAAGAATTCAGGAATCAGATAAATGCCGACAACAAACCACAGGATAAGGAAAAACAATAATTTGCCGATACTCTCCAACATTTCGGTCCCTTCAAAATTATGGCTGACCGCCATCGTGGAAAGCATCACCATTAATACAATGGCTAAAATATCTTCCAAAATCAAGATACTCAACACTAGTCCGGTAAACTGTTTCTTCCTTAATCCCAAATCGTCAAAAGCTTTATAAATAATAGTGGTAGACGACATCGCAATCATACCACCCAGAAACAGACTGTCCATCCGGTGCCAGCCAAAGCCCATACCGACTCCTATACCTAACAAAATCATACAAAAGATGATGGTACAGGCAGCTATGATGGCAGAACCACCCACCTTGACAATCTTCTTAAAACTAAATTCCAAACCGAGAGCAAACAGTAAGAAAATGACACCAATATCTGCCCATGTCTTAATATTGGCAGTATCCATCACTGAAGGAGTATACGGCATATGCGGACTTGCCAGGAATCCGGCAACTACATATCCCAAGACCAGAGGTTGCTTCAACTTCTTAAACAACAAAGTCATAACACCGGCACAGATCAATATCAGTGCGAGGTCAGCTATAAGAGTAGGTAATTGAGACATTATTTCATCGTATTTGATGACAAAATTATATTATTTCTATGGGATAAACAACATATCTACGGATATGTTTTGCAATAACGTCCTAAAATAAGTTAGCCCCGGATAGAGTCGATACTTATCCGGGGCTATACACAACAACCAGCTTATTTCTTATTTTCTAAAAGGAGGTTTCACTACCACTGCTTTTAACTTCCGACCACGCATATCAATACAGATTTCCGTGCCCACTTTACTATATTCCGGCTTTACATATCCCATGCCGATACCAATCTTACGGGTAGGCGACATCGTACCGGAAGTAACCACTCCTACTTGCTCGCCTTCAGCATTTACCAGTTCATAGCCGTGGCGGGGAATCCCGCGGTCAACCATTTCAAAACCAACCAGTTTACGGGTAACACCTTCCATTTTCTGTTTTTCCAGCAGCGGACGGTTGATAAAATCCTTACCTTCCACAAACTTAGTAATCCAGCCCAGTCCGGCTTCTATCGGAGAAGTAGTATCATCCAAGTCATTACCATACAGACAGAAGCCCATTTCCAACCGAAGTGTATCACGAGCTCCCAAACCGATAGGTTTAATGCCGTATTCCTCACCAGCTTCAAAAACCGCTTTCCATATACGATCAGCAACAGACGGATAGAAATAAAGTTCGAAACCTCCCGCACCGGTATAACCCGTATTGGAGATTATCACATTCTCTTCACCTGCAAACGTTCCAACTTTAAATGTATAATATGGAATAGAAGCAAGATCAATGTCCGTCAACTTTTGCAGAGCTAGAACAGCCTTCGGGCCCTGTACAGCGAGTTGAGCTATGTTGTCCGAAGAGTTTTCCAACTCGGCCCCTTCCGTATTGTGAGAAACACACCAGTTCCAGTCTTTTTCCATATTGGCAGCGTTGACTACCAACATGTATTTTTCCGGCTCGTACTGATACACCAGCAAATCATCTACAATACCTCCCTCTTCATTGGGAAAACAGGTATATTGTATTTTACCCGGAGCCAATGCCGCCACATTATTGGAAGTTATTTTCTGCAGAAAGGCTAATGCATGTGGACCTTTCACCCAAAATTCTCCCATGTGCGACACATCAAATACACCGACACTTTGACAAACAGTCAGATGTTCGTCAATGATACCAGAGTATTCAATAGGCATATTATAACCTGCAAACTCGTGCATTTTAGCACCGAGTATGATATGTTTCTCTGTAAACGGAGTGATTTTCATTATTTTAAAGTATTAAGTATTAATCAAGTATTAAGTTTTAAGTATTACCAGTGTTTACCACCTTTTTTATTTGGAAGCTACCAGTTCAGCTATTTTCACGATCACTTTCATCGCTTTTTCCATATTCTGGATAGGTACGAATTCGTAACGTCCGTGGAAATTCAGACCACCGGCAAAGATATTCGGACAAGGCAATCCTTTGAAAGAGAGCTGTGCACCATCCGTACCTCCACGAATCGGTTTTACGTTCGGTTTCACGCCAACGGCTTCCATAGCTGCAAAAGCAGTATCGATGATGTGCATTACCGGTTCTATTTTCTCACGCATATTATAATACTGGTCGCGCAGTTCGAGTGTCGCAGTACCAGCTCCATATTCAGTGTTCATTTGAGCTACCAGACGTTCTATCTCTTTTTTGCGGTTCTCAAATTTTGCACGGTCATGGTCGCGGATGATATAAGACACAGTGCTTTGCTCCACATCCCCCTGAATACCGATCAAATGATAAAATCCTTCATAGCCGGTCGTATGTTCTGGTCTTTCCTGTGAGGGAAGCATCGTGATAAACTGATTGGCAAGATAGATAGAGTTAATCATCTTATCCTTGGCATATCCCGGATGCACATTACGTCCTTTAAAGGTTATTTTTGCGGCAGCGGCATTAAAGTTCTCAAACTCCAACTCCCCTACTTCACCTCCATCCATCGTATATCCCCATTCGCAACCGAATTTCTCTACATCGAATTTATGAGCACCTTCACCGATTTCTTCGTCAGGATTGAAGCCGATACGGATTTTACCGTGTTTGATTTCAGGATGTTCCTTCAGATAAACCATCGCAGATACAATTTCCGCAATACCCGCTTTGTCGTCGGCACCGAGCAACGTTTTTCCGTTGGTTACAATCAAGTCTTCCCCCTTATGATCCAGCAATTCCGGGAATTGCGACGGAGAAAGAATCACATTCTCTTCAGCACAAAGCACAATATCCGAGCCATCATATTTTTCCACAATCCGCGGAGTGACATCTTTACCTGTCATATCAGGACTTGTATCCATGTGGGCAATAAATCCGATAGTGGGTACTTCTTTATCTATATTGGCAGGAAGTGTAGCAAAAAGATAGCCATGCTCATCCAAAGTAATATCTTCCAATCCCAAAGATTCCAACTCTTTTTTCAAGTATTCAGCAAAAATCATCTGCTTAGGAGTACTTGGAGTAAGCCCAGTCGATTCATCAGATTGTGTATCGAAGCTTACATACTTTAAAAATCTGTCTACTAAAGTCATTTCTATTTACGATTTAACGATTTACAATTTACAATTTGATAGTTTATAGTGCCGTAAAGGTAAAAAAAGAGCCGTGAATTACAAAGCAATTCACGGCTCTTTTTTATGGTATACTTTTATCCGGATATTTAAATATCCTATTTTACTGCTTTAAAAGTGGCTGCTACCATCAAAGCAATGTGTACATACTTTGCATTTAGGTAAGCCGATAGCCTCAATCAACGTTTCCAGCGTGTTAAACTTCAATGAACTTAGTCCGAAACGCTCGGCAATAATGCTAACCATCTTTTCGTATTCCGGAGAACCGGTAGTGGCATATTTCTCCAAATTCTTATTTTCATCACCCTCCAGTTCCTTGATAATGCGACGGGTTATCAACTCCAATGCATTTTTGGAAGCCGAGAAACCGACAAACGGACAAGCGTAAATCAATGGCGGACAAGCGATACGCATGTGTACCTCCTTTGCTCCATAATCATACAGAATCTTCACATTATCACGCAGTTGAGTTCCCCGTACAATAGAATCGTCACAGAACAACAAACGTTTATTTTGCAACATCGCACGGTTAGGAATCAGCTTCATCTTGGCTACCAGCGAACGCATCTCCTGATTGCTGGGAGTAAAGCTACGAGGCCACGTCGGTGTATATTTCGAGATAGCACGATGATAGGGAACTCCTTTTCCTTCGGCATATCCTAAAGCCATACCCACTCCCGAATCAGGAATACCGCAGGCGCAGTCTACTTCCGATTCATCTGTCTGCCCCATTTTCAATCCGCTGGTGAAACGCACTTCTTCCACATTCTTTCCTTCATAGCAAGAAGTCGGGAAACCATAGTACACCCACAGGAACGAGCAAATTTGCATATCCTCATTGGGTTTGCGAAGCTGGTCGATGTGATCGTCATACATGCGAACAATCTCACCGGGACCTAAATATCTCTCAATCTCATAATCCAAATTCGGGAAGCTGGACGATTCGCTCGTTGCAGCATAAGCACCGTCTTTCTTTCCAATCACTACCGGAGTACGTCCCCATCGGTCACGGGCAGCGATGATGCTACCATCTTCCGTCAGGAGCAGCATAGAGCAAGAACCTTTAATGTGATTAAACACATTTTCGATACCTTCAACAAAGGTTCTACCTTGTATAATAAGTAATGCGATAAGTTCCGTCTGGTTGGTGCTGCTCGAACTAAGCTCGGCGAAGTGCATGTTTTGACCGAGAAGTTCTTCTTCCAATTCCTGGATATTGGCTACTTTAGCGACTGTGACAATGGCGAAGCGCCCGAGATGAGAATTGATGATGATAGGCTGTGCGTCTGTGTCGCTAATGATGCCGATGCCGGCGTTTCCTTTAAATTTGTCTAGTTCTCCTTCAAATTTGGTTCGGAAATAAGTACTTTCCAAATTGTGAATGGAGCGGATAAACCCTTTTTCCTCACTGTATGTTGCGAGTCCTCCTCGCTTGGTACCCAGATGTGAGTTATAATCTGTGCCATAGAATAAATCAGTCACGCAACTAGTTTTCGAGACTGTTCCGAAAAAACCTCCCATGTTGTTCTCTTTATTGATGATGTTTTAAAAAAGATGGCGCAAAAGTACAAAAAAGAATCCGTCCTATAAAAAAAGTACTCCGCAAAGTTTTAGTTTTCTTTGCGAAGCACAACTAATATTTATTAAAAAACGAGGAATCCGTAAACAATCTTTTTACCTAAATCTTATTTCCATTTCCTGATTGTTTTCAAGTCGGCAGGAGTTGCTTCTATCAGACTTATCGCAAATCCTCCACTGCGTGCCAGCTTCACAGACATCTTATTTTTGTTTGTCACCAATCCTTTTTTTATCTGATAAGAGGTCGGATTCTTTTCAAAGTCAGCATCTTTTCCGTCAGCATAAAGAGTGGCTACATATTGTTTTCCCGGTTCAAGAAAATCAAGCGTAAAAGCAGAGGTACGGGGATTTTCGTCGGTGATGCCGCCTACAAACCAGTTACCAGTGCCTTTTGCCTTACGCGCCACCGTGATATAATCTCCCGGTTCTGCTTCCAGATATTTGCTGTCATCCCAATCAACAGCTACGTCTTTGATAAATTGAAACGCGTCCATGTGGCGTTCGTAGCTTTCCGGAAGGTCGGCTGCCATTTGCAAAGGGCTGTACATCGTTACATAAAGCGCTAATTGTTTAGCTAAAGTAGTACGTACAAAGCTGTGATCGCCCGACAGAAAAGATAGTTTGGTATCAAAAATACCTGGCGTATAATCCATCGGTCCGCCAATCTGACGGGTGAAAGGAAGCAAAGTGGTATGGAACGGTTTGTTGCCTGCAAAAGCTTCATATTCCGTGCCACGAGCCGATTCGTTACCAATCAGATTCGGGTAGGTACGACATAATCCTGTGGGACGGGTTGCTTCGTGGGCATTTACACATATCTTATATTCGGCAGCTTTTTCTACCGCATATAAATAATGGTTATTCATCCACTGTCCGTAATGATGTTCTCCACGAGGAATAATGTTACCTACATATCCACTCTTCACAGCATTATACCCGTTATCTATCATAAACTGATATGCTTTATCAAGATGACGTTCGTAGTTACGTACAGAAGCAGAGGTCTCGTGATGCATCATCAGCTTCACCCCTTTTTCCTTTGCATACGCATTGAGCATTTTCACGTCAAAATCAGGATACGGAGTGACGAAATCAAAGACATAATCCTTCGAATTTCCAAACCAGTCTTCCCAACCTTCATTCCAGCCTTCCACCAATACCTGATCGAATCCATGTTCGGAAGCAAAATCGATATAACGTTTCACTTTATCATTGTTGGCTGAATGGCGTCCGTTTGGCTTTGTTTGGGAATAATCCGTCTGTCCAAGTTTCACCGAATAAACATCATCCGTATACGACCAGGAACCTTTTCCGGTGATCATTTCCCACCACACTCCGATATATTTCACCGGCTTAATCCAGGAAACATCTTCATAAATACAAGGCTCATTCAGGTTCAGAGTCAATTTAGAAGCCAGAATATCACGGGCATCATCACTTACAATCACCGTACGCCAAGGTGAACGACAGGGAGTCTGCATATACCCCTTATCTCCTTTCGCATCAGGAGTCAGCCATGATTCAAAAACCAGGTTCTGATCGTCCAGATTCAGATGCATACAAGAGTAGTCGATCAAAGCGGCTTCATGCAGATTGATATACAATCCGTCGGCCGTTTTCATTTGCAGGGAAGTTTGTACACCTGTCGGAGAGAAAGGTGTTTGAGAAGCATTTGGAGTAATTGCCCCTTGCAATAATCCGCGAATTTCTGAAAGTTTGGATTCGGTATAGTCATATTCCTGCGTATCATAATCGCCGGGAATCCAGAAGGCTGTATGATCGCCAGCCATAGCGAATTGAGAATGTTCTTCTTTGATAACGAAGTAATTCAGATTTTTCTGCTGTGGAAATTCATAACGGAATCCCAAACCATCGTTATAAAGACGAAAACAAATAATCAGATTACGACCTTGTGCTTTTTGATTCAAGGTGACAGCCATTTCATTATAATGGTTGCGGATGGATTTCACCTCTCCCCACACAGGTTGCCATGTTTCGTCAAAAGTAGCAGTTTTTGTATCGATCAGCGTGAATCCGTTCATCAGTCCCGGATCATTCTTTAATTCCAATCCCAGCTTCGATGGTTTAATTACTTCTTTTCCTTTATAAGAGAGTTCGTACACAGGTTCTCCTTGCGCATTGACAGAGAAATTAAGCTTTAATTGTCCGTCAGGAGAAGTGATACTTTCGGCTTTAGCTGATGTGCCGAAGAAAAAAGAGAGCAACAGACAGAGCCCTATTACAGTTCCTATTTTCATGTTCTTCATGATATAAATGAGTTAGTTAATAATCGTATGGCAAAGATAGACCGGAAACACAAGAGGTGTTTTTCTTTATAAAGAAAATATAGAGGGATACAGAACAAAAAACAGAATAAGTATTTAAGAATAAAGCAGATAACATATTTTGAGACTAGAAAAAATATAGTGTCTATGGTGAATAAATTAAAAGGATTAAATATGAATATTGCATAATCTTCCTATATTTGCAAATTATTATCTCAATCACAATAAACATTTTATTATTCATATGGCACAACGCCTTAATTTATCCCGGAGGTTTCGAGCAACTCGAAAAGGATTTTGAAGTCGCCTAAATAATATCAATCTTTCAATCAAATGAGCAAAGAAGTTATCTATATCTTTATCGGCGGAGGCACGGGTAGTGCATTGCGTTATTTCATTCAATTGTTAATGCACGAACGGATCGTTCCCTACCATTTTCCATGGGCTACTTTCACTGTCAATCTCCTCGGTAGTTTTCTTATCGGCCTGTTTTATGCCCTTTCAGAACGGTTTCACCTTCCGTCCGAAGCCCGTTTGTTTCTGACAACGGGCTTATGTGGAGGTTTCACAACGTTCTCTACTTTCTCCAGTGACGGCGTAGGTCTACTGAAAGGAGAATTTTACGGAGCATTTATTCTATATACATTAATAAGTATAGGTATAGGATTGGCCGCTGTGGTAGCTGGCGGATATGTGGGAAAGGCATGATGAAAAGAAACCCAATCAAACCCGTCCGCGTTGTTCCTCCCATGATGGAAGAGCAGGAAGTCAGTACTACTACCCTGCAGGAATGGCTCGACAGAGAAGAAACCGTCTCTCATCTTTTATTCTGTAAAGGAAAAGAAGAAGGTATCGACAAATCTTATAAAAGTTTCAAGAACTGTACTTTCCAAAATCAGACATTCAGCGAATGTAAATTCCATTCTTCCCAACTGACCGATGTCAGGTTCGAGAACTGTGATTTATCCAACATCTCTTTTGCTGAAAGTTCGCTCTACCGGGTAGAATTCATTTCCTGCAAACTATTGGGTACCAATTTATCTGAAACAACGATGAATCATGTCTTGCTGCACGACTGCAATGCCGGTTACATCAACCTCGCCATGAGTAAAATGAATCAGGTACGTTTTGCACACAGCCAGCTCCGCAACGGAACTCTGAACGACTGCCGTTTTTCATCTGTCGCTTTTGACGGTTGCGACCTTGTAGAAGCCGATTTCTCACATGCTTCACTCCGCGGAATAGATTTGCGCACTTCCCGCATCAGCGGAATCACGCTCAACATCAGTGATCTGAAAGGGGCTGTCATCACCTCCTTGCAGGCTATGGATTTGCTTCCACTGTTAGGGGTTATTATCGAAGATTAAAATCCTACAAATTCACCCCGCCACACTCAAACAAAAAACATCGTCCCGTTGTTATAATATAAGGTCGGACTAACGACATATAGGGAATAGGTTCAAAAAGAATACCTATTTATAGTGATTTCTCACTCCCTGTCAAGTCCGTACTTTTGCAGAAATCTTATTCAAAAACAATAGAAACGATGAAAATTGAAAAAATTGTAGCTCGAGAAATTCTCGATTCAAGAGGTAACCCCACAGTAGAAGTTGACGTAGTATTGGAATCCGGCATCACAGGACGTGCATCTGTACCGTCTGGTGCTTCTACAGGTGAACATGAAGCATTGGAGCTTCGCGATGGTGATAAAAAACGCTATGGTGGAAAAGGAGTACAAAAAGCGGTTGACAATGTAAATAAAATCATCGCTCCAAAACTGGTTGGTATGTCTTCGCTCAATCAGAGAGGTATCGACTACGCAATGCTGGCATTGGACGGCACTAAGACTAAATCCAATTTAGGTGCCAACGCTATTCTCGGTGTATCTCTTGCAGTAGCCAAAGCTGCCGCCAACTATCTGGATCTTCCTCTATACCGTTACATCGGTGGAACAAATACCTATGTAATGCCTGTACCGATGATGAACATCATCAACGGTGGTTCACATAGCGATGCTCCTATCGCATTTCAGGAATTTATGATTCGCCCTGTCGGTGCTCCTTCTTTCAGAGAAGGTCTGCGGATGGGTGCTGAAGTATTCCATGCCTTGAAAAAGGTTTTGAAAGACCGTGGTTTAAGTACTGCCGTAGGTGATGAAGGAGGTTTCGCTCCTAATCTCGAAGGTACAGAAGATGCCCTGAACTCGATCCTTGCCGCTATCAAAGCCGCAGGCTACGAACCGGGCAAAGATGTGATGATCGGTATGGACTGCGCTTCTTCTGAATTCTACCACGATGGTATTTATGATTATACCAAGTTTGAAGGCGAAAAAGGCAAGAAACGTACCGCTGAAGAACAAATCAACTATCTGGAAGAACTGATTAACAAGTTCCCTATCGACTCTATCGAAGACGGTATGAGCGAAAACGACTGGGAAGGTTGGAAGAAATTGACAGAACGCATCGGCAACCGCTGCCAGTTGGTAGGTGACGATTTGTTCGTGACTAACGTAGACTTCCTTGCCATGGGTATCGAAAAAGGTTGTGCCAACTCTATCCTGATTAAAGTAAACCAAATCGGTTCGTTGACAGAAACATTGAACGCTATCGAAATGGCTCACCGCCATGGATACACCACTGTTACCTCTCACCGTTCGGGTGAAACAGAAGACGCTACTATCGCTGATATCGCAGTAGCTACCAACAGCGGACAAATCAAGACAGGTTCGTTGAGCCGTTCGGATCGTATGGCTAAATATAACCAACTGCTCCGTATCGAAGAAGAACTCGGCGACTTGGCTGTATATGGATACAAGAGAATCAAGGGCTCAGTCTGAAACCTTGGGGGATTGCGTTAAAATTCTTATTTTTGCATCATGAAAACATCCTCTTCCCAAACGATTGATCCTGTTGCTTCTTTAAGCTTGTTCTTGCCTTCAGGAATCCTTGATTACTTTACCCTAGTCAATCATGTTTCTCAGGATACTTGCTTTATTCTTTATTTAGAGGAGAAAGCCACTATTCCTGCTGAGTACTCTGATCTCCATCTTCACTCAAAAGGTTTCCTCCCTGAGATTGAAGTTCAGGACTTCCCTATCCGTGGTAAAGCCGTTTATTTACGTATCAAGCGTCGTCGCTGGGAAGATCCATCCACTGGGCAGACATATAGTCGTGACTGGAGTTTGGTAGCCACCGGTACTCGCATAACCGCTGAGTTCGGTGCTTTTTTAAAAGAATTACTTAGATAATCACGCCGTTAGCTGCCAAAGTGTAGCTGAGCATTACTGTATGGATGGCAAACAGCTTCAAAGCCAATATAAAGACCACCTGAGTGACTTCCAGAATTGGGATCAGAGAGCACATGCCCAAGAGTATATCCTTTATCCAAAGAATATGGGTTATCACCTATGTATTGACGAAACGGCTTTAAGTAAGGGAGATCTTTATACCATCTTAATAAATAGAGATAAGCGAGGTAGGAAAGGTTCTATTATAGCTGTAATTCAGGGCACTAAAACCGATGATATCATTGCGGTACTTACAAAGATGCCACAGGAGCTGCGTAATCAGGTCAAAGAAATTACACTGGATATGGCAGGGAGCATGCAAAAGATTGCCAAAACGTGCTTTCCACGTGCCATGCAGGTGATTGATAGGTTTCATGTACAAAAACTTGTATACGAAGCTGTACAAGAGTTGCGCATTACATATAGATGGCAAGTGATAAAAGAGGAGAATAAAGCTATGAAAGCGGCAAAAGAGAAGGGGGAAGTATATAAAGCAGAAGAACTCGAAAACGGAGATACACTCAGGCAATTATTGGCCAGAAGCAGATATTTATTATTTAAATCACCTGATAAATGGACCAAGAGTCAGAAAATCAGGGCAGAATTACTTTTCAAGCAGTTTGAAGATATTAAGCACGTATATTACTACTCATTGGAGTTGGGAAAGATCTTTTCCACAAACTATGACAAGGATGTAGCAAGAGCAAAGCTGGCACTATGGTATAATAAGATTGAAGAATATGGATACGATACATTCACAACAGTAGCAAACTCTATTGAGAATCATTATGAAAGGATTCTGAACTTCTTTGTGAACAGGAGTACAAATGCAGCAGCGGAAGCATTTAATGCTAAAATCAAAGCATTTAGGGCATCATTTAGAGGAGTAGTGGATATGAGCTTCTTCCTTTTTAGGCTAGCAAAGGTATATGCATGAAGGGAATTGACTAAACTTAATCCCCCAAGAATTACAACTGAGCCGAATCAAGTAAATCTCTATGCTAGATTATAAAAAAAGCATTCAAGTAAACTACCTGAATGCTTTTTTCTTTTTGAGCCTCTTGTCGGATTCGAACCAACGACCCCGAGATTACAAATCACGTGCTCTGGCCAACTGAGCTAAAGAGGCGGGTGGGTAAGCTATCTATATCGCGCCGCTACAACCAACTACCTTTGCTGCGATCAAGCCCTGGAGGATTCGAAGGGAGCTGGCCGTATAGGACTTACCCGTTTTGCGGTTGCAAAGGTAGACATTTTTATGTATTCTGCAATAGCTGCAGATAACTTTTTTACGAATAAAATACTAACAAGCTACGTTTCAAGCAATTAAAATCGCAAAAAAATATTCAGACAGCAACTTCCCCTGCTTTATTAACTTTAACAACCAGATTTCCCCTACCAACCGATATTATTTGTACCTTTGTGCGCAATTTATAAATGAAGATGACAGAGAACAGAAGCTATTTACAAAAATATGCCATGCATTTTGGCACGTACATGGGAATCTACTGGATATTGAAGTTCATATTATTTCCGCTGGGATTCCACATACCTTTCCTTTCGCTTTTATTTGTAATCCTGACATTATCCGTACCTTTCATCGGATATCACTACGCGAAAATGTATCGGGATAAGATTTGCGGGGGGAGTATCCAATTTTCGCATGCCATGCTCTTCACTATATTTATGTATATGTTTGCTTCCCTATTGGTAGCCGTGGCCCACTACGCCTATTTCCAGTTCATCGATCACGGTTTTATCGTCAACTCTTATATCCAGCTATGGGACGAGTTGATGGCCAACACTCCGGCTTTGATAGAAAACAAAGAAGTTATAAAAGAAACGATAGATACCGCCCGTTCACTTACTTCTATCAATATCACCATGCAGTTATTGTCATGGGATGTATTCTGGGGAAGTATCCTGGCCATCCCTACCGCATTGATGGTAATGAAAAAGGCCAAACCGGAAAATGACGGACCCGTTCAATCATAATTTATAAATCATAAATCATAATTCGTACAATGGATATATCAGTTGTAGTCCCATTATTCAATGAAGAAGAGTCACTACCCGAACTCTATGCTTGGATAGAACGGGTAATGCAAGCCAACGGATTCTCATTCGAAGTGATTTTCGTTAATGACGGAAGTACCGACCATTCATGGGAAGTGATCGAAAAGCTGAAAGCTCAATCGGAACATGTAAAAGGTATCAAATTCCGCCGTAACTACGGTAAATCACCCGCGCTCTACTGTGGATTCGCAGAAGCGGAAGGAGACGTAGTCATAACGATGGATGCTGACCTACAAGATAGCCCGGATGAAATTCCCGAACTCTATCGGATGATTACCGAGGACGGTTACGACTTGGTTTCCGGCTGGAAACAAAAGAGATATGACCCTATTTCGAAGACCCTGCCGACCAAGTTGTTTAATGCGACCGCCCGCAAAGTGTCGGGCATCAAAAACCTGCACGACTTCAACTGTGGTCTGAAAGCGTATCGAAAAGACGTTGTAAAGCATATCGAAGTCTATGGCGAAATGCACCGTTATATCCCTTACCTGGCCAAGAACGCCGGATTCAAGAAAATCGGTGAAAAGGTGGTACACCACCAGGCACGTAAATACGGCACGACGAAATTCGGACTAAACCGTTTCGTGAACGGATATTTGGATTTACTTTCTCTTTGGTTTCTTTCCCGATTCGGTATCAAACCGATGCATTTCTTCGGACTGCTGGGATCATTGATGTTTCTCGTCGGAATGATTTCTGTCATCATTGTAGGTGCCAGTAAACTATATGCTATGTCCAACGGTCTCCCCTATCGACTGGTGACCGACTCTCCCTATTTTTATTTGTCACTGACGGCAATGATTATAGGTACACAATTATTCTTAGCCGGATTCCTTGGCGAATTAATCTCCCGCAATGCACCGGAACGGAATAACTATCAGATAGAAAAGAAAATTTGATTCACATTCAATAAGCTGACTATGAAGAATTTAATTCGTATCTTTCTCCTATTGATAATCGTTGGCGGTGCTGTCAGCATTCATACCTCGTGCTCGGACGAGAACGATTGCTCATTGGCAGGACGTCCGATGATGTATTGCACGATATATACCATCGATCCGGACAACCCTAATATTGCACTAAAAGACACGCTCGATTCGTTGACAATCACCGCATTAGGCACTGACTCTATCATTCTGAACAATGAAAAGAATGTGCATACGTTAATGCTTCCACTACGATATACAAGTGACTCTACTGTATTCATATTCAGATATGATCCAAAGCGTAAAAAAGATGATGTTGACACATTATACATTGTACAACAGAATACGCCTTATTTCCAATCAATGGAATGTGGATATATGATGAAACAAAACATTATCAGTGCCAAATTTGGCAAACCAGGAAGACCCGGCCTTCCTCCTCCGTATGGCAATGGACAACCGGACCAAATAGATTCTCTTCATATACAAAATAAAGAAGCCAATACAAATGAAATCCAGAACTTGCAGATATTCTATAATTATCGGCCAGAACGCACACCTGATGAAACGACTAATTAGTCTGCTCCTACTCTTTTGCATTGGACTTCCGTTGCTGGCCCAACAACAGCGGCCTACGCAAACACCCAAAAGAGATCAGAAAAAGAAAGAGGTTGCCGAGATAGATACCATTCCACTTTACAATGGTACGTATATCGGTGTGGATTTATACGGCATCGGAAGCAAGCTTCTGGGAGGCGACTTTATGAGTTCTGAAGTCAGTGTGGCCGTCAATCTTAAAAACAAATTCATCCCTACCTTTGAGTTTGGTATGGGAGGAACAGATACCTGGAATGAAACAGGTATACACTATAAAAGCAAAATGGCTCCATTCTTCCGAATCGGTGTGGATTACAACACCATGGCAAAGAAGAAAGAGAAGAACAGCTATTTATATGCAGGACTTCGCTATGCGTTCAGTTCATTTAAATATGACGTCTCCACAATGCCGGCGGACGATCCCATCTGGGGAGATGCAGTAGGTAACCCCAGTTTAGGAGATGGTTACTGGGGCGGAAGCGTACCTTTCAGCCACTTGGGAATGAAAGGCTCCGTGCAATGGCTGGAAATTGTTTTAGGCGTTAAAGTGCGTATCTACAAAAACTTTAACATGGGGTGGTCGGTACGTATGAAATACAAAACCAAAGCATCTACCGGAGAATATGGAAATCCATGGTACGTGCCCGGCTACGGAAAATTTAAATCAAACAATATGGGAATCACTTATTCCCTTATTTACAAATTGCCTCTTTAGAATATAATGACAGGACTAGAGATTTGGTTGCTTGCAATAGGTCTGGCGATGGATTGTTTCGCTGTCTCCATTGCAAGCGGTATCATTTTGAAGCGTACCCGATGGAAGCCCATGCTAATCATGGCTTTTACATTCGGACTTTTTCAAGCAATCATGCCTTTTATCGGATGGATGTTCGCCAAAAGCTTCAGCCATTTCATAGAAAGTATAGACCATTGGATTGCCTTTGCCATTCTTGCCTTCCTTGGCGGCAGAATGATTTGGGAATCTTTCAAAGAAGAAGAGTGCTGCCAGCTATTCAACCCGACCAGTCTGAAAGTGGTATTCACTATGGCCATCGCAACAAGCATCGACGCGCTGGCAGTCGGTATTTCGTTTGCCTTTTTAGGAGTGCAAAATTATAATGAAATCCTGTCCCCTATCCTTATCATCGGACTTGTTTCCTTCGTCATGTCACTCATCGGGTTGGTCTTTGGTATCCAATGCGGCTGTGGTATCGCCCGAAAACTGAAAGCAGAGTTATGGGGAGGTATCATTCTGGTCATCATCGGATTAAAGATATTAATTGAACATTTATTTCTCCAATAAAATGAGTTTTCTCATCAAAAAGAAGAGCGTATGAAAACAAAAAAAAGTTTCCTTTGGCTGGCTTTCCTGATTTTGGCAACCATCTGGATATTAGTCAGGCATAATCAACAAGCTGGCTATTACAGTGTCAAAGGTTTGGTATTTGGGACGGTATACAAGATTACTTACCAATATGACGGCGATTTAAAACCGGAAATAGAAGCTGAACTGAAACGCTTCGATCAATCTCTGTCTCCATTTAACGACAGTTCAGTTATCAGTCGCGTCAACCGCAACGAGGAATTAGTTACCGATAGTTTCTTTCAGAAATGTTTCAACCGTTCGATGGAAATTTCCCGCGAGACAAACGGTGCTTTCGACATCACAGTAGCCCCCCTTGCCAATGCTTGGGGATTCGGTTTCAAAAAAGGCACTTTTCCTGATTCAATCATGATAGATAGCCTGTTGCAAATCACCGGATATGAAAAGGTAAAAATGGACAACGGCAAAGTCATTAAGCAGGATTCCCGTACCATGCTAAGTTGTAGTGCCGTTGCCAAAGGGTATTCGGTAGACGTAATTGCGCAACTGCTCGACCGTAAAGGCATAAAAAACTATATGGTAGATATAGGCGGTGAGGTGGTTGTGAAAGGCAAAAACCCCTCCAAAGGCTTATGGCGCATCGGAATCAATAAGCCCGTCGACGATTCACTGGCCGTAAACCAAGACTTACAAACAATACTTGAAATTTCGGATTTAGGCTTGGCAACTTCTGGAAATTACCGCAACTATTATTACAAAGACGGAAAGAAATATGCTCATACCATCGACCCGAGAACGGGTTATCCGGTACAGCACAGCATCTTGTCTTCCACCGTAATCGCTAAAGACTGTATGACTGCCGACGCCCTGGCTACCGCCTTCATGGTGATGGGACTGGAAGAAGCGGAAGCCTTCTGCAAAGCGAACCCGGAGATTGACGCCTACTTTATTTATAGCGGAGAAAACGGAGAGTTTAATACTTTCTACACGGAAGGAATGAAAAAATACATAGCGAAATAAGATCCGCTTCTTTTCTTTCATTCTCTTCACATGAGGATAAGTCTCAAGCTTTCAACCGTTTCGTGTGATTACTCAAAGAAATATGCTTCTTCACATCCTTCACAGTCATTACCGTGAAGGATGTGCCGCATCTCTGGATACGCCATAATAACCGGGAGCAGGCACATACATCGGCTGATTGCGCAAACCGATATTCACCAGTTTTCCTTCTCCACGCAAACGTACCAAATGCGTTTTGGCCGTAGTACGTGCCAAACCACACACTTCCTGAAAATCACGGCGGGTCATCATCTGATGTTCGGCAAAATATTCTTTCAACAGCATATCAATCTCCACCTCTGACACCTTCTCCGAATGACGGACATACTTGGACTGACTGGCGCGAACACCCACAAAATGTCCTTTCAGATTACTGTCAGGGCGAAATCGGACAGTTTTGAAAGCCACCTTATTAGTCTTATGCGGAGTGCTGCGAGTCACTTTCCCCGTAGCCTCCAAAGTGGGATAAAAATAACCGATCCCCTCGATATGCACTTCTTTTCCCTCACGCAACGACTCGCCAAGAATCTTCGATAAGTTATCAAGCACATTCTTTACATCGCCCACAGTCAACGAACTGTAGTCATGAATCTTGTAACAAAGAGTATCCGTATCCACCTTTCCATTCATAAAGATACGCGGATGCAACGCTGCTTCTTCTTCCGAAGAAGCATTAGGATTTTCATACCAATCAAACACAATAGCCATTACTTCTTATCAATTTAAATGTGTAACTTCATCATAGGACAACTTTAATCGGCTATTCGGACGACTGGAATCGGCTGTTCAGTCAACTATTGTCAGCCAACCGGACAACTCCAGTCGGCTTTTCCTAAACAAGCACTAAAGATACGATAAAGTAACGACTTATCCGCATAAGAAAGCTTGTTTTTCATTTCAGGAGAAAATAAACTTTTTCTTAGTTAAATACTTGCAAACCCCATATCTCATGTTATACCTTAGCAGCATCAACCGGTCGAAAAAACAACATTTATTCATTTAAAAAACAAGAAAAATATGAAGACATTAGAATATAACTCAAAACGTTTGGCGAAAAGAATACGGGTATTGATGAAAGAATCGTCAAACGTCATCGTTTCACCGAACATTTCAAAAGAAGAGCTCAAAATGCAAGAATTGCATGAGCAGGAAGCAGATAAGAAAGAAGTACATAAACAGGAAACACATAAGCAACCCGTCCTTCTGACGCAACAAGTGATCGACTTTTTAAAAGTGCGATATGATTTCCGCTACAACCTGCTCACCGAAGAAACTGAATTTCGGCCATTCGGCCAACGAGAAATTCCTTTCTGCCGCATAGACAAGCGAGAACTGAATACTTTCTGCCTGGAAGCCCACAAAGAAGGAATCAATTGCTGGGATAAGGACCTTCAAAGGTACATCTACTCTACCCTAGTGGAAAGCTACCATCCTTTCCGGCTTTATATGGACGAACTACCTATATGGGACGGAACGGACCGGCTGAAGTCTCTGGCGAAACGAGTATCTGACGCCCCTATATGGATAAAAAGCTTTCACACCTGGATGCTCGGACTTGCTGCCCAATGGCTGGGAGTGAATCAAACACAAGCAAACAGCGTAGCCCCGATACTTATCAGCGAAGAACAGGGACGCCATAAATCTACTTTCTGCCGTATGCTGATGCCACCACAACTAGCCCGTTATTATTCGGATAATCTGAAACTAACCGCACAAGGCAATCCCGAACGTCTCCTTGCCGAGATGGGATTACTAAACATGGACGAATTTGACAAATTCGGAGCACAAAAGATGCCATTACTGAAAAATCTGATGCAAATGTCCAGCCTCAACATCTGCAAAGCCTATCAGAAAAATTTCCGGTCACTACCTCGTATCGCTTCGTTCATCGGAACGAGCAACCGAACTGACTTACTATGTGATCCGACAGGCAGCCGCAGATTCATCTGCATTGAAGCGGAACATGATATTGACTGTACCGGAATTGAACATTCACAAACCTACGCCCAACTGAAAGAGGAATTGCTTGCAGGTGCCCGCCACTGGTTCAGCAAAGAGGAAGAACATACCTTACAGCGTCATAACAGCGCCTACTATCATGTCAACCCCATAGAAGACATTGTGCGCAACACATACGCGCCTGCCACGTTGGATGAACCGGATTGTCTGTCACTCTCCGCCGCCATCATTCATCAGGAATTGAAAAAGAAGTTCCCAGCCGTACTACGCAACTGCACTTCTATCCAGCTAGCACAAATCTTGACCGCAGCAGGTATCAGCCGACAGCATACGAGATTGGGGAATGTGTATTTGGTGAAGAGGGTGAAGGGTGGTGAAGAGTAAAAATAATGCCATTCATTCACAGGAAGTAGGTGTGAATGAACGGATAAGCTTTATGTGAAAAGAGTGGAGAACGATTTATAAAAATAAAGTACATTATTCAAGAACAAAAAAGTTTTAGAATCATCTCCGAGTATTTGGATATTATTCGTTATCTTTGAAAACTTTATTTCATTAATTAATATCAATTTGAGATGATGAGAGAAGCCCAAATAGAAGAACTATTTATAAAAAAGTTAGAAGAACTCAAATACTCCTATCGCAGAGATATTCGCGACAGAAACTCTCTTGAACAAAACTTCCGAGAAAAGTTTGAGTCTCTCAACCGGGTAAGGCTGACTGAAAACGAATTTGAACGGCTGAAAACCGAAATTATAACTCCTGATGTATTTGCCGCTTCGAAGTTGCTGCGTGAAAGGAATTATTTTCAACGTGAAGATGGCACTCCTCTACATTATACATTAGTGAACATAAAAGACTGGTGTAAGAATGAATATGAGGTTATCAACCAATTGAGAATAAATACAGGAAACAGTAACCATCGATATGATGTCATTATTCTTATTAATGGTATTCCGGTAGTTCAGGTCGAATTAAAAACATTAGACGTATCACCTAGGAAAGCAATACAACAAATTATTGATTACAAGAATGATGTTGGTAACGGTTATACCAACTCATTACTTTGTTTTATGCAATTATTTATTGTTAGTAATAGGAGTGACACCCGTTACTTTGCCAACAATCAAAATCAACATTTTAGTTTTGATGCCAACGAGCAATTTCTGCCTGTGTATCAACTTGCAAATGAGCGGAATAGAAAAATCAGACATTTAGACTCTTTTGCAGAACTATTTTTGCCCAAATGTACATTGGGAGAAATGATTAGCAAATATATAGTTTTGGTAGAAAGCGAGCAAAAACTATTAATTATGCGTCCCTACCAAATCTATGCAGTAAAAGCAATTGTAAACTGCATTCATCAAAATCGGGGTAACGGTTATATATGGCATACTACAGGTAGTGGAAAGACGCTTACTTCTTTCAAAGCCTCCACGTTATTAAAAGATAATCCGGACATAGAAAAATGTCTTTTCGTTGTTGACCGCAAAGACTTGGACAGGCAAACCCGTGAAGAGTTTAATAAGTTTCAAGAAGGAAGTGTAGAAGAAAACACCAATACCGAAACACTTGTAAGACGACTACTTTCTACAGATTATGCAGATAAAGTCATTGTAACGACTATCCAAAAGTTGGGTTTAGCATTGGACGGAAACCATAAAAAGAACTATAAAGAACGCTTAAATCCATTGAGTAAGAAACGAATGGTTTTCATCTTTGATGAATGTCACCGTTCACAATTTGGTGAGAATCATAAAGCTATTAAGGAATTCTTCCCTAATGCTCAATTGTTCGGCTTTACCGGAACACCTATTTTCAATGATAACGCAACACAAAAGACTATAGAAGATGAACATGCTTCCAACAAGACTACTAAAGATATTTTCGAAAAGGAACTGCATGCATACACTATTACAAATGCAATTGATGACAAAAACGTATTGCGTTTTCATGTAGAATATTTTAAAGGAAAAGGGAACATTAATCCTAAGCCGGGAGAAACCATTACTCAACAAGCAGTGATTGAGGCTATTATAGACAAGCACAATGCCGCAACCAATTCGAGGAAGTTTAATGCGATTCTGGCAACCGCTTCCATAAACAATGCCATAGAATATTATAATCTTTTCAAAGAAATCCAGAAACAAAAACAAAAAACAAACAAAGACTATCTACCTCTAAATATAGCCTGCGTTTTTTCACCTCCGGCAGAGGGTAATAAAGATATTCAGCAAATTCAGGAAGACTTGGAGCAAGAAAAAGAAGACAACAAGCAAAATCCTGATGAGAAGAAAGCAGCATTAAAGAGTATTATCAGGGATTATAATAAACAATACGGAACAAATCACAACATTAATGAGTTTGATTTGTATTACCAAGATGTACAAAAGCGCATCAAAGACCAACAATACAGTAATGCGGATTATCCTCACAAAAATAAAATTGATATCGTCATTGTAGTAGATATGCTACTTACGGGTTTTGACTCTAAATATCTCAACACTTTGTATGTAGATAAAAATCTAAGATATCATGGACTGATACAGGCTTTTTCACGTACCAACCGTGTACTAAACGATACTAAACCATACGGAAATATATTAGATTTCCGCCACCAGGAAAATGCCGTAAACGAAGCTATCGCTTTATTCTCAGGAGAAAAATCTAAAGAGCAGGCGAAAAAAATCTGGTTAGTTGATCCAGCTCCTGTAGTAATTGAAAAATATAAAGAAGCCGTAGCAGCTTTAGGTGATTTCATGCGACAAAATAATTTAGCCTGCGAACCTCAGGAAGTGTATAATTTGAAGGGGGATACTTCTCGAATCGCTTTTGTCAAAAATTTCAAGGAAGTACAGCGCTTAAAAACCCAGCTCGACCAATATACAGACTTAAACGAGGAACAACAAACTCAAATTGAAGAGATATTGCCTGAAAACACTTTCCGTTCATTTAAAAGTTCGTACATAGAAACGGCTAAGCAATTTAGGGAAATACAACAAAAAGGCGGCGATAACATTCCTGTAGATATACAGCAACTTGATTTTGAGTTTGTACTTTTTTCCTCAGCATTGATTGACTATGATTACATCATGGGACTAATTGCCGACAGCACTCAAAAGAAACCATCTAAACAAAAAATGACAAAAGCACAAATCATCAACCTGCTTTGTTCAAGCTCTAATATGATGGATGAACAAGAAGATTTAACTGAATACATAAAAAGTTTGGATTGGAATAATGGTCAAGATGTACAATCACTACATGATGGTTATAATGCTTTTAAGATAGAGAAAAATGAAAAAGAGCTATCCGATATCGCAAACAAACACGGACTAACCGCATCTGCCTTAAAAGATTTTACAGATAAAATTATGCAACGCATGATTTTCGACGGTGAAAAACTAACGGATCTCCTTGAACCGTTAGAACTAAGTTGGAAAGAACGCCGTACGAAAGAACTTGCATTGATGGCAGACTTAGTCCCTCACTTAAAAAAACAAGCTCAAGGACGTGAGATTTCAGGATTAGCTGCTTATGAATAACATGAAAAAAAGAATATGAGTAACCAACCTAAAATATATAAATATAAAGATTTGTCGGGATTAGCCGCAAGGTTACGTGGCGATCTGATTGAACACGATTTCGTCTTACTCTACGCTCATAATGGAACAGGGAAAACCCGTTTATCTATAGAATTCAAGAATAAAGGAAAAAAGAAAATAAATGGAGACACTCTCTATTTTAATGCTTTCACCGAAGATCTGTTTCATTGGGACAATGACTTAGAAAATGATATGGACCGTGTTCTTAAAATAAATGCTGATTCAAAATTCTTCAATGCATTTAAAGAATTGGCCTTAGAAGAGAAAATCTTCGCATACCTAGAACGTTATGCGGAATTTGACTTCAAATTTGATTATGAAAAATGGGAAATAAGCTTCAGCAAGCAGGTTCCCAATCCCAAACATAAGTTTAACAACAAAGAGCCTGAGTATATCATTCAGAACAATATTAAAATTTCTCGTGGCGAAGAGAATATTTTTATCTGGTGTATCTTTCTTGCCATCTGCGAACTGGCAATTGATGGTGCAGAAGCTTACAATTGGGTTGAATACATTTACATAGACGATCCAATCTCCTCGTTAGATGACAACAATGCTATTGCTGTAGCCAGTGATTTATCTCAGTTGTTGAAAAAAGGAAAAGATAAGGTCAAATCTGTTATTTCATCTCACCACAGCTTGTTTTTCAACGTCGTTTACAATGAATTAAAGCAAAAACCATGCAAACGATATTTCCTACATAAGAATGGAACTGACGGATATACTCTACAAGCAACTGACGAAACACCTTTTTTCCATCATATAGCCATATTGAGCGAACTCAAACAAGTGATGGAGTCGGGTAAAATCAATACATATCATTTCAATATGTTACGCAGTATTTTAGAAAAGACATCTACGTTCTTCGGATATGACGACTTTTCAAAATGTATTCATGGAGTAGAGGATGAAGTGCTTTACTCACGAGCACTAAACCTACTGAGCCATGGAAAGTATTCTATTTACGAACCTGTAGAAATGGGAGATGACAACAAAGTTCTTTTTATAAAGATATTGCGAGCGTTTTTGGATAAATATCAATTTGACTTACCTATTCTTCTAATTGAAGAAGAAAAAGAAGTGATTGATGCGATTAACAAAGAAAAAATGAGAAATTAAATATGACAGTACAAGATCAAAAACAATTAGGCAAAACCCTTTGGGAAATAGCAGACGGGTTGCGTGGAGCAATGAATGCAGATGACTTTCGCGATTATATGCTATCATTTCTTTTTCTACGCTATTTGTCTGATAATTACGAAGAAGCTGTAAAGAAAGAATTAGGGAGAGATTATCCTCAGTTGGAAGAAGCCAACAAACATAGAGCTTTGGGAATATGGTATAAAGCAAATGAAATGGACGTACCGGAATTTGAAAAACAAATGCGCCGTAAAGTTCATTATGTCATAAAACCTCAATATTTATGGAGTAATATTTCAGAAATGGCTCGTACTCAGAATGGAGAGTTGCTACAAACACTTGAAGAAGGCTTTAGATACATTGAAAATGAGTCATTTGAAAGTACTTTCCAAGGCTTATTTTCGGAAATAAACTTGAATTCGGAAAAGTTAGGCAGAACAGCCTCGGATAGAAATAAGAAACTTTGCACTATTATTCAAAAAATAGCAGAAGGAATTGCCAGATTCTCAACAGATACAGACATTTTAGGCGATGCTTATGAATATCTTATCGGTCAGTTTGCCGCAGGCTCGGGGAAAAAGGCCGGAGAGTTTTATACTCCGCAACAGCTATCAACTATTTTATCTAAAATTGTAATCTTAGATAGTCAAGACCCGGCATTAGGAGAAAAAAATAAATTAGACAGAGTATTGGATTTCGCATGTGGCTCCGGCTCCTTATTATTGAATGTTCGCAGACAGTTAGTGGAAACCGAAGGAAGTATAGGGAAAATATATGGACAAGAAAAGAATATTACCACCTACAACCTTGCCCGTATGAATATGCTGTTGCATGGACTCAAAGATACAGAATTCGAAATACACCATGGCGACACATTGATCAATGACTGGAATATTCTGAACGAAATGAATCCTGCAAAAAAGATGGAATTCGATGCTATCGTTGCAAATCCCCCTTTTAGCTTACGTTGGGAACCTACTGACACGCTAACAGAAGATTTCCGTTTCAAGAACTATGGCATTGCCCCTAAATCAGCTGCTGACTTTGCATTCTTATTGCACGGTTTCCATTTCTTGTCCAATGGAGGAACAATGGCTATCATACTCCCGCATGGGGTATTGTTTCGTAGTGGAGCAGAGGAACGTATCCGAACCAAACTACTGAAAGATAATAATATAGATACAGTGATAGGTTTACCTTCTAATCTGTTCTTTTCAACAGGGATTCCGGTTTGCATTTTAGTATTAAAGAAATGCAAGAAATTTGATGATGTTCTTTTCATCAATGCCAGCGAGCATTTTGAAAAAGATAAGAGACAAAATCGTCTACGAGAAGGAGAAGATGGCAAGCCTAATGATATTCAAAAAATCATAGAAACATATCAATTCCGAAAAGAGGAAGAACGATACTCCCGACGGGTATCTATGGACGAGATTGAACAAAACGGTTATAATCTTAATATTTCTCGGTACGTAAGCACGTTCAAAGAAGAAGAGCCCATTGACATACATGCAGTAATGGCTGAAATCAAAGAACTTGAAGCTAAACGAGCTGATTTAGACAAAGAAATAAATGTTTATCTGAAAGAACTTGGATTGATAGAGTAATAACGATGCCGAAGAATTTTGAAATAAAAAATAGTACAGCCGAGTTCCTCATGTTCGTGATGGAAGGTAAAGAAAACGGTGTACAAGTGACGTATAAAGACGAAACAATTTGGTGCACGCAGAAGGCAATGGCTACACTGTTTGATGTAGGTGTTCCTGCCATCAGTAAACACTTGAAGAATATCTTCGATACAGGTGAACTTTCAGAAAAATCAGTTATTTCCATTTTGGAAACAACTGCCTCAGATGGCAAATCCTATAAAACTTCTTTCTATTCGCTCGATGCTATTATTTCTGTTGGTTACCGTGTGAATTCCGTCCGTGCCACTCAATTCCGCCAATGGGCAACCTACATATTGCGACAATTTGCCATACGTGGTTATGTTATTGATAAAAAGCGAATGGAAAATGGTTCATTCATTGGTGAAGACTATTTCGAACATTTGCTTGCCGAAATTAGGGAGATAAGATTAAGCGAACGTCGTTTCTATCAGAAGTTGACCGATATATATGCTACAGCTATTGATTACAATAAGGATGCACCAACTACTCGTCTATTTTTTAAAAAAGTGCAAAACAAAATGCACTTTGCCGTACATGGTCATACAGCTACCGAACTAATAGTAGAGCGAGCCAATGCACAAAAAGAAAATATGGGATTGACAACCTGGGAAAATGCCCCTAACGGAAAAATTGTAAAACCTGATGTGAGTATAGCAAAAAATTATTTAAATGAATTAGAATTAGAAGATATGGGACGTTTGGTCAACGCTACTCTAGATATGGCTGAACGTATGGCAAAACGGCATATCCCTATGACTATGGAAGATTGGGCAAGACGAATAGATATTATTCTCGAAGCTGGAGATAATGCAGTATTGATTGATGCTGGTAAAGTTACCGCAGAGTTTGCTAAATCTTTTGCAGAATCAGAGTTCGAAAAATATCGAATTGTACAAGACAGGTTATTCTGTTCTGACTTTGATCGGTTTGATGACAACGACATCCTTTCATTCGATTTTAACCTTAAATGAAGAATAACAGTTATGGCAAATAATAACAATACAAAAAACCTCAATGTTCCAAATTTGAGATTCCCGGAGTTTAAGGGGGAATGGAAAGAAGCACCATTAACCAAGTATTTAGAATTCAAAAATGGATTAAACACTGATTCGAAGAAATTTGGGAAAGGAGTGAAATTTATATCGATTATGGATATACTCAACAATCAATATATTACTTACGATAACATTATAGGTTTAGTAAATGTTGATATTGAAATTCAAAAAAGATATGAAGTTAATTATGGTGACATTCTTTTCCAACGAAGTTCTGAAACTATTGAAGATATTGGTCGCGCAAATGTTTATTTAGATAATAAACCTGCTATTTTTGGTGGATTTGTAATTCGAGGAAAGAAAATAGGAAACTATTACCCTGAATTTTTCAAATATCTTTTAAGTAGTCCAACTGCTCGAAAAAAAGTAATTGTAAAAGGAGCGGGCTCACAACACTACAATATAGGACAAGAAGGATTATCTTCTATATTGTTACATTTTCCTCCTCTCCAAGAGCAAAATAAGATAGCTCAGTTTCTGTGTCTTTTAGATCATCGTATCGCTACCCAAAACAAAATAATTGAGAAATATGAATCTCTAATTAAAGGGATAAGATATTACATTTTAGAGGAATCTACACACTACAATTATTTAGGTAACTTATGTAATATCATTAAAGGACAGCAGGTTAATTTAGATAATCTATTGAAACATGGGAAATACTACGTTATGAATGGTGGTACGCAGCCTTCTGGATACTATAATTCATATAATACAGATGCAGGTACAATATCTATAAGTGAAGGGGGGAATTCGTGTGGGTATGTGCAGTATAATAAAGAAAACTTTTGGAGTGGTGGTCATTGTTATACACTCCAAAACATAAAGAGCGAACTGACTGAAAAATATTTATATCACTATTTGAAATCAAATGAAAAAATGATTATGGCTCTTAGGGTTGGTAGTGGTCTACCTAATATTCAAAAAAAAGATTTAATGTCATTACGGATCCCCATACCTACTAAAGAAAACCAAAAGAAAATTTCTTGTCTATTGGATTCTATTGAAGATAAAATATCTGTTGAAACGAATGTGTTGAAATATGCAATTAAACAGAAGAGCTATCTACTTCGCCAAATGTTTATATAAACATTTGGCGAAGTAGATAGCTCTTCTGTATTAGGTATAAGTTCAATATTTCCTTTTCATTTTTAATTTTCTCGTCTACTGCTGAAAGAAACGAAGCAATACGTGCCTGTTCTTCTATGCTGGGTAATGATATTTCCAACTTTATTAACTCAGATTTAGAGATATTATATCGCGTACTTCCCTGGGCAATCTTCACTACTTTATTTCTAAATGAAGAATCTCGAAAAAAATAACTTGCATATAGTGGACTTAAAACCTCAAATGATGAAAGTCTATATCCAAAGCAAAAGCTATTAAGATACATTTCATCTACCTCGTCTAATAAGACTGAAGACATTCCTATTTCATCAGGTGTTTCAGATGATACAGTGAAAAATACATCTCCATATTTTACGTTGTTCTGATTTTCACTATCTGATACATTAACCAATCCGCAATTTTGTATTTGTATTTGGGGAGAATCAAAGACTTGCTTATATTGAATGTATGGTTTTCCTATGCCAAAGTCCTCTTTGGCTTTCCCTGACAAACCACTAAATGTTTTGCCTATATTCTCAAATGATTTAGTTTTCCAACTAGGGAAATCATTTCCATCATTAGTTTTAAACCTCATTTTGAGGGAGAATAGTTTATTGCCTATCCCTTTAATTAGAGATTCATATTTCTCAATTATTTTGTTTTGGGTAGCGATACGATGATCAAGTAACCATAACAGAGCAGCAATTTTACTCTGTTCTTCTTTTGAAGGAACTCCGATAGAGATATCTTTAAAGTTCTTTGGACTAATCGAATATATTTTTGTTCCTTGGGATAGTCTTCTAATTTGACAACGAAAGATTTCCGAAGAAAAAGCATACCCTTTAAATCCATTAATGGTCAAGTTCTTTTTGTCTCTACCATGAATCGTATGTAATCCACATATTATATTCTTATTCTCACAACTTAAAAATTCAACAACTTTCCCAACATCGTTTGTATCTTCTGATGCATCTGCAAAAGCCACATCCCCATCTTTACAAAGAGTATAATTTTTAGGGATAAGCTCTTTCTTTATATTTGGTAAAGAACATTTAACCAACTCTATTTGAGTAGGAAGCCCTTTATGAATCAACCCGTAATGTAGATTGTAGATATTGTCTGTTCCATATTCTAACTGATCCCATGACAAAGAATTTGTTGGAAAGAATTCTAAAATATCTGAAACTTTATATTTTTTCCATTCCCCCTTAAACTCCGGGAATCTCAAATTTGGAACATCTAAAAAATCAAAAACAAAAAAGGAAATATCCCTTCATAAAATCCTTAATCCTTATCTTACAAGAATATTAATCTATTTAAATCATGAAAGCATGACAGCAAAAAAAACGATTAAAGAAATTACCATTATGTGGAAAGAAGACAAACGTAAATATGTGAAAAGCTCAACATATTCAGCGTATGCCCTAATCTTAGAAAATCACATACTTCCTATGTTTGGAAATAAGTATGAGTTACTCGAAAACGAAGTACAAGAGTTTGTCTTACAGAAACTTCAGAAAGGACTAAGCGCAAAAAGTGTAAAGGATATACTCATTGTACTAAAAATGGTAATGAAGTTTGGAGTAAAACTTGGTATATTGTCCCATCAGGATTGGTGCATCAAATTCCCGACACCACAGGAAAACAAACAACTAAATGTACTCAACATCGCTAATCACAAAGCAATATTGCAGTATATAAGTGAACACTTCACTTTCCGAAATTTAGGCATCTATATTTGTCTGACCACAGGAATGAGAATAGGTGAAATCTGCGCACTGACTTGGGATGATGTAGACATTGTCAATGGAGTAATATGCATTCGGAAAACCATTGAACGAATTTATATATTGGATGGTGAGAAAAGACATACGGAAATCATTATCGGCACACCTAAAACTCAGAATTCTATTCGTGACATTCCTATGAACAAGGAATTATTAAAGATGCTACGCCCGTTAAAAAAAATCGTAAATGGCAAGTTCTATGTACTTACTAATGAAGAGAAACCAACTGAGCCGCGTACCTATCGTAACTATTACAAACGAATGATGGAACAACTCAATATTCCCCCACTAAAATTTCACGGACTGCGCCACAGTTTCGCCACACGTTGCATTGAAAGCAATTGCGACTACAAAACTGTAAGTGTAATACTTGGACATTCAGATATCGCTACTACATTAAATCTCTATGTTCATCCAAACATGGAACAGAAGAAGCGATGCATTGATAAGGTTTTTAAATCTATCAAGTAATACGAAAATAGGATAAGTCTAGCAAGTATAGCACTTATCCTATAATCTTATATTCTTTAAAAAGGACTCACTTCATAAACACGAAATACACCGCCGCAATCAAACAAACGAACGCCGCCAAATGATTCCAATGTAACGCTTCACCTTTAAAGAAGATAGTAGTAAACACTGTAAAAATAACAAGTGTTATCACCTCTTGGATGACTTTCAGTTGCATCAACGAAAACGGGCCTCCATTGCCTATAAAGCCGATGCGATTAGCCGGTATCTGACAGGAATATTCAAAAAAAGCGATTGCCCAACTGAACGCAATCACACCGATCAGCGGAAGAGCAGCGAACCAACTGTACTCCTGTTTCATCTTTAAATGTCCGTACCAGGCGAATGTCATAAAGACATTGGATACGATCAGCAACAAAATGGTATAGAATCCTTTCATAATAACCTATTCAAATTAATCTATTTTATCTGGTAATAATTCTTCCTGTACATTAGTCATACTGCCCCAAAGGCTATAACGAGCTTCTGGATTCATCGCTTCCAGTTGTCGCAAAACACCTTTCATATCACTGCGGCTGGACTGCGATTCATAGGGACAATTCTTCACTTGTTTCTGATAATGGCGCAACGCTGCCAACTCTATCAAATCAGCTTCGTGAACCAGACACATCGGACGGATAATTGTCATATCAAACTTCTTCATCACCAACCGGGGCGGCATTGTACTGAATGCTCCCTGATAAGTGATATTCATCAATAAAGTTTCCAGAATATCATCCATGTGGTGACCGAGAGCGATTTTATTGCATCCGTGCTCCTTGGCAACAGTAAACAAAGCTTTCCGACGGTTCCATGAGCAGAGGAAGCAGGGAGATTTACGTGTATCGGTAGCAGGGTCAAAAGCAGTCTCATACTGTACAAAGGGAACTCCATACGCCTCGCAGTGCGCTTTCAAATATTCCGTATCACTCTGATAAGGAATATTCTTCATCACTACATGAACGGCAACGATAGAAAAACGAGGCTTATAGATACGTGCGCGTCTACCCAACAGTTCAACAAGCGCCAACGAATCTTTTCCTCCTGACAGTCCGATAAGGATTTTGTCTCCTTCTTCTATCAATCCATATTGCACCACTCCTTTGCTAAACCGCCGTTCAATGCGGCGAATGGTCTTCTCTTCTTCCGTAAATTGTGTCATATCTTTGAAAATCGGCTGCAAAAGTAAGCGAAAAGAATGATTTAAAGAAGAATTAACATAATAGAATCACTGAAAAAGGGTTTATTTCTAATAAATTTGTACTTTTGAACAATTGATAAATGGACCGGTGCCCGAAAGCAGTAATGTTTTCAATCTACCCGTCACTCATAAACGCTCAAAACGATGAAAGGAAAATATATTCTATTTTTAATTTGCAGCCTCTTCCTTTGTGAAGTATCTGCACAAACGCTGGAACAGGCACGCACCCTATTCACTAAGGGTGACTATGAAAAAGCCAAGCCTGTCTTCAAAAAGTATGCTAAATCACAACCGTCGAACGGGAATTATAACTATTGGTATGGCGTATGTTGCCTGAAAACCGGAGAAGCGGAAGAAGCTGTGAAACCTCTTGAGATAGCAGTGAAAAAACGTGTTACCAGTGGACAACTCTATCTGGGACAAGCATATAATGAAACGTATCGTTTCGAAGATGCAGTAAACTGTTTTGAAGAATATATCGCAGATTTAAGCAAACGGAAGAAATCGACGGAAGAAGCGGAGAAACTTCTGGAAAAGAGCAAAGCTGACCTCCGGATGTTGAAGGGAGTGGAAGATGTATGTATCATTGACAGCTTCGTTGTAGACAAGGCGACTTTCCTCCATGCATACAAAATTAGTGAAGAATCGGGTAAATTGTTTACCTTCAATGATTTTTTCAAGACAGAAGGAGATCATCCGGGAACTGTCTATGAAACAGAAATTGGAAATAAAATCTATTATAGCGAAAAGGGCGAGAACGGTAATCTTGACATCTTCTCAAAAAACAAATTGCTGAATGAATGGAGTGACGGACGCCCGTTACCGGGTAGCATCAACGCTTCCGGAAACGCAAATTATCCGTTCGTTCTATCGGACGGCGTCACGGTTTACTATGCCAGCGATGGTGAAGGACTGGGTGGCTACGACATCTTTGTCACCCGTTACAACACGAATACCGACACTTATCTTGTTCCGGACAATGTAGGTATGCCGTTCAATTCACCGTACAATGATTATATGTACGTCATTGACGAATACAACAATCTCGGATGGTTTGCTTCCGACCGTTTCCAACCCGAAGGAAAGGTATGTATTTATGTGTTCATTCCTAACACTTCCAAGCAGACTTATAATTATGAAGCAATGGAACAGCAACAGATTATTCGTCTGGCACAGATTCATTCGCTGAAAGAAACCTGGAAAGACAAACAAGCTGTAACCGAAGCATTGCAACGTCTGGAAGCTGCCATCAGTCATAAGCCTAAAGAACGTCGTGCGATGGACTTTGAATTTGTCATTGACGATCATACGACTTACTATCTGATGAGCGACTTTAAATCCGCAAAAGCAAAGTCACTTTTCCAGCGTTACCAGCAGATGGAGAAAGACTATTACCAGCAAGAAGAAAAGCTGAATAGCCTGCGTCAACAATATGCCGGTGCCAACCAACAGGGAAAAGAGAAAATGGCTCCTGCTATCCTCGACCTCGAAAAGCGGGTACTGCAAATGTCCGAAGAGCTGGATACTCTCGAAGTGAATGTACGCAATGCAGAAAAAACAAAATAAATTAATAACTCTGAACTATGGATATACTCATTATCGCCGTTCTCATTATTGCCGCAGTCATACTGTTTCTGGTAGAACTGTTCGTCATCCCGGGCATTAGCCTGGCCGGAATTTCTGCATTGGTTTGCATTCTTTATGCCAACTACTATGCATTTGCCAATTTAGGCATGGCAGGAGGATTTATCACTCTTGGCATATCGGCGATTGCCTGCATCGGATCATTGATTTGGTTTATGCGATCGAAGATGCTGGACAAACTGGCATTGAAAAAGGATATTGATTCGAAAGTAGACCGTAGCGCAGAAGACAGCGTTAAAGTAGGTGATACAGGAATCAGTACCACACGTCTGGCACAAATCGGTTATGCCGAAATAAACGGAAAAATTGTGGAAGTAAAATCAATAGACGGATTCCTCAATGAAAAGACTCCGATTATTGTAAGCCGCATCACCGACGGTACAATCATGGTTGAAAAACACAAAGAATAATATTCACTTAATAATAACATCAATGGAATCATCTTTCTACTTGCCTATCTTTCTGATAGCTGGAGGTATTATCTTCTTGATAATATTTTTCCATTACGTGCCGTTCTTCCTCTGGTTGTCGGCAAAAGTGTCGGGAGTTAACATCTCGCTGATACAACTATTTTTAATGCGTATACGTAACGTTCCGCCGTACATCATCGTGCCGGGAATGATCGAGGCTCACAAAGCCGGTCTGAAAAACATTACCCGTGATGAACTGGAAGCCCATTATCTGGCTGGCGGACATGTAGAAAAGGTGGTTCACGCCTTGGTATCCGCATCGAAAGCGAATATCGAATTACCTTTCCAGATGGCTACCGCTATCGACCTTGCAGGACGTGACGTATTCGAAGCTGTACAGATGTCTGTAAACCCGAAAGTGATCGACACACCTCCTGTTACGGCTGTTGCAAAAGACGGTATTCAGCTGATAGCCAAAGCACGTGTTACGGTACGTGCCAACATTCGTCAGTTGGTCGGTGGTGCAGGTGAAGATACGATCCTTGCCCGTGTAGGCGAAGGTATCGTTTCATCTATCGGTTCTTCTGAAAACCATAAATCGGTCCTTGAGAATCCGGATTCGATCTCTAAACTTGTACTTCGTAAAGGTTTGGACGCAGGAACGGCTTTCGAGATCTTGTCTATTGATATTGCGGACATCGATATAGGTAAGAACATCGGTGCTGCTCTACAAATTGACCAGGCTAACGCAGATAAGAACATCGCACAGGCAAAAGCCGAAGAGCGTCGTGCTATGGCAGTTGCTTCCGAACAGGAAATGAAAGCAAAAGCACAGGAAGCTCGTGCTAAAGTGATCGAAGCAGAGGCTGAAGTGCCTAAAGCGATGGCTGAAGCTTTCCGCAGCGGCAACCTAGGCATCATGGATTATTATCGCATGAAGAATATTGAAGCTGACACCTCCATGCGCGAGAATATCGCCAAGCCGGCAACGGGCAATGCAGGCAATCAGCCATTGAGCAAATAATCGTTCACAAACGCCGGAATCCGATTTCATTTCAGTTGTAAGACGCACTCCCCTTTTCTAAAGGAAAAAGATAGTGGCTTCTTCTGAACTTAAATCCGGTTCCGGCGTTTCTATTTATAGATACAAATCCTATTATAAAACTAAAACCCTTCAATAACATGAAAAAGTACTTTCCATCCTCTGAATTGATTATCAATGAAGACGGTTCAGTATTCCATCTTCACGTAAAGCCCGAATGGTTGGCAGACAAAGTAATTCTGGTAGGTGACCCCGGACGTGTAGCACTCGTAGCTTCTCATTTCGAAAACAAAGAATGTGAAGTGGAAAGCCGCGAATTCAAAACCATCACGGGTACTTATAAAGGTAAACGGATTACAGTGGTTTCTACAGGAATCGGTTGCGATAACATTGACATCGTGATGAATGAACTGGATGCACTCGCCAATATAGATTTTAATACCCGCGAAGAAAAGGATCAGTTCCGCCAGCTGGAATTAGTACGTATCGGCACATGTGGCGGCTTACAGCCCAACACTCCTGTCGGAACATTTGTGTGTTCGCAGAAGTCTATCGGCTTTGACGGATTGCTGAATTTCTATGCCGGACGAAATGCTGTATGCGACTTACCTTTTGAGCGTGCGTTCCTCAATCACATGGGTTGGTCGGGAAATATGTGCGCGCCTGCTCCTTATGTCATTGATGCCAGCGAAGAACTGATTGACCGGATTGCCAAAGAGGACATGGTACGTGGAGTAACAATCGCTGCCGGAGGTTTCTTTGGTCCGCAGGGACGTGAACTTCGTGTTCCATTGGCAGACCCGAAACAGAATGATAAAATTGAATCTTTCGAATATAAAGGCTATAAGATTACCAACTTCGAAATGGAAAGTTCGGCTTTGGCAGGACTTAGCCGGTTGATGGGGCACAAGGCTATGACCGTCTGCATGGTGATAGCCAACCGACTTATTAAAGAGGCCAATACAGGATATAAAAATACAATTGATACACTGATTAAAACTGTACTTGACAGAATATAGAGCTACGTTCTTCTGAAAGAATAAAAATGTAATCGTTAGAATAGAATTATAGAGCTGCCTAACGAGTTCTAAATATTGAAATTCCCCCACGCTACAAATAGTTATAGCGTGGGGGAAATTCTTAATAAGGGACTTGTTAGACAGTCCATTTTTATCATTTAGCCTATCTTCAACATAGTATCACTATGACGCCGTGATAGTAACGCTATAATACGATTATAGTGACATTATCCGAGAAGGATAGCGTCACTTTATCACACAATTATTTTTAATCTGATTTTTTATCAATAACCAATCGTAAATCTCTCCTGATGATGTTTCGGATATTCCAATTCATCAATCATTGCGGCAGCGTAATCTTCGACAGAGATATGGCTGTTTCCTACGATGTCTACAATCATATCATCTTTTCCCAACCGATAACGTCCTGTACGCACTCCCGGACGCATATCTGCTGCCGGAGAGAAGAACACCCAGTCTATTTCTTTCTCTTTCTTCAAGAAGTTCAGATAAAACTCTCCTAAGGCTTTCACTCCCGGCAATATATTTTCGGGCACTTCGCCGGAATCCATCAAACGCAAGCACGGAGCGATAAATAAAGAACCGGCACCACCAACCATCAGAAAACGATTGACGCCAGCCTTCTTCACTCCATCAATTATAGTCAGATAAACTTTAATGGTTTCATCGTATATATCAGGATTATTCCATCCCGGATTGAACGCACTAACAACGGCATCCGCGCCTTTACAAACGTCGGCCACTTCATCAAGCACGGCTACATCGGCTTTCACCACTTTCAGATTTTCATTCTCTATCTTTATCTTTTCCGGATTACGAACTACTGCTGTAACTTCGAAACCACGATTCAAAGCCTCATTCAGAAGAGCAGAACCAACAAAGCCACTTGCTCCGATAAGGACTATCTTTTTCACTTTCTCCATATTCAAATCTATTATAATGTTACTACTATTATAATAGTAACACTACAATATTCAGAATGTTGGTTCTCTTTTAGAAAATTAATTATCCGATATAAGATTCTATCGTCTCTCTTAGCCTCTCCAAAGAATAGGGTTTTGAAATAACGGCGTTACATCCGGCTTGAATAGCCTGTTGCTGTTCGGTATAGAAAGCATACGCAGTCACTGCAATAATAGGCACGGTCAAAGAAATCGTACGGATCTTTTCAGTAGCCTGAATACCGTCCATCACCGGCATACGAATATCCATCAGTATCAAATCCGGGCTTTCACGGATGAAACTATTGATAGCCTCCTGCCCATTGCGTACCCATGAGATAATATATTCTTTATTCAGAAGAATGTTTAGTTGAGCAAAGTTCGACTCTATATCTTCCACTACCAATATCTTTTTACGTTTATCCGCTTCAACATCCTTTTTATGCGGAAGTCTTCTTTCAACAACTTCTTTCGGTACTTCCTGATAAGGCAAATAGAGTGCAAACGTACTCCCCTGCCCCAATTCTGAAGTTACCTCGATGCGCCCGCCCAGACGTTCCACGATACTTTTACAGATTGAGAGTCCCAGCCCGGTACCTTGTACGAAGTCATTCAGTTTCTCAAAACGGGTAAAAATTTGCGGGAGCTTCTCTTTGGATATTCCGCAACCTGTATCGCTAACAAATAGTTTCAGCCAGGGGCCTTCATGTTTCAGCCCTAATGTAATAGTTCCCTTTTCCGTATTTTTAATGGCATTCGAAAGGAAGTTGAACAAGACCTGCATCACCCGGTTTCGGTCGGTAGAAGTCCAGTATTCTCCTTCCGGGCGAATCACATTCAACTCTACGCTTGACTTCATCTTCAACTGGTGCACTTTCTCCACTTCTTCCACCAAACTTGCAATCTCTACCTGTTGGAAATGCATCTCCGACTTTCCGGATTCAATACGGGACAAGTCCAAAATATCATTGATTAACTGCAACAACAAGTTACTGTTTCTCTGGATTATTTCCAGATACTCCATTTTTTCTTCTTCACTCTCTGTCACCGCGATAATCTCCGAGAAACCAACAATAGCATTCAACGGGGTACGAATCTCATGGCTCATATTTGCCAAAAAGACCGACTTCATCTTATCGGCATCTTCCGCACGACGTTTAGCTTCGATCAATTCCTGCGAACGCTGAATCCGGTCTCCGATATCATGTATCAGCGCAAGTACTCTGTTTCCTTCGAATGGGGCGATACGTGCCTGAAAATAATGCAGACTTCCATCCACTTCAAGGGGATATTCTATTTCCTTCAACTTACCGTCACGCAAACATTCCCGGATGTTACAAAGAAACAGGTCACTGACCTCCGGTGAATAAATAGATCGTCCGTCTGCTCCGCGCAACACTTCCACAGGATGAAGCAAGATTGTCCCCGGTGCCATCAGGACATCGGTAATGAAAAAGTTATCATCAAAGATAAATATGAATTCCGGCAGTGCTTCAATAATTTTACGGTTGTATTCTTCCAGATATTTGATATGTTGCTCCTTTTCGCATTGTGAGGTGACGTTCACCGTATATGCCAGCAGTTTGCCCGGATGACTTTTGCAACTTTCTTTGTAGGACAGAAAATGATCTTCCAGCCAAATCACTTCCCCTTGTTCGCCCATACAACGAACTCTTATTTGTGAGGTCTTAGACTCTGATGAAAGCATTTCTGCAAATGCCTGTTGATAGGATTCAGCATCTTCCGGATGGATAAACCGATAAAAATCATCAATGTCCTCAAAAATGATTCCGGTATCCTTCAATCCGAGTGTAGAGAAATAATCGTCTGAAAAGGAGCATTTGCCCGTAATGATATCATACTCCCATAAAGCTATTTGATGGGCTGCAAGCACAGAAAGTATTTCCTGATAGTTTTCCCGTATGAGTTCGCTTTTCTCATTCGGAGAATATAAATTGATCGCTGGTTCCATAAGCATTATTGTTTTATTTTGTTTGGTGTACCACTGCACGGCAGCAAATATAAACAAATAAAGCACAAGTTGTGCTCAATTTTCCATTTTTTACTTAGAAACAATTATCTTTGCTCATCCAAAAAGAAAAAACAATGAATCAAGATACGATCTGCGCTATCGCTACCGCCCAGGGCGGTGCTATCGGAAGCATCCGCGTTTCCGGTCCGGAAGCTATTTCTATCACCGGCAGCATATTCAAGCCCACCAAGACTGGCAAATTATTGAGTGAGCAAAAACCATATACTTTGACATTCGGACGTATTTATGACGGGGACGAGATTATTGACGAAGTGCTCGTCAGTCTTTTCCGTGCTCCTCATTCATACACAGGAGAAGATAGTACGGAAATCACGTGCCATGGTTCTTCTTATATTCTTCAACAGGTGATGCAGTTGCTTATCAAAAACGGTTGCCGCATGGCCCAACCGGGAGAGTATACACAACGTGCTTTTCTCAATGGAAAGATGGATTTAAGTCAGGCAGAGGCTGTGGCGGACTTGATCGCTTCTTCATCTGCTGCCACCCATCGTTTGGCTATGAGCCAGATGCGAGGTGGTTTCAGCAGAGAATTGACGGAGTTACGTAACAAATTGCTGAATTTCACCTCTATGATTGAACTGGAGTTGGATTTCAGCGAAGAGGATGTTGAATTTGCCGATCGTTCAGCATTAAGGAAGCTAGCAGATGAAATCGAACAGGTCATTTCGCGGTTGGCTCATTCTTTTAGTGTTGGTAATGCTATTAAGAACGGGGTCCCTGTAGCTATTATCGGTGAAACGAATGCCGGAAAATCGACTTTACTGAATGTATTATTGAATGAGGACAAAGCGATTGTCAGTGATGTCCACGGGACAACGCGTGATGTGATCGAAGATACTATCAACATCGGAGGAATCACTTTTCGATTCATTGATACTGCCGGAATCCGGGAAACCAATGATACGATCGAAAGTCTCGGTATCGAACGTACTTTCCAAAAGTTAGATCAGGCAGAGATTGTCCTTTGGATGGTAGATGCCGTGAATGCTGCCTCTCAAATCGAACAGTTATCAGAGAAGATTATTCCGCGTTGTGAAGGAAAGCATTTGATTGTTGTATTCAATAAGGCTGATTTAATCGAAGACAAGCAAAAAGAGAATTTACAGTCTCTATTAAAAGACTTTTCTAAAGAAGCTACGGAATCTATTTTCATCTCGGCCAAACAACGAGAGAACACAAGTGAACTGCAAAAAATGCTTATTGACACCGCACACTTGCCTACAGTGACACAAAATGATATTATTGTGACAAATGTAAGGCATTACGAAGCTTTAAATAAAGCTTTGGAAGCTATTCATAGAGTACAAAACGGACTTGATTCGCAGATTTCCGGGGATTTTCTTTCGCAAGACATACGAGAGTGTATCTTCTTTATTTCGGACATCGCTGGTGAAGTTACGAATGATATGGTGCTTCAGAATATCTTTCAACATTTTTGCATAGGCAAGTAAGTGGTGATTACCAACGGTTAGCATATATCATCAATGATTATTAAGGCGTTCATTTTGAGCGCCTTTCTTTTTAGCCTTATAAGCGATGGTTATCGTTTATAGGGCTTTTTCAGCTCATTTTTGTACCGTATTTGTTGCTCGCTTGTTACTCTCCGATTTTAGGTCGGAAAGGTCGTGGATACACTGGTATGTCATGGTACGTGGTAGTACGCGATGAAACAGATTTGGCGAAATAAACGGATAAATAAAATGAGTAGTAGAATCGACATTCAGAAAAGATGTAAGTGGTGCAACGCTGTTTTCACAGCTCATAAGACTACCACAGAGTATTGTTCACACCGATGTGCCAACCTTGCCTACAAAGACAGGGTTAGAAAACAACGCATCGAAAGTCTGCAACATGAACTTGGGAAAAGTATCAAGACACCTCCCAACTTAAACAACAAAGAGTATCTTACTCCGTCAGAAGTAGCCGAATTATTAAATATCGGGCGCACTTCCATATATCGCTATATCCGCAATGGTGTAATCAAGGTAATCCGATTTGAAAGGAAAACCCTTGTTCGCAGAGCTGACATAGAAGATATGACAGACTTTATTGTTCAAGAAACAGAGGACAAACAACCAAAAGAGAAAGTCCCTATCATCGACTTCTATACTACAGCCGAAGTGAAAGAGAAATACCATGTAAACGAATCATGGATATTTGCGGTAGCCAAAAAGAACAACATTCCTCGCACTTTCAATCGTGGTAAGACCTACTGGAGCAAGAAGCACATGGATGCTTACTTTGCCAAGAAAGCTCCGAATCCCGACATTACCGAATGGTATAGTACCCAAGAAATGCAGGAGAAATTCGGCATGACTTTATCTGCTATCTACACTTTCGTTTCCAAGAATGCCATCCCGAAGAAGAAAGAAGGTATCATGGTGTACTATTCCAAGAAGCATGTGGATATAGCCAAAGGCGTGGCAGCACCCGAAGAACCGCAGTATTATACGGTAGCCGAAGCAATGGAGAAGTTCAATCTCACCCGTGACCAACTCTATCATTATGCGAAGTATCATAATATCCCAAAGGTCAAGAAGGGCAAATACACGCTTATCTCCAAGCCCGAACTAGATAAATTGCTTGAAGCCCCAAAGATTGAATAAGTTATTTATCGGTGAATGTAGCCACCATTGAATCACCATATTCCTTTGCAAAAACAAATGTAAAACTCTAAATATTAAACAGTATGACACACACATGTACAAAAGTAACAGTTCGTCAGAGAGCGATTCGGAATAATCGCATCTCCTTGTATCTGGATTATTATCCGGCAGTCCGTAACCCAGAAACCATGCAGATGAGTCGTCGGGAATATCTCGGCATTTACATCTATGCCCACCCCAAAAACGAAATGGAAAGGGAGTTCAACAACGATATGTTGAACAAAGCAGAGGCTATTCGTTGTATTAGAGTACAGTCGCTTATCAATGAAGAGTTCGGCTTCTTGGACAAGACAAAGCAGAAAGCTGACTTCCTCGCCTACTTCAAAAAGATGTGCCGAAGCAAAGACCAGAAATGGACGTTTGTCTATCAGCATTTCTATAACTTCGTCAAAGGGCAGTGTACCTTTGGCGAGGTCACTGTGGACTTGTGCAAGAAGTTCCGTGAATACTTGTTGAATGCCAAGCAGCTCAAACACAGCAATCGTCCCATATCCCTCAATTCAGCATCCGGCTACTACTCCACTTTCAGAGGATTGTTGAAAATTGCCTACCGAGACAAATGGCTTCGGGAAAATATCAATGACTATCTTGACAAGATTGAACCGCAAGATGTGAAGAAAGAGTATCTGACACTGGATGAAGTGAAACAGCTTGCCGCCACTCCTTGTGACATCCCCGTTCTGAAAGCCGCTTCTTTGTTTGCTTGTCTGACAGGTTTGCGCATCAGCGATATTCTCAATCTTCAATGGGAAGACTTCGCCATTGCTCCCGACCAAGGCTATTGCTTACGTATCAGAACACAGAAAACCCAAACGGAAGCGACACTCCCTATCAGTTACGAAGCCTACGAACTATGCGGAACCCCCGACACAGGAAAGGTATTCAAGGGATTAAAGCGAAGCATGATTAACTATCCGCCGAAGAACTGGCTCAAAAAAGCAGGAATAACGAAGCCGATAACCTTTCACGGATTTCGTCACTCCTATGCAGTCATACAAATCTCTTTAGGTACAGATATTTACACAGTATCAAAGATGCTAACTCACAAGAACGTTTCCACTACTCAAATCTACGCAGATTTGGTCAATGTGAAGAAACGAGAGACAGCCAATAAGATTTCATTAAAATGAGTATAACCATGAAACGAGGAATCATAACAAACAACGGACAAGGCATCCATATCTTTGATGGCGAAGTATGGATGACCACTTGGGAGATTGCCGACTTGTTCTATACAACGGCTGGAGTAATCAATTCTCGCATAAAAGCGATATTGAAAGCCAATATCTTAAAGGAGTATGAAGTCTGCCGATGTATCAGATTAGAGAATGGGAATTATGCCGATGTGTATAATCTCAATATGATTATAGCCCTATCCTATCAAATAGACACGGGACATTCCACTACATTCAGAAAATGGCTAATAAGCAAGGTCGTTCATAAGCAGAACTGCAACATCCTACTATACCTTAATGAAGGGGCGAACAGTACATTGTATTGCTAATAAAAACAACCTTTCAATCATCAGATTATCTGCATTGTTTAGTCAGAAACGATGCAGATAATCTTTATTTAAAGGTACACAACCCCATTGTACCAACTATTTTCACCGAAAATAAAGAATTTCACAACACGCTTATTATAAGGCATGTAACGTAGTGAAATGTGATGAAATATATTGTCAAGAGTCCGTTGGCAAGCAAAACTATGGATTTTCCCAAAAATAAATCCTATATATTTGCAGCAGAACGATTAACATATATCATTATGGAGCAGAAAAAGATAGAACATATTACCTTGCATCTGATTGTTTTCGGAACAATCGTCATCATTGGTGTTTTAGCCCGTCAAACCGTACTACACTATGGTTGGGACGAGTTCAGCAGCTACCTTATTTTTATGGTATGCTCCATTGTCATTGGAGCAATCTATCTTAATCTGCAAATGGTATTCAGACAACTCCTTTCACCGACAATAGAGAAGTGCTTTATGAGGTTTGAATGCTACCGCAATAAGGTTATAGTGGTAGAAGCTCCAGTGGTACACTCGGAACTAGCCGAAAGCACCCAGAATTCAGAACTTATCATTTCTGAGCCTGAGCCCGAAATTGAAATAGAAACTACATCTGACACAACAGAAGAAGTTTCTAATCCATCGTGTTCCGAACTCAACGAAGACGTGGCAGAACTTCCAAAGGAAGAAGCCACACCTTCTACCATCAATAATATACCCATCGAAGAATCCAATCAGCCAACAGAATACGAGATATTCCGTGCCAACGCTATGGCTGAAAAGGAACGGACATCGCAAGAAAAATTAGATAAGGTTCTCGCATATACGAAACGAAACTTGGTTCTCTACCTTAGCGAAACTGACCTCAATCGTTTATGTGGATATATTACAGAATACTACCTATCCGATTCCCTGCCTAAAGTTGAGCAGATAAAGGTTGATGCTCAATTAAAAACCATTGACATCATGCACTTTGGATGGAATATTGGCAAAGCATTTGGCAAGCCACGTTTACAGACTGCCACATTCATAAAGAGGGTATTTGCTCACACCCTCCGTAATTCGGAAATATCTACCATTGAACGTAAAATGTCGCACACAGAATCAGAGTGTAAGATTAAACTGGATAGAAAGATATTAGCCAAATGAGACAATAGTTACTATGGCTTACGAGTCGTAATCTCTTTATATGCTTGTTTTTTTAACATATGGAATTTTTTCCAAACTTTCCTATATTGTTTAACGATATTATCACCCTGATTTATTTCCTTCATAACAGCATTTGCTTTATTTAAATAACTAATAAAATTACCCCAATCATAAAATGTAGTTCGTTTATACCCTGTCGGACTACTACAATCTGCAATCCATTTTAACCTTCGTTTTGACCCCAAATGTGTAAATCTTTTATATAACCGTCTTTCAAATAATGAGTTTGATGGAATATGTGCCTGTTTTGCGAAGTGAATACCTCTTCTAAAAGAACGTTTCATGTTCCTATAAAATTTAGAGAATCCGGAAGCTTTGACTTTAACCTTATCTCCTTCAAATACAAACCCTAAATACTCTAACTGCTTATTGGTATGTACAACTCCATCTTTAACAATCCCCCCTACCAAAGCATTGTTATGGTCTAACTCATAACGATAAACATGAGTCTTTGATTCCTGAATTTCCAAATGCGCTTTATATTCGACCTCTTCACGTATTAGGTCGTAGAAATATTTTTCATCCTCCTGATTACAAATAAGAATTAAATCATCACTATATCTTTGATAATACACATTCTTATACGGTTTTGATGCTCCTTCATAAATCTTTACATCAAAATCAAGCATATAAATATTAGCTAGTGTTGCACTAAGTGGTGTCCCTTGTGGTATTCCTCTTTTATTTTGTTTACCTTGTTTCTCTCTAATTTGTTTGTTAAATGGTTTATCTACTCTGATTAGGTCAGTAGCCTCTCTGAAAAATTCATCAGCATAACAATATGCTACAACATTCTCATGCCGCAAATGATATATCTTACTAACGTATTTACGTTTTAGCTCTACACTACTTGCATCATTGGGTTTATGGCGTTCAACTATCAATTTATGCTGAAACCTCTTAAACAACTCATTTTCATTAACATATTTATAATCAACAAGATTTTTGTAAATTTTATAATGATCTGCTGGTAAATCTTCAACATTCAAAACCTTTTTCCATTGCTTGTGCAATAATCTGTGGTCAAGATTATCAAAGAAAGATGTAACATCAGCAACAATTACTGATAACCTGCGATGCCTATTATTTCTAATAAATAGAAACGCATCAGCCGCAAACTCAATATTACATTTGTTACCCTCCAACAAATCGTTTTTAGGAATCTTACGATACGCTACCGCAACAGAAGCATAATCCTTGTCAGATAAATATTTTTCATATGCTTGCGTCAAAATATCATTATAGTAGCTATATATAATTGAATCAAGATGTGAAGGATAATATATATGACGCTCTTTTTTACCTTTATTTGTTCGTATTCGTTTTCCACTTGAATTTTTGAGTGCAGATTCATCTGGTCTGAATTTTCTCTGAGTCAGCACTCTATGTAATAATGGAACAAACTTATGTCGAACTATATTTTGAGAATCTATAACATAATTTTCTACCCAAACCCTATCTTTTGAACTAACTAGCGGTTTACCTATATGGGGATATTTTTTAAACTTAAGCCACTCTATCTGCATAGTTTTCATATTAAAGAAAGATTAAAGTTGGTCGTAGCATACCTATTGATGGATACATGCCTGATGTTGCTTCTTACTTACGTAATAGACAACGCTACTCTTTGATAGAATGAAATTCGTAACTTTGCACAGACTATCAAGTATGACAGATTGCACATTATTAGAACCTAAGATTGCTCTTCTTCTCGTTACACTCTGGACAATAAAGCTTGTTAAATTATTATCCGATGTTTGGAGAATTGGAATCACTCTTCACACGTCAGCCAAACCCTGCGTGTGGAACACGTATGTGTACTTTACATAAAACGTACCCATCGGTCTTGTCCCAACTTTAATCATTCTGTATTTATATATTATAGCACATTACGTGCCATTTACAATAATAAGATATAACATGCCAAAATTGGCAGATATACGACAAGCATGATGTCAATTTGACAGCACTACACAACGCCATTATCGTTTACTTCATCACATATCACTGTCAACCACTATCAAAAAGTTATTCGTCAGTTATATTTTGGTGAACGATTTCACCATTGAAACACCAGTTTCCTTTGCCGTCGAACAATTAAAAACGATTGGCGTATGCAAAAAGAAACAGTAACATTTGATAAGCTGCCCGAAGCGGTAGGTTATTTGACCGAACAGGTCATCGAGTTGAAAAAGATGGTAGCGGAACTCCAGCCACACCCATCTGACAAACATGTATTGGTGGAAATAGAGGATGCTTGCCGTATCATCCGAAAAGCCAAGCCTACCATATATACATTGGTACGCAAGGGGCTGCTTCCTGCCTATAAGAAAGGGAAGAAGCTCTATTTCTACGAGGACGAACTTCTGACTTGGATTGAGAACGGACGAAAAAAGACTTCCGAGCAAACATACGAGGAAATGCTTGTAAATATGCAAGGCGGTGTCCGCCATAAGCCCAAATCATCTGTGAAACTTTAATGAGTAGAGCTATGAATACATATTCTATTAATCCAACATCCATCATTGACGAAGCGGTTGATTTAAGTATGCGACTGACGGGCACTGATTTTCCAGTCAGCATATTTCCGACAAAAATCCAACGCATTATCAGTGAGGTTCACGAATGCCATAACTACCCTACCGACTACATTGCCGCAGCTATTCTTACAGCGATTGCAGTCGGCATAGGCAACACGCATCTTACCCAAATCAAGCAAGGTTGGGTAGAAAGCCCTATCCTGTATATGGCATTGATTGGACGACCGGGAGCAAACAAAAGCCATCCGCTTAGCTTTGCGATGAAACCGTTTCTGAATTATGACTACAAACAGAATCAGGAATTTGAAAAGGCTCTTGCCAAGTATGATGAGCTGATGAGTATGAGCCGTAAGGAACGAACAGAAAGCGGTGAAGAGCAATTTCCACAGGAACCAGTCCGTAAACGCTTCTTGATTTCAGATGTAACACCTGAAGGATTGAGTCTTATTCATGCGCAGAACAAACGTGGTTTATGCTTGTGGGCTGATGAATTGTCCGCTTGGTTCAAGAACTTCAACCGCTATAATAACGGTTCGGAAGAACAGTTCTGGTTATCGGTGTTTAGTGCCAAGACCACTATATCCGACCGCAAGAATGCCAAGAGTTCCATCTTCATCAAGCGACCGTATATCTCAGTTATTGGTACTATCCAAAAGAAGATTCTCAGTGAGTTGGCTAAAGGTGAACGTTCCAGCAATGGATTCATCGACCGCATTCTGTTTGTGATGCCCAATCTGCAACAGAAGGCTCGTTGGAATGACAAGGAACTGCCGGAGAACATCGAACAAGAATGGAATGCCATTATTGACAAGCTGATACAACAAGAGTATGCCCTCAATGAATTTGGAGAGATAGAACCGCATATTCTTCTCTTCACGGAGGATGCCAAAAGACGGCTTTACGAGTGGCAGCACCACTTTTCAGAATTGTGCGACCGAGAGACAAACGACACCATTGTGAGTATCTATTGCAAGTTGGAGATATACATCATCCGCTTCTGCCTGATTATCCAATTAGCACGATGGACTTGCGGAGAGTGTGATAAAACTTGTATAGACCTGTTGACAGTAAAACGAGCCATCAAACTGACAGAGTATTTCAAAGAATCCGCATTGAGCGTTCAAAACATACTCAATGAAAATGCGCTCAACAGCCAACAACAGGCGATAGTCAATCTGCTTCCTCCAGCCTTTACAACTGCCCAAGCTATACAAATAGCCGAGCAAAACGGAATGAAGGAGCGCACATTTCAACGCTTTCTCAATGACAACATCGGGACATTGTTCCGCAAAGAGAAGCATGGAGAATATTCAAAGATTAACCCGTGACATTTTTGTCGGTTTTGACACTTTCCCAGCGAAAACGACAATAACGACAAAAGTGACACACCCAAAAAGAAACATACAATGAGTACACATAGATTCATATTAGAACCCTACAAAGGTGTCAGCACTCGACACACTTGCCCGAACTGCCACCGCCAAAGATGTTTTTCCAAGTACATTGATACGGAGAAGCAAATCAAGTTTCCAGAGTACGTGGGGCGTTGTGACCATGAGCAGAAATGCGGTTATCACTTCACGCCTCGTGATTACTTTGAGCAGAACCCGTCTGAGAAAGAAAAGTTTGCGGAGAAGGAGAATAGTTTCAGGAACTATGCCCCTATTAAGGAAGCGCAACCCATAGCCACATCCTATATTGATTTGGATATAGTCAACCAATCTTTACGTGGCTATCCTGCGAACAAGTTGTTTCAGTTTCTATCGGCTCAGTTCGGAGAAACAGAAACATTGACGCTAATGAAGAGATACAAGGTTGGCACGTCCAAGTATTGGGACGGTGCAACTGTATTCTGGCAGACGGACAATCAGAATAAAGTCCGTACGGGTAAGATAATGCTTTACAATTCCGAAACAGGTAAGCGGATAAAAGAACCATACAATCATGTTACGTGGGTACACTCCATTCTGCACAAAGGTGATTACAATTTGAAGCAATGCTTCTTCGGTGAGCATCTGCTTCCTGAAGACAAAAGCCGTCCTGTCGCACTGGTCGAAAGCGAGAAAACGGCACTCATCGCTTCCTACTATCTACCGCAATTCCTATGGATAGCATCAGGTGGAAAGAACGGTTGCTTCAATGCCAACAGCCTATCCGTTCTGACAGGAAGAAACGTTGTATTATTCCCCGATTTGGGAGCGACCGAGTATTGGCAGAGCAAAATCGGTCTGATGAAAAGCTACGGAATTGAGGTGCAGATGTTCGATTATCTGGAAGCCAACGCCACCGAAAACGAGCGGAAAGAGGGGTACGACATAGCCGATTATCTGCTCAAAGTGAAGCCCGATGAAGCTATCCTCCAACAGATGATAAGGAAGAATCCTGTCTTGAAAACACTGATAGATACATTCGATTTAAAACTCGTCAGCGTACAACAAGGCACTCCACAACCGAAGGTTTCACCACCTAAGAAACGAGGTTTCAGGCTTTGAATACAGGGAGAGAAATCGAGACTTTTTTACTGTAGCAAGTTAATGTCGGTGTATTACATTTCCCTACCACTTGCTCCTCAAAAAGTCTGAGGAGGCAGCTCCTGATGGTCACAAATTATTCACTAAAAACAATTCACATGGAAAAGAAATATACAGTAACACTCCGTCTATCATACCAGCAATACGCATGGCTTGGTGCGCTTTGCAGACGGAGCAAGCAAACTCAAAGCGAAGTCATCCGTTCGCTCATCGAGAACGGTTCGGTACGTGAACGAATCACGCAAGAGCATATCCACATCATCCGGCAGCTGATTGGCGAAAGCACCAATCTTAACCAGTTGGCAAGACAGGCAAACACCTACGGTTTCTTTGCTGTTGCGGACAGATGCGAAGAAATGGCTCAGCACATTAATCAACTTATAAAACGACTAAAAGATGATAGGTAAACAAACAAAAGGAACGTCATTCGGTGGTTGCGTCCGCTATGTCCTCAAAGAGGAAAAATCAAAGCTATTGGAAGCGGTAGGAGTAGAAGGTACACCCGAACAGATGGCAGAGCAATTTGAGTTACAAGCATTACTCAATAACAAGGTAAAGAATATTGTCGGACACACCTCGCTCAACTTCTCACCGAAAGACAGTGCAAGGCTAAAGTCCGATGATGCTCTGATGCTGAGCATAGCGCATGACTATATGAAACTAATGGGTATTGAGAATACGCAATACATCATTGCCCGACATATCGACCGTGAGCATCCACATTGCCATATCGTATTCAACCGAGTGGACAATAACGGCAAGACGATTAGCGACAAGAATGATTTCCACAGGAATGAGAAAGTATGCAAAATGCTGACCGCTAAATATCGCTTGCACTTTGCCAATGGTAAAGACCATATCAAAGAGGAACGTTTGCGCCCCTACGATAAGGCAAAGCACGAGATATACAAGGCATTGAAAGAAGAACTGCCCAAAGCTCATAGTTGGGAAGACTTGAAAGATATGCTTGCAGACCGAGACATCGATATGAAATTCAAGGTCAGTCGGACTACACGGGAAATACAAGGTGTCAAGTTTGAACACAACGGTTTTTCTTTCTCCGGCTCAAAGGTCAGCCGAGAATTTAGCTATCTAAATATCGACAACCGACTGAAAGAGAATGCTTGTGCATCCTTGTTGGAGTCAGCCAAACAGGAACCCAAACAGCAGAAAGAAGAGGTGCAGCAAAGCGTTTCTCATTCCGATGATAGCTTTGGCTTCGGTCTCGGTTTGCTAAACGGCAGCTCATCCTATGATACCACTGCCACAGAAGAAGCTGAATTCAATCGCCTGATGAAAAAGAAAAAGGCTAAGCGCAAGCGAGGCTTTCATTTATAATCCACTTTTTATTAACACTTTAAATTTAATTATTTATGGAAGATTTGATTCTTGATTTCAATCTCTACTTGTGTGAGAAGTTCGGCTACAGAAACAGTTGTAGCGTGATGCAAAATGCCAATGGCTTTTGTGTGAACATCAGTGAACGTGATCTGGACTGTTACATCCGCTTCTGGGAGTATAGTTGTGGAAGAGGCAATTTCCCCGACTGGTCTATCATCATTGTGCGCAGTAACTTCAAGAAGAACCAAGAAGAAAGCCTGAAAGATTTGGCTCGCTTCTTCAAGGAGTACATGCCACGCTACGGTTACAAACACCTCTGTACAGAAGGTGATAACTACAAGTATTATCAAACACTCGGTTTAAAGCTCATCTATCGAGGAATCTTTGACCAAAACAATTATGGATTGCCGATGAAGGACTTGAATGTCTGACACATCGTTTAGAATTAAGGAGGGGACTTTTCCTCTCCTTTTCTTATATACCGATAAATCAGAATTTACCGACACTTGACCGTTCATCAACAGAGGCAGGAGTTCGTTGCGCTGCTTAATTAATTGAATGTTTTCTTCTTTGAGATTAATTATACATTGGCAAATATTAGAAACTTGCTTGTTAAAAGCTACGGCTATATCATAGTTAAATGGTACAGGGATATTCCGCATAGCATCAAGTGATAGGAATTTTTGAATACTACCTGATATGGCATTAAATTCATAATGTTTGTAGTCCCATGAAGATAAGTAAAGCCACAAGAAATACATAATATGCATACTCTTGGATGTTTTCAATAATGCCATATTTTTAATAGCAAAATTGACATTTTTCTCCGCAACAAGATACTTATTTCCAATAGTGCCAATCATAGAGAATAAAATATCATTTGTTTCAACTTGGCTTCTTTTATTAATGGCAATGTAATCTTCTGCAGAAATGTAGTATGCTGTATTATAATCTATCCCAGATGATAGCAAATGCTTTGAAGTTATTAGATAACGGCCTTCAAGTTGTTGTTTTGGTGATTCATGTGTACCATCTTTGACTGTTATTAATGAGTTTAAGGGGCGTATTTCCCACTCTTTAGGTATTTCCCTTTTCAGTTTCTCATTCCACACCATTTCGCCACCGCTCGACTTATACGGTTTGCCCTCCTCATTTGGAAAATCAAACTGCACAAACCAGTAATCGTAGAGTTGCTTCGCCATCGCCTCTAAATTCTGATTTAGCAGTCTCTTATATTATATATAAAGACATAAATATCAGAATTATGAAAGAAAACATCATTCAGGCGATAGTTGCGAAGATGCAGCGTGACTTAGATTGCCGACAAATGGCACGGCTTAAAGCTGTGCTTACATCAGAACTGCATAATGTAGAAATCATTGAAAAGAGCGATTGTGCCACACAGCAAACGCAGGAGAATGAACATCTTCTTAACTCTTTTATATCAGCCAAAAAGATAGAGGGATGTTCAGATAAGACATTAACTTACTACCGTAATACCATTGAACGGTTGTTAGTCACGCTTTCATTGGCAATTTGTCACATTACGACAACAGATATTCGTACTTATCTATCCGATTATCAAGAAGAACACCAATCGAGCAAAGTGACCATTGACAATATGCGACGCATCTTTTCCAGCTTCTTTGCATGGTTGGAAGATGAAGATTATATCGCTAAAAGCCCGGTAAGACGCATTCACAAAGTTAAGACAGATTCACTTGTAAAAGAGGTGCTTTCTGACGAACAGTTGGAGCAACTTCGAGATAGTTGCACGACCAAACGAGACCTTGCTATTATAGACTTTCTTTCATCCACGGGCATCCGTGTGGGTGAGTTGGTCAAACTGAGCCGTGAAGATATAGATTTCCACGAACGGCAGTGCGTGGTGTTCGGAAAAGGTAACAAAGAACGTGTTGTTTACTTCAACGCCCGTACCAAACTACATTTGCAACAATATCTTAATGAGCGAACAGACAGCAATCCAGCCTTATTCGTTTCCCTCAATTCGCCACACTCACGACTGACTATCAGCGGTGTGGAAGTTAGAATCAGAAAAATGGGGCAAGCCCTTTCTATGCCAAAAGTTCATCCTCACAAGTTCCGTCGTACCCTTGCAACAATGGCTATCGACAAAGGTATGCCCATTGAACAGGTACAACGTTTACTTGGTCATGTACGCATTGATACTACACTGCATTATGCCATTGTGAACCAAAACAATGTAAAGTTAGCTCATAAGAAGTATTTGGGATAATAACCGTGCTGATTTCTGCTTTAAAATTTGTACTTTTGCAATCTAATATGGAACGCTAATAAAAGCACTATGGACTTGCAGAGAATCAATAAACATAAGCAATCGTTTGATGACATTTGCCATTATATCGAAGACGATAATGGAGCGGATAAAGTAGAAGTATGGTTTGCGAGAGAATTGCAGATTATATTGGGATATGCAAGATGGGAGAATTTTCAAGTAGCATTGACTCGCGCTGTTGAATCATGTAAAACACAGAATATCAACATCGACGACCATTTTCGTGAGGTCACGAAAATGGTTACTTTGGGTAGCGGAGCTAAGCGTGAAATACAAGATTTCATGCTGACTCGTTATGCGTGCTATCTTGTCGCACAGAATGGCGACCCCAAGAAAGAAGAAATAGCTTTTGCACAAGGTTATTTTGCCGTACAAACTCGACGCGCAGAACTTATTGCGGAGCATATAGAACAATTGTCGCGACTTGAAACGAGAGATCGTTTGCGTTCTTCCGAAAAACAATTATCACGTAATATTTATGAGCGCGGAGTGGATGATAAAGGTTTTGGACGCATTCGTTCTAAAGGTGATGGTGTGTTATTCGGTGGGCATACAACAGAAGATATGAAGAACCGGCTTGGCATTAAATCGACACGCCCATTAGCAGATTTTCTTCCAACTCTTACAATTGCAGCAAAAAACCTTGCCACAGAAATGACAAATTACAATGTCGAACAAAAAGACCTTTATGGTGAGCATAGTATAACTACCGAACATATGGACAACAACCGCAGCATCCGACAAATGCTCGGTCAGCGAGGCATACGCCCGGAAGAACTGCCAGCAGCTGAGGACATCAAGAAGGTAGAACGACGCGTTGCTTCCAATGAAAAGAAAATTGAGAAGTCTTCTTCAAAACTCCCTAAACTTAAACCTGAAGACAACGAATGAAATTAATTGACATTATAGAAGTATTCATTGCTGGAGATTGGGGCGAGGAAACTTACTCTAAAGAAACACCTTGTGCGGTAACTTGTGTACGTGGGGCTGATATTATTCCAATATCAGAATATGATTTCTCGGCAATTCCAGTCCGCTATATTAACCAACAAGCATATGCAAAAAAATGTCTTCAAGTAGGAGACATTATCATTGAAAAGTCAGGTGATAGCCCAACTCAATCCACAGGGCGTGTATCTTTGGTATCACAAGAGCTGCTTGACCATGCCGGGGCTGTTATATGCTCCAATTTTTGTACTGCCTTTCGAGTAAAGAAAGGTTGGAATCCCCTCTATGTCTACTATTATCTTCAGTTTATCTATAATCTTGGGGCGTTTTTTAATTTCGAAGGCAAAACATCCGGTATAAAAAATCTCCAATTGGATGCAGCCTTTGCTGCTATACCAATTGAAGATATTAGTGAAAGCATCCAAAACAATATTGTAGCTATTCTCCAAGGTTTAGAGAGGAAAATCGCTATCAATCGTCAGATAAATCAGAATTTACCGACACTTGACCATTCATCAGAAGTGGGAGAAGTTCGTCTCGCTGCTTAGTCAAGGAATCTATTTGTTGGTAGTTATTTACAATCGTTTGGTAAATGCTTCCAATCTTTTCATCAAATAATTTCAGAATATTTCTTGTTGGTATGGGCAATAAGATATTCTTGATTGTATCTTGAGAAATATTATCCCTTGCAGAACCCGTACTGAGTGTAATGAAATGGCTATACAATGATGATATATGGAAGTACACATAGTATAACATATTTTCTATTGTAGGGATAACGCCACAAACGGCTTGATTAGAACAAGCCTCGAATGTAAGCAAGCTAACTTTACCTGCTGTTGCGCCATACATTGCGACCAATATACTGTTGCTTGGATATAACTTTGCACTTGAGTTTTCTAATCCACATTTTGTAATATAATTGGTAGTCTTAGTGATTATAGGACTATTCAGTTCCCCACTGTTTATCCAAGCTATTTCTCCGTTATCGTAGTATTCTATATTTGTTGATTTGGGTGTACCTCCTGAATATGTGGTAGCAATATCTTTTATTAAAGATATATCCCATCCTTCGGGAATTTCTCGCTTCAACTTCTCATTCCAAACCATCTTACCTCCACTAGATTCATACGGTTTCCCCTCCTCATTCGGGAAATCAAACTGCACAAACCAGTAGTCATATAGCTGTTTTGCCATTGCTTCTAAATTCTGATTTATCTGACGATTACGTTCTATTTTGCTGTCAATAGAACGTAATAACTTACCGATGCGTTTTTGTTCTGATAATTCGGGAATCCACACTGTGCAATCCTTGATTTTATCAGGTGATGTGTGGCGAATTTTAGTCTGTTGGGCAGCGGCACTTAATTGCTGTTTTACAAGTGCAGAGGATATAAGATAAAAAGCAAAGTTCTTGTCTAACAAGTCCTCTTTGCAAACAATCTTTGCCACATCTTGACTTTGGATATATTTACCACTTTCGGGAATAATGGCAGTAGAACCAAGCAATCCTATTGCTTGTTCGGTCAAAGGAGTGATAATATCTCCCTCCTCCATTAGAAATTCAGATCTAAAGTCACCAACATAATAAAGATTGTCTTTGGACTTATTCTCCTTAAAGCAGTTATTTTGATAGTCAAAGTTACCACAAGTCAGGCGAATATACTCCCCCTCAGTGGCGTAAAACTCGCCACTGAGACTTGCTCCTCTTGTAACATTGAGGATTTCTCCCAATTTATATCTTGTCAATTTCATTGCAATCTATTTTGGCTTTTAAGATACACTTTGATTTGTTCTTCAAGAGATTTCAAAATAAGTTCTCGTCTATTCTTTTCCATTTCTTTCTGTTCCGTAGTGGCATAACGGTTTTCTTCTACATCCTTTTTATGAAGAGCAATTATGTATTCAATCCCATCATGCAAATCCTTTTCTGATATAACCTGATTTTTTGCTCCAAATAAATCATCAAGAGCAATATTTGTCAATTGCGCACAACTACCTGATTTTAGGAGCATAGTAGTTATATATTCATTTACTTTATCGTAATCAATCATTCAAATAAATATTATATTCGTATACTATAACTACTCATTCAACATTCCCCTAACTTGTTTATCGAAGTCAGAGTCTATCCGTTGGGTTTTATTAAAAATATCGTACTCGCTTTCCGCTTTTGCCTTAGCCTGTGATGCGGAGACACGCCCTTTATCCGGCAAAATCTGATAGCGACGGAATGTAAGGAACTCATTGACACTCTCCGAAAACTGCGACATATTGAATGTATTCTCACGCTCGATAAAGTCTTCTATATAATCAAAGAAACCTGTTACAGCACGTTCCAACTGGCGGATTTCCTTTTCCTGCAAATAGTTCTTGGCTATTGATACATCAGACTTCAATATACGTCCATCGGGAGCATTCTTCCATGTGGTCAAACCCATGTGTTCTTTGCGATGGTCTGCCTTTGTGTAGATAATTTCGGCAGCTGTCTGTCCTGTAATGGCATAATGAAAACGGTTCTGTATCATAGCATAGAAATCACGTGTTGTGGGCGAGTTCTTGTCATAGTCAACACTACATTCTGCATATATATCAGTAATTTGCTGCCAAATACGGCGTTCACTGGCACGGATAGAGCGTACTCTTTCCAGTAATTCACGGAAATAGTCTTTCCCGAATACAGCCGTGCCTTGCTTCAAACGCTCATCGTCAAGTACAAATCCTTTCTTGATGTACTCATTGAGAATCTTGGTTGCCCATTGGCGGAACTTGGTTGCTTTAGGCGAAGAAACACGATAACCCACTGCAATAATCATATCCAAATTATAGAAGTCAACCAGTTCTTCAACCTCCCCTCTGATACCTCTATTTACGACGGTTGCAATTTTTGCAACTGTCGTGTCTTGCTGAAGTTCATCTTCCTTAAAAATATTGGATATGTGGCGACTAATACCGGATTTATCAATACCGAAAAGCTCTGCCATAGCCTTTTGCGTACACCAAATGGTTTCGTCTTTGATAACGACTTGCACCTTCCCTTGTTCATCTGGCAGGCTGTATAATAAAAACTGTATCTCGTTACTCATTGTTGCCTACATTTGCGTTGAACTGCAAAGCATCCAACTGTTTCATTATTTCCTCTTCCAAACGATGGCTCTCTGCAAATTGCACGGAAAGGATTTGCTTGTAGTCCGCCATTCGGAAATTAAACTCTTCTTCCGTTATATCTACATAATCAATCTTGATGTCGAAATATTGCCCAGCAGAAAGAGAATATCCCTTTTCCTTTATCTCATCGTAAGAGACAGCCACAGAGAAATCTTCCACTGCCTCCTTTCGCTGGAATGTGCCGACAATCTTTTCTATCTCTTCATCGTTCAGACGCACCTTTTTCAATCCGTTAGCATCTTTGTATTCCTCGCCCAATTTGCTGGCATCAATCAAGATTACTTTGTCGGCAGTTGCAGACTTGTCAAAGAACAGCACACTGACATTTGTACCTGTATTGGCAAACACGTTGCTTGGCATAGAAACACAGCCAAATACCACTTTGTCATCTACAATTTTATGAAGAATTTTGTTCTCAATGCCACTTTTGGCCGTGATAAAACCTGTCGGAATGACAATTGCACCCTTGCCTGTCTTTTTCAGTGAATTGATAACGTGCTGAATGAAACAGGTATATATAGCCATTGACTCTTTCTTTTTGGCGGGTACATTTGGGACTCCAGCCCAAAAACGGGCTGGCATGGCGGCTATCTTCTCGCGAGTGTCCGAGAAGTCCATCTTGAAAGGAGGATTGCTCACCACGAAATCAAACTGGCGCAACTGCTGCCCGTCATCACTTTTATGATAAGGGCTTACAAGCGTATCACCTTGAATAGCATTATCAAGCGAAGACACAAGTCCGTTAAGCAGCAGATTAAGTTTCAACATTTTGTTGCTTCGCTGGGAAATATCTTGCGAAAAGATGGTACAGCGTTCTTCTCCTATTTGATGACTAAGTGCCATCAGAAGCGTACCTGTTCCTGCCGAGGGGTCATAACATTCCATGCTATGCAAATCAGCATTATCCCCCACTAACAGACGAGCCATAATCGTTGCTATGGCATGAGGCGTATAATACTCCGCATATTTTCCACCTCCAGCGGTATTATAATCCTTAATCAAATACTCAAAGATGCTGGAGAAGAAATCGTAATTCTGTGCAAACGCTTCTTCAAAGGAGAAATTCACGAGTTTATCCACCAGAGCACGGGCGAATGGCGCACGTTGTGCCGAATCGGTCACAAACGGTGTCAATGCCTCGAACAATGGAATCTTCGTGTTGGCTGTGGTCTGCGTGGAAAATATATCTGCATTTTGTTCCGCTATATCTGTCATAGTGGAATCGAAGATAGTATCAAAATCCCCTTTTCCCTGTTGATTCCAAAGATTGGCTATCAGATGATAAGGTTCAAGCATCGGAACATCTGGAGAGATGGCACTCTGAATAAGCATACGTTCATCATCAGAAAGATTCTCGTATGCTGTTTCCCATTTTACATCCCCGGTCAGTTTCTTGGCAATCTCACTTTTCGCATTTTTTAATTCATAACCGAATTTGTCATTCAGGAACTTATAGAGAAATACCTGAGTGATAATCTTATATTCGTTACCATCGTTTCCCATACCGTATGATTGGCAGGTGGCTTTAAGTCCGTCGATGAGCCTTAATGTTTTTTCTTTAATATCTGACATAATCTTTATGCAATGCTGTAAGTGGCGTTATATTGGTTGATATACTGTTGTGAAATGCGTGTCTGAATAAATTTGTAATCCTCCATTTCGGGCTTTATTTGTGGGAAATGGAACAAACATCCATTGATAAGAGCCATCACCGTGCGTCCGAAATAAGCATCCTTTTTCAGAATGTCGTTACGATCATACACTTTGGCATCCACATCCTCTTTTATAATATTGAGAATGGCAGCAATCTCTTCGTCAAGGAAAGAGAACATAGGCTTCTGTCCCTTATCTTCCCTCTGCTTATTCACTTCACGAATACGCTTGTGTACACGAGCAAATTTTTCATCGCCCTTGTACTTTTTCAACAAGACATTATTGCGTTTTTGTAAGTCTTGCAGACGACCGATGATTTCATCCAAAGCCTGTGTTTCTTCGTTGAACTTGGCTATCGTGTCAATCACAAAACCGTGTTCCTTGAAGCGTTCCATAAAGGCTTCACGCAACGAGATAAACTCCGGATCGTCTTGGTCGAAGTTTTGGGTAAATGAAGAAATGGTACGTTGCCATTTCTCTTTCAATTCCACACCACCGGATATAAGGCGCATTTCCTCTTGTCCTATTTTGGAGAAAGTGAACTCTATATCCATCATTGCCTCATTGATTAGAGTTTTCGTTTCCTCATTTGTATTGAAAGCCTCTTTCTGATTGATGATACTTATCCGTCTTTGCACCTCAGAGAGTAGTTGCGGCAACTTGGTGATTTCGAGTTTGGCAAATTGCTCTTTCATTTCATCATCACCAAATGTACGCACGATGTTCGCCATGTTCTTGGCTGATTCCAATGCCTGTTTGAGGTCGAGCAATACAGCTTTATCCTCTTCGGTGGAGATTTCAGAAGAAAATTCTTCCGCATTATCGTATGTGTAATTGAAAAGCGTTTGCCGAACTTTCTTCATCTGATTCAATATCTCTTCCTTGTCCTCAATGACTTGGGTAAAGGTATCGGTGGCAGCGGATTCGCCAGTCTCATCCACGTCATTAAAGCGGTTTAATTCTTGTAAATATGCTTCGTTGGTTTCCTTAAAGTTGCGCTTGATGTCGGCAAAGTCAATGACAAAACCGTAACGCATACCGGGATAAGGACGGTTTACACGTGTTATGGCTTGAAGCAGATTGTGGTCTTTCAGTTTGCGCCCGAAATACAGGCGTTTCAAGCGTGGCGCATCAAAACCAGTCAAAAGCATATTAAAGACAATGAGAATATCCACTGTCATATTTTTCTTGAAGTCTTTGACTATCTGCTTGCGAGTTTCCTTGTCATCCGTATCGTGAAGAATGATTCCAGCTTTCAGCGGTCTGTATTTTGATTTGTAATCCACTTCTGGTTCACCCACTACATACGAACCATCGGAAAGTTTTATCTTGATGGGCTTCGGCTGATACTTCTGCCATTCTTCTTGAAATACATCATAAAGCCGCCTTGCCTGTTCGCTGGTTTCACAAATGACCATACCGCCTAAAGTATCATCTCCTTGTATCTTGCGAAACTCTTTTAAGTCCGTCATAATGTAACGGGCTAACTCGTTTACATAACTTGGATGCTCTATGATTTCCGACTTACGAATGTCTTTCTTTTGCACAAGGGTTTCCAATTTATCGTACACATCAGACAAACGCTCTTTATAGGAGGTTTCTATATCTTCACGTATGATTTTCAGCGTGTAGCCATCCGCAATGGATTTATCGTAATAATAGGTATGCAAATAGTTTCCGAACACCTTGCAACTGGCACGTTCCTCTTTTAACAACGGGGTACCTGTAAGTGCGATTTTAACCGCATCGGTGTCGGCATCAAAGAGATTGGCAAGAAAGCAGCCACCAGGTTTATATCCTCGGTGTGCCTCGTCAAGAATGAAGATGCGTTGAAGATTGGTTGCATAATCACTGATACGTACTTTTTCTTTATCCTCGGCAAAGCGTTGAATGTTCACAACCGTGATTTCTGCCTGTCCGCTTACACCTTGTTGTGCCTGATTACTGCGGAATTGCTCCATCAGTTCGGCTCTTGTATTGGCAGTAGATACAACCAATCCACGAGCTTCAAACTCTTGTGTGGCTTGTTCCAAAAGATCAAGGCGGTCTACAATGAAATAGAATTTGGCGACCTTATTCTGTTTGGAGTAGAAATCGTTGAGAATATAGGTCAGATAGTATGACAAGGCGGTTTTACCACTCCCTTGTGTATGCCAGACTACGCCAGATTTCACCCCCTCTGCCAGTTTTTGGCGAATAGCTAACGATGCAAACAATTGTTGGTAACGCATGATATGCTTTTGGTCGGTAGATTCTATCTTTCCATCCACCTCACGCTCCATACGGACATAGGCAATACCATATCTAATGATATACAACAACCGTTCAGGTGAACACATGGATGTTAGGATTCTGTTTGTAGGGGTGTTGAAACCGAGATTTGTCTGGTACTCAGGACTTGTATGAATGACCTGGCAATTGTAATCAGACAATATCTGTTTTTCCACCGCCTTGTCAATCTCCTTATACGGATAGTCACGATGGAACGGTGCTATTTTCTGACCGCTTAAATTTTCTTCACGGAAGCAGTTGAATGGTGCGTATGAACGTGCCCCAGTACAATAGAAAGCCCCTTGTATGGGTACGATACCGCCCAACGCATCATATTCCATATTATTGCTGAATATCATCAACTGCGTAATGTTGATGAAGCGGCGAAACTTTTTATTTGGGAAGCGTTCTTTATTCATTCGTGCGCTCTCTGCCAACATACCACCATGATTGTTGGGTTTCTTCACTTCTACAAAACAAAGTGGCAATCCGTTTACGAATAAAGTAATGTCAGGACGAAATTCGTCCTGTCCGTTCTTACAGGTAAATTCGGCTGTGAAATGGAACGTATTATTCCCAATGTTATCAAAGTCTATCAGTTTTACAGGCGAAACAACTTTGAGACGGTTATAAAAGCCTCGACCGAGGTCATCATCGTTCAGTTCCTTACGAATATCTTTCAAAACTTGAAGAAACTCTCCCTCATGTCCGGGATTCAGATTCTTAAACTGCCGTTCAAATACCTGCAAAAGAATATTCGTGTCACCGTCATAGACCGTGCCATTCTTATCTTCACTCAACTTGCCGAAGTAAGTATATCCTATTCGGGTGAGGTGAACCATTGCAGGCATCTGCACCCGTGTAGCTTCCGAAAACTGTTTCATGTCACCTATCCTTTTTGTCAGTTATCAAATCCTTCAAATCGACCTGCAATATCTCTGCTATCTGTTGCAAGGTCTCTAAATTTGGTTGAATCCTATTACAGGCATAAGCATTTACCATACTGAAACTCTTGTCGAGTTTCTTTGCCAACCATGTCTGAGAGATACCTTTTTCAGATAATACAGCCTTTATTCTATTTAGTTTCATTCTTTGATACGATTTTATAGTGCAAATATAGCGAATTATATTCGATAAACTGGGATTATTTTTGTACTTTTGTGTACGAAATAAAATTAATATGGATACAGTTAGAAAAAGAGGCGAAATAATTAGCATTGAACAGCGTTCGTTAGTATCTCAGAGATATAGACGCATAACAAGAGCGGTTAATTCGGAATTTTGGGGTAGCTCCAGCGAAACTGCTCATAGTTTATATGTGGGCTCTTATGGTAGAGATACTGCTATTGATACAAGTGACATTGATATACTTGTCGAACTGCCACGAGACGAATATAATAAATATGACGCACTAAGGGGAAATGGTCAGTCCAGATTACTACAAGCATTGAAGAATGCAATTTTACAAACCTATCCGAACAGTGATATTCATGGAGATGGGCAAGTCGTTGTGATAAACTTTTCCGATGGGATTAAATTTGAAGTTCTACCAGCTTTTCGTCAATTAGATTGGTGGGGTAATTGGAATGGGAAATACGACTATCCAGATTCAAATATGGGTGGCAACTGGTTGACAACTAATCCCAAAAGCGAGCAACAGGCAATGAAGGAAAAAAATGTTGCAAGCAATGGTTTGTTATTCGACACATGTAAGCACATGCGTGAAATTCGTGATAACTATTTTAGGAGTTACCATCTTCCGGGAATCGTGATTGACAGTTTTGTTTATCATAATATTGCTGATTGGCACTGGCTAAGAGAAGGAGAACAAAGTTCTAATCAACCAATAGGAACTTATGAAAAAAGGCTTTATGATTCATGCCCTGTTTGGAGCTTTAATCTGACAGCACCAGGAAGCAACATGCCAGTAGATACATATAAATACATTGATGTATTAATCAAAGTTTTAAAATACATGACAGAAGAATAAATCATATGGACGAACAAACAAAAATTCTTTACAGGGAGATTCTTGAACGTTTTAACAAAATAATTTGGACGCACAAAATTCATTTATGTCAAGCGAATATATACCTATCAAAGAAGAAAAAACAAAATCAGATTCTTTTAGTATTTTCTGTTTTGGTATCAGCTTCTGCAATTACCAATATATTCAAGTGGCTACCTGAAATTGTCATTGTCCCATTAATGGCTTTCTTAGCGTTGACATTAACATATTTCACCACCAAATACAAAGCTGAAAATCTAGAAAAGAAGGCAGCTGACAGCGAAAGATTTGCTGCTGTTATGCACGATTTGCGCAATAAGTATGCGGGATTCTTATCAGATATAAAGGCAGAGCTGTACACAAAAGAACAAATTTCTAAAAAGCGAACAGAATTAGAACATATAGAAAATATAGTTTATTCGGGGCTTGTTCCACAAACATCAAAAGAAGCAGTAGATGCAGCATCTTTTGCATTAAAAAACAGACAAGAATCAACTACCACAAACGAAGAAATTCTCCAAATGATTTCTGATAACTTGCAAGTATAAGATTAATTACATGCGCTATTATCAGGAATATAAGATGAATCATAGCAACACATTCTCACTATCTTTTCCCGAAGCCAAGACAATTATTGTTTCCGGTGATATTCATGGAGATTTTAATCAATTGGTATTCAAACTCTGTATTCAATACAAGTTGACGGACACTCTATTGATTGTAGCTGGGGATTGTGGTTTTGGCTTTGAAAAGAAAGAATACTATGAGCAAATGGTTAGACGAAATACCAAGAGAATGAATCAAGCCAACAATTGGATTGTATTTGTACGTGGCAATCATGATAATCCAGCTTATTTCGAAGGAACAACATTCAGTTACAAACGTTTCATTGCTGTTCCTGATTATACTATCCTTCAAGCCTGTAATCATTCTATCCTTTGTGTAGGCGGAGCCATTTCTATTGACCGAATTTATCGCATAAATGAATGGAACAAACGGAAATATCGAGTTCACTCCAATGAGTTGCAAGAAAATGATATTTCCCGCAATTTATATTGGAAGAATGAAGCTCCTATTTACGACGCTGATAAGATGAATACCATCTGTGCAAACTTCTTGATTGATACAGTTGTCACACATACTGCGCCATCACATTGTGAGCTATTCTCAAAAAGCAACCTTAACCAATGGGCTGAGAACGATTCATCACTTCTTAAAGATGTACAATCTGAAAGAAAAACAATGGATATGATCCTGCATCATCTCAAAACTGATAATCATCCGGTGAACCATTGGTATTATGGTTATTTTCACCAAAGTTGGCATTCCGCTATTGACGGAATATTATATCAGATGCTCGACATTATGGAGTTCAGCCAAGTCTATTGATTTATACCATTTCAGGTATAATATTGATGTTCGATGCAGAACTATACCCGATAGGATATAATGGTTTCCTCCGAATAAAAGTGTACCATTTATGGCATACAAACACTTTTTCAAGCGAATAATTCAGTTTTGCTACACTTTTTCCAACGAATCGAGTACCCTAAATAATCGGAACGCAAAAATTCCACCACAAACCACAGAAATCCCAAGAGAATTACTACCTTTCCTCTAAAAAGAAAAATCTCCTGCTCTTATATTCGCATGTAACTTACTTGTATCTAATTAATTATACTTATAGTCCGTAAGTTTTCCCACAAAACGCCTAAGACGACAAGTATTTTGTCGTCTGAACTAGTAAAGTTTGTTACTTTCCTCTTCAGCCTAAAAGGACTACGCTGGTGTCCAATCCCTCTATAGATACAATAATTTTGTAAACGCGCTCATGTGGCAGCACAAAGGTAATTATGTTGTCGATAGAGGTATATCGGAAAGGTCTATCCGACCAATAACGATTCTAATGCTTGAATATCATTTTGCCATTCCGCCTGCTTTTCAAGCCGCTTGAGGTAAACATCTATAAAATCCTCGTCTTTTGTCAGCATATGCCATACTGCGACCAATAGTTTTCGGGCGATGGCTACTTGTATCTTCATCTTGTTCTTATGGCGTTGGGTGCATTGCACGTAGCTGAAATTTGAGAAAAAGCAGTTTCGGGTTCTTGATGCGACCCAGGATATTTCAATCAATATCTGACGCAGGAATCGGTTCCCATGCGTCGTCCTGTTGCTTTTGACTTTATTGTTGCTTATATCATTGCGTGGTTTCAATCCACACCATCCCACTAGGTTTGTTGCTTTTTCAAACGGTTTCATGTCAGCCCCGGTCTCCGCAATTATAGCCGAAGCGGCGCGTTCTTTAACACCGGGGATACTCTGTAGACGTTTGAATTGTTTCGGGAAGTGTTCCTGGCACATGGCAATGAGAGCATTCCTGCATTCTTCGATTTGTCGCTCGATTACCTCTATAAGCTCTGCGTATTGCTTTAACAAACAGATGTCTGCCTGGTGAAAGTCACCCGTTACGGCATCCTTTATAATGTTGCGTCCGTATTTCCGTAGAGTTTTTCCATGAATGAGTTTCACCAGCTCCTCAGGGTCTGTTATCCCGGTTATTATTGCACGGACGCACTTCTGATAGCTTTTTCCATTGACTCGGGATACATAGTTACTTAACCGAAAACCACATCGCTGTAAAGCAGCGTCCTGTTTATTGCTGTTATACGTCAGGTCTTCATTCAGGTCGAAGATGCGACGGTTATACTTGCGCATGTCCTGCACTCTCTTATCTGGCACAAAACTTCCACGAATCAGATTCTTCAACAAGCATTCCGCTATCCATTGGGCATCCTTCACATCACTCTTGCGACCGGGAAGCTGCTTTATAAAATAAGGATTTACCAATTTGAGAGACATGCTCTCGCACAAGGCATTCCACACAGGGACCCAATAGGTCGAAGTGCTTTCCATTGCTGCCTCTGTCACCCCATGAGAAACCATCTCGGAACACATAAGTTCTAAATCAGGAGTCAATGTACCATAAACTTTTGCAAAAATAACGGCCTCTGTATTATCCATCACACAGAGATAAATTGTATCTTTGTGGACATCAAGGCCGGCCACGATTCTGTCTTTGTCCATATTTGAGATTTTTTAGTTACACTCCTTAAATATAGGACATTCGTAACAATTAAACGAAGTATGAAGCAGAGTTTGAGGGTTGGCCTCGGTTTTTATTGTGCCGGTGTAGAAAAACTCGATTTTTCTATATAATTTTGTATTCAACAAGCGTTCTGTAACATCCATATGGGAATATCCTATCGTTCAACACGTTGTATCTGATAGCGGACATTCCACAAAATGGCTGAAAGAAGGCGGTACAACACGTATATGCAAAACAATGAAATACAACGATTTGCATTTGCCCCTACATTCTGTGTACTTGTAAAAACAGAGGTTGTACCTATTAAAATGAATAGTCACTGATAATCAGTGATGTAAATATGCTGCATAGGCAAGTAAAAAGTAGATGCAATCATTGGTATAATTTGATGTAATTAAGTAGATAGTTGTAAGAAATCCTATGCCCATTATAGAAATACATTCCTTAACTGATCCCAGAATAGAAATATTCAGTACTCTCACTGAAGCTCAACTACGTAATCGTATCGAGTCTGATAAGGGACTGTTTATTGCAGAAAGTCCGAAAGTTATTAATGTAGCTCTAAATGCCGGTTATGAACCTTTAGCTCTTTTATGCGAGCAGAAGCATATCACTGGTGATGCTGCTGATATCATTGAACGTTGTGATGATATACCGGTCTATACCGGTACAAGAGAACTGCTTGCCACATTGACCGGATATACACTCACACGTGGCGTCCTCTGTGCCATGCACCGCCCGACATCGAAAAGTGTAGAAGAAATATGTAGAGGCGCACGGCGTATCGCAGTCATTGAAGGTGTGGTAGACACTACCAACATTGGAGCTATTTTCCGTTCTGCAGCCGCTCTTGGGATAGATGCCATATTACTGACACGCAATTCTTGCGACCCGTTGAACCGACGTGCAGTCAGAGTTTCAATGGGATCTGTTTTCCTGATACCATGGGCTTGGTTGGATGGTTCTCCCAATGAATTGCATAAACTGGGATTCCGCACAGTCGCTATGGCACTTACAGAGAAATCAATCTCTATTGATAGTCCCATCTTAGCGACCGAACCCAAGTTAGCCATTGTGATGGGAACCGAGGGTGACGGTCTTCGAAACGAAACAATTACCGAGGCGGACTATGTGGTCCGCATCCCTATGGCAAACGGGGTAGATTCACTCAATGTAGCTGCCGCATCCGCTATTGCTTTCTGGCAACTTCGTGCTAAAGATTAATCAACTTTGCCATCATCACCGGACAACACACATATATATTCCTACTCGCACCTACAATATGTATTCGCCCCACAAGAACAGCGAGGCAAGAGTTTCTCCATTAATTCACTCCGAAAAAACTCATACAGTTCTTTATGCATAGCGTCATATAGTGCCACCACCCGTTCTTCCTGTTCATCCTCAGCATGAATACCTCCCCGAAAAGGATCTGCAAAATTAAAAGAAACATATTTTCTCACTACCCCCTGCATTTCCTTTTGCACTTCCTCCGCTTCCGGACAAAGAGTAATAACATAATCCCATGTCTGCTGGGCATACGTCGCAACATCACATGGCTTTCTACGGGAAAAGTCATATCCATTCTGTTCCATCACCTGGCAAACAACATCCGGGACAGAATTTCCAACCAAAACACCGGCAGTACTAATCTTCATACCTCTACCGAACGAGTTTAAAATTTCCTGCGCCATACGACTGCGACACGTATCACTATTGCTCACTATCAGTATATTTTTCATATGCGATTTCTATTTAATTTTCATTTATTTACTGATATAGCTACTTTAATAACCCCGTCCAACTTGTTTTCAAAGACACGGTAAGCCTCCTCAATCTCATTCAATGGAAATCGATGTGTAACAAGAGGAGTAGTATCAATTTTCCCTTCCTCAATCAGTTTGAGAATCTCGGCACAGTCACAACCATCCACTCCCCCTGTTTTAAAAATCAGATTCTTGCCATACATATCAGGTAAAGGAAGAAGCTGCGGCTGTTCATAAAGGGCTACTATGGTGACAACAGCATTAGGACGAGCACAATCCCATGCCAAATGAAAAGAATCATCACTCCCCGCTACTTCCAAAACAACATCTGCACCACCATGGTCACTGTTTTGAATCACAAAATCCTTGCAGTTTTCAGGCTCCGTTACTAACACATCAGGATAATGCTCGCGAACAAAGCGAATTCTCTCAGGAGACTTTTCACAGACAATAATACGTTTAGGGTGCTTCAACATCGCACATAACAAAGTACAAACTCCGGTAGGTCCGGCACCGATAATCAGAACAGTATCTTCCTCGGTAATTTCCGAGATACGTGCTGCCCAAAAACCTGTTGCAAGTACATCACCGACAAACAAGGCTTGCTCATCACTCACTGTATCCGGAATACGATTCAAACCTTGATCCGCATAAGGAACTCTGACATATTCCGCCTGACCGCCATCAATTCGGCAACCTAAAGCCCAACCGCCATTAGGATCAGTACAGTTATTCACATATCCATGCTTACAGAAAAAACACTCACCACAGAAAGTTTCGACATTCACAGTCACTCTGTCACCAGGTTTCACGAAAGTGACATCAGCCCCCACTTGTTCTACTACACCTACCATCTCATGCCCGACAGTTATTCCGGGCACAGCACGTGGCACACTGCCATGTTTAATATGAAGATCACTGGTGCAGATGCTACCAAGTGTTACACGCACGATTGCATCCCGTGAATCCTTTATTTCCGGTCTCGCTTTCTCCTGTAACTCAAACTTTCCGTGTTCAATATATGTGTATGCAAGCATAATATCCTCCTCGTTCATTAATATATACCTTGCAAAGATAATGATTTCATTGGCAAAACAAATCTCTTTTATCACGTTCAATACTCCCAAACCGAATCTCACTCTATATTTATAACAATGCAAAGCTAAATAAAGCCATTCACTGTTTTTTCTACTTCAGTTTTGATATTCTGGAAAATATTCTTACTTTTATATCCAAAATAATAAATAAAAACAGCAGCACGACCTATTATATTTACACACAAGCCTATGATAGATACTTCCGAAAATCTGATTATTATAAAAGGTCAAATCAAGACTCCCGAAATAGAAAGCTGCCAGAATTATGATGGCAGCTATAAGATAGTATTCCGAAATGTTCCTAGTGCGTATACTTACAAAGAAGAAAATGTCCTTTGGCTGACTGATCCGGACAAACCGGACCCCAATAATTATCAAATAATCAGTAAAGGGAGAACTTTATCAAACATCAAAGCCTTATCTATTTTCAAGGCCGGATCACACAGCTATTGGCACATTCGTTTTCTGAATGGTAAAGAGTATGATTACAGAGAAAAGGACTTAGAAATTATCGAATCGTGCTTGGGAGAGAGTCGTTCGAAAAGCATATTCGAATATTTGAAGAAAGTTGCCGATGCGAACGAATTGAAAGCTGATGACGGAACGAAGCTATTGGCAAAACAATATGAAAAGATTCATTTCATCGCAAACAACAGAGCTATTGCTGTATATCTGAATCCTCAAAAATATAAAATGCAGACCCAGACTGCCTCAACCTTGATTTTTCCTTTCGGTTGTAATGCAAGCCAGCAAAAAGCAGTCCAGGCAGCTTTTGAGAATCAAATCAGTGTTGTGCAAGGACCTCCGGGAACCGGAAAGACCCAAACGATTCTGAACATCATAGCCAATATCCTTGTGCGTGGTAAGACTGTTCAGGTAGTATCTAATAATAACTCCGCCATCGTCAATGTACTTGAGAAGTTATCCAAATACGATATGGGTTTCATTGTTGCATTGCTTGGCAGCACAGCTAACAAAGAGAAATTCATCGAGACTCAAGAAGAGGAAAAACAATATCCGGAGAACTTTGAGTCATGGCATGATGCGGATGCCAACCAACCTCAATTTCTCAATCAGATACATCATCAGACAGAAGAACTAAAAAGCATATTTTCCAAACAGGAACGCCTTGCCATGGCAAGACAGGAAATACAAGCTTTAAAAATAGAGTGGCAACATTATCTGCAAGAGTTCGGAACAAAAGAAATTACTCTCAAACAACGAAAGAGTTCCAGTTCGGCAGACCTTCTGAATTTATGGAATGAATGTCAGCAATTTGCAGAAAAAGAACAATCATCAAGTCTTCGGGGAATAGCAGCTTTTATTCAACGGTTGAAATGGTTATTCTTTAAATTCAGGAGCAAAGCGATTTGTAAAATCCCCGATAAAAGTTTCTATAAACGGGAGATGAGTTTGATTATCGCCGACTTCCAAATCTTATTCTACCAAACAAAGTACGCAGAACTGGAAGTTGAAATAGACACATTAGAAAAGGAACTTGCCAACAAAGATGCAGCAGAAATGGCTAGACAAATGGCTGATACATCAATGAAATATCTAAAGAATCAGTTATTTCATACCTATGGCAATAATCATGACAAGCCCATCTTTACGCTCCCTGATCTAAGAAATAATTGGCGAGAGGTACAAAAAGAATACCCTATTATATTAAGTACGACCTTTTCATCATTAAGCAGTCTACAACGAGATGCCGTATATGATTATATCATTATGGACGAAGCGTCGCAGGTTTCCGTTGAGACCGGAGCTTTAGCCTTGTCATGTGCTAAAAATGCAATCATTGTCGGTGATACCATGCAACTCCCCAATGTAGTCACAGAAGAAGATAAGGAAAAGCTAAACTTTATCGCTAATGCCTGCCTGATTAAGCCGGAATATGATTGTGCCAATATGAGTTTTTTGCAATCCATCTGCAAAGTTATTCCAAATGTACCGCAGACCTTGTTACGGGAACATTATCGATGCCATCCTCGAATCATCAACTTCTGTAATCAGAAATTTTATGGTGGAGATCTTGTCATCATGACACGTGATAAAGGAGAAGAGAATGTCATTTGTGCCATACGGACAGCCAAAGGTAACCACTCCCGCAGTCACATGAATCAACGGGAAATAAATGTTATCAAAGAGGAAGTACTACCGAATCTATCTTATGAAACAGATGAAATTGGCGTCATTGCTCCATATAACAAACAAGTAGATGCAGTAAAATCCGCACTTGAAGAGGATATTGATGTCGCAACAGTCCATAAGTTTCAGGGAAGAGAAAAGGATGCTATCATTATGACTACTGTCGACGATGTCATCACTTCCTTTTCCGATGATCCTAACCTGCTCAATGTTGCTGTTTCGAGGGCTAAGTCACAATTCTATTTAGTCGTATCGGGAAACGAACAACCCAAAGACTGCAATATCAGCGATTTGATTGCTTATATCGAATATAACAATGGCACTGTTTCCACCAGTAAAATTCATTCTATATTCGATTATCTATATGAGCAATACACAGATGCCCGAATTGCCTATTTGAAGAAACACAAGAAAATATCCGAATACGATTCCGAGAATCTTACATTCGCCTTACTCGAGGATATCCTGAAAGAGAATATCAATATGCGTCATTTGAATATCATTTGCCATTTACCACTCTATATGTTGATTCAGGATTATTCTCTATTGAATGAAGAGGAAAGCAAATATGCTGCAAATATAAATACTCATATTGATTTTCTAATTTATAATCGTGTGAGTAAACAACCGGTATTGGCTATTGAAACAGATGGTTATACATTCCATAAATCGGGGACGAGTCAATCAGAACGCGATATTAAAAAGGATCATATCTTAGAGTTGTACGGAATTCCGTTGGTGAGATTGTCTACTATCGGTAGTAATGAGAAGAAAATTATTGGAGATAAGTTAAGCGAAGTATTAAACTTGCATTAGAATGTTCATTGCAAATCATTTTTTTGTTAGAATAGGAGTTTCTGCATATTCTAACAACCAAAAGAATAAATTTTACTCCAACTATAACAATCACATCAATAATAATGCCTACATTTACTTCTCATTTAAAGTACGACAGCACTATGGAAATTATTTTCTACTTTTAATACATTAATTAAAATGCGGATAAGATACAATACATATAACAATAAGAATCATCTGTTTTACAAAAATAGGCAGATAAATAAATCGTATTTCGACCAAATACTAAGAAATGAACAGGAAAGTATTAGGTTAACAATTCTACGCGACACACTTCTCCCAAAGCAGATGTCAGGAGAACTAAAAATTAACGCAACTGAAGTATTATAGATTACAATGAACAAGTCAATAAACATACTTGATAAAGAATATCTGCAATGGGTGAAAGACCTTTGCGGTCGCTATCGTCAAAGCCAAATAAAGGCAGCGGTGAAAGTAAATGTGGAACAGTTGAAATTCAACTGGCTTTTAGGTCGTGACATTGTTGAATTGCACGTAGAAGAACGCTGGGGCGAAAGTGTTATCACTCAATTGAGCAAAGATTTACGTGAAGCTATACCCAATGCAGCTGGTTTGTCAAAGAGCAATATCTACTATTGTAGGAAGTTTTATTTGTTATATAAGGATGCTCTGAAAACTTTCCACCAACTTGGTGGAAAAAATGAAACGGAATTATTCCACCAAGTTGGTGGAATATTTGAAGTCCCATGGAGACACCATTGCTTGATAATGGATAAAGTGAAAGACGATATAGACAAAGCTCTGTTCTATGTTCACCAGACGGTGGAGAACGGCTGGAGTCGTAGTATGCTGCTCAATTTCATTAGCACCGACCTTTATGAGCGGCAGGGCAAGGCACTGACTAACTTTACAAAAACATTGCCCGATGCGATGAGCGACCTTGCACAGGAGTTAAGCAAAGACCCCTACAATTTTGCTTTCACGGGTATAACTGGGCGTTACAATGAACGGTTGCTCAAAGATGCTCTACTGACTTCAAAATCAAAGCCTGAATACTATTGTTCAGACGGTATTGCATGGATTACTCCTAAAGACTTATCTATATTAAAAGCTAAATTTTCAATCGACTGGCAGAAGAAAAAATCCGCCAGAGCAGGGATGCGTCGTATGATAAAAAGACTTCTGAAAAAATACAAATACCCACCAGAAGAAGCTGAAAATGCACTGGAAACAGTTATTCATCAATGTGAACAATGGACTGATAATGATTCTGATAATTACAACTCATTACTCAACGAAACTAGAAAATATGATTTTCATAACGAAACATATCCTCCAATGGCGGCAGATGAAAGAGTTGAATATTATACCCCAAAGAACAACAATAAAAATACCCTATTATGAATATAGACATAAATAAGTTAGAGAAGGAAATAAAAGATTATAAGGCAAATTTCTTCTCCTCTTGGAATGATGAAAAGTATAAATGGGAAGCAGTAAGCTGGTTTCAATCCCATTGGGATATCAAGTCCCCAGATTTCACACAAATGCTTAAAACTTCTCTTTCGAAAACTCAAAATCTTCTAGGAGCACAACATTATTTTCCTAGACGCATGATAAAGAATTTCGCAATGGTTGCCCCCGAAGATGTAAGAAAGATGTTTATTGATTTATATAATGAACATATTCCCCTTTCCGATCGAATTTATAAATTTATTAAAGAATCAGACTTTATACTTGAGAAATACAATCAAAGCACTTGGAGAAATCACTTTCAAGATTATAGAACAATAAGCACCTATTTATGGCTTAGATATCCAGAACGATATTACATATTTAAACCAAGGGAATTCTCGCGAGTATCTCAAATTTTAAATACTAGTTACACCTTCAAAAAAGGTGCTACTCCCAATACTGTATTGCAAGCATACGAATTATATAATGAAATCAAATGGATTTTGCAACAAGATACAGAACTGAAAGCAATGCTTTCTGATGTCCTCACTCGCACTCCGAATTGTGATCCAGATTTCGAACTGACAACTACTACTGTAGATTTTCTATACTTCTTAGATAAGAATAATCAGAAAAGTCAAAAAAAGTTTCAGATAGCAGGAAAAAAGCAAGAAAAAAACATCCCTCCTTTAACTCCCCCAACTTCCAAACTTCACTACTGGTGGCTAAAAGCTAATCCTCAAATGTGGAGTTTGTCCAATTGGAGCATAGGAGAAATTCAGTCTTACACTTTATACAATGACAACGGAAATAAACGTCGTGTATTCCAGAATTTCTTAGATGCAGAAGCTGGTGATATAGCAATCTGTTATGAAGCAACTCCTACCAAACAAGTAGTTGCACTTGCTAAGATTTACAAAAAGAATGATGGAAAACATATCTATTTCCAAAAAACAGAATCGCTTACTTATCCTATTGATTATTCGATTTTAAAAAACTGCGAGGAACTCAATAATATGGAGTTCTTTGCTAATCCTAATGGCAGTTTATTCAAACTTACCCAAAATGAATATGATTTCATTATGGATATAATTCGAGATACAAATCCTATTAAACGAACAAATGAGAATATCGGCCGATACACAGATGAAGATTTTCTAAATGACGTATTTCTTGATGAACAAGAACTCAAAACCCTAAAAAGTATACTCAAATACAAAAAAAATATCATATTGCAGGGAGCCCCGGGAGTAGGTAAAACATACTCTGCCAAACGACTGGCCTATACAATAATGGGAGAAAAAGATGATTCAAGAATCTCAATAGTCCAATTCCATCAAAATTATTCATACGAAGATTTTGTTATGGGTTATAAACCTCAAGAAGAAAAATTCGAACTAAAAAAGGGAATATTTTACAAATTTTGTATCACTGCCGGAAATGATCCAGAACACGATTATTTTTTCATAATTGATGAAATCAACCGTGGTAATATGAGTAAAATATTCGGAGAATTATTAATGCTAATTGAAAAAGATTACCGTAATGTTAAAATAGCATTAGCACACAATGGAGAACTTTTCTCTGTGCCAAACAATCTCCACATCATAGGTATAATGAACACCGCAGATCGCAGCTTGGCTATGATTGATTATGCATTGAGAAGAAGATTCTGTTTCTACAACATGAAACCTGGATTTGATTCAATCGGCTTCCAAAAGTACCAAAATGAATTACATAATACCACTTTCGACAAATTAATTGAAACGATCAAGAGATTAAATGATGAAATATCCAAAGATGAATCACTCGGTGACGGATTCCAAATAGGACACAGTTATTTATGTGGATTAGAATCTTGTGATAAAGTAAAAGAAATTATATTCTATGACATTATTCCTATGTTACATGAATATTGGTTTGATGATAAACAAAAAGTTGATTTTTGGGAAAATGAACTAAAGAGCTTATTCTAATGACAAATGACAAAAATATATTAATTAAAAATATTTATTACATGCTAGCTTATGCCTTTCAGGTACTTAAGCGTAACAACTATGCAAATATAGCTTCTGAAAAATTCGAGCATATAGAAGACTTGTTTGCAGAAATCCTATCGCGAGGTATTTCGTATCAACTAAAACAAGGATTATATCGTGAATATGTACCAAGAACAGAATCACTACCTACAATGAAAGGGAAAATTGACATAACAAAAACTATTAAACATAGAATACAATGTCAGCAGATCCTATCATGCGAATTTGATGAACTATCAGAAAATAATATATTTAACCAAATATTAAAAACTACAATCAGTATTCTTCTCCAAGAAAAGATAGTAGCCAAAGAACGAAAAAACAAATTAAAGAAAGTTCTACCATTCTTCGCCAACATTAATACCATTGAACCATCCATCGTAAAGTGGAACACACTCTATTTTCAACGTAATAATCAGACCTATAAGATGCTGATGAATATTTGTTATTTTGTTTTGGAAGGTTTACTACAGACAACTGAAGATGGTAAATATCACATGGCAACTTTTTCTGATGAATACATGCATCGGCTTTATGAGAAATTTGTATTAGAATATTACAAAACAGAACATCCTGAATTAAAGACCAGTACTTCCCGAATAAAATGGAATATTGATTATCAATCCGATAACAAAGCACTAGAATTACTTCCGTGTATGCAATCAGATATCATGTTAGAATACAATGGAAGAACGCTTATTATTGACACCAAATATTATTCGCAAACAATGCAAAAACAATATAACAAACAAACCCTTCATTCTAACAACTTATACCAAATTTTCACCTATGTAAAAAACTATGACATACAAAATTCAAGCAATGTTGCAGGTATGCTTTTATATGCAAAAACTAATGAAGAAATTACTCCTGATTTAGAAACCAGTATATGTGGAAATAGAATCTATGTCAAAACTCTCGACTTATATACAGATTTCAAAAATATTGCATCCCAATTAGATGAAATAAGGAAGTATATAAATTAGGATTTCTACTTATGTAGACAAGTTATCACAATTCTAAGAAAACACTTAATCCATACAAATAATATTCGTCCAAACGTTTCCCATTCCCAAAATAAAGCCCTACTTTTGTGAAGAATATTTTCCCGTATATTAACGTATTAACAATAATATCTCACAAATAAAATAAACCCTACAAGATGAAAGAAGAATCCGACAGCCCGTCTGTCCCCTACAATTTCTCCCGGTGTTTCAATGACCAATGCCCGCAAGCCTTGAAATGTTTGCGCTACATAGCTGCACAAAATGAAACAGCCGATTACCTCTATATCTCCATCGTTAATCCGGTACGTTATCCTGCGGATGGAAATCAATGCGAATGTTTCAAGACTGCTGTCAAAGTCCATGTGGCATGGGGACTTAAACAGTTGCTTAACAGAATCCCCTATGAGGATGCAGTCAGTATCAGAATACAACTGGTAGGACACTATGGGAAAACTGGATATTATAGGTTCTATCGCGGAGAACGGGGGCTTATGCCTAAAGACCAAGCCTACATCAGACAACTATTCCGTAATAAAGGGATAAAAGAAGAACCAACTTACCAACGCTACACAGAAGAATATATTTGGTAAATTGCTGTCATCTGTCACAGTTTAGGAGTTAATAGTTTAGTAATGAACCGATAAGACTGTGACAGCAAGAGGTGACGGCAGGGTGATGGCATTTTTGCCGTCACCTGGTTATTAGTCTTACAACATGATAGAGTGTACCGCTACGCGTATGTTTGGAAGGGATTTCTTGCTTTTTCAGTATTCTCCCAAAGGAATTAACCCTTTTGACAGACATCGGGATTGAACTGCCTTTTTGAATATCTTCCATAATCTCGGCAGGAGACAGCCACTCCCCTTCTTCAGACTGTGCAGCACGGAAATAACGGAAGAAAAGTTGCTCTTCCGGCGGGACTTGTTCAAATTCACGGTTGTTTTCCACCATAATCTTTTCTTCCTCCTGGTCGAACCAGTAACGTTCGCCATGCTCCAGTTCGTACATGGCTTGTGCGTAAAGCTGCTCATAGTCTATCGGACGATTGGTGTCAATCACTCCGGTCACTTCGATACAAATAAAACGACGGCTGCCGGAAGGGTCAGTCAACAGGTCTTTCTGGTTGCTCGTCGCTATGAATGAGGCATAACGGCGCATTTCGAGAACGGCACTGCCATGAGGTTTCTTCACATTCAACACAGGTTTTTGCAGAATATGTTTCAGGAAACCTTGTTGCGTCGAACTCACCTGATCAAATTCATCAATATTGATGAGCGCAAAACGATTGAGGTAAAGTTCGGCATCTTTCTTTCGGGAGAAATCAATGCTGTCGGTATAGTAGGAACGTTCGGAAGGGGGCATTATACTCCGGCAAAAGGTGGATTTGCGTGTCCCTTGCGGCCCGACAAGTAAGGGCGAAACACTGTTTGCATACTTTTTATTGCTTCCTTTCCAATGGGAAACCATATTGAGGAACCAACGGTGGAACAAATCCATCCAATACGGATTCTTACAGGGAACGGTGGCTGCCAATGCACGGATACGATCTTTGCCATCCCATACCGGAAGCCGGTAGAGAAAATCTTCCAGCGGGTTGAATACAGGCACGCGGTTGGAGTAGATATAACGGCTGATGTCCCTATCCCACAACGGAATACCTTCCATTTGCGCATCCAGGGCAATGCTGTTAAGTGCACGTTTGTCGAGAGGATTGAAGCGGAAACGGAAAGAAAGCCTTTCACGATATTCCACCTCGCCGATTTGGGTGTTATGGCGGAATTCATAGCGGCGTTTCATGAATTCTTCGGTTTGCAAAGCGAGTTGCTGCTCTTTGCTTAGGCTGATATTCTTGCCGAAACCTTTGCACTCGGTATATATATTGCCAATCATTTGCCGGATAAGCGCTTCCTGTTTATACATATAGAAGTGGAAAACGGTACGTTTCACGACTTCTTCTTGCAGAAGTCCCGAAGCAAAACAGTTTTTAGCCAGTTGGACGACTAAAGGATGCCATGTATCTTCGCGCAATTCAAGTCCCGCTTCCCTGAGATCGGCATATGCTTTCCGTAAAGCGGCTTCGAAAAGCATCAGGAAAGCATTTTCCGCATCATATCCCGGTACGGCACGGGTCAATGGAGATTTCTCTGCTTGAACCGCTTCCCGGAAAGTGGTTTCTTCGGGCATTGATGACGGTTGGGAGAGATAAAACTGGACTGAATCCGGACGGTAGATGATGTCCGGGTCGTGGGATAAGCGCGAATATTGTTCCAGAGTCGGTTCTTTGGGAAGTATATCGAACGGGATTTGGGGCTGATAACATTTCACAGCCAGTCGATAGGCGTGGGCGTGGAATAGTTCCGCTTCTTCCCGTGTTTTGGGAAGGGAGTTGTCCGGTCGGGTAAAGGTAGCCCATATTTTCACCGTTTTGCCACTTGAACCCATAAAAACACAACGGGTTTGCGGTTGCTCGCAGGCTTTTTGTTTCACTAATGCTATTTCAGATTTATTGGATAAGGGACCGACAGTCAACTCTACAATACCGTTATAGTTTTTCATTTGTTTCTGACCGTTTACTTTTCGAAATTCGGCGGCAGGAATTATTTGGGGAAGTTTATTGGCAAACATACACCGTTCATCGGGAAGGATATATCGCAGATGCTCTCTGAATGTAGAAACAGGACGGGATTTTATTTCTGTCTTTATCTTATTTACCAGTATATCAAGATCCATTACGCTAAGCGCTATCGCATCTTCGTTCTTACGAAATTGAGTAATTTTCATTAATTTGATAATAATTTGTTTTGTCAGCGTCTTTGTGATCGTTGAGACTGCTAAATTAGTCATAATATCCGAAACCGGCAAAGAAAACAAGTTTTAATACAGAAAATTATTGATATATCAAGCATTTCTTTAACCGAAAGAAATGGGATTGCCACCGCCGAATTACGGGGCAAATTAGTTTTCCCTGCTTGAAACTACAGTTCCAGCTAAGGGAAACTGTAGTTTCATCGGTGAGAAACCAATGGTTTCAAGCAATTGGAACTATAGTTTCAAGCGTATGAAACTAAAGTTTCGCACCTTGAAACTGTTGGTTTCAAGGCAGGACACAACTCATAAGTACGAGGATAATAAATTGAACTACTAATCCATTGATGGCTGATACTATTTATTTTCGAGCAGCGTCTTTATTTTGTCTTTGTTTTCTAGGTGACAGCATTATTGCCATCACACTGCTGTCACACTGTGCTGTCACACTATTAAATACTTATACTCTGCAAGTTAGATTACAATCCGTGACAGATGACAGATATATTTTATTTTTTATTGGTTCTTCTTCAAATTCCGTGCTACTTATTTATGTTCAATTACCTTATTCATGGCTATTCCGGAGTACTTTAAGATGCATATAGTTTGGATAATTTATTTGCTATTTCTAATATGCCGATATCCCTTTATCCATCGGCCTTTCAATGAGCTTTACTAGCACGGAATTTGATTAAGAACCTTTTTATTTCATAGAGATGCTGATATGACTAATTTAATACTTTATATATCCTTCTTGTTCATACGCTTTCCCATATTTATGAATCATTGCCACCAATGGCCTTAAACGTTCGTCAGAAACCAACATAGCCCTATAACGCAAATACTGATTATCATAAAGCTGCCGGTTTCCGTCCTTGAGGCGTTTCTTCACATCCGCAGGAATGAAAAATTCCGCACGGTTGCCCAATTTGACATAGAATTCATTTAAAAAGATAGAAATGCCAGCCAAATCTATGTCTCCGAAATGAATATAGCGATTGGGAATTATCTTTAGCCAGTTACACAAATCCTTCGATTGCGGATAACGGGACACGAAAAGAACTTTCATTCCTTCAAACAAGTATTTTTGGGCACGGATATGCTGGAAATTCTCTCCATTCTCTATACCCACTACTACAACATCTTCAGGAATACGGAAATATTCGTAATCCTGCATGAAGATAGAAGTACCTTGCAAGGGAGAAAGAACACATGGTTCGCCATGAAAAGTAGCTTCTATAGGCGTATAACAATTGAGGAGAAAACCTTTGAACGTACGGGTATATCTCAATTTAGAGTCCCCCGCCTTCGCCACTTGCTCCGAACGTGACACTTCATCCGGACAGTTCTTCATCTCAATCCAATCTTCCAGCTCCATGCCGGAAGTATAATTCTGGGAGATGTAGATACGGCATCCTTCCGGGTCAATCATACGAAAACTACGCTTACTCCCTCGGGGAACAATAGTGATGATTCCCTCATCCATTAATCTATTTGCTATCAGTCCATCAAACTTTGTGTAAGGTATGAGCTCGCCGCCCAGCATTTTCAGAACCAGCCTCGCCATCGCCAATGTAAATAAACTGCCACTCATTTTTCTATCTTATTATAGGTTAACAATGGGACAACCTGTGTGTTTGACCGCCCGTCTTTACTCAATAAATAGGTATAACGATAATCTTCCACATTGTAAGTAGTGGGAGAACTATTTACCAACAATATATTCCGGCAATTGGCAAAGTCTAGAATACCTTTCACATTGTTGGGGTGTAACTTGCCTATTTCATCCATCATACAATGGATTTTAAAGTCACCAAACTTACGTGACGCCTTTTCTTTGAACACATTAATCAGCATGATATTGACCATGGCTTTTACCAGAATATCCGTGCCGTCGGAACCTACATTGGCAATCTTCTCCACCCATCCCGTGTCATTATCATTCTCTTTCACGCGGAACTCCAGTTTGAATGTATCGGCAAGCGCCAACCGCCTGCGTCCCGGCTCGTCAAGCAGGAATTTCATAAACGACAACAAATGCCGGACAGCCACCGCATTGACATCTTCACGGGAATCCTGCGAGAACAAATCAACCTTTCCCATATTATATTGGTTCTCATCGCTAAACCGTTTAATCTCCAGCAATAACTGCATCAGTTTATCGCTGCTCTGAAGCGGGCGAAGAGCTATTTCCTTTATTACTCCGGCAAAATTCCGCTTGACAAAATCGTCGTTGATATCCTTTATTGTTCTGTGTATCTCGCTTTCATTACGGGTCAGTCCTCCCACTTCCTGCGAAATCCGGCGGATTATATCCGTATACCGTTCACTGATATGTTTCTGATAATCGGAAATCTTATCATTATCCACAAACTCGCACAGATTGGAAGCGAAATCATAGTAATCCTGTTCTCCAACCAGTTCCGTACGGAAATGAAACGTGTTTTTTGACGAGAAGTTTCCATTGAACTGCGTCACCGCTTTCTTGAATTCTTCTGTTTTTCTGATAGTGGATACGATGAGCGACTTCAACTCTTCCACAATAACATCGCAATTTTTCCGAGTAGGCTTTTCTCCTATTTCTGTCACAGAAGGCGGACAGAAAGTTTCATCTTTCCGGAACATATCCACTTTATTCAATCCATCCTCCAATAAGTGCAATTCCTTGTTAATCCGGTCGAGGTGCTCGTCCGCCCCTTTTTTCTGAACCTGCAACTTCTCCTTTTTCAGAGCGAAACGTTCGTCCAATGCAACTAGCTTCGCATCCTGTTCTTTCTTCCGGCTTCGCGTAGCAGGTTCTTTATCAAACAGTTCCTCCTTGTCTCTTTCAAAATAAAGAACTTGCGGGCGGGATTTACCTATATAATCTAATTCTTTATTTATTTCGGCAAGCCTGTCATCATACTTGCGGATAGTGACCGTATCAGCACCCTTTCCATTCAATTCATTCTCCTGCGCCTGCTTCAATTCCTTTTTCCGCTCCGCAGTTTGCTGTTTCATCCGCTCTATCTCTTGCTGAATGCCGGCAACAAACTCCTCCAGTTCCTTCCGGAGTTCCGTCCTGCTGTCATTATACACTTTCCGGCAGGCTTTCAACAGTTTTTCCCGTTCCGCCAAATGCTTCTCCTTCTCGCCTTCCGCCACATAAAGACGATGACCGATATCATTCAGTTGCGCCTGTAATTCTTCGGTACATCCTCTTTTCCATTCCTCTTCCTTCGTCTTCCATGAGGCGTAATCAGCCTGCAAATTCTTCAATTTTGCAGGAATCTGCATTCGCTCGGCTTCCATCAGATGTTGTTCTTCCAAAATACTATGTATTTGCTTCGAATACTTCTTCTCCAAAGAAGAAACAGCTTCCCCCTCTTCTTCCGTCAGTCGGGTGAGACGGTCGGTACAGAGTTGCCGGGCTGCTTGTTGCCTATCGCGCTCCTGCTTCATTTCCTCGGGAGTGCGGACAGAACGCTCGATTGCTGTCAGATTGAGTGAAACGCCGAACAAAGTAGCTTCCTTATTCACTAATTGAGGTTGCAGTTCATTGTTGTACAACACCAGTTCCTCATCCGCCACCTTGCCTATCGTCTCCTGCCAATCCGGTTTGTTCTTCTCCAGCCATTCACACAAAGAACCTTTTCGTTTCTCAATCAAGGCCTCCAATATTTGCAACTGTTCTTCAATCGCACTCCGCTCTTTGCGAACGATCTCCATCTTTGCCTGAAATTCCCATTTCAATTCTTTCACTTTCCATTCGCACTCCTGCCTCAACTGCTTTATTTCTCCTTGTTGCTGACGAATATTAAGTTCCAGTTCCTTGTCCTTTTTGCGCAGTTCGTTGATACCGTCTTCACAATCGGACATTTCCTTTTGATGGGGATGTTCGTATTTCACCTTTTGAAGTTTCAGGTTACACTGTGACTGTTCATCGCGCAACTGCCGGATACGATTATCCACAGTCTGCACTTTCTCTTCTTGCGTTACCCTTACTTTTTCTTCTTCCACACGAAGCTGTTGCATCAATTCTTCCTGCTTGCCGGCAATCTCCGCATTCCGAGCATTTATCCGTGCTTGCTGGCTATTCTCAAAAGTACGGAAATCAGCTTCCAGTTTCTCAAACAGCAATCGGTACTTGCTCAATACATCCTCATAAGCCCTTGTCAGTTCCGATTTCATATTCCGGACTTGTTCAAGTTCCTGAATCAGTAATTCTTCGCAAGATACCCGTTTGATGATTTCTTCAATCCGCATCTGCTCGTAATGCAGACGTTTCTCACGTATCTTTTTGAGCAAATCGTTTATTATACCTATATCCCTAATTAAGCCATCACGCTCATTGGTGTACTTTTGTTGCAGTTCACCCATAAGCCGCAGCAACCGTTCACGTTCCGTCTCCGCTTTAGCCTGTTCTTCCTTCACTAACGGAATCTCATGCAAAGCCTGTTTCTCCGCAAAGTTAAGCTCCGCACGCCCTTCACCAATCTGCTTTTGAGTATAAATCAAGTCACGATAGGCGTTCATTACTTTCTCCGCCATCTTCCGGACAGGCACTTCTCCATTCTTGTTCTTTGTAAACCAAAGCATCACGTCCCTGTATTCCTGCTCGAATTCCTTTATCTGGCTACGATAGAAGTCCAAATCGACAGAAATATCCTCATCACTCATCGAACGGATAATGGTATCTTTTATAAAGTCAGCATCCAGTTTGGAATTTAAAAAGACGTTCTGTATCGTACGGGGAATATTCTGATATTTTGCACTTTCCACAATGGCAAACTTGCGGTAAGGTATCATTTCATGCTTGCGGTTATTACCGAAAATAATGTCCCGATACATTTCATAACTAGTCACTTGTGCAGTAATCTGAATCTTCGAACCGATATGTTCGCGGATGCGTCCCCACTCGGAATGTACCACATTGTGTTCGTCAATGAACCAGTCCTGTTGGAATGGCGCATCAATAAAACGGAAAAACACCCGTCCCTGGGATTTGGCAGCTACCACACAATACGCCCCATTCTCCCGCATCACTTCATAGATAATGTAAGAATTGGCGTATGGAAAGTAAAAAGCATCGAAGCTTTTCTTCTCCTTCGGAATACCCAGTCTTAGTTTGTCAGCATTGTAAAAGAAGAGGATGGCACGGAGCAGCGTACTCTTACCGACACCTTGCGTACCTATAAAATGTACGTTCCCATCCAACTTCACTTCTGCGTATGGAATATGGGCACTGTTCAGAAAAATAATCTTATTCAGGTATCTCATCTTGCACCTCCTCTGAAATTGTGATACAATCAACCAAGTCTTCCATATAATGGAAAGCCGACAAAACTTTATATGTCCCGTCGAGTTCGTTTTCTTTCTCTATCAGTCCTATGCTCTCCAGTTCTTTCAGCAGTTTGCCGACTACCTCATCATATTTCTTCTTATCCGAAAACAGTTTGGTTGCCTTTTCTTTCAGTTCAATATCGCATCCTATCTGAATCTCAATATCAGCGGCACGGAACAGGAATCCCGGGCCGAATGCCGAATGATAGGTTTTCAGGAAACTCAGGTAATCAATCCACTTCTGAATCGCCTCCAGTTTACGTTCCAAATCGACTTTCGATTCCTTGCGGGTAAAGTAGTAATAACCGTCACCGCCTTCCAGATAGAAGCCGATACCTTTGTAATAATCATAATAATCGGGTAAATCTTCCTCAATGGCATCATACAAGCGTTTTACTTGGGTAGAGACACTGTTGGAAGAAATGAATCCCCCTTTGCTAAGTATATTAAATATCTCTTCAGTGTATTTCATGGTCATCTGTGTTTAGTATTCAGCATACGTCATTTGGCATATATTAAAGGGTATTCCACTTCGTCGGAGATTTCATAAGTATCCGTAAAGCGAAGTTCGTCGGCATACTGTGATGCCAGTTGGCAGAAAAAGATTAATTTCTCTCCACGTGTCACCTCTTTCCGGTAGCGATAGTTCATCACAAAAGAGAACAGATGGGTGCTGGATGCCATAAATGAATTATGCACCTCCTGCAAGTTTACGGTATCTATCATTTGCGACTGCCCATCCAGATATCCTTCCGGAATGGCATCTGCCAGTTGTTTCATTCCTTTCGGAGAATTTCTCTGCCGCGCGACAAGTTTCTTCAAAATCTGAAAAGCCTCATCGGAAGTCCGTAGATTATCAATGGAAAGCTTGATGCGATAACCAACCTGCGGCTCCATCCAGACGGGATTCTTTTGCGCTGCAACCGAACGGATACTGGTATGTTCTTCCAACAGAAACTGATCTTTCAAGTACTTCAACTTCTTTACTTTCTCAAAGATACGGTTCTGATAATCTATCAGATTCAGATAATGGATGATTTGTTTCTGGATTTCAATCAGATTATGGTACGAGTCATTTAGCTGAAGTTTTACGTCACTTACTACATTCCGCATTTGTACGTCCATCGCCACCCGGAAGAAAACAGGCTGTCCGTAGTCTATCAATTCCTCACTTTTACGAATCAGCAGAGCAATATTATTCCGTTTCTCATCGAGGCGGACAAGTTTAGTCTTTTTTATCTTATAATTAGGTTCGTTCTTATAGGTATTATCCATGTTTCTTTTCAGATCCATCACATTGCGGACTGTAGTCAGAGCGATGTTTTTCAGGCAGCGTTTCACTTCACGCTGGTAGTTGTATTTACGTTGTTCGTTATTCTCTTTCAAGTAATAGTCAATGTTTTCATTCAGTCGTGTCAGGTAATCCTGCACGAAAGATACATTGATTTCTTCATTTACTTCGAGTACATCTTCAAAGAATTTCAGATAAATATCCTCCATTTCAAGGAAGTCGCCAGTGTCCCGGATGACTCCATAGTCTATCAGATAGCGGATACGCTCTTCTTTGTACTCCGTCATTTCAAGCGCATAATCATAACGGAACGAAAGAGATTTCCGTTTAGCAAACATTTCTTTCAAGAGCTCTTTCTCCCGGTCGAGACTCTTGACCAGTTCTTCTATGGAACGAAAAGTACTCATCTAATTCACTGTTCTTCCAAATCCATAATACGTCTCGTTGCAGGATATTCTTCCGCAATCGTCCTTTTCTTAATTATTTCTGCCACAACACTTTTTATACTTCTTCCCGCTTCCACAGGGACAAGGATCGTTCCTTCCGACCGTGTGTTCGGAAGGCATGCCACGAAACAGATTGTCTATCCTTGCCTGCATTTCCGGAGTAATGTCCATACCGGCAGCCTTCATATTCGGGCCTGCAACAATGCGGGGAGGATTCTTTCTAAATTTGTCTTTTTGAAATAAAACGAATGCCTCCTCTGAAGAATAACCTTTCAAGAACCAACGGGGACAATGATTCACATAATCCATAAATAGTTCAATGGCCTCTTGTAGCTCCTGCATGGAAGAAAGTTTGTGGCTAATCATTGAAGTAATAATAGACATTGAATTTTCTTCCGTTTGAGCAGTAAACCACAAATATGCCAAACTACTATCCGCCTTTTCTTCCGTATATCGCAGTTTCTTCATCATATACTCCTTCAATTCATCCCAACACGGATTAGGAATGATACTCAATGGCATCATGCCCGCTGAAAAGGCTTCCTCTTTAGAAAACTTCTTCCTGTCCGGTATATCACGGCGCAGATACAATTGCTCCTCCAAAGATTCAAAATCATCCAAAAAAGGAGACTCTATGTAAAGATTTGTATTATAACCATCTTCCACTTCAAAGGTTAATCGCTGTATCAATGCCGAATTAGCCAAACTGTCAGCTATTTCTTCTTTTGTCACTGAATGCTGCAAATAGCCTACCAGTATATACAATAAGTCCGAATAAGAGAGAAAACCATATAAATTTACGATTCCACAGGCATACTGTTCTATCATAAAACGAACAGATTGCTTTTGGGAAGTCAACAGTTTATTCAGATAAGGAGCTACTGCCTCACGCAATTCATCGCAGATCATATAACGGACTTTACTCTCATCCATGTGACTACAGTCCGTTGCTATGAAAGAAAGAGTTTCCAAAGTAGTCACCAAAAAAGAATTTGTACATTCTACGTAACTACCAGATCCCGCTTTCACTAACTTATCAAGTAATGCCAGTTCATAATGCGTCAACCGGGAAAGCCACATTTCAGGACAGGTCAAAACAGCTTCTGCAAAATAAGTTACATACTCATCCTTGTGCAACTTGGTAGGAACAGGTAAAAGCAAAATTTTCGCCATCCTCTTTAATTCCTCTTTTGTATTCATCTTCAAGCCATCCACCAATTTCAATGACGGCTGAAACAATTCCGACTGACATTTTAACATAATATCTATTCACTTATTGATTAATTCACAAAAGTAGGAATTTCTTATCCGACATCACTATTTTGGGATGAGAATTTGCAAAGGCAATTACTATTTATACCTTTGTGACTTCAATAGAGAATTAGTAACCCGTTAAAAGAGGAAATTGATTATGCGTTCATTCATAGTGCTTCTTTGTTTAGTACCCACCCTCCTGCTTGCCCAACAAAGCAAACTTGAAACACAGTTGAAACAGGCAATCAAAGATAAGAAAGCTGAAATAGGGATTGCCGTTATTATTAACGGAAAAGATACGGTAACTGTCAATAATGACATTCACTACCCGTTGATGAGCGTATTCAAGTTTCATCAGGCGTTGGCATTGGCCGATTATATGGGAAAGAAAAAACAATCACTGGACACCCGGTTGCCAATCAAAAAATCAGATTTAAAGCCAGATACTTACAGTCCGCTGCGAGATAAATATCCGCAAGGAGGAATTGAAATGAGTATTGCCGACCTGTTAAGATACACACTTCAGCAGAGCGATAACAATGCTTGCGATATTCTTTTCAACTATCAAGGTGGTCCGGAAACTGTGAATAGGTATATCCATTCATTAGGAGTTCGGGAGTGCGCCATCGTCGGAACAGAAACAGCGATGCACGAAGACTTGAATCTGTGTTATCAAAACTGGACCACTCCGTTAGCTGCTGCCGAATTATTGGAGATATTCCGCAAGAAACCCTTGTTTGCAAAAGTGTACAAAGACTTTATATATCAGACAATGGTGGAATGTCAAACCGGGCAAGACCGTTTGGTTGCTCCGTTGCTTGATAAAAAAGTAACCGTAGGTCACAAAACCGGAACGGGAGACCGTAATGCGAAAGGACAGCAGATTGGTTGTAATGACATCGGTTTCGTTCTTTTACCCGATGGACGTATTTATAGCATAGCTGTCTTCGTGAAGGATTCTGAAGAAAACAGTCAGGCGAACAGTAAGATTATCGCCGATATTTCCCGCATCGTTTACGAATACGTAATACAGCATTAAGAACGACACAAAACACGTTCGGTGCGAATCAGGATTGAAACAAAGTAAAAAGTAATAGGAATAAAAAAACATTTATATGAAACTGCATCATATTGCCATTTGGACCTTCCGGCTGGAAGAATTAAAAGAATTTTATGTCCGTTTCTTCGGAGGAAAAAGCAATGAGAAATACATTAATCCCAAGAAAGGATTTGAGTCATACTTTGTTTCTTTCGGAGAGGGAACTGACTTGGAACTCATGAGTCGTACAGACGTACAAAACACACCCATTGAAGAAAACAGGGTCGGACTAACACACTTTGCTTTCACCTTTCCCAGCCAGGAAGAAGTATTACGTTTCACCGAGCAGATGCGTTCGGAAGGATATACCATCGCCGGTGAACCGCGTACTTCGGGAGACGGATACTTTGAAAGTGTTGTGCTCGATCCTGATGGAAATCGGATTGAATGTGTATATCAGGAAATAACAGGAGGAGAAGGAAAAGGGGAAGGAAAAACAGAAACAGCAATCGGAACTGAAACTGAAGTTGGACCGGAAGCTGAAGCTAGACCAAACACCGAAACAGAAAGTATTCATTCCGTAACGCTCGATACAGAACGCTTGCTTCTCCGCCCTTTTGAAGAAAAAGATGCAGAAGCATTTTTCGCCTGTTGCCAAAACCCGAATTTGGGGAACAATGCCGGATGGCCGCCCCACCGGACATTGGAAGAGTCCCGCCGTATACTCCATTCCACATTTATTAATCAGGAGGGTATATGGGCAATGATACTAAAAGAAACGCAACAACTGATCGGTTCCGTAGGAATCATCCCCGATCCCAAACGGGAAAACCCACAAGTGAGAATGTTGGGTTATTGGCTCGACGAGACTTATTGGGGCAAAGGATATATGACTGAAGCAGTGCAAGGCGTTCTCAAATACGGTTTTGAAAAGTTGAAACTAAGCCTCATCACTGCCACTTGTTATCCACATAATAAACGTTCACAGAAAGTCCTGAAAAAGAACGGTTTCATCTATGAAGGAACCCTCCATCAGGCAGAACTGACTTACAACGGAAATATCTACGACCACCAGTGTTATTATCTCCCCGGCATCTCCCAACCTACTCCGGAAGATTATGAAGAAATCCTCCATGTATGGGAAACGTCCGTCCGTCACACGCATGATTTCCTGACGGAAGAAGATATCCAGTTTTACAAACCACTGATGCGGGAACATTATCTACCAGTCGTTGAACTTTTTGTTATCCGCAATGCCAACGGAAAGATTGCCGCTTTCATGGGACTAAGCGACGAACTGATCGAAATGTTGTTTGTACATCCTGACGAGCAGGGAAAAGGATACGGCAAACGATTAATAGAATACGCAAGAGACAAAAAACAGATGGATAAAGTAGATGTCAACGAACAGAATGAAAAGGCACTCCAATTCTATCTCCATCTGGGATTCCAGATCATTGGCAGAGATGAAACGGACAGCATGGGCAAACCTTTCCCCATTCTTCATTTACAACTGCCGGAAGCGAATACCGGTGACAGAAATTAATATCAAACAAACATCAGTTGAGTAAGTTCCCCAAGCAATTGTTGAGCTAATTTAATGATAAAAGAAAAGAAACATGAACCTACGTGCCAGATTATCCGAACGTGTACACATTGAAGATATCAGAGAAGTACTTCATTTCATACAGGACGACAAGCGTCTTAGAGAAGAAATCTACCAACTGATATTCGACGAAGACCACATTGTTTCCTATCAGGCATTGTGGGTATGTACCCATTTCTCCAAAGCAGATGTAGAATGGTTGAGCCAACGACAGGACGAGTTGATTGATGCCGCCATGACCTGTCCACATTCGGGAAAGCGGAGAATGATCCTGAACCTGATATGCCAGCAACCTGCCGCCGACCCGCCACGAGTGGATTTCCTCGATTTCTGCATGGAACACATGATATCACGTGAAGAACCAGCCGGTGTGCAATCTCTCTGCATGAAACTGGCTTATCAACTGACGCGCTCCATCCCGGAACTGCAACAGGAATTACGTACCATGCTGGAAATCATGGAACCGGACTTAGTGGTTCCTGCCATCCGCTCTGTACGAAGAAACACCCTAAAGGCTATGAAAGCAAAGAAAAATTGATTGTTTTTATCACTTTCATTTCAATAAGTACAAATTCGTATTTAGCTGTCAAATAAGAATATACCTATCAATCAGAGTATATTCAGATGGAATATTTGAGATATACCCGTCACTGAAATCTGAATACCGATACAGAAAGTAAAAAAGGCTACGAGCTTATTAATGATTTGATTTCCCACAGGTCCCAATTTCTGAATGAACCTCTGTCCTTGTGAAAGGAATACATAAAAGATAGCCGCCATACAGATAATGACAAGCGCAATGACCAAATAATTAATTCCGGTTTGCAATAGTTTGCCTTTGACACTGGCGGACGCCATCAAAGTAAAGATGACCGATATGCTACCCGGTCCGATACTGATAGGAAACGTGATGGGATAAAAAATCTTCTGTTCGATATTCTTCCATCTGAAACCATCTACATTCTGACTGGCTTCTCCTTTATCAGTAGAACCCGAATCACCTAACAACTCCATTGCCGTCTTACAGATCAGTATTCCGCCTCCCAACTGAATAACGGGAATAGCCAAACCGAAAATCAATAGAAACAGATGCCCTATCACCAACGTCCCTACACCAATCATTATAAAATTGAACGTCAGTTTCTGAATAGCCGCTTTCCGCTGTTGAGGATCGAGATCTGTAAAAAATCCATTGACAACAAAACCGTTTCCCAGAGGATTTATCACCGGAAAAAGCGCCATAAACGATGACGAAAATATAATGAGAAGATTACTTAATGACATAATACCTGTTTTTTTGATACTTTATTAATATCTGATACTTATCTAAAACATAAATGGAACGTTATTGTTTTGAGAATATGTTTTTGCGGAATGAATTCGCATCCGTTGGATTCCCTGGAAAAGCAGCTTATAATAAACCTTTAACTAGAAATTAAAATTATGTGTACAAGAGTCGTTTATTCGGGAAAGAATGGAATGGTGGCAACCGGCCGGTCTATGGATTGGAAAACAGAAATGCACAGTAATCTTTGGGTATTTCCCAAAGGTATGGAAAGAAATGGAGAAACGGGAGCCAACTCCCTGAAATGGACGTCCAAGTATGGCAGTGTGGTAACTTCGGCTTTCGAGATTGCCAGCACAGACGGGATGAATGAGAAAGGTTTGGTTGCCAATCTATTATGGTTGCCCGAAGCAGAATATCCGATCAGGGATCAAAGCAAACCGGGACTTGCCATTACTGCATGGGTGCAATATATGCTGGATAACTTCGCCACCGTAGACGAGGCCGTGGCCGCCATTGATGAAAATACTTTCCAAGTGGTATCGGACCTGATGCCGGATGGTTCCCGCCTGGCAACCTTGCATTTATCTATTTCCGACGCAACGGGCGATTGTGCGATATTCGAATATACAGGTGGAAAGCTGACTGTTTACCACAGCAAGGAGTACAAAGTGATGACCAACTCCCCTACCTACAACAAGCAACTGGCACTAAACGAATACTGGAAATCAATAGGAGGATTGAGCTTCCTGCCCGGAACCAACCGTCCATCCGACCGTTTTGCAAGAGCCAGTTTTTATATTAATGCCCTGCCCCAAACAGATGATGTGAGAATAGCCATAGCAAGCGTATTCAGCGTTATCCGTAATACTTCTGTTCCTTATGGCATATCCACTCCCGAATTTCCGGAAATTTCCACCACACAATGGAGAACGGTATCGGATAGTAAGAATCTGCTCTATTTCTTCGAATCGAGCCTGACTCCCAATACATTCTGGGTAAATCTTCGGGAAATCGACTTGTCAGAAGGGGCTCCGGTACTCAAATTATCTATCGCCAATGGTGAAACTTATCACGGAAATGCAACCAAAGACTTTAAACCGGCACAGCCGTTCAGATTCATGGGAGTAAAGGGGTAAACGGGAATGTACATAAACTTATGCTTACTGACAACTCAAATAAAAATCGTTGTAGGTATTCATGATAAGTCAACGTCAGCCCCCTGATTGGCGTGGAGAAGATTGATACAAAAAAGACTGATATATAAGAGATTGATGCAGAAAAAAAATAGTGACGGTATCCGCTTGCGATAGTGACGGTATCCTTGTCATATACCGTCACTATCACAAGTAGATAGAATCTGTGTCTTTTTCAGCTTATTATTAATTGAAATAATAAAGGAACACAGCAATTCCTTCAAGTGCTTTTTTCGGTTGGTCTTTTATTTCGATAGCAAACTTGATTTCCGCTTTTGCCACACCACGCAGATTAGTCAGCGAGTGCAAAGTAGTCACCAGACGGATGCTCTGTCCTGACAATACAGCCTGACCGAATTTCATTTTGTCCATGCCGTAGTTAATCATCATTTTCAGGTTATTCACCTGGATAATCTGATTCCACAAATAAGGAAGCATGGATAATGTCAGGTAGCCGTGAGCAATCGTGCTATGATAAGGGCTGTCTACTTTAGCACGTTCCGTATCTACATGAATCCATTGATGATCCAGCGTTGCATCAGCAAAAAGATTGATACGTTCCTGCGAGAGTTCCACATAATCGGAAACACCTATCTGTTGGCCTACTAGTTTTTCGAATTCTTCGTACGAATTGATAATTACTTTTTCCATAAGTCTTATCGTTTTTATGGGGGTTATTTACTATTAAATTGGGGACAAAAATAGGAAAAATAAACTGATATGCCACCAAATTTATAAATAAAAGCAAGGAATGAAGTATTTAGGTATGTTTTACAAACTGAAAGCCTGTTTCAGTGCTTCTGTCAGAATACTGTACCCCTTACCATTCAAATGTAAATCGTCGAGAGTCAACTCCGGATTCAGCCTGCCATCCTGCAATAAACGATTGAATACGTCCAGATAAACAATATCTGTTCCCTGCAATTTTTCGTGTATCTTCCGGTTAAGGACCTGGATAAATTTATTTACAGCCGTACTGTAATCATCGTAATCATTACGCGGAAAAATACAGAAAAGATATGTTTTCAGTGAAGGGACGGCAAGAACCGCTTTTACATAACGCTCTACATATTCATCTATATTTTCATCGTTCAACTGATAAATATCATTGGTTCCGAATTGAACAACGACCTGGCAATCGGAAGTGTCTACCGCAAAAGACTCCACATAGGCCAGCCCTTCACCGGGAGCCCCATAGTTCAGACATTCCCATTGTGGGAAATAGATATCCAGTGCCCAAAAAGCCATGTGACTGTTGCCAAGAAAGGCAAATTTTGGTTTTTCTTCTATCCTATCCATACAATTTCATTCAAACGTCCACGTTATCTCACTCAAACTCTCAAACAAATATAGAATAAAATTCGCGGATTTACGTTACTTTTGCAAAGGTAATCACATTCATATATATAAACCGATGATACATTTTTTCAAGAAACCCGTTTCTCACCTTGCGTTGCCGGAAAAATTCACTTATCCTTTCCATTATACACCTCATCCATTGTGTGTGTTGACTGCGGAAGAAGTGAAAGAATATATTGCAAGCCGGAAAGAATGGCAAGAGGAATTGGCTTCCGGAAAGATGTTTGGAGTGTTGATTGTGCAAACGGACAACGGAATAACAAACAACGAAGAAAATCAGATTGGTTATCTTGCAGCTTTCTCCGGCAATCTGGGCGGAAAGAATCTGCATCCTTATTTCGTTCCTCCTGTTTATGACCTATTACAACCGGAGGGATTCTTCAAAATCGAAGAAGAACAGATTTCTGCCATTAATATCCGTATTCGTGAACTGGAAAACAGTAGTTCTTATCTCGATTCAAAAGAGAAATGGAAGTTAGAAACGGAACAGGCTAAAGCTGTTTTGAATCAAGCAAAAGCGGAGCTTAAAATGGCAAAGGAGGCGAGAGAGATTCGCCGCCAGTCATCTCCGGAGCTTTCCGAAGAAGAACAAGCCTCCCTGATTCGGGAAAGCCAATACCAAAAAGCGGAATACAAACGACTGGAAAAGGAATGGAAGAAACGATTGGAAGAGCTCGAAACGGAAGTCAGGCACTTCGATATTGAAATAGAGCGATTGAAAACCGAACGAAAAGAACGTTCAGCAGCTTTACAAAGAAAGTTATTCGAGCAATTCCGGATGCTAAATGCCCAAGGAGAGGTGAAAGATTTATATACTATTTTCGAGCAAACGGTTCAGAAAGTTCCTCCTGCCGGTGCGGGTGAATGTGCTTTGCCTAAGTTATTGCAATATGCGTATCTTCATCAATTAAAGCCATTGGCTATGGCTGAATTCTGGTGGGGCGACTCTCCTAAAAACGAAATCCGGCATCACGGATATTATTATCCTTCCTGCAAAGGAAAGTGCGAACCGATTCTGCAACACATGTTGCAAGGATTGGAGGTAGACGAGAATCCTCTGCTGAACCCTGTTCATGAAGAGGAAGAACTGGAAATCGTGTTTGAGGATGAATGGTTACTGGTAGTCAATAAACCGGCAGGGATGTTGTCCGTTCCGGGAAAAGCAGAGGACAGAGATTCAGTCTATCATCGTTTGAAGAAGAAGTATCCCGAAGCTACCGGCCCCATGATTGTACACCGGCTCGATATGGCTACTTCAGGATTATTGCTCGTTGCCAAAACAAAAGAGGTACATCGGGATTTACAGGCACAATTTGCAAACAGAAGTATTAAGAAACGCTATGTGGCGGTGTTGGATGGGGTGATAGTGCAGACAGAGAAGGAGAAGGAAACAAAACCAATAGCAGAGGAAACAACATTAATAGCAGAGGAAACTGTATCAACGAAAAAAACAGCAAAAGTAGAAAGAACTGATTTAGCACTAGAAAATACAGAACTAAGACCAGAAAGGACAGAAAAAGTAGAAAAAGACAAAAAGACAAAAAGAACAGAAAGAACAGGAAATACAGGAAGAATCGAACTCCCTCTTTGTCTGAATCCTCTCGACCGCCCTCGGCAAATGGTCAGTAGCGAACATGGGAAAGAAGCGATTACAGAATATCAGATCATCAGTGAATCTGAAAGAATTACCAGTGAATCTGAAAACACTTTCAACGAATCAAACAGGATTGATGAATCAGAAAGGAGTATCAATGAGTCAAGAAAATACACCCGGATTGTCTTCTATCCATTGACCGGACGCACACATCAGTTACGAGTACACGCCGCCCATCCGGAAGGCTTGGGATGCCCCATACTTGGAGACGAACTCTACGGAAAGAAAGCAGACAGACTATACCTCCATGCCGAATATATAGAGTTCCGCCATCCCATATACGGAGACATTCTCTGCATACAGAAAGAGGCCGATTTCCATAAAAAATATGATTAAGCCATGAACCAAATTCTTTTTGAAATGTATATAGGGGTAATTACTAATTTTCAAAAAGAACCTGACTATGGACATCAAATTCCGCATTACAAAGTATTTAGCTGTATCTGCTTTAGCAATGCTGCTACTGGGAGCCTGCTCCAAAAACAATATCTACATCAACTATCCTGACGAAGAAAACAACGGAGGTTCATCCGGCTCCGGCAATGATGACAACAACGGCAACCCGGCCAAAGAGAATGCGCTGATTACTTTCAGTGCTTCCGTAGAAGGACGAAACATCACACGAGCCATGTCCCCCATGGGAAAAGGACTTCAAAGCTGGTTGTGTGCCTATACAGCCAACACATCGAACAATATCACAGGCGCTCCCGTTGCTCAAGGCAACTATGTCACCTCCTCCCCCGGTGTGCTGACAGGAAATCTAGGATATAAAATGTATTTGAGCAATGCTATCTATAGCTTTTATGCCGTATCATGCAATTCCACCAGCCCGGCGCCCACTTTCACCAACGGACTATCCGAACCTTTATCCAACGGAGTAGATTATCTTTGGTGGCACGCGGTTCATCAGGACATCGCCAGTTCACAGGTAAACATCCCCATAACCTACCAACACGCAGCCACGCAAGTAGTTGTAGCGATCGCCGGAGGAGAAAATATCACTTTAAACAAGATACTTTCCGCTACCATCACCCCACCGAAACCGGGCGCAATCATGGATTTGTCAACAGGTATCATCACTTCGGAAGTCAGCTATGACAAAGCAGCCGATATGGGAATCAACGACTTCACCGTACAATATATCATGCTACCCGTAAAGAGCTCCTCTCCCATGACCTTGACACTGGAGCTGATGGTAAACGGAGAAAGCTTTTCACGTACTTACACCACTCCGCTCACTCCACCCAACAACCTCCTGTCAGCCGGAAATTCATACCTTTTCCGGGCAGTTATCAATGAAAACTCCATCTCATTCGCCAATGTCAGTGTGAAAGAATGGACAGAGGTAGACGAAAGCGGAAACCCGCTATACCCTGTACAAGATTAAAATATCCGAAATAAAATCAAAGCAAACCAGGTTACGCAAGCCACAAACCGGGTTATGCAAACTGCAAACCGGGTTATGTAAACTGCAAGTCGGGTTACGCAAACCACCAACCGGCAATCATGCCACCGTTTGCGTAACCTGACTATTCGTAAATACCTGCTTCTTCAACCTGCGATAAACGTAGATAAAGGCCGGCACGAGGAATAAGTCTGCCGCTATCCAAGCCATCGGATCACCGTAGCAGACAGCAATAAAACCGAATACCGGTACGGCATAGAGACTGACAAGAATACGAGCAATCATCTCCGCCACTCCGGAGAACATGGCAAGATTGGTAAAGCCCACTCCCTGAATGGTATAACGCAAGATGCACAACAAACCAAGCATCGGGAAGAACATACAGGAGACATGCAGGAACAACTCCGTATCCAGCAGAATTTCCGTTTCCGACGGGTCTACGAAGATCAACGCGAAATATTTAGCCCCTACCATCAGAAGAAGGAACGTGAAAGCCGCATAAATAATCATCATCAGAGCACTAGCCTTGATTCCCAACCAAATACGTTCCGGTTTACCTGCTCCGTAATTCTGTCCGCTATATGTAGCCATCGCAATGCCCAAACTCTCGAACGTACAGATAAAGAACATCTTGATGCGCATAGCAGACGTAAAGGCTGCCACACACGCCGTTCCCAAGGCATTATTCGCACTCTGAAGCATGATGCTGCCGATAGCCGTGATAGAAAACTGCAATCCCATAGGCACACCGATGTAGAGCAGCGTCTTAGCCAGTTTAGACTGGAACCGGCGTTCTTTCGGAGTACCCTGCAATATTTCAAACTTCCGGTACATATAAATGTAGCAGAGAACAGCCGACAATCCTTGCGAAAAGACAGTAGCAATAGCAGCTCCCGCCACTCCCCAGTCAAGTACCAGAATACAGAACAAGTCGAGAATGATATTCAGAACAGCAGCAAACAGCAGAAACCAAAAAGGCGTCTTACTGTCTCCCAACGCACGGATAATGCTCGAAAGAAGATTATAGAAAAACGTACACGGCACACCGATGAAAGTGACAAGCAGATAAGCATAAGCCCCTTCAAAAATATTCTCCGGTGTACGCATGATCCGAAGAATATCCTCACATAAAATACAGGTGAGAAGTGCAATTACCACCGACATTCCCGCAGCCAGTTTCAGACTGACAGCCACATAACTGCGCATCGTACTGTAATCCCGCGCCCCAAACTTCTGCGCAACGGGTATTCCGAACCCTCCGCAACATCCATTGCAGAATCCGAGAATGAGAAATACCACTGACGTGCTGGCTCCAACAGAAGCTAACGCGTTTATTCCCAAGAACTTTCCTACAATTGCAGCATCAACAAGCGAATACGTTTGTTGCAACAGATTGCCGAGTAAAAGCGGCAGTGTAAACTTTAAAATGAGAGGTAATGCCGGCCCCGCCGTCATTTCTTTAGAAGTTGCCATACGTCTATGTTCTAAAATTGGGCGCAAAGATACATAAAATCCAACGAATTAATCCTTGTTTCCCGTCCCTCTTTTAGTTGACATAAATCAAAAAATTGTGATTAACGGTTTAGTGATTAATGCCATGCGGTATATGTGCTGCAATTCAATATTGCATAATACGTTAATCATTAATCACTAACTCATTAAACAGTTAATCACTTAATAAGTCGTTTAGGCGAACCATGCCACGAACAACCCAGGCAGAAAACCTCTGTCAAGTCGAACTCTTCCATCGAATCTTCCGGATATTTGGGAACGACTTCACCATTTTCGAGCACATAAACCAGTAGTCTTTCACCCTGTTCATTCTTCACATACATGGCTGCAATCTTGCATTGCGGACATAATAACTTTTTCATGCCGCAAAGATACAGATTGTTTCCGTCATCCACAAGCTCTTCAGAAGATGTTTCAAAAAGCCTGTTCATGATTTACCATCAGAAAAGAAAATACCCACCAGAAAGATACATTTTAACAAAATACGCCTGTGATTCTGCATAATCTTCGCTATCTTTGTCAATCCAAAGTGTAAAGAAGAAAGAGATGAAGGTATCACGCATCGCACACGAAAAGAAAACAGTAGAGTTAATGATCCGCCTCTATTGTCGGAAAAAAGAAAAAAACAAGACTCTTTGTACCGACTGTGAAGAGCTGCTTCGCTATGCGCATGCCCGTCTCGACCGTTGTCCGTTTGGAGAGAAAAAGGGTGCATGCAAAGAGTGCACGGTACATTGCTACAAGCCTGTCCTGCGCGAACGAATGCGACAGGTAATGCGTTTTTCCGGACCGAGAATGTTGTTCTATGCACCCTGGCAAACCATACGACATTTATTGAACCTATAACTTACTAAAAAAAATCAGTAATGAAAAAAGCCATTATCATAGGGGCCACCTCCGGTATCGGACAAGAAGTTGCAAAATGCCTGTTACTGGAAGGCTGGAAAATCGGAGTAGCCGGCAGACGGCAATCTTCTCTCGAAAACCTGCAACGGGCAGCACCGGATCAAATTCAAATCCAAGCATTAGACGTAACCCAAGAGGATGCAAGCGAAAAGCTGAATCTGCTCATCGACAAACTAGGCGGCATGGATTTGTTTCTTCTTAGTTCCGGCATCGGTTTCCAGAATATGGACCTGAACATGGAAGTAGAATTGAACACAGCACACACCAATGTAGAAGGCTTTATCCGAATGGTAGATACCGCTTTCATGTACTTCAAGAAAAACGGAGGCGGACACCTCGCCGTTATCAGTTCCATTGCCGGAACGAAAGGGCTCGGAGTTGCTCCTGCCTATTCCGCCACCAAACGTTTTCAAAACACTTATATAGATGCGCTCGAACAACTGTCACACCTGCAAAAGCTACATATCCGTTTTACCGATATTCGTCCCGGATTTGTAGCCACCGATTTACTGAATGACGGAAAGCATTATCCACTGCTGATGGATGCCGCCGAAGTGGGCCGTCATATCTCCTGGTCGCTGAAGCGCAAACAACGGGTAGCAGTAATCGACTGGCGTTACCGGATTCTGGTGTTTTTCTGGAAAATGATTCCCCGCTGGATGTGGAAACGCCTGCCGGTAAAAACAAATTAACCCCAAAAGTGAACAAGCCGGGAAATGAACAGGTAATTAGCAAGATCAGATAACTCCTATTCCAATAATTCTACCTATATTTGTCCTGTAACATAAACTTATAATCTAACAAAAAAAGATGGAACAAAAAATTTGTCAGAGTTGCGGTATGCCGATAGACGACTCAACTTTTGGAAAAGAAGCAGACGGTAGCAAGAATCAGGATTATTGCCACTATTGCTATGCGGACGGACATTTCACGAAAGAGTGTACGATGGACGAAATGATCGAACTCAACCTGAATTATATCGACGAGTTTAATAAAGACTCGGAAGTGAAATACACGGTGGAAGAAGCACGTAAAACGATGAAAGAGTTCTTCCCACAGTTGAAGAGATGGAAATAATCAATCATGAATATAGAAATGTGTCGAAAATAACCTAAAACCATATCTCGACACATTTTTACATTCTAAAGCTTTTTCACTGAAATCAATCACTATTGCCATTCAGTTCCGGATGGCGTTCCAGCCATTTCACCGCATAAGAGCAGGTGGCTTTCGGTTTCATTCCGTTGGCTATTGCATAGTCATACGCAGCTTTCACCAATGCAGCGGCTATTCCGCGGCCTTCTATCGGGCGGGGCACGATGGTGTGAATGATGTCGAGAGAATCACCTAAGAGGCGATATTGTACAAAGGCGGTACGACCGTCTACTTCTGTCTTAAACAAATGCTGTTCGGGCTGATGAATAATTTCGTAATCCATAATCTATGTTGTTTTAAAGTTCATTATTGTTTTAAGTACTCTTGCCTAATAATTATCTATTATCAGGCACGGATTTTACGTTTTTTTTCAAAATGACGCATAGATAAAGCAACAGTGTTCATCAGCGTAATTCGTGCCTAGATTTATTATATAAACTAATTATAAAAGCATATTTATAATCAAAATTGTTCTATCCATTGCAACCGGTTGGTATCGTAACCGCGGCGTTCGGCAGCGGTGACGAGTTTCTTTTTGATTTCCTCGGGCAGTTGCGGCGCGCGGCTTAGTATCCAGAGATATTTATCGGTGCTGCTGCCTACAAGGGCATAGTTGTAATTCTCTTCATCCAGCTCCAATATGTAATAATCAGAGTAGAAATTAAGGAAGAAAGAGACTTTCAGTTTACCCGGTTGCGCGGGATCGGGTATCTTGGCGTGTCCGTTGGCAGTCTTGCAGATATCGTAAGGAGAATTGCGCTTGCATCCCCGGTTCTCCACACGAATCGTACCGTCGGGACGAAGCGTGTAAGTGGCCGTGACATCTACCAGTCCGTGTTCGAAACGGTTCTCGTAGCGGGCTATTTCGTACCAAAGTCCCATATATCGGTTCAGGTCGAGAGAGGAGACCGTGGTGTGATCCGTACCTTTAAAAAGACGTTCGACAGTAGGGATGGAAAAACGAAACCCGGCTTCCGTCAGACGTGTCGGACGGACTTTCTGACCGGCTGTAAGGAAAGAAGCCGCTTCACCGTAAAATATACGGAAAACCCGCTGCGGAGCAATAATCGTTGTCCATGCCTGATAAGCTTTTCCCATCTCACGGGTAAAAGAATATTGCGAAATCTGTTGCGGAGCGACCAGATTATACACACCCCGCGTTTCTTCATGGGCAATAAAAAACTCCATGGCACGGCAAAGGTCGTGCATGGCTATCCACGGGAAAGACTGGGTGCCGGGACCGATGGCGGTAGCTACCTTCGTGACTTGCAAAGGACGAAGCATCTGCTGCATCGCTCCCCCATCCGGAGAAAGCACTACGCCAAAGCGTGTAATGACGAGCCGGGTAGGTTGGGGACAGTGTTTGGCTTCTTTCTCCCATGCATAACAGAGATCGGAAAGAAAACCGTCGCCGCGGGTACGGGTATATTCGTCCGCTTCCACTTCCGGAGGATAATAGCCCACGGCGGAAGCTGAAATCATCAGTTTCGGTTTTGTCTTGACGGCATTTAACGCACGGATAATACGGTGCGTTACCACAATGCGGCTGTTGAACAATTCCTGTTTGTACTCCGGTGTCCAACGCTTATTGATGGGTGCGCCAGCCAGGTTGATGATTACGTCGCAATGCGTCAATGTCTGAATCAAATGTCCGGACATACCTTCGCGGAACATCGATCTTCCCAAGGGAATAATCCGGTGTCCGCCCTTTTCTGTGAGATAATTGGAAAGATGTTTACCTATATATCCGGTAGCTCCGGTCATTGCTATATTCATCTTGATTCATTATTTATTTTAACTCTATTAGAAAAACGTATAAAATGCAAGAAAAGTTCTTTGAAAAAAACAAAATGGGGCTATCTTTGCAAGGCAGACTTTAATACTGAAAGAAAAAAATCTCTGAACAGACTGACAAAGAGAGAGAAAATTTGTTCTATCAAATAAAGGAGACGATGAACGGCATCTACAAACAGGGCGGACGGAATACAGAAAGCGATCTGTTTGGAGAGAATGGCAAGTATGTGAACAGTCCGACAAAGTCTGAACAAGAAACTGAATGGTATTAATTGAAATAATGAAATAAATAAATGAAGAAACAAACTAAAATCAACTATATTCTTACGCTCATATTAGTATTTTGCATCGGCGCATCCATTCCTGTATTGACAGGCAGCAGCCAGGTGACCGAACAACATTCCGCCAAATCGGAAGTTCCTTATTGCGTCACCTCGCCCACTGTTCCCGCCCAGGTTACTTTTGACGGAGAAACCATTGACCTCCGCCGCTATGACCGCCGCGAACGGATGGATCGTGAGATGATGGCTTTCACCTATATGCATTCCACCACCATGCTACTGATAAAACGTGCCAACCGGTACTTCCCCATCATAGAACCGATACTGAAAGCCAACGGCATCCCCGACGACTTCAAATACCTGATGGTAATCGAAAGTAACCTGAACAACATCGCCCGCTCTCCGGCAGGAGCAGCAGGGCTGTGGCAGTTTATGCCCGCCACCGGACGGGAATTCGGACTGGAAGTGAACGACAACGTAGACGAACGCTACCACATTGAAAAAGCAACCGTAGCCGCCTGCAAATATTTCAAACAAGCGTATGCCAAATATGGAGACTGGATGGCTGTCTCCGCCGCCTACAATGCCGGACAGGGACGTATCTCCTCCCAACTCGACAAACAACTGGCAAGTCATGCCATGGACTTATGGCTGGTAGAAGAAACTTCCCGTTATATGTTCCGCATATTGGCAGCCAAAGAGATATTCAACAACCCGCAACGTTACGGGTTTCTGTTGAAGCGGGAACATCTGTATCCGCCCATTCCCTACAAAAAGGTGACCGTCTCCACTAGCATCAATGATTTGAATGATTATGCCAAATCACAAGGTATCACATACGCACAACTCCGTGATGCCAACCCCTGGCTGCGCGACACCTCATTAAGGAACAAGACCGGAAAGACATACACCCTCTATATTCCCACACAAGAAGGTATGTATTACGATCCGAAAAAAACAGAGGCTTATAATAAACAATGGGTCATTGACTGAAAATCCTCTCCCCCCAACCTCTTCTCATAGCGGAAAACGGAGTTTGCACTGCCCATTCACAGCCAAACAACCTCTTTCTACAAGAAGATGCCGGAGGAACGTCCAAATAGCATTTAGTATGAACTGTTAGTATGAAACTGAAAGAAAGAATCCATCGTTTTTTACATGACGAAAAACTGAAACGAAAGTTGTACGTCATCATCTTCGAATCGGACACTCCCGCCGGGAAACTGTTCGACGTGATTCTGATCGGCTGTATTCTGATTAGCGTACTGCTTGTCATCATCGAAAGCCTGAAAGGACTTCCCAGCTTTCTGACGACTCCGTTCGTCATTATGGAGTACCTTTTCACCGCTTTCTTCACTTTCGAGTACCTGACAAGAATCTACTGCTCGCCCCGTCCCCGGAAATACATATTTAGCTTCTTCGGAATCGTAGACTTGCTAGCCACCCTTCCGCTCTACATCGGCCTGCTCTTCCCCGGTGCACGCTATCTGCTCATCATCCGTGCTTTCCGCCTGATACGGGTATTCCGTGTCTTCAAGCTCTTCAACTTTCTGAATGAGGGCGAACGACTGCTCACCGCCTTACGCGAAAGCAGCAAGAAGATTGCGGTATTCTTCTTATTTGTCGTCATCCTGGTGACTTCCATCGGCACGCTGATGTATATGATTGAAGGAACACAACCCAACTCCCAGTTCAACAACATCCCGAACAGCATTTACTGGGCTATCGTCACCATGACTACCGTAGGCTATGGAGACATCACCCCCGTCACCGGTCTTGGGAAGTTCCTTTCCGCCTGTGTCATGCTAATCGGTTACACAATTATTGCCGTACCGACAGGGATCGTATCCGCCTCCATGATGAAAGACTACAAACGCAGAAGAGACAAAGAATGTCCCAACTGCCATCGCTCCGGACACGAAGACAATGCCGAGTTTTGCAAATATTGCGGACATCATCTGAATCCGTCCGAAACAGACGTGGAAAAGAAATAAATTTTACGACTTATGCTGAAAGAAACGCTCGAATAAAACAATAAACACACATCCTACCGCATAACAAGCTATGTCCGCCCAATCGAACGTAGAGCCCAGAATGATTCTGGCTGCACGGTTCGTGATCCCCAATGTTTCCACCAACTGGAAGTATTGCAGCACTTCCACAAAACAGGCAAAAAGAAATACATAAAACGGCATCCGCGGAATTCCTGTCGGGAGAAATATCCTCACAAAACTATACACCAGCACTACCACCAGCATATCTCCGACATAAGGACGTATGAAATTGTCACGCACATATAAAGCTATCAATACCTCGATGCAAAAGATCAGCAGAAAGCTGATTATATAAAAAAATCTTTTCTTCATTATTCACTCAATCACAGGGTTAAACATTCATTTGAGTCTGCGAATATACGATAAAATAGATCGAATACGTTCAAATATTACTAAATGATTGATCCATAAAAGAGAAATAATTGTATATTTATAGTTCCAAGTATTTTTCCACAAACAATAAAAAAACAGAAAGGAGATTGAACACATGATGTTGAACATAGATTTCGTCATTCGTTTATTGGTCGCCGGCATACTGGGGGCGATCATCGGACTGGACCGTGAATACCGTGCCAAAGAAGCCGGATACCGTACTCATTTCCTCGTATCACTAGGCAGTGCCCTGATTATGATTGTTTCCCAATACGGGTTTCAGGAGATTATAAAAGAAAGCAGTGTCACGCTCGACCCCAGTCGTGTGGCGGCTCAAGTCGTCAGTGGCATCGGATTTATCGGTGCGGGAACCATCATCTTCCAAAAGCAGATTGTACGCGGACTGACTACCGCTGCAGGAATCTGGGCAACTGCCGGTATCGGACTGGCAGTAGGCGCAGGAATGTACACCATCGGCATTGCTGCCATGGTATTGACCCTCATCGGACTGGAATTACTTAGTTACCTGTTTAAAAGCATCGGAATGAAAAGCTCGATGGTTTCTTTCTCTACTTCCAACAAAGACACTCTGAAACAGATAGCGGACAGATTCAACTCTAAAGACTACCTGATAGTCTCTTACGAGATGGAAACGTTGCATAAGGGTGAAGCAGAGTTTTATCAGGTGAGTATGGTCATCAAGTCGAAACGAAATAACGATGAAGGACATTTGCTTTCATTGATACAGGAGTTTCCGGAGGTAACAGTGCAGCGAATTGAATAAGTCCCTTTACAAAAAAACAATAGAGACAAGAAAAGCAGAAGAAACAAGGAGGAGTATTTTAATTCTAAAATATAAAGAGATGAAAACCTATTTCTGCTTTTCCGTCAGATACTTCCAATAACGTACAGGCATATCCTGCCTGTGCTTTCTCGGATTCATACGTTCTTTGATACAAATGGCCTTGAAATAAGTTTTCCAGAGTTGTTGAAAAAGTTTCTCATCCTTGTCCATCAGACTTTCATCCAGCATCCCCGTAATCAGATGGGATTCACGGCTGTCATCATCAAACGAAATGGTTGTCACCTCCTGCAAGTCATAATAAAAACCATAACGGCGTTTCATGTCGTAGATAATCCACTTCTGATCGGCAAAACGGTCTTTGAAATGGTGGACGGTAAGAGGAAGCGCATTATACTGCGGTTCGAAAGCCGCAAAGAATGTACCATCCGCAGCTTTCTGAAAACGGACAAACTGCATCAGGTGCACACGTTCGCCATCCACTTTCTTCCATATTTGCGCCAATCGCAAAACATCCGGATCGCCAAAATTGGTTTCGATGGAACAGGGTGAGTCAATCGCTTTACGGATATAACGAAAAATGAGCATCCCTACCTCCGGAAGCTCCGACAGCCAACTTTGTGTGAGGCAGCCCAAAGCAGATACAGAGACTTTCTTCTGCAATCCCCGCCACACACGCCCTGCCTTCTCTTCATCGGTAACTACGGTATGCAACTCATCATAAAATAAGGGCAAAGCATCTCCTTCCGACAACAAATCATCGGGAAAGGTCTTGCGAAAATAGGCGTCGAACACAGCAGTCAGCAGACCATCAAAGCTTTTATCGTAAACGAAAAATTTCAAGATTTATGATTTATGATTTATGATTTATGGGTTATGATTTATGATTTATGGGTTATGATTTATGATTTCCGGGTTATGATTTATTTTTAGGCACGGATTACAGGGATTAATGCGGATTCTTTGCAGCAATGACAACACTAAAAACCGTGTAATCCATGTAATCCGTACCTAAATTATTATATAAGCTAATTAACATACTTAGTAATTCGTTTAATCAGAATTCATAAATCATAAATCAGAAATCAAGTCGTAATTGGCGTTCATCCACTTTCTTTTTTGGTTTTGGGAGCAATAAGCTACGTACCCGTTGCGGCGAAAGTTCGTTCACAGTCAGCATTTGGAGAGGCAGTTCTTTGCAGGTGATGAAATATTGCGCCTTCTTCATCACCACTCCTATCTTCTTCAGTTCATAAAAACCCAGTCGCGAAAAACGGCGGGAGGCGACAATCAACTTCGCCGACTTCACTCCCACTCCCGGCACACGGAGCAACATTTCGTAGTCCGCTTTGTTGATGTCGACAGGAAACTGTTCGGGATGGCGCAAAGCCCACGAGAGTTTCGGGTCTATCTCAAGGTCGAGATCCGGATAGGCATCATCCACAATTTCGTCCACCTTGAATTGGTAAAAGCGCAATAACCAGTCAGCCTGATAGAGCCGGTTTTCACGTACCAAAGGCGGTTGCTTCAATGCCGGAAGACGTTTATCGTATGTATTCACAGAAACGTAGCCCGAATAGTAGACACGCTTCATGGTCGGCCGTCCGTAAAGAGCCGACGAAAGGAAAAGAATATCTTTATCCGACTCGGAGGTAGCGCCTACAATCACCTGGGTACTTTGTCCCGCAGGCGCGAAACGGGGTGCATGGCGGAACTTCTGCCGCTCTTCCTTACTCTCCAACACACCTTGCTGAATGTATTTCATCGGAGCAAATACACTTTTATGATCTTTCTCCGGTGCAAGGAGTTTCAGGTTTTCTTCTTTGGGAATTTCAACGTTGACACTCAAACGGTCGGCATACAGCCCGGCCTCATTCACCAATTCACGACTGGCACCGGGAATACTCTTGAGATGAATATAACCGTTAAACCGGTACACTTGCCGCAAATCTTTGGCTACACGCACCAGTCTCTCCATCGTATAGTCCGGATTGCGGACCACTCCGGAACTAAGAAACAACCCTTCAATGTAGTTACGACGATAGAATTCCATCGTCAGTTCCACCAATTCCGAAACGGAAAATGTGGCGCGGGGAAGATCGTTGCTACGCCGGTTGATACAGTAGGCACAGTCGTAGATACAATAATTGGTAAGCATGATTTTCAATAGCGAGATACACCGCCCGTCCTCGGCAAAGCTGTGGCAAATCCCCCATCCTCCGACAGTGTTCCCCAGCGTGCCCGGCTTATTGGAGCGCACCGTACCACTGGAAGAACAGGAAACATCGTACTTGGCAGATTCCGCAAGTATCTTCAGTTTAGCTAAGACGTTTTCGTTCATAATTCCCAATCTTGATTCTTTTCGCAAATATACGATTTAATTTGAGACGCGTATAGAAGAAAAAAAGTTTAGCAAATATATCAATACAAAACAAGTCAAATTTTATGATACAAAAAGCTACGCTTAAAAAAGGAGTTTAATAGATACAATATTTTATTACATAGATCAAATATGATAATAAAATAAATCGATTATTTTATCACAACAAATATATTTTCATTAACTTTGCAAAGTCAACACAAGAAGTGTTGCATTAATAAACAATTTAATTTTACACAAATGAAGACTTCAAACGAAAACGAAGAAGAAATGGAAGAACGAGAATGGGTTATCAATGGTTTTAAAACCTTCTCTGCCGTAGCGCAGGAGTATTTTCCCGAATATTCTAACGCTGACACAGCCAGCAAAAGAATGAGAAACGAAATAGAACTCGACAAACTGCTCTTCGACGAATTAAAAGCCGCACACTACGTACACGAAACAACACGTCTAAGTCCGAAGCAACAGCAGATCCTTTTCATGACCTGGGGACCGGAAAAAATAATCCTACGTTAGCGCATCACCCATAAGTAAAGATTTACTGCATCCTGACACCTCCGAAAACACAGAAAAAACGTGTTGAACGAACTATATTATATAGATTATTATATTTTAGTATTTATATATGTTCGGTTGGTGGTTCGCCTACTTTTTTTCGAGCGTTGCAAACGCATGACAGACAAGCAGTTGAGCCACCTTCAGGGGGTGTTCGTTTGGCTGTTCGATTTTTTGTCAAAAAAAATACCAAAAAGAAAGCCGCATGTCCCCGAATAGAGCCTCTATTTACGGCAAACAGAGGTTCTATTTCTAATAAACAGAGGCTCTGTTTCATCCCAACAGAACCTCTGTTTTTCTATTCATTCCCCCAATCTCATCTTTTACACCCGCGCGGTGTCACACAGAACAACATTATTTCCGTCCTACAGCCCCCAATACAGCCCAAATACCACCATACCGTTCAAAACACCTCCATTCCAGCCAAAAAAGATTTGCACGAACAGCCATTCATACACTACCTTCGCAGCCGCATCCAACAATGTATGCACAATGGGGATAACCCGCAATCAACAACAAGTAAATAAAAATACGCCTCAATGAAACAACTTCCAAACAACCTCCTGCACGAAGGCTACATCCTGATTCCCAAAGCACTGTTAAAACGTCAGATAAACGACAAAGCGCCGGGAGAACTGGAAGCGCTCCTCCAAGTCCTGATACACGCCAACTACTCGGAAACCACGTACAAGATTCAGCAGATCGACATCGTATGCCAACGCGGAGAATCCGTCATCAGCCAGCAACACTGGAGCCAACTCTTCCAATGGAGCCGATCCAAAACCCTCCGCTTCTTTCAAAAAATCCAGGAAGAGGGCATTATCAAGATCATCCCGCACCAGAAAGGAATCTTCCACATTCATATCAACAACTATGATTTCTGGACCGGCTGCATCTCTCCGGAAGCCCGCGAAGAAAAAAAGAAAGAAAAATCCGAAGTGTTCGACGTTTTCTGGGATAAATATCATGAAACGATGCAAAAACCCAAACAGTACGTCGCCCGTGCCCGCCGCGAATGGGACAAGCTCACCAAAGAGGAACAGCAGACAGCCATCGACCACATCGAGGAAGTCTACTATCACACCAACGACACACGTTTCATCCCCCTTGCCGCCACCTACCTGAAAGACAAGGCCTTCTTAAACGAATATATAGACTAAAAAACATCAAAAAGAAATGCAACCACACGCCAGCGAACTCGAAGAAGCCATCATCGGAGCCTGCCTGATAGAACAGGAGGCCCTGCCACTCGTAGCCGACAAGCTACGTCCCGAAATGTTCTACGACGATCATCATCAGCTGATCTTCGCCGCCTTGATAGCTATGTATCAGGCAAACAAAAAGATAGATATTCTCACCGTCAAAGAAGAGCTCACCCGTCGCGGAGTGCTCGAAAAGATAGGCGGGCCGTATACCATCGTACAACTAAGCAGCCGGGTAGCTTCCTCCGCCCACATCGAGTATCACGCGCAAATCGTCCACCAGAAATATCTGGCACGCGAAGCCGTAGTCGGCTTCAACAAACTCCTCACCTGCGCCATGGATGAAACAATCGACATCGACGACACCCTCATCGACGCGCACAACCTGCTCGACCGTCTCGAAGGCGAATCCGGCCACCACGACCACATGCGCTGCATGGACACCCTAATGACCGACACACTGAAAGAAGCTGAATTGCGTATTGCCAAAAGCGTGAACGGCGTCACCGGCATCCCCACCGGACTGACCGAACTCGACCAGAAAACAGGCGGTTTGCAGGATAGCGATCTGATAGTGATAGCCGCACGGCCTTCCGTAGGTAAAACGGCTTTTGCCCTGCACCTGGCACGCAGCGCGGCAATGGCGGGCAATACGGTGGCCGTCTACAGTCTTGAGATGCAAGGGGAACGCCTTGCCGACCGATGGCTGGCAGCAGCAAGCAACATTAATCCTTACCGGTGGAGAAACGGAATACCTACCTCACAAGAGATGGAAAATGCCCACACCGCAGCTTCAGAACTGTCGGGACTCCCCATCTACGTGGACGACAGCACTTCTGTCAGCATGGATCACATTCGCTCAAGTGCCCGGCTACTGAAGAGCCGCAATCAGTGTGACGCAATTATTATCGACTACCTGCAACTCTGCGACATGACTACCAAGCAGGCCAACCGCAACCGCGAACAGGAAGTGGCACAAGCCACCCGGAAAGCCAAGTTGCTGGCCAAGGAGCTGCATATTCCCGTCATACTGCTTAGTCAGCTGAACCGCGAGTCGGAGAATCGCCCCGGAGGACGTCCGGAACTGGCACACCTGCGCGAGAGCGGAGCTATCGAACAGGATGCGGACGTCGTGATGTTGCTTTACCGACCGGCCATGCAACGCGTCGTCACCGACCGGGAAAGCGGTTACCCGACAGAAGGACTGGGGGTGGTTATCGTTGCCAAGCAGCGTAATGGAGAGACTGGGAATGTATATTTCGGACATAATCCGTCGATGACAAAAATATATGACTATGTTCCGCCATTGGAATATTTGGAAAAACATGCTAAATAAAACGATCTATTGTATAAATAATCAAGACATTTTATCAAAATAGTATTGATACATATACGGTATAAAACTTTTTATATTATCAGAGAAAATAAAACCATATTTACTTGACTTCTCCTCTCTGATTTTGTATATTTGTAGTATCAAAAAGAAAAGATATAATTATTCACTTAAACCTTAACTTTTCAAATTTATGGATGTATTAGTAGAACGCTATCAGCGCAGAAAGTATGTAAATCAGGAGGATGCTCCGTTACTGTATTACATACGTCAGAAATCGGGCAATGTAAGAGTGATGGACGTTGATACGATGGCTACCGCCATCGAAAGTAAATCGTCACTGACTGCCGGAGATGTGAAACACACCATCGAGGCATTTGTGGAACAGTTGCGTCTGTCGCTCACCCAGGGCGACAAGGTGAAGATTGACGGATTGGGTACGTTCCACATCACGCTGACTAGTGACGGTACGGAGACTATGAAAGATTGTACGGTGCGCAGCATCCGCCGTGTCAATGTCCGCTTTGTTGCCGACAAAGCGTTGAAGCTGATGAATTCGAGCCATACGAGTACACGAAGCGAAAACAACGTGAACTTCGTCCTGGGCGGAAAGGGCGATGGAAGCGATTCCGGAAACGGTGGTTCGGACGATGATTCCGGCAGCGGTTCGGGGGGCAATAAACCGGGCGGTGGAGAAGCACCGGATCCAGCAGCGTAAATAGGCTGCCCGCTCTATCTTCTTTGGCAGAATGAAACTTCATCCTTAGAAAAAACAGTATCACATGGTTTCAGGAACTGATCCATGTATGGTTCCTTGCCATGTGGTTGCTGTTTTTCTGTTTTTCTCTTTCCCGCATTTTCTCATTTTCTTTATTTCTCCATTTTCTTTCATTCTCGTGTTTTTTAGTTTTCCTATTTTTAGTTTCTCTTATTTTTTAATTCTCAATTCTCAATCTTTAATTTTTAATCTTTAATTCAAGAAAGATGTTAGACAAAATCATTGATATTATTACAGCCATCCTCCCTTTTTTCGGAGGTCGCAAAAAACGTCAGCAAATGATGCAGGACGTCAAAGAGTTCAGCGAACTAGTGAAAGAGCAGTATGGCTTCCTTATGAAACAGCTCGAAAAGGTGCTCAAGGATTATTTCGATTTGAGCGACCGTGTGAAGGAAATGCACTCGGAGATTTTTTCATTAAAAGGCAAACTTTCGGAAGCTGTCACTTTACAGTGTGTCAATAAAGAGTGTATTCAGCGCAACAATGGTTCCGAATCCGCATCATCATCCACTTCTTTAATACCTGCCTAACGCATGAGAACTATTAATCTGATTGTCGTGCATTGCTCCGCTACCCGCGAGGATAAATCTTTCACCGAACATGATTTGGACGTTTGTCATCGCCGCCGCGGCTTCAATGGTGTGGGTTATCATTTTTATATTCGTAAGAACGGGGATATTAAGTCTACCCGTCCGTTAGAACGGATCGGTGCGCATAGCCGTGGTTTCAACCGGGAAAGTATCGGTATCTGCTACGAAGGCGGACTGGACTGCATGGGACAGCCGAAAGACACGCGCACTTGTTGGCAGAAACACTCGCTACGGGTTCTTATCCTGACTTTATTAAAGGATTTTCCGGGATGCCGTGTCTGCGGACATCGTGATCTTAGTCCTGATCTTGACGGAGACGGTGAGATTGAACCGGAAGAATGGATCAAGGCTTGTCCTTGTTTTGAAGCGAGCAAGGAGTGGGATAAAGAATAGGTTTCTTTTTTCATTTACATACTCTATTATTAGTTGTTATTGGTTAATTGTTATTGGTTATTAATCAAGAAAACCCGGACTTTCGCAAGCCCGGGTTTTCTGCATCTTGGGAACGCCTCCTTTACCTATAGGGAAATGGGGGACTAGCAATTTAATTCTAGTACAACAAAAAGACGCTCCGAGAGTAAAAATAAAAAGGGATACCTGTGGGAAATGTGGGAGGCATCCCTTTTTTTAAATAAGAACAAAGATGGAAGGATGGACTTTCACAAGCTGTGTCCTTCGCTTTGTTCTGGGGTAAAAATATCTTCACACACAAGTGAAGAATGGGTTTATTTGTTTTTTCTCAATATATAATATATTATGAGATTCTCTATCCTATTAGTCTACCCATTCGGCAACTGTAACAGTCACTACTTTAGCCTCTACCGTTCCCCATGGAGAAGTAGGAATAGCCTTTACTTTGACTGTCATAGCCTTATGATTCTGGGTAGCATTCGGGTTCTTCAATGTAAGCTTGCCGGTTGTGCCGTCCAGAGTAAAGTTATCATTATCTTCACCAGCTACCAATTCAAATGCTACAGTGAAACCAAATATAGTTGCACCGTCAGAGCTGTCATAGGCATCGGAAGCACCAGTAGAAGGCCAAAGCTGACGATCTGAAGCATCTTTCCATACTAATGCGCTTGAGACATCAACACCATTTCCTCTTTCTGTAGCAGAAGATACATCAAATGCCAGCTTGTCTTTATCTTCTGTATCAACCTTGTAATCAAATGTACCGTTCATTTTAGCAGTATTGAATACAACAGGAATTGTTTTGGTAGAAATAACTTTCTCTCCACATTTTGCTTCTACTTTTACGCTAAAGCCAGCAGCATCACCGTTATAAGTTTTCTCTACTGAAAGCGTACCAGAAGTTGCACCAAGAGTTACACCACTAGGAGTGTCACCTACAACAGAGAATTCAAATTTTCCACCAAGAGAAGTGAATGTACCATTACTTCCATTACCAACAAAATCCGTATAGTTAGTGAAGAGTTCTGTCAGATCTCTTTCGGCAGTCACTGCAGTTACTGGACTACTACCTGTTTCCACCAGATTCAATACAGCCTTGGTTCCATCCCAAGCATTTGAGTTAGCCAATGTAAGATCAGCTTCTGCAGGATACTTAATATCTACATCTGTTGATAATACAATACTAATATGACCAGCAGTATTTGTAATCTTGGTAGTCACCTTACCTGTATAAGTGGCACCTGCAGGAACCTCCAATACAAGATTATTACCAGCATTTTTATTAAATTTAATATCCGGAGTTGCCACAACAGGAACGGCAGATGCTGCTACTGCATCAGCTGGAGCAATACGTTCAAATGTACATCCACTGAAATCACTAATACCACCCAAAGCTGTCTTAATCGCATTAATCTTCTCGCCATCCAATGCAAGTTCTTGTTTAGTGCTATGCCAAACAAGTGGAGCATCCGGATCAGCAAGTTCAATAGTTGTTGGAGCTTGTATATCGATCAATGTAACTGTTCCGCTGTAAGTCTTCTGTGTGAATGATTTATCACCTGTTACACCCGCAGGCGCTTTCGCTTTTACAGTAGACGTTGCCTGACATTGATTGCCTAGTGTTCCATCGGCATTGCCTTTTAATACACCAGTCTCGCCATTCATTGTAAAGCTACTTGTACCAGCACCAGTTACATTGAAAGTCACACTGAACAGATTATCTACAGAGATACCGAATTCTTCGGGCTTAGTCTTAGTCAAAGCTTGTCCTTCAGTAGCTCCAGTACCAGCATTGATTGATGATTTCACTGTCATCTTATAATAAGAACCTGTTGCCTTATAATCAATACTTGCATTTTTAGCCACTTCACTTGCAGCTGCATTTACTGATTCCCATTCAACCTCTTCAATATACATATTCTCCTTCACAGCAGCAAAGTAGTCTGAAGTAATATCATTCAAGGTTGTTTCACCTTTATCCTTTACTGTAAGTGCTACCGCATAGCTTTTATCAGCAGTACTGGCATCCAAAGTAACTGCGATTACATTAGGTTCGCCCGTTACAGCTTCTATCTTTTTAATCGCAAAGTGCGTACCAGTTGCACGAGTCAATTGGTGATAGTCGGCAGCAATCAAGTATTTTCCTTCCTCGCCTTTAATCAATTCAGCAACGGCAGATTGCGGTGATACACGGAAATTCACTTTCACTTCGTTAGCATTGAGTACAGGACTCCAATCGTCTGCATTACCTGCATTACCATACTTCACATAGAAAGTATTGAAGTTAACAGTTCTGTCAGCAGACTCCGGAATGTAAACGATGCTTTGAATCATACCTTTGATAGCTTTGATTTCAGCATCAAGTCTGGATTCAAGGCCTTTTATAACACCGCCAACTTGTTCGGATTCGCTCCTTATAATATCTTTAACCGCCTGGCTAAATGTACCTGTTGCAGGTAATTCGAGTGCTGCCAATTGTTTTTTCGTATCATCAATTTGCTTGATAATATCCGCATAACTCTTATAATCGGCACCCTCTTCAGTACTTACATAAGCATTGATAGCATCTAAAAGATTATCCAGTTGAGTTTGTTTCCCGATGGCTTCTTCACTAAAGAGCTTCTCATAAACATCTTTCACGAATGTTTCCAAAGTCGTTTTCACTCCGTACTGGGCAGTCAGGTAATTGTTAATACCACTCAACTCTGTAGAAATACCTTTCTGAACAGCTTCTGTTACGTATTGAGCTATTTCCCCCCATTTAGAAGTGTCGTCTCCCTCGTGTTGAAGGGCATTTATGATAGCTTGGTTTACATAAGCCCCAAAACTGGTACTTTCGTAAGCACTTGCATCCTTTTTACCAGATGTAATGTATGCCTGTTCTGCTGCAATCAGTTCAGATAATACGGTTTTAACATTCTCTAGTTCTTCAATCATCTTTTCCAAACCACTGACACCATCCTCACCTTTGAGAATCTTTTGCAGAGTGGTCAGTTGATTTTGAAGATCTGCCAATCTTGTTGCCAAATCTTTAGCTTTATCGCCTGTGGCATCTGCCAAAGCTTGTTCCAGTGCAGCGATTTTTTCTTTCAAAGTTTTTTCACCATCCGGATTTTCCACAAGTGCGCTCAAGTCATTCAGTTGTGTCTGCAAATCCTGTTTTGCCTTTTCAACTGCGTTCTTCATGTCTTCTGTACTTACCGGACTGGTTGATGTGATTTTATCGACCTGCTCCTGCAAGCCTTTAATATCATCATCGTAGTCCTTACAGCTTGTCACCACTGTACTGACTGTAAGCGTCAATGCCCCGAAAAGCATTACCCTAACAAAATTTTTCTTCATAACTACTTAAAAATTACATTAATAATATATTATTAAACACTAAGTTTCAATAATAGCCACCCGTTACTTTGTAGGTAACGGAGAAACCTTTGTGCCTGCTCTTCGGGAGTAGTCAATACTGAAAAATGATACGATAAGCAATGAAACTTTTTTACCCCTGCTTCTGAAAGGCAGTAGAGGGAAGGAGATCTTTTGCAAAAATTTAGAAGTTAACAAAGCCCTAATACAAAGAATCCGCGTGTTTTATTTGGTTAATTCCTATTTTGAGTAGTTTATTAGAAAAAATGTATGATTTCGTTTGGTTGTTTTAAGAAATATGCTCATATTTGCACCGATATTCATTCCCGTTACCTACAAAGTAACAGAGTAATTTTCAAGCGTTTACACCCACAACAGAGCGTTTCACAAAGTCAAGAACTTGTCTATTTGCTTCATCAATTTTCTTACTCCGGAAAGGTTTCAGATAAGTCTCCGTCACAGTGATAGACGAATGTCCCATCGCTTCGGAAATAATGCCCGGATGGATTTCACAATAATAAGCTGTCGTAGCCCAGGTATGGCGGGCAGTATACGAGCTCAACTTATCGGATAATCCCAATAATTCACCTAGCAACATCAACTGTTGGTTAAAGCTGCGCAATGCCAACTGATATTCGCGATACGCCTCTTTAGTTCCTTCACGGCTTTTCAACAACGGAAATAAATAAGGAGAAGAAGGATCACGATTCATATACTTCTTCACCAGGATCATCGCTTCGGGAGTCAATGTCACCGACAATGGTCGTCCTGTCTTACGTCTGCGATACGTTATTACGTTATCACGCAAATCACTCTTACGCAAATAAGCGAGATCGACAAACGGCATACCACGAAGCGAAAACATCAGAATGAACAACTCTTGCGCCTGACATACAGCAAATGGCACACCTGACGTACGAGATAATTTTGCAAACACCTTCTTCATATCGTCATCACACAACGCACGTTTATGATCGGCACGAGTACCGGTATAAACAGAACGGAACAGATGAGGCACATAAGGAGCTTTCCCAAGATCAACAGCACGATTGTAAACCGCACGAAACGTACGCAGATAAGTGGAAACGGTGTTCCAGCTACAACCACGACTGCGAAGGTAAACTTCGAATCCCTTCAGCCACTCCGAAGTTACTTCACTAAAAAGCAAATCTTCTTCCCCACAATAAGCAATGATGGCATTCAGACTGCTACGATAAACATGCGCAGTACCGAAGTTTCCCTCCACCTGTAGCCCCATGGCTACCTGCTTCATAAATGTTACTACTTTCAACATTTCTCAATTTATTAATTTATTCGACAATAAAGATACAAGTATTCTCACTATTACCACCCGGATAGTTCCAAAGATATTCTATCATTTATATAACTGCCATCCATCAATATTCATTTTTTATTGTTACTTTTGTGAGAAAATGAAAGAGTTATGAACCAACCAGTAAAGCGCAAACGTATTCCGTACGGAATGATGAACTTTATCGATGT
>NZ_KQ236956.1:2275577-2276212 GCF_001185845.1 Bacteroides sp. 3_1_13
GGATTTACGTTGGCTATGACCGCACAGAACCGTTTCTATCGCCCTATCTCCGAACAGGAGAATCAGGAAGGATATGCCGACATCTTCATGTTTCCATTACTGGATATATACAAAGACATGCTCCATTCCTACATTATCGAACTGAAGTATGCCAAAGGAAAGGATAGTGACGAAAAGGTAGAGCAACTCCGGCAAGAGGCTATCACACAAGCCAACCGCTATGCCGCTAGTGAAACGGTGCAAAAAGCAATCGGAACAACGACGCTGCACAAAATTATAGTTGTTTATCAAGGGATGAAAATGGTGGTGTGCGAAGAAGTTTAAAGTTCGTATATATTTTCATGTATTATAATAAAAGGCGACTCATTGCAACGAGCCGCTTTTTTTGTATTATCTATTTTTCTTCAGCTATCCACTTTTCAACATTACGGGTTTCCACACTAAAGAAGAGCAAATCCGCTTTCCCACTATAAGCAATAATGGCATTGAGACTACTAAAGATATTCTATCATTTATATAACTGCCATCCATCAATATTCATTTTTATTGTTACTTTTGTGAGAAAATGAAAGAGTTATGAACCAACCAGTAAAGCGCAAACGTATTCCGTACGGAATGATGAACTTTATCGATGT
>NZ_KQ236956.1:2278902-2470686 GCF_001185845.1 Bacteroides sp. 3_1_13
GGATTTACGTTGGCTATGACCGCACAGAACCGTTTCTATCGCCCTATCTCCGAACAGGAGAATCAGGAAGGATATGCCGACATCTTCATGTTTCCCTTACTGGATATTTATAAAGACATGCTCCATTCCTACATTATCGAACTGAAGTATGCCAAAGGAAAGGATAGTGATGAAAAGGTGGAGCAACTCCGACAAGAGGCTATCACACAAGCCAACCGCTATGCCGCCAGTGAAACGGTGCAAAAAGCAATCGGAACAACGACGCTGCACAAAATTATAGTCGTTTATCAAGGGATGAAAATGGTGGTGTGCGAAGAAGTTTAAAGTTCGTATATATTTTCATGTATTATAATAAAAGAGGCTGTCTAACAAGTTTAGACAGCCTCTTTTGATATCTTAGTAGTCTTCTAAATTATTTCTTAGAAGCTTCCAAAGATGCTTTACGGAATTCTTTCATTGCTTTTTCGATTTCCAAAGAAGCTTTACGAGCGCGAGTTCCTGCTGCTTTGTTACCGTTTTCGATCTGTGCGTTAGCATCTTTTGAGAAGTCAGCATACAGAGCTGCTACCTTTTCTACCAATTCTTTCATAATCCTTTTATTTTTTTCGTTAATAATGTGCCGCAAAAATACACTGTTTCCCGAAATAAAAGCATAAAATCAATATTTTTTTTGAAATATTCTTCGAAAAATATCTAAAAAAGGGGCTTTTCACCATTTTTACCTACCTTTGTAGCCATGAAACTGCTTACAGATACCGATTATATACATGCATTGATTGCTGAAGGGGAGCACCAGCAACAGGACTTTAAATTCGAAATTTCCGACGCACGCAAAATTGCCAAAACACTCTCGGCTTTTGCCAACACGGACGGAGGAAGATTACTTATTGGCGTAAAAGACAATGGAAAAATCGCGGGAGTACGCTCCGAAGAAGAAAAATATATGATTGAAGCCGCCGCACAACTTTATTGCGTGCCGGAAGTGGAATACACATTGCAAACATATATAGTGGAGGGACGGCAAGTGTTGGTAGCGACCATCGAAGAGACTCCGCATAAACCGGTTTACGCCAAAGACGAAACCGGGAAACCTCTAGCCTATCTCCGCATCAAGGATGAAAATATTCTGGCAACACCTATACACCTCCGTGTATGGCAACAGAGCGACAGCCCCCGTGGCGAACTGATCCGTTACACCGAACGTGAACAGCTCCTGCTCGAACAACTGGAGCATGGCACTTTACTTTCACTCAACCGCTACTGTCGCCAAACCGGACTTTCACGACGTGCCGCTGAACATCTGCTCGCCAAATTTGTTCGTTATGATATTGTGGAACCCGTATTCGAAAATCATAAATTCTACTTCCGAATAAAAAACGAATAACCACAAACAATACTTAATATTTGACACTTAATACTTAACTATGACCTTTATCAACGAGATTAACGACATACTCTGGACCTATATCCTGATTATCATGTTATTGGGATGTGCTGTCTGGTTCAGCATACGGACACGCTTCGTACAATTCCGCATGATTCGCGAAATGATCGTACTGTTAAGCGAATCTGCGGGCAAAGGGAAGCAGGGAGAGAAACATGTATCTTCTTTTCAGGCATTCGCTATCTCTATCGCCAGCCGTGTGGGTACGGGAAATCTTGCGGGAGTGGCTACCGCCATCGCTATCGGCGGTCCCGGAGCTATTTTCTGGATGTGGGTCATCGCACTGTTAGGGGCTTCGAGTGCTTTCATCGAGTCTACCTTAGGGCAATTATACAAAATACGCGGAAAGGATTCATTCATCGGAGGTCCTGCCTATTATATGAAGAAGGGATTGAAACAACCGTGGATGGGAATGCTTTTTGCCATATTAATAAGCATCACTTTCGGTTTTGCTTTCAATTCTGTACAGAGCAATACCATCTGTGCTGCTGCGGAGCATGCTTTCGGGGTCAATCATATTATATTGGGAGGGGTACTGACATTGCTGACGTTGGTTATCATCTTCGGAGGTATTCAACGCATTGCCCGTGTCAGCAGCATTATCGTGCCGGTTATGGCATTGGGATATGTGGGGCTGGCGCTGGTGATTGTTATACTCAATATCACTCATTTACCGGGTGTCATCGCTCTGATTATCAGTCATGCTTTCGGCTGGGAACAGGCACTGGCAGGAGGAGTCGGCATGGCATTGATACAAGGTATCAAGAGAGGGCTCTTCAGCAATGAGGCCGGTATGGGATCGGCTCCGAATGCGGCTGCCACGGCTCATGTCAGTCATCCCGCGAAACAAGGATTGATACAGACTTTGGCAGTATTTACGGATACATTATTGATTTGTACTTGTACGGCTTTTATCATTCTGTTTAGTGGTGCTCCGCTGGATGGATCGACCAATGGAGTGCAGTTGACTCAACAGGCATTGACGAACGAGATCGGTTCTTCGGGCAGCGTCTTCGTTGCTGTGGCTCTTTTCTTTTTCGCTTTCAGCAGTATTCTGGGAAATTATTATTACGGGGAGGCCAATATCCGCTTTATCACTCACCGGAAGTGGGTGCTTCATGGTTACAGGATATTAGTAGGCGGTATGGTGCTCTTCGGTTCACTTGCCACATTGGATATGGTATGGAGCTTGGCAGATGTCACTATGGCATTAATGGCTATCTGCAATCTGATCGCTATCCTCTTCCTTGGAAAATATGCGATCCGCCTGTTAAATGATTACCGGGCGCAAAAGAAAGCCGGTATCCAAAGTCCTGTTTTTAAGAAAGAGTCTATGCCGGACATCGAAAAGGACTTGGAATGTTGGTGAAAACCAACTGTTTTTGTACCTTTGCACGGAAATTGACAGATGGTAGTTATATTATATACCTTCCACGCACTCAAATAGTAAATTGTAAATTGTAAAATTGTAAATATAACAATGGGCTTATTTGGTTTATTCAAGAAAAAATCCGATGAAACGAAAGTCGGCAATGTAGAAGATTTCATTTCACTGACCCGGGTGTATTTCCAGTCAGTGATCGCCACAAACTTAGGTATCACCAATATCCGATTCTTGCCGGACGTAGCTAACTTCAAACGTTTGTTTAAAGTGCCTACTCAAAACGGTAAACTGGGATTGGCCGAAAAGTCTGCGTCACGCAAAATGCTAATGCAGGATTATGGCCTGAATGAGAATTTCTTCAAGGAAATCGACGCTTCCGTAAAACGTAACTGCCGCACTCAAAATGATATTCAATCTTATTTGTTCATGTATCAGGGATTTTCTAATGATCTGATGATGTTGATGGGAAATCTGATGCAGTGGAAGTTCCGTATGCCGTCGATCTTTAAAAAGGCTCTGTATGGCATGACGCAGAAGACGGTGCATGATGTTTGCACCAAAATGGTATGGAAAGCGGATGATGTGCATAAGACGGCTGCGGCTATCCGCCAATACAAAGAGCGTCTGGGATACTCGGAGCAGTGGATGACGGATTATGTGTATAATATCGTTCTACTTGCCAAGAAGGAACCGAAACGGAAGGATGACGACACGGAAACAAAAAAATAAGTCGCGTTAAATGTTAGAAAAGCGTAAAGATTAATATGATAGAGAAAGCGGGGGTTTTGTACTTCCGCTTTTTTTGTTATCTTTATGTACTTTTTTCTTTTGTCTTGATACAAAAGAAAAAGTACCAAAAAGAAAAAATCAAGGCTGCGTCTGCCCGGCTACTCCGGTTTCATCCCCGGCTAAAGGGCAGAAACTCGCTTCGCTCAAACAGTCTGCCCTTCTTAACGCCGGGAATGAAACCTCCGCTTGACGCCGTGCAGACGAGGCCGGGAGGCCATGCGGCGTGGAATGCTATGCAGTGTAGAGTGCTATGCGGTGTGATTGTGTATTATGTTGCGCTTTGATGATTATGTTGGTAGGTTATGGATGGAGAATACTTAGGGGATGAGATGCTGTTCGGGATTTGAGACATATAGTTCGGGGAGAAGGGAGGTCGTTCAAACTTAAAATGCTTATTATATAATTTAAAAATTGATAGATTGCTTATGAAACAAAAGAAAATGCTTACACTTACTTTTTCACAGTTGAAACAAATCTATGGTCAGGAGATTCCGGAGATAGTGGAGATAGCGGATAAGAGCTCTACTGTTGAGGATTTCAAGGCTGGAATACTGCGGTTGTTGGAGACTTGCAGGATAGAAAACGAAGCTGCGGAGGAGGCGAGGGAGCAAATTCGACTCTTACTTGATTATGATGGGCAAAATGTTCATGAACTGTCTACGGGACAGGATATGTCAGTACAGACTATTCGGCTGCTTTATGAGTTTCTGACGGGGACGTTGGAGAATATGGAGATGCCGACGGATTTGTTTATTGAAATTTTTCAGATGTTTAAACGGTTGAAGGGAGAAGTTATGCCTTTGCCGTCACCGCAGCGTATCAAAAGTCGGAATGACCGGTGGGAAACCGGACTGGATGAAGAGGTACGGGAGATACGGGATGAGAATAAGGAGCGGATGTTGCACTTGCTGATTCAGAAGATTGAGAACAGGAAGTCGAAGCCTTCGGTTCGTTTCCACTTTGAGGAGGGAATGAGTTATGAGGAGAAATACAGGTTGGTAAGTGAGTGGTGGAATGATTTCCGCTTTCACTTGGCGATGGCTGTGAAGAGTCCGGGAGAACTGAATCGGTTCCTGGGGAATTCTCTTTCTTCGGAGACGATGTATTTGCTTTATCGGGCACGGAAGAAGGGGATGCCGTTTTTTGCGACTCCTTATTATTTATCGTTACTCAATATTACAGGATATGGGTATAATGATGAGGCTATCCGGAGTTATATTCTGTATTCGCCACGATTGGTGGAGACGTATGGAAATATTCGTGCGTGGGAAAAGGAGGATATTGTGGAGGTTGGTAAACCTAATGCTGCGGGATGGCTTCTGCCGGACGGACATAATATTCATCGCCGGTATCCGGAGGTGGCTATTCTCATTCCTGACACGATGGGAAGGGCCTGCGGGGGACTTTGTGCTTCTTGCCAGCGGATGTATGATTTCCAAAGCGAACGGTTGAATTTCGAGTTTGAGTCTTTACGTCCGAAGGAGTCATGGGATCGTAAGTTGCGCCGGTTGATGACTTATTTTGAAGAGGATACACAGCTGCGGGATATTCTGATTACAGGGGGCGATGCGCTGATGAGTCAGAATAAGACGCTTCAGAATATTTTGGATGCGGTGTATCGGATGGCGGTACGCAAGCAGAAGGCAAATCTCGAACGACCGGAAGGAGAGAAATATGCGGAATTGCAACGGGTACGGCTGGGGTCACGGTTGTTGGCTTATTTGCCGATGCGTATCAATGACGGATTGGTGGATATTCTGCGGGAATTCAAAGAAAAGGCTTCGGCTATCGGGGTGAAACAGTTTATTATCCAGACTCATTTTCAAACACCGCTGGAGGTCACGCCTGAAGCTAAAGAGGCGATTCGGAAGATTCTTTCTGCCGGATGGATTATCACGAATCAGTTGGTATATACAGTGGCTGCTTCGCGTCGGGGACATACGACACGGCTTCGCCAGGTGCTCAATTCATTGGGCGTGGTATGTTATTATACTTTCTCGGTGAAGGGATTCAATGAGAATTATGCAGTATTTGCTCCCAACAGCCGTTCGATGCAGGAACAACAGGAGGAAAAGATTTATGGTCGGATGACACTGGAACAGGCGGAGGAATTATACAAAATATTAGAGACGAAAGTCGGAACGGAAGAGGAGACGAAAGAAGATGTTGCCAAGCAATTAAGACATTTCATGAGAAAACATCATTTGCCTTTCCTTGCTACGGATCGCAGTGTATTGAATTTGCCGGCTATCGGTAAGAGTATGACCTTCCAATTGGTGGGACTGACGGAAGAAGGAAAACGGATTCTACGCTTCGAACATGACGGCACTCGTCATCATAGCCCGATTATCGACCAGATGGGACAGATTTATATTGTAGAAAATAAATCACTGGCCGCTTATCTGCGCCAATTAGCCAAGATGGGAGAAGATCCGGAAGATTATGCTTCTATCTGGAATTATACGAAAGGAGAAACCGAACCTCGCTTCAGTCTTTACGAGTATCCTGATTTCCCCTTCCGCACTACTGATAAAATGAGTAATTTAGAAATAAGTAATAAGTACTAAGTATTAAGTAATAAGTATTACCGAAGCTGCTGGATAATACCTGCTATTTGATACTTGTCGATTAATACTTAAACTTGTTGATTGATACTTGTCGGTTAATACTTAATACTTATTCATCATTCTTTTACACGTATTACTATATTTGCAATAATTGCAGTTAGGCCTCCGGTGGTGATCCCTGAAGAGAAGATACTTCGAATTGCTTCCGGGGCTTGTTGTAATACGTCCGGCATTAATTCTACTCCTAGGCCTAAGGAAAGGCTGACTGCTAATACCAGAGTTTCTTTACGGCCTATTTCTTGTGAGGAGATAATACGGATTCCTGCCGCTGCTACTGTACCGAACATTAGTAAGGTTGCACCACCCAATACAGGATCGGGCATTAAGGAGAATACGGCACCTACAATGGGAAATAATCCCAAAAGAACGAGCATTGCTGCGATATAATAACCGACATAGCGGCTGGCTACTCCGGTCAGTTGGATAATACCGTTATTCTGTGCAAAGATGGAGTTGGGGAAAGAGTTGAATATACCAGCGAGGAAGGAATTGAATCCATCTGCCATTACTCCACCGGAAACTCGTTTCAAATAGGAATCTCCTTCAATGGGAAGTCCGGAAATCATAGAGTTGGCAGTCACGTCACCTGTTGCTTCGATGGCAGTTATCAGGTAGACCAGACCAATGGCTATGAAAGAAGACACATTGAAATCAACACCATATTTAAAAGGTTGGGGAATATTAAAGCTCATCAGCATTTCTACATTCAATGCACTCATATCCACTTTTCCCAAAACAAATGCCAAACCATAACCCAGACAAAGTCCGAGTACAATGGAACTCATGCGCAGGTATTTGTTCCCACAACGGTTGAAAAATAAGACGCTAAGAAGTACCAGTGCTGCAATAGACAGGTTTTTCCAGGTAGCAAACGTACCGTTATCCATAGCTGCATATCCACCTCCGCAAGATACGATACCTACTTTTATCAGGCTCAATCCGATAAGCAGTACGACAATACCGGAAACCAGCGGAGTGATGATATTACGCAAATATTTGAATGTGCGGCTGACAATCATTTCGATAGGTGCGGCAGCCATACAGGAACCGAAAATCAACGGCAATCCGCCTACCATTCCTGTGGCGATGATAGGACCGATAAAAGAAAAACTGGTTCCCTGGATGCAGAGCAGCTTTGCTCCTATCGGACCGAAACGACGGCATTGTATAAAGGTAGATACTCCCGAAGCAAAAAGGGACATGGAAACTAGAAAGCTTGTCTTTTCTACATCCAGTTTCAAGGCACTCGCTATGATAAGCGGCGGTGTGATAATTGCCACGAAAATAGCCAAGAGATGTTGTAAAGCCGCAAACAGGGCGTCTTTAAAAGGGGGACGGTCTTCTACGCCGTAGATTAAATCAGTTTTCATTTAATAGGTTGTTCTATATATTTTGTAAGTTCCACAAAGGGATAAACGGAGATTCCTCTGAAGTTCGGATTCTTTTAGCCTGACTTCTTTTTACTCTATTTCTTTTAACTCGCTTTTTAATCCGTTTTTTGGTTCGATTTTTGGTTCGATTTTTTTAGTTCAGCGTCCATTTCAGAGCAAGCGTCGGGATCACATAAAAGCCATCGCGACCACCGAAGTTATTGCTCAATTCGACTTCGGAGCCAACGCTTAGATTGAAGTTTTTATTTACTCCCTTGATTTGATTCAGGTTTACCCAAAATTGTGGTTCGGAGAGGAAGATAGTCTTTCCGTAGTTCGTTTCTTCACGCCACCAGTCGGCAAAGCCGGAGAAAGTGAGCAGGTTACGGCAGAAGTTTACGTACCATGTACCTGTCAACTGGAAGTTGTTGGGTGATGAGTGTTTCTGAATATACTTATACATGGCGGTCAGTGTGAAGCCTTTGGAAAAAGAAGCATTATTAAAGGTATACGTGGCTCCTGCCAGATAAGCATTTTTATAAGACATACCTTTGGATAATCCACCGTTATATTCAAGATGCGCAGAGAAAGGACCTTTCCAGAATTTCACTTCACGGGCTATTTCCCAATAAGCAGCAGCGACACCTTCGGAGGTATAATCCATATCGACAAAGAAATAAGTACTTCCCCAAGTATCAGGATGAAACTTCTCTACTGTGGAAGTTAACAGCGGACGACCTTGCAAATCTTTATCATACAAAGAACGTCCAAAATCATAATGTAACTGGATGTTTTGCGCCTGCAATCCCGGTACGGCAGAGAGCAACATACAAAGGAAAAGAGCAGAGATAATCTGTTTCATAAGTAAATGTGTTTAAATGAAGATGCAAAAATAGTTAAAGCTACACATATAAACACACTACTTTTATCTTTTTTTATTCCAGGTTATTATTTCCCGTGTCCCACCAAAGCCTTGTACCTCCATGATCGTTTCCTCCTAAAGCTTCCACAAGCGCGGAATATTGTTCCGGGTCTTCCGTCTGTAAGGTACCGGGGAAGTTTAGACGGCGCACCATAATCTCCGTGTCGATAGAACCGTTTCTGCTATGGTTGAATCGTACGGGAAATAAACGGGGATACCCTGTTCGTCTTTGTTCTGCCCAAGCTTCGCAACCTTCCGGAAACATAGCAATCCACTTCTGCGTAATGATCTTCTCCAGTTTCGTTTCCTTATCATCCAGCGGATTCCATTTGGGAGAGACTTTACAACGGGCCTCTATATTATTTTCTTCATCATACGTGTCTATAAAGTCGGAGGCGGTCTGTTCACTTTGCAGATAATCTTCTACGCCATAGATTCCCCATTGATGGAAAGAAGTAGTTACACCGTTCTGATAACAGGTTTCTTCATCTTCATCCGTCCACCCGCGCAATGCAGCTTCGGCACGCAGAAACCAAACTTCCGAAGCAGTCATCAGAGGCGCATCGGTGCTTTGCTTGACAAACAGCTTCGACAATCCGGAATAATGACTATGAGCAAAACATGTCCCCTGACGAATTCCACGATATTGTCCTTTCAGGGTTTCATCCGTACAGAGTTCGAAATAAATTCCAAGACGGGGATCATTATATCCCACCAAGATTGATTCCATATTCGCACTCATGTAAGTTTCATTCCACACACGATTAAGTTCTCCCAATGGATTGGTATATCCGGATTTGGTAGAAACAACAGCTCCGCCTGTTTCCGCTTCAAAGAAGCCGTAATCGTTTTCTTTTATTTTCTGTATTTCAGCACGTGCCTTATCGGGGGCAACAGAGGCAATACGCATAGCTAGACGCAAACGCAACGAATTGGCAAACTTTACCCAGGAAGGGTATTTACCATCCAACAAAATATCAAAACGTGCAAATCCATTGAATTCCGGTTTCTCCTCTATATAACCGGTGAGGGCAACCACGGCAGAATCGAGTTCATTGAAAAACTCATAATAAACATCTTTTTGTTTATCAGGACGGTAGTGGTTTTCTGCATTCGCAAAATTCTTATAAATGATGGGACCATAATAATCCGTCACACGATGCATGGCTTCTACCTTTAATATTTTCGTGATCCCGAACAAAGCAGGATGTGTATTCCGGGTAGCATTCTCCGATTGGTATATCTGCGGGAAAATATAAGAATACATATGCGTCCACATGGCGCTGTTCCAACCATCCTGCATATTATAGTCGGAATTATGCGAACCTCCGTTCAAGGGTTTACCGTCATGCATATATCCACCAAACATATCTGCGTTCAGATTCTGTATCAGCTGGAAAGGCCAGTTCTTCCCTTTTCCGAAATCATAATTAAAATAAATACCCTGCTGAATAATGCCCAAACGGATTCCATAACCATTGTCGTCAATAATCAGGTCATCATCCGTGATTCCGGACAAGTCGGTATTGTAATCACGGAAATTACCGGTACATGCTACAGAAAAGAGCAGTAAGCCCAGCAAGTATAAATATACATATTTTCTCTTCATTTCTCTCTCCTACCTTTAAAATTCACATTTCAGAGTAAAGCCCAAACTACGGGTCGTAGGCATTCCGAATACTTCAATCCCTTGGTTATCATTCCCGGTGGAAAGTACCAAATCCGGATCAAAAGGAGCTTTCTTATATAAGAAACATAGATTGCGGGCCACAAACGAAAGCTGCACATCTTTCAGAACCTTCGTTTTTTGTATCCACTTCTTTGAGAAATTGTAGCTCAACGATACTTCGCGTAACCGTAAATTAGTGGCATCATACATATAATACTCTGTCACTCCGGCACGCCCGCCCACTACATTTTTATAGAATCCTTTCACATTATCGATCTGCTGACCTTCAAGCATCACATATCCTCTGTCGCGTGCATCAGCCGTAATTTCCGATACGCCATAGAGATCCATTTCCGCTTGTGTCTGCGAAAGGACTTTTCCTCCGTAACGCCAGTCAAGCAGGAAATAAAGGCTGAATCCTTTGTAAGAGAATGTGTGATCCCATCCCATCATAAAGACAGGGTTGGCATTTCCTACTTTCACCGTATTTCCGTCACCTTCCACCAATGGAAGTCCTTTGTAATCTCCTTCTGTTTCATAAACAATGTTTCCTGCGGCATCACGCACAAAGGCTTTACCATAGATATCACCGATAGAACCACCTTTCACCAGTTTCATTGCATAACTGGAAGAAAAGCTCGTAGGTCCGTAGACCAATTCTTTCAACTCGTCGTGCAGCTTCACGATCTTATTCTTGTTGGTAGAGAAGTTGATGGAAGTTTTCCAGGTGAAATCAGAAGTCAGTATCGGAGTTCCGTTCAGTGTCACTTCCCATCCTTGGTTTTGGATATTCCCAGCATTTACATATCGGAAAGCATACTTGTCACCTGCAAGAGCAGGAAGTTTGAAGAACTGATTATAAGTGTTGGTACGATAATAGGTCAGATTGATTCCTAACCGATGTTGGAAGAATCTCCATTCCGTTCCGAATTCCATGGCATGAGTCATTTCCGGCTCCATATCTTTGAAAGGAGCGGCATCATTTGCCTGTATCTCGCCACCGGCACTGATATGCGAAGCGGAATTAGTGACAAATACAGGAATATCGTTCCCCACTTTACTATAGGCACCACGCAGTTTCGCAAAAGAAATCCATTCGGGCAGCTTCACCCATTTATCAAGCAATATGGAAAGACCAACGGAAGGATAAGCAAATCCCGCTTTCTCATGTTCAGTATAAGCCAAGGTTGATGCCCAGTCATTACGAGCTGTCAAATCAAGAAATAATTTTTCCTTGTAGCCAATCTGTGCTGTACCGAAAATAGATTGAAGCTGACGATGCTCATCTATTTTCTGGTCAATACTGGCAGAACTGTTCATGATGATATTGGCAATATTAAATACATTAGCAAACTTCAGAGAAGCATTCTTGGAATCATAACGGGTCGAGTTTCTGATTCGATCATTTATACTACCGCCAATAGCCGCATCCAGTGTAAAATCTCCCCAGGTTTTCTTAAACATCGCCATGACATCACCATACATCTGCGTTTCCTGATAATCCATTTCAATATATCGACCGTTCGCTCCACACAGGGCAGTAGCGGTAGACGCATAGAATTTCTGACGCAACTTGTCAGCCCAGTAGTCCATGTTGCCACGAGCTTGAATAGTCAACCAATCATTTATCTTAAAGTTTGCCGAAAGGGAAAGGATAATGCGCGTACGCGTTTCTTTACTTTGTATACGGTTCACTATCCAATATGGATTCTGTTCGAAGTCTTCGGTAAATGTATGCCAGTTTTGCACATTCAAATTCCGTTCTTCGTCATAGGTTTCAAAATGGTCTTTATAATAAGACAGATTCTCACCACGAGGAAAACGATAAAGCCCTACCAACGGATTCATATAAAAACCTCCCGATACCGGCTTATTCTCAACAGTCTGTTTCATTACATTCACATTACCATCCAGTTTCAAACGTTTGTTGAACATGGTAGCTGTTTCGCGTAGGTTTATATTATGTTTCTTCAGCTTGTTTTTATCCATAATCCCCTTTCCAGTGGTGTTGGCATAGGAGAAATAAGTTTGTAGAGTTTCATTTCCATAGCTGACGGACACAGAAGTCATTGAGGTCAATCCGGTACGGAAAAAATCATTCAGGTTATCATGAGCCGTCAGATTATCTTTCTCACCCCAGCTGTCTACCACATCACTGACACCGTAACGATTTTGCATTTTAGGCAGGCTGAATGCTTTCTCGAAAGTTAGTCCTGTAGAGAAATTAATATTCCTTTGCCCGACAGAATTCCCTTTTTTAGTAGTGATAAGAATGACCCCGTTAGCAGCCATGCTACCATATAAAGCTGCTGCTGGAGCACCTTTCAAGATACTGATGCTTTCCACATCTTCCGGGTTCAGGTTAGAAATCCCATCTCCTCCATCACGGTTGCCGGCATTCGCCGTACCTCCAATAGCCGAATAAGCCTGCTCGGAAGAGGTATTCGACATCGGCACTCCGTCTATCACATACAGCGGTTGATTATCACCGGACACCGAACGGATTCCCCGGAGACTGACTTTGGCAGACCCTCCCATTCCGGAAGAGTTTTTATTGATTTGTACACCGGCTGCTTTTCCCGCCAGGGCAGTAATCATATTTATTTCTTTTATACGATTCAGTTCCTCACCTTTGATTTTCTGCGCAGAATAAGCCAGTGTAGCTTCATCCTTTTCAATTCCCAAGGCTGTTACGATGACATGATCAAGCATCACCGCGTCTTCCTGAAGGCGTATTTCAAGCATAGTCCGACCTGTCACATTGACTTCTAAAGTCTTGTAACCTACAAAAGAAACCTGCAAGACAGCACTATCCGGAACAGATAAAAAGAATCGTCCATCAATATCGGTCACAGTACCATTGGCTCCCCCTTTCTCTCGTATTGTAGCACCGATTAGTGGTTCACCATAGACATCAATAACACGCCCTCTCACGGTATAATTGTCAGAAGGAGTTTCTATCGTCCCTCTTAACAGTTGTTGCTCCGAAGCATAACAATTCCCACCCTCCAGGAAAAATAAGCTCATTAAGAAACAACTTACTAAAATTTCTTTTTTCAATGATATAATAAGATATTGTTTGTTCATCACGCCGCAAAAATAACTAAATATTTTAAATCTAGCATTTTTTCTCATTGATTTTGAGGGAAATAAACATTATCACTATTTTTGTGCCAAATTAAAAATGAAAGAAATATGGAAATCGAAACACATCCGTTAGAACCGTTTCTTCCTGCGAAATCAAAGCTACTTATGCTAGGAAGTTTTCCGCCACAGAAAAAAAGATGGTCGATGGATTTTTATTATCCAAACCTAAACAATGACATGTGGCGTATATATGGAATCTTATTCTTTAATGATAAGAATCACTTTCTGAATTCAACACTAAAATCGTTTTGTCGTGAGCAAATCATAGATTTTTTGAACGAAAAGGGAATTGCCCTGTTTGATACCGCTTCATCCATCCGCCGGTTGCAGGATAACGCATCGGATAAGTTTCTCGAAGTAGTGGAGGCTACCGATGTAGCAGCATTGCTGCGACAACTTCCCGAATGCAAAGCCATCGTCACTACCGGGCAAAAAGCAACGGACACTCTCCGACAGCAATTCGAAATAGAAGAGCCGAAAGTAGGCGATTACTCCGAGTTCGTTTTTGAAGGACGCGCCATGCGGCTTTACCGGATGCCTTCATCATCAAGAGCATATCCACTGGCATTGGATAAGAAAGCAGCCGCTTACCGGATTATGTTTCAGGATTTGCAGATATTGAGGTGAGGTTTAAGTGGTAAGTATTAAGTATCAAGTATTAAGTGTTAAGTATTACATAGTAAGAATTAAATTATAAATGAATATAGCAACATTATTTTTGCAGTACCCGGCATGTAGCACATGCCAGAAAGCCAAGAAATGGTTAACAGAAAATAACATAGAGTTTACAAACCGATTAATTGTAGAAGAAAATCCTACGGTTGAAGAATTAAAAGCATGGATTCCGCGCAGCGGTTTACCGGTGAAGAAATTCTTCAACACGAGCGGATTAGTATATAAAGAGCTGAAACTAAGCGAGAAGCTGCCTGCTATGAGTGAGGAAGAACAGATAGCACTATTGGCTACGAACGGTAAATTGGTGAAACGCCCATTGGTAGTGACAGACAGCTTCGTTCTGGTCGGTTTTAAGCCCGATGAGTGGGAAAAATTAAAATAATTCAAAACTTATTTACCCGAATGTTTGGAGATTCAGAAGTTTCTACTACCTTTGCAGCCGCAAACACGGGAGTAGCTCAGTTGGTAGAGCACCGGTCTCCAAAACCGGGTGTCGGGAGTTCGAGCCTCTCCTCCCGTGCAGAGTTAAATAGCTGTAAACGATAAGTTTATGGCTATTTTTCGTTTTAGGTCAGACGAATTTCGGACGAAATTAATTATAGTGACGGTATCCGGCAAAGATAGTGACGGTATACAACAGTGATAGCGTCACTATCCCGAGCATATACCGTCACTATTATTTTCTAGGATTATCTATCTGGAATTGTACGTTTATTCATATCAGTGAATATTACGCATAATAATATGATGTACATTTCCAATGACTCCTGTTTGCTTTCCTAGTTCTTATTTGTTCTTTCCAATCCTTTAGCAGCCTCAACCAAACGAATGAATTCTCTTCTATATCCTTTATCATCGTTATTCAGTCCCTGTTTGGCCAGATCAATCACTTTGTCGTAACTGGCATTTCCTTTAAAGTCAGACTCCCGAAGTAACTGTCCGAACATAGCCACTGCAGAAGCAAAGCGGAAATCGGAAGAAACATTATTTCCTTTATTATCTACGAAAGGAAGTTCCATTTTCTTGCTGACATCTTTATCCGGAGCTTTATAACGCAGTTTCACAGTCAGGAGTTCATTAGAGCCTGTCGGCTTCACGGACACTTTCTCTTTCTTCTGATATTTCAAGTCGTCTATTTTACCTACATATTCATTCTTTACTCCCGTAGGAATCACTTCGTAAAAGGCTGTCACTGTATGTCCCGCCCCCATATCTCCGGCATCTTTAGCATCATTATTAAAGTCCTCGTCTTTCAACAGACGACTTTCGTAACCAACCAGACGATATGCCTGCACTTGGGAAGGATTAAATTCGACTTGCAGTTTGACGTCTTTTGCCACTGTATGCAGCGTAGCACCGAATTCGCCTACCAAAACACGGTTGGCTTCCTGCAAGTTATCTATATAAGCATGATTGCCATTTCCTTTTTCAGCCAACACCTGAATCTTCTTATCTTTATAATTACCCATGCCATAACCCAGTACGGTAAGGAACACTCCACTCTTGCGTTCTTTTTCAATCAATTGTTCCAATCCTTCAACGGAAGAAACGCCCACATTAAAATCACCATCTGAGCAAAGTATGATACGGTTATTGCCGTTAGAGATCAGATTCTTCTTGGCTATTTTATACGCTAACAAGATACCTGCACCACCTGCCGTAGAGCCACCCGCCGTTAATTCATCTATCGCTTCGCGAATCTTCTGTTTGTCGCTACCCGGAGTTGCTTCCAGTTTCACACCGGCACTGCCTGAATAAGTCACAATCGCTACTTTATCTTTATCACGTAAGTTATTCACCAATAATTTGAGAGATGACTTCACCAAATCCAACCGGTTGGCTCCCCACATAGAACCGGAGACATCAATCAGGAATACCAGATTAGATGCAGGCAGATTATCCGTCGGGATTTCTTTTGCTTTCAGGCCGATACGTACAAGACGATGATTGGTATTCCAGGGACAGGCTCCGGATTCCATCGTAATTTTCACAGGATCGCTTCCTGTCGGCTTCGGATAATCATAAGAAAAGTAGTTCACTAATTCTTCCGTACGGATAGCATCGATCGGAGGCAGTTCACCTTTATTGATAAAACGACGCATATTACTATAAGAAGCGGCATCTACATCAATAGAGAAAGTAGAAAGCGGAGCATCCGACACACTCTTGAAGCCGTTCTCCTGAAACTCCCCGTATTCTTCGGCATTTACAGCATCATACATGATTCCCGGAGTCGGACATACTGCCATATAAGCAGTAGACATTACTTTTGCAGTTCTTGTCTCATGACCGTATCCTACCACCACACATTCTTCCAATACCAGTTCGTCAGCTTTCATCTTCACATCCAGCGTGGTCGATTTTACTACCCGTCTCTCCTGCTTATACCCGATATACTGGAACAACAACGTTTCCCCTTTCTTAGCCTGAATCGTGTACCGGCCATTCATATTCGTTACCGTACCCTTCGTAGTACCCTTTATCTGTACCGAACAGCCAACAAGCGGAGTTCCATCCTTTGCATCCGTCACAGTACCCGACACGGTAATAGCTTGCGCGTTCACCATACCTAAAGAAACAACTGCCATCAGCAGTACGAGCATCATTGCTCTGAATTGATTTGTTTTCATAACTTCATTATTTAAAATGTTACTAATAGTTCGCTTTTACTATAGAGATGCAGATTTCACACTGATTCCATAAAGCCATCAAACTTTTTTTTATTTTTCTTCTCATAGTTGTTATTTTTACCCCCAATCCCTATCTTTGGCAGCAAATAGATGTTATTTTTCAAAAGAAACATATCGAAACTATCGGACGAGGAATTACTGATACACTATACGAAGTCCGGCGATACGGAATATTTCGGTGAATTATATAACCGATATATCCCGTTACTGTACGGACTTTGCCTGAAATACCTGCATGATGAAGACCGGGCACAGGAAGCAGTCATGCAGTTGTTTGAAGATTTATTGCCTAAACTGGGAAATTTTGAGATAAAAGTTTTCAAGCCATGGCTCTACCGGGTGGCGAAGAATCATTGCCTGCAACTTTTACGGAAGGAAAATAAAGAAATTCCGTTAGATTATACGGTTAATATTATGGAATCTGACGAATTTCTGCATCTATTAAGTGAAGAGGAAAGTTCGGAGGAACAACTGAAGGCATTACATCACTGTCTCGAAAAGTTGCCCGAAGAACAACGGACCAGTATTACGCGTTTCTTTCTGGAAGAGATGTCGTATGCCGACATTGTGGAACAGACCGGATTTACTCTGAACAATGTGAAAAGCTATATCCAGAACGGAAAGCGAAATTTAAAAATTTGTATCAAGAAACAAGCCCTATGAAACTATTGGACTACATACGAGGACTCCGCAAAGGAAAAGAGGCACACCGACTGGAACGAGAGTCGATGCAGGACCCTTTCCTGGCCGATGCTATGGATGGTTACAGCCAAGTGGAGGGAAATCACGAACAACGGATCGAGAAACTGCGGATGCAGGTTTCAGCTCATTCGGCAAAGAAAAAGAACACCCGTGCTATCACCTGGAGCATCGCTGCCTGTCTGGCTATCGGATTCGGTATCAGCAGTTATTTCCTGTTCCTGAAAAAGAGTATGACGGACGAAGTGTTCATTGCCAAAGAGAGTGTTTCCTCCAAGTTGGCTGAACCCGCAGTTCCGCCCACTCCGGCCATTCCTGCAACTCCAACAGTTCCGGCAACTCCACAAAAGGAAATCGCATTGGCTACCGCAAAGGTAAAAACGGATTCCACTCCTGCTTCCGAAGATTCCACTCCTGTTTCCGAAATTACTGCGAGACAAGCGAATAAGAAAGATATGATTGCCAAAATCCAAGCGACTTCCCAACCACAACAAGGTACGCCGCCTGTGGCAACTATGCCGGTGATGGAGGAAGTGTCGGAAGAGACTGCCGCATTGCAAGAAGTAATAGCAACGATGGATACTTTCGAATCTGAATCTGATAAGAAAATGAAGTTGGCTAAGGTAGCGACTATCCTTCCTCAAAAGAACATGATTAAAGGGAGGGTGACCGACGAAAAAGGAGAACCGCTTATCGGAGCCAGTGTGACATATAAAGGAACGAATATCGGAACCATCACAAATATGAATGGAGAATTTTCGTTAGTCAAAAAGGATGATAAGAAACGATTGACAGCGGAGTATATCGGATATAATCCGGTAGAAATCCGGATAGATACCAACCGGACGATGCTCATTGCCATGAACGAAAACAAACAGGCACTCAATGAAGTGGTGGTAGTGGGATACGGCGCTAAGAAAAATAAGAAGTCAACAACTACCGGAAATGTTGTGACGGTTAAGGAACAGGCAAAGAAAGAGATTACTCCGCAACCTGTCATCGGTAAACGTAGCTATCAAAAATACCTGAAAGAGAATCTCGTTCGTCCAACGGATGATAACTGTAAAGATATTAAAGGGGAGGTAGTCCTTTCTTTCTTTGTTGATGAAGAAGGAAAGCCACAAAATATCACTGTTATTCATGGATTATGTGAATTCGCTGATAAAGAAGCCATCCGGCTTGTCAAAGAAGGACCTAAGTGGACAAGTGGAAAACTCCCGGCAAGAGTAACAGTACGATTCTGAACTTAATAAATACCAATAAGAAGGCACATTTGTGCCAACACAGTGGCACAAATGTGCAAACAAGGTGGCATTGTTGTGCCAACCTATTGGCATAGTAATAACAACACAAAGCCTATCTTAAATCAGTTCGTAACTAGCCATCTGTATTGGCATATCCAAATTATGAAGCACTTTCTCCAATAGAATACCCTCGCGGTTATCATATTCATACCCGAAAGTGGCACGAATACCTTGCAGGATAAACTGTGTGGCACGGTCCAATGCCATCGGCAGACTGTCTCCCTGCATCAAAGAGCCGGTGATGACACTTGTAAAAGTATCGCCCGTGCCGGGATAATGTGCAGGCAGATAAGGGCAGGTCACTTTCCAGTAGCGGTTTCCCTGACGGTTATAAGCATAGACAGATGTTTTATGAGGCTCATCATGTACAGGAACACTGGTGATGATAACCACTTGCGGACCTTTATCAGACAAAAGACGAAGATATTCTTTCAGCTCTTCATCCGTGTTATCTGCTTTATAGGGTTTATCCAATAAATAAAACAGTTCCGTCAGATTGGGGGTAATCACATCTGCTTTCGTGATTAAATGGCGCATCTCTTTTATCATCTCTCCATCAAAGTTGGTATACAACCGTCCGTTATCTCCCAACACCGGATCGGCAACGATCAGGCTGTCCGGCCGACGAAAGTCCCTGATAAAATCAGAAACAATCTGAATTTGTCTCGGAGAACCCAAGTATCCGGTATAGATAGCGTCGAACTCTACCTCCAGTTTCTTCCATTGGGCAATAATCTTCGGCATTTCGTCCGTCAGGTCGAGGAAGGAGAAACCGGGATATTGCGTATGATTGGATAACACAGCCGTAGGAAGCGGACAGACTTGAAAACCCATGGATGAAAGAATAGGAATGACGACGGTCAGAGATACGCGCCCCATTCCCGAAAGGTCATGGACGGCGGCTATTTTCTTTACTTTATTGGCATACATATAATTTATAATTAAACGTTTTACTACTCTTATCCTACAAATTCATTTATCTACTATGGACAAACAGAAACAGATATCCTATTTACATCAAAGGAGATTCGACTATATTCTCCCAAAGACTCTATTACATCCGATGGAAACCGGACTTTATCCAAACAGAGCCTCTATTTACATCAAACGGAAGCTCTGTTTATATGAAACAAAGGCTCTATTTCTTATCAATAGAGCCTCTGTTTTTAAGCGTCAACGGAGTCTCCATTTCGTTTGTACTAACAAATATAAAACTCCATTGTTTTGAAACCAAATTTATTTTAGAATAATCAACACGGAAACATTAGGTTAATATCACTAACACGTCCCGTGCCCCATGCGCTCCCATCACTAAAGCCTGCTCAATATCAGCAGTCTTTGACGGACCGGAGATGAACGTTCCGAACTGATATTCCTGTCCGTCCAGTTCGCGGTAGGCGTCATACATGGTATCTACAATTTTATTCCGGTCGAGCAGAATGACCAACTTCTCCGAGATAAAATAGATCGCTTTATATTTTACCGTCTGCGGTATCCAGATGGCTCCGTTTTCGGCTACTCCGATTTCTCCTTTCACTACGGCAACATCTGTGCCGTCCAACTCTTTCGGATCATCCAAATTATCGGGATTGAACGTAGCACAGGAAATATCCGGCAATACGGAAGCAATGCGCATAGCATCCGGATAAGTCCGGCGTATGACCGCATTCACATCTTCCCCTTCGCCCAACACAACTGCCGCACCACCCACCACACGGCTGATTGCACAGAACTGCTCTATCCTGTCAGGATATGACAATCGTTTCATATCCGCAATATCCGGTTTATCATAACGCGTCTGCGTATGCTGGCGAATGCAGGCTAATATATCTTCTCTACTGCTCATTTGGATTCCTCCTTTCCTTGTACTTTATTTTTCTTCCACATTTCATTGAACGACTCGCTGGCAAATTCCGGCAGTTCACGCCCCTTTCCCCAATCGTCGAGATCGTTGTATTTCATGAAACGAGGCAGGCCATTTACCACCGGGGCTGCCCACAAGGCTGCGTTGAACAATGCCGGACGCTCCATCAGGAACTTCATACCGCCGGACATGATCTTCTTTCCCGTATTGGCTTTCCCCAGTCCGTCCAAATCCTGACGCCATTTGTAAATCTGCTCGGCCAAATCTACTTTCACCGGACAGACATCGGAACAGGACATACACAGAGAACAGGCTGAAAGATTATCGTAATACTTCTCCGGAGCGTGAGCCATACCCAAGTTGATGCCAATAGGTCCGGGGATGAAGTACGTATAAGAGTAGCCTCCACTCCGGCGGTACACCGGACAGGTGTTCATGCACGCACCACAACGAATACAGTTCAGTGTCTTGATATGGTCGGGCTTGGACAGTAAGGCACTCCGGCCGTTGTCTACGATGATAATATGATATTCACCGCCTTCGCGGGGACGGCGGTAATGAGAGGTATATGTTGTCACCGGTTGTCCGGTGGCTGAACGGGCGAGTAATCGGGTGAACACGCCTAACGCGTCCAGATCCGGGACGATCTTTTCCATACCGAAAGCGGCAATGTTCAGTTTCGGGTAGGAAGTACCCATATCGGCATTTCCTTCATTGGTGCAGACCACAATGTCACCGGTTGAAGCGACGGCAAAGTTGGCGCCTGTCATGGCGGCTTCGGCATTGAGGAAGAGATGGCGCAGGTTCTTACGTGCGGCATGAGTCAGGTAGGTAGGATCAAAGTTTCCCTTTTCCGTGCCCATCTCCTTTTCGAATAGTTCGCCTACCTGTTCCCGTTTAATATGGATGGCGGGCAGTACGATGTGGCTCGGTTCGAGATGCATCAGTTGCAGGATGCGTTCGCCCAAATCGGACTCTACGACATCGATGCCCCGCTCCATCAGGAAAGGATTCAAGCCACACTCTTCGGCGAGCATGGATTTGCTCTTGATGAAATGGTGGACGTTATGCTCATTCAGTATCTCGTAGACGATGGCGCAGTATTCATCGGCATCTTTTGCCCAATGTACGATGGCGCCGTTGGCGGTAGCATTCTTCTCAAACTCCAGCAGAAGTTCTTCGAGGTGGCTGTTGGAGTATAGTTTCAACTCGCAAGCCTTGTTGCGCAACTCTTCCCATTCGGGAACTTCCTTGCTCATCTTGTCCCTTTTGGCACGGACCATCCAAAGGGTTTCGTTATGCCATGCTGCCATCTTGCTGTCCTGCAAGAACTTTTCGGCAGCCTTTGAATGTTTTGTACTCATGATTGCGACGCTAGAATTTCTACAATATGGATAATCTGAATAGGCAGATGCTCCCGTTTGATGACACCTTGCATGTGCATCAGGCAGGAACTGTCCGCTCCGACAATATACTCGGCTCCGGTAGCGATGTGATCTTTTACCTTATCACGCCCCATGCAGACGGAAACTGCCTGCTCTTCCACCGCAAACATTCCGCCAAAGCCGCAACATTCGTCAATATGGCTGGGCTCGAATACTTCGATGCCTTCTACCAGATTGAGCAGGTCACGCAATTTATTGTAATAAGGGATGTTCAGTTCGGTGGGAGCGGAAATCAACAGTTCGCGAACCCCATGACAGCTATTGTGAATACTGACTTTATGAGGAAAGCGTGCAGGAATTTTGGAAGGTTTCAAGACATCGTGAATGAACTCACAAATATCATAAATCTTTCCCGCACTCTGACAAACATGTCCTTCTTTCTCCAGAATGCCCGGATGATTCTCTTTCACAAATGCCACACAACTGGCGGAAGGGCCGACGATGTAATCGTATTCACGGAACAGATCGTCAAAACGGAGTGCCAATTTCATCGATTCATCTTCAAAACCGGCATTTGCCATCGGTTGTCCGCAACAAGTCTGATCCAACGGATAATCGACGTCTACTCCCAAACTTTTCAATAGTCTATACGATGCCACTCCCACATTGGGGTAAATAGCATTGATATAACAAGGAATAAACAAACCTACTTTCATACTATATTTTGTAATAATTTAAGCTTCTTCCGCATCACCCGTCTATTTCGTTCAACGGATGTCGATTAATTTGTGTGTTTGCAGGCTGAGTCTCCATTTGGGATGTCGCATTACACAGTCCACTGTTGAAGCAGTGTTATTACAAGAACAAGGCTGGAGGAAAAAATGTTCGGCCGGAAGTAGTTCAAAAATACTTATATCTTGTCCTTCATAGACCACTTTCACTTCATCCATCCGGTCGATGGCAAGTTTCGCCCCTTGTTTGGGAGAACAGGTCACCCAGTCGATAGCTGCCGGCAGGGGGCGTGTACCGTTGGTTTCGATAGTCACATATTTGCCTGCTTGGTGCAAACGGTCGATCAATTCATCGTCTATCCATAAGGAAGGTTCGCCGCCCGTAAGGACAACAGTGACGGCAGGATATTTTTTCACTTCGGCGATAATTTCATCGTCGGTCATCATTTTTCCTTCTTCGTGTTGTGTGTCGCAAAAGTCACATTTCAGGTTGCAGCCGGAAAAACGGACGAAGATGGCCGGAGTTCCGGTATGGTAGCCTTCGCCCTGCAAGCTGTAAAAGATTTCATTAATCTTTCTCATCATCAAAATTTGTTTGGTTTGCTATTCTTGTCCTTCTGTACTGCCGGAATCTTTCTCGTAGATGACAATGTTTCCTTCCGATTCCTGCACTTCTACTTTATAGCATTGAGGAATCTGTTTGCATACCCACCGGGCGATATTCTCCGCTGTGGGATTAAATGGGAGTACTTCGTTCAGATTTTGATGGTCGAGTTTCTCCGTGACTACTTCTTTGATGCGGGTGAAATCTACCACCATTCCTTCGGAGTTGAGCCGCGCGGAACGGCAATAGACGGTGATAATCCAGTTGTGACCGTGTAAACTGGCGCATTTACTGCGATACGGGAGTACCAGCTTATGAGAAGCCGAGATCTCCATGCGTTTGATTACTGTAAACATGAGTGTATGTATTTTAATAGTTACACGCATCTAATGTCACCTCGATGCAACGGCAAAGGTAATATAAAATAGAGTTTTCATCCAGCAAAGAGTGTTATTTTTTCCCTTTTTTTGCACTATCTTTGCCGCATGAAAACTCTATATATTGTTTTAGGTAGTATTTCCCTTGCGCTCGGTATTCTCGGCATCTTTCTGCCGCTACTGCCCACTACCCCTTTTCTATTACTCACCGCCGCCCTTTATTTCAAAGGGTCACCCCGATTATATAACTGGCTGCTCAATCATCGGCACTTCGGTCCTTATATCCGCAATTTCCGCGAAAACAAGGCGATTCCTCTCCGTGCCAAAATAATTTCTCTCGTATTAATGTGGGGAACGATGCTTTATTGCATTTTCTTCCTGATTCCTTTTATATGGGTAAAGATTCTCCTGGGATTGATAGCCGCAGGAGTCACTTATCATATTCTTTCTTTCAAGACATTGAAATAGTGTGATAGTCCCTGCCGTGCATCGGCAAGTTTATCTTCCCAATGTTTCACGGAGTTCTGACCAATTATGTCAGTCACGTATTTCACGGAAATAAACGGGATTTCTTTTGAACGGCAGACAAATGCCTGTGCGTATGCTTCCATATCTACAACATCTCCGCTAACGTGAGTCAACTCGGTGAGAAAGCCATCTCCCGTATTACAGATCCCATCTTCTGTCCAATGCGTGCAATAACCTTTTTCTTCGAGCAAAGCTGATGAATCGATCTCACACTCCAATCCGAACTCTTTCATTTTCTGCATATCACGGTCTATGAACTTGCGACATACAAAAATATCTCCTACCTGATGATTGACTGTTCCAGCACTTCCGATATTGAGCACCAAGTCCGGTTGTACCTGACGGATTGCCTCTGCCAAATGAAAGGCTGATTTAACTTTACCAATACCTGTACGAACGTAGTAAGGTTCTATATCCGGCCATTTAAGTTCTACAAATTCGCCTTGTACGGCGTAGGTTACTAATATTTTCAACATGGGTTCCTTTATTTCGTAAAAATCAGTTATTTCTGCAAAAATAACTATTTAACTGGAGTTATCTATAAAATGCAATCAAAAGAGATTACTTTTTACTATCCGGCAACGGATTAATAGCCCCCCTTTGTGTACAAGTATATGCCGATACATCTACCGCTTTGCGGTGTGATTCAGCGACCGACGCCCCTCTAAGTATATTCACAACAAAGGTAGCAGTAAACGAGTCGCCTGCACCTACAGTATCGGCCACCTCGACTTTAGGTGTGTTTATGGATGACACTTCCCCACTTGCATCATATATGCCACTACGTACTGCCCCTTGTGTGAATATAACATACTTGAGCGAAAAACGAGCAATGAGTTCTGCGATAGCTTCCACAAAATCAGTCGAAAGGGAAAGAAGAGAGATCAATAACGGCAATTCGTCTTCATTCAATTTGAGGACATTTGCCTTTTGCAAGGACTCCACAATCAAGTCTGTCGAATAAAAATGTTGCCTGATATTAATATCAAACACCTTCAAAGAGGTATCCGGCACGGCATCTATGAGTCTCAAGATTGCAGCACGTGACTTTTCACTTCGTTGTGCCAAAGAGCCCCAACAAACAGCATCTGCATCGCTGACAAGTTTCATGGTCGCAGGACTACACTCGATAGCATCCCAAGCAACATTCTCAACAATCTCATATTGCGGTACACCGGCCTCATTCAACGACACAAGCACTTTACCTGTCGGCAAAATATTACGGGAAATATATCCTAAATCAAGTCCGGTCTCTTTAAGCACTGTAAACGTTTCATCGCCGAGTTCGTCCTCACCTATTGCCGTAACGGGATATGATTCTGCTCCCAACTCCTTTGCAAAAAAACAGAAATTGATAGGCGCTCCGCCAAGTCTCTTACCTTCCGGGAAGCAATCCCAAACAACTTCTCCTATACCTATTATTTTCATGGTTTTATAGTTTAATAATTATTTTCATGGATGTTGCACTATGCTCGTCTATAAATTTATATGCCTCGTCATACTGCTCGAACGGGAAATGATTCGAAATAAGCGGTTCGAGACGGATAGCTCCCGAACTTACCTGATCGATAGCCGTAAGATAATCTTCATGGCGATACATCATCGTTCCGTTCACCTTCAGTTCGTGCTCTCCCAAATAGAACATATTAAGCGACGGATCCTTGCCAAATACCGCCACTACAACGATGGTACTCCCTTTTTCAATACACTCCATAAGCGAACGAATACTCGACTCAACTCCGGCAACCTCAAACGCAGCTTGAAAATCTTCATCCCCGAAAAGCCTCTTCGCTCCTTCTTTGAGCGGCGTCTTAGCTACATTGAGCGTATCTATTATGCCACATTTACGAGCGATTTCAAGTCTGAAATCACTCACATCGGTAATAAGAACCCGTTTGGCTCCTCTTGCCTTAGCGAACTGCGCCACGAGGTTACCGATTGTTCCGGCACCCGATACAACCACATTCTTACCTTTCAAGTCCCCGCCACGCATGGTTGCATGCGCAGCTACTGCCACCGGTTCTATCATAGCCCCATAATCAAGTGACATACCTTCAGGCAACACCGCAACCCTGTCATCATCAACCACAAAAAAGTCTTGCGCAGCTCCATTTGCCTGAAAAGCCTGCACTCTTAGCTCTTCACAAATATTATACTCTCCCCGCTGACAAGGCTTGCACTTCCCACACGCGAGTTGCGGACGTGCGGTGACAACGTCACCCGCCTTGCAGATCGTAACCGCCGCCCCCGTAGCGACTACCACTGCCGAATATTCATGCCCCTGAACTACCGGATAGAAAGTTGCCGGATGACATCCGTGATAAGAATGTATCTCACTTCCACAAATACCAATTCTCTTAATATTCAGAAGTACCTGATGTTCTTTCAGGTCCGACGCCTTAGGCGCCTCAACCTCACGAAATTCAATATGTTTTGGTTCTACTAATACCGCTTGTCTCATTTTATACCATATTTACTTAAAATTTCTATTACCGGAGTCTCTATCGACTTCGCCCAAAGTGCATATCCATAACTACTTGGATGAGTTCCGTCGACCGATGTCTCATGCGCATCGGAAGCATCAGGCGTAATCAGATAAACGTCTTTATATTTCGGGTTCGTGCGGATTTTTGCAAACAACTCCTCTACGGTTGCCGCCTTAGCCCGTTCTTTCGCATCAAGAACTGTATCAAATGAACGTCGTTCACGATAGATCGTACGCTGAAATATCAACGGAGTAGCCGGATGTGCCGCTATAAGCCGATCGATAAACGGCATCAGGCGCTCTCTTATCAGTTCTGCGTCAGGATTTGAAAATGTATCGAATATAAAGGCATCAGCCTTGACTTCCGCAAGAACGTCGAGCATGTAAGGCTGCATCAGGCAACGTCCGCTTGTTGCGAGCGACACGACTTGAAGACCCGTATTACGCATAAATTGCATGGGATAACTCATACCGGATCGATCCGTGCTCACTCCCTGCGTAAACGAAGAGCCATATACCGCTATCCTGTGACGAAAATCGGACTTCAACGGTTCGATAACAGCATCGTCATCTATCCCTATCTTACAAGAAATGACCTCCGAATACATCGGCATATACATCATACATTCGTGCATCGTACCATCCATATTCTCAATGAGCGTGAATGTCTCGGTTTTCTCGCCCTTATACGCTTTCAATGAACCGCTTGCCGCATACTGCCATTGACCGTTTGCATTTTTGATATAAAGATCATATCCTTTATAAGAGATCGGCATGGTTGAATGGCTCGAATATACATATCCCCACTTTGTCGTAATCTGTATATTACGCGTGTTCGTTTTAAACAACACAGCCATACCGGCAGAACAACGGAGTTGTCGATTCTCCGTCCTGTTAAAACCTTTATAAACCAATGTATCGACTCTATGATACGGATTGGGAGTCGATTCAAACGGCTTACCTATCAGGTTAAGCGTTGACGCCTCCGTCTGTTTTTGTGCCGAAACCGACAATACGCACGAAAACGACAGAACAACCGTTATGAAAAACTTCTTCATTGCCTTGTATTTTTTAGTTGTTTACTGTAATAAGACCTTCAACCCTTCTGCTACCTGCATAGCATAAAACTGCTCATACTTTTCCATAAACACAGGGTATTTGTCCAGTCCCAATGACACAAAAGGTGATATCTTCAAGAACTCGGCCGGCGATCCTCCCGAAATCAACTTCCTGTCCGCCGGGGTGATGTGAGGTTCGGAGATAGCTATATTTTCACCGGACTCGGTGCGCGCACCTATCAGGTATTTGCAATAAACAGCTATCAGGAAAGCCTCTATCGAAATATCCTTCCCATCCTGCAACATCTGTTTGAGTATGGGTACCACATAAACCGCAAACTTAGCAATGCCATCGCCGCAAAGCCGTGATACCTGATCGCTGATCGCCTTGTTTGAAAATCGTTCGATAAGCTGGTCTTTATACGCTTCAAGGTCAACGCCTTCGGGAACCGGAACATAAGGAGTAACGTCCCTGTTCATAAACAGCTTTATCATTGCACGATACCTCTCGTCTGCCATTACAGCATCGACCTTCCTGAATCCTTCCATATAGGCAGGATAAGAAAGAAGAGTATGTGACGCATTGAGAAGACTTAATTTCATGATTTCATACGGGGTCACATCATGGGTGAATGTAACTCCCACCTTCTCCCATGCAGGACGGCCTGCAATGAAATTATCTTCAATCACCCATTGTATAAAGTCTTCACAACACACATCTGTAACCTTACCCGGTTTTGTTACGGGAGTGATTCGATCCACCATCGAATTCGGGAACGTCACTTTCTTTTTCGCCCACGCTGCCACCTCGGGATATTTCGCTTCGAAGTATGACATAAACGCACATTTGGCGGCATTGCCGTTCATCTGCATGTTGTCACACGAAAGAATCGTAATCGGCAAATCTTTCTCCATCCGGCGTTTAAGTCCTTCGGCTACATACCAAAACACACTGCGCGATTGGTTAAAATCAACCTTATATCCCCCTTCGGTAATGGTGAGAGAGATGATTTTTATCTCCTCCGATGCTATTTTAGCGATGATAGGCTCACTATCTATTTCCCCCCATGCCAGTTCTACAAGCGAACCAATCAGCATACTATCCTGTTCGCCGGAAGGGCTGCATGTCGTCAACTGATATATGCCGTCGTCTTTCTTGAGGGCGTTGAACAAGACCCCGTCCGTAGGCATAATCATGGCTCCGAATACCCCCCAGCATCTTTGTGAAGGATCTTCAAGTAATAGATTTGTGTAAGCTTCGAGATGTGCACGATGGAAGTTTCCAACGCCGAAATGTACTATTCCGGCCTTTATTTCAGCACGATTATAATTAAAAGTCTTCATACGATAATTTCAATGTTTCGGCAAGTGATTTTTCCACCTTGTCGCAATGTTCTATATAGAATTTATAAACCTCATTCCATTTGTAATAAGATGCTTCAACCGCTTCCAACGGCAACCGGAGGTCTTTTTCATTCAGCATAAACTTAACTAAAACGTCCGGATTGCCTTCTGATTGGTAAAAGATCATCTGAAGGTTCGCACCCATCGGAATATCCCAGTACTTCCAACTCCGCAACGCTTCTTTGGAATTACCAGCCTCCCGCGCCCACGTTCCGGCTTGCAGATTAGTCAAGATGGCCATCAGAACGCCATCGTGGCCGAAGTTGAGATTGATGCCATGACGCTTACGAACCAGATCTTCGGCAGATTCGTCTAACAAATGGCGTAACGTGCGGGACGCAAGTCCCCAACTACGCCCGTGAGATACCGGTTCAGGACCTTTCTGCGCAAAATACTTATAGTTCTCGATTTCCGCCCAAGCCAATATTTCCTCTTCTGTAAAGATATCCCATATAGGCACTTGGCGGTCGAGGCATTGCATCAGCGACGCCATTAACCAGAAACGATGAATCAGGTCGTACTTGTCATACTCACTTTCTACTTGTGTTACGTCTATAAACAGTCTTGTAAAAAAAGCATCCACATTCAACTTTTCATCTATATATGAACGATATTTTTTATACCAACTGTTTTCTTTGCCGAGTATATACTTATCAAGCGGACTCCTGTCGGGACATACGTTACCGTAGGGATTCAGTGTGGTAAGGAACGAACGGGAGTTGTCTATCTCCGCCCATTCAAGCCCGGGACGCAGCGACAAAATGCCCGAATTTACAGATTGCATGGTGGCTGCCACCCGAAGCACATTCGTTGCGTTAGTCTTCAAATAGGGATGTCCTTCAAATACTTCCGGATAGTTTTGTACCATCCTCCGGCCTATCTCCCTTGTCTGACGATAACCGATTTGTGTCAGATCGCCTTCTTTGTAAAACACATTCTTCTTGAACGGTTCAAGACGTTCGTACAGGGCTTTCCCAAAATCGGTAAGGTTGTTTGTGGCATGAGCTTTCTCCAATACGCCGTATATGGCAGGATAAGTCACCTCATCGTCTATCTGACGCGCTCCATGACGGAAATAGCCGTTTATATAGAAAGGCGTATATCCTTTGGGCGCCGGCGTAACCGGATGTGAAAGATCGGTCACATAATACACGCCGCCCGCACGTTCCGGATCCCTGCGTATCTCGTCGAGAGGATTTTCGGTCACCGGCTTTTCTTTCGGAAGAGAGAGTTTGAATATGCAAGGAAGATCAGACGTCTTTTTCGCATTCGTATTGGTATTGACATACATAACCCCGTCTTTAACCACAATATCTTCCGGTTCGTAAATAACCTGTTCCTGCACATTGTATCGGGCAGTAATCGTCCGCCTATCCGTATCGTACACCCGGATGCAGGAAGGGCGGCTGTCATCCTGTTTCCCAACTCCGAAGCAGAAATAGATTTTACCATCATGCATACAGCCCGCTTGTGTGAACCATACCTCATAGGGGAACACCACCTGATCGAGAATGTCATTTTCGTCGAGGCGCACCTTTGCCCCCTCACTCAACGACGGTATGCGGAATTTGGTGGCGACATACTGGTTTTCCCATGCATGCTTTGTCACCTTCGCCACAGTACGTTTACGCGCCGAGAATATCCATATAAATCCCCGTTCCCGATCGACCAGCCAGCTTGGCGCACCAAAGATGGAGACATACCCTTTCTCCGCCCACTTCGAGCCATCGAGTTCAATTGTCTGTACGATTTCGCTGCTAAAACGTTTTCCACGACGGGTGATGCTCTCCACAAAACACAACCATTCCAACTCGCTTCCTACCTTCCCGTTTGTGATATACAAGAGAGGAAACGATGCTCCGCGTTTTGTCTCGACGCCAAAGCATACATTATTTACATGGTTGTCCGGATGGGAGGACGCCAACTCAAAGCCTGCCACAGGTTTCGGATCGGCACTTTTGAAATCATAGATATTCACGTGCCCTCCATCCTCGCACGAGAATATGTAATCATCCCATATTTCAAGTCCTTGCTGTGCCCGCCCACGTCCTTCCTTTGCCAGGAAGACAGAGCACTCTACCTCTTTCTCCGGCTCTACATACAACTGGGCGATAAGGGGAATAGAGATCAGTAAGCACACGACAGACAAATAGATCTTTTTCATAAGTATGCTCTATAAATTTAAAGTATGATTATGTTCTACGTTAATCGAACAGCTCTACGCCTAACGACTCAAGCCGTTTCTGCAACTCTCCTACATCGAGAGCCCGCGGAGTACAATGCTGCGACGCACTCATGGCAGCGGCAATGCCAACAGCCTCTCCCATCGCCATGCAAATACTCATGACGCGGTATGAAGCGTGAGCTCTGTGAGTACCCGATATGCACCGTCCCGCCACCAGAAGCCCTTCCAAGCCCAACGGGAGAAAACAACGATACGGCAAATCGTATGGTTTGCAATATTGGATGGTTGGTTCCGCCTGTCCGGCTCCGTCAGGATTATGTATATCGACAATGAACAATGCTTTATGTACCACCACATCGGCAAAACGGCAGCCTTCCGCCATTTCATCGGCATCGATCACATAGTCGCCCATCACCCTGCGGCTTTCGCGCACTCCGGTTGTTGTACCACTTCCGATCACTCTACAGTTTTCGTAACCCGGCAAATTTTCTTTCAAGAATTGAGTCAGGAGGCGTATCTGTTGCCTAAGTTCAAGATCGGCGGCGAAAATAGAGCTTACCGAAGTAATATCCACTCTATTGACTTGTGTCGTATTTACCTGACGGCAACCCGGTCTGACCGACGGATGCAAACGCACGGCAGCAAGCATCCGGGGAAGTTTGCCCTCATCGGCTTTCTTTTTACACCAATCAAGAAAACACTCGCCATTCAATTGAACATTGTCTACATCTCCAATGCAGATAATTCCTTTCGACTCATCTACGCCATCAATGGTGTATTCAAGGGTTACAGGCTGCATGAGTCCGTCAGCACGTCCTTTTTCTATTTTTGCACCGGCAAGAAAAGATACTATGGCATCACCGGTACAATCAATTGTAACCGCGGCTTCAAAACAGAGCGTCCCCTCGTTACTTGCACACTTAATGCCTTTTACCACCTTTCCGTCACGAATAACATCCGACACGCAACATTGCAAAAAGACATCGACGTTCTTTTCCCTGGCGACAAATTCTGCCAATGTAAGTTTTGCCTCTTCGAAATCGTGAGCATTTCCATGTTCGCCAATCCAGTCATTGTCTTCGATGCCAAGAATAGCACAAACCTCATCGCGCATCGTGTTCTTGCTTACACTACCGAGAATAGGGCCGACATACCCGGCGGTCAGGTTACCTCCGATGACTCCGTATCTTTCGATAAGAGCAACACGTGCTCCTTGCCGGGCGGCGGCTACAGCCGCACATATCCCGGCAGGACCTGCACCTGCTACTATTACATCATAATATTTTGTATTCATTATCTGCTTGTATATGGACCGGAAATAGTCTTAACAGTCATTGCCCCGTCAGAATCTGTGATTGTCACAACTCTGTATTTGTTTCCCCCATCGGTCACACGAACTACAATATGTCCATCATATCCCTTTACTCTCGCAGCCTCTTCCGCCGTAACCCGGTCGTCTACTCCGCTGGGGCGATCGCCTTGCCAGAAGTTAGTGATAAACATGTCACACGCAGGGAGTGTTGTCTCCATCGAATTCAGTATATCGGTACGGGGATGACAATCTACCCACGAATTGACAACAATCGTTTGTGGATTGAGTGCTTTCAGAGCATCTACCTGATTGGTGTTGGTTACACCGTGATGGTTAGCTTTCAATAGTTCCACCTGACCCACTGCTTTTGCACAGGGCAGTTCGGCATCTTTCCACGCATGACTCGAACGTCCGTTATACTGAAGGTCACCACCGGCAAAGAAATCAAAGTTGCCATACGAAACTTTCATCACACAACTGGTAATATTCTCCGGCGGACAATTGTCACTGGAAGTAATGTTCTTACTGTTTTCGTATGTAATCTCCGAGAGTTCAGGGAATGTCTTCTTTGTGGTAGTGCCCGAACCTGTCCAGATCTCTCCATTCACTGCCACGTTTTGCACCTTTGCAGTAGGATACTTTGCAGGATTATACTTCTGAACGATCTGATTATTCGCCCCTGCTTTGAATATCGCAGCATCGAACTTTTGATTGGCGACATGCCATTTCACTGCATTGATATAGTTGCTGCAACTTGGAGCATTGTCTGCCATTGTCGCCATATTGAACGGATAGTTATAATCGGGATAGCCACGATCAAGCAGCGTACCAATCTTGAAATTGTCGAAAATCTCGGCAAAACCTATCAACGAATAAGTGTCGGAGTTGGAAGATTTCGGCAAGGAAGAAGTATAACCGCCGAAGTGGTCATTATGGAAGTGGGTAAGTACGGCATAATCAATCGTGCTGTTACCTGTCCATACCATACACTTACGAATGTAATCAGTTATAATCTGCGAACCACGGGTAGAAGTCAGAGTCGGATCCCAACGACTACGGATACCGGTGTTGGTCGTATTACTATTAGAGTTGGTCGTAACACTCGAACTTGCGGCATCAATAAGCATTTGCGTACCATCCGGGAATATTACAAACATGCTTTCACCGGTAGTCGTATTGATGAAATGAATATCCATCACACCCTCCTGCCAGGCAGGAATCGTTTTACCTACCTCTATTTCAGTGGCAGCATCTTCCCCACCTCCATCCGGACGAATCAAAAATGAGTGAGACTCATTGGAGCTGCATCCTACAATCGCAAGGATGAACAGACTAAGTATAAATATTAACCTTTGCATGCTATATGAAGATTTAAAAACATCTCTCCGCCTTCAATGCTGACGGCAAGACGAATATAATTACCAAAATTTGAATTTACCTTTATAATATGTTGGCCAAGTCCTTTGAAGATTACAGGCTCACTACCGTCGTCAGCCCAATGTATACCGTCTTGCGATAGTTGTACACGACCTTCGAATACGGGATCTCCTTCTATTTTCTCAACCATAACAAAGAATATAGCCTCATCTGCCCAACCAGCCTCGTAAGGATGAGTGAAGAAAGTACCTTTAAAGAACTTCTTTACCTCAAGATGGGAATCATTAAACATTTTCATATATTACATTCCTCCTTTTATTCTTGTGAAACAACAACAGAATCTATATAAAAGAATACACGACGATTGGTATCAGTACCCACCCAGAAAAGAGGATTGATAAGATTGTCGATACGTCCATATCCGTCAACGGTATCGGCTGCAATGCCACGCATATCCCAAATTTTGTCCTGACATTGGAACTCTACATATTCTCGAAGCTCTGTGTCAAGTTTCAGACGCATGTATTGCCAATTGAGTTTACAGTCGGTCTCATTGTAAATGAGTTTCTGATGACCATCTTTCAAATCCTTGAATCCATCGTGGTCGCCATTAGGATAACGGCGGCCGAACCACCAGGGATCGACTCCCCTCTTACACCAGTCTCCGTCAAGTCCATAAGCCCAATCGCGGTCGGTTATGTCTTCATTGGAATGTTCATACTGCCACTTCTGCATTAATTTGCCATCTACTGCATTGAGATAGCGAATTCCTACATGGTAACGTTTTCCACCCTCCTGTACATCGAATCCCATACCAAAATCGCGGATGGAACTCTCATGCAAACCCGGTTGCGGACGGTCACCGCCATCCACCACATCCTGCTCCGCCGTGTATGTAAACCAACATTCTATCTGCAAATATTTGCAGCCCGGACGAGAGAACGAAAGCCGCTTAATGGCATGTCCCAGACAACCTTCCGCCGGAATCTCCGTATAAGGAGCGGCAACAGGTCTTGTCGAAAGTTTAAGAGAGTAAGTGCCGGACATAGCTCCGTGAGTGCCCGGATACCTGAAAGTAGCGGAACTAAGCATGACCGGTGGCCACTGGTCTTTATTGACCAATGTCTTGGGAACATCAAAATCGGGATATTCCGTAAAGTTAGGCATCAATGTCATCCAACCGTTAAAGCCGGTGTTGAATACATCATAGCTCAACACCCTTTTCAATGGTTGATAGCGACTGCGCAATAAAATTTCTCCAATGCTCATAATATCATTTATTTAATAAAGTTAGTACCCTGGATTTTGAACAAGTTTTCCATTCATTATCAATACATCATCACTTGGCAATGGCCATAAATAAATCTTCTCATCATACTTACGTTCACCATGCTGGACGATATAGGTTCCGTCGGCCATCGCTTCAAAAGAAGGAAATCCGTCTTTGTCAAATGTCGGAGTCTCCGGCCAAAACCAGTTGCCTGCCGCAAAGTATTCCTTTGCCCTGTTAGCTGTACGGGTAAATCCGTACATATTGTGTCCGAAAGCATTTTCAAACTGATGCCAACGAAGCAAATCGAAATAGCGCAGATTTTCCCATGCAAACTCCACACGACGCTCACGGCGAAGCACTTTGCGCAATGCCGTCTGATCGGTTGTCGTGATGGACGGATAGTCGTTGGTTTGTGTACGGGTGGTGCCATAAGCACGGGCACGGACATCGTTGATGCAAGCAAGGACAGTAGCGTCAATCTCCCCCAGTTCAATCTTAGCTTCGGCATACATCAACAAGACATCGGCATAACGCATGAGAATAACAGGGTTGTCGTTATACAAAGTAGTACGCCATGATTCTTGCGCGCCTTTGCGCAGGCAACAACCATTGTAAGCACAGTTGGAAGCATCCGAACCGCCTTTGGAATCTTTATTTGTAATCATACGATTTTGCGTATAGTCCATTATTTCGAGTGCGTTTGGCGCAGGATTCCACTCAATACCATAGATACGGCTGCCGGGAGCTGCAAATGTTTCCAGGCAACGGGGATCGCGGTTGGCAAATGGATCGTGAGGATCAAAGCCACTGCCCGGTTCATCAATCGTCTTGCCATTCGTCATTTCGTAGACAGCAAGAAGTTCCCACGAAGGTTGTGCATTATGTGTACCGCCTGCCGAACGGGCAATAAAGGAACCGATAGCCTGTGTAGTAGGTTTACCGTTTTCATCCAACTCAAGGTCGCTTGAGTGAGCAACAGAGAAGATAACTTCTTTGCTTCCTCTTGTCTTGTCGCGGAAAAGTTCTCCATAATCAGGGGCCAAGTCATATACTTCCAGATCCATACAGTCTTGCGCAGCGTTTGCGGCAGTCCCGTAGTCGTGCAGATAGAGAGCGGTACGAGCCTTGTAAGCATAAGCCGTTCCTTTGTCTACACGGGTGGCGCCGCTATTATTATTTGCGACCGGCAAATTTTCTGCGGCATAGTCATAATCTTCATAAATTTGTTTCAGAACGACAGCTTTGTCGGTACGCCCCATCTCAAATGCTTCCTCCGGAGTAATCGAAGTCACGTAGAAAGGAACATCTCCCCAAAGAGTAATCAAACGTGAATAAGCAAATGCTCTGAAAAAACGGGCTTCGGCACGAAGCGTATTCAGTTCAGTGGTGGAATATTTGCCTTCAAGTTTGTCGAGTGCCTCCAAAATCCGGTTGGCACGACTAATGTTCTTATACGTGTAACTCCAAACAGTCTTGATGTTAGGATTACTTGTAGAAGACGCATTCAGTGAACCTGCCGCAATGGTATAAATGTTGGTTCGTTGCGCCCAGTCATCCGTATTACGGTCCAGCGTCCAACCTTCTTCTATAACAAAGAAGGTACTGCGATAAAAATCGTTCAACGAGATTCGAACTTCCTCCGGTGACGAGAACCAGTTTTCACTGGATGCAGCTGAAGGAGGATTCAGATCGAGGTTCACACAAGAAGTTACAGATAGAAGAGCTATCATGCAAATCAATACATGTATTTTTTTCATATTATGTAATTTTTTCATACTCCATTAGAATTTGATATCCACTCCAAATGTATAAGTGCGTGTGATATAGGTAGAAGCTCCTGCTTCAGGGTCCCATCCCGAAAGATAACTATCAAAGCAGTATGGATCATCGATATTGACGTACACCCGAAGTCCCTTGATTCCGACTTTAGAGACGATTTTTTTAGGAACTGTATAGCCAACGTTGATATTCTTTATACGCATATAGGCACTACTCTTGAGCCAGTAATCCGACATTTTGTAGTTGTTGTATTCACCGCCCTGATGGCTCAAACGGGGATAGCTGGCTGCCGCGTTCTGCTCTGCAGTGTTGTACACACTCCAATAATTACGGCTGCCATTGTCGTTCAGAAGGACCGACGGAGCCGGAAGCCATTGTCCCTGCATGGGGCGAATCATACTTTCGGTGAGGCGTGAAAGTTGTTTCCCGACACCATTGAAGAGTAGGGAGAAAGAGAGACCTTTCCAGCCCAAACTAATAGAACCTCCATATAGATAGTGTGGCAATGAGCTGCCAAGCACTACGCGGTCGTATGTCTCATTGATAATTCCATCAGGAGTGCCGTCCGGACCGCTGACATCTACATATTTCACATCACCCGGTTTGGTAGAAGCCGAAAGCAGAGCGCTTTCACTGACTTCCTCTGCGGTCTGGAACAAACCTGCAGTTTTATATCCGTACCAGGAGTTATATTCTGCACCTTCAGTAATAATGGTACCATCGCTGTTAAACTGCTGCTTGCCGTTAAGATTATCTATTATAGACTTGTAATCAGAGATATTAAAACTTACCGCATAATTTACATCTCCGATACGGTCAGACCAGCCGAGTTTCACTTCCCAACCGCGGGTATGCATTTTACCTACATTCCTGTCAGGTGCCGAATAACCTGTAAACGACGGGATTGCCACTGACAAGAGCATATCTGTTGTCTTCTTATAATAATAGTCTGCGCTAAAGTCAAGACGATTGTTAAAGAAAGCGGCATCCACACCTATATCCCAGCTCTGTGTTTTCTCCCAATGGATATTCTCATACGCATAATCCTGTTGAGCGGCAGACATCGAAGATTGGGGCGTAGAACCTGCACTGTCATACATAATGGCATTATTGAACGAAATGTATGTCTGATAAGGATAATTTCCAATCCGCTCGTTACCGAGCGTACCGATAGAGGCACGGAACTTCAGATAGTTTATCGGGGTTATGTTTTGCATGAACTTCTCGTTAGAGATGACCCACCCCACCGATGCGGACGGGAAGAATCCCCAACGGTGATCCTTATGAAAACGTGAAGATCCGTCTTCACGAGCATTGAGCTGGAGGTAGTAACGGCTGTCGTAATTATACATGACACGGCCAAAAAATGAACGGTATGCATTCTGATAAGAATTGCCGGCTACGGCAAGAGCATTCTTGTTCGCCAAATCAAGATAAGGGAAAGAAGACAAAGACATATCGTTGGTCGATCCCGACATCGTTTCATACGTATAACTATAATCTTCATAACCGACCATGGCATTGAAGTTATGTACCTTGCTAAAGGTCTTGTCGTATGTAGCGATGAATTGTTTCTCCAATGATTTGATGTTACGGCGTTCTTCACTTAACGAATTGGAAGTATATCCCGAAACATATCCCAGCATAACATCGGTTTCGTATGCATCGTAAACAGGTATGGCTTTCTTCATCTCCTTGATCGAAACAGTTCCGACGGTAGGAGTCAGATTGGCAGTAAGGGTCAAATCTTTTATGGGCTTATAGCTCAACGAGAATTTACCGGTCATTGTGTTGGATACGGTCTTCTTCTCTCCGCCTTCCAATAAGGCGGCAAGCGTATTGCTAAGACTGCCGTCTTTACCGGGACCAACACGGCCATCCGGATAAAGTCCCAAATAAATGGAAGGATACATATAAGCTGCACGAATCGGACTACCGGAAGTCGGGTCATTTTTCGTGGCATAACGTACCGAGAAATCGATAGAACCGGAGAGCTTATCACTAATCTTGAGATTATTACGCGAACGGATAGAGATTCTTTCGTGGTTTGAACCTTTATAGATAGCGTCGGCATTTTCGTAGGTAGCGGAAGTGTGGCTCTTGATTACCTTGTTGCCATACGTCATGGTCAAGTTATGCTTATGGCGCATAGCGGTATTCGAAAGAATAGCGTCTTTCCAATCATAGATAGGATATTGAATGGGATCATACCTGTTGTTGGTAGCATAGTTGTCGATATAGTCCTGTGAATAGTTGGCAAACTCGCCTCCCGCAGGATTACCGGCATCGTTCCACGACCATTCATTGTACATTGTCATGTAGTGATAAGGGTCTGTCAGGAATTTCGGAAATTCGGTAGGAGAAGACAACGAAATCTCTCCGTTATAACCGATCGAAAGTTGTCCCTCGGTTGCCTCCTTAGTCGTTATCAAGATAACACCGGCAGCAGCACGGGCACCATAGATAGATGCAGAAGCTGCATCTTTAAGTACAGTAATCTGCTGTACGTCTTCGCTTGCTATATTGTCGAGGCTACTGACCATCATACCATCGACAAGGATAAGCGGACTCGAATCAGACATTGTTGTCACACCACGCACCTGAACCGTAGCACTCGCTCCTGGCATACTGCTCGAACGGGTAACCGTCAGTCCCGGAATCAGTCCTTGCAAAGATTGTGAAAGTTGAGACGTGCTCTGTTTCTCGATAAGCGAACTGTTGATTACACCGACCGCACCTGTAAGATCTTTCTTTTTTACAGATCCATAGCCGATAACAACCGTCTCTTCAAGTTGTACAGCATCCTCTTTAAGTTTTATATTTACTACACTCTTACCATCCCATACCACAGTCTCGGTCACATAACCAAGATAACGGAATTCTATTGTATGGCCTGATTCAGCGCCATTGAGCGCATACTTTCCCGACATATCGGAGGTAGTACCTTTTGCATTGTCTTTATCGTGGATCACCACTCCGACAAGAGGACCATTGGCATCGCTAACGACACCCTTCATTACATTCTGTGCAAAAGCCAGATTGATTTGCAGGAAACATGCCAATAACAGGCTTAATATACTTTTTTTCATACTATTTATTCTACGATTTCAAGCAATACATGTTCGTTATATTCTCTGATTGCCTCACCTGTTTCAGGGTTACTCGGATGTTGCGCTGAAAAACGTGTCTGGCCGCTTGCGTGTGTACAGTCTATATACTTTCCAGCGAATTTGGCACCACTAAGACATAAACGACCTGCCTGTCCGAATCTTAACACAATCTCATCCATATCCTTAGTCGTGGTAAATATTCCTTCGGCAGGGATATATGCGCCATTGTTTTTTTCATCGAGCAACATTCCCGCAAAGTTGTAGGTAATAGTTGCCGAATAATTGATAGGTGCACCCGACAGTGTCTCTGTCGCACTTTCCTGAAGAGTCGAAGTCGGAAGAGCCGGTTTCCATTCTTCTCCATCCTTGAACTCAATCATCCAGTAGTTGGAACACATCGTTCCTAATTTGGTCACAAAATAGAAGTGTATCTTGGTACCGGCAGGAATGGTCGTACCTTTCATATCCCCATAGACATACCAATAATCACCGGGAATAGCTCCTGATACATACGGGTCACCATTACCACCCACGGCACGGCTGCATACGGCAGTCTGCGCTACATAACCTGTCCGGTCACATGCCCAATACTCAATCTTACCACTTCCGGCACTCGGAGCAAGATACTTGCCATTGGTTCCCGGGAATACAGACTGTGCCTCATCATCAGCAAATGTTCCACTTGTGTTGGCAGTTAAACTCTTCAAGTCCCAATCAGCCAAAATACCCGAGAAAGCATCTTGTACAAGAGTATAGGTATAGTCTGTATCATCCTGGATGGTTACCGTTACTTTAATTGTCCGTTTGGCAAATGTCTTGTTCTCCGGGAAAGTAAGTTTAATATCACATTCGCCTACCCCATTTGCAGGAGAAACGGTCACATCCGCATCTGTACACACAGCCTTCCACTCCTTATCGCCAAAGACTTTGAATGAGGATTCTGTTGTAGTTGCGTCAATCGATTCTGTGGTAGGACTGATACCTTTCGGAACAATCATTTTTTGGGTAATAACCAGCTTTAGAGGAGTTACATCATCGCCAATGAAACGAATGGCACCGACACGTGAACTAGTCGATGAATTTTCAGAGACTTTGATTGTAAACTTAGTAATCTCACCTTGTGTCTCATGCGAATCAACAACTGCCCAATGGCTATCGCTTCCATCAGTCTGACAATCGTTATTGACTCTGTAATAGACATTAGATGAAAGGTCAACAGTGAAAAGCCCACCTTCTGCTTCTACATCAAGTGTCTTTGTCGCGAGTGTCATATACGGTTCATCCGAGTTATGACAAGATGCAAAAAGCACAAGCGACACACTTGCAAACAATAACATCTTTAGATTCATTTGATTAGTATTTAGGGTTATTAATAATTGACTAGCTAGACATTTTCAGACGTCTTGCATATATAATTCTGTATATCACATAAGCAAGTATCATGGCAATCATCAGTACGATACTTCCTATCACAATTCCTTTGACCGCAAGAGTCTTCGGATCGCCAGCAATAAGCAGACCTATCAGTAAGAGCGCAACGACACCAATGGTAATACAGAAGCAGTTAACAGCCAAATGCGAATAGATTAATACCGCTTTTTTCTCCTTTAATGTCGGTTCGCGATCGGCTTCAGGATCAGTATATTCACAAATGGCTTGATAACCATTATCTTCATACTTTTTACGTGCCGACCAAACTTCCATGATTGCAAGGATAAGTACAGGAAGTACACAACCGGCAACTGACTCTATAAGGCTTGGACTAATAACGGAGGCGGGAATTATGACGCGAGCCATAATACCAACGAGCCAGGTAAGAATCATTGCAGAAATAAGTTGGTTGCCTGTCAGCCGCTTCGAGAACAGTCCCCATATCGACGGAATATATAAAGGACACATCACCATAGTAAGAAGAGTTACTACCACCTTTTCGGCACCTCCGGCAAACGGGATGAGCATTGACAAAGCGATAATCACAAGCCCAAAGACAAATGTGAAGAGACGTCCTACCTTGATACGTTTTTTCTCATCTGCCTGACGGTTTTTCTCTTTGTGTCCCCAAATATCATAGGTATATACATTGGCATATACATTCAAAATGCCCGAAACATTACTCAATGTGGCCGATAGCATCGCTGCCAACATCATACCGACCATTCCTTTCATGAGCACGAGTTTGCTCATATTCACATAAGCGTGTTCGCCGTTGAAAGTCATTGTGGTTGCATCCAAATCAAGCGCAAGTCCGGGTTCCATCACACGATAAATCATGGTAGGAAGATACCAGATAAGAGGAGTGACGAGATAAAGAATTCCGATTAAATAAGTACTCTTTTTTGCGTCTCTTGTAGTAGGCACGCTTATGTATCGCTGTACAAACGGCCAGTCACCGCCAATCATAGACACATTGAGAAATATCCACAGTAAAAGCCACCCCCATGTATAGGTCGGAGATGTGCCCGAGAAGAATCCCGGTATCTCACTGGCCTTATCAATAAATGCACTTACGCCTCCAACTGCGTTAAATGAAAGAGGTATCATAAATACAACCACGGCCAGAAGTACTCCGAACTGAATTACATCAGTCATTAGTACCGCAAGAAATCCTCCGGCAATGGTGTATCCAAGAGCGATGGCACCAAGAATAAGAAGCGCCCACCAAATACTTAGGTAACCCATCGGTGAATCGCCCATCATACCCGTACTTGCAAAAATACTGCCACCATCGACTTTGATTAATGCACACATCACAACCGCTACCGCATACAGAGACACTGCCGTATGTACCGCACGGGCTATAATTCCTGAAATCGTGTAAAAACTTACCGTGCGATGTCCGAACCGGATGGTAAGGAACTCTCCCGGCGATTTGATACGTAGCTCCCGCCATTTGCCCGAGATCCATTTACCGACAATAAACGATGCTACGCCAAGACAAAGTGCAACAACTACCGCAACAAGTCCCGATTTATAAGCAACGCCTCCCCAAACGACAAAGGTACTTGCCGAGAAGATAGTCATGTAGGAAGAGACTCCCGACAGCCACCACGAAGAATTTCGTCCGGCAATAAACATATCCTCGGAGTTTTTAATTTTCCGGGACATCACAACACTCACGGCAATCAGTCCGAGAAAGTAGAGTAAAATAATAATATAATCTAACTGTTCCATATTCTGGTTCTTCTTTATATAATTGCTCCAAGTTTCTTCAATTCCTCTATGAGATTGTGAATATCAGCCTTTTGTACGGTCACACCTGCCTTTATACATTGTGCGGCTGCTACTCCTGCGGCTTGTCCTACCCCCATACAACTTGCCTGAACGCGAAGTGACGCAAAGGAAGTCTTATCAGCACTAATACAGCGTCCCGCTACGAGCAGATTCGGGAAATCTTCAGCTATAAGAGCACGATAAGGTACATACGCCGCTTTTTTAAGGAAAGTTACGCTCTGTTCCGCACCTGCTGCCACATGGATATCTATAGGATGTGCGCCGCGTGATATGCTATCAGGATACTTATAAGCATTCACATATTCTTCTGCTGTAATGGTATGTACACCTTTGATACGACGTGTCTCACGAATACCGGCATGTACGGCGACGGTCGTCACATAACTGTTTTTAAACTCTTCAAAGTTCTCTTTAAAGATTCGTGCTATTTTAAATACATCTTCCCGTAAGCGACATTCCGCTGCGGTAAAATTTCTATTATCAATGGCATTTCCTGCAGTACGGGTCATATTAACCGTTACTTCGCCCGGACGAAGAGTGGTGCAAAACCAAGGACCTCCGAATTCGGGGATGCCAAGTGCCTCTTTCATTGCTAAAAGTTTCTCACGAACTGCAATGCAATGACAATTCTGCCCTTGTTTATTATGGTGCATGGCATCAATTATCATGGGCGAATCTGTATCCACACCTCCTAATATAAAATAGGTGGAAAGAGGTTGCAGCGGTTTACATTCATCAGTTTGCATCGGAACACCCGCCATAGCGGCAAGGTCACCATCCCCAGTGCAGTCGATATACATATCGGCACTGATGGCTTCTGTCCCATTCTTATTCTCAAAGAGGATACAAGATATTTTGCCGTCTTTTGCCTGGCAACCGCTTAAGTAAGAGTGCATATACATATCCACACCGGCTTCCAGCATCATTTGCTGGCATAAAAGTTTGTAAAGCTCCGGATCAAAAGCTACATTGCCAAGAGGTTTCTCAATGATACAGCCTCCCATCTTCTCCAGCCGTTCGATAAACTCCCATGGAATACCGCCTATCACCTTTTCATTATTATAGGTGAATACACTCAAAGGAGTAACAAGCCCCATTGTAGCCATTCCACCTAAAAAACCATATTGTTCCACAACAGCAGTTTTCGCACCACTGCGAGCAGCCGCAATGGCCGCTATGAAACCAGCTGGTCCGCCACCGCAGACAACTACATCGTAGTTGCCCACAATTGGAACCCGTTTCGAAATTTCTATACTTCGTACTTTCTTGTCCATGACCGTTTTTTATCCTTTAATTATTACCAATTCAAATAGATGGTAAACTTTGATGTGCTTTCGACCGCACTTATAAGAAAAGAGGTGTGTTTTCATAGTTCTTTTTCTTTAGTTCGACATCATGTTATGTAGGTTTGCGGCGTTACCGCCGCATTCCCCATTAAGAACTGTACGTGCGAGTTTCCCCGCATACAGCTCCGATAATTCAAAATTTAATTCTCATAAAATTAAATCGGCTCATCCGCGCCTTTACAGGCAACTGTTTCCGATAAAGTTCCCTTTCGGGACGTACGTGAGCGGTTGCGTTTCTGCATCCGCTTCAAGAAGTAGGCATCCCAAGTCGGGTCGTATGGATTGGCTTCACATTTCACCTTTACATGTCGTCTAATCGGTATGTCAGCCAGCTTCATAAGTGTAAAGATAGCACCTTTTTCACAATCTTTGTACTTGAAGCCGAAAATCCAGTCCCGATTGCCGACCTTGATAAAGTATTTGTTCTTTATCCATTCTCTCGACTTGTTCGTATGCCTTCGATAGGACCACCGCTTTAACTGGTTGGTTAATATATGGTCTATCTTGCTAAACGTAGTTTTCGATACCACACTACTGTAGTAGTTTCCCCATCCCCTCAATACAGGGTTGAGGTCTTCTATCAGCTTCTGCTGTGCTACAGCCTTGTTCTTTTTGAACACGACTTCGTGCAGTTTCTCTGTGAACCGTTTCTGACTCTTAGGGGATGGTTTGATTAACAATGTGCCGTTGTACTTCCGAACATTGAACCCTAAAAAGTCAAAACCCTCGCTGATGTGTGTTATCAGTGTCTTTTCTTCGGATAGCGTGAGACCACGTTTCCCAAGAAACTCAATCAACATACATTTTGTCTCTTCCAGTATTTCTCGTTTGTCTGCCGTGATGATGAAATCATCAGCATAACGCACGCAATTCACTTTCGGATGATAAAGTTTTCCATCGATGTAGCTCACCTTATACTTCTCTTTCAACATTCTTTCCATGCCGTCGAGTGTCATGTTGGCAAGTGTCGGTGAGATGATGCCACCCTGCGGAGTACCCTCCACGGTGGGTTGTAGCAACTTATTGAATACGACACCACTTTTCAGCCATTTCTCTAAGATGTGCTTGTCGATTCGTACGTTATCGAGAAGCCATTGGTGACTGATGTGGTCGAAGCATCCTTTAATGTCTCCCTCCAATATCCATTGGGGAGAGCAATCTTTGCTTAACCATCTGTGCAGGGCATCCATAGCATCTGCCGCACTTCTGAACTTTCTAAATCCATAAGAGTTGGCATCAGCGGTTGTCTCCGCAATGGGTTCTAGAGCCATCAGATAAAGAGCTTGCATGGCTCTGTCCTTCATGGTCGGAATCCCGAGCGGTCTCATCTTTCCGTTCTTCTTTGGTATGTTAACCCTTTTCAGTGGAAGGGCTTTGTACCCTCTCCGTTTCAAAGAACTCACTGCGTTTATTTTCTTGGCATCGGTGTCCCATAGTACATGGTCCGCTCCTGCCGTACGTTTTCCTTTATTGGACGTCACTTTCTTTACCGCCAATCCCTTGGCTTCAAAGGAGGTGACAAGAAGATGTTGCAAGGCTGTCACCTTGTTGTATCTTCCTTCTTTCTGAGCCTTTGCTATTCGGACTTGTAGCTTCCTTACCCTACGCTCGCATCGTGCGAAATCTATTCCTTTCCACACTGTTTTGCGTTCGGCTGAAGATGCACACTTGGCTTGCGCCTCGCTCCTTTGCTGTTTCTCCATACTTGAAGTTCTACAATTCGTTTCACAAAGAATTACCCTGTGGAAGTCTGCCCGCTTTCGCGTAGGGTGACGTTGAAACCCTTATCCACAACATTACATCATGATATTCGCTTTCTCCACAATCCTTTACCCGCACCCCGTTCGGCCGCTCTTACGATTGGCTTACCCATTTGCTATTGGCTGATGGGAGAAATACGGGCTTACCAAGTTTCGCACAAGTAACTGACGACCGACTTAGAGTCCGCCCATCCACCGGCAGTGCAACATCCGTGTAGTACGACATAACAACGTACTATCCTGACTGCTTGCCTTTTGGCATGGCTCCTAAACATCCGTAAGCCAATTCTTTGTAACGATGGTGCAGCGATTCACCTGCGTTACTCCTATCGGTCAGCCTTGCCATTCTTCGCCTATGATGTTTAGGTTGGAACGTCGTTCTCAAGAGGGCTCCGCACCCGACCGTTACCAGTCACGCACGCCTCTTTAGGCTACTATTGACGGAACAATAGGTTCAGACATGATGCTGAACAATTACTTGTGAGACCTCTTGTCGCACGTTGATGTAGCAAAGATAAAGAACAAGAGCTTGAAAAAAAGTTTTTTCCTAACTCTTTTGCCTGCAAACGATTGCGGGAACGTTCCCAAAATCTGCAAACGTTACAAAAGCATTACACAAAGGCAAATGGGATTCGTATTTTACTCCAATATTAGGATTTATTGTTTGAAATCAATATCTTTGCTTTGATTTAAACAATCATTCAGCATGAAGTATATAACCATAAAAGACATCGCTCGACATTTGTCAATATCCGTCTCCACTGTATCTCGTGCATTGGGGGATGACAAGAATATCCGTAAAGAAACGAAAGAAAAGGTGATAGAAGCAGCTAAAAGATTGGGATATAGACCAAACCCTGTAGCAATCAACCTTAAATACGGACATACCAATACCGTGGGGGTGATCGTTCCTGAAATGGTTACTCCGTTTGCTTCACGAGTAATAAACGGAATACAAGAAGTGCTTCACACCAAAAATATAAAGGTGATTATTGCAGAGTCGGGAGGAGATCCGGAAAAAGAAAAAGAGAACCTGCAACTGATGGAAGGATTCATGGTGGATGGCATCATCATCTGTCTTTGCAGTTATAAAAGGAATAAGGAGGAATATGCTCGTTTACAGCAAGCGGGAATGCCTATGGTGTTCTATGATCGTATTCCCTATGGACTTGAAGTTCCGCAAGTAATAGTGGACGATTATATGAAGTCATTCTTTCTCGTAGAAAGTCTGATCCGAAGCGGACGCAAACAGATTGTTCATATACAGGGACCGGACGATATTTACAACTCCATAGAACGTGTCAGAGGATACAAAGACGCTTTGGCTAAATTCGGGATTCCTTTTGATAAGAATAATATGCTGATAAAAACCGGTATGACTTTTGAAGAAGGGAAAAAAGCTGCGGATATATTAGTGGAAAGAAATATTCCTTTCAATGCTATTTTCGCTTTTACGGAAACATTGGCCATTGGAGCTATGAACAGATTGAGAGAACTTGGAAAAAAAATACCCGAAGAAATCGCCGTAGCCAGTTTTTCAGGAACCGAACTTTCCAACATAGTCTATCCCAAATTGACTACAGTAGAACCGCCTTTGTACCAGATGGGGAAAAAAGCTGCCGAACTTATTTTAGAGAAAATCAAAGATCCGGCATCTCCCAATCATTCAATCGTGTTGGATGCGGAAATCAAAATGCGTGCATCGACGCCACGTTTGGAGGTATATTAATGACTTATCTACCAGATATTATATCTTAATACTTTCCTGAAAAACATACCGAAGTTACAAAAGTTTGCTGAATAGTAATCTTTTACGATACCAACAAAAAAGAAGAATTCAGATTTATACAGTTTTGAATCATTCAATGCTCTTTCTCTATAATACGTCCAATTCTTCCAGCTCCTTCACTTTTCTTCTGTATGGCCGATAAACAAGCAGTTTGTAGGTGAATAGCTGCCCCTTCACCTACTCTTCATCGTGAATCAAATCAAATTGCAGCCTCCAGATTCCACCATTGAGTAAAATTAGTAAAGCTATTTCGTAATTAGTTTCAACCTTGTTTGAAACTAAAAGTTTCAAGGCGGGAAACACTTTGTTTCAAGTAGCGAAACGAAGTGTTTCTCGGTGTGAAACAGATTGTTTCAAGCCTTGAAACTATTTTTGAAACTACTCGCTACAGGTGAAGAGATGGTGAAATTGTTACTCTTCACCCGCAAACTCCTTATTCATCGAAGAGACAGAGAAAAGGTGAAAGAAGAAATAGAAAGATTGAAAATAAATACCCAGTAGAAAAATTTAATCGATTTTGTAATGATTCAGAATCGTACAAAAATGAATGACAATTCATTTTCAATTACTAATTCGCATTAATTTAAAATATACCATAATATTATAAGCAGGCTGTATTTGCTTCCTATGCAATACTCTACTTTCCCCTCCGTTCATAGCTAATTTAGGCTAAAAAGAACATTTTCTCCCGAAAAGTTTTTGTAATATCAGAGTTAATCGTATTTTTGTGTACAATTTTGGTGTAGTGATGACAGAAGAAGAAAAAAAGTTATTGAATTCCTTTGAAACGCAACTACGGCATTTGATTTATTTGCACGATGAACTTAAGCGTGAAAATGCCGAGTTGAAGAAGCTTCTCGAAAATGAAAAGCTGAAAAACGAGAAGGTACAAGCTCAATACGATGAATTGGAAGTCAGCTATACAAACCTAAAAACAGCTACGGCAATCAGCCTTAACGGCAGCGACGTAAAAGAGACGAAGCTGCGATTGTCAAAATTAGTGCGTGAAGTCGATAAATGCATCGCTTTGTTGAATGAATAAGAAGAAGATGTATGAACGATAAAATAAAGATAAACCTGCAGATAGCAGACTCAAACTACCCGTTAACCATCAACCGCGAGGAAGAACAAATGGTACGGGAAGCCGCCAAGCAGGTAAATATCAGGCTTAATAAGTATCGGGAAGTCTATAAAAATCTGGAACCCGAAAAAATTATTGCCATGGTAGCCTATCAGTTCTCGTTAGAGAGACTGCAATTGATGCAACGTAATGATACCAGCCCCTATGTGGAGAAGGTAAAAGAACTGACAGAATTGCTGGAGGATTATTTTAAGGAAGAATAAATCCCGACTGGCTATTCGCTGATAAGAGATAAAACAACCACGCACTGCACAATATCCAAGCAAAAATAATTGCTTTGATATTTGGCGGTGCGTTTTTATTTATATACTTAAATTAAATGTAGAATGATAGCAATAATAGCAACAGCAATTGCTTGCTTCATCGTAGGAGGAGTCCTTTCATATATACTATTCCGGTATGTACTGAAATCCAAATACGATAATGTCCTGAAAGAAGCGGAGACGGAAGCGGAAGTAATTAAGAAAAACAAGCTGCTGGAAGTGAAGGAGAAATTCCTGAATAAAAAAGCAGACCTTGAAAAGGAGGTAGCATTGCGGAATCAGAAGATTCAGCAAGCGGAAAACAAGTTGAAGCAACGTGAAATGGTACTTAGCCAGCGTCAGGAAGAAATCCAACGTAAAAAGATGGAAGCCGAAGCGGTAAAAGAGAATCTGGAAGCGCAACTTGTGATTGTTGACAAGAAAAAAGAAGAACTCGATAAACTGCAACAGCAGGAAATCGATAAACTGGAAGCAATCTCCGGATTGTCTGCCGAAGAGGCCAAAGAACGCCTGGTAGAATCACTGAAAGAAGAAGCTAAAACGCAGGCACAATCATTCATCAACGACATTATGGATGATGCTAAATTAACTGCCAGCAAAGAAGCCAAACGTATCGTTATCCAGTCTATCCAACGGGTGGCTACGGAAACTGCCATTGAAAACTCTGTTACAGTATTCCATATCGAATCGGATGAAATCAAGGGACGTATTATCGGACGTGAAGGACGTAATATCCGTGCTCTGGAAGCTGCTACCGGTGTTGAAATCGTTGTAGACGATACTCCGGAAGCAATCGTTCTTTCTGCCTTCGACCCGGTTCGCCGTGAAATTGCCCGTTTGGCCCTGCATCAGCTTGTGACTGACGGACGTATCCATCCGGCCCGTATCGAAGAGGTGGTAGCTAAAGTACGCAAACAGGTGGAAGAAGAAATTATCGAAACGGGTAAACGTACGACCATCGACTTGGGTATCCACGGTCTGCATCCTGAATTGATCCGTATCATCGGTAAGATGAAATATCGTTCTTCATACGGTCAGAACTTGTTGCAGCATGCACGCGAAACAGCCAATCTTTGTGCTGTGATGGCATCGGAACTGGGACTGAACCCGAAGAAAGCAAAACGTGCAGGTTTGCTGCATGATATTGGTAAAGTGCCTGATGAAGAACCAGAATTGCCACACGCATTGCTGGGTATGAAACTTGCCGAGAAATACAAAGAAAAACCGGATATCTGCAACGCTATCGGTGCTCACCATGACGAAACAGAAATGACCAGTCTGCTGGCTCCTATCGTACAAGTATGTGATGCCATCTCCGGTGCACGTCCGGGGGCACGCCGCGAAATCGTAGAGGCTTATATCAAGCGTCTGAACGATCTCGAACAGCTAGCAATGGCTTATCCGGGTGTAACAAAGACGTATGCTATCCAGGCAGGACGCGAACTCCGCGTTATCGTTGGTGCAGATAAGATTGACGACAAGCAGACAGAAAGCCTGTCAGGTGAAATCGCCAAGAAGATCCAGGATGAAATGACTTACCCGGGACAAGTGAAGATTACCGTCATCCGTGAAACACGTGCGGTAAGTTTCGCTAAATAACGTAACGATTCAAAAGAAGATTCATATAAGGGCGAAGAAATTCGCCCTTTTTTAATACACGACTATGGGAAAGTATCAATTTGAGATTTGTACCAATTCAGTGGAAAGTTGCCTGGCCGCACAGAAAGGTGGTGCAGACCGTGTGGAACTGTGTGCCGGAATACCGGAAGGTGGAACAACGCCCTCCTATGGTGAGATCGCCATCGCAAGGGAAGTACTGACTCATACCCGCCTGCACGTTATTATCCGGCCTCGTGGAGGAGATTTTCTGTATTCGGATATCGAAATCCGGACAATACTGAAAGATATCGAAATGGCGCGAAAATTAGGGGCAGACGGAGTGGTATTCGGTTGTCTGACAGCAGAGGGTGAAGTAGACTTGCCAGTAATGCAGAAACTAATGGAAGCTGCTCAAGGGCTATCTGTGACTTTTCACCGGGCATTTGATGTATGCCGTAACCCGCAGAGAGCATTGGAACAGATCATCAAACTGGGATGTAACCGTATTCTGACTTCCGGCCAACAACCTACGGCTGAACTGGGAATCCCCCTTTTAGAAGAGTTACAGAAACAGGCTGCCGGAAGAATCACATTACTCGCCGGATGTGGAGTAAATGAAAATAATATCGCACGCATTGCCGCAGAAACCGGCATCAACGAGTTTCATTTCTCGGCACGTGAAAGTATTCAGAGCGAAATGATATTCAAAAATGAAGCCGTCTCCATGGGAGGCACGGTACACATCAACGAATACGAACGAAATGTAACTTCCATACGAAGAGTAAAAGAAACGATTGATGCCGCTTTACATGGATAAATATGGCAGCAAGGGATGAGATATCGTCTCATAATAGTACTAATACAAGACAGAAATGGTGAACATACAGCCTTCAAGCCTTTTGTTCACCATTTCTTTTTTGCATTATTACCAACAGTATCTCAAAAAACTGCTATACTTTTATTTATAAATATGGAATTATCGTAATATAAATACCTGTAATAATAGCCGAAGTAATTACTCCCGAGATATTAGCTCCCAAGGCATCTCCCAGAACAAATGAGTCCGGATTATCTTTGCTTACAATCTTTTGTGCAACCTTCGCGGTAGTGGGTACACAGCTAACAGCTGCAATACCGATTACCGGATTGTAATTACCCCGTTTAATAATATACATGATATATCCTCCGATTATTCCTCCGATACCGGAAAGTAATAATGCTACAATACCTAATACTAATAGTTTCAAGATCTTCGGATCGAGCAACAGATGTGCATCACAAAGTACACCCAGCAGTACGCCCAACATAAAAGTGGAACCATAAAGCAACGGACCACTCACAAAATCATAGATATGTTTCATACCCGACTCACGAACAGCAACACCCAGGAACAAAGAGAAAAACAAAGGAGAAGCTACCGGGAACAAGAAACAGAGAATAGCACAAAGAACAGCAGAGAAAGCCAGTTTCACTTTAGCATCGTAATTCTTCGGAGCTTTCTTTGTCACCATCTTAATAGCGCGGAAGCGTTTGGGAACCAACAGTTTTACCAAGTAAGGATAGCCTCCATACGTCAAGCCCAAATAAAGATAGGCAACCACCGTAATAGGGACAAAGAGATGCTTTGCCAATGCCAACGAAGTAAACAACACCATTGGTCCGTCGGCTCCACCCACCATAGCCACAGATGCACTTTCTTTCAGAGTCAGACCAAGAGCAGAAGCAATAGGTACTGTTAGAAAAGTGCCCAGCTCTGCGCACAAAGCCAGGAATATACTTGCAAATGGTTTCTGAAGCAGGAAGCCGACATCCAGAAGCGTCCCGATACCCATAAAGACAAAACAAGCTATCAGCCCGTTACTAAACGTCAGGGTATAAACAGGTTGCAGGAAATCTATCTGCATAGTATTCATTAATTGATCCGTATCTGAAAGCATCGGATCGAGAAAGAGATTACCCAGTGTACCGTCGGGCATAATGAGGGTTCCGCAGTTGATAGCTACCATTCCCAGTCCCATCGGAATCATTACCATCGGTTCGAGTATACCTTTCCAGCCTAAATAGATCAGTAACAAACCGAGAAGTACTAAAAAAACTCTTGCAGAAGCAAGCACCCATCCGCTTGCCATCATTGTACCAATACCTTGAAACAAGGTAGCAAAATCTATATTTTCCATAAATTAGTTTTCTTTTATTGTTTGTTGTTAGTAAGTTTCTTTGAGTTCTTCTTATTGACATGTGCCTGCTCTTCTTCCCGAAGAAAGAATTCGCGGGTATCCTGTGAATAATAATAATTCATCAGATTATTTTCAGAAGCTCCCGGACTCACGCCATGATAATAGCCGGAATAACCAGTAAAGTTTCTGTCGATCCCCTTACTGTAATCTTCACGGAAATCTCCCAAAGCATCTTCATCTGCAATGGGAATCTGTCGGACTAATCTCTCCACCTTTTGCCGATGCTGACGCCAGCGTCGCAAACGGAGTAGCTCCAAACGGTGAGAACTATAAAAATCAAATGAATCGGCCGCATAGGCAATCAACTTAATGACCGCAGCGACAAAAAAACCGATGAGGAACGTAAGCCCCATCATCGCAAGAGTAGATAGTAATAAATGAATCATAGTAATATAAAAAATTAGGTTGTATAATCTTATTCAAAAAAGAAGAGGCGCCCAATGGTAAAACCATTACAAAATTTAGACACACATGAAAGTTAATCCCATTGGGCCTTCCTCATCACCATATAGAAGCAATCGGCGGGTATTATTTGCCTGAAACCACTTCGGTATATATCCTTGCTTTTATACGACGTAACTCCCGTTTCACAACGGGAACACAATATTTTAATCCTTAAAGACAGGCACATCAATATCCGTCCTTTGTTCCAAGTCATAGGAAATACATTCTTTGTTTTCCATGTTAACATGAATAAAACTAAGATAATAAATAAAGGAAATGATGGTAGATGGAGGATCTGAATAGGTACCTCACCTTACCCAAAGATAAGAATATAGTCTAAATGAGAATATGCGCCAATGTATAGACGTAATACTTACACGAATATTTAGTGTAATTGACATCAAGGCCGGTATGCCCCAAACGATTCTCCGGAAGCATAACATTCAGAGAGCTCAATATCTGTATAATGACAGTATTGGTATTGAACTTCAGGTTCTTGAAAGGAACAATGCTTCTCGGAAAAGAGATATTGTCAAAAATGCAGTCACTAACATTACAAGTGGATGTCTCGTCAACAAACTGCGAATGAGAATCTTTACCTGGCTTGTCGAAGCCGGCAGAAGAAACGCAACAGCATGACACTGCTTCATATCGCATGTCATTAGACGAGGTTTCAGTTTTTTTCTGAAATCCCTGCAATTCTTTATTGGAAACATTACTAAATCCCAATACCAGAAATGCACATGCTAATATGCAAAAAATGTACTTAGTCATAATTTGCTGCAAACGTAATCATTCTTTTCCGAAAAAACGCATTAAGGGCAAGAATTAACGATTATTGTATACCTCCTCGTTTCTATAACCCATGTACAACTTTCATCAATTGCTCACCCAAACCGATTGTATATCCTTGAGAAACAAAGACTACCCTATTAAATGTATCTGCAATGATAAACACCGGCAGAATAGAATTGTTTAAATTCATAGCCTGTACAATTTCTTTGCGGATGCTATCATCGACATCAATACCGTAGGTGATGGTAGACGGAAGTCCTTTGAATTCGTCGGCATTAAATTTCTTGTATTGTTCTTCCGAAGGAAAAAGAAAGACCATCTTACGCCCCCATTGTTCGAAGTCATTGCCCAAAGCGGCTATATCTCTTAGCGCATGATTGGTAGGTTCCTGCCCTACTCCAAGCACAGCTACTATAAAATAGCCACGTCCACAGGTTTGCAGAATACTCCGCTGTTCAGTGTTGTCAACCGGACGATAGGTCGCTTCCGAATTAAAATTGCCGATCACTTGCACCTGATCTTTGCTTTCACGCATCACAAGGTCAACGGTGGTTGTCTTACCGGGTTCTATAGTAAAAAATGTACTGTTGGAAAGCACCGCGCCACTTGCCAACCGAGTTCCGGTCACCATCATATAATAGCCTTCATCAAGCTCTCTCCCATATTTTAACAAATTACGCCAGGTAGTTCCATCCCCCATATCCGTCTCTCCTTCGTCATAATTAAGCAACTGGAATGTGCCGTTTTTAAACTTGGAAAGAGTGAAATGCGAATAATATTTAGGATCTTCCACAGAGCGGATAGGAGTATAAGTAGCTTGCAATACTCCCTTTCGAGACTGTGCAGCTTCTGCCGTATCGAAGTTGACATCTTCCTTTGCAAATTCTTCATTTAGAATCTGCACCTTTCCGGTCACTTCATCAATCCAGGCAGCGGACGCCCATCCCATGCTCCGGTAAGCTGCCACAAAGAATATGTCACGCGACTTTTCATCAGCCACCCGTGCTTTCCATACTCCCATCGGAGAAATAGGAATCTGTTGAGAATTCAGTTCATTATTGATTTTAATCTCTTTTCTGCACCATTCTATTAATACTTTGGGATCACGTTTCATGCTATCGGGCACAGACTGGTACACTGTTTTTTCAATGGCTTCACGAAGTACCTTCTTATAAGGAGTCAACATCTCATTGGCTATACGAGGAGGATTGAGGTACATTCTTTTAAATAAATCAGTCTCTATCTTCTCCCAATCCGAGATATTAGTCAGCAGATGATCATTCAATACATCCAGAGTTACATCGCGGAGATCTTTAGCCGAAAGACTCTCTAATATCCATATAGCCCGTATTTCTTCCCATGAAACAGCGTCTTTCTCTTTTCGGATAGGCGAAAGGAAGTCTTTCAAGGTTTGGTGGTTTCCTCGCGAAGCAACCAGGAAGTTTACTAATTTTTCTTTCTTTTCCGGTTGTAAGGTATTTCCATATAGTTTATCTATCCACTCTTTGGCCTGTTTTTCCGTCATCATTGTTGCTACATACGCATTGCGGATTGAATCTTCCTGCACCATCCGCCGATCATTTTCCGCCCGTTGTTCGGGAGTGACTTCGGGAATATTCGCTCCTTCCACCGGAGGTACAAGATCCATTGGCAAGGAATAGGCTTCACCTTCTTTCCTATTTAAAGAGAGTTGCAATGCATCATCTTTTCCAAATGAGATTTTGGCATAACCAAATTGTCCGTTGCGGGATGCCCAAACCAACATATCTCCTTTACCGGCAGTCAGGCTGGCTTTCCCCTCTGCATCTGTATATTTCGTGGCTACTGTATAGAACTCCGCATAATTGTATATCTTAAATTCGACTTTGGCATCTGCTACCGGTTGACCGTCGGCATCCGTCACCGTTACGATAGCTTTGGCAGTAGGGGCATAATTATCAATCACATTAATTTCTGTGTAATTGGGTGTCTCAAGCATAATCTCTTCCGGACCATTGTAACGTCCGAAAACCTTAGTATGCATCAACATTCCCCGACTGGCAGGGGAATTAAACCATCCCAGGTTCAAAACCGGTTCCGGTTCACAAGCTCCAAAGAAGTACCAATGTCCATCCGCCCATGCTTCCACCCAAGCATGATTGTCATCCGTATGCGCCCAGCGGGGCGTATACACTTGCCGTGCCGGAATACCGACTGCCCGGAGCGCAGCCACCGTAAATGTAGACTCTTCGCCACAACGTCCATACGCTGTTTTGACAGATGCCAATGGTGAGCTGGTGCGCGCATCACTCGGACGATAGACCACTTTCTCGTGACACCAGTGGTTCACCTCTAATATCGCGTCTTTCATCGGCAGTCCCTTCACCCTGTCTTTTAGTTCATCATAAAACACACGACGGGAATCATCCAGATTCTCGTTATTCACCCGGATCGGCAGAACAAAATGACGGAACACTTCATCGGGAATCTCTTTGCCCCAAGGCATCTCGTCACGTGTCTGCTTCGACAGCCGGACATTCTCCAAGTAATAATCTCCCGGATAATCCGTCACATCCCCTATCGGCATATAAGCGTAGAGAAACATCAATGCTTCGCGCTCGTAGACTGACAAAATAGAATCACCAAAGATCGCAAATAAATCTCCATGAGGAAGTGCCTGTTTTTTCTGCTCAAAGTCTTGAGCTACTTGATTCCGGTAGGATTCTTCTTTGAGGAAGTGAGCATTGTTACAAGCAAACAGTACAATCGACAAAATCAGGACGCACAAAAGATGGGTGAATGTTTTCATATAAGTGTTTGGTTTATTCTATTAATAAGGTTGCTGACTGACAAAAATAGAAGAATATTTTCTGAATACCTAGATAAGTACATAAAAATGTGATAGATAAGAATAATATTGTCATTGATGGGAAAATCCGGGAATTTTGTAACAGGTTTGTAATATAGACCGTGTTCGAACCCTTATAAAAAGAAAATTCAAAAGAAAAAGAAGATTTTTATGTTTTACAGCATATAATTCGAAAACAATTTGTATCTTTGCAGTGTTATTAGAGAAAACAAGATGTAAAACCGCTCTTCAAAACGTGGAGGGCAAAAAAAGAGGAAACAAATTATGAAAAAGAATGCAAATGAAAAAATTATGATGTTACAGTACCGTATTAAACGCTATCAAGCAATGGGAAATGGTGCCATGTGCCAAACATTAAACGGTAAACTTCAAAAACTGCTGTCACAGCAGGTTGCCATGTAAATAAACACACTAATTATAATAAATAGAGCGAGGAACTTTCGAGTATCCTCGTATTCTATGTTTCTATCCAAGTCATTTTATGAGTTTAACATTTTCTTAACATCGGTAAATTTAGCATTGTAAAACATGTATGTTTTTGGGTCGTAATAGACCTTCTTTCGCACAAGAGCCACAATAATCCTGATGAGTTTGTTCTTGACATTGTTTAAAGCCACTTGTGGCTTTTTACCACGCCCAATCAGTCGGTTATAATACTCTCTTATCTCTGGATTGAATTTTTTTGCACAATGAGCAGCCTGTCCCAGCAAGGATTTTATGAGCTTGTTGGCGAAATGGCTTGTTTTAGCCGGAGAGTGGATACTTGTGCCTGAATCTTTTCCAAACGGGGCAACACCATAATAACAGGCTATTTTGCGTGCGTCCAGGTCAAAACGTCTGAAGTTGTTGGTGAAGATAAGCAAACAGGCTCCGTTTTGACGTGCAACGCCTTTTATCGAAGTGATGATAGCATAGTTCTCCTTAAGTTCGGCATCACTTTCTATGATGCGGTCTATCATCAGGTCGCATTCCTTGATGGCATTATCAATCTCAGACATTAAATGCTTGCTTTTGCGCTTGATAAAACTGATAGCCTTCGAGGGTTCGGCGGCTTCCTTGTCTTGCTTTCTAACATCCATGGCAATATGTTGCTGTACCAATTTATGCCGGTAAAGAAACACCTCACGAAGTTGTGACAGCGATTCGCTAAGCGGCTCAAACAGGACTGCCTTGTCTTGATGTCTCCAGGCGTACTCTGCGATCATGGATGAGTCGGTCTTGTCACTCTTGACACGTTGGATTCCGCTACTATGCTTGATGGAATAGGCATTCTCAATCCATATGTCAAGGCCTTTGCCATACAGCCATTTGCTCAGTCCCAGACTACATGATCCGGTGTCCTCGCCACAGAATAACCACTCGTTCTCCACGGACTTGTCCGCATTCGTTTTGACCCATTTGAAGAACTGTCGATAGCCCTTTTTGTCGTTTGTGAACGTGCCGTATTCCCGATTACCAAACTCTTTGAGTCCACAAGCCTCGATGATGGCTGCATCGAATTTCTCTTTGGCAAAATCTATGCCGATAAATAGTTTCTTCATATCTTTACATATCTTTTTTTCAAGACTGATAAAAAGCTGTTTTTTACTCTAAACTCTAAATAGGCTCGTAGCCTTAATATTCTATCGGAGTTTTGCAGCTTGGCGGGGAGAGACCGTAACGCGGGATAGTCTCAAAGGACTTGCTTTTTTCTGGATTCCTCTCCCTGCCTGTCAGTCTTCTTCTTCATACAACAAAGATATTAAGACTGACATTGCTTCAATAAGTTCTCGGAACAAATTTATCTGCCACGCTTGGTATTATTAAGATAAATTTTCCACTCTCTTATCTTGCGACTGCAAACTTAGAGCTTTTTTTATACATTTGCAGAAGAAAGATAATAAAACACATTATGAAAAAGCTATTTATGTCGGTTGCGCTCCTCTTATTGGTCGTAACCTCTTTTGCACAAACACCCGGTTATGAGTTCACAACCGTTGTGTCCCACCAAGCAACGCCTGTTAAAGATCAGGGTTCCACAGGAACCTGTTGGTGCTTTGCCACCGCTTCTTTCATGGAGTCGGAACTGCTCCGAATGGGAAAAGGAGAATATGATCTCTCGGAAATGTTTATCGTCCGCCAAAAGTACATGAATCAGATGGAGGACAATTATCTCCGTCGTGGTAAAGGAAGTATCGGTGAAGGAAGTTTGGCACACACTTTCAAAAACGCTTATAAGAAAGCGGGAATTGTTCCGGAAGAAGTGTACACCGGATTGCCGGGCGATAACAAAGACCACAATCACGGTGCATTGTCACGCTACCTCAAAGCATTGGTAGACGCAAATATTGAATCTAAAAAGCGTACTCCGCAATTTGATGCGCTTATTAATAATCTGTTCGATATTTATCTGGGCAAGCTTCCCGAAAAATTCACTTATAAAGGAAAAGAATATACTCCTCAATCTTTCACAGAAAGTCTGGGATTGAATATGGATGATTACGTTGAGTTGACTAGTTTCACTCACAAGCCTTATTATGAGACATTCTCGCCTGAAGTTCCCGACAACTGGGAAAACCAGCCGATGTATAATCTTCCGTTGGACGAACTGATCGGGGCTATCGACTATGCACTAAACAAAGGATATACCGTATGTTGGGACGGTGACGTAAGCGAACAGGGTTTCTCTTTCAAGAACGGAATCGCCATCAATCCGCAAGTGGAGGATGTGAAAGATTACTCGACTACCGACCGTGCCCGTTTTGAAAAAATGCCAAAATATCAACGAATGGACGAAGTGTTCAAGTTTGAGCAGCCTTATCCGGAAATCAACGTAACACCGGAAATCCGTCAGGATGGTTACGAGAAGTTTGTGACAACTGACGACCACCTGATGCACATCACCGGCATTGTGAAAGATCAGAATGGTACTAAATATTATATCACCAAGAATTCCTGGGGAGCGGAAAGCAACAAATCCGGAGGTTATCTGAATATGTCTGAAAGCTATGTACGTGCTAAAACAATCTGCGTGATGGTACACAAGGATTCTCTGCCTAAGGAACTGAAGAAGAAACTCGGTATTCAATAAATCGCATGAAATCAGTCCCGAAGGGAGATTGACTGTTTCATACATTTATTTATTCGGAACTCTCCATTATATTCATATAACAAAAAAAATAGGGCAACGAAGTATCACTACTTCACTGCCCTATTTTTTTGTTAACCTACTATATTAAATCCTTTGCTCTTTATTTCTTCTTCAATGTCACGTCGCTGATTTCTACAACGCCGCCTTTGTTCTGGGAAAGAATAGCCACATAACAATCTTTCAGAATAGCAGCATCATCGTCTGTATCAGACACTTCCAAGTTAGCATTTGCTTTCTTGCTGCTAATTGCATTAACCACTTGTCCCATATCATAGTAAACCACTACTTTAGTCCATTTACCGGCATCTTTAATTTTAAAATTGTATTGTGCGCCCGAAGCATTTGGTTGAGCATCTGCGTCATAGTCTCTACGCATGAAGAAAGTAGTATTGTACTTACCATTATCATTCTTTTCCTCATTGGTCTGTTTGATGTATACACTGACCGGAGTTCCTGCTTCTTTAGCTTTTGCATAGAAAGTAAGAACATAGATACCTTTGTCCAAACCATCGGTAATACGTTGTCCCAGGAAAACTTTATACCAAGAGAGATTCTTTTCAGCACCGGAGTTATCCAATTTCATTGCATTCGGATATTTGGCATCTCCTGTTTCTTCCCAAGCAATAGTAGTTACACCGTCAGCTTCATTATTCATGATAAACCACTCTCCTGCGGTAGCTTTGTTGGCATTAGTCACTTTAGTCTTTACTTCAGTGGCGAATTTTTCGTTTTTTATCAGGTTCTGCGCACTTACGCTTACTCCTGCAAGGACCAAAAACCCGGCAAATAATACTTTTTTCATCTTACTGTGATTTAATTGTTTATACTTTATTTTTTCTAGCTTTAAAAATCTATTTCATCCTACTTCACTTGTTGAATAACAAATCCATATTTACCAGTCACTTTCTTTTCTTCAGTCTTTAGTGTGATGCGGTAAATCTCTTTGCCCCATACGTTAGACAGGCGCGGATCATCCAGTTTAATTGTTTCCAGTTCGGCTTTAAACTGCAACGGATAGTTCATTTCCACCTTTTGTCCCTTTACTTCGATGCGGATTTTTCCGGCTGAAGGGAAAGTCACATTGCCCCAGGTTAAAAAATTCATTTGATTAGGAGCAATAGCCTCATCCAACGTATAAATATCACCAATAATGAGTTTTTTATCATCAAGAGCATAAGAGCGAACCCAGCTTTTCACTTTCGCTTCTGCCGGATAAGCAGTAGCTATATCCGTAGAGAACATCCGTTTCTTCTCATCGCAAACGGTATTGGTAGCTTTATACTCCTGCCCGAATTTCTGCGGTACTCCGTTAATCATCGGCAAGTTATGATAGTTGCTCTGCATAGTCCAGATGGTATAGCGGTCCTTGCCGAACGTCTGTTTGGTATATGTACCTACACCGGCATCAATAATAACAGGAATTGTATTTACATATAAAGAGAAGGTTCCTACATCGTTGTGGTTATGGCTTTCGTTATTAAATCCGCCTTTAGCGGCAACAAACATACCGTTCTTATTCTTCATATAACAGAATTCCGTCTCGGGATACCAGGTTACATCCGGCATATCATGTTTCGGAGTTGCTTTTGCCAGCTCATTACAGCAAAGTAGAGATTGAAGCGAACGAAAAGCATCGTTGCCCATGGTAGCATACGGTTTTCTTCCATTCAACAGGTATGCGGCAAAATGCATCATTTCATCGCTGTTTACAGCTTTACCGTACCGATAGATTAACAAAGGATCGCCTCCGCCTTGTGCCGATGCATCAGCAAAATTCACCACCCAGCCATTGCCCACGTATGAGCGGGACATATATTCTCCCATCCGGCGAATCATCGGTTCATTGAACAGAGACAGTTTACCGCCTGTGCCATCAGAGAGTATCTGCAAATAGTCGTAGAGCTTTCCGGCAGCATGTCCCCAGTAAGAGGTTCCCTCCTCACAGGCACCATCGGATTTCACGAAGTTGATAAACTTATCGACTGACTGCATGGAGCGATAAACAGCTTTCGCCAACTTATCCTTATTGTTCTCCATCAGTAAGAAACATTGCAGGGCATTGGAGTTACACCAGGGATTCCAGTTGTTGATGATTTCTCCCGGTTTCCAGTTAAAAGCCATCCACCACATTTCGTCGTCATTCATATACGGATCGAGAATACGTTCTTTGATTGCTTTACGCATTTGCAAAGATACCACAGGATTGATTTTGTCGAATGGTTTGCGGAAGAAATAGTGTACCCAGGCCATTAAAGCTCCGTATCCGCCTGAACCGAGGTCGATAATCTGTTCGCGGAAGTCGGGAAGTGAACGTTTGCTACTCTGGCGGGGCAAGTGTGCGGATAGAACCCATGAATTCATTTCACAGCTCATATATGCTCCGTTCAGTAATTGGTCGATAAAACGTCCTTTCCCTTCGGCCAGTTCGGCGAGCATCAAGGCGTTAAGTGCCTGGCGGTTGGCGTCATAAGGAACTTCCATTATTTTACGGTTACCGCTACGTTCATATTCCAGATAAGCGGTGGCAGGTATCAGTTGCCATTTATAGTCGAGGAGTTTTTCGCCGGCTTCGATGAGGCGTTGCTTATTGGGGCCCATCAAAGAATCCCAGGCGGCACGATCTGTATAAGCAGGATAAGGCACCCATGCTTGTTTCATTACCAACACGTTTTTCAACGTAGTTTCGTCTGCCGCTTTTTGCAGCATATTGCGTTCGGTGTAAGCGTTTGCCTTGAAAGAAAAACTTCCCAAAGCTGCTAGTAAAAGAACACAAAATAAATGTTTCATTCGATTCATGGTATTTTCATTCATTTAAGTATTGCAAAGATAACGTATCTGATAAAAAATGAGGTGAGTAAATCATACGAACCTGATGACAAAAAAGTACATACTTCAAAAATAGTACTTTTAATTGCTATATTTTAGGCTTTTAAGTCATTATAAAAGCAAATTAGGTCATTGTAGAAACAATTTAAGTCACTATAAAAACAATTTAAGTCACACGGAAACCGGGTTTTCATTTCGGAAAAACAAAGATGCAGTTTTAGAAAACAGAGGCTTCCTTTGGAGAAAATAGAGGTTCTATTTATTCCAAACAGAGGCTCTGTTTAGGTCAAATAAAGGCTCTATTTTATTTCAAATAGAGTATCTGTTTTACTTCAGACAAAGTATCTGTTTGGATATTCTATCCTCTTTCTTTTTTCATTCTTTAATTCTCTTCTTTTTCATCCCCTATTCTTTCCTCTTCATTCCTCTATTTCTTCCTCTTCGCCTTCAATCCCAATCGCTAAATTCAAAACTCAACTGTTCCCAAACACCGTGTTGTTCATCGGCTTCCTCTTTTGGATTGGAGACGGAAAGACCGATGAGCCGGATTGGATGTTGCTCAAATTCGACACTTTTAAGCAATTCTTTTGCAAGTGGGAGTACCCGGTCTAAGGTGGTGAGTTCCTGCGATTGAGTAAGGCTTCGGGTTATCTGGCTAAAATCATGAAACTTGATTTTCAGGGTAAGCGTGTTACCTTTGAAGTCTTTTCGCTGAAGACGTTCAATCAGCTCTACTGCTACATGGTATAGTTCGATAATGACCGATGAACGGGCTGAAATATCACGTTCCAATGTACGTTCGCAGCCAATGGATTTACGGATACGAATTGCTTCGACAGGGCGTTCGTCAATTCCTCGTGAGCACTCATAATACAGTGCGCCGGCTTTCCCGAAATGGGCTGTCAGCATTTCAAGAGAGCATTTCCGTAGTTGAAGTCCATTGTGGATGCCAAGTAAATGCATCTTCTTTGCAGTCACCGGACCCACTCCCCAAAAAGATTCGATAGGAAGACGGGCGATAAAATCAAGGGCCTGTTCCGGATGAATGGTACATAAGCCATCCGGTTTGCGATAGTCCGAAGCTATTTTAGCCAGAAACTTATTATAAGAAACTCCGGCAGACGCAACAAGGTTGAGCTGCTCCCGAATCTTCTGCTTTATTTCCTTTGCTATATCCACAGCCAGGGAAATATCTTTCTTATTTTCAGTGACATCCAAGAAAGCTTCATCCAGAGACAGAGGTTCGATGATATCCGTATATTCGTGGAAAATCTCATGTATCTGACGGGAAACGGATTTATAAACATCCATCCTGCCAGGTACAAAAATGAGTTGGGGACAAAGACGTTTCGCCTTTTGCGAAGCCATGGCGGAACGGACACCGTAACGCCGGGCTTCATAACTGGCAGCAGCCACAACTCCCCTCTCTTCAGCATGACCTACCGCTAAAGGCTTGCCACGAAGTTCTGGATTATCACGCTGCTCTACAGAGGCATAGAAGGCATCCATGTCGATATGTATAATCTTTCTCTGCGTCATTGTTTAGGATTAGCAGAGCAAACTTACTATAAATTCCTGAATAAATCCTGCTTATCGGTTCAAGAAATAATATGCTTATGATTTTTATAGATATAAGTCAAAAAAACATTCAATATCTTGTCAAAGACAGTTCTTATTATATTATATTTGCATATCGTCTATTCAAAATATAGAGGTAGTTAATAAGTTTGTGCCACCATACAACTCTTTAAGATTATGAAAAACACATTATTTTGCTTATTCATATTTTGCAGTGTTTCCACATTCGCTCAAAATGGAATCACTTTTAAGGTCGAAAAGCTTTCAAAGCCTGAAGAATTACTTCATCTACACTCCCCGAATGAAATTTACGAAAGTCTTATATTATCAGATATGGACATAGAGCCTTATGAGATAAAAGAGAAGAATATCAAGGTTCCTTATCATATCATTGCAAAGAGCGAATCTCCCGACAGTCTCGTTTCTTTTGGCCCTAATTCTTTTTTCAATGGTATGTATCAGGCTTATGCGGATCACAGGCCATTCGTATTGTCCCCGGACATGATTTGGCTATTAATCAGCCAGGGATTTGCACGCCATATCAATGCCAATCAGGAATCTATGAGAAATGAGCTTGTTGATTTCTCCGGCAAACTATCCTTAATTGTCAGAGAAGACAAAAAATTGGAGGACCCTACTCTTTCATGGGAGAAAATCTTTCCGCAATTTACAGAACAAATATCCCAATACGCCGGTAAGCATCTGACCGAACTGCTCACCTGCAATTTTTCAACGACTACCTCTTTAGAGAAAGTTGCTTCCGAAATAACAATCATGGAAGCTGTAAAACCTTACTTTGAGTTTATAATCATACGCATTGTCTGTGGAATACCTGAAATAACTCTCGAAGGAACACCGGAGGACTGGGAAAAACTACTGCACAAAGCCAAAGGCTTGAAAGAATACAAACTCGATTGGTGGATTTCAGAACTGGAACCTCTTTTGGAAGAATTTGTCAAAGCATCCAAAGGAGAAGTTAATAAGGACTTTTGGCGCAACATGTTTAAATATCATTCACAGAAACGATACGGAGCCCCAAACATTATCGATGGATGGATCGTGAAGTTTTTCCCTTATGATAAGGAAGGGAAAAGAAATTATCTGAAACAGCTTGAAGGCAAAAATTGTCTCCCTGATGAGATAGTGAAGGTAGATGTAAAGTATCAGGAAGTATATGGCGACGCTGTCAAAGAAACTCCATTAGAATTTTGGGCAGGTTTCATCGGGTTAGAACAAAACAGCAAGACTTTTGCTCTGCGACCGCAAATTGGTTGGATGGTCAGGAAGAAAGATGTTAACAAGGAAGGATTAAAAAGTAAATTAAGTGCTGATGCTCAAAAGGATGGCTGGGGAAGCGGCATCAATATCAGAGTAAAAGAATTTCCGGCTGTACTGTTGGAGCTCAAAGAAATAAAAAGGTTGGATATCCAATTTATCGATACAATTGATATACCGGACGAAATATCAAAAATAAAAATCGGATCGTTGAGTTTATATGGAAAGATTACTAAAGAGGAAATAGAGCGTATTAAAAGATTATTGCCTGATACGGATATAAAAATAAATGGTTCGCGAAGTGGGAGTGCTTCATTTATGACTCCATAATAAAAAGAGGCTATCCAAAAGCCATAAGTCAGATTTCAAAGGCTATCAAGATGCACTATCCCGAAAAGAAAGGATATTCAGCGAGAAGCCTTACCTATATGTGTCAGTTTGCCCGAACATACCCACTAGAGATATTACAAAGAATGCTTTCTTGTGACAAGGTGTTGAGAACGCCAACAATCCCCAATATGCTATCCTTGACTGATGAACTGAACTGTTTACCAATTACGCAAGAACCTCTTGCGCAATTTCAGACAAATATATTTCAATCAAAAGAATTTACGCAAGAGCCTCTTGCGCAAATTCAAAAGATAGACAAGACAATCTCCGCAATGCTGCAAACATCCATTGATGATATTGAAAAGGATTTTGTTTGTTCCCCCATTTCAAAAATAAACTGGACCAGTCATGTGATACTATTGGATAGCTCATTACCCTTAGGAAACAAATATTGGTACATGAAACAGTCCGTTGAAAACGGATGGAGCAGCAACGTATTAAAGATACAGATTGAGACTAATCTGTTCAAACGGCAGATAGAAACACAGAAAGTCAACAATTTCACAAAGACCTTGCCCACCCCTCAAAGTGACTTAGCCAACTATTTGCTGAAAGACCCGTATATATTCGATGTAGCAGGTACAAAAGAACTGGCAGATGAAAGGGATATTGAAAAACAGCTTGTAGAACACGTCACAAGGTATCTATTGGAAATGGGGAACGGCTTCGCCTTTGTAGCCAAACAGAAACATTTCCAAGTCGGGGACAGCGATTTTTATGCAGACCTTATCCTATACTCCATAAAACTTCACTCCTATATAGTCGTAGAATTAAAGGCTACTCCATTCAAGCCAGAATATGCAGGGCAATTGAATTTCTACATCAACATCGTAGACGACCAGTTGAGAGGTGAAAACGACAACAAGACAATAGGATTGTTGCTCTGCAAAGGTAAAGATGAAGTAGTGGCACAATATGCCCTAACGGGCTATGCACAGCCCATAGGAGTAAGCGACTACCAGCTAAGCAAAGCCATTCCCGAAAATCTGAAATCCGCCTTGCCAAGTATCGAGGAAGTGGAGGAAGAATTATCACAGCTACTCGATAACAAGAAAGACGAAAAGTAATCCGATCAGTCCCGTTGTGACAGTCTTGACATTTAAGCCGTCTGCCACCTATACAACGACCGATTCGACCCGAGCATTGACGAACAGATGAATATCACAGAAAATAGAAATATTAAATAAAACAAAAACACCCCGCTTTACATTATTAGGATGTAAAGCGGGGTGCAAATCTCATAAAACACTAAAAATCAGCATTTAAAGTGGAGCTGCGGGGGATCGAACCCCGGTCCAAACGAGGAAATCATAAGCTTTCTACATGCTTATCTTTGCCTAAATTTTCGTGCAGGAACAGAACCAAAGCCATCAATTCCTGCCTTATCCTCTAAAGTTTCATCAAAAGTGCGAGGCCGCCTTTGACTATCCCCGATGTAACTGCACCACTGAACCGGAATGCTTCGGAGCAACAGCTTCCGAGTGATGTCTCGTCCTGGCACCTAGTGCCTGGATTAAGCTAATCTACTGTGATTCGATTAAGCAGCAAGAGCGTAATTAGTTTCGCCAGATAAAATTTTGATAACTGATATTTAAGTGGAAATTACCGACCCACTGCATGCTTACCTACCATTTCTGCCCGCTGTCAAATCCAGTCAACCCCAAATTTTTATTCGTACAGAATAGCGATTGTTTAGAACGCTTTCCAAGAGTGCAAAGATAGGAAATGTTTTCTAATTTACGAGAAGACGTTAGCAAATATTATATCAAAGCACTATCTTTACGGAGCTATTTTATATTTAAGGTGAAAAAGCATCATGAAAAATCAACCAATAATAAGCTACTTATGATTAAGACATATCTATCTAAAACATATATATTCAAAGCATTTGCCGCTGTTTGCATATTCGGAATCAGTATCAGTGGCTGTACTTCTAAAAAAAAGACTCCTATGGAAACAACCGATACAACGAAAAACGAACTAACCATGTTGGTGGGTACTTACACATCAGGAACCAGTAAAGGGATATATAGTTACCGCTTCAACGAAGAAAACGGGACTGCCACTCCCTTAAGTGAAACGGAAATTGAAAATCCTTCTTATCTTGTTCCATCTGCCGACGGAAAATTCGTCTATGCAGTCAGTGAATTCAACAATACACAAGCTGCCGCCAATGCATTTGCCTTCAATAAAGAAAAAGGTACTTTGCAACTATTAAATTCACAGCAAACGGGAGGTGAAGATCCCTGTTATATCATCGCCAGTGGAAATAATGTGATAACCGCCAACTACAGCGGTGGCAGCATCTCTGTTTTCCCTATCGCAAAAGATGGCTCGCTCCTACCCGCTTCCGATATTATACAATTCAAAGGTACGGGAGTAGACAAGGAACGACAAGAGAAACCGCATCTGCATTGTGTCCGTATCACTCCGGATGGTAAATACTTGTTTGCCGATGACTTGGGTACAGATCAAATACATAAGTTTATCATTAACCCAGCTGCAAATGCAGAGAATAAAGAAGCATTTCTGAAAGAAGGATCGCCTGCTGCCTTTAAAATGAAAGCCGGTTCTGGTCCCCGCCATCTGACTTTCTCGCCAAACGGTCATTACGCCTATCTGATTAATGAGTTATCGGGCACAGTAATCGCTTTTGAATACAAAGACGGAGATTTAAAAGAGATCCAGACAATCGCTGCCGATACGGTAAACGCACAAGGAAGCGCCGATATTCATATCAGCCCGGATGGAAAATTCCTGTATGCCAGCAATCGTTTGAAAGCAGATGGTATTGCCATATTCAATATCCACCCGGATAACGGAATGTTGTCAAAAGCAGGCTACCAACTGACAGGGATTCATCCACGCAATTTCATCATCACGCCTAATGGCAAATACTTGTTGGTTGCTTGCAGAGATAGCAATGTGATACAAGTTTATGAAAGAGATGCAGATACAGGACTATTAACAGATGTACAGCAGGATATTAAAGTAGACAAGCCGGTCTGTATAAAATTTGTGCCATAATTTGTCATAATCTCCCGGCTATTCATCAACTACTGATAGCCCTTTACTTTTTATTTTGAGCAATCCGATTGTCAGGAATTTGAGTCTTCACAACGATTTTACTCCCGTTCTTGGTACACTTGATACATTCTTTCCGCAATGTTCTCTCTTTTAAGTCAAAAATGAGATTCGGATTAAAATGTTGCCCGTTAATACGGGTTTCGAAGTGTACATGTTCGGTAGTGGCACGACCGGTACGTCCTGTCAGCCCGATAGGTTGTCCGGCTTTTACGACATCACCAGTTTTAACCAGATTCTTGAAATTGTGGCTATAAAGTGTTTCCAATCCGTTAGCGTGGCGGATTACAACGATATTTCCATAGGCATAATAGGGTTTCGACATACGCACCACTCCATCAAAAGCAGCACGAATCGTATCTTTTGCACAGGTCTTAATGTCTGTTCCTGAATGTCCTCCGCGAGTTCCATAGGCAGAGATTACTTTTCCTCCGGGTAATGGGAAAGCATATTCGTGATCTTTCAGAGAATCCAAATGCAGATAGATATGATTGCTTTTAGCAAATAATCCGGGAGTAGCTACCCGTACATCAGCCATTTCGCGGGCAGAGAAGGAGGATTTATCCTGCCCGGCGGCAGTCAGTGGCAATAATAAAACTGTCAGTAAGATAAGTATGTTTTTCATGTCTTTTTTCTTAGAGCACTCATTCTAATTATTCGAAGAATACGATTTCGCCTCCATCCGATTCTGTATAGTTTCTTAATAAGGTCTGTATCATTTCAACAGCTTCTTGCAAACCTTCTTTTCCGTTATAACCGTTGACTATGGCTAGGATATGAGTAGTTTCGAGGTCCATCTTCGTACGTTCATGGTCGCTTGTCGGGGTTCCGATTCCGCCGAAAGAATCACGATATACAGGTAATCCTTCGATATTCAATACCCCGCGTCCGATACCTTCAAACGGTTCTCCTGCTTTGCCGATACCGAGTTCAAGATGCGTACCTTGTATTTTGTCCGCGTCAAAACCACCGATCGAATGTCCCGTACGAAGAGACACAAGGTTGATAAGGTCTACCAACGTATCAATCTGATATAAAGGAATTCCACGCATCAGGCGGCGGCGTAGAGCTTCGGCTGACGGGCGGTAACGTCCGGGGTCTTTGCCACAACGTTTATAAGCCTCACGGGTAGCAAAGATAACGGGTTGATGTTTGATGTCTTCCATCTGTGTTGTGGAAGTCAGTTGCTTGGTAAAAGCGTCGATTTCCTGCCAAAGCCCTTCGCTGTAAGCTGTATTTTTCACAACAGCATACACAGCGGCTCCGGCAAAAACCGGACATGCGTCTTTTATTTCTTTAGATACTTTTATTTCAAACATAACTTATCATAAACCAATCATCAGCGTCCTGCAATAACGGACACCAATTATTACTTTCTAATCATTATTCCCGACAATGTACGACCGGAATCTATTCCCAGTCTACGCGCGGAGAAGAATTCATCATGATGAATATAGGTACAGATTCCGGCCACTTCTATCTGTTCTGCAGGCACTCCGAGATTCAGTAATTCAATCCGGTTGGCTTCCCACAAATCAATATGATATTTGCCTGTCTCCTTCTTCTTCATAGAAATAAGAGACATATCGAAGCCGCTTTCTTCAAAAGCATCATACACCTCATCACCTACTTCAAATGATTCGAGCGAAATGCTCGGCCCGATGCAAGCTATCACATCTTCACCTTGCGTCCCGAACATCTTATTCAAGTGATCCATCACATGACTGACAATATGCTTCACCGTTCCTTTCCATCCAGCATGAACGGCAGCCACAACGTGTTGTTTTTTGTCGTACAGCAATACAGGAACACAATCCGCCGTCGTGACACAAACGCAATATCCCGGCACATTAGTTATCAAGGCATCCATTCCTCGCAGAAGTAGCCGTCTCATTTCCAATGATTCTTTAAAAAATGATTCATTGATAATCAGACTGGCACAACCATGACTCTGTTCAGGAATAAATAATTCTTTTATCTGATGATTCATGCACTGAAACAACCAGCTCTGATTGCGATTGACGTTCATACATGAGTCGTTGGTATAAGGCGAACAGTTGAAAGAGCCGTAAGCTCCGGTGCTTATACCTTCGTGACGCGTAGTTACAAAATGAGCTACTTCGGGATATGCCTCCAGTGACTTATACCCCTTCAACTCGTTATGTTTTGTAAGTGAAATCATTTTTCTTCCCAATCTTCTTCTTCGTATTCATAATCGATATCATCGTCATCGTCGACATCTTCCTCATATTCATAAACGATGTCTTCATCTTCGCCCATGTCTTTGAGTTCCTGTTGCAGACGGGTCACGTCTTTCGGACGGTGAACGATGTCCTCTATCTTATTGCTTTCCTTGTTCAGTTCTTCCCAAAGGATGTCTTTCAACACCGAGATACCCAAACCGGAAACAGAAGATATGAATACATGTGGAATGCCTTCCGGCAATGTAGGTTCAATCTCGTCCATCAACTCCTGATCGAGCATATCACTTTTGGTGACAGCCAACACACGTTGCTTGTCCAACATTTCAGGATTGAAGGTACGCAGTTCGTTCAGCAAGACTTCGTATTCTTTACGAATGTCGTCGCTGTCTGCCGGAACCATAAACAGCAGTAATGAATTACGCTCGATATGACGCAAGAAACGCAGTCCCAAACCTTTTCCCTGACTAGCACCTTCGATAATACCTGGTATGTCCGCCATCACAAAGGATTTTCCACCGTGATAGGAAACGATGCCCAAGTTGGGTTCGAGCGTAGTAAACGGGTAATCGGCAATTTTCGGTTTGGCAGCCGAAATGGAAGAAAGCAAAGTTGACTTTCCCGCATTCGGGAAACCTACCAGACCGACATCGGCAAGCAGTTTCAGCTCCATGATAACGGTCATTTCCTGCATCGGCTCTCCCGGCTGCGCAAAACGCGGAGCCTGACGGGTGGCCGTCTTGAAATGCCAGTTACCCTGACCGCCGCGGCCGCCTTTGAGCAAGACCACTTCCTGTCCGTCTTCTGTTACGTCACAAAGATACTCCCCTGTCTCGGCATTATAAACTACCGTTCCGCAGGGCACTTCTATTATTTTATCCGCACCGTCTTTTCCGAAGCTACGTCCTTTGCTCCCCGATTCACCATGACCGGCCATTGCATGACGGTCATACTTCAAGTGCAGCAATGTCCAGTAATTACGGTTACCGCGCAAGATGATATGACCTCCTCTTCCACCATCGCCCCCGTCGGGACCTCCGTTAGGACAATATTTCTCGCGCCTCATGTGCGTAGAGCCTCTTCCGCCCTTACCCGAGCGACAGTATATCTTTACGTAATCAACAAAATTCGATTCAGCCATATTTTTTTAAAGAGTTAAAGTAGTCAGTAGTTAGAGCAGTTAATTAGAACACTCCGGCTACTGACTTATTTATTTATAATATTGTATTATTACAATTTATCTACTGCTTCGCAGATTTCAGCGAAGATACCTTCCATAGTACCCAAGCCGTTGATGTGTTGGTATTTCTTTTCGTTCTTGTACCAGTCGATCAGTGGAGCAGTCTGTGAATGATATACATGCAGACGTTTCTTGATTGTCTCTTCGTTATCATCAGCACGACCGGAATCCTTGCCACGTTTAATAAGACGTACCATCAGTTCTTCTTCCGGAACATCCAAGTCAACCATTACAGAAACGTCCTGTCCTCTTTCTGCCAACATTTTCTTTAATGCTTCTGCTTGTGCAATTGTTCTTGGGAAACCGTCGAAAATTACACCTTTGCTATCTTTGAAGCTGTCGAATACGCTTGCCAGAATATCAATCATTAATTCATCAGGAATCAATTGACCTTGGTCGATGTAACCTTTAGCTGTTTTACCCAGTTCTGTGCCATTCTTGATTTCAGCACGCAATACATCTCCTGTCGAGATGTGATTGATTCCATACTTTTCTACGATACGTTCGCTCTGTGTTCCTTTTCCTGAACCCGGAGCACCGAAAATTACGATGTTCAACATTTTGTTATTTACAATTTAACGATTTACTATTTACCATTTAAACTGGTACCTATTTAATATTAATCTACTACTGTATAAATATCGGGATAATTACGTCCGAAACCATCATAATCCAACCCGTAACCTACGATAAAGTCGTTCGGAATTTCCATCGCTACATATTCAATGTTGAGGTTTACCTTGAGCTTTTCAGGTTTCACCAACAGAGAAGCGATATGGATAGCTTCGGGATTGCGTGTACCTAATGTTTCGAGCAGTCGCTGCATCGTCAGTCCTGTGTCTACAATATCTTCTACGATTACAATGGTACGTCCGGCAATGTCTTCATTCAGGCCGATTACCTCTTTAATCACTCCGGTGGAAGTGATGCCCTGATAAGACGCCAACTTCACAAATGAGATTTCACAAGGGATGGTGATGTGCTTCAGTAAATCAGCGGTAAACATGAACGAACCGTTCAACACACTAAGGAAAAGCGGATTCTTACCTGCCAAATCGCGGTTAATTTCGTTCGCTACGCGAATCACTTCTTTCTGAATTTCTTGTTCCTTAATGGAAACGGTAAACAATTTGTCTTTTATCTGAATGGTATCCATAACCGGTAATTTAAAAATAACCTTGCAAAAATACGATTTTTTATTCTACCCCGTGCATCATCTTCTGTAATTTCTTCGAGAGAAGGAACAGAATCAACGAAGCAACACCGGACATCACGACGAATACCATAAAGAAATCATACATGGTAGCAATCTGATAACCAAAGATTGACTTCACTTTTCCGGCTTCCGGATAGAGTCCGCTCAACATTCCCGCAAATTTATTAGCTGTGGCAGTAGACAGATACCAGATTCCCATCATCAAGGAGGCGAAACGCAGCGGACTCAATTTATTTACCATTGAAAGTCCGATAGGCGACAAAGCTATTTCACCCATGGTATGAATAAAGTAAAGTCCTGTCAGCCAAATCATGCTCACTTTCACTCCGGGAACTGCATCTTTCACTCCGAAACAGATGAAAAGATAACCTAAAGAAAGGAGTAACAGACCAATCGCTTGTTTGGTAGGAGAAGCAGGTTCCATCTTTCGCTTGTTCAGGAAACCCCATACACCCGGCATGATATATGCCAGGACAACTACAAACAGTGGATTGAAGGATTGAAACCATGAAGCCGGCATTTCCCAACCGAAAATGTCACGATTCGTCTGTTCGGACGCAAAGAGAGTTAAAGAAGCTCCCGCCTGTTCGTAGGCTGCCCAGAAGAAGATGACAAAGAAGGCTACTATATAGATAACGAAAATACGGCTGCGTTCTATTTTTGTCAATGAACCGTCTAACAGGATCAGAACAGGGAAAACAATGCAGGCGGTAAAAATGCCGATACTCACCCAATCGCCTTCAAATGCATAGTTAAAGAAGGCTATTAAAGCAATGGTAAGAATTGTGATTACAAGGGTATTACGTACTTTGGTACGTTTGTCCATCTTCGGGTGTGAGATATGGTCGGCCTTGTCTTCTTTCTTTTCACGTTTAGCATCGGGGATAATACCAATCGGTTCTCCGGAAGGAGAAAAAAGATATTTATTCTTTTGAGTCTCGAAAAGAACAACGGTGAACAGTGTCATGATTCCGGCTGCAAGAAATCCCCATTTAAAGTCATGCGGATCACCGGTATCACCCAGATAACCACAAATCAAAGGAGCAGCAAAAGAGCCTACATTCACTCCCATATAAAAAATGGTGTATGCAGCATCCAACCGCCTGTCTCCGGGTTCGTAGAGCTGACCTACCAGAGAAGAGACAGTGGGTTTGAAGCAACCATTGCCCAAGATCAGGAAGCCTAGTCCGCCATACATCATCCAGTGGGCAAGGTTCGTATTATCTAAAGTGGAAGCACTCATAAACATCAGGAATTGTCCGACTGCCATCATCACCGCTCCCCAAAACACGGAACGACGGATTCCCCAATATTTATCGGCAATGTATCCGCCAATCAACGGGGTTAAATAAACTAGTCCGGTATAGCTGCCGTAGATGGATGCTGCCGCTTCTTTGTCAAACAATAATGCCTGCGTCAGGAAAAGAATAAAGATCGCACGCATACCGTAATAACTGAAACGTTCTGCCGTGCTTGTCGCGAAAATCAAATAAAGGCCTTTCGGATGCCCTTTCAATGCACTCATGAATTTATGTGTTTAGTAGTTTATGGGGTGCAAAGGTACAGAAAAAGTAGATTAGATGCTTCTCTTATCAAACAGAATAATAGGGGGGAATAGTAAAAACGAGCATAAAAAATCCTACTGATCCACTTCATTACTTTTTTAGCAGTGTAAATAATAAAGTGGAGATCCATCTTAAATGTAGGTTAGCTACCACCTTAGCCAAAAGTAAATTCGACATTTTCGATACTGGCAAAAAGCATTCCTTCTCTTTTCCTCAAAAAGATCTTGTCTTCTCGGGCCAGCCAACCAATAGCAAGAGCTACGTCTTCAAACGTCAAACTTAATTCACGGCACAAATCGAACATTGAAAGTTCACCTTTTTCATTTAAGATGCGCCATACTTTCCCGGCATTCAAGCCAATTTTTGTCTTTTCCATCATGCAAACTTTAGAAGATTAAACAATCCGTTATTTAGATTCTAATTCATTGTGAGCACAGGAAATTAATGTGATGCACATTACCTATCTCCAAAGATAACATTTTTATCGGAAACGGCAAATAATCAAAGGCTTAATCAGGGGAACCGCATTAAAAATTTGTTTAAGAAGGTATGGAGATGAAGGAAACCGTAACCACACATGAGGTATATAGCTTAATACTGCCTAATGTCGGCACTATACGACAATTTTGAAGTTGAGTTATTAATAGACAACTGAAGTCAGCTATTTAGTCAACTGCAGTTGACCATGTAGCCGACAGTAGTCATCTAAGTAGCCAACTACAGTTGGCTAATATCATGCCAACTATTTCAATCCGGTCTTCAATCATATTCGTTCTCCTATGTCTTGCCATATTGAAGAAACACCTAAGCTTTTGCTTTGACCGGGCTTCTTTCTTAAGGGTGTGAACAGTGTGAAAGATGTGAAGAATTAAAAAGAGAACCTTAAATCACAACAAACATCTGTCACACTACAACTTACGTGTCCGTGAAACTTGTGAAAGGTACAAAATGATTATTTTTAATAAATCAAACCACCACGAGTTTGATTCATTTCCCTGCCCCCAACAAGTCATCTCCTTATGATTAACAAGTTTTCTTCCCACAACAAACGGGAAAAGTCAGAAGAATCATGTACATTTGTAATCCGAAAACTAAAAGAACATCGCAATGAAAATATTTCCAAGCAGCAGTATCAAGAAATTGGACGCTTATACCATTGAGAACGAACCTATTACATCAATCGATCTGATGGAACGTGCAGCAACCGTATTAACAAAAGCCATCACAGACAGATGGAATACGGAAACGCCGGTCACTATCTTTGCCGGACCGGGGAATAATGGCGGAGACGCTCTCGCCGTAGCCCGCATGATGGCTGAAAAAGGATATAAAATCGAGGTATTTCTCTTCAACACGAAAGGAGAACTTTCACCCGACTGCCAGACCAATAAAGAACTGGTAGAAATGATGGAAGAAGTAAAATTCCACGAAATCAGTACCCAATTCGTACCTCCCGTCCTAACGCCCGATCACCTGGTAATCGACGGATTATTCGGTTCAGGCCTGAACAAACCGTTGAGCGGCGGATTCGCTGCCGTAGTGAAATACATCAATTCCTCCCCTGCCATGGTAGTAGCCATCGACATTCCTTCCGGACTGATGGGAGAAGAAAATACATTCAACGTAAAAGCTAATATTATCCGTGCCGACGTAACTTTCAGTCTGCAACTGCCGAAGCTCGCCTTTCTTTTCGCAGAGAACACGGAATTTGTCGGAGAATGGGAATTGTTGGACATCCAATTGAGCGAAGACGGCATTGAAGAGATGGAAACGAACTACGAAATGTTGGAAATAGAGCAAATCCGGTCACTCATCAAGCCACGCAAACAGTTTGCCCACAAGGGGAACTTCGGTCATGCACTATTGATTGCCGGTTCAAAAGGAATGGCAGGAGCCTCTGTTCTCGCTGCCCGCGCCTGCCTCCGTTCGGGAGTAGGGTTGCTGACTGTCCATGCGCCAATGTGCAACAACGACATCTTGCAAACCTCCATACCCGAAGCAATCGTAGAAACCGACATCAACGAAACCTGTTTTGCCGTACCTACCGACACGGACGACTATCAAGCAGTCGGCATCGGCCCGGGACTGGGACGAAACGAGGAAACGGAAGCTGCCTTGTTGGAACAACTGGAACACTGCCAGACTCCTGTTGTGGTGGATGCCGACGCACTTAATATCCTTGCCAACCACCGCCATGCCCTTACCCACCTGCCGAAGGGTTCCATCCTCACCCCGCATCCGAAAGAACTGGAACGTCTGACCGGCAAATGCCAGGACTCTTACGAACGTCTGATGAAGGCTTGCGAACTGGCCCGTGCCGCCCATGTTCACATTATTTTAAAAGGAGCCTACTCCGCCATCATCACCCCCGAAGGTAAATGTTTCTTCAACCCAACCGGAAATCCGGGAATGGCAACCGGAGGTAGCGGTGACGTACTGACCGGAGTAATCCTGGCGCTGCTCGCACAAGGTTACCCCACCGAGGAAGCCGCTAAAATCGGCACTTACATTCACGGACTGGCGGGCGATGTCGCTCAAAAGAAGCAAGGAATGATCGGAATGATCGCAAGCGATATTATCACCTGTCTGCCGACAGCATGGCGACTTGTAAGCGAATAAAAGTTAAGAAGTTACCCTTTTTTCAATAACTTCATTAACTTTGTTTTCAAAACCAGTTAAAAAGAACCGAATATGAAAAAGTTGATTATAGCAGCAGGACTACTTATGACAACGTCCGCCTATGCACAAACCGAAGTACTGACGGGGGTTACCCGAGGAAAAGACTATGGAGTGGTTTACAGTCTTCCCAAAACCCAAATAGAACTTGAAATAAAAGCCAACAAAGTCAACTATACTCCGGGAGAATTCAGCAAATATGCTGATCGTTACCTGCGACTGACCAACGTCTCCGCCGACCCTGAAGAGTATTGGGAACTAGCTAGCGTAAAAGTGAAATCCGTAGGTGTGCCCAACAGCGAAACTACGTATTTCGTAAAATTGAAGGATAAGACAGTAGCACCGCTTATGGAACTGACAGAGGATGGCATTGTGAAAACGATCAATGTTCCTTACAGCAACAGCAGTGTAAGCAAAAAAGTTGCTCCCGCCCCCGCAGTCCTCCAAAAGAAAGCGAATCCTCGCGAATTCCTGACCGAAGAGATTCTGATGGCTAGTTCTACCGCCAAGATGGCCGAGCTGGTGGCTAAAGAAATCTATAACATCCGCGAAAGCAAAAATGCCTTATTGCGCGGACAAGCTGATAATATGCCTTCAGATGGGGCACAGCTTAAAATTATGCTCGACAATCTGAATGCACAGGAAGAAGCCATGACGCAAATGTTCTCCGGCACCTGCAACAAAGAAGAGAGAACATTCACTGTCCGCCTTACCCCTGACAAGGAATTCAACAATGAAGTTGCCTTCCGCTTCTCGAAGAAGTTAGGTGTAGTTGCCAACAATGATTTGGCAGGAACTCCGTTTTATATCAGTCTGAAAGACCTGAAATCGGTCAAGATACCACAGGAAGACGATAAGAAGAAGAAAGATTTGGATGGAATCGCCTACAACGTACCCGGACAAGCTATGGTTACACTGACTGACGGTAAAAAGAAACTTTACGAAGGTGAGCTTCCTATTACCCAATTCGGTGTGATAGAATATCTGGCTCCGGTTTTGTTCAACAAGAATTCTACCATCAAAGTTTATTTTGATCCGAATACGGGAGGATTGCTCAAAGTGGACAGAGAAGAAGGGAAATAGAAAAACGAGGAAGTGAACTTCTAAAAAACAAAGAATATGGTTGGTGAAGGACATGCATTCGACATGATACGCCGAATAAAAGAGGGACGGGAAGCTTCCCGCCTACGTCGTGAACGTGCTAACGATAAGTTGAAGCATCTAAACCGTGCAAACGAACCTTATCCACTACCCAACACCACCCCCGAAGAAATGGAACGTATCATCCACGACTCGGAGAAAAAGAAAGAGAAAGACAGCAATTATTTTGTTTGGGGAACGCTTATTATCATGGGGGGCCTGATAGCAATTGCCGTCATACTTTGGGCTGTATTTATCAAATAAATAATAATAAGTTCCTATTTATACGACTGGTATCACCAGTTTTATAAATCCATCTTTCTGCATTTGAGAAAGATAAGCCGATACACGCGACTCGTAGCCCTCTTCATTTTGAAAGTGGTCTGCGAGTTTTTCTATAATCTCACGAACATTGCGTTTTCCATCTATCAGTTCCCATACAGCCGTACCGTGTTCTTCCAATTTCACATGAAGTTCTTTCGACATTCCTTTCGGCACAAGGAAGCGTTGCATCCACGGATATTTAAAACGGGGAAAGGAGAGCACAATTGTCTCCCCTTCCCTTTCTGCTGTAATATGTTCACTGCGACAGGGAATGACCTCTAACAGGTTGATTTTCTCTTTGGCAGCCATACTTCTTATTTTTTATTTCAGAGTATTCATACTGATACTCTTCTGTTTACACCTTGATACAAAATTCCTTTGTTACTTTAGGTATTGAATTTCCCAGTTACTTTTGGATATTCGCCTCTTCCAAACCGTATCCCTTCTTCTTGTTCTCTGCCTTCAACATCAAAGCCACAATCAGAGCAAGCACACCAAAAAGAGCAAAAATAGTCATCGGCAACGTGTAGTCATAAGTCTGTGCACCGTCTACTACCGGACCTTTGCAATAAGTATTCAACACCCATCCGATCAACAAAGGAACACCCATCAATCCCCAGTTCTGTACCCAGAAAATCAATGCGTATGCGGTACCCAACTGTTTTTCCGGAATAATCTTCGGAACAGACGGCCACATAGCTGAAGGCACCAACGAGAAGGCAAATCCCAATATAATCATGATGATAGTAGCAAACCACCATATATTCAGTATAGGCAGAGCAAACATCGTATGCACAAAAATAAGCATCACTGATCCGATTATCATCAATGTGGCTCCCTTACCGATACGGTCATAAAGCGAGCCGAACAACGGAGTCAGGATAATCGCACCAATCGGCAACAATCCGGGAATCGTTCCCGCCAACTTCGGATCTACATTATACTTCTGCACCATCAAGTCGGCAGCATACTTGATAAAGGGGAATACAGCCGAGTAGAACAATACACATAGTAATGCAATCAGCCAGAATCCTTTATTGGTAATGATATACACAATATCTTTCATACGGAATGGCTCTTCCGGTTCCAATCCCTCTGCATCCAAAGAAGCATCCAACTTCTTATCATAGAAAGTATAAAGGAAGAAAGCAATCGTACCCACGCACAACATAATCAGACAAAACAAAATCGGAGCAGGAATATTGGTATGGAATGTGCCACTCTCATCCGTAGATCCGAAAAAGTCGGCCAAAGGAACCGTAAGCACCATTGCCAGAGTTGTTCCGATACGTGCCGTAGCCATTTCAAGTCCCATAGCCAACGCCATTTCCTTACCCTTGAACCATTTCACGATAATCTTGGAAACTGTGATACCGGCAATTTCCACACCTACACCGAAGATAGCATACCCCAATGCAGCCAGGGTTACCTGTGTTTTGAATCCGAAGAGCATGGCACCTTCCGGAAAAGTAGTAGAAATCGCATAGTATTTCAATCCACAACCAAACACCATCAATAAGCAAGCCCCCATTCCGGTGAAACGAACTCCCATCTTATCCAAAATGATACCACCGAAAATCAGCATCAATAGGAATACATTAAACCACCCGTAAGCGCTTGTGAAGAAACCATAATCAAGACTGTCCCATAGTAGTTCTTTCTCAAGCATGGGTTTTAGAGGAGACATTACGTCGGTGAGGAAATAGCCGCATAGCATAGTAAATGCGACTAATGCTAGAACACTCCATCGGAGTACGGCGGAGTCATTCAATTTCTGTTTCAAATGTTCTGTCATTGTTATATTTAAAAATAGTAGTTAATAATCTTCATACGACCAACAAAGGTAGTTAAATCTCGTTTGTTTCTATCAAAAAGAGATTGTTTTTACAAGAAAAAGTTAAGTGCGGATTACACTGACCACGCGGAAGATTGAAAATCCGTGTAATCTGCGTAATCCGCACTTAAATATCAAAGAAATGCAGCATCCGTCTGCACCTTCCCATTAATGGTTTTCCCCCAAAGTCTTACCTGACAACGGAGTGAATTACTCTGCTGCAGGAGCAGGAGTTTCAGCAGCCGGTGCCGGAGTTTCTGTAGCAGGTGCATTGGTAGCAGGAGCTTCAGTTTGCGGCGCAGCCGTACCTGCGGGTAAGTTATACGGGTTAGTCTGTTGTTCTTTCTGTGCCTGTTCCAACACTGCGTCTTTAGCAACAGCAGAGCGAGGAACTACATAAGCAGTAGCAATGCTCATTACCACCATGAAGATAGCTAAGCCCCATGTTGCTTTTTCCAGAAAATCTGTAGTCTTGCGCACGCCCATGATGGCGTTAGATGAAGAGAAACCAGAAGCAAGTCCGCCTCCTTTTGAGTTCTGAATCAGCACGATGAAACACATCAACAAGGCTGCAATAACCATTAAGATAACGAATAATAAGTACATTTTTAGTTATTTTGAATTAGCGTTAATAATCAATTTCTCCAAAAATCTGATTTGGTCTGCAAAGTAAGCATTTTTTTTTGGATATTTCAAGCTTAATTTTTTAATTATTTCAAGAGCTTTTGAATATCGTTGCTGTTTAACATAGATTTTTGCCAAAGTTTCCGTAAAACAGCTGTCATCTTCCTCTTCTTCCTTCATCGTTTCTTCTTCGGTAGGTTCGTCCGAAGAGGTTGGCGAAGATGGCATTTCTTCTCTTAAAGGTTTCATGCAGAGGGGAGAGTCGCTCTCGCTCTTTTCTATAAAGTCGTCAATCAGTTCGTAGCCTTTAAGTTTGGGCGTTTCTTCGGACGACTGTTCCGTGGCCGGAGTCTCCTCCAAAAGATAAGAAGTGTAATCCATCGAATAGTCGAAGCTGGTGCGGGCAGTCACCTCTTCGGGTACTGTGGACAAGAAAGCGTCGATCAATGCTAATGTGCGGTCTACGGACGGTTCGTCTTTCAGCACCTCCGTGAGAGGTACTCCCTTTTTCCGTGCCTGCACATCATAGCGGTCACCTTCAATCAACCGAAACAACTGCCGTCTGTCTGCAATGTAAAGAACTGCTTTCCGCAGTTCTCCACCAAAACTAATATCATGGAGAATATACAGATTCTTCAGATACAGCAGACGAAGTGACTGAAAATACGGATACCTCGCAAGAAGATTGCGCAGTTCGTACAAAGTATCCCTATTCAGCGTCTCGGGATGCTGAATCCATTGTTGAAAGTTAACAGAAGTCATTTATATTACCAGTTTGCTACAGTTGCATTAAAAATTTGGTCGGTGATCTCTTTAGACATTTCAGCAATCAATCCGTCCTGTACGGCAGTCAGCAACTGGCTAGAGTCGTAGGTACGGAACGCAGAAAACTGTTGTTCAAAGTCTTCGGCATGATTGGTATTGTTGACAAAACGCACATTGACGGTAATAGTCAACTTCGTCTCCGAAGAATAACCGTCGGCAGATACTGCCTGGTTGTACTGATTGTATCCTGTGATTTCTCCGTCAATCTGCAAGTCCGCATTCTGATTCGGCTTGAGCAGTTGCAGACGGGTCTGCCGGATGAAGATATCTTTCAGGTCCTCATTGAATTTGGTTGCCAACGGAGCATATACATACTCCGACTTGATCGGGAAGTCGGCTATCGAAATAGTCTTTACCTTATCATAATTGATAGACGATCCGTTAAACTTATAGGAAACAGTGCACGCAATGACTACCAACGGCAAGCCGAACAGTAACAAAGGGCGTATTATTTTCTTAATCCAATTCATATTCTTTTATTTTTCTATAAAGTGTACGCTCGGAAATATTCAAGTCCTTGGCCGCACTCTTCCGCTTTCCATGATGCCTCTCAAGTGCTTTGCGTATCATTTCTTTCTCCACTTCGTCCAGTGACAAAGGGGATTCTTCTACATATTCTTCCGTGTCTTGTATGTCATCGTCATCCTTGCAAACCGTAGGCTGCATGGTGTGAATGATAGCAGGTACCGAAGGTTGATGCGCCGTCACTACCGGAGTAGTAACCACCGTTCCCATTTGTCCTACCTGCCCCACCTGTCCGGCACGTTCCGCCATCAGGTTGTGCACCATCTTCTTCAGCTCCGCCACTTCCTGGCGCATATCGAACAGAACAGAATAAAGAATCTCCCGTTCGCTCTCAAAGCCTTTACTCTCACGCGTTCCCATCAGCGCGGGAAGACGTTGCGTATTTTGTGCGGGAAGATAATTCTGCAAGATAGCAGCAGAGATCTCCCTATTGGTTTCAATGATAGATATTTGCTCGGTGATGTTCTTCAACTGACGCACGTTTCCGGGCCACGGGTAAGCTAACAACTCTTTCTTCGCATCCTCCGTCAACTGAATAGCAGGCATCCGATATTTCTCTGCAAAGTCTGCGGAAAACTTACGGAACAACAAAAGTACATCGTCACCACGTTCACGCAAAGGCGGTATTTGGATAGGCACCGTATTCAACCGGTAATATAAATCTTCACGGAAACGTCCTTCTGCAATCGCTTGTGTCAGATTGACGTTGGTAGCTGCCACCACACGCACATCCGTTTTTTGTACTTTGGACGAACCTACTTTCATAAACTCGCCACTCTCCAGTACACGGAGCAAACGTGCCTGGGTAGACATCGGCAACTCCCCTACTTCATCAAGAAAAATAGTACCACCGTCAGCTTCGCCAAAGTACCCTTTCCGTTCGCCAATCGCACCGGTAAACGCACCTTTCTCATGTCCGAACAGTTCGGAATCAATCGTACCCTCCGGAATAGCGCCACAGTTGACAGCAATATACTGCCCGTGCTTCCTCCGACTATATTGATGAATAATCTGCGGAAAACTTTCTTTTCCGACTCCACTTTCTCCGGTAATCAGCACAGACAAATCGGTAGGAGCTACCTGAATGGCAACATCTATGGCGCGCGACAATGCTTCAGTATTTCCAATAATACCGAAACGCTGTTTCACTTGTTGTATCTCTGCTTTCGTCATCACTCGTTTTTAATCTTCGTCTACTGTATCCAGCTTCAGTTTATCACTATCGTCACGTTTCTCGTAATACTGTTTACGCAACGGATTGGCACGAGCCACTTTTTCCCGCTGACGATTACGGAACACGTCGATGGCAACATAGATTGCCTGACGGAAAGAATCTTCACAAGCCACTCCCTTGCCTGCAATATCGTATGCCGTTCCATGAGCCGGAGAAGTACGTACTACCGGCAGGCCTGCCGTATAGTTCACCCCGTCTTCCATAGCCAAGGCCTTAAACGGAGCCAGCCCTTGATCGTGATACATCGCCAGGATACCGTCAAAATGAGTATAATTGCCCGAACCCATAAAGCCGTCGGCCGCATAAGGACCGTAGCAAAGGATTCCTTTTTCTTCCATTTCTTTCATGGCAGGGATAATCACTTCCTGCTCTTCCATTCCCAACAGACCACCGTCTCCGGCATGAGGATTGAGAGAGAGCACCGCAATACGCGGAGCGCCGATACCGAAATCCTGTTTCAGACAACGATGGAATATCATCAGTTTCTCCTGAATCAGTTCTTTGGTAATCGTAGTCGCGATCTCTCTGACAGGGATATGTGTCGTCACCAAAGCCACCCGGAAGTCATTCTTCATCAAAATCATCAATGACTTATCACCATTGCCCAGACGTTCTTCGATATATTCCGTATGTCCGGGGAAGGAGAACTCTTCCGACTGAATCGTATGTTTGTTGATCGGAGCTGTTACGATAACGTCTATCAACCCTTCGCGATATTCTTCGATGGCACGTTCCAAAGCCCCCAGCGCAGCTTTACCGGCTTCGGGGTCGGGTTTGGAAAATTCCACTTTCACCTCATCATCCGTACAGTTCACCACGCTCAAACGGTTGTACCCCGCTTCGGTAGCAGAGTTGACAATGCTGAAATTGGCCTGTATATCCAGCGCTTTGCGATGATAAGCCGCTACTTTCGGTGAGCCATAAATGATCGGAGTACATAGTTCCAACATCGTAGGGTCGGAAAATGTCTTAAGAATCACCTCATAGCCCACCCCGTTAATATCTCCTTGGGTGATACCTATCCTTATCTTGTTATCTTCCATGTTTTTATTTATTAGTTTGTTCCGCTTCCTTAGATGCTTCTCCCAATGGAATCTGCTTCTGCTGAACTTCATTCGGAAGTTTCAGTGTATACAGAGATGCTTCCATCTGGCGTACCAGGTTGCGTTTCATTTTATCAGGTGAATAAACAAATATTTCTGCTGTAATAATTCGTTGGTTTTTCTCGTCCAGACGAGTGTGAGACACATACGGACCACCCATAAAGTCGCCCTTCATACGCCACAGGCCACGTGCTTCCATTGTGTAGCTGTTTTGTACATTGATCGGACGGACATCGGTCAGCAAACTATCGGTCGACATATAAACGCCTTCCTTGAATCCGGGGATATTGGCTTTCATCACGGAGTCACGTTTGTGCACAAAATATTCTTTGGTAAACGTATCCTTGTCAGTGTACGGATAAGAGTACATCACAAAGTTACGGTCGGCAGTACCTGTGTTGGTAGAAGCCCAGAAGAAATCATCCCCGGTCTTTGAATTAGCCAGTTCGGCATCCACCCAGATGTCGCATCCGAACAAACTGTCCACTTTCTGCGAAATGAAATTACTGTGTTTCCCTTCCAGGAACGTAATCTGACGGTTCATCTCCGCACGGGTAAAGAAGTCGACAATCGTCTTTTTGTTCTCTTCCACAAACTTCTCAAACTCTTCTTCGTTCGGAGCCTGGATAGTCAATATCATCTGCGGATTGGCATACACGTCCTTCGCATATTTGAACGAGGCTTTCGTATATATATCCTGTATATCTACAATAATAATGTTACGTATCAACTTCAGCGTAGAATCATAATCTTTCGGCGAAGTATACATAATCCGGAAAGAAGGTTCCGACTGCGGCAAACCGGGCATATCAGCATCGAGCGCATCATGTAAAGCCCTTCCGGCAGCACGATCCCAAACACCGTGATCTACTACAACCAAAAGCTCGTAAGCACGACCACTAGAGGTGTGATTTCCTTTCAGACCACAAGATGCAACGACAAAGGCTACCAAAGCGATGCATAAAATAAAAGAGTACTTTTTCATGATGTTCGGTTTTATATATTAACTTTCATTATTTTTCTCCTGTTTCGCTGTCGACAGCATACCGCAAGCGGCAAAAATATCTTCGCCCCTGGATGAACGGATAGTGGTGAAAAGTCCGTGTGACGTCAGATAATCACGAAAACGGGTCATCGTATCCATATCCGCCCCCTCGAGGTCTACCCCCGGTATGGCATGAAAACGAATCAGATTCACCCTGCAATCCAGCCCGCGAAGAAGTTTCAGCAACTCTTTGGCATAGACCTGCGAATCATTGAGCCCTTTAAAAACAATATATTCAAACGAAAGTCGACGTTGTTTACTAAAATCATAGTTTTTTAACAGTTCCACCATTTCGGTGATTGAAAACGCCTTTTCCGCCGGCATTAATTCAGCACGCTGAACGGTCAGCGGAGAGTGAAGGCTGATGGCAAGGTGGCAGTCATTTTCTTCGATAAAACGCTGCAATCCTTTCCGTAGCCCAACAGTAGAAAGCGTGATACGCTTCGGACTCCATGCGTAACCGTAGGTAGCGGTCAGTAGTTCCAATGCTTTCAATACCTCATCCAGGTTATCGAGCGGCTCGCCCATTCCCATCATTACGACATTAGTCAGTTTGTCCCGTTCCGGCAGCGAATGAATCTGGTTTATGATCTGGCTGGCGGTCAGGTTAGCTGTATACCCCTGTTTGCCGGTCATACAGAACTTACAGTTCATTTTGCAGCCCACTTGTGACGACACGCACAACGTTGCCCGGTCATCATCCGGTATATAAACCGACTCTACAAAATGGTTCTCACCCACTTTATAAAGATACTTCACCGTACCATCTACAGAGCGCATTTCATCTACCGGAGCTTCCGCTCCCACCTCATAGTTCTGCTTGAGCAACTCCCGGTGTTTCAATGACAAATTAGTCATATCATCAATCGAGGCTACCTTCTTTTCGTAAAGCCAGGATGCAATCTGCTTGGCAGCAAAGCCGGGCATACCCAGTCTTTTTGTCAATGATTGAAGCTCTACAAGAGTCATTCCTAAAAGGGGATATTTAGACATTCTTCTTTCTGTTGATAGTTTATATCTGCAAATGTAAGGAAATAAAGTCGATTTCCGTATAGCAGGAATGTAAAAGTTAACAAAAAAGGGAAGTATGCCTCCGTTATGATTCAACCACGCTGATATATTGAAGTAGCTTTTGCGCCATTTCAGAATCCTCGCCATTCTTTTTCACTTCATGACCGTACGCCTCACGGAAACAAGCCAGCGCCTCTTCCCGTTCATTACAAAAGCTGTGCAAAACCCCTAGGTTCTGACAAGCCAGAATCGTATCTTCATCCTCCCATCCCAGATATTTCTTTCGCAGTTCAAGCTCTCTGAAGAAAGCCTCTTTCGCCATTGGATAATTCTCCAACTTCACATAAGCCTGTGCTTTGTAATAATATACCAGACAGGAAGCATTAGGGTCAGTATCATCGTGAAAATCCAAAGACGTTGCAATACGAATCACGTTATCATAGTCTTTATTCATGTAATACTGCTGCATAATATCACATCTCAATGCCTCGTAGCGGACAGTCAGTTCCGCCAGACGCGGTTTTTCGCTGAAATACATTTCATGCAGAAGAGACTCACGGAAGAATAAAGTAGACGCCTGCTCATCGCCACGTTCATTCATCATCCGTTTGAATTCCCTGCACAGATAATACAACTGTTTATGACAAGCGACGATCTGTTTTTTGCTGTCTATCTGTATAGCAATGTCCAACGCCTGATTCATCAGCATCCATGCTTCATCGTATCGTTTGATATAATAAAGACATTTACCCTGCATACGCAAACATTTAGCCACTCCACCGGACAGTCTGCCATTCAACGACTCGTGCATTTCAGCTACTTTCCGGAATTTCTCGGCAGCACTCTCTTCCTCATCCTTATAGTAATCACAATAAGCCAGATATTCGGAAAGTTCAATGACTTCTGCCTGACTCTTCTCGTCAGCAGAAGCTGCATGATAATCAAGCGCCCTATTCAGATAGGTCACTGCTTCATTGTATTGCTCATTGTAGTAATATGCCAGAGCTAGATTTCGGCAGGTGTTGGCAATCTCCAGTTCCGGAGTCGGTACTATGTTTTCCTGCATCACCAATGCTTTCAGGAAACAGTCGCATGCCGTTTCGTATTCTTCATTACGGGCATACCGGCATCCCTCATTCATCTTCAATACCGACTTGGCTATTAGTGGCATGGCAGCACCTTCCATACTCTTCTCACTCACAGCAGCTGCCGCCTTCGTCAGATGGAAAGAACTGCTCAAGAAAGTAGCCATATCATTAGCAATAACAGGAATTAAAAAAGAATCGATCTCATCAAAGTCCAATTCGGCATAGACTTCAGGCGTAACTTCAGGATTGTCGTTCATGATCGCCTTCCAGCTATCTTCCAACAGAGAACGATTCGTGCGATACAGAATCTCGAAAATCTCCACATCACAAATCCAATCCTTCAATATATCCCATTCTTGCATCTTATAGCATTGATAGGTAATCTCCACTTTATAGCGATACGAATCATGGTAGCAGAACTGTTTCATGCGATAGTTATAATCGGCAAAAGTCAACGGATGGGAAAGGATCTCTTCCTCATCCAGCAGAGCGGAAATAATTTCATGGCGACTATCATCTATACATTCGTCATCTTGAGCGAAATAGCGTTCGATCGCTTCTACCATTTGTGTGTCACCAATGCAATATCGTCCTCCTTTGTTGGTGAGCCAGCTGCTCATTTCCACTCTCAACTGCGACCAAAGTATCTGATTAATGTCTGCCATGCTCTTCACTTCATCTTCGGTAAATCCTTCTAAAGTAAGTGAAAGCATCAGAAGCGTTCTTCCAATCTCTTCGAAACCATAATCAGCCGACAAACGCCGCAACACACTGTCATAGAATTGCCCAACCTCATTGAGCCGGCAATATCCACTCATATATTCATTGAGAGCATCGTACTGACCGAACGAAACCAGCTCGTTGAGCAATACACTTAAACAGCGCGGTTGTTTAGCCAGCACCCACGAAGCAAGAATATCTTCCTGCTGTGCAGACAAAGCCTTGGAGTAAGTAGACAAATATTGCTTTGAGAACGACTTGGCATCCGCCTGTGAAAAACCATTCAACTGGAAATGGGCGTAGCCATTCTGAACAAAGGGCAGATAGGCAGTGGATGACGCCGAAAAGCTCAACACGACTTTCACGTTCGGGGGAATAGATGCAAATAAAGAAAACAGGGATGCTTCAGTCGGATTCAGATAACTGATGTCATCAATCAACAGAATGATAGGATATCTTGATGCACCCAGCGCACTCCACAACTGACTGAACTTTTGAATAGAATTCAAATCTTCTTCAATCTCCTTGAGGTTTCGAAGTGTGTTCCCTGAAAAAGTGTTCAAGCCAGCATTTCCCATCAAAACCGAGTTTCTCACGGCGTCCATGATGGATTTGGCAGTGCTTTGGGTCGAGTCCAGTTCTTTTGAAACTTCCGCCGCGAACAAACTTTCTTCACCCAAAGATTGATGCTTGAGTGCGTTCTGGCATTTGGAAGCTAACATTCTCGCCAACGTTTCCGGATAAGAAGACAATGTAGTACTATCCAAGCGATGATAGATAGGAATCATCGGCATATCATTGTTCACCAAATCGCTCCAATGAGCCAACAAAGCGCTCTTGCCAAGACCGCAACCGCCCGTTACCACCAGGCACCGTTGTTCATCCGCCGCCAAAAAATCAGCAAACGCCTGATCTGCTTCAGGTATTGGGTGATAATTGAATAAGAGTTCATTGCGCGTCAGTTGTTCTTGCAATGCTTGATTATCTTCAACGGTCAGTACATCCGGAAACTCCCGTTCAAGCAATTCCGTGAAAGCAGCTTCCACAAGGTTACACAACTGATCGGGCGAATCATACTCTTGCACAGGATAACGTTCCTGCTGCAAAATACTCTCTTTCAGACGTTTCAGTTTAAGAGCCTCCTCTTCAGGGCAAGACAGTTCATCATCTGCCGACTGTTTTATATAAAAATAGGCATGTAACGGATTGGGATTGCGCAGTACACCAAACTGCATTTCAATTTCCGTCACACTCAAATGTTGATTCAAGTCATCTTCTATCCAACGATATTCCAAGCTGTCATTGAGAGTTTGAGATAAATCTTCATAACTGGGACACCATCCATAGCGGTCGCCTACCATACCAATGAAGAAAGGCCGGGAGTTAACGATCTCTTTCAGGCATATTTCAACAACCTTGCCGCTTTTCGCATCTTCTTCTGTGATTCCCCAACGCAAATCAACCAATGAAATGGTGGCACCACGGCTGGCAGCCTTCACTTGCAAACCCTTAAAGAGTTTGACTAATGCAGAACGTTCCATCTCCATGTCTCTGAACGTTGACGAAAGGAAAACACGGATAACACGTGAATTTTCAGCGGGAACTGAATACTGGGCTAGTTGTTTAGTCATAATATAGATTCGTATTAGTTAATGAAGTATTTCACAAAGCCAATTGATAAAGATTGGCAAGATATGGAAATTTAATCAGATAACAAAGACCATAAACAAAAAAAACGAGCACAAAAAAGGCACGGATTACACGGGTTTCGCGGTTCCCTCAAAAATTTAAACCGCGTAAATCCGTGTAATCCGTGCCTACTATCTATTACTTGCTACTTGTTTAGAAGAACAAGAAGCGTGTATCTTTTACGTTTGCTTTCAGATACAAATCATTCATCAGACGGCTGGCAAAACGTGCGTGCATGTTAGTCAGCGTAGCTTCTTCTGCTTTTGCGTCGAATGTTTCGTTCAGTTTGTCCTTACCGTATACCTGCAATACAAATACTCCGGCATTACCTTTGATAGGAGCGCTCAACTGATTCACTTCAGCTGCAGAAGCATAAGCACCTACCAGCGGTTCGCTGCTGCGCAATGCTGATACGTATGCAGGAGCTGCAAAAGTAACCATCTTCAAAGAGTCGCTGACTGCATTAGTCATCTCTTTGTACTGGTTGAATGAAGTTGCATTGGCAGCTTTCATGTCAGCCATAATCTTTTCAGCTTTCTTATCTTTTACGATTTCAGCTCTCAACTGATCCTGTACTGCTTTCAACGGACGATATCCTTCCGGCTTAATGCCTACCAGACCTACTACCATCATGTGATCGCTTTCGCCACATTCGTACAAGCCGGAAACATCACCCGGTTTTGCTTTATCAAATGTCCATCTCAACGCTTCTTTTGTACCTCTTACACCACCGATATTATGTTCAGAGCTGCTCAAATCCATTCTGTCGAGCAGTCTGTAACCGGCCTCTTCAGCGTTAGCTACCATCTTTTCTACACTCGGATTAGCTGCGATAAACTGGCTGAAATCATTATAAGCACGGTTGTAAGTTTCTTTGCTGAACTCTACTTCACGCTTGATAACAGCTACTTTATATTTGTCTTTTACAGATTTCTTGTTCGTTACCTGAAGAATTACGTTTGCTTGTCCCATCGGCAAGTTCACCAATTCGTTCACACCTGTATTGTTGATAGCAGAGATGAATTTCAGGTTATCTCCGTCTATCTGTGCACCTTCGTACTGTGCAGAAGTTAGCCAGTTTGCATCACCAGTCTGACCATATTTCTTTGCCAGATCAGCAAAGTTAGCGCCACCTTTGATCGCGTTGTAGATACTATCAGCCAATGTCTTTGTCTTCACAGCATCTTCTGCGTATACCTGAATCTGACGGAATTCGACAGAGTCGGCAGCAGCAGCTTTAGCTACAATTTTGAAAGAGTTGATTGTATTGTCGGCACCGTTATAGTAAGGACCATAAATAGTACCTACCGAAGCAGAGTCCAAACGGGCAACTACATCTGACGGGAAAGCTGTTTTGTTATAGAACAAGTCTACATAAGGAGCTTCCGAGCCAGTCGAGCGGATGAAAGAAGTATAATCTTCCGTAGTAGTAGCCAACTGTTCAGTAGCTTCGTCCACTTCTTTCTGGATAGCAGCTCTGTCTTCAGCACTTGCAGTCACTTGTACATCGATGTACTTGATGTCACGAGTTTCCTGATATTGCTTGAATTGTTCTTTCTTCTTGTTATACAAGTCTTTCAGTTCCGATTCTTTCACTACGATTGTAGAGTCCACTACAGAAGAGTAAGGAATACCAGCCATCAACACGTTGTACTGGTTCACTCTTGCGTCGAAAGCGTCCTGTGCTTCCACCGGATTAGAAAGAAGAGCTTTAGACACCAATGCCTGATACTTTTCTGCCAGACGGCTCTCGATCAGAGTTTTCTGAATGAAAGACCAGTATTTATACATGTTATTGTATTGTTCAGCATACTGTGCCGGCATTTGTGATTCGCTCATCTTGGCATATTCCACGAGGAACTTGTTCAACATATCCTTGTCGAAGTTTCCTGTTTGCGGATTCTGGAAAGGAGTTTGTCTCAACAAAGGATGAACGCCTGCTTTCAGGATGTCCTGGATTTCAGCAGCAGAAACAGTCAATCCCAGTGCTTTTGCTTCTTTTTCGATCAGTTTATTGTTTACGTAGGAACGCCATACTTCATCGCGCACCTGATTGGTTTGTTCGTCATTCAAGGCGGTCACCCCACGCATGAGTTTCACCACTTCGGTATATTCTTCTACCAAATTCTGATACTCTTGAGCGGAAAGAGCGTCTCCGTTCACCTCACCTACGTCATGTGCCTGATGCGGCTGCATCACCTTCCATGCGTCACCCGCAATGAAAGCAAACAGCGCCAAGCCGATAACAATCACCAATAGAGGTCCTTTCGACCTAATGTTTTGTAACGTTGCCATTTTGATTAATACGATTTATGTTTATTATTATTTCTTTCTTTTGTCGTTTTAGCGCACGAAGATACAAAAAATGCTAATATGCATCTATTTATTGGCTAAAAATTTCTTGATTATCGTCATTATTCCAAGACTTTTAATCGCACGAGTTCTATTTTTGTCGCTGTAACCTTAATTATCTTGAATTGATAACGTCCTACCCGGACCACTTCATGCAACTTCGGGAAGCTCTGATATTGGTTCAGGATCAACCCTCCTACTGTCAGATAATCATCCGACTCGGGCAAGTCGAGTCCGTACGTCTCATTGACTTTTTCTATCTCCAGGCGGGCGGACAACACATACTCGCGTTCGTCGATCTGCTTGCTGATATAGGAAGTGTTATCGTGTTCGTCTTCTATATCTCCAAAGATTTCTTCAACGAGGTCTTCCAGAGACACGATGCCGGACGTACCGCCAAATTCATCCACCACTACGGCAATCGTTTTCTTTTGCTGCATGAAGAGTTTCATCAGTTTATTGGCGGACATCGTTTCGGGCACAATCGGCACTTGTTTCACATTCTCATGCCAGTTTTTCGGGGCACGGAACATTTCCGACGAATGGATATAACCGACTACGTTGTCGATATTCCCGTCATACACGATTATCTTGGAGATTCCGGATTCTATGAAGCGGCTTTTCAGCTCGTCCAGCGAGGTAGTCAGATCGACAGCCACCACTTCGGTACGGGGAACGATGCAGTCGCGGATTTTTATGTTCGAGAAGTCGAGGGCGTTCTGGAAGATTTTCACTTCCGTGTCCAACTCTTCTTCATTTTCGGCATTATCAATGCTGCTTTGTACGAAATAGTCCAGGTCGACTTTTCCAAAAGCTCTGTCGGACGCATCCTTATTAACCTTCATTCCAAAGAGACGAAGGAAGATACAAGACAAGCCGGAGGCTAATTTGGAGATGGGATAGAGAACCACATAACAAACAATAAGCGGAATGGCAAAAACATTCAAGACCAGATTGGGATTGATTTTGAAGATTGTTTTCGGCAAAAACTCTCCGGTCACCAGAATAATCAGGGTAGAAATAACGGTCTGCGCCAACACCATCAGGAAATGATTGTCAATGAATCCCGCCAGCAGATTGTCGCCGATAATCTGTGCCATCAGGATACCATAGATGACCAGTGCGATATTATTCCCCACCAGCATGGTAGAGATAAATTCATTCGGGTTCTTGAAGAAGATAGAAAGGATGCGGGACGTAATTCCCCCCTTGCGTTCCATCTCAAAACGCAGTTTGTCTACCGACACAAAGGCAATCTCCACTCCTGAAAAGAAAGCGGAAAAGACCATGGTGATAATTAGAGAGATATAAATATTCATAAGTTTTGATTTACGATCAGACGATTTACGAGGTACGGTACAATGATATGACTTCGCCTATTTCGCAGTATCTTTATTCACTGAATCCGGCAGTGCTTTTGTTTCCGGTTGGGGCGGACCGCTACTCGCTTCCTCGTCCACATAGAAAATACCTTCAATATTACGAATGGTATATATAGTCATTTGCTGGTTCGAGTCGAAGCCGTGTCCTGTGATAATTCTGTCCGGTTGCTGAATACGTATAAACTTGTCGGAATACACTTTTTGAGTGGCCTCATTCCAGTAGAGCAGTTCGGTATTAAAACGCTCTCCTTTGCGGTTCTGTATATCCACATTTCCTATCAGCTTCCAAAGCCTTTCTTTGTCATAATAATAGGCAGTATCTGCTTTAATACTGGCTTCTACATTAAAGATAGAGTCGAACTGCTCCATATACACACCTTTTTCAAACGCCCAATACGAAGGCTTTTTACGGTCGTACATCATCCACTCTTCCGTGTTCACCCTATAACGTGTCACTCCGGAATCGGAAATAAGGGTAGTAACTCCCAATGTGGTCATCACCGGAAGAGAATCACGTTCTGTGATAGCCTCTCCCATAGCTTTCTGTTTTCCGCCACAGGAAGATAATAAAAGAAGCATAACAACCACCCCGAAGGTGATTGTTATGCTCATGCTTTTATGCAACAAACGGTTTCTTCGTTTTCGCAACATACGGTTATCTAATCGTTGTAGTCTCTCCTATCCAACCGCCGATAGTGATGCGGTCGCCTTGCTTGTAACCTAACATAAACAGGTCTTTAGCTTGTGGAGTATGACCAGAATATCTACCGATCAAGCTGTTAGCTTCTTCAGCTACGCTCGGATCTACTTGTTTTGCACGTTGCAGTTTGTCGATTACTGCAAAGTAAGTACACTTGTTCAAAGCTGACTCGTCGCTCCAGTTAGGACTCATTGCATACAGATTGGCAATCAGGATATATGGAGCACCATAGTTTTCGTTGAACCCGATAGCTTTCTGGCAATATGCTCTTGCTTGAGACAGTTTTTTAGCAGAAGCCAATACTGCTGCGGCAGCGTATGCTTTTTCAGCTTTCTTCACGTTGTCAGTTTCCAATCCAATGGCTTCGTCGAAGAATTTGACAGCACCGTCGATGTCACCTTTCTTAAATGCCTGGTAAGCACATCCGGTAGCGGCATCTGCACTAGGTTCTATTTTGTACACATAGAAAGCAGCCTGTTGATAAGCTTCGCTTTCCGTACATCTCATCATTTTCATGATGTCGATTACTTTCTTCAAGTAAGCCAGGTCTGTTTGGTTAGCTTCTACTTTCGGTCCATAGATGTTTTGCAGTGATTCGCAATCAGCCGTTCCGCTGTTTACAAACAAAGCAACCAGATTATCTTTGATACCTTGCAAGTTTTTCTTCTTTGCTTCGTTCGTTTCAGCGGCAATAGCAGCATCAGCATATTCAGAAGCAGCCAGATAATCCTGAATGAATTGTTCCTTATGGTTAGGATCTGTTTTCAGTTTATCCAAAGACATTTGCAGGAAATAGAAGATAGTAGCGGCAGCAGATTCAGCTTTTACTGCATTTACCGACTGGCTCAACCATTGATAAGCCTGATTAACATCAATTTTCGGAGCGAAAGCGATGTAATCTACTGCTTTGATACCCAGAGCTTCATCAGCAGAAGACACTTTTGTACCTTTAGCCAAGAACTCATCTGTGTATTTGATACGCAAATCATGCGTATTCATCAGCTCATCAAAATATTTCTGATATTCCGGATTATTCCTATCCTTGATTTGTCCCATCAAGCCTTTCAGAATTTTATATCCGTCAGTAAAAGTATAGAAACGAAGCGTCGGGCAGTTTTCCAACACAGCTTTCCAAGGAGTATACGCATCTTTAAAGTTACCTGCACGCACAGCTTCATGCGAGATACTACTGTTCGAGTTACAGTTAGTCGCATCCTGTGCTACCACAGTGGTTGCCCCTGCCGAAAGGAACAACATAGCCACAAGCGTTTTAATTTTCATTGTATCTAAATTTTAGTTGTTATTATTATAGTCGTCTATTCTTTCTCTTCTTACATTCATCTCAATTACTCTACTCTGCGCTTGAAGAACCAACGTTCGTTGAACGTCAATCCGATGCTTACGCGGAAGATATTTTCGTTTACAAAGGTCGATTCCTGTCCACTTACACGAACAAACTGTCCGCTGATGCTAAGGATGGAACGGGAACGAGGCACAGGCAGACCGAAACCGGCAGTTACGCCATATTCGCGGGCTGCGTCTTTACCGCCAATCTTATAATACGGAGTCGTATAATAAGCTCCCAAACGATATTTGATGTGGGATAAATAGGAACGTCCAATCAAATTGGGAATATATTCCGCACCCACTGATATTTTATGACGGTCGCAATACGTGTATGTTTCATTAAAATCTTCACGTACAGCATCATCCGATGTTTTTATGCCAAACTTGGTTTTTGACCATTGCTGCAAACTATAATCCAGACCGACAGTCAAACGTTTGTCATAGTTATATGTAAAGCCGACGCCAAAAGTATTAGGCACTTTAAGTGTAGCATCCCAATCCTGACTGACAGTTGAGCTAGCTTGCGTCGTTACTGTATAATCATTATTCAGTTTATGCTTCGGAGAATATACTGCTCCGATAGTGGCTGAATGTTTTTTGTTAAATTCTTGCGTATATTGCAATCCAAAATCCAGTTTATAATCCGACACTGACACAGCATTCTGCCTAATGTAAGAATAAGCAGAAGCGGTATTCGGATAAAGCTGCGTCAGCGAGCGGGTTATATCTCCCCAAAAATAAGAAGCATTCACACCAACAGACAGGTTTTTCAAGACTTTTACACCCGCACCAACATACAGTTGATGTAAACCTCCCTCACCAGTAAGGCTTTTCGTGCTATACGGTGAAGTTTCTGTAGCCTCATTGCTTTCCGATACAGAATATCCCACATTGGAGAACGGCAACAGACCGATACTCATCGCTACCCTCGGATGCAAACGAAATTGCATAGCCAGATAGTCGAAGCTAGAGTTTTTAGCGTTCAGTTTCACACCACCGCCACTAATATTCATATTTTGCAGACTAACGCCTCCTTCAAAAATAAACGTCAACGAGTCAATGGCTGTATACGAAGCAGGATTCAGCGGATTGATCTGTGCTCCATCCCGAAGTCCAAAAGCAATTCCCCCCATCGCCTTGCTATTTCCGAAACTCTGATCGGACAAGTCGCCATAGCCATATCGTGTATAAGGAGAGTTTGTATTATTTTGAGCGATTGCCATTCCGGTAACCATCGTGAGCAAAAGCGCACAAAGTGTGTGTTTAAATCCTACCATTATTATAGTTTAAAATTCTATTTAATCCTTTCAACACTAAAAATCTATCTGCAAAGATGATACTTTTTACGCTGCTATCAAAAGAAAAATCATCTCCGCCCGTTAAAAAAACCAAAAGTTCAGGATATTTATGCTTCATAGACTCAATATAACCTGAAATTTCGTATTCCATCCCTTTCATCACTCCGGCACGTATAGCCGTTTCGGTGTCCCGTCCCATCGGGAGTTTGCGCCCGTTGGTGTCCACCAGAGGCAAACGTCCTGTAAACTGATGCAGTGCCTTGAAACGCATCTGCATACCGGGAGAAATATTACCGCCATGATACTGGCCTTTTGAGTCGATAAACTCGTAAGTAATGCAAGTTCCCGCATCAATCACCAATATATCCCGATGAGGAAACTGCTCATTAGCACCCACTACGGCAGCCATACGATCATATCCCAATGTTTCGGGAGTTTCGTACAGGTTGACAACCGGAAGCGGAGTCTGATGATTGAGCCAGAGCAAAGGAAACGGCAAAGCGGCCAAATCAGCCAATACCTTTTCGTTTAGATCAATGACAGTAGCCACGATCCCCTGTTCAACCGGATATTGAGAACAAAGAGCTTTCAAGCAACCTAGAGACTGATTGGATTCAGCTACTACATCCACGATTTCTCCGCCGTCGAAGAAAGCAATCTTTGCCTTTGTATTTCCTATGTCGATTATTAAATTCAAATCTTTTGGTTCTTTAGCGGGCGCAAAGGTAAAGTAAAAAAAGAAAAGTTGAAGCATAGAAGAGGAATTATCTTCTTTTTTCATTTTAGAAATCCCCCCAAACAAAAATATCGAACTATCTATTTTTAAATAGATCAATTATCTTTTATTGTTTATTATGTATTCCACTTTGCGTTCGGCAGTCCTTTTTCATTACATCATAAACAGCTAATAAGCAATAGATTACAAGAGAAAAACAGCGTTCCACAAAGCGTTTCGCTATTTTGTAATCAATTTTCCGTTCAAACAGAAACATTATTTCATCCAAACAGAGGCTCCGTTTTATCTCATCTAAAGGCAAATTTCCTGAATCATCTTCATTTTTTCATTCACAAAACACAGAAAAAGTGTGTTGAGCGAACTATATTATATAGATTATTATATTTTAGTATTTATATATGTTCGGTTGGTGGTTCGCCTACTTTTTTCCGAGCGTTGCAAACGCATGACAGACAAGCAGTTGAGCCACCTTCAGGGGGTGTTCGTTTGGCTGTTCGATTTTTTAGCCCCAAAATAGAGGCTCTATTTGAGGGAAACAGAGCCTCTGTTTAAGCCATATAGAGCCTCTGTTTGTATGAAATAGAGACTCTATTCCGATAAAACAGAACCACCGTTTTCCCGAATCCAACAATTCTTCCTATATTTGCCACCAAAATAAAACGAGCCTGCTAATGAAACGTTTTTTCTTATATACAATCCTCTCCTTCTTCCTGTTGCTTCCGTCCGCCGGACAAGCACCTGCCAACAGCAACGACTCCATCCGCTTGAGCTTGTTGACTTGCGCTCCCGGAGAAGAAATATATTCCCTGTTCGGACACACTGCCATCCGCTATGAAAACCCGTCACAAGGGATTGACGTTGTGTTCAATTACGGATTATTCAGTTTCAACACTCCTAACTTCATCTTCCGCTTCTCGCTCGGAGAAACCGATTACCAACTGGGAGTAACGGATTATGAGCATTTTGCGGCTGAATACGCATTCTACGGACGCAGCGTGTGGCAGCAAACACTGAACCTGACTGATGAAGAGAAAACAAAACTAATCCAGTTATTACAAGAAAATTATCGTCCGGAAAACCGGGTGTACCGCTATAATTTCTTTTACGACAATTGCGCCACCCGTCCCCGGGACAAGATAGAAGAAAGCATTGCAGGAAAGGTGGTTTATCCGACGGAACCGCAGGATGGTTCGCGCACTTTCCGCGACATCGTACATCAATATTGCAAAGGACATCCGTGGGCGCGTTTCGGCATCGACCTCTGCATCGGAAGCGAAGCCGACCAGCCCATCACACAACGGCAAATGATGTTTGCCCCCTTCTATCTGATGGATGCTTTCGACGGCGCACAGATTTCCACAGATACCTATTCCCGTCCGCTTGTCAAGACCAACGAACTGATAATCGACGTCACTCCCGAACCGGATGAAAGCGGCTGGATGCCCACTCCTCTCCAATGCTCGTTACTCTTATTTATACTGACAGCCGCCGCCACGATCTATGGCATCCGCCGAAGAACCGGATTATGGGGAATCGACCTTGTTCTTTTTGGCATGGCAGGTATCGTGGGATGCGTCCTCGCCTTCCTCGCCCTCTTCTCCCAACACCCGGCAGTCAGCTCCAATTTCCTGTTATTGGTTTTCCATCCGGGGCAACTTCTTTTCCTTCCCTACATCGTATATTGTGTCCGAAAAGGGAAGAAATGCTGGTACTTGACCTTGAATCTGGTCGTTTTAACACTTTTTATAGTGCTTTTTCCTGTAATTCCGCAAAGATTTGACTTTGCTGTTGTACCTTTGGCACTCGTTTTGCTGATACGTTCAGCAAGCAATCTGATTGTGACATCTAAAAAGAAATAATGAAAGGACTACTAACTTCCCTCATCACCGTACTGACTTTCACCGGGCTACAAGCCCAGTCACTGCCTTCCGCCCCTAAATTAGTGGTAGGGCTGACTATCGACCAACTGCGTACGGACTATCTGGAAGCGTTTTCGTCACTCTACGGCGAGAAAGGCTTCAAACGTCTTTGGAAAGAGGGAAGAGTGTTCCATAATGCCGAATATACCTTCTGCAACGTAGACCGCGCTTCTGCCATCGCAGCCATTTACAGCGGCACGGCGCCTTCCATGAACGGAATCATCTCCCAACGATGGATGGACGCCTCTACCCTTCGCCCTGTCAACAGCACAGACGACACGGCATTCATGGGATATTACACCGACCAAACGGCCGCACCCACCAAATTACTGACTTCCACCATTGCCGACGAGCTTAAAATAGCTACCCAAGGCAAAGGACTCGTATATGCCATCGCCCCCGATTGCGACGCCGCGCTTTTCGCAGCCGGACATGCCGGAAACGGTGCTTTCTGGCTCAATCCCAACACCGGAAAATGGAGCGGAACGACCTATTATGGAGAATTTCCGTGGTGGGCAAGCCAATACAATGACCGGCAGGCGATTGATTTCCGTATTGCGGGTATGACATGGGAACCGGTATTCCCCCGTGGCATGTACACTTTTCTGCCAGATTGGCGGGATATACTCTTCAAATATAAATTTGATGACGACCGTAACAATAAGTACAGACGCTTCATCGCCAGCCCTTTTGTGAATGATGAAGTGAACGCACTTGCCGAAGAGGCATTGAACAAAAGCTCCATCGGCATGGATGACATTACTGACTTATTGGCACTCACTTATTATGCAGGAAACTACGCACATAAATCCGTACAGGAATGTGCCATGGAAATACAAGACACCTACGTGCGTCTCGACCGCAGCATCGAAAACCTGCTCGAAGCGCTCGACAAGAAAGTAGGACTACAAAACGTGCTTATTTTCGTCACTTCCACCGGATATACGGACAGCGAATCGGCTGACTCGGGATTGTACAAGATTCCCGGCGGAGAGTTTTATCTCAACCGTTGTGCCGCCCTATTGAATATGTACCTGATGGCTACGTATGGCGAAGGAAAGTATGTGGAAGCTCACCACAACCAGCAGATTTATCTGAATCATAAATTGCTGGAAAAGAAGGAACTGAATCTGGCAGAGATCCAACAAAAGTCAGCAGAATTCCTGATGCAGTTCAGCGGAGTGAACGAAGCATATTCAGCCAACCGGCTGTTGCTGGGTTCATGGACACCGGAAATTCATAAAATACGCAACGGCTACCACCGCAAACGTTCGGGCGACCTCGTAATCGACGTCCTTCCCGGATGGACCATCGTCAACGAGAACGGCGGCGAAAACAAAGTGGTACGTCATTCTTATATCCCTTCACCGCTGATTTTCATGGGACATTCCGTAAAACCGGCCATTATCCGGACACCTGTAACCATTGAACATATTGCGCCCACACTGGCACATTTCATGCGCATCCGGGCTCCCAATGCCTGTACTTCTGCTCCTATTACCGACCTACGGTAAAAATTTACTCACAAAAACAGGGAGCAAAACATAAATAAATCAGCATTTTAATGTAACTTTGCGGAGATTATTCGCCACAAATCCCACAGATTCACACAGATTAAAAAGAAAGATCCGTGTTCTATATGAAAAAATCTGTGTAAATCCGTGGAATCTGTGGTGCAGAAAAAGATAAATAATAAACTAAATAATATAACATGGGATTTAATGAATTTTTAAGCTCGATTTTCGGAAACAAATCCACACGAGACATGAAAGAAATCAAGCCCTGGGTGGAAAAGATCAAAGCTGCCTACCCGGAGGTTGAGAAACTGGACAACGACGCCCTCCGTGCCAAAACGGAAGAACTCAAAAAATATATCCATGAATCGGCTACTGCCGAACGTGCGAAAGTGGAAGAGTTGAAGGCAAGCATCGAGACACTGGAACTGGAAGACCGCGAAGAAGTCTTCGCACAAATCGATAAGACAGAAAAAGAAATTCTGGAGAAATATGAAAAAGCACTGGACGAAGTACTGCCCGTTGCTTTTTCTATCGTGAAAGCTACTGCCAAACGTTTCACAGAAAATGAAGAAATCGTTGTTACCGCTACGGATTTTGACCGCCAACTGGCTGCAACGAAAGATTTTGTACGCATCGAAGGTGACAAGGCCATCTATCAGAATCACTGGATAGCCGGTGGTAACGATACGGTATGGAACATGGTTCACTACGATGTACAGCTCTTCGGTGGTGTCGTTCTGCATAAAGGTAAGATTGCGGAAATGGCAACCGGTGAAGGTAAAACATTGGTGGCTACTCTCCCGGTATTCCTCAACGCACTGACCGGAAACGGTGTGCACGTGGTTACCGTGAATGATTACCTCGCCAAACGTGACTCCGAATGGATGGGACCTCTTTATATGTTCCACGGCTTGAGCGTGGATTGTATCGACCGCCATCAACCGAACTCCGACGCGCGCCGTCAGGCATACCTGGCAGACATCACGTTCGGTACGAACAACGAATTCGGTTTCGACTACCTGCGTGACAACATGGCTATCAGCCCGAAAGACCTTGTACAACGTCAGCATAACTATGCCATCGTCGATGAGGTCGACTCGGTATTGATTGACGACGCCCGTACTCCGTTGATTATCTCCGGTCCTGTACCGAAAGGCGACGACCAATTGTTCGAGCAACTCCGTCCGTTAGTAGAACGTCTGGTAGAAGCACAGAAAGTATTGGCTACCAAATATCTCTCCGAAGCTAAGAAACTGATCGCATCCAACGATAAGAAAGAGGTGGAAGAAGGATTCCTCGCCTTATACCGCAGCCACAAGGCATTGCCGAAAAACAAGGCTTTGATTAAGTTCCTTAGTGAACAGGGTATCAAGGCAGGTATGCTCAAGACGGAAGAAATCTACATGGAACAGAACAACAAGCGTATGCATGAAGTTACTGATCCGCTGTATTTCGTGATCGACGAGAAACTGAATAGTGTAGACCTGACAGACAAGGGTGTAGACCTGATTACCGGTAACTCTGAAGACCCGACATTGTTCGTTCTTCCGGACATCGCCGGACAACTTTCGGAACTGGAAAACCAACATCTGACTAACGAACAACTGCTTGAAAAGAAAGATGAACTTCTAACAAACTATGCCATCAAATCGGAACGTGTACACACCATCAACCAGTTGTTGAAGGCTTACACCATGTTCGAGAAAGATGATGAATATGTAGTGATCGACGGACAGGTGAAGATCGTAGACGAGCAGACAGGCCGTATCATGGAAGGTCGCCGCTACTCTGACGGATTGCACCAGGCTATCGAAGCCAAGGAACGTGTGAAAGTGGAAGCTGCTACGCAGACCTTTGCAACGATTACTTTGCAGAACTACTTCCGTATGTATCACAAACTGTCCGGTATGACCGGTACTGCTGAAACGGAAGCAGGCGAACTTTGGGACATCTACAAATTGGACGTAGTCGTGATCCCGACCAACCGTCCGATTGCAAGAAAGGATATGAACGACCGCGTTTACAAGACGAAACGCGAAAAGTATAAAGCTGTTATCGAGGAAATCGAAAAATTGGTTCAGGCAGGACGTCCGGTATTGGTGGGTACTACTTCGGTAGAAATCTCCGAAATGTTGAGCAAGATGCTTGCCATGCGCCATATCGAGCACAAGGTATTGAACGCCAAACTGCACCAGAAAGAAGCGGACATCGTTGCTACTGCCGGTTTGAGCGGAACAGTAACCATTGCTACCAATATGGCTGGTCGTGGTACCGACATCAAGTTAAGTCCGGAAGTAAAGGCTGCGGGCGGTTTGGCAATTATCGGTACGGAACGTCACGAATCCCGTCGTGTAGACCGCCAGTTGCGTGGTCGTGCAGGACGTCAGGGTGACCCGGGTTCTTCTGTATTCTTTGTGTCACTGGAAGATGATTTGATGCGTCTGTTCTCCTCCGACCGTATCGCCAGCGTAATGGACAAACTTGGTTTCCAGGAAGGCGAAATGATCGAACACAAGATGATTTCCAATTCTATCGAACGTGCCCAAAAGAAGGTGGAAGAAAACAACTTCGGTATTCGTAAACGTCTGTTGGAATATGACGACGTGATGAACAAGCAGCGTACAGTGGTTTACACCAAACGCCGCCACGCTTTGATGGGTGAACGTATCGGTATGGACATCGTGAACATGATTTGGGACCGTTGTGCCAATGCTATCGAAAACAATGATTATGAAGGCTGCCAGATGGAACTGCTTCAGACATTGGCGATGGAAACTCCGTTCACTGAAGAAGAATTCCGTAACGAGAAAAAAGAAAAGTTGGCCGAAAAGACTTTCAACATTGCGATGGATAACTTCAAACGCAAAACTGAACGTCTGGCACAGATCGCTAATCCGGTTATCAAACAGGTATATGAAAATCAGGGACACATGTACGAAAACATCCTGATTCCTATTACAGACGGTAAACGAATGTATAATATCTCTTGTAACCTGAAAGCGGCTTACGAATCGGAATCTAAAGAAGTGGTGAAATCGTTCGAGAAATCAATCCTGCTCCACGTTATCGACGAAGCATGGAAAGAAAACCTCCGCGAACTGGACGAACTGAAACATTCCGTACAGAACGCAAGTTACGAACAGAAAGACCCGCTGTTGATTTATAAACTGGAATCTGTGACTTTATTCGACGCCATGGTGAACAAGATCAACAACCAGACTATATCTATCTTGATGCGTGGACAAATTCCTGTACAGGAAGCTCCGGACGAACAGGCTGCCCGTCGTGTGGAAGTGCGTCAGGCTGCTCCTGAACAACGTCAGGATATGAGCAAGTATCGCGAAAACAAGCAGGACTTGAGTGATCCGAACCAGCAGGCTGCTGCCAGCCAGGATACTCGTGAACAGCAGAAACGTGAACCCATCCGTGCAGAAAAGACTGTAGGACGTAACGATCCTTGCCCATGCGGAAGCGGTAAGAAGTATAAGAACTGTCACGGTAAAAACCTTTAAGAAGTTGAGAAGGGAGAGTTGAGAGTTAAAAGTTGGGAAAGTAGGAGTTTCTATTTCTTTGCGCTCATTTTTGAATCAGCTTCGCTCAAAAGCCTTATTTAATTTTTAACATTAAGGTATAATCTCAAGTTTCAATACACAAAAGAAAGTCTCAAACGGTTAAAAACTGTTTGAGACTTTCTTTTATTCCTCCAAAATTGTACTTTTGTTCAAATTACTAAATAGAACAAAACTATGGCAAAATCTTATTCACTGGCTTTCGTCACTATCTTCCTGCTGACACTGGGCAGCTGTCAGAGTTTGGAACAGATTTCCATTGATTATCTGCAACCTGCCGACTTGAGCTTTCCTCCGCAACTCCGGAAAGTAGCTATCGTGAATAACACCAGCAATATCCCGGATAACAAACTAATAACAACGACTGAAAAAATCAAAGAAGGTACACCGCTGGTAAGTCGTGCAACGGCATACGCCAACGGAGATCCTAAGATTGCCACCGAATCACTGGCTGAAGAAATCGCACATCAGAATTACTTTGAAGAAGTAGTCATCTGTGACTCTGCTTTGCGGGCAAATGATAAACTGGCCCGCGAAAGTACATTGAGCCAGGAGGAAGTCCGTCAGTTAGCCTCTAGTTTGGGAGTGGATTTTATCATTGCACTGGAAAATCTGCAACTCAAAGCCACTAAATCTGTCCGTTTTCTGAATGAGTTCAACTGTTTTCAAGGAGCAGTAGACGTTAAAGTATATCCCACGGTGAAAGTGTATCTTCCCGAACGTAGCCGGCCGATGACTACGCTCCATCCTAACGACAGCATCTTTTGGGAAGAGTTTGGAGGTACTGCCGTAGAAGCTGCCACCCGCATGATTCGCGACAAACAAATGCTGGAGGAAGCGGCGGTATTTGCAGGGACAGTTCCGGTGAAATATCTCGTCCCCATGTGGAAAAAAGGAACACGGTATCTGTATACCGGAGGCTCGGTTCCCATGCGTGATGCTGCCATCTATGTACGCGAAAATTCATGGGACGACGCATACGAACTTTGGAACCAGGCTTTCGAAGGTACCAAGAACCAAAAGAAGAAGATGCGGGCAGCTCTCAACATAGCTGTTTATTATGAAATGAAGGATAGTCTCGCTAAAGCGGAAGAATGGGCGGAAAAGGCACAGCAACTAGCCAAGAAAATTGATAAAAAGAATATCACAGATAGTGTTCAGGCCAGCATTGACGATGTGCCGAATTATTATCTTACGTCCTTGTATTTAGCCGAATTGAAGGAGAGAAACGCTCAATTACCTAAGTTAAAATTACAAATGAGCCGATTTAATGATGATTTTTAAGGAAATTGTGTATCAAATCTTATTTTTTTTATACCTTTGAACTTATAAAAAGAAGGAACCCATGAAACTAAGCCAACAATCACTATCCATTATCGAATCGGCTATCCAAAAGGCAGTCGCTAAATATACATGTAACTGTGAACAAACAGTTGTAACCGATATCCATCTCCAACCGGACCAGACATCGGGACAACTTAATATTTACAATGATGATGATGAAGAACTGGCAAACATCATGATCGAAGAATGGGCTACGTATGAAGGGGATGATTTCCTTGAAAGTGTGGAACCTTCTCTACGCAACATTCTTTGCAGAATGAAAGATGCCGGAGACTTCGACAAGGTGACTATCCTGAAGCCTTACTCTTTCGTTCTGGTGGATGAAGAGAAAGAAACCATAGCGGAATTATTACTGGTGGACGATGATACGATCCTGGTGAACGATGAATTGCTGAAAGGGTTGGATAAGGAATTGGACGAGTTCTTAAAAGAGTTGTTGGAGAAATAATATACAGCATTTTTAGGATAGAGTTCGTTCAGGATTAATATAAATATCCGAAATCATTATATAAAGAGAATCGGAAGCAAACAGGGTATTTCCTGTTGCTTCCGATTATTTTTATAGATACTCTTTTTATAGATAGCCGAGTAACGTTTCATACCCGGCTATATCATTGATCTTTTAATTAGTTTTTCAATGCCTTTGTCTTACTCTTTTCAGCCCATGCTTTCTCCATCCCGTAGAAATTAGGCTACTCAACAGATTTCCCGTCCAGCTCCACCTTCTTCTGTTCAAAGATATCGCTTACAGTTCTCTGCTGCTATAATAAACTTTCCAATAGTCAGAATCTCCTTTAGTAAATCTTTGACTAGAAGCAAATGTAGAAATATACACCTTAGAAAATTAAAAATCCTCTTTTTTAATGAATATTCTATATTCTTTAATCATGCCCGGATATTCTTTTTCGGCACGGGGCAGATAGCGGAAGCCGGTCACTATTTCCACTTTACTCAAGTCAATCACCAATTGATGAGGATAAGGAACATTATCCACAGTCATCCAGAAAGTAGATTCCTGCAAGTCGAATATCTTGTCGGCTGTACGGTTGCCGCTACGCGTTTCTTCGCTATCGGCATAACGAATTTTCCAATGCTCACGAGATACCGGTTTGCCATCGGCTCCCAGAACATCGAACTCTGCCACTGCTGCGATGTTATCATTTGCTTGCGGAGAAAGTGCTTCCAGACAGAAATAACGTCCTTTTGCCGGAGCAGCAAATCGTACTTCCTGCCAGCCGTTGCCCGGAGTGAAAGCACCTTCATGTATTACTTTCTCACCTGCCAGTTTCAGTTTTTCTCCATCCTTGCGGTGTGTTTCGGGAGCTTTTTCACGAAGCACATCAAGAATAGGTTTCTTCAAGCCTTTGATAGAAGCCTTGGCAGGACCTTTCAAATCCAATACGAGAATTTCATTCTCTCCTTCTTTGAGCCAGCAACCCGGCATAAAGAGGGTCTGTTGCGGACCGATTTCCCAGAAACGCCCCATTGCATGACCATTCACCCAAACCATACCTTTACCCCATGTGCTCATATCCAGAAATGTATCTCCTACTTTATCCAGTTTAAAAGTGCTCTTGTAGTAAGCAGGCATAGCCGGTAGTATTTTTGTATCGTTATATTTCTTGTCTTTAATAAAAGAATAATCTACCGGGAAGTTGTACACAGTCCAGTTTTTCAATTCCTTAGCCTGGTTACCCGAAACTAGTTCCACCTTTTCTGTAATACCTTTGCGGTCGTGGATGGATTTGTCAAAGTTGACACGTCCCATTGCTTCCACCAGAATATCCAGTTGCGTACCTTTTTTCAGTGCGGGTAAAGTCGTAGTAAATTCTCCTTTGCGACGGTCCAAACGCGCCAGAAGTTTGCCGTCGGCATAGATTTGCGCCCAGTCGTGCACTTCCGTAATCTTCAAAACGGTTCCTGCGGGGGTCGCTTCAGACAGTGTGGTCCGATACAGAATAGTTCCCCATCCCTGATTGAATTGTTCCATCGGTTGAATATCCACTGTTTGTTTGGCTTCCGGCAAATTCGAGAATAGTGGAGCCACTTTATTAAAATGAATTTCGGGAATCTCAATAACAGGCAAAGCAGCGGGGAGTTCAGGCAATGATTCACCGGCCGGAAGATAGTTTTTCAATAAATCGCGAAGCAAGAAAAACTTTTCGGTGGTCCATCCGGCTTCACTGATCGGAGCGTCATAATCATACGAACTGCACATAGCGGAATAAGCAGGGTTGTTTGCACCTCCCCAATGACCGAAAGTCGTTCCTCCGTGAGTCATATAGAGACTGAAAGAAATATTCCGGTCGAGCATATCCTTGATGCCCTGTACCATATCTTTCGCGGGACGTGTTTCGTGTTTACGTCCCCAGTGGTCAAACCATCCGCTCCAGAACTCGCTACACATCAATGGAGTTTCGGGGCGAAGTTCTTTGAGTTTTTTAAATTGCTGGTCGATATTGGCACCCGTTCCAAAGTTCACGGTCCAAATCAGGTCATCGAGCGCGTTATTAGTGAAGTTACTGCTCCAGTCACATTGAAACAGAGGTACATCGGTAAAACCGGATTCACGAACCAGGTCGCGCACGGCAGAGACATAAGGTTTGTCGATTCCATAAGAGCCGTATTCATTCTCTACCTGTATCATGATAATATTTCCCCCTTTATTCACTTGCAGCGGAGCCAGTTGCTTACCGACCTCTTTCATAAAGATGCCTACCCGTTCCATATAATAGGGATCGAGCGTACGCAAGGCTATATCTTTTTTCTTCAACAGCCACCAGGGAAGGCCCCCCATCTCCCACTCCGCACATACATACGGACCAGGACGGACAATGACATACATACCGTGTTTCTGTGCCGCACGGCAGAAAGCTGCAATATCATTCTGACCGGAAAAATCGAACTTTCCTTCTTCCTGTTCATGGATATTCCAGAAAATATAAATACAAATAGTATTCATGCCTAATGCCTTGCACATCTCTATGCGATGACTCCAATAAGCCTGTGGAATACGGGTGTAATGCAACTCGGCAGCCTTCACCACAAACGGTTTTCCATCCAGCAGGAAGGTGTTCTTGCCCGCCTCAAATTTATGGGCAGTGGCTTGCGCCTGCTGAAAATTAGTATAAAAACAGATGAAATATAAAAAAACAAATAATGCCTTCATAAAAAGTAATCTCAAAATTAAATCAACATAAATAAAGTATCTATTATCCCAATATCAAAAAAGTTTTAGTTCAGATGATATGAATCTCCACTGATTTATCTACTATCTTAAAATAAAAATACTGTGTATCCTCTGAATCAAAAGTTATTTTCTTTTTCTGTATTCCTTTCAGTTGCTGTATATCATATTCTTTTCCATTTAATATACATAAACTAGCATCCTTAAACCATGTTCTTGGAACAGCCAATATAAAATTCTGATTTACATCACAATCCACATTTATTTTACGTTGATAAGTATCCATATTTAAAATAACTACTCCTTGTTCCAAAGGAACACTACATTTTATCTTTTTAAATAAAACATCACTTGGTCTTATCATAAAAGTTTTCCATCCAGCCGTCAAAGGAATAATACCCGCAACATATTGTGACAATAAACTTAATGGACCTCCAGCCCATCCGTGATTAATACTTCCACCTCCAGCACCACCAATATTCCAATCCTCCCACAAAGTTGTCAATCTATGATTTACCATATATTGATATCTATTTTTCATCCTTTGAAGCCCTCCTTTTATATCTCCTTTACAAAAAAAAGCTTCTAAAATATATTTCTCCATATAAGGACTTGCAGCTTGATAGTTACTTAAATACTCCCGAATAGTTTTCCATTGATTCTCAGTAGCAAATCCCGCCAAAACAGCCAAGGCATTTGCACGATCGTCTGTTCTTCCATTGTAAAATGGATTCCGATACAACCTTCCATTCCAATAATACTTATTTACAGCTTCCCGAACTTTTCTCATTTTAAAAAGACAATCCTCGGCTGTCAGCTGATCACCTAACAGAGTAGCCATATTGGCTAGACCTTCAAGAGCCAAACTATACCAAGCATTATCAAGAACACAGACATCAATATCTTGTCCCCAATCAGACCAATCCCATCCCCCTGTTCTATGTTTGACAAGATTACGTTCATCCAGCTCCCACAATGACAAATATTTTCTCACGGCAGGATATGCTTCTTTTATAGTAGCAGAGTCACCTGTATAAACATAATAATTCCAAATACCGTATTTTCCAACACTTGCAAGCATCTGCACTGGCAATTCTTTATTCCAAGAACCGGCTGGTACAGGAGAATATAAAACTCCATCATCCTTCTGCCAATCCACAAGATTTTTAATAGCTTTCTTCACCAGTGATTTCCCATTTAAGTCACAAGCATAAAATATTTCTCCAGAAACAATTACAGCATCACCCCACCACTGAGAACGTTCTCTATCCGGATCTTGAATAGCATCACGCATATTCAAATTCATTGTATTCAGAGCCTTTTGCCACAGTTTGTTATAAAATTCATCATCACAAACAAAGGAACCTTCAAATTCAGTATTAAAACGTGTTTCCCTATATCCCACTTCAATCACCTCCACTCCTTGAGGTATCGTATAAACCACCGAATGACCATTCATATAATTAAAAGCCTCGAAACTTTGTACCCCTTCCCTTGTCACATATTCAGCTCTGACATTATATTCACTTCCACCCTTATAATTATCTGTTCTTATATCAATTAACTTTCCCGCGTCAGCTTTTACCTTTAAATAAGGAGTTATTGAAATATTCTTTGGCAAAAAACCAACTATTTTCCCTATTTCATCAGTTTTCAAAGAATCATAACGAACAATACCAGAATCTTTCCAATTTGGAAAAGGACGTAAATGTACCCTATTCCAAGGCGAGCATGGATATTCTCCACACTCCACTGCATAATTCCACGATTGATCTTCATAATCTAAAGACTGCCATCCTGCTATATCTTTTCGTGCATCAAAATGTACGTTTGCCTCCGGTAGACGATAATTAGGATGAGGCAATGAAGATTCGCCATATGCCGGATGAATTTTCACTTTCCAACTTTTATCAGAAAGTATCCGCTCTTTTTTACCTACTCTCAAATCAACGAGTAATCCCGCCCTACCACTATTTTTATGGCAATATCCGTCTTTACCCCAAAACCAGACTTGTATGGAAATTGCATTGAGTCCCTTTCTTAAAAAATCGGATATATCAATACAATCGTAATAAGTATCTTGAGAATTAGGTCCGCGTTTAAGCCCACCTTCAAAAACAACTAAGCTATCATTTACCCAAAGCCAGTACTTGGAGTCAACAGCTATATTTAATTTAGCGACAGTATTCTTATCAGCACACTCTATTTGTTTTCGAAAACATAACCATTGATTAGGGGTATTTTGAGATTTTGGAATGGATATCCATTGTGCACCATTAAAGACATTATCTCCAAAAGAGCATAAAGTGAATACCAAGAATATAACAGTTAATACAATTCGATTTCCCATACTCCTTCTTTTAATACAATTTCCTGTTTTCCTGTTTTTTTCTCTTTCCCGTTTATACGATACTTTTTAATCTTGTCAGGAATAACAAAATATCCTTTGGTACTTCGAGGTATTTTTACTTCTACAACTATCACGTTCAATTTATTCGTAATGCTAATCTCTATTTTCCCCCATTGAGTAGGAGTTACAGACTGAATATGCCCGAAGCAATTCCATACAGGTTTTATGATAAATTCTTTAAACGCCGGTTTCAAAGGAGATATACCTGCAAAATATTGAGAAAGAATCGTTAAAGGTCCTCCACTCCAAGCATGATTATACGAACCACCGCCAAAACCTTTACTACCGATTCCCCAACCTTCCCACAAAGTTGTCAAGTCACTTTCGACCATGTCATAATAACGTTTCTTCATTCGCTCTAAAGCATCCTCATAATACCCCATCATACACAAAGCTTCAAGAACATATTTTTCCATATAAGGACTGGCATGATATTGCTGCTTGAAAAAAGGACGGATTACCGAATAGTCACTTTCGGGTAAAACGCCCGCAACAACAGCCAATGCTTGTGCACGGTCGTCGGGTTTACCTTTATAATGAGGAGAAAGGTAAAAGGTACCATTCCAGTATTTTGTATGAAAAGCACGTTTCAATCTTTCATTAACCTGACATGCCCATCGGGAATCTTCCTTTTCACCAAGTAAGTCGGCCATCAAATGAAAACCTTCAAGAGCCAATGAATACCAAAGATTATACAATAAAACAAGATCTTTATTATCTCCCCAATCTCCCCAGGTCCATCCACCTTTACGAGGAATAACCAGTCCTTCTTCATCAAGTTTCCATACATGAATATATTTCTTCACATTAGGATAGACGGCTTTAATCGTATTTTTGTCTCCCGTACCCATATAATATGTCCAAAAACCATAATATCCAACACTGGCAAGCATCTGCATCGGCAGTTCCTGATTCCAGTTACCGGCAGGAATCGGTGCAAAAATCGTACTATCCGGACGTTGCCAATTCATTAATTCAAGAATAGCTTTACGTGTAAGCAAATGTGCATTCTGATCCAACGAATAGAAAGCTTCGCCCAATTCATTTACAACATCTCCCCACCATTGCGCACGTTCTCTATCCGGACAATCCATATAGGTATCTCTCATTGTGATATATAAAGTACGTAACGACTTATTCCATAATTTATTATAAAACTGTTTTTCACAAGAGAATGATCCGGCAAGCTCCGTATCATATCCCGTCTCTCTGAATTTTAATTCTAAAACCTCTACATCTTTAGGAATCGTATACAAAACCTGATGACCGTTCATCCAACCCCAAGCTTCAAATTCTTGAATTCCACTTTTAGTTATATATTCAGCATACACATTAGGAGTTCCGCCTCCACGATAATTATCGGTCCGAATATCAATCAATCTTCCCGCTTTCGCTTTTAATTTTATATAGGGATTCACTTGTGCATTGTAAGGTAAATAAGCAACAAGCAATGTGTCAGATTTCCTTTCAACTTTCACATAATCTTTCAATCCATAGTCCTTCCACATAGGAATAGGACGTTCTACCAATTGCCCCCATCCTGACAGTTCTTTTTTGATCACTTTGACATTCTTCCATTGTGTATCGTCAAAATCCTTGTCCCAAAAAGCCACCTTTTTTTCCGCATCAAAGCCGATATTGGATTCCGGCAACCTAAAATTGGGCTTTATACCCTTCGGAATATAAAATGACGGATGTATGCTCACCTTCCAACTATCATCACTTATATATCGTTGTTTGCCAATCGTCAAATCTACAGAAATTCCTGCCGTCGGACTATTTCTATGACTAAATCCCTCTTTTCCGAAATACCAGACCAAAAGAGCAATGGTGTTTTTCCCGGGCACTAATCCTTTTACATCCTGAAGAATATCACAGTAAGTATCTTTCGGATTAGGACCTCTTTTCAACCCTCCCTCTCTAACAACCAGTTCACCGTTTATCCACAACCAATATTTTGAATCAGCCGCAATCTTCAGCAAGTTATGCGACGCATCTTTCTCTACCGATATTTCTTTTCTAAAACATAGCCAGGAACCGGGAGTTACTTCAGCCGGATAAGTTATTATTTCAGCTTGAATCGTGTGCATTCCAATCAGGCTCAATAAGATACACACTAGCTTTTTAAGTTCATTCATTGATTATTGTTTTAATTCAACTCTTGTTTTCTTCACATTCAAAGCGCTATTCCCTACCATCACATCAAATAATCCGGGCTCAACGGTCCAACCTTTACAAGCGGATTCAAATCCCAATTCCTTTTCCGTCAGCATAAAACTGATTTCTTTCTCTTCACCCGGTTGCAGTTCCACTTGTTGGAACCCACGCAATTCTTTCACCGGTCTTGTAAGAGAAGCTACCAAATCCCGGATATACAATTGTACAGTTTCTTTTCCTGCATATTTACCAGTATTTTTCACCTTTACACAAACTTCCAAAGGAGTTTTCAGGCTAAATACCGAATCCTTTACTACTGGTTCTGAAATTAAAAAATCAGTATAGCTCAAACCATAACCAAAAGGATATGCAGGTTCAAAATCAATATCCTGATAACGACACGAATAACCTATCTCTTTATTCTCTGGACGACCGGTGTTTTTATAATTATAATAAATCGGAATCTGCCCTACATGCGCCGGGAATGTCATCGGAAGTTTTCCCGAAGGATTATAATCTCCGGCCAACACATCTGCAATGGCATTTCCCGCTTCCGTTCCCAACCACCAAGTTAATAATATGGCATCTGCATGGGGAGTCATTTCATTAAAAATCATTGGCCTGCCACCCATCAGCAAAACAACCACATTTTTACCTGTCTTTTTCAACTCTTTCACTAGCAACTGATGATTGGGATGGATGTTGATATCAGCACGTGATTTGGCTTCTCCACTATTTTCAAAGCGCTCGCCTACTGCCACAATTACCACATCCGACTGCATTGCAGCATTACGGGCATCCATCAAATGAAGTTCATTTGTTGCCAAATCATAACCATCCGCATACACAACGTCGGACTCAGGATATTTATTTTTCAATCCTTCATACACAGTCACCACCTCATCTACAATACCCTCATTCGCCCAAAAGCCCAGCATATCTTTCTGAGATTTAGCCAAAGAACCGATAACTGCAATTTTTTTCGGGTTATTCAAAGGTAAAGAACCTTGGTCATTCTTTAATAAAACGATAGACTTGGCACCAGCCTCCCGGGAAAGGTTTTTCAATTCTTCAGAAAGAACAACCTCCTTTTCACGTGTCTCGTCACAATAAAGAAAAGGATTATCAAACAATCCCAACTCAAACTTCTTAAACAAAATACGACGCACAGCATCATCAATATAATCTTCTGACACAGTACCTTCTTCAACAAGTTTCTTCAAATGAATATGATAAGCTCTGGACTCCATATCAATGTCACAACCTGCTAGAATCGCCTTCTCTGCCGCCCCCTTCAAATCTGAAACATAGCCATGAGGAATCATCTCACGAATAGAACCCCAATCAGAAACAGTCAACCCATTGAAGTTCCAGGAACCTTTCAATAAATCACGCTGAATATAAGTATTCCCTGTTGCCGGTATACCATTTATATCATTAAAACTATTCATAAAAGAAGCGACACCTGCATCAACTGCCGCTTTAAAAGGCGGAAGATAAACTTCATGCAATGTCTGTTCGGAAATATCTACCGTATTATAATCTTTTCCTGCAATACATGCTCCGTACGCCGCAAAATGTTTGGCACAAGCCATAATAGTGTGTGGATCCGACAAATCATCTCCCTGAAAACCGTTAACCCGGGCTTGGGCAACTTTACACCCATACCAGGTATCTTCTCCTGCTCCTTCCATTACACGTCCCCAACGGGCGTCACGACTAATATCAATCATTGGAGCAAAGGTCCAGTGAACGCCTTGCGCAGAAGCCTCTTTTGCAGCACCGGCAGCTGTACGTTTCATCAAGTCAAGATCAAAACTGGCAGCCTCGCCCAATGGAATAGGATAGATAGTCCGCAGACCATGCACAACGTCCAAACCAAACATCAAAGGAATACGTAGACGTGACTGCATTGCATATTCCTGCAACTCACGGGTATGTTTGACACTTTTTATATTCAACATGGAACCGACTTTCCCGGCTTTAATTTGTTCTATTTTAGTAGGATCTTCCACTACCGGTCCGGTTGCCTGCCAATTGCCTGTATATTGATTCAACTGCCCTATTTTTTCATCCAGAGTCATCAATTTCAATACGGAATCAACTCTCTGTTCATATTTATCGGGAATACTAAGTGTAGAGACCTTATCCGATATATTTCCTCCACACGAAACCAAAAACAACATTCCCGTAGCAAGTTTTACAAATGTCTTCATACTTTCTCTATTATTTAGTTTTATCATTTAATTACTTTTATCAAATTATCGACTCTCGTACGCATACGCCCGGCCAAATCAGCTTTATTCTTAATCAGATTCTTTTTTTCATAAGGGTCTTTTTTAATATCAAAAAGTTCCTCATAAATAGGAGTATGCGATTGATTATTCACAAAATATCGCATATATTTATAACGCTTCGTTACAAGTCCTTCCGTCTGTGGTATATACACATACCATCCTTTTTTATCTAAATTCATTAGGTGCTCGTAAAGAAATTCCTGCCTCCATTTTATCTTTTTACCTTCCATCAAAGGACGCAGACTTTCTCCTTGCATCTTTTCAAGCTGCCTTATCCCTGCATAATCCAGCATGGTTGAGGTCAGGTCAATATTCAACGCTATCTCATCAATTTTCTTTACCGGTTTCTCTAATCGCGGATCATAAATCACCAAAGGCAATCTGATTGACTCCTCATGTCCATACCATTTCCCTTCCAAACCATGCTCTCCCAAATAATAACCATTGTCACTAGTGAAAATAATCAGTGTATTCTTATCGAGTCCCATTTCCTTCAGCCTTTTTCTCAACTTGCCTATTGCCTCATCAATCCCCGCAATCAACCGATAATATCCTTTCACAGAAGACTGATACTTCTCATCCGTTCCGTATCTATTCTTAAAACGCACATATCCTTCATTTTCCCATTTACCATCTTTTCTAAAAGATTCGGGAAATAATCGATAGTAATTTTCTCCAAAAGTCTCCGGTTTATCAAAGAATTCGTCTTCGTACATAAAACTATATTTCTTATCAAAAGGAAACGGATCCTGTTCCGATTCGGTATGTGGACTTTTAAAACTCACTGACAGACAAAAGGGCTTCGTTTCATCCCTATTAGCCAAAAACTCGTCTATCTGTTCGGAAATCAGCCCCGTCAGATGCCTGGGATTGCCATCCTTATCTTTTTGATAATATGTTCCTTGTCCCGCAAGCCCCCTCCAATAATCAAACTCTTTTTGAGGTAAATAATTTCCTACACCATACTTTCCGATAAAACCGACATAATACCCATTGTCTTTCATTAACATTGGATATGTGTTTTTCAGTGCCTCTCCCCGTAAAGTACCCGAAAAGTCCGTAATTCCGTTACGGCGATTATACATACCAGTAAATATACTCGCTCTGCTGCAACAAGAAATGGCAGATGTGGCATACATATTGGTAAAAACCGTACCATCGTTTGCCAAACAATCGATATGAGGAGTTTGAATAGTGGTCTTGTTCATATACCCTACCGCATCATATCGCAAATCATCCGCCAAAAGAAACACAATGTTCATTTTTCCTTTTTCATAAGCCATCACCATTTGGGAACTCAAAGCTAAAATTCCCAACGAAAACAGATTATATTTCATTATTTATATTGTTACGTTTAACACTCGGTTCTACACCTCAAAAATATAATTGCCGGAACCCACGGATACTAATATATAGTTTTCATTATGAGTCTCAAGAATCCGACATTCTCCGACATCTTTCAAAGGTATGCCGCTTTCCGTGATTTCTTCTGCAGCTTTTGCCGGCAAATAAACAATCGCTTCGGAATTGGCCGGTATTTGTACATATAACCGGATTTTTCCAGATTTACGCACCCAACGGCAGGCAATATCCCCGTATGGCGAAGTGTATGAAGTAGAAGCCGAATTAATTCCTATCGGCATTTGAGGTTTTATTTTTATCTTCTTAAAACCAACAGATTCCCTTTGCTGGCTTATTCCACCCAAACCACTAAAGAACCATTCCATCAAATGCCCAAGCATACAGTGATTATTCGATACAAAACCATACGCCTGCCAGGATTCCGTCAGCGCAGTAGCCCCATAAGCCAGTTGCCATCCATACCCGGGGACGTCATATTTGGTATTCATTTTATAAATGATATCAGAATCTCCGTTTTCTTCCAAGACTCTCAACAAATAACGATAACCGATATCTCCGGAGGTCAAAGCGTAATTACGATTCTTAATATCATTAATCAAGTTCTGATATACAACCTCCCGATTCTGTTCCTCCACCAATCCGAAATAGAGAGAAATTGCATTCGCAGTCTGACTGTTACGGTCATATTGCTTAGTGGCAGTATTATAAAATTTCTCATTATAAGCCTTTCGGATGCAAGTAGCCAATTGTGTAAAACGCTCTTCATCCTTTTCCTCTCCAAGCAGTTTTGCTATTTGAGACATTATCGACGCATTGTAATAATACATACCGGTTGAGGTCACTCCATTCGATGTTAACTGCGAATACCCCGGATGCTTAGGTCCCAAATCAAACCAATCCCCCAAGCCATAAGCAACAATATAATTATCCGCACGAGTCGACAAATATTCCAAATATCGCTTCATATACGGATAATAAGCAGATAGCAGACTTTTATCTCCATACCATCTATAAACATACCAAGGTATAATAATAAATGCACTTCCCCATTCCGGAGAGTTCTCGAATCCATCGGCAAAACGTACATACTCCGGAGCAATAGAAGGAACAATGCCTTCCTGTGTCTGAGAATCTTTTATATCCCCCATCACTTTGCTATACAAACCATCCAACTGATACCTGTATTGCATGGCATGCTGCATAAGGTGAGCCACTTCAAGCCATCCAAGTTTCTCCCGGTGAGGGCAGTCGGTCAAAATACTTGCCAAGTTACTACGTATCGACCAGTCAATTAACTCATAGATCTTATTGAACATCGGCAGGGAACAAGAAAAAGACCCTGCTTCCGGAGAAGAATTTGTAGTATGCATCCCTGTCAATTCTACCAATTCAAGCTTTTCAATATTAGATACTTCAACATATCTGAATCCATAATATGTGAACTGCGGTTGCCATTCTTCCACCCCTTTTCCACTTAACGTGTAATTCCATAAATAAGGTCCACCCGACGCCCGTTGATTGACCGTACTATCTTTTTCCAGAAGTTCGCCGGGTTTCATCGTCATTTTATGCCCGCTATGACCTTTTACTTTCAAACGAATTATTCCTGAAAAGTTCTGTCCGAAATCAAAAACCCAATTCCCCTTTGAATTCTTATACTTCCGGACAACAGGAAGTATATCACGTACTGTAAGCGGAGCAGAGACTTGCGCTTTCAACCCCATCTCCGTTTTTGCAATAACCGGAGTTTTCCACGAATCATCATCAAATCCGGGATTCATCCAGGAAACCTGATATTTTCGGGCATCATAATCCTCTCCTCCATAAATACTCGAATAAGTAATCGGGCTTTCACAGACTTTCCAACTCCGGTCCGTAACAACTACCTCGGAAGAACCATCCGCATACTTTAAAGATAAGGCTAATTTCACCTTGGGAGCTCCAAAAGAAATCAATTGTTTGAAATAACGCTCACGAGGTACATTATAAAACCCGTTTCCCAGCATAACTCCCATCACATTTCTTTTCTTCAGTAATGCTGTCACATCAAAAGTCTGATAAAGAGCCGTCTTTGCATAATTTGTCCATCCCGGATCTAAAAAATGGTTTCCCACTTTCTCCCCGTTTATATAGAAATCAAAATGTCCCAATCCTGAAATATTCACAATCGCTTCTTTGACTTCTTTATTTATAGGTAGTTCTTTTCGGAACATTGGCAATTTATATCCACCCACTTTCCGATCACCGATCATCTTCCGAACCAATGGAGCATGTATTCCCGGATATAAGTTTTTCGCAGAATCATCCTTTTCCAAAGCAATCCATTGAGCCTTTCCCCAATCCCGTTCCTTCATCATGCCGGTCACAAACGAACCTTGTCTGCTCCATGCGGATTCTTCGCCTGCTTCATTCCAAACCTTGACTTTCCAATAATATCTAGTCGCGGAATGAAGTTCTTTACCTTGGAAAGGAACAAGGACGGAATTTGAAGAAAGAAACGTTCCTGAATCCCAAACAGTACCTTTATCGGCTGTCAGGGCATCCTCAGTATCTGCCACCAATATGCGATAAGCAGATTGGCGATAACCACGTTGCTGACATGCAACCTTCCAACCAAAACGCGGGGACTTACTTCCTATTCCCGACGGTTCAATTTGTTGTTCACATGTTATCTCATAAACGCTAAAAAGTGAAGTATTCCTTGAATGAACCGGCAAAACAGCCAGTAATAAAAGATATATGAAATATATATTATTTTTCATAGGTCACTACTTTAAAATTATCTCCACGTTCTTTCATCCATTTAACCAATAAACTACGGTGCTTTTTAAGAATCTCCCAGTACTCTTTTGAATAAGCCAAATTTATCGTTTCACCGGGATCTGTCATTAAATCAAACAATTGCTCATTACGTTCACCCGATGAATATATAGCATATTTATAGCGTCCGGTACGAATCATGCGCCCTTTTCTTGTCCTGTCTTTCAAATGATCCGCCAACTCCGCCACCACAAAATCACGCCAACGCTCTTCAGTTGGAAATATAGCCCGACGCAAACTCATTCCCGCAAAATTCGTCTTCGGGCTCACCCCGGCATAATCACAAAATGTCGGGACAAGATCGACTAAAGAAACTAAACCGGAGTTAACACCCCCCCGCTGCCACTTTTCCGGCAATACCATAATTAAAGGAACTTTGACAGATTCCTCGTAAAAACTAAGTTTTGCCGCCCATTCGTGAGCAGCCATACCGTCACCATGATCTGAAGTAAATATAATAAGAGAATTTTCGTACATTCCATTACGTTTCAAGGCTTCTATCACCTCCCCAATCTCCTTGTCAACCAACTCCGTCAATCGATAATACGAATTTAAGTAAGCCTGCCATTCTCTTCCGGAAAACCGGGACGACAACTGCACCTCATCTCCATAAGGGTTCGGCTTGACGCGTTTGTCTATTATGAACTCCGGCTCATCTACATTTTTACTGAAATTTCCGGGCAATGGCGGCAAATAAGACAACGAATCAGGATGTACCCCCATTGGTTCCGGCAATTTATATTTTCCAAAAGGACGAATATTCAACAAGGAATCCGACATTGTTTCCCAACCGACTTTACGGGGATACATACAAATATCGTGGGGGTTATGATAACTGACCGCCAAAAACAAGGGCTTCTCTCTTTTATCATAACCATCCAAAAACGAAACGACCGCATCCGTCAATGGCGGATCTGTTTCCGCTCCCAGCAACCAATGCTTGTTAGGTGCGTCCCAAAAAGGAAGTAATTCAAAACCATGCAAATATTTTATCTCATGTTTTGAACGCTGCGGATAAATTTCAGGAATATGCCATTTTCCTGCCCATACAGTCCGATAACCATTCTCACCCAACAGGTCACCGACGGTATGTATGCCTTCGCTTAGTTTTGAATTGTCATTCCATTCAACTCCCGCTTCACGAGCCATCAGTCCCGTCACGATACTTGCACGTGAGGGGCCGGAAACAGGAGAAGTACAATAAGCGTTCGTAAAACGAATTCCATCATTAGCCAAAGCATCCATATTGGGGGTATACAGGAAAGGATTACCCGCCGCACTCATGGCATTTACATTCTGTTGATCCGTAAAGATTAGAATAATATGCGGACGCTTCTGCGCAAAGCCCAAGAGCGGCAGTGCACAACAAGAAGACAACCAAACTTTCGTTATGCTTGAACGTTTCATCTCATTATAGTTCTATTTTTGTTTATACCTACTGAAAATAATCTAATTGTCACTGCCCGATCGCTTGCAAATCGAGATTATACTCCCAACATTACAACTTTTTATTATCAATCAGTTGTCTTTTTGCCGCATTCTGCCAAATCAACGGATCTTTTCTTTGCTTTAAGTCCTCATAAAGAGCTTTTCTCAAACGAACAAGTTCCGCTTTATATTCTTTTGAATAAACTAAATTGTTCAGTTCCCAAGGATCGCTTTCCAAATCATACAATTCATCCGTATCTGTAAGGTTCCATACATATTTCATACGTTTGTCACGTATCATACGTTGCACGAACAAACCAAATTGCTGACCGTTGTAATTACTGAACGCATATTCCCTCCAGTCTGAGGCCTCCTTTTTTTCTTCGATCAGAGGTAACAAGGACTCTCCCTGCGTTTTATAATCCAACTGATACATATCACAAAATGTTGCAGCCATATCCAGTTGATTATTGACAAACCGATCGACGATCCGATGTGACACTCCGGGAATTTTCATCACTAGAGGTACATGTACTTCCTCTTCATACATTACATAGTGCTTATCCACCATGTTATGTGAACCGGCAGCGTCTCCATGATCTGTAGTATATACAATAAGCGTGTTATCATACACTCCCATTTCCTTCAAAGCCTCAATAACCATACCTACAGCATCATCCAATTGAGTGATATTGGCAAAATAACGCTGCAAATAACCCTGCCACATCTCCCAATTCGAATCTTCCAACTCCCAATTATAAATCTGCTGTCTCTGAATATAGGGTTTATTCGACAAATCATCCCTGTAGTTCGGCCATTCCTGTATTTTTTCCTTATCATACATAGCGAGAAACTCACGAACAGGATAACATGGTAAATGCGGATCACTCGTATCAAAACGGACATGCCATTTTTTACCTTCGGATTGATATTTCTTAATCATTTCAATCACACGTTGTGCCAACCAATGTGTACGGGACTGCATTTTATCAACCGGATCATATCCTCCCATTACCCATCGGGAGTCCTGCCAGACATAATCAGGAAGATTATTCTTCTTACGCCAATTATTATAACTCCACTCCGGCACATAATCATCAAATCCGAAATCTTTCGGAGATTTCCGGTCGCTGACATGCCATTTACCAACATATCCCATCTTTATATCTTTCTCTGATAATTTCTCGGTCCACGTCGGACCATTGAAAGGAGTGACAGGCAACGTTATATCATAATTCCAAAGTCCCTTATGTTGTTCCGGCCATTTACCGGAAATCAAACTTTGACGGGCAGGACAACTTGTTGGTATACACGAATAGGAATTAGTAAAAATAACTCCTTCCGAAGCGAGTTTATCGATATTAGGGGTTTTCACCAAGCCTTTCCCTGAAAACCCTGTACAATCATAACGGTGTTGGTCCGCCTGAATAAAAAGTATATTCACATTTTCCGGTTTATTATCTTGTGCTTCCATCGTTTGAGAAGCGGTTAACAAACACAATCCTGAAATAAAAAAGTTATTTTTCATCTTTGATTCACTTTAACTCTAAATGTATTTTCTTGGTGAATGTTTCCTCAATGAAACACTTGTATTTTTTATGGCAAATAGCTCTAAAGTAGGAGGGACAAATCCCTCCTACGATAAAAAGTTTATCACAAAAATTCATTACTTACTCAAACATTATAGGAATCATTTTGCTATGATTGTAATCTCCTCCATTGGCAATATGAGTTACTCCTACACGGATATAATAGGTCGTCCCTTTTTTCAAATCCAAACCACTTACTTCGTAGGTGACTTCTGCCTCTTCTGAAGTCGCATGCTTCACTGCCTTTCTTTGAGTATTAGGCAAATCCGCAAATATAAAATTCGGATACTCGTTCCACATCACAGAATAATAATTAAACTTATTACCTTCGTTCCCACGAGCCTTGAAATGTACTACAAATTTCGTAGGATCACTCTTGTCATAGTCAACACTAAAATCAAATACTGAAACTCTGGGAGTCAATTTATATTCCCTATCAAGAGTACAACCATCCGTTATCGTTATTTCATCCTGAGCATTATCTATAATAGAAGCCCCGTTCTTACGAACATTCACTCTGTATGTACCTGCAACTAAACGTGATAAATTAAAATGACCGTCAGGTTTTGAAGTCACACTGCCATTAGCCGCTACAACAGGCTCCAAAACGACATCCACATCAGCTAACCCTTCACCTGTTACAGCATCCAACACGTATCCACTTAATGTTCCTTGTTCAAACTCGTTCATGTCATCACACGAATAACCAATGAACATACAAACCAATATATATAAACAAATCTTTTTCATAATCATGTTTTTTATTTCCATTCTTCATTTTGTTCTAAGTTCGGATTTCTAAGCAATTCTTCTTTAGGTAAAGGCAAAAAATAAAATTTCTCTAAAAACACCGGTTTATTCGTTTTATCATGGCGCTGTACGCGACGTGTATAGGTATAAGAAATCTCTTCACCATTTATCTTTTTACGTATCTCCATTGCTGTCACTTGATTGTTTAGTTTAAGATGTGCTAATTTCCAACGACGCAAATCCCAATAACGTTTATTTTCAAAAGCCAATTCTATATATCTTTCATTTTGAACCAATGTCCTAAAATCATCTTTAGATATGTTTTCTGGTATTCCATAACGTTCGTCATCACCTGGAAGTATACCGGCACGCTTACGAATCAATTTTAGTTGTTCTACGCCTTCTTCCGTTTCTCCAATTTCATTCGCTGCTTCAGCCAAGCCCAACAAGACCTCAGCATATCGAAGTTCAACCCATTGTGTATAGCTTCCTTTTCCATAGCCATAATCACCTTTCGTTCCGTCCAAAGACTCATCTGTCATTTTTCTCATATAATATCCTGTACTTGTTGCAGATTGATGAGAATCAATACCATCAAAATTATACATTGGAGAATTAGGGTCGGTGGATTCTGAAACAAATGTATACACCTTTTCGTTTCTTGGTCCGTATGTATCTCCATTCCATACGACAGTTGCTCGAAGGCGAGGGTCACGATAATCATACGGATTGGTTTCCGGATTACTTTTTACATACGGAGTACCATCTTTCATGGGAAACGCATCTACTAACTCCTGTACCGGACAATTGGCTGTTGCATCACCCACTGCCTGCGAACGCATCATATTACCCGCATCCCAACCATGAGTAATAGTTCCCTTTTTATAATCTTTAAACCATATTATTTCTTTGTTGTTCTCTCCTTTTTCTTTCCAAATTTCCGAAAATGTCGGATGCAAATCATAAACATCCAGTTCAATCACATCCTTATAGGTGTCGTATGCATCCTCCCAATATTTTCTTTCATTAGTCGGATTAAACATCGGACTTGCTCTATACAACTGTATTCTTGCACAGTATGCAAGTGCTGCTCCCTTTGTAATTCTTCCCCAGTTATCTCCACTGTATGTAATCGATAACAAATCTGCAGCTTCCTTCAATTCCTTTATAACAAAATCAAAACTTTCATCTGTCGTATTCCTTTTAGGATACAACAAACTCTCATCCGTTTCATCTTTGTCTATTACTTTAGTTATGATAGGTACTCCTCCATACACCTTTATCATTTCCCAATACAGATGAGCACGGAAGAATCTCACTTCTCCTATAAAACGGTCACGTCGTTCCTTTTGAGCCTGAGTAGCATTAGTTGGTAAAATATATCGTTCTTCAATATTTTGCAAAAACTCATTAGCCTTGCGTATACCACCATAATACCATTTTTGATACGGTACATCCGTACGATCGGCACCAAAACGCACACCATTTATCCAATTCACTGCACGACCATTATATCCACTACGAGCTTCATCGGAAATTATTCCCAACTCAGCGAGTCCGGGTCGTTCAAATAAACCGGTCGGCATCCAATTGGCATAAAATGAATTAACATTCAGCTCAATCATATTAGGATCACTCCACACATACGAATCATCAATAGCGCCTAAATTCTTTTTATCCAAAACATCTTCGCAAGAAACGGCTAAAAATGCGATTAAATAAAATATGTATTTTTTCATTGTATACTCATTTAAAAAGTTATGTTTACTCCCATATTGAAAACCCTTTGTTGAGGATAATAATTCGGTCCTCCATCCTGTTTTTCCGGATCATACCCCGGCATATGATCTATAGAGAACAAATTGCTTCCGCCAACATATATCCGCAAACGGTCCACTCCCACTCTCGACAATAAATCTTTTGATATGGAATATCCTAATTCTACATTCTTCAATCGAACATAGTTACCATTAATCAACCAGAATGTGGATGATTTATTATTTGACGGATGGTCAGGGCCCCAGGCCTTAGGATAGCGTGCATCACGATTATCCGGAGTCCAATGGTCTTCATACAAATATTTAGGCAAATTGGAAGCACCATTAATAAACATTTGAGTGGCAAAACCACTTAACATCACATTCCTGTTGGCAGCTCCCTGGAACAAAGCACTAAAATCAAAACCTTTCCATGAAGCCGAAAGATTCAAGCCAAACATTATTTCAGGAGTGTTGCTATAAGGAGAAACGACTTTCTTATCACGTTCGTCTATAATTCCGTCATTATTTAAATCTGCATATTTCACATCACCGGCCGTTGGCTGTGTTCCTTTAAACCGCGGCCATGCGGCTGCTTCTTCATCACTCTGAAATAATCCGAGTGCAACAAAACAAGCCCGATATCCCATTGTTTTTCCTACCGGAATATTCCAAGGTTCCGCCCCTGCAGCATAATCTTTTTCTATAACCTTATTTCTTGACCAACTCACATTTCCACCCACATGATACCGAAAGTCTCCTATTTTATTATCGTGCTTTACTTGCAGTTCAAACCCTTTCACTTTCACAACACCATAATTTTCAGAAGGCAAAGTTGCACCGAAAGTTTGAGGCATTGAAGCATTCCTTGAACCTAAGATATCGTATGTACGTTTATAGAACACATCCGCTTCCACAGCAAGTAATCCCTTATAAATAGATGCGTCCACCCCAAAATTGAATGTTGCAGTTTTTTCCCAAGTTAAATCAACATTCGGAATGCCACCGCTTACAATTGATTTTATCGGTGCTTGATTAAAAATATAGGCATCACCAAACGAATAGTTAGTCAACCACTGCCAGCCTCCTACAGCATCATTACCCAAGATACCGTACGAACCTCTGACTTTCAAATTATCCAAATTAGAAAACTTCTTCATGAAAGCTTCTTCCGATAGCCGCCATCCCAAAGATACTGAAGGAAAAAATCCCCATCTACGATCCGGGTGAAATTTTAATGACCCGTCATAACGGAACGAAAATTCAGCCAGATATTTGCCTTTGTAATCATAATTAAAGCGCCCTATGAAACCTTTGCGAGCATCTTGAGCAGGAGTTCCCCAATTTGACTGTTCTTCATCATCTCCACCTGCAAACAGCTGATCAATAGAAGTGAATGGAAAATTAGTTCTTGAAGCCCCTAATGTAGATCCCAATGATTCAAATTGTTCGTACACCAACAATCCGGACATAGAATGTCCTTTTATCTTTTTATTATATGTTAATGTCAAAGTAGATGTCATATTATTTCCAATGTACATTTCTTCCGAAAGAGAGGTTTTACCAAAAATGCGCTCATTGGCAACACTACCATCATCTCCCAACAAATAGAGAGAATAAGGAGTTAAAAATGACTTCGAATGGTTCGCACCTCGCACGTAGCTAAACAAAGCATTAAACTTCAATCCGTCTACATAAGGAATTTTTATATCAAAGCCTAGTTTAGCCCGATAATTATTCTTTTTATTTCTTTTATACCCGCTATCGTCACGTTCTGCTACTGGATGTCTACTACCCATATCATAGTAACTACCATCCGCGTTATAAATCTTTTCTAATGGAGACCGTCTAACCACATACTCAAATAATGAAGCAGAACCAACTTGTGGTTGTTCTAAAGTACTCTCCATCCCTTCCAAATCTAAACGGACATTGATATAATTATTGATTTTTGCATCAATATTAGCTCGCAGATTATAACGTTTATAATCAATTCCATCATACATCCCTTCATCGTGCAAATATCCTAAAGACATAAAATATTTGATCCGATCACTTCCACCGTTCACACTCATGTTATATTTCTGATTCAATGAATGCTTTTTGAAAGTTTCTCCAAACCAATCAGAACTCTCTGTTCGTGCTTTTTGAATTTGTTCATCATTGTAAAACAAATGCGCGTCTGAAGAGTTATTTATATCATATCCCATATTAGTTTGTGCCTCATTCCAAAGAGTTGCATACTCATAAGCGTTGAGTAATTCCGGATAAGCAGTAGGTGTAGAGATACCTAAATTTGTAGAGAAAGAGAATTTAGGTCTGCCATTCTCACCACGTTTCGTCGTAACCAATATTACGCCATTAGCTGCGCGAGAACCATATACCGCCGCAGATGCATCCTTCAATACCGAAATATTCTCTATTTCATCAATGTTAATCGCATCAAAAGCTTCTTTATTCACTTGAATCCCGTCAACAACATATAATACGGGCGCATCGTTCCAGGATGACTTCCCACGAATCAGCACTGATGCTCCTTGTCCCGGAAATCCATTTGCAGCCATTGAAATCACACCGGGCAATCTACCTGCCAATAAAGTGGAAGTATTACTTGCATGGGTTTCTGCGATATCTTTAGAAGAAATAGTCGCAACAGAACCGGTCAAATTTACCTTTTTCTGCGTACCATAACCCACCACTACTACTTCATCAAGCAGTTTTGTATCTTCTTCCAAGACTACTTTTAATGTTTTTCCTTCTTTTACCTTAACTAATTGAGGTTGATAACCGATATAGGATACGTTAATCATTGCTTTATCTGACGATACAGATAGAGTAAAATTTCCTTCGATATCAGTTACAGTACCAACAGAACCGTCTTTTTCTTTAATAGTAGCTCCTATGACAGGCTCATCATTTCTATCGACGACTTTACCGGAAACTTTCATTTTTTTATCTTGTTCAGGTACCAAAATATCTGTTGATAGAATTATTTTCTTATCCAATACTGAAAACTTCACACCCGTGCCGGCAAAAACTTCTTTCAAAACTTGAAAGATATTACTGTTATTGGCAGATACGGATACACGACGGCTCAAATCAACATGCTTGTTGTTAAAAAAGAAGTCAAAATCCGATTGAGCTTCTATTTCCTCCAAGATTTCCCCTACTGTTTGGTTACGCACATCAATACTTATCATTGCTTGCTGTGCATACACTTCAGTAGCCCATGTGATACTGACAGAACAAATGAGGCAAATAATAAATAGTTTCATAGATAGTGGAATTTGTTTTAAGGTAATCCAAAACGAGTTTATCATCCGTAATAATTGGATGCTACAATAATTTTGCATAATTTTGTAATGACTTAAAGTTAATAAAAAGTTTATCTAAGCTTGTCGCCAAACAAGCGGTAGAAAGATTTACTTATTTTCATACGGGAGATACGCCAATATCTTCCCGTATGTTTTTCTTTTAAGGAGCTCTGTTCTTCATATTATTTATTTTTTAAGGTTCGTAAATCAATAAATCTCTATTCTACTTTTCTCATCTTTTATATCAGCAGAATCTATGTATCGCCAACGAATTCGGGATGAGATTTTAAAATATTCCAATATTCTTTCTAAACGCTGATGTGTGAATGTTCCGGTAAACGAATATTTTTTCAAACGTTCATTCTTTATTATAAATTCTACGTTATATCGTTTCTCCAACATTCGCAAACTTTCTTCCAAAGGAGTGTCCTTGAAAATGATTTTCCCCTCTTTCCAAGCAATCTCTGACTCACCGGAAGTAGTGTAAAGTTGTACTTTACTATCTTTAAAATCATAGACCAATTTTTGTCCTGGCTTCATCAGCACTTTTTTCGAAACATTGTCACGCTTGAAAATAAAGCCGATCTTTCCTTCAACTAATGTCGCCGACACTCTGTCTTCCTTTTCATAAGCTTCTACATTGAAATGAGTTCCGAGCACTTCTATCTGCGATTGGTGAGAGGTAGAAACGACAAATTTCTTTTCCGGATTCTTAGCCACTTCAAAATAGGCTTCTCCCTGCAAACTTACATTTCTCGTGTCGCTATCGAAGCGTGAGGGATAACTCAAAGTAGATTCGGAATTCAGGAAAACCAACGTGCCATCGGGCAATGTCAGAGAAGTCATCATTCCGGGATTTGTTTTCACTTCCATCATTTGTGCCAATTCCTGTTCGCTTCCTCCCCAATGTTGTACCATCAGAGTAACGAGAAGTGGAATGAACAGCACTGCTGCCGCACGTTGCGCCCATTGCCACCACATCGTTCCCTTGTGTCTGTTACCCGACATTCTACTTTTCACCTTCAACAATGCTTTCTCCGTATCGACTTTCTTCATAACATTAACTGTATCCGTGGCAAGATAAAGAGCATGTATCTGTTTTGCCATCCGTCGATTTTCGTCCGATTCGCTCATCCACATCTCAACTTGCAGACGTTCTTCTTCCGTTGCCACCCCTTCACAATAACGTGGAAGCAGTTCTTCTATCGTATTTCTATCTGTTTTATCCATATCTTTTTTTATTGCCTTTTACTATAAGACAAGGGAGAATAGGAAGACTCCTAAACTAAAAACCATTTTTTTTAGAAAAATCTTTGTTTCTATCTAAAAAAGCTATATTTGCAGTTAAATTATGGAGCTAATACATGAAAGGAACTTATCAATCAGACAATGATTTTCTATTATCAGCCGTTCAACGCGGAGATCAAAAAGCATTCGATACACTGTTTCGGAGATATTATCCGATGCTGTGCGCATATGGTCACCGGTTTGTCGAGTTGGAAGATGCAGAAGAGATTGTAGAGGATTCTCTTTTATGGATTTGGGAAAATCGGGAAACACTGGTTATCGAGTCCTCTCTTAATTCTTATCTTTTTAAGATGGTGTATCGCAGGGCTTTGAACAAGCTTGCACATATCGATGCCACCCAACGGGCGGATACCCGCTTTTATGAAGAAATGCAGGAAATGCTGCAAGATACGGACTATTACCAGATTGAAGAACTTGTAAAACGGATTGAAGATGCTATCGCGGCACTGCCCGAAAGTTATCGGGAAGCTTTTGTGATGCACCGATTCCGGGATATGAGTTACAAGGAGATTGCAGAAACACTGGGGGTATCGCCCAAAACAATAGATTACCGTATTCAACAAGCGTTAAAGCAACTGCGCGTGGATTTGAAGGATTATCTTCCGTTACTACTACCTCTCTTATTTCCCTAGAGAGACGAAACATATAAGTAACCACCAATATTATTTCATTTGGCTATTACCTGTCAGCTAAAGTATTAATAGATAACTTGCGTTGTATTAAAGATAAACTTCCGTTCCTCTAAGGCAAAAGTTCCCTTTGACCTGAAACAAACTATAAACGAAAGTTCCAATTATATAAATGCAACCTTCATTTTTATAAATGCAAGTTTCATTTATAAAAACAAAGCTTCCGTTTATAGATTTCTCTTAGACAAAAACAACTTTGGCAGTAAGGAAAAGGAAGTTTGCAATAAGGAGACAGTAACTTATCTATTAACTAACTTCATCTCTTTCTATAAGGAAGTGTAAACCAGAAAGTAGATCCTTTCCCTTCTTCTGAATCTACTCCTATTTTTCCCCCGAGACGCTCAACAATCGTACGACAAATGGAAAGTCCTAAGCCAGTACCTTGAATGAATGGGTTATATTTTACGAATCGTTCGAAAACATGTTCACACTGTTCGTTTGACATACCACAGCCGGTATCTGATACATAAAAATAAATAGTATCGGTGTCTGTCATACGATACCCCATACAGATAGTGCCTGTTTGAGTAAATTTGATAGCGTTATTGACAAAGTTGGCAAGCAATTGTATCAGTCGATTCTTATCAATATAAAAAAGACAATCCGGCAAGCGTTCGGTAAATGCAAGGGTAACATCACTGTTTTTCAAACGTAACCGCATACTTTGTTCGATTTCCTCCATTGTCTGATTAACATCGATCGAGGAAGGATAGAAATCAAATGTTCCGGCTTCAATCTTCGACAAATCCAGAATATCATTAATTAATTGGAGCAACAAGTCGGTATTTGTTTCGATGATATCTGCGTACTCGCGCATTTCGACAGGATCTTCTGTATGGGGAAGCATATTTGAAAAGCCCACGATTGCGTTCAAAGGAGTACGTATTTCATGGCTCATGTTCGCCAAAAAGGCAGATTTCAATTGATTAGCCTGCTCCGCTTTCTCCACCGCTTCACTCAAACGGCTATACGCTTTCCGAAGAATACGAATATAATAGACAATAGCAGCTATCAAAAGTAATAGAAAAACAGAACTAGCAATAATCTTAACATAGTGTTGCTGAAAAAAAGTTTGAGGTTTATCAATATATACAGCATCGTCGGGATAACGACTTGACGGAATATTATAAGACTTTAATACAGGATAACAAAGATAGGAATTTCCTTCCCCTCCCACTCCACCCGGAATATTGCGGGCTTGTTCCCCATTCAATATACGATTCAGGATTTCCAGCAAAGAATCGCAAAAAGACTCTGTCGATACATAATACCCTCCTGCGAAAGTATTGTTCGACAAATTTTCGGGAGATAGCAAAAACAGAGGTGAGGGAGTAAAATTGGTTATAATTTCCTGTATGTGGTCGAAAAGGTAGTTGTTATCATTTTCATTATGGGACTCAAACCAGGAATAGTAAATAATCCCTGTATTAGGTTTATAACTATGCAGGGTATCCAGCAACATTTCTGTCGATAATTGAGTGGTAGAAAGCAGATCCAAACGTAAATCCGGAAAATGCTCTTCGACGGCTTCCTTTACATCTCTACGGGTTTCTTCACTAATATATCTGTCGTCTGAAATAAATGCCAGACGTTGCATATCCGGTATTAGTTTATAAATCAGTTCCACTGTTTCCTTCACATAATAATGCTGCTTTAAAAGTGTCAGATTATAGCCTCTTCTCCATTCTTCACCGGGGACACTATTGGTTTCTGTTAGTGGAGCATGAGACAGCAAAACGTCGAGAGAAGCAGGCAGGCGGTCGCGGGCATTTGTCACTATTACCGGAACGTCTTTCCATACGTCATCAAACAGTTCACGGCAGACAATCCATCCCGGATCTCCAATCAAGACAATGGCAGCGGGAGCTACCGAGTATTTCTCCCGTAAATGGGTGACTACGGCATCTGCTTCCATCTTATTAGACAAAGCTGGTACGGAAAGGGATTCCGCTTTGGCAGATATACCCTGCTTCTGAAGAGCATCGTGTATACACCAATAGAAATTTTTAGCCCAAGGCAGATTAAAATTAATGGAATTCAAAACCAGTACTTCTTTATTTGTTGTTTCAGTTCGGGCTGACACAGATAATAAGAATCCTTCTATAAAAAGGAATAAGCCTAAGAATGAGATGGTTCGGAGTACTTGTTTCATTTGTGATGTTCTATAATAGCTACGGCAAAGGTAGTATTTATTTCCATTTCGCAAAAAAAAGGCATCTCAAAATTAATTGAGATGCCTTATATTATATAAAACCAGGTATCAAAGAGTTATTTCTTCAACAAGATAGTAAGGCTTTCTTTCAAAGAACGAATGATACTTTCCGCATCCGCCTGTTTCTTGCGTTCAAGTTCTATGACGGCTGCCGGAGCATTGTTCACGAATTTCTCGTTGCTCAATTTCTTCACGATGCCTTGCAGGAAGCTTTCCTTATGTTTAAGTTCGGCCAACAGACGAGTGATTTCCGCATCTATATCAATCATGTCAATCAATGGTACGGCAAATTCTGTCGTTCCAACCATGAAAGAAGCAGCACCTTCTGCTTTTTTGAATACTACATTAATAGCAGAAAGGTTACACATCTTGATAATCACCGGATTCATTTTTTCTACCGGATGACTACCCACAACCTGCAATTCGAGTTGTTCCTTCAAAGCAATATTCTTCTGCAAACGAATACTGCGAACATTGCTGATAATTTCCTTAGCCAATTCAAATTCTTGCAGGAATTGCTCGTTTACCTCAAGAGGCTCCTTCATGAGAGTAACCATCAAACTTGCACCCGGTTCGCGCTCACGCAGTTGTTGCCACAGTTCTTCTGTGATAAACGGCATGAAAGGATGAAGCAACTCAAGCAGACGTTCGAAAGAACTAAGCACCATACTATAAATAAAGCCATTAATGGGCTGTCCATAAGCAGGTTTCACAATTTCCAGCAACCAGGAAGAGAACTCATCCCAGAACAGTTTGTAAACCAACATCAATGCTTCGCTCAAACGATATTTAGAGAACAAATCGGCAACTTCAACCGCAGCTGCATCCAGTCTCTGGTCGAACCATTGAACAGCCAGATGAGCATCGGGTGGAACTGGAATGGAACCTTTGCCATTAGTCCATCCTTTAATCAGACGGAAAGCATTCCATATCTTGTTGCAGAAGTTACGTCCCTGTTCGCAAAGGGCGTCGTCGAAAAGAATGTCGTTTCCGGCGGGAGCTGAAAGCATCATACCCATACGCACACCGTCGGCACCATACTTTTCGATCAGTTCCAATGGATCGGGAGAGTTACCGAGCGATTTAGACATCTTACGTCCCTGTTTATCACGAACGATTCCTGTGAAGTATACGTTCTTAAACGGCATCTGTCCCTCGTATTCGTAGCCTGCCATAATCATACGGGCTACCCAGAAGAAGATAATGTCCGGTCCTGTCACAAGGTCGCTTGTCGGATAGTAGTATTTGATTTCTTCGTTGCCCGGGTTGTTGATTCCGTCGAACAAAGAGATAGGCCACAACCAGGAAGAGAACCAAGTGTCCAGGCAATCTTCATCCTGACGAAGGTCTTCCATTGTCAGGGTGGCATTACCCGTCTTTTCTTTTGCTTTTGCCAGAGCTTCCTCGGGAGTAGCGGCTACTACATAACCACCTTCCGGCAGGAAGTATGCAGGAATACGATGTCCCCACCACAACTGACGGCTGATACACCAGTCTTTGATGTTTTCCATCCAGTGACGGTAGGTATTCTTGTATTTGGCAGGGTAGAATTTCAGATCGTCGTTCATTACCGGAGGCAATGCCATATCTGCAAAATGCTGCATCTTGAGGAACCATTGCATAGACAATTTCGGTTCGATCACAACGTTGGTACGTTCCGAATATCCTACCTTATTTGTATAGGCTTCTATTTTTTCGAGCAATCCGGCAGCTTCGAGGTCTTTCTCTATTTGTTTACGAACATCGAAACGGTCCATGCCGATATACATACCGGCAGCTTCGCTCAATGTACCGTTGTCATTGAAAATATCGATACTAGGCAAATTGTATTTTTCACCCAGCATATAGTCGTTTACATCGTGGGCCGGGGTTACTTTCAGACAACCCGTACCGAATTCGATGTCTACATAATCATCCTCAATCACAGGAATGACACGGTTTACCAGCGGAACGATTACTTTCTTTCCTTTCAGCCATTCGTTCTTCGGGTCGTTCGGATTGATACACATAGCCGTATCACCCATAATTGTTTCAGGACGGGTTGTTGCAACAACCGCGTAGCGACCTTCCGGATCACCTTCTACTTTATAGCGAAGGTAATACAGTTTTCCGTGTTCTTCCTTATAGATTACTTCTTCGTCAGAAAGGGCAGTCAAGGCTTTCGGGTCCCAGTTTACCATGCGGACGCCCCGGTAGATCAATCCTTTATCGAACAGATCGACAAATACCTTGATTACACTTTCACTACGTTTCTCATCCATAGTGAAAGCAGTACGATCCCAGTCGCAGGATGCGCCGAGTTTACGGAGTTGTTTCAGGATAATACCACCGTGCTCGTCTGTCCATTCCCAGGCATGTTTCAAGAATTCGTCACGAGATAGATCGGTTTTCTTGATACCTTGAGAAGCGAGTTTGTTTACAACTTTAGCTTCGGTAGCAATAGAAGCGTGGTCAGTTCCCGGCACCCAGCAAGCATTCTTGCCTTCCATACGGGCACGACGAACTAAAATATCCTGGATGGTATTATTAAGCATGTGTCCCATGTGTAACACACCGGTGACGTTCGGGGGCGGGATGACGATGGTGTAAGGTTCACGGCCATCGGGTTTTGAACTGAATAATTTGTGGTCCAGCCAATACTGGTACCACTTTCCCTCCACGTCAGCGGGATTGTACTTACTTGCTAATTCCATATTGTTTTATGTATATGATAATGTATATTCTAAAAATAACGGGTGCAAAATTAATAATTTAAATTCAAATCTTACCACCCTCGGGGTGTTTCTGTGCACGGAAAGAGAATTTATATCCCTCATAAAGAGCGAATCCGTAGAACAGGGCAGTCATCGACATTACATTTTTCAACAGAATAGAGAATATCTCTCCATAGTCTACACCTGCCAGGACTTGAAAATAACCCATTTCATAATCTTGGGAGATATATCCGATAATAGACAAGAAATCACCTAAGATGCAACTAACCAGAGATAATGCCGCACCGATAATTCCAAAAATGGGACGTATTCCCTTGCCCTGCCGCATCGCAAAACCTACCATGAATCCGATAGCAATGGGCATAAACCCAATCTGACGACCTGTAGAAACGGAGATCAGCCCCCATGCCACCGCACCAACGATGCATGCAACAACTGCACACAATACTCCTTTGGGCAGGTTCTCTTCGGCAAGCATTTCCTCTTCTGTCATGGATACCGGAAAGTCTTCCGGCTTGGGAGGCGCTAATCTTTCCAGTTCCTTATCTTGCTCAAAACTGTCACATTCTTCTTCAAAAACGGGAAGTTCTCCGGTACGTTTACAAACGAGTCCTTTTCCGTTCACAAAATCACGTGACACGCAATTCCTGCAATACTTTTCTATTTCTTCTGATGTAGCCATCTTATCCGGTTTATGTTGAATAACTTTCTCTGATTACGCAGGTGCACAAAGTCACTGTTAACAGATTTTTTGCAAATATAGAGGTATTTTTTCGCGCGACGTTTATTAAATGCATATTTTTGTTGACTGATTTTATACAAATGATGAAAAATAAGCCAAATGTAAGATATGTAGCCTTAGGAGCATTATTAATCCTGGTGTGGCTAACGCAATGGATTCCTGCTCTGGCAACGATCTATTCTCAAACAATCTATCCCCTTATCTCCTACGTCCTGTCGTTTTTTTCCGGTTTATTTCCTTTTGCCATAGGGGATTTATTTATTTTCCTTAGCATCACAGGCGTGATTGTTTATCCCTTTTATGCCCGTCTCCGCAAGAAGTTGCCTTGGAAGAAAATCTTATTGCGCGACGGGGAATACTTATTATGGATTTATGTATGGTTCTATCTGGCATGGGGACTGAACTACTCGCAGAAAAATTTCTATCAACGAACAGAAATCCCGTATACCGCCTATACTCCCGAGATTTTCCAAGAATTCGTAGATGATTATATTACTCAACTGAACCGTTCGTATACTCCTGTCAATAGTATCAATCAAGATTTGATACGAGAGGAAACTGTGCGAATCTATCATCAGTTAAGTGATAGCCTGGGCGTAAATCGTCCTCCACACGAGCATCCGAGGGTAAAAACAATGTTATTCACTCCCTTCATTTCGATGGTAGGGGTAACGGGTAGCATGGGGCCTTTCTTCTGCGAGTTTACACTCAACGGAGATTTGCTTCCCGTTAATTATCCGGCCACTTATGCTCACGAACTAGCCCATTTATTAGGTATCACCAGCGAAGCGGAAGCTAATTTCTATGCTTATCAGGTTTGCACCCGTTCAGAAGCGATGGGAATCCGTTTTTCCGGATATTTTTCTATATTGGGACATGTATTGGGAAATGCGCAAAGATTACTCCCGGAAGAAGAATACACCCGACTGTTTAAACGCATCCGACCGGAAATTATCGAATTGGCTAAGAATAACCAGGCGTATTGGGCTGCCAAGTATAGCCCTGTGGTCGGTGCTGTGCAGGATTGGATATATGACCTTTATCTGAAAGGGAATAAGATAGAAAGCGGACGACAAAACTATTCGGAAGTAGTGGGGCTGCTGATTTCCTATCAGGAGTGGAAAAAGAAATAAATATAGATTGTGCCTTGTTTTGGCACATAGTTTCACGATATTTGCAGCACTAATATAAAACGGATAAACTGATTTCTTTATGGCAAAAGATCTCTTTAATAGATATCTCTGGTTAGTAGACACAATCTATCGGGCTGGAACAATAACACTGGATGAAATTAATCGTAAATGGCTGCAGTGTGAAATGAGTAATGGAGAGGAAATCCCCAATCGGACTTTTCATAATCACCGGAAAGCTATTGAGGAACTATTCGACATTAACATAGAATGCGATAGACATAACGGATGTAATTATTACATAGAAAACACTGAAGAACTTAAAAAGGAAGGACTCAGAAAATGGCTCTTGAATACATTTGCAGTCAATACAACCCTCAATAAAAGCCACAAATTAAAGGATAAAATTCTACTAGAAGACTATCCCTCAGGAGAACAATATCTGATACCAGCCATTGAAGCTATTCATAATTGTATAACGTTGGAAATAACATATCAAAGTTATTGGCAGGACAAATCATATACATTTCAAATTGAACCTTATTGTATAAAAGCCTTCAAACAGCGTTGGTATATCGCAGCACGAAGTCCGTATTACAACAAAGTGTTGATCTACTCCCTCGAGCGAATACTCGAAATGGAACAAACAGATTTATCATTTGAGTGTCCTCAAACGTTCAATCCTAAAGTCTACTTCGACAACAGTTTCGGAGTTATTGTCGATGAAGAATATGATGTAGAAAAAATCAGAATAAAAGTCTACGGAAACCAATGTAAGTATTTCCGTTCCCTCCCGTTACACCATTCTCAAAAAGAAAGTGAAACACATAGTAACTATTCCATTTTCGATTATTCATTACGTCCTACCTATGATTTCTGTCAAGCTATACTATCGCATGGAAATCTTGTAGAAGTTCTAGAACCTCAATGGTTCAGAATTCAAATCGGAACAATGATTCAAAAAATGAATCAACTATATCAATGAATATTATCATAAATGTAATGAAGTGAGTATTCATTAGTAAATAATAAAGCAGTCCGGTCATCTTTTCTGATAAAATTCTTTTAATTCTAAAAAATGTTTCTTAGTTTTGTGATGTATAATCATTAAAAAGAAGTAGTAAGAAACAGAGAACTAAAATTTTCAGACATATTGATTGAACGTTAAGACGTATTATTTCGATTAGGTAAATCTGGTAAATTTATTCAATGATCCGAAATAATAAGTTGAAGTGACGTTCACACCCGAATAGGGCGTGGACTGCTTTTACTTATTTGGATCATAAGGTTTACCAGAACCTACCTAATCAAATAAGCTAAAAGTTAGTTTTACGCTCTTTTTTTTGTACCCATACATTCATTTTAAATTATATAAAACATGGAAAAAGTATCATTACTAATGAAAGATTCTTCCGAAGGAGATTCTCAAAAAGAAACCATGATAGACTTTATTCTTTCATGGACATTACGTAGATCTATACAGCAATACAGTGAAGAGAAACCTATCCTTTATCAATATTGTAGAAAGATTCTCGGCAAACTGATTGGCATCGAAATGACAGACGACGTGCAAGTCACTTCTGTTGAAACTTGGAAACAATGGAAATATATTGACCTATGGGCAAACATACGGATTACATGCAATGGAAAAGAAGAATTTCATGCTGTTTTGATTGAGAACAAAGCGTATACACCAACTCACCATAATCAATTAGCAAGATACAAGGCCATTTTCGACCAAGTATGTGAAGAGTATATGCCTAATACTAAAAGGCATTATATACTAATCACCGCCTTGGATGAAATGCCGGCTATGCTGGCAAACGAATGTAAAGAGAACGGATATATTCCATTCTGCTTGGGAGATTTAAATGATTATGAACAGCAAGATTCGGAAAGCGATTTGTTTAACGAGTTTTGGTTAAGATATTGGTAACTATGGGAAAATTTCTATTAATATGCCTATTCCTCTGTACAGGAATATGTAAGACAAGTGCACAAATAGTAGACTTATCAAAATTCGTTAAGGCAAAGAAAAGCAAGACAGAAGTATTCTCTCAAAAATTACAAAATACGAGAGATTCACTTCTAAGAATCTGCAAAATATATAAATTAGAAGATTTCAAATATAAATTTCCAACTATTTACTTAGGTGAATCAATGGAAAGTTTAAAAGCTAAATCAAAAGAATTCGAAAAAATCAAAGTAGAAATAGAAAATGCTATTAGCAAGAAAGAGTTAGAACAAAAAAGAGTAGACTCCATCCAAAAGGTCAATGATGCCGAAAGAATAGTACAAGAAAGAATAGCTGATTCTTTATATTTAATTCGGGCCGCCCAAACATGGGAATGGTTACATGATAAGAAAGGAAAATGGGAAACAATAGACCGTTCATATCCTAAAGAAGAGCATTACCAAGTAAATTCACTATTTCCCCAATATCAAGTAATAGACCAAAATGCCTATCTGAATGGAAAATTAGTAGGAGTATGCCATCCGGCTAAAAACAATAAAAACAATAGCGAAAAAGAACGTTGTTTTCGCATAGACGTGATGACTTTTTTATGCCAACAAGATTTTCTGAATAACAAATATGAGATACAAAAAGAATCACCTAAAACCCAAGAATACATAAAACAGAAATTAGGACTTAAAAAACAGCTGGAGCCGACTGACAGTCCTGTATATAAAGAAATGATAGCCAATGCAAGCAAACTCCGTATAGCACAAGAAAGGCTACGCAAAGGAGAAATTGATTTGAACACCTACAATAGAATTAAAACAAAATTGGGTGCCAAATTCACCGGAACGGTATATCAAGAAATGGCGGATAGCAACAGTCCGGAAATAAATGCAGGGAAAAGATATCTGGAACAATTACGTACTGATAACAAATCATTAATTGGGGAATATACCATTCAAAGAATAGATGGAACCAACTTCACCTATCAATTCCGTAATAATGAAGGAAAAAAAACGTTTAGCGTGAAAGTTTCATTCTTTGTCAATGAGAAAAAAAATGTTTTATATACAATTTCTTCACTTCAAAAGAAATAAGATACTATGGAAAAAGAAACAAAAAAATGCCCTTTTTGCGGAGAAGAGATTTTGGCTGTAGCCAAAAAATGCAAATACTGTGGTGAATGGTTAGAAGAAAAGCAAACGGTAACTAAGAAAATGGTTGCCTGCCCTGTTTGCACCGAACAAAGAGAAGAAGATGCCACAAGCTGCGAGAACAAAGAGACCCCACAGCCCTCTTTCTTATCCCACTATTTCATCCGTGTCATATGCAAGCAATATGCCGACTTTAACGGAATGGCCACAAGAAAGCAATATTGGCTTTACATCCTATTCTACAACATCATAGCTATTGCCGCATCATGCATAGATATATTATCGGGAATCGACTTCCAACTATTTGGAGAAAGCCTCGGCTATGGTTGGCTATTCACAATCGTCTCACTGACTCTCACCATTCCTTCACTCGCCATCGGTATACGTCGCTTGCACGACATTGGAAAAAGCGGATGGTGGTTTCTGATTGTCCTCCTCCCCTTAGTCGGTATCTTTTGGCTACTCTTCCTGCTGTGCAAGAAAGGAAATGCAGCTAACGCCTCCACTCCTTTAACCATTACCGACAAAATTGTGCTCAATGCGTCGATAGTAGTTGTAGCCATTCTGGTTGTACTCACCTATTTCAAATCTGCCAACCATCTCCAAATGCCTCAACTTCAACACAGCGATTGGACTCTTGACGGAGACACCGCAGGAGTGGATACATTGGGCAATATAGGTTATTCAAAAAACAGGCAAAGCATCAATAGCGGAAACAATGCGGAAATAAAAAAACGCATTATACACGATTTCTCTTGCTATTATGCCATTTATACCTTCTGCTACAACATGAAACAAGCCATAACTAAAGGATACAAAGGAGAAGGTTTGCTAACCCTCACCGAAGAACTTGTAGAAAATGACGATTTACTTGTCATCTCCAATACCGAATTTAAATGGTTATTGCAACAATTCGATTTCTCAAACTTCTCTCGACTATTACAGGCATACGCAAGTGGCAACAGGAGCTTCAGGAGTGATTTCACCGAGAGTGACTTGGGGCATACAGCAATAGAATGTCTTAAAAAACGCAAAGTTGTTTTCAACAGCCAATGGTTTGAGATATTCGACAACTATTTGCCCCATGACGAAGTACAAATAGAAGAGTTTCATAATTTGGGAAATAAAGAGTATCAGGTTGTATTCGATGGTTTTCACAACATATCTCCCAATTTCGTATATAACGTCAGCTATGCCAACGGACTTACCATTACAACGAATTAAATTTTACCATCATGAAACATAACAACTTACTTACATCATTCACTCTATTATCTCTTTTGTGTATCTTCTGCACCTCATGCAACGATATGGAAATGGCAAAAAAAGCGTGCGGCACATGGGAAAGCATCCGCATAGTCGAAGAAGACGGATGCAAAGAGAAAACCTATTATGATTTCGGTTCTGTGAAAGGGAGTATTCCTGGAGGAGACTTAAAAGAAACAACCTACTTCACCGAATGTGGAGAAGTTGAAGACGGACAAGAATATAATATGCAATGCAAAAGTATCATTGAAGGTACATGGAAGATAGAAGTCGGTGACATCTATTTCACTTACGACCTGTCGACTCTGAAAGTCACTTTTGAGGGGATTAGTTTCCCGGGCGCAGATAGATTATCCGAATCTCTTGCACAAAGTTTTATTAAAAACTATGGGCAATCACTCATTCAAGAATCAATAGAAGAATTGAAAGAACATCTCTATAATTGGTATTCAGAAAACGAAAACAACGAAGACTGTTACCAGAATGTGAATATTAAAGGAGACAATATGTCGTTCGATGCAACAGATGGAGTTATTAAACTGATAAGAATAAAATAAAACTTGAAAACATGATAAACAATACCAAACAATGCCCTTTCTGTGGCGAAGAGATACAAGCAACTGCAAAGAAATGCAGGCACTGCGGAGAATGGTTGGAAGACTCAGTTTCCAATACAAAAAATCAAGCCACTACAGAAGTGTCCTTTCAAAGGGATTCAAATAATCATAAAACAGAAGTGAATCATTTAAAAACTCCCATTTCTGACTTTGTCCTAATCCTATTTTGGACAGGAGTCATTGCGACATTCATTTCAATGTCACATCAAAGTGGAGTATGCCACCTTACCAATCCACACAAATGGCTACAAATCATGCAGTGGGCAACCTATATTCCAGAATGGGTGGCTGACTTATTGTCTGGCTTGGTCGATATAATATTCGCTTACGCCTTATATATAGGGATGAAACAACAAACCAAACCCATGAGCGGCTTATTAATTACCAATATTATAATCACTGTAGTAGTATCTTTTTTGATTTTATGTATGGATTTAATCTCTATTGCAGACGAAGATTACATTGGAATACTTATCTCTCTTTTTGTTATATTAGGTATGCTTATTACATCAACCATAATTGGAGTCCAATTTATCCGACACTTCAACGGACTATTAAATAAATTAGGATGGGGAATGTTGGCATCTCTAATCATAGTTATATCTGCCGCCGCTCTAATATCAGAAGATGAATTTAGTATGACTAATACAATTATTTCTTTTATTGAGTTTTGGATAATCAGCTATATTCTATATATACAAGCGGAATTATTAACGGATTGAGCCAACTAAATCCCTCAAGAAGACATTTTCATTTGATTAGCCTTACCAATTGCACAACAAAAGTGCAGAAAATTATAGTTTTCTGCACTTTTGTTGTGCAATTGACGTATATTTGCATATAAATATATACCAACCATGGACAGATTATACGAAAACTTCAATAAACTCCTTAAAGCTACAAGTACCGATTTCATCCGATACAAGTATACTGAAATAAACTGGGATAGCCATATGCTCGGACTTGTTGGGCCACGCGGGGTAGGTAAAACCACCATGTTCCTTCAACATATCAAGCAGAACATGAATCCGAAAGACACATTGTATGTTTCAGCAGACAATATGTACTTTGCCGATAATTCCCTGATTGACCTAACAGACAAATTCAGCAAACGAGGTGGCAAGCACCTATTTATTGATGAAATACACAAATACCCTAACTGGTCTCGTGAATTGAAGCAGATATTCGATTCTTATCCTGATATGCAAGTTCTTTTCACCGGTTCCTCTATTTTGGATATTTATAAAGGAACGGCAGATTTAAGCAGACGTGCCCCCATCTATGAAATGCAAGGGCTGTCTTTCAGAGAATATTTAAGTATGTTCCATCAAATTCATGTACCAGTCTACACATTAGAAGAGATACTGGAACATAAAGTTGAAATTCCGGGAATAGCACATCCACTTCCGCTATTCGCTGAATATATACAACACGGCTATTACCCGTTTAGCAAAGATATCACTTTTGAAATCGAGTTGAACCAAGTAATCAACCAGACTATGGAAAATGACATACCTCAATATGCTAATATGAATGTCTCCACAGGACGTAAATTGAAACAACTGTTGATGATTATTGCCAAAAGCGTTCCATTTAAGCCTGTCATGCAAAAACTTGCTGACATCATTGGAGTTAGTCGTAATTATTTAAGCGATTACTTACTTTATATCGAGAAAGCGGGGATGATAGCTCAAGTTCGCGATGACACAGGCGGGGTCAGAGGTCTGGGCAAAGTAGAAAAAATATATCTTGATAATACTAATCTCATTTATGCATTAGGAAGAGAGAATTCCAATATCGGTAATATCCGCGAAACATTTTTTTATAACCAAATGCGAGTTAAACAGGATATTATATCTTCCAAAATCTCAGATTTCCAAATAGGAGAAAGAACATTTGAAATAGGCGGAAAAAACAAAGGACAACAACAAATAACCGGAGCCAAAGAAGGATACATTGTAAAAGATGATATAGAAACCGGATACGGGAATATTATTCCACTTTGGAATTTCGGAATGAATTATTAATAATAGCCTTATAACAATTTTAATACAAAATATATTTATGTCACATACCAGACAAGAACAGATGGAAGCCTTCGGACGCTTCCTGGACATTCTCGACGAACTGCGTGTTAAATGTCCCTGGGACCGCAAACAGACCAATGAAAGTCTGCGTCCCAACACCATAGAAGAGACTTACGAACTTTGCGACGCCCTGATGAGGGATGACAAGAAAGAAATCTGCAAGGAATTGGGTGACGTATTATTGCACGTTGCTTTCTATGCCAAGATAGGCTCGGAAACAGGAGATTTTGACATCAAAGATGTTTGCGACAAACTGTGTGATAAACTGATTTTCCGTCACCCGCATGTATTCGGAGAGGTAAAAGCAGAGACAGCAGGACAAGTTTCCGAAAATTGGGAACAGTTGAAGCTAAAGGAGAAAGACGGAAATAAGAGTGTATTGAGCGGTGTACCCGCTGCCCTCCCCTCGCTCATCAAGGCTTATCGTATTCAAGACAAGGCCCGCAATGTAGGTTTCGACTGGGAAGAGCGTGAACAAGTATGGGATAAAGTGAAGGAAGAAATCGGAGAGTTTCAGGATGAAGTAGCCAATATGGATAAGGACAAGGCGGAAGCTGAATTCGGCGACGTTATGTTTAGCCTTATCAATGCAGCGCGTCTCTACAAGATCAATCCTGATAATGCTTTGGAACTTACCAATCAAAAGTTTATCCGTCGCTTCAATTATTTGGAGGAACATACTATCAAGGAAGGAAAAAGCCTGAAGGATATGTCTCTTGAAGAGATGGATGCTATTTGGAATGAAGCAAAGAAAAAAGGACTGTAAAACCCATGAGTAATATTGATTTAAATGCCATCATCGAAAGATGATTTGGAGTTCATAACACATGCCAAACAGGATATTCCACTATTGATTGCAGAAATAGAATACTTAAAATCAATGCTGTCTAAATAAAAAAATAGAGGCTCTATTCCGTGCGAGTAGAGCCTCTATTTTACTCAAACAGAGCGTCTATTCATACGAGTTAGACGCTCTGTTTTTCTTTATTTCTTCTTCGAATCGTTTCCTTTATCCTTGCCACGATTCATTCCTTTTATCATCTCCCGGTGGAAGCGCATTTCCGCACGCTGCACGAGAAATATCTTCTTACTGGAAAGAATCTTTTTGAACTTACCCAGATAAGTCTTATCAAGCTGATCGGCAGCAATACGATTGTTAGCTACCTTATCGTTGATTTCTGCATATTGAGCTTCCGTTGTCTTATCATCCTTGCCTTTGCGCATCAAATCCCACGATTCATCATTCAGCTTCTTCTTCTTATCCTGGAGTTCAAAATAGACGGGAAAGAACTTGGCTGCCTCCTTTTTACTCAATCCTGCCTGTTCGGTAATGAATTCCTTTTGTTTTGCCCTGAACTCCTCCCGGGATAAATGCTGATCACATCCGTCAGCAGCCCAAAGAACAGGCATAAAGCCACACAACAAAACAACCCATGCGATTAGTTTTCTCATTTTCTGTATTCAATCAGTTTTAATAAATCATTCTACACTTGCGTCACTCAAATAAACATATAACGAATAATCATCCAGCATAGCGCGGTCTAGTGCCACATCCAGCATTTCGTCCGATACGACTTCAGTATCCACCTCCGTCACCGCCACTTCATCGACCGCAGCAGGCTTGTGATCTGTCGACGCTACCCGGATAATCAGGGCCGCACCTACAAACATAGCAGCGAGATAGAGCAATGGTTTCAGTCTTGTCCATGTGCTGACAGATTCTTCCTTGAAAACAACTTTTTCTTTTTCAGGAAGTTTATTCATTACCTCCGAAGTCAGGTTTTCAAAGTAACCATCAGGCACTTTGAAGGAATTTTCCTTACCAAGCTTCTTCAATAGGATATCTTCTTCTTTCATACGTTTTTCTCCTCTCTTTTACTTAGACAACGTCCAATTTAAAAGGTTTAATCTATTTCTTCTAAAAACTTCTCTATTTTCTTCACCGCATGATGATATGACGCCTTGAGCGCACCAACCGATGTGCCGAAGATTTCCGACATCTCTTCGTATTTCATTTCCTGATAATATTTCAGGTTGAACACCATACGCTGTTTTTCCGGCAAAGTCAATAGAGCTTTTTGCAGACACAACTGTATTTCGTCGCCCGAAAAATAGGAGTCACTTTCCAACTTCTGCACAATCGCAGCTTCAGGATCGTCAATATCCACGGTAGTCATAGCGCGCTGCTTGTTCAGAAAGGTAAGACATTCGTTCAGCGCGATGCGATAGAGCCAGGTAGACAGTTTCGCCTCGGCACGGAAATAATCGATATTCGTCCATGCCTTGATGAAAGTGTTTTGCAGGAGATCGTTCGCATCCTCATGCGACAGTACCATCCGGCGGATTTGCCAATATAATTGCTCGCTATACTGCGCCACAATCATTTCAAATCCTTTCCGCTGTGTACTCTCCTCCTGAAGGAGTTTCAGAACTTCGCGTTCGTTATAAGGAATCATAATCTCTTGTATCTGTATGTTTATTTATGGTTTCAAATTCAGGTTGTTCATTGCTTCTAGTAAAGACGAATCATATTTATAAATGTCCTCACAATACCTCAAATTATTATCGGCAGACAGATAAACCGTCTGATAATCTATAAATAAAGGTATATATTTCTCTAAACTATAATGTTTCAGTTCGCGATAGGCCGCACTGACAGGCAGCTTCTTCCCCTCTTCACTCACCGGCTTGATATCCATTGCAATGCGGATACGGTCTTCCAATAATTCATCCGGTTCTTTCAACAGGAAGAACGCGAAGTCGAGTGCTTTCTGAAGGCGGACGCAACCGTGGCTCACCGCACGATTGTTTCGCGTGAAAGCCCACCGGGAAGGAGTATCGTGCAGATATACAGAATGAGGATTAGGAAAGCGGAAGATGATGCGTCCCAATGAATTCCCCGTTTTATTGTCCTGCTTCACCGTATAAGGTACACCTTTTCCTGCATATTTAGCCCAATTAACCTGATGAGGGTTTACTTGTAAGCCGTTCTTATCGTATACCTTCATGCGATTACGGGTGAAATAGGTCGTATCTCTGCGATAAGTAGGGATGATTTCTTTCCTGATAATACTTTGAGGTACATTCCAATACGGATTCAGTTCCATATAATAAATCCTGCTCGACAACAGAGGAGTTTTATTTTTCACACTCCCCACACAGATACGCATCTCCAGGATAGAGTCCGTTTCTTCGTTGATTGCCTGCAACATGAATGCCGCCACATTGGCTATCACATATTTCTGTCCTTTGTCCAATGCATATTGCCAACGTGCCCGCTCCATATTAACCAACAGACGATTCCGGTAATAATCCGTAGTATCCGTTTTCCCCCAAGCATTTACACGAACCAGTTCTTCCTGCATCTTGCGATAAAGCGGAGAAGAAGGTTGTGCTCCACGAAGAGCAGCAATTGGATTTGCACGCAATGAATCGAGGGCGGCATTTGCAAAAGTTACATCACAATGTTTTAAGGGAATACGATTGATCGAATCATTCCATCTGTGTTCCGAAGGCAGGAAACCAAACTTCAACTGGCACACATACGAAAGATATGCGGCTGTCAACTGATATTCCACATCTGCCAACAGACGGTTCATTGTCTTTCCTTCCTGCAACTTCAAAGAACGTATTTGTTGCAATCTCTCACGGATGCTATCGACCGAATAAAGATTCGGGTTAATGCCATGCCGTGAGATGTCTCCCAGCCAGAACAACATAGAGTCCGCCACCTGTGCGGCAGGTTTATCGGACACGAGCGAGTCATTCAACCAGAAGAATTCATCTTTTTCCCGATAATGGGCCAACAAAGCCGAATCCCAGGGAGTTACGGGGTTTTCGTTCAAATAGGAACGAATCATCAGACGAATACTGTCGGCATCTATTTGATAAGCAGGGTTGAACAACTCTTGCAGGGAAGCCAGAGAGTCCGGTATCGGAGATTGGGGTTTCTCTTTTTTACAGGCTGCCAAACAACCGATGAACAGGATTACCGCTCCCCAAAGCAGGCGTCTATTTCTCATACACAGTTCCTCCATCAACGTCAATACACATATTCTCTTTCGCTAAAATGGTTTGCGGGAAAATGGCGGATGCTTCATCAAATAGAATAGATTCATCCTCGTAACGGGCTGAAAAGTGTCCGATCACCAATTGTTTCACATTGGCGTCCAAAGCTAGTTGTGCGGCTTGCGCAGCCGTAGTATGATAAGTTTCCTTGGCACGTGCCTGCTCTGTCTGCGCAAAGGTAGCCTCATGGAAAAGCAAATCTACATTGCTGATTTGTTCGGCAAGCGACGGGCGATAGATTGTATCGGAGCAATAAGCATATTTACGAGCCGGAGCCGAAGGACGGGTCAGACGCAAATTGGGTATTACTTCTCCTTCGGGAGTTACAAAGTCTGCTCCATTCTTGATACGGTTCAGTTCATAGACCGGGACTTTATAAAAGTCCACCATGTCTCTGATGATATGGTTCGGACGCTGTTTCTCTTCAAAAAGGAAACCGCAACAGGGAATTCGATGTTTTAAAGGGATGGTGGTCACAGTCACCGAACGGTCATCGTAAATGAGCATCGGTTCTTTCGTTTCGAATTCATGGAAGAACACCTTATAAGTCAAAGTCTTACAAAAGAAAGCAAGCATCGGTGCAAACAGTTCTTCCAGTCCTCGTGGAGAATGAATATGCAAATCGGCTGTTCTTCCCAATAATCCGAATGTAGAAATCAGCCCCAACAATCCGAAACAATGGTCACCATGTAGATGAGAGATGAAGATATGATTCAATCGGGAAAATTTCAGTCGCGAACGGCGTAACTGCATTTGTGCTCCCTCGCCACAATCAATCATAAATAGTTTTTCACGCAGGTTCACGACTTGAGAGGTCGCAAAATGTCGCGTGGTAGGCAAAGCGGAACCGCATCCCAATATATGTAACTCAAATTTTTCCATGGTATGCAAAGATAAAGCATTTCAGATTCAATCTTGCAAAGGAAGAAACTTTTTTTTCTATTCACCACGGAATTCTAAGACCTATGCAAATAATAGGCCTATAAAAAACAGTTAAAGAAGTTAAACGGGCTATTTCAGTCCGTTTACTTTTTGTAAGTCATTAACTCCACAAAGGGTGTTCCCCTTTTGACCACAGCAAACATTCTTCCTACTAGTTTAAACTTGACTGCATTTAGCACTACTCCATAAGCTTTCCCTTCCTTCCTTTTCCTTTCATAATACTCTTTCATTTCCTTATCCCATACAATCGCTGAATTAGCAGCTTGTGAAAGATCCGCTTTCAATAGTTTTGCTCCCGTGGGATAAACCCTTGTTTTACCTTTAATACTTGTTCCCGAAGAATGCTCAAAAGGAGCAATACCTAAATAACATGCATATTGACGTGCCGTTTCAAATGCCTGAAAATTATTAGTATGTATGATTGTATTCATCGCATTGATCGTCCCAATGCCTTTAATACTGTTTAAGAGCTCATAATTTCGGAGAATAGATGGGTCTGAATTGATAATTTGCAGCATTTCTTCTTCAACACTTGCAATTTCTTCATCCAGTATCTTTACCATATGGGCAGCGCGCTCAATGGTAGAAGTCATTTCACAATCTTTTCTATCAGTGAGAAAACCTTTGTATTCAGCTTGCTGCTTTACAAAACGTTTTCTCTCTGCAGCAAAGTCACGCAAACGGATAATTGAACTCCCTGACAGCTTAGAGTAAGATAGTTCATCCCGATGAAGATAAGCAAAATAGGCTATTCTTTCGGCATCTACACGGTCATTTTTCCCACGTACCAAGCCTAAGGAACGTTTTAAATGAAGAGGATTGAAAGAACAGTAATCGATGGATGCTGCTTCTAGAAAAAGGCATAAGTCAAAACTGTAAATACCCGTATTTTCCATACTAATGACCAGCCTTTTCTTTGCCATGTTTTTCTTTTTCAACCAACAAAGAAGAGATTTGTAGCCCTCTTCTTTGTTTAAGAAGCGTTCATAATTTGTTTCGTCCGCATGTTTCTTTGTAGGAACGTAAATAACAACATCCAAAGTTTTTTTTGAGATGTCAATGCCAATAAACCATTTCTTTTCCATATTTTTGCACTATTAAAGGGTTAACCATAGGTTGAACAAACTATATCCTTTAATAGGCCAACGACCTAAAATTCTAATTGGATCTGTTCAACTGATAAGGAAAGAAGGACTAATTCCGTGGATAGGGCTTCTGCCTAGAGGACACAATGGGTCACCTACTTTCCTTGGTTAACTTGTTTTAACCACAAAGGTAATATTTCAACCTTTATTTTTCACAGTGCAAATCTAAAGGAGGACGCAGAGGGTAAGAAGGGTAAGGAGGATATGGAGAAGATGCGGAGGATAAGAAGAGGGTAGATTTATATAAATAAAATATATCGCCATCGTTAGTTTGTTAAATCAAGCCTTCACCCCCTCTGTATTCTCCATATCCTTCCTGTCCTCTATACCCTCTCTATATCCTCCCTACCCTCTGTGTCCTCTGCGTCCTCTGTGGTGAATAAAAAAAGGCGCCCCCAACCGGGAGCGCCTTCATCAGAAAATATTCTGTTCAGATTATTTCTTTCCTTCCAACTGTTCTTTCAATGCAGCCAGAGCGTCGATGTCGCCCAAAGTAGTTGAAGCAGCTTGGTTTTGAATCATCGGAGAATCTTCTCTCTTACCAGAAGATGCTTTCTTTGCGCCAGAAGCAGCTTTCTTTTCTGCTCTTTCTTCAGCTTTAGCTACATCTTCGAAGATACGGCTGTGAGACAGGATGATTCTCTTAGCGTCTTTATTGAACTCGATCACTTTGAATTCAAGTTTCTCATCCAACTGTGCTTGTGAACCGTCTTCTTTTACAAGGTGTTTCGGAGTTGCGAAACCTTCTACACCGTAAGGAAGAGCTACAACAGCACCCTTATCCAACATTTCGATGATAGTACCTTCGTGTACAGAACCTACAGTGAACACAGTTTCGAATACATCCCAAGGATTTTCTTCGAGTTGTTTGTGGCCAAGGCTCAAACGACGGTTGTCTTTATCGATTTCCAATACCTGAACTTCGATGTCAGCACCAATCTGTGTAAATTCTGACGGGTGTTTTACTTTCTTAGTCCAAGAAAGGTCAGAGATGTGGATCAAGCCGTCTACACCTTCTTCGATTTCTACGAATACACCGAAGTTAGTGAAGTTACGTACTTTTGCAGTATGCTTAGAACCTACAGGATACTTTTCTTCGATTGTTTCCCATGGATCTTGTTTCAGTTGTTTGATACCCAAAGACATCTTACGTTCTTCGCGGTCAAGTGTAAGAACAACAGCTTCTACTTCGTCGCCTACCTTCATGAAATCTTGTGCAGAACGCAGGTGTTGGCTCCAAGACATTTCTGAAACGTGGATCAAACCTTCTACGCCAGCAGCGATTTCGATGAATGCACCGTAGTCAGCCATAACAACCACTTTACCTTTCACCTTGTCACCAACCTTCAAGTCAGTATCAAGAGCATCCCATGGGTGCGGAGTCAGTTGTTTCAAGCCAAGAGCGATACGTTTCTTTTCGTCATCGAAGTCAAGGATAACAACGTTGAGCTTCTGATCCAGTTCAACCACTTCTTTCGGATCGCTAACACGTCCCCAAGAAAGGTCAGTGATGTGGATCAAACCGTCTACGCCACCAAGGTCGATGAATACACCGTAAGATGTGATATTTTTAACAGTTCCTTCAAGAACTTGTCCTTTTTCGAGTTTACCGATGATTTCTTTCTTCTGTTGTTCCAGTTCAGCTTCGATAAGAGCCTTGTGAGATACAACAACGTTTTTGAATTCCTGGTTGATTTTAACCACTTTGAATTCCATTGTTTTGCCAACGAATACATCATAGTCGCGGATCGGTTTAACGTCGATTTGAGAACCCGGCAAGAATGCTTCGATTCCGAATACGTCTACGATCATACCACCCTTCGTGCGGCACTTGATGTAACCCTTGATAATTTCTTCATTTTCCAGAGCGGCGTTAACGCGATCCCAAGAACGAGTAGCGCGGGCTTTTCTGTGTGACAGAACGAGCTGTCCTTTTTTGTCTTCCTGATTTTCGATGTATACTTCTACTGTATCACCTACTTTCAGGTCCGGATTGTAACGGAATTCATTCAAAGGGATGATACCGTCTGATTTGTAACCGATGTTCACAACTACTTCACGCTTGTTCATTGCGATTACGGTTCCGTCAACAACCTCACGGTCGTTCACTTTGTTAAGCGTACCGTCGTAAGCTTTTTCAAGTTCATCGTGGCTAACGTTGGTTACTGTTTCGCCATTTTCATAAGCATCCCAGTTGAAATCTTCAATAGGAGCTACGTTCTTTAAGTTTTCCATTAATAATAAAATTGTTTAATACTTTAATTAAATAAGACATTATATTATCTATAAATCGGGCGCAAAGGTAGAAATATTTTCTTGATTGACAAAAGAATGGCAGAAGAAAAGAGATTTATATCCGTATTTTTTGTAATATTGCAATTCTTAATTTATACAGTTTTTGCCATGGACGAGAGATTGGACAAAGTCAAGGTGCAATGCGACTATTTACCGCTTATTAATTTTGCGATACAACAAAACGGAGCATCGGTCATTCATCAGCTTTCTATTGAGAACACGACATCTGTCCCACTGAAGGACATTCAAGTAGTAATCACGACAGAACCGACTTTCGGAAACGCCGCTCCGATGGCTGTGGAACAGATCCCGGCAAACGGTTCGATCCGTCTGTCGTCATTCAATCTCACTTTGTCCGCCAACTACTTCACACAACTGACCGAACGTTTATCCGGCAACCTGAAAATTGAAATTACTGCTGAAGCGGAACCGATATTCTGCCAAACATATCCTATCGACATCCTGGCATACGACCAATGGGGCGGACTCAACGTATTGCCCGAAATGCTGGCTGCTTTTATCACTCCCAATCATACGGCTATCTCACCGATTATCAAAAGAGCAGCTTCCATCCTGGGGCAATGGACCGGCAACCCGTCTCTCGATGAATATCAAAGCCGCACTCCGGACAGGGTGAGGAAACAGATGGCTGCCATCTATACGGCTATCGCGGAGCAACAGATTATATATAGTACCGTTCCCGCCAGTTTCGAAGAATATGGGCAGCGTGTCCGGTTAGCCGATTCTGTGATGGCACAGAAATTGGGAACCTGCCTGGATATGGCTTTGCTCTATGCTTCCTGTCTGGAGGCAATCGGGCTGAATGCTTTAATCGTCATCACGCAAGGGCATGCCTTTGCAGGAGCCTGGCTGGTGCCGGAAACTTTCCCGGATCCTACGATTGATGATGTTTCTCTATTAACGAAAAGAACAGCGGAAGGAATCTACGACATTACTTTGGTTGAAACGACCTGCATGAACATGGGACATTCGTCCGATTTTGACGATGCGGTGAAGAAAGCAAACGGAAAGTTGACGGATGGGAATAACTTCCTTCTTGCAATAGACATCAAGAGAGCGAGATATTCGGGTGTACGTCCCATCCCTCAACGTATTTTGCACGGACAGGTATGGGAAGTCGACGAAAAAGAGACCAACATTCAGAAAAGTGCCGTTCATGCCACTCCGCAAAGTATCAATCCGTATGATTTATCGGGCAATGAAACCCAGACCGTAATCACCAAACAACTGTTATGGGAAAGGCGGTTGCTGGACTTGAGCCTTCGCAACAACCTGCTGAATATCCGGATTACCAAAAACACGCTCCAACTGATCCCGGCTAATCTGGCTTGTCTGGAAGATGCATTGGCTGACGGAGAAGAATTCCGCATCCTGCACCGCCCTGCCGATTGGGAAAGCCCGGCGATGGATTTCGGAATTTACTCCTCTGTACCGGAGTCTGATCCGGTGGTTGGTTTCATCAACTCGGAGCTTTCACAGAAAAGATTGCGTTTTTATCTGTCCGAAAACGATTTAGGCAAAGCACTGACTCACCTATACCGTTCCTCGCGTACCTCTATTGAAGAGAACGGAGCCAACACTCTTTATCTGGCTCTCGGACTTTTGAAATGGTATGAGACTCCTTCCAGCGAACGTCCCCGCTACGCTCCCATCCTGCTAATGCCGGTTGAAATCATCCGTAAGTCGGCAGCTAAAGGCTATGTGATCCGTTCACGGGAAGAGGAAACGATGATGAATATTACGTTATTAGAAATGCTTCGCCAAAACTTCGGAATTACCGTATCGGGATTAGACCCGTTGCCCACCGATGAAAGCGGCGTTAACGTCAAACTGATTTATTCCATCATTCGTAACAGTATCAAAAACCAACGCAAATGGGACGTGGAAGAGCAGGCCATCCTAGGCATCTTCTCTTTCAATAAGTTCATCATGTGGAATGACATTCACAATAATGCCAATAAACTGATTCAGAACAAAATTGTTTCAAGCCTCATCAACGGAAAGATAGAATGGGAAGCCGCAACAGAAGAAATAGACGCAACGGATATGGACAAACAACTGTCGCCAACGGACATCGTATTGCCTATCATTGCCGATTCTTCGCAATTGGAAGCCATTTACGAAGCCGTACACGATAAGACTTTTATCCTGCACGGCCCTCCGGGAACGGGTAAATCGCAAACAATTACCAATATCATCGCCAACGCGCTTTACAAAGGGAAACGTGTCTTATTCGTTGCGGAAAAAATGGCTGCCCTCTCCGTTGTTCAAAACCGACTGGCAGCTATCGGTTTGGCTCCGTTCTGTTTGGAAATTCATTCCAACAAAACAAAGAAATCCGCTGTTATCTCACAACTGAAAGAAACAACGGAAATTATCAGGCAGACACCTCCCGAAGAATTCAAAAAGGAAGCGGAGCGTTTGCTGAATTTGCGGGCAGAACTGAATCAGTATATTGAAGCCCTGCATAAAGAATATCCGTTCGGAGTTTCACTATACGACGCCATTATCCATTATCAATCTGTAGACGTCGAACCTTGTTTTGAGATTCCACAACCTTATCTGGATACATTAGACAAAGATACATTTGCGCAATGGGAAGAGGCTATCGAATCGTTAGTCAGAACCGCCAATGCGTGCGGACACCCTTATCGGCATCCATTAACAGGCATCTCGATTTCCGAATATTCATCTGCCGGAAAAGAAGAAGCCTCCCAATTACTTACCGCTTTCATTGATTTATTAAATACCATCCGGCAGAAGTTGGATGTATTTTCCGTACTTCTGAAAGATACGGATATACACCCTACACGCAAGGATTTCCAAACGATTGCCTGTATCATCCGGAGAATACTCGATATTCCGGAGCTGACTCCGGGATTGCTGACTCTGCCGTTATTGAATGAAACGCTGAATGAATATCGTGAAGTGGTGGTTCATGGGCAAAAACGTGATGAACAAAGAAAAGAAATAGAGGCAGGATTCACCAAAGAGATTCTGTCTATCAACGCAAAGCAGACGGTAGCCGAATGGAACCGGGTATCCGATCAATGGTTCCTTCCCAGATATTTCGGTCAGCGAAAAATCAAAAAGGCTATCAACATCTATGCTTTAAAAACCATTGAAACAGAAGACATCAAACCGCTACTCCACCGGATTATCCGGTATCAGGAAGAAAAGGACGCTGTTCAGAAATACACTGGCCAACTCCCCTCTTTGTTCGGACGATTCGGCAAGAATGAGGATTGGACTGCCATTGAGCAGATTATCAATGATATGGCTTCTCTTCACTCACATTTGCTGAATTACGCAAAGGACATTGCCAAGGTGTCACAAATCAAACAGAATTTGTCTGTACAGCTCACAGAAGGGATTCAAACATTCAGAGATATTCACGCTCACTCTTTCAATGAACTGTATCAGTTGTCGGATACACTCACAGTCATTGAAAAGAAGTTGTCCGGCACGTTGGGTATATCAACAGAAGAGCTTTATACCTCTTCAGCCGACTGGATAACGATTGCGCTATCAAAAGTCCAAACCTGGAAAGATAACCTCGACAAACTCAAAGACTGGTATCAGTGGTTACAAGCATACCAAACTCTGAATAAACTGGGAATCGGATTTGTCGCGACAGAATATAAGGAAAAGAATATCCCTACCGACCAACTGACAGACATCTTCTGCAAGAGTTTCTACCAGGCGGTTATTCAGTATATCATTGCCAAAGAACCCACGCTGGAATTATTCAACGGCAAAATTTTCAACGATATTATTGCTAAATACAAACAAATATCCGCCAAATTCGAAGAAACGACCAAAAAAGAATTGTTTGCGCGGCTGGCTTCCAACATTCCGTCTTTTACTCACGAAGCTATCCAAAGTTCCGAAGTGGGCATCCTTCAAAAGAATATCCGCAACAATGCTCGTGGCATATCCATCCGCAAGCTGTTCGATCAGATTCCTACTTTATTGTCGCGTATGTGTCCGTGTATGCTAATGAGCCCGCTTTCCGTCGCTCAATTCATTGATACGGATGCTGACAAATTCGATTTGATTGTCTTTGACGAAGCGTCACAGATGCCTACTTATGAAGCGGTGGGCGCTATTGCCCGAGGCAAAAACGTGATTATCGTGGGGGACCCGAAACAAATGCCTCCTACCAGCTTCTTCTCGGTCAGCACCGTAGATGAAGATAATATTGAGATGGAGGATTTGGAGAGTATTCTTGACGACTGCCTTGCTTTGTCTATCCCTTCCAAATATTTATTGTGGCACTATCGAAGCAAACATGAGAGCCTCATCGCTTTCAGCAACTCCGAATATTACGATAACAAACTGATGACTTTCCCTTCTCCGGACAACATTGAATCGAAAGTCAGGATAGTCAACATCAACGGTTATTATGATAAAGGCAAATCGCGCCAAAACCGGGCGGAAGCTCAAGCGGTGGTAGACGAAATAGCCAGAAGATTGAGAAGCGAGGAATTGAGAAAGAAAAGTATCGGTGTGGTGACTTTCAGCATCGTTCAGCAAGCCTTGATAGAAGACTTACTTTCCGACCTCTTTATCTTCCATCCCGAACTGGAAACTCTTGCTCTGGAATGTGACGAACCGTTGTTTATCAAAAACCTGGAGAATGTGCAGGGAGATGAACGGGACGTTATTCTCTTTTCTGTGGGCTACGGTCCGGATGCGGAAGGACGTGTCAGCATGAATTTCGGCCCATTGAACCGGGTAGGTGGCGAAAGAAGGTTGAATGTGGCCGTTTCCCGTGCCCGGTATGAGATGATTATCTATTCCACTTTAAGATCGGATATGATTGACCTGAACCGGACTTCCTCTATCGGAGTAGCCGGATTAAAACGTTTCCTCGAATATGCGGAGAAAGGAACTAGGAATACAATCAACAGTGTGACAGCCCAATCAACGGAAACAGCAGCCTCCATCGAGAATATCATTGCCGATAAACTGCGTTCATTGGGATACACCGTGCATACAGACATCGGATGCTCCGGTTACAAAATAGATATAGGTATCGTTGACACCGAAAATACCTCCAACTATCAATTAGGTATTATCTGCGACGGCAAAAACTACAAACGTACCAAGACCGCACGTGACCGGGAAATTGTGCAAAACAATGTACTGAAAGCACTCGGCTGGGATATCTACCGGATATGGACTATGGACTGGTGGGAAAAACCGGACGAAGTAATAGCTGCTATTCAAGAGGCTATCGCACGCAAAAAGAGTTCAAAGGTTAATGCCCAAACAACGACAACCACCGAAATTGATTCTGCCCCAATGACAGCAGAAAAAGAATCTGTGAACAAAGAGTCGACAGACAAAGAAAAAATAACAAAAGAAGAGCCAATAAAAGAAGAGTCAATAAAAGAAGCAGTACCGACTGCAGAGAGAGATAACAATGAAATTTCATTTGTACTCAAAGCATCACCTGCCACTTCTGAAAAGCAAACTGCTTCCGCATCTTCCGCACAAAGCGGAATACAGCAAAAGTACCGATCGGCAAAGATCACTCCAGGCAGCTATTCGCCGGAAGACTTTTTCTTTAGTGAAAGCTATTCTATCCTCACTTCTCAAATACGGAAGATTATAGAGAATGAAGCTCCGGTCAGCAAATCATTGCTTTGCAAGAAGATTCTGTCTGAATGGGGAATCAGTCGTTTGGGAGCACGGGTAGAATCACAGATAGAGACAGCTTTAGATGCACTAAATATCCATCGCACCGAACATGAAGGATTTGTTTTTTGCTGGAAAAACAGAGAGCAATGCATCTCCTACTCTATTTATCGTCCGGTTTCCGAGCGGGAAGCGACAGATATAGCTCCCGAAGAGATAGCCAATGCCATCCGACAACTGTTGACAGACTCCATCAGCCTGCCTGTGGCAGATTTGATAAAAGCATGTGCACAACAATTCGGCTTTGCCCGTATGGGATCGAACATAGACGCTGCCATGCAAAGAGGTATTCGCGAAGCCGTGAAAAGGAATTATGCCAAAATTGAAAATGAACGGGTGACGATTGCGGATTAAATGTTGGTTCGAGTGATCCTGTCTAGTAGATTCAGGTGACAGAAATTAGATCAATACCCTTTCTCCAAACGTTTCAGGGCAGCAATAGAATCGGATACATAGCTATTGTCCGGTTCTATTGACCGCCAATAACAAAGCTCTCCAATCAGCCGTTTCAGATAGACAGGATCACTCGAACCAATCCGTCGCTGATGTTCTGCCAAACCTTTCGTCAGGATGAAATAGACATTCTTTCGGATTTCCCTCTTTCTGGCTTTAGGGATAGTCAGTTTCACACCGGAAGAGATGGACACTCCCGTGATAATCTTTCTACCATACTCATTGATGAAACGGGTCTTTTTATGATTCGGTTCGAATTTCTCATCACGAATGATTTGTTTAATACGGGGAATAATCTGCTCTTTGGGAAATACATCTCCCGAAAAAGTCAGGTCATCGGCATACCGGGTATAAGTCAGTCCGTATTCCGCTGCCAATGCCGCCAACTTCCTATCCATCTCATAACTAACGATATTACTTAACGACGGACTTGTAGGCGCTCCCTGCGGCAAATGTCTGTGCAAACAACACAACGTTCCCAATACTTTAGATACATTTTCCGGATAACCGATCTTCTCAAATGTCTTTTTCACTCTCGGACTCCGTATAGAAAAGAAAAAATCATGAATATCCATTTTCAACACATACCGCTTTCCTAAATGAGGATTGGCATTGTCGACTACAGAATGACCGTTCCGGAAACCTACCGCTGCCGGATGAATCATCGTTACAGGTGATAATATACGTGAATTAATAGTCGCTTGAATGGATTGCATTGTTTTGTTAGGAGCAGAGATCATACGATACCCTCCTTTTCTTTTTCTCATCCAAAATTCCCGGTAATGTACAGAAACGTTTCGTAGTATTTCCTTCAATTGTCCCGTTTCCATTCCCAACAGATTGGCACACCAGACAACAGCCGATTCATCATACTTTTGAACATACTGTGCTCTTGAAACTGTCGCTCCCAAAGCATGCCTAAGCCAGGCTCCATGCTCCCATTTTACTTTAGTAGTCTTTTCTTCCTTACTACCGTCTGTCGCTTTCCATCTTTTATACCCCTCTTGTTTTCTGCTTGAGGAAATCATCTTATAAATCAGAAAACCTGTGACAATAAGTATCGTTATTAGAATTCCGTCCATTTTGTATTATGTATATAAACAAAGAGAAGAGAGGATGAGTTATTTACTAAAATAAATTTAGGTATTTATACCTTAGAATTTATTTTCTAGGAAAAACACCTGTGCTTACGAGGCGACTACACCTCTTTGATGCTAAATTCGGCCCTCATCCTCTCTTATACAAAGATAAGTATAATCTTTCGATAAAACAACCGGAACGGGGAAAAACTATCGGTTGAACAACTCAAACGTGAACTTACAGCCTATTCCTCCGAATTTCCAGTTTTCGCTGCTTACGAAGACTCCCACGTCGAAAATATGCGTACCGATGCCATATCCGACTTCCAGATAAGGTTGAAGATGCGGCATAGAAAGTGCACTGATGTAAATACGTTCATTCTGCACATAACGGGTGTACTTCATCAGATGCCGGAGAATAAGGAATGGAGCTTCGTAGGTGAAATGTCCCCGCACATAACGACGGGAGGAGTTATACCAACGTGAGTCAAGCACCTGAAATACTCCGCCGATTTCATCATTCCAGCCTACGGGAAGATTATGGCGGGAGAAATTGGCAAAGTCCACAAAATACAGTTCATCCTGATTGGTGAATGCCCCGAATCCGAAACGATAATAAATATTACGCATCAATCCCATCCGGATTTGATGCTGAAGGTCAAACTCTATTCTTTCATATTCGCCCGTACTTTTAAATACTCCTTTAATTCCCCGTTCATAATCGACCGAGAAGGTTGGATAGATAGAATGTAAGTTTATCTTTCGCTTTCCGTTCATATAATAGTAGAGTCCCGGCGTCCACTCTATCCGGATGCGGGGAGCGAAACTGATATAAGTGTTCTTGAATTTATCCATAAACTCCGGAGGCGGCATCGGATAATCACCGGTAATCACAAAACGGGAAGGCTCTACGGCTGTTCTTTTATGGGCAGAGAAACCCAGACCGATATCCAGTCCGTTGACTATCTCAACTGTATGGCGGAAGTTAAAATACAAGTCCTTGAAATAATCAAGATGAATTAAATCGAAATTAAAGATACTATCCGGCATGGCTTTCAGTTCGTCGAGCACCTTACTGCTATAAATACGGTTACCATTACCCACATTCAACCGGAAGAATCCCCGTTTCTGCGGCCAGTATTCAAAGTCGGCATTCAACGACCAGTAAAACTCTTTACGCGTAAAGTTGTATCCGAGTTTCGGCACAATACGAAGTAATTTATCCCCTCTGAAAAGACGGTTGTAACGGAAATCCTGCCGATAAGACAAACCGTTGCTTCCGCTATAACTGAATAAAAGCGGATTTATAAACGGAGAAAACCGTACGCTTCCGATATTGGACAAATTGAATTTATAATCTTCTACCATCAAATCGCCCATCGTTCCCCAAAAGGCCTGACTCTTGGATGGCTTTTGTATGGTAGCTGTGTCACGTCTAAGCGCATTGTCGAAATATAGTTTTTTCTCGCTCTCGTTCAAAGGGATCGGGCGCATGATAGCAAAGGTAGAGGCGTCCGTCTTATAAGCATTCGTATCACACTGCAAGGAGAAAGATTCCGAAAGATTATATTTCCTCTTCTCTTTCTTACGTACCTTTTTTTCTTTCAGTTCGATGGATTTATAATCTAAAGAAGCGGTATAATTACCATCTACCTTATTTCCGAGGAATTTGAAAAGGGCTTCTACATCATAACGCACCGGCAGAAATTCATTTTTCTTGCCGACATCTCCCATCTTAATCCAACAGGTAAATGTTATCAGTTCCGATCTTCCCGAAAAACGGATTTCACGAACACTCCAGACGTTGCTGCTAACCACCATATATCCACCTACCAACTGATCGCTCTTGGTACGGGGAATAAAGCGGACTCGATAATCCAGATTATTAGGATCTCCCATCACACTGTCTATCTGGTATTTATAGTATTTCTGTCCGTTTTTAGCCAGTGGTGATAACAAGCGTTCATCATTCAGCAAAGACGAAGAGTAGATATTTACATTAAAGTATTCGAGCAAGCCCGGCAATCCCCTGTTTCCTCTCACCGTTCCCTGGGAGGCTTTTACTTTCTGGTCGTAAATATTGGGAGCCGTATAATGCAGGTCACTGTACGTTTCAAGCAGATATTCGCGAACGCCCTTTTGCAAACGAAACATGGAAGGCACATAGCGGAGAATAAAATTCTTCTTCTGAATATCCATCTTACCTTTTATATATAGGTTCGCGCGATAATCGCTGACTATCGTTTCATACAAAGGCGCAAAGGTCATCACACGTTCTATGATGGAGTCGGCAGAGATTTCCTGATGGGTATAAGGATTCATTATATAATTATTGGCTGCCCCCTTTGATATAAAAGAGAACAGACACAATATGCATCCTATCAATATTTTATCTCTCAATTGTCGTATCTCCTTCATTAACGTAGGCAAATATAAAAAAGAATATCGAAAAGCAATGGAATTAAGCTACTAAAAAGAGTTATCAGGGGAAGGAAGCTTTTCACACCGGATTAATATAAATATAAGAATAAACAAAAACGACTCATGTTTGAATGCATGAGTCGTCTATTAATAATAGGAGAAAGATTATAATTTCTCTATTTCTTCTTTCGAAATACCCGTAGATTTTATGATAATATCATTATCCACTCCTAATTCTTTCAATTTACGGGCTGTTTCTCGTATACCTTTTTGTATACCTTTTTGTTCTGCAAAGTCCAACGTATTAAAATAATCGTTGTAAACTTTCCATTCTTCCTCGTACTGCATTCTTTCCTCCTGGGTCATATTCGCTTTGGAGGCTAACTTTTCCAGTCGTTCAAAAACGGCTTTGCGAGCCTTGAAAGGCATTCGATCAAGTGTATCCATGTGCTTTAATATATAAATCCAGCGTTCAAAATCATTTTCACATTCATCCTCTTCTTTATTAAAGTTCGGCAATTCAATAAAAATCTGCCGGAACTTACTATTGAAAAGCTTACCTGTATCCCTGTCAGAAAGGACAACATCCGTTCTGATTTTAGAGGGTATATCCTTGTCCATCACGAAGTTCATGAAGAACACTCCGTACACAGCATCTAATTGAAAGTTCCAAATCCCTTTTCTCGCTTGTTGGGTAATAGCCCTAGAGAGATAGAAAAGGGCACGGTCTTTAAAGTAAGGCTGTTCCCGGTTCTGCATTTCTACGATAATATGCTCCCCCGTATTGGTTCTACAATATATATCATAGATAAGTCCTCGTTCTGTTTTTACTTCCGGCTGCTGTTCGTTGTTTAGGAACTGGATGTCGGTAATTACATGCTCTCCTACGAGCAAATCATTCAAGAAGTCGATTAATAACTCCTTTTCTACCTCTCTGCCGAATAAAAACTTAAAGCCAAAATCGGTAAAGGGATTGATAAATCTTCCCATTATTTCTTGTATCTCAATTATAGAACAAAGATAGAGTTTTTTTGTTGAATAGTGTCAAGTATGGGAGGATAAAATAAAATCAAACCAATACCTAACATGAAGTATATGGTTTGATACTACGCAATATCGACTCTATATCACGATTTTAAAGTTGATTTATGAATAGACAACTAGAGTCGTCTGTTCGGTCAACTAAAGTCAGCGACTTAGACAACTGCAGTCGGCTGTATGGTCAACTGAAGTCGGCTGATACCATGTTAACTATTTCAATCTGTTATCCGGTCATATTCATCTTCTTATATCCTTCCATATAAAGAAACGCCTAAGCTTTTGTTTGAACCGGGGGGCTTTTCGTTAGAGTGTGAAGGATGTGAAAAGCTAAAACGAGGTCATTAAATCACAGCAAACATCTGTCATACTACAACTTACGAGTCTGTGAAACTTGTGGAAGGCAAAAGTAAACTTTTATTTCTAAGTTGACAGAGAAGTTGATATACTTTATTTTACCATGATTTTTGAAAAGAATCAAACCACCGCTAGTTTGATTCATAACGGTACAGAAATGAACTAAATGATAATTTTGCGGAGTGCCCTGAAAGGGCTTAATTATATAGCGTAGGGCAACGCCCTACGAAAAAACGGTAGTCTGAATTTGCGCCCTGAAAGGGCATAATTGTATACAGTTCCGCCCTTGCAGGGCTTGTGGCTGGTGTGTCTTTTTCGTAGGGCGTTGCCCTACGCTATATAATTAAGCCCTTTCAGGGCACCCCAATAAATATATAATTGTAAGGCTTTCAGCCTAACTGCTAAATTCCCATTTAATTAAGAACTGCATAAAAAAGAGAAATACTTACTCTTACCTTTTTATTTCTCCTTTTATTCTTGACAAAGAAAAAAATTGTAGTATCTTTGTGATACTCTTCATATCAACCAGGCAGGGAACCTGCCTCGTTTTCGTGGCAGGCATTTTTATGCCTGTCCTGATGCTTCATATGGCGGTTTCGTACCCCCGTGTGGAGTGTTAATGCACCCACTGCCTGGTTGGTGAAGAGTAACGGGAAAGGCGGAACCGCTCTTATTTCATAGAAAATCTTCGCCTACCACCTTATTCATAATTATATTATGGAAACAAAACAAGTTACCGTTCAACCAGCGGTGGGAGGCATGATAAAGGCTTCCAAAGATTCATTTGTTATTCCTAAAGAAGAATTAAAGGATTTCTACCTTAAATTCGCTTTCCTCCTAAACCCGGATTCCTGCTCCATAAACCGCACCGAATTCGAACTATTAAACATTCTGCTGAAAGACCTGAAAAAAATCTTGGCAGCATTGACTCACCTCAACACCCATCCTTGGGATGAAGGCATCGCAGAAATCCAAATTTCATGCGGTGTTTACTCCCTACAAGATAACTTGAGCAAAGAAAAACGTATGCAAATGAACACCTCTACGGGTAAACACCTACAATTTCTCACCCAAATGGCTATGGACAGTCCAGTGTTCAAACAGTTATTCAAGAACTATCACAACCATTATATCCAAGTGGAAAGTTTGGTTAAACAGATGGCTAAAGAAATGGACCAACAGAAGCAATAAGAACAGAAGTTAGAGAATCAACAGAGGGGGTATCTTTAGAAAAATACATTTATTTCTAAAAATACCCCCTTTAAAATAGGGGTACTTTCAGAAAAAACATATAATTTTGCACCATCAACCGATAAAAAGTAGACCATTTATGTCAAAAATGCGTTTTTTTGCCTTACAAGAGCTTTCCAACCGGAAACCTCTGGAAGTAACTGCTCCTTCCAACAAACTCTCTGATTATTATGGTAGCCACGTGTTCGACCGCAAGAAGATGCAGGAGTATCTTCCCAAAGAAGCCTACAAAGCTGTAACCGATGCTATCGAAAAAGGTACGCCTATCAGCCGCGAAATAGCAGATTTGATTGCTAACGGCATGAAAAGTTGGGCCAAGTCACTCAACGTCACTCACTACACACACTGGTTCCAGCCTCTGACAGACGGAACAGCCGAGAAACATGACGGTTTTATCGAATTCGGCGAAGACGGCGGAGTAATCGAACGCTTCTCCGGAAAACTACTGATCCAGCAAGAACCGGATGCCTCTTCTTTCCCTAACGGCGGTATCCGCAACACTTTCGAAGCACGAGGATATACAGCCTGGGATGTTTCTTCACCGGCATTCGTGGTAGACACCACTCTTTGTATCCCCACTATCTTCATTTCTTATACAGGCGAAGCACTGGATTACAAAACTCCCTTATTGAAAGCACTTGCCGCTGTAGATAAAGCAGCAACGGAAGTCTGCCAACTATTCGACAAGAACATCACCCGCGTATATACCAATTTAGGATGGGAACAGGAATATTTTCTAGTTGACTCTTCCTTATATAATGCACGCCCCGACCTCTGCCTGACGGGACGGACACTGATGGGACACTCTTCCGCCAAAGACCAACAGTTGGAAGACCACTATTTCGGCTCCATCCCTCCACGTGTCACGGCATTTATGAAAGAACTCGAAATTGAGTGTCACAAACTGGGTATTCCCGCCAAAACCCGTCATAACGAAGTAGCCCCCAACCAATTTGAGTTAGCCCCTATCTTCGAAAACTGCAACCTTGCCAACGACCACAACCAGCTTGTTATGGATTTGATGAAACGTATTGCAAGGAAACATCACTTCAATGTACTCCTGCACGAGAAACCATACAGCGGAGTAAACGGTTCGGGCAAGCACAACAACTGGTCGCTCTGCACCGACACCGGCATCAACTTGTTCGCCCCCGGAAAGAATCCGAAAGGAAACATGTTATTCCTCACTTTCCTGGTAAACGCCTTAATGATGGTTTATAAAAACCAGGATTTACTGCGTGCCTCCATCATGAGCGCCAGCAACAGCTACCGTTTGGGAGCCAACGAAGCTCCTCCCGCCATTCTCTCCTGCTTCCTGGGTTCACAACTATCGTCCACTCTCGACGAAATTGTCCGCCAGGTAGGAAACGAGAAAATGACACCGGAAGAAAAAACCACCCTGAAGTTAGGTATCGGACGCATCCCCGAAATCCTACTGGATACTACCGACCGTAACCGCACCTCTCCTTTCGCATTCACCGGAAATCGTTTCGAGTTCCGTGCCGCAGGTTCGTCTTCCAACTGTGCCGCCTCCATGATTGCAATCAATGCCGCCATGGCAAACCAGTTGAACGAATTCCGTGCATCAGTAGAAAAGCTGATGGAAGAAGGAGTAGGCAAAGATGAAGCCATCTTCCGCATACTGAAAGAAACGATTATCGCCTCCGAACCGATTCGTTTTGAGGGCGACGGTTATTCTGAAGAATGGAAACAGGAAGCCGCACGCCGCGGACTGACTAACATCTGCCACGTACCGGAAGCCCTGATGCACTATATTGACAACCAATCCAAATCAGTGCTGATTGGCGAACGTATCTTCAACGAAACCGAATTGAACAGCCGTCTGGAAGTGGAACTGGAGAAATATACCATGAAGGTGCAAATCGAAGGCCGTGTACTGGGCGACCTCGCCATTAACCACATCGTACCGACTGCCGTTGCCTATCAGAACCGGTTGCTCGAAAATCTTCGCGGACTGAAAGAAATATTCCCGGCTGAAGAATACGAAGTGTTGAGTGCCGACCGCAAAGAGCTGATCCGTGAAATTTCACACCGGGTCACTTCCATCAAAGTACTGGTTCGCGAAATGACCGAAGCACGAAAAGTTGCCAACCACATGGAGAACTACAAGGAAAGAGCATTTGCATACGAAGAAAAAGTACGTCCATACCTCGATCAAATCCGCGATCACATCGATCATTTGGAGATGGAAGTGGACGATGAAATATGGCCGTTACCCAAATACAGGGAACTGTTATTTACTAAATAAAATGCCTATAAGATTGCACGAAAGCTCCCACTTTTGTGCAATCTTTTTATAGATTCGTTCATTTTCTCATTTTTTCTTTTTACTTTTGTGCTGTATAACACAGTTTTGTAGCACTCATGGTAAAAATGAATATGTCAGACATCGATATTTCGGAACCGTTATCCGATATGTTAGCTCCTTTAAATAACGAGCAAAAGGAGTTTCTGATGAACAATTATACGATACAAACCTACAAAAAAAATGAAACCATCTACTGCGAAGGGGAAACACCTTCTCATCTGATGTGTCTTATCAGTGGGAAAGTAAAAATCTTCAAAGATGGCGTGGGAGGTAGAAGTCAGATTATTCGCATGATTAAACCACGCGAATACTTTGCTTATCGTGCTTATTTTGCCAAACAAGATTTTGTAACTGCCGCAGCAGCTTTCGAACCCTCTGTTGTTTGTCTGATTCCTATGAATGCTATCTTAACTTTAGTTGCCCAGAATAATGACCTGGCTATGTTTTTTATCCGCCAGCTTTCTATTGATCTCGGCATCTCAGACGAACGCACTGTCAATCTGACACAAAAGCATATCCGCGGACGCTTGGCCGAATCTCTCATCTTCCTGAAAGAAAGCTACGGCTTGGAAGAAGACGGATCTACTTTGAGCATTTATCTTTCACGCGAAGATTTAGCTAATCTCTCTAATATGACTACTTCGAATGCTATCCGCACATTGTCACAGTTCGCTACGGAACGACTGATTACAATCGACGGAAGAAAGATCAAAATCATCGAAGAAGAAAAGCTGAAGAAAATAAGTAAGATTGGATAAGAAAATTCCTGCACCAGTCGCTCCACCCTAAATAGTGAACATACATATAGAAAATATAATTGCAGACATCAGACGTGGTAACAAACAGGCTTTCAAAAAGCTATTTGATGACTACTATCCTATTCTTTGCGTGTTCGCATCCCACTATATTGAAGACAAAGAAGTTTGCAAAGACATTGCGCAAGATGTATTGTTAGCTTATTGGGAACGGAAAGAAGATTTCGACAACATTTTGAAAGTAAAAAGCTTCCTTTATACCGTCACCCGAAATAAATGTCTGAATCACCTAAAACATGAACAATTAGATATTCCTAATTTTTCCGGACAGGAAGAATTCGATAGTGGTTTTGAAGCTGCTATTATCGAACAGGAAACATTCCACATGGTTCGCAAAGCGGTAGAAGAATTGCCTACCCAAATGCGAAATATCATCTTATACTCTATGAAAGGGTTAAAAAACCATGAGATTGCTGACAAATTGCAAATTTCAGAAGGCACTGTCCATACGTTAAAGAAATTCGCCTATCGCAAACTTCGCGAAAGTCTCAAAGGCATAAATTACACCTTATTACTATTTTTATGCAAATAAAGTAACTTTTTGATTACCCCGTTTTTTCGATTGGATTGTTTTACTTATATAACAAATCGAAAAAACGATGAATTCATTCAAAGAAAAATTTAAAATTGCAAAAATCTTAGCTTCCTTATTTACTCATTCGTCTACTCCCGAAGAGAAAAAAAACTATCATGCGTGGTTGGATGAAAATCCGGAGCATCAAAAAATAGCCGACCGGATATTAAATAAGGAAACGTATGAAGAAAACAGCCGGTTAATAAAAAGCTTCTCTTCACAAAAGGCATGGGACAGAATCTATCCGCTACTAGGAGGAGAAAAAACATCCGGTTTTCTTTCATGGAAAAGGAGTCTGAAATATGCGGCTCTTCTTTTGCTATTGTTAATACCGATTTCATACCTTATTTATAATTGGGTAGCCGGAGAACCAATCGGTGAAATCACTCCAGGAACCCATGGCGGAGAACTGACTTTAAGTAATGGCAACACCTTCAACCTTTTTGAGAATGTCCTTCCGGAGGGTGCAACTGAAGTGTTCATCATTGACTCCAAAGGGATAAATTATCAAACTCCTGCCAACAAGCCCAAAGTGAAAGAAATCAAAAATACGCTTCGTACACTGCATGGTATGGAATGTCACATTGTCCTTTCGGATGGAACAAAAGTACATCTGAACGCAGAATCACAACTGACTTATCCGATTTGTTTCAGCGATAAGGAACGCATCGTACAGGTTGAAGGTGAAGCCTATTTTGATGTTGCTCCAGATAAAGCACATCCTTTTATCGTGCAAACACCGCACACTTCTATTCGGGTGACAGGAACTTCTTTCAATGTAAGGGCTTATGCGGATGAAGAAGTGGAAAGTACTACACTAATTAGTGGAGCTATAGAGATTAGCAGTGAAAACGAAGATTATGAATTGATTCCAAACCAACATTTCGTATATGACAAAAATAGTCGGGAAAGTACCGTATCTAACGTAAATACAGAATTATACACTTCCTGGGAGTCCGGATCATTCATATTTATGAACGTTCCTCTTGAGAATGTAATGTCATATCTTTCCAAATGGTACGGATTCACATACACTTTTGAAGACGATGCAGCCAGACAGGTACAAATCGGAGCTTATCTCAACCGCTATGCAAACATGAATCCAATTATCGACATGATAATGGAATTAAATATGGTAGACATAAAACAAAGAGAAGGTATACTGCACATTTCTTATAAACAATAACTATTAATACATATTATAACTAACGCATTATGAAAAAACGAACACAATCCTCCTCAAAGGGAGTATCTTATGTAAGCAGAAATTTCGTTAAGCTCTGCCTTTTATGGATATTCTCCCTTTCTTCACTTATGATTCAAGCACAAGACAATCAGCGAATCTCCGTTGATCTGAGAGGCGAAAGCCTGGAATCTACGCTTTGGTATTTGCAAAACCGTACAAAATTCATCTTTATGTACGCAACAGAAGATATCGCTAACATAACCGATATCAGCGTAAGGGCAAAAAACAAAACGATCACCGAAATTCTGGATGAATGTCTGGAAGGAACTAACCTGACTTATGAAGTATCAGGCACTGCCATCGTTATTAAGAAAAGAAAGACTAATAAAATCACGATTAGTGGATGGATACGTGATGCAAGCGGTGAAGCACTTCCCGGAGCTACAGTCACTGTCCGAGGTTCAAAACATGGAGCTATCGCCGGACTAGACGGACATTACACTTTTAATATTCCTGCGCAAGAAGGGTTAATATTAACTTATTCATTCATCGGAATGGAGAAAAAGACTGTAAGATATACAGGAAAGAAAACGATTAATGTCACTCTAAACAGTTCCAGTACTGAAATCGACGAAGTGGTTGTAACCGGTTATCAGAATATTCAACGCCGTGACCTAGTAGGTTCTATTACCACAGTAAAAGCAAAAGATATTTTAATGCCTTCATATACCACTATTGACCAAATGTTGCAAGGACGTGTGGCAGGTATGATTGTCACCAATACAAGTAGTCGTGTAGGTACTGCCCCGAAAATTCAAATCCGTGGTACCAGTACCTTACTGGGTAATCAAGACCCACTTTGGGTAGTCGACGGCATCATTCAGGAAGACCCCCTGGAATTGAATGCATCTTCTCTCATGACAGAGGACTTGAAAAACATTATCGGTAATCAGATTTCTTGGTTAAATCCTGCTGATATCGAAAGCATTAGTATTTTAAAAGATGCTTCTGCGACCGCTATTTATGGTTCAAAAGCATCGAATGGTGTTATTGAGATCACAACCAAAAAGAATACGACTGATCGTCTAAGTGTCAATTACACCTCTAATTTTGTAATGGGTACGCGTCCCAACTATGGACAGTTTAATTATATGAACTCCAAAGAAAGAGTACTATTCTCACAAGAAGCTTTTAACTGGGGAACACCTTATGGCACAGAACCAATCAAACAAATATATACTTATGAAGGATTATTGAATATGTATCTATCGCACGATATATCTTCTGAAGATTTTCTGGCACAACGCAACGTTCTGGAAACACAAAATACAGATTGGTTCAAACTACTAACCCGCCGTTCTTTTAGCCATAACCATAATATAAGTGTTTCTGGTGGAACAAATAAATACAGTTATGCAGCTTCTATGGGATATTCCAATAGCGAAGGGCAGGAAATAGGAAACGACAGTGAACGTATGACCGGACGCGTTGCCATCACCATACGCCCAGTACAAAAACTAACGATTAATGCAACGATCAACGGTAGCGTAAGTACGAATAACGGTTTTGCCGGAGGAGTCAATCCTATGGGGTATGCTACTACTACCAATCGTTCTATAGACCCTGATGCTTACTATCAAATGAAAGCCTCATACCCATACAATAGCGGAGTCAAATCATTATCATACAATTTCGAAAATGAACGGAATAATAGTGGTTCTAAATCAAAATCAAGTTTCATGTCAGCTTCGCTAGACTTGAAATGGAATATATTGGACTGGTTAACTTACCAATTTACTGGTGGATATTCCAATAATAACAGCACAAACGAAGCTTGGGAAACTGAACAAACGTTTTATATTGCTGAAACATATCGTGGTTATGATTTCAACTCTGTCTCACCAAACAGTAAAGAGTTTGGAGCAGCCTTACTCCCATTCGGAGGCGAATTATTCACAAATAACGCACAGCAATACTCTTACAACATCCAAAATAAACTGCAATTCAGTAAAGCCTTTAATAATGAGAACCGAATTAATGCTTTAGTAGGTATGGAATTACGTTCTTCCACTAATAAAGGTGTCAGCAATACGGTATGGGGATATGCCCCAGATAGAGGAGAAGTAATAACATTACCAACCACTCCACAAGCTTTTACACCTATTACAGGTTCTAAAGACGAAGGATGGGGGCTTTTAAAAAAGATATATGATGGTGGATGGAGAAAAGTCAATACTACAGACAATTATCTTTCCGTATTCGCCACACTAGCATATTCACTCAAAAACCGATATGTTGTTAATGCAAAGTTACTACAAAAAAGTGAAATGCGGAAAGATATAGTGATAGAATTGAGTTACAGGGGTTTCAGTTGTACTTCCGATTATTCGTGAAGCCATCACAATCACCGCTGAAGCCAAATCAGGACGCCGCTACGTTACTTGTCCGTAACCATGCCCGGAAGGGCGACAAACGGACACGGATAGCGAAACAAGGCGTTAAGGATTAGTGAGTTACTGACAACTCACGCAACAAATCCGGTTACGGAAAAAGATTGCGCCGTTCCTCCCCGTTTTGCGTACCGGCGACGGACTCTTCACCGACTAATTTTGAACCTAAAAAAATTAAGGACGATGAAGAGTACATTTTCAGTAATCTACTACCTCAAACGTCAGGTAGTGAAAAAGGACGGGACAGTACCCGTCATGGGACGCATCACGGTGGACGGCAGCCAGACGCAGTTCAGTTGCAAACTGACCGTCGATCCCAAGCTGTGGGACACCAAAGGGGGACGTGTCACGGGCAGAAGCACGGCGGCACTCGAAACGAACCGCATGCTCGACAAGATGCGTGTGCGCATCAACAGACATTATCAGGAAATCATGGAGCGTGACAATTTCGTCACGGCGGAGAAGGTCAAGAACGCCTTTCTCGGACTGGAACACCGCTACCACACGCTGATGCAGGTGTTCCGCCAGCACAACGAGGACTACGAGAAACAGGTGGAGGCTGGCATGAAAGCCAAAGGCACGCTCCTGAAGTACAAGACCGTTTACAAGCACCTGCAAGAATTCCTCACCATCCGCTACCGCGTGAAGGACATCGCACTGAAAGAGCTTACGCCCGCTTTCATCTCCGACTTCGAGATGTTCCTACGCACGGACAAGCACTGCTGCACCAATACCGTGTGGCTGTATGTCTGCCCCTTGCGGACGATGGTGTTCATCGCCATCAACAACGAGTGGCTCACACGCGACCCGTTCCGGGAGTATGAAATCAAGAAGGAGGAAACGACACGCAGTTTCCTGACGAAAGAGGAAATCCGGCTGCTGATGGAGGGCAGGCTGAAAAACGCCAAGCAGGAGCTTTACCGCGACCTCTACCTGTTCTGCGCCTTCACGGGCCTGTCGTTCGCCGACATGCGCAACCTGACGGAAGAGAACATCCATACCTACTTCGACGAACACGAGTGGATAAACATCAACCGCCAGAAGACGGGCGTGGTGTCCAATATCCGCCTGCTCGACATCGCAAAGCGCATCATCGACAAATACCGGGGTCTGTGCGGGAACGGCAGGATTTTCCCCGTTCCCCACTACAACACGTGCCTTGCCGGAATCCGTTCCGTCGCCAAACGTTGCGGCATCACCAAGCATATCACGTGGCATCAGAGCCGTCACACGGCAGCCACGACGGTGTTCCTCTCCAACGGCGTGCCCATCGAGACGGTCAGTTCCATGCTGGGACACAAGAGCATAAAGACGACGCAGATATACGCGAAAATCACCAAAGAGAAGCTCAACCAAGACATGGAAAACCTTGCCGCAAGGTTGAACGGCATCGAGGAATTTGCAGGTTGCACCATCTAAAAACATAGAAGCCATGACACGAGGAACCATCATCATAGAGGACAACACGGTCAGCGTAACCGGTAACGGGGTATGGATGACCGCCACAGAAATCGCCGGACTGTTCCACACGGGCGTCCCGGCAGTGAACGCCGCCATCAGAGCCGTCCGCAAGCCGGACGTGCTGAACGACTACGAGGTTTGCCGCTACATGCGGCTTGAAAACGGGCTTTCAGCCGACGTGTATTCGCTGGAAATCATCATCCCCGTCGCCTTCCGGCTGAACACCTACCATGCACACGTGTTCCGCACGTGGCTGGTGGGCAAGGCACTCTCGAAAGAAAAGCGGCAGGCATACGTGATGTTCATACAGAACGGAAAAGCCGGGTATTGCTAAACACGCATAAAAAGAAAAAGGAAACGGACTGCCCCGTGAAGGAGTTGTCCGTTTCCTTTTTTTCATGCAGCCGCCTTATTCCATCGGCTTGCGATAGTTCGCCTCCAGCAGCCCACGCAACCCCGATTCAGGGTAAAGCACCTTTCCTCCCAAAAGTATAAAGGGCAGCACCCTGTTGTTGCGGTACTCCTGCAAGGTGCGGCGGCTGACACGGAGCAGTTCCGCCACCTCCCTGTCCGTCAGGTAACGCTCCCCGTCCAACGGCGGGCGGTAACTTTCCAGAAAGGCGGAGAGCCATTTCGAGCCTTTGCGCATGTTCTGCACGACGGTGGCAAGCGGCTCGTCCTCCATCGTAAACACTTCATTGTTCTCGTTCATCATAACTTCGGATTCAGTGGGTTGTGAATAATAAAAATCAAATCATTTTCCGCCGGGATAGAGCGTGCCGACAAGCGGAATGAGCCTTTTGACCTCCTCCGGCTTGTAATAGAACCTGCGGTTTATCTGCGAGTAGCCGATAAGCCGCCTGTCACGCAAAGTCTGCAACGTGCGCGGGCTGATCCTCAACTGCCCGCAGACCTCTTCGCCCGTGAGCCACCTTTCCATCCGCCCGCCGTCGCTCCTGCGCCTCAGAGCGGCTACCTTCTCCGCGAGGGCGTTGAAGGACGCCACCATCATCTCGAAGGTCTTTTTCTCGATAGATACTATTTCCATAAGCAAAACATTTCAGAGTTTGCCGCAAAGGTAACGAAGCCGCCTTGAACACGAGCCGTTTTTCGCTAAAAGGCAGCCTGTTGCGCCGTCTGTCCGGGTTACGGAGCCATTATCCGTAAAAATCTTACGTGAGCCACGTAGTGAGCTGTTAAAGCCCCTTTGGTTTATTGCCGAATTTTGCCGCAGAAACCCAAAGAAAGGACTGAATATGAAAGTGATAACGATGGAAAGTTCCGCCTTCACCGCATTGACGGAACAGATAGCCGAGATAGCGGCACACGTGCGTGCCGTTTCCGGCGGTAGGAAGGAAGAAGCTCCCGACAGGTTGCTCACCACCCGCGAGGCGGCGCACCTGCTGAACGTGAGTTGCCGCACCCTCCAGCGCATGCGCAGCGAACAGCGCATCGCCTATGTCGTGCTGCGCGGCAAGTGCCGCTACCGGCAGTCGGAAATCGACCGCCTGCTCGAAGACAGCACCGTTACGGGCGAAGCCGCGACACCGGAACAGTTGAAACGCAACCACACGCTGCGCACGGGCGGCAGACCCAAAGGAAGGAGGACGTAAGACATGGAACTGCTTACCCGCAACAATTTCGAGAACTGGATGCAGAAGGTGATGGAACGGCTCGACCGTCAGGACGAGATGCTGCTCTCCATGCAGCCGTCCGGCAAAGCCCCGAACCCGATGGACGGGATCAGGCTTTTCGACAACCAAGACCTGTGCATGCTGCTCCAGATCAGCAAGCGCACCCTGCAACGCTACCGCAGCATCGGCGCGCTGCCCTACAAGACGCTCGGCAAAAAGACCTATTACAGCGAGGCGGACGTGCTGACGTTCCTCTCCGAACATGTAAAGGATTTCCGCAAGGAAGACATAGCCTTCTACAAGGCCCGTATCCATAATTTCTTTCAAAAATAACCATTAAAACATTTTTCAGATGGCAAAGAAAAAAGACGAAAAGGACGTGCTGGTTGTCCGTGACGAGAAGACGGGCGAAATCAGCGTGGTAGCCGGACTGAACGCCGACGGCTCCCCCAAGCGCATCCCCGCGAAAGCGGAGAACGCGCAGAGTTTCCTGCAATTCGACCGGCACGGCGACGTGCTGGACAACTTCTTCAAGAACTTCTTCCGGCAATGCAAGGAACCCAGCCGCTTCGGTTTCTACCGTGTCGCGGCGGACCAAGCCGACAAGCTGCTGGAGGTTATCAAGGACTTGCTGAAAGACCCCGACGGCAACAAGGAGCTACTTGCGCCCCACAAGGTGGACACCTCCGGCTACGAAAAGAAAGTACAGGAGGAGCAGTCCGCCGAAAAGCAGGAACAACCGGAACAGAAACAAGATGACGAACCTAAAAAACAGGAAGAAATGGAACAGAAAAGCGAACAGAATCAGGAAAGCGCGCAGCAGACGCAGGGCAACCGGGGCTACCAGCCCATCGACGAGAGCAAGATCAACTGGCAGGAGTTGGAGGAGAAATGGGGCGTGAAGCGCGACGACCTTGAAAAGTCGGGCGACCTTAACAGGATGCTCAACTACGGCAAGTCCGACTTGGTGAGGGTGTCGCCCAATTTCGGCGGAGAGGCTTTCGAGCTGGACGCCCGCCTCTCCTTCAAGAAAGACGGTGAGGGCAACGTCAGCCTTGTGCCGCACTTCATCCGAAAGGAGCAGAAGCTCGACGAGTACAAGGAACACAAGTTCTCCGACGATGACCGGAAGAACCTGCGCGAAACGGGCAACCTCGGCAGGGTCGTGGACCTCGTGGACAGGGAAACGGGCGAGATCATCCCCTCGTTCGTCAGCATCGACCGCAAGACGAACGAAATCACGGATGTCTCGGCCAGCAAGGTGCGCATACCGGAACGCATCGGCAAGACGGAAATCACCAAGCAGGAGCAGGACATGCTGCGTGCCGGTCTGCCCGTGCGTGACAAACTCATCGAACGCAAGGACGGCAGGAAGTTCGTCACCACCCTGCAAGTGAACGTGGAGCAGCGCGGCGTGGAGTTCGTGCCGGGAACCGGCAGGTCGCCCCGTGCCGTCCAGACACAGGAAAATAAGGAGAAACAGGCGCAAGGTACGGAAAACACAGCCAACACGAACAAGGAGCAACGCCGCAACACGTGGACGAACGCCGACGGCAGCATCCGCCCCATCAGCAAATGGAGCGGCGTGGACTTCACCGAGCAGCAGAAAGCCGACTACGTGGCGGGCAAAGCCGTGAAACTGGAGAACGTGACCGACAAGCAGGGCTTCCACGCCACGATGTACATCAAGTTCAACCCGGAGAAGGGACGCCCGTACCGCTACGACACCAACCCCGACAACGCGCAGAAGGTCGCGCCTTCCAACGAGAGCCGCACGCAGGTGGCGGTGAACAGCGAGGGCAAGACCAACGAGGCTACCAAGAACCTGAAGGAGCCGTTGCGGAAGGGACAGACCGCCCCGAAGGACACCGCGCAGCAACAGCAGCAGGAGAAGCCGCAAAAAAGAAACAATAAGGGCATGAAGATGTAATCCGGTGTCCGCCACTAAATCCGAAGTAACATTTGTAAAATTCAAAACGACAGAAGAATATGAAGACAATCATTGCAGAAAAGCCGTCTGTGGCACGTGAGATCGCCCGTATCGTGGGCGCGACAAAGAGAGAGGAAGGATATTTCGAGGGAGGCGGCTACGCCGTGACTTGGGCGTTCGGACATCTCGTACAGCTTGCCATGCCCGACGGCTACGGCATACGCGGCTTCGTCCGTGACAACCTGCCCGTCATCCCCGACACCTTCACGCTCGTCCCCCGTCAGGTAAAGACGGAGAAGGGCTACAAGCCCGACAGCGGCGTGGTGACGCAGATCAAGACCGTCACCCGGCTATTCAAGGAAAGTGAACAGATCATCGTGGCGACCGATGCCGGACGCGAGGGTGAGCTTATTTTCCGCTACCTCTACCATTACACCGGATGCGCCACCCCGTTCGTCCGCCTCTGGATAAGCTCGCTTACCGACAAGGCTATCCGCGAGGGACTGCGCAACCTTGAAGCGGGCGGCAAATACGACGACCTCTATCTTGCCGCCAAAGCGCGGAGCGAATCGGACTGGCTCGTGGGCATCAACGGCACGCAGGCACTCTCCATCGCCGCCGGACACGGCACTTACTCCGTCGGGCGGGTGCAGACACCTACATTGGCGATGGTGTGCGCACGCTACTGGGAGAACCGCCGCTTCACGCCCGAAGCCTTCTGGCAGCTCCATATCGCAACGGACGGCTGCGACGAAGGAACTGTGAAGTTTTCCTCTTCCGAAAAATGGAAAGAGAAAGAGCCCGCGACGGAACTGTATAATAAGGTGAAGTCGGCAGGCACAGCCACCGTCACGAAAGCCGAACGCAAGGAGAAGACGGAGGAAACACCGCTCCTGTACGACCTGACCACGCTCCAGAAGGAAGCCAACACCAAGCACGGCTTCACGGCGGAACAGACGCTTGAAATCGCGCAGAAGCTCTACGAGAAGAAGCTCATCACCTATCCGAGAACCGGAAGCCGCTACATCCCCGAAGACGTGTTCGCCGAAATCCCCAAGCTGCTCGCCTTCATCGGGGCTTTGCCCGAATGGAAAGGCAAGGTGCAGCCGAAAGCCGTCCCGACACGCAGAAGCGTGGACGGTAGCAAGGTGACGGACCACCACGCCCTGCTCGTCACGGGAGAGAAACCGCTGTTCCTCTCCAAAGAAGACAACACCGTCTATCAGATGGTTGCCGGGCGCATGATCGAGGCGTTCTCCGAGAAATGCGTCAAGGACACCGCTACCGTCACGGCGGAGTGTGCCGGAGTGGAGTTCACGGTGAAAGGCAGCGTCATCAGGCAAGCCGGATGGCGTGCCGTATATGGTGAGGAGGACAAGGAAGAAACCGCCATCCCCGGCTGGCGGGAAGGCGACACGCTGACGTTGAAAGGCTGTTCCATCACGGAGGGAAAGACCAAACCCAAGCCGTTGCATACCGAAGCAACCTTGCTCTCGGCTATGGAAACGGCGGGCAAGGACATAGAGGACGACGCACTCCGTCAGGCTTTGAAGGACTGCGGCATCGGCACGCCCGCCACCCGTGCCGCCATCATCGAAACGCTCTTCAAGCGCGGCTACATGGAACGCTGCAAGAAATCGCTTGTGCCGACAGAAAAAGGGCTTGCCCTTTACTCTGTCGTGAAGACGATGCGCATCGCCGACGTCGCCATGACGGGCGAATGGGAGAAGAATCTGGCACGCATCGAGCGCGGGGAGCTGCCCGCCGACACCTTCTGCAAGGAGATAGAGGCGTACACAAAGGAGATTACCTCCGAACTGCTCTCGTGCGACAAGCTGTTCGCCCGCAGGGATTCCGGCTGCAAGTGTCCCAAGTGCGGAACGGGCAGTATGCAGTTCTACGGCAAGGTCGTCCGCTGCGACAACGCGGACTGCGGGCTACCCGTGTTCCGCCTGAAGGCGAACCGCACCCTTTCCGATGACGAGATCAAAGAGCTGCTCACCGATGGGCATACGAAGCCGCTCAAAGGCTTCAAGAGCAAGCAGGGCAAGAGCTTCGACGCCATAGTCGCCTTTGACGGGGACTATAACACGACTTTGGTTTTCACCCAATCTCGGCGGCGTTCGGCAAAGTCCAAATAAACTTGACTTTGCTCTCACTTGCACGAGATTTCGTGTTTCCCGAAAGGAAAACGAGCAGGAAATTTTCAGGACGGAAGAAATAGTATTAACTTTTGAGAAAGTAGGCTGCACCTCAACAATAGAAATAAACGGGTTTATTTCATATTGTCTTCGATTTGCACTACCTTTGCCACTGGTTCAGAGTAATGAATTGTTCTTCGATACCGGATTACACTCATACTTTGGATTTAGTGGTGGCACTCGGAGGGATACCGAGTGCCTTTTCATTCTCCTTTTCAGACGATTATCCCCATCATTATCAACCCACTAAATTCCAAAGTAATGAACAACAAGAAGAAAAACGAAGGTCAGACCGACTTTTCCTATTACGGTCTGTACCTGCTGGACTATCTCCGCACGAACAGGTTTGAACAGGCTTCCGACGATGCCTTCATCCGGGAACGTGCCGACCGTGCCGCCGAAACGTATGAGCGTGCGCGGCTCGAAGGCTATCCGTCCGAGGGGGCGCAGGAGTTGGCGATGGACACGCTCCTGCGTGGTCTTCGCTATTCCAAGTACGCCATCCTCCGCGAAGTCGTGGAAAACGAGTTTGCCGACGAAGTGCCGGAAAAGAAACGCGAAGCCTTCATCCGAAAGCTGCTGCCGCCTGTCGGCAACGTATTCTCCGCCTATGATCTTTCGGACGACAACTTCGCCCTGTCGCCCGAATACGACCTGCTCTACACGGAGCTGACGGGAGCCGTTGTCCTTTATATCGGGGAATATGGCGTTTAACCGCAAACAACGGCTGCGGGACAACATCGAGGCGATACGGACGGCATTCATCCTTGACAGGGAACGGAGGACGGCAACCGCCGAGGAACAAGCCATACTTCGGAAGTATTGCGGTTTCGGCGGGTTGAAGTGCATACTGAACCCGGCAAAGGAACTGACGGATGCCGTGCATTGGGCGAAATCGGACCTCGAACTGTTTGCCCCTACGGTGGAACTGCACAGGCTGGTGCGTGAAAACAGCAAGGACGATACGGAGTACAAGCGGTACGCGGATGCCATGAAGCAGTCCGTGCTGACCGCATTCTACACACCGCCGGAGATAACCGGCACGATTGCGGAGGCTCTGCATGAACACGGCATACGTCCCGACCGTGTGTTGGAGCCGTCGGCGGGCGTGGGCGCATTCGTGGATGCCGTGCTGGAAAACAAGCCGGACGCGGACATCATGGCTTTCGAGAAAGACCTGATGACGGGCAAGATATTGGGACACCTGCATCCCGACCAAAAGGTAAGGGTGCAGGGATTCGAGAAGATAGAGAAGCCCTTCACGGATTATTTCGACCTTGCCATCTCGAACATCCCGTTCGGCGACGTGGCTGTGTTCGACCCGGAGTTTACAGGAAGCCAAGACCCGGCAAGGCGTTCCGCACCGAAGGCAATACACAACTACTTCTTCCTGAAAAGCCTTGACGCTGTGCGTGAGGGCGGCATCGTGGCGTTCATCACCTCGCAGGGGGTGCTGGACGCACCGTCCAACGCACCCATACGCGAGTATATGATGCGTAATGCCAATCTGGTGGGTGTCGCACGCCTGCCGAACAATCTCTTCACGGACAACGCGGGTACGGAGGTGGGCAGCGACCTGATTATCCTGCAAAAGAACAGCGGAAAGAACGGGGAACTGTACTACAACGAGAAACTTTTCATGCAGACCGAACAGACGCCCATCGGCACTTCGGTGAACGGGTATGTATGGAGCATCAGCTCTCTTTCCAATACGGATTTAATCAGAGGCACAGACCCTTACGGGAAACCTGCCTATCAACTCCTGCACCGGGGCGGCATCGGGCAAATGGCGGAGGACTTGCGGGAACATCTGAAAATCGAGTTGCATCAGTTTGACAAAGAACTGTATGAAATGTACAGCCTGCATCCGGCACAGGGGAAAAGCACGGTTACGGAAACCATTTCCATACCAGTTGTCACTCCTGAGATACAGCCACGTAATGAAATGGCAGCCAAGCCCGAAGCGGTAACACCGCAGCCGGAGGAAGAAAAGCCGGAGATAGAGCCGCACCGTCCCGATTATTCGGAGGGCGTGCAGCTCTCCCTGCTCGACCTCTGGGGCATGACCGAGGAGGTACGCAAGCAGGAAGCACCCTCCAAGAAGAAAAAGACGGCGAAAAAGGAAAGCCCGGCAAGACGTATGCCTCCCAAACCGCAGGCGCAGGTTACGCCGAAGGTTACGACCGCACCGCCACAGCCGTCTGCCGCACCACCGACGGAGAACAGGGACAGCCAAGAAACAAAGCCGGTGAGTGTCGCAGCCAAAGCCGATCCGGATGATATTTACGCCACTTTGGATTGGGATACCAACCCGCCCATCAACGGCTTCTATGAAATGATGATGGACCTCACGCCGGAGCGACGCAAGGAGCTTCGCAGGCTGGCGGCACAGCATCAGGAGAAACGGCAGCATGTCCCGGACGTGAAAGCCGCACCGGAGCAGGAAACACGGCAACCCGAAACGCAGCCGGAAGTTGCCGCCACTCCTGCCGCTCACGCAACGGAAACGGCTGCAACCTCCCTTTTCCCCGAAATGGAAGCGGAAAAACCGGAGGAGGAACCTCTCGACCTTTCTCCCCGTCCGTTCAACGGCATGCTGGAGCCGCACTATCGTGACGGCTCTATGGTACTGGATGCTTCACGCAATCTCGGTTATTTGAAAGACCTCACGCCTTACGGCGCGACATTCCAACCGCTTGACCTGACTGGCTACCAGAAGGAGAAAGCGATGTTGTATGTGTCACTCCGTGATTCATACGAGCGGCTTTACCGCTACGAGGCGGAGTATCACGATGAAGGGTCTGCACAACGCATAGCGTTGAACACCTGCTACGATGAGTTTGTCATGCGCTACGGCAACCTCAATGCCAAGCAGAACGTGAAACTGTTGATGATGGATGCCGCCGGGCGCGACATCCTTTCGTTGGAACGTGCGGAAGACGGCAGGTTCGTCAAGGCGGACATCTTCGAGCGTCCCGTTTCCTTCTCGGTGGAGAGCCATGCCAACGTAAGCTCTCCCGAAGAGGCACTCTCCGCATCGCTCAACAAGTTCGGCACGGTCAATCTCGACTATATGCGGGAGATAACCGACAGCACGGAAGAGGGATTGCTTGACGCCCTCAAAGGACGCATCTTCTACAACCCGCTCGTAACCGGTTACGAGATAAAGGACAGGTTCATCGCCGGGAACGTGATAGAGAAGGCGGAGCGCATCAAGGCATGGATGGGTGACAACCCAGAAAACGGGCGTATGCCGGAAGTGAAGCAGGCGTTGTTGGCTCTGAAAGAAGCCGAGCCGCCGCGCATCGCCTTCGAGGACCTCGACTTCAATTTCGGGGAACGCTGGATTCCGACGGGCGTGTACGCCGCCTACATGAGCCATCTTTTCGACACGGACGTGAAAATCGCCTACTCCGCAAGCATGGACGAGTATTCGGTGGCGTGCGGCTACCGCACCATGAAAATCACGGACGAGTTTTTAGTGAAGGGCTATTACCGGAACTATGACGGTATGCACCTGTTGAAACACGCCCTGCACAACACCTGCCCCGACATGATGAAGTCCATCGGCAAGGATGAGCATGGCAATGACATCAAGGTGCGCGACAGCGAGGGCATACAGCTCGCCAACGCCAAGATTGACGAAATCCGTAACGGGTTCTCGGAATGGCTGGAAGAGCAGTCGCCGCAGTTCAAGGAACGGCTGACGACAATGTACAACCGCAAGTTCAACTGTTTCGTGCGACCGAAGTATGACGGTTCGCACCAGACGTTTCCCGACCTCAATCTGAAAGGATTGGCAAGCCGGGGTATTCAAAGCGTTTATCCGTCGCAGAAGGATTGCGTCTGGATGATAAAACAGAACGGAGGCGGGATCTGTGACCACGAAGTTGGAACAGGTAAAACACTGATAATGTGTATTGCAGCGCATGAAATGAAGCGTCTGAACTTGGCGCACAAGCCGATGATTATCGGCTTGAAGGCGAACGTGGCGGAGATAGTAGCCACTTATCAGGCGGCATATCCTAATGCGAGGATTCTCTACGCTTCGGAAAAGGATTTCTCGACTGCCAACCGCGTGCGTTTTTTCAACAACATCAAGAACAACGACTACGATTGCGTCATCATGTCGCACGACCAGTTCGGCAAGATACCACAGTCGCCGGAGTTGCAACAGCGCATCCTGCAAGCGGAGCTTGACACGGTGGAGGAAAACCTTGAAGTGCTGCGGCAGCAGGGCAAGAACGTGTCGCGGGCGATGCTGAAAGGATTGGAGAAACGCAAGCACAACCTTGTGGCGAAGTTGGAGAAAGTGGAACACGCCATCAAATCCCGCACGGATGACGTAGTGGACTTCAAGCAGATGGGCATCGACCACATCTTCATTGACGAGAGCCATTATCAGAACTTTTTTAACTCTCCTATTTTATATCTAATAATATTAATAATCAGAAACTTTGCCAAACAATAGGTTATGATTATTCTTGCATCTATAACTAAGAATAACAAACTATTAAAATGATATTCAATTATGGATGTATTACATTTAAACGAGCAGCTCCCATGCCTGCTAACCTACTTGCAAAATGCCGGATATTCATCTATGTATATAGATTATGTGAGTAAATTTGGTAAATGGTTGTCTGATAATTTTAAACAATACCAGTGGGAAAATTATGCCGATGTGGAATGTACATTGGCGGATTTGTGGTCTAACAAGTACACACTTAGGAATAAAGTCCGTTTATTGCGTGTAATCCGGCAGTATGCGGAAGAGGGTATATTTCCGGATGGACATAAACATTACCACAAGCCGTACCACTATGACTTGCTCAACAAAGAATATAGGAAAGTCGTAGATATTGTCAGCGCTTCTATCGACCAGCAGAAAAGGTTCTTTCGAAGTGTGAGGTCTGCACTTTGTTCCTTCTTTTTTGATTTACAAAGGTATGGAATGGCTACTCTTGCATCAATAACTGAAGATGCTATACTGCATGTATTCTCTCCAGAAGAGATGCCAATGAAAGGACATTCTTTCAAATACAATGTAGAATATGGCTTTAAGGCATGTGTACCGTATTATGGAGAAGCTGTCGGACGGATAATCTCATACTTGCCCTCCATACCAAACAAACGAAAAAACATTCAATATCTCACGAAACAAGAACTGAACGCTATCAAGCATACACTGGAATATGACGACACTGTTTCATTACAAGATAAAGCTATTATAACAATTGCCATGTACACTGGGTTGCGTGGTTGTGATATATCTGGGCTGACTTTCGACAGTTTCGATTGGCAACATGACCTAATAAAAATTACACAGTCAAAAACCGGTAATCAGTTAATACTGCCTCTTCGTGCTGTGGTTGGAAATGCTATTTTTGACTACTTACAGAAAGAGCGGCCGATATGTCCGGATCCATACATTTTCCTTACAGTAAATGCGCCATACCGAAGACTACACACAAGTAATCTCGATGCAATATGCTCAAAACTCATGTACAAGGCTGGAATAAGGTTACAATCCAAGGAAAGAAAGAGCATACATTTATTCCGCCACCACGTTGCAACAGCCCTGCTACAGTCAGGTGTACAACAACCTGTCATAAGTGCTGCTCTCGGACATTCATCGCCAGAATCCCTTGATCATTATCTCAGTGCGGAATTCAAACGCCTGAAAGAGTGTTCACTAAGTATAAAGGGATTCCCTATGAGAAAGGAGGTGTTTGATAAATGAGAGCACAATCATACCTTTCTCCAATAATAGACGGATACATAAAATACCGTAAAGCATCCGGACGTGACAGTTACAGCTACATTAAGAATGTGATTCTGTTCGAACATTTTTGTACAAGAGAATATCCGGCACAAGCAGAACTTACACAAGAAATGGCTGATAAATGGTGCAGACAAAGGGTATCAGAGAGTACCAATTCTTGTGTGTCAAGAATTTATCCCATACTCAATTTCATCAAGTACATGAAAAAACGTGGTTTGACGAACATTGATTTACCACAAGTCCCGAAGTCAGTTCCACGAACCTATATACCACATGCTTTCACACGTCAAGAATTGGAACGCTTTTTTAATGCCTGTGACAACATAAAACCGAGACGCGGTACGCTTTCTGTCATTCAACGTATAATCCTGCCTGTATTTTTCCGTCTGTTATACAGTTCCGGAATGAGAACGACAGAAGCAATTTTATTGGAACGGGAAGATGTAAATTTTGAAAACGGAGTAATTTCCATCAAGAGGGGTAAAGGGTATGACCAGCATTTTGTTGTCCTTCATGATACAATGTTGGCACTGATGCGCATCTATGACAGAAAGATTTCCGAATTGATCCCCAACCGCAGAATCTTTTTCCCAACGCCAGATGACAAACCGCACAATCCTGCTTGGGTAACATATCACTTTCGGGTGTTGTGGCAAGGTTGCAATAAACTTCATGCCACACCGTATGAGTTAAGACACAACTATGCCATTGAGAATATAAACAGTTGGATCCACCAAGGATTTGCCATTCACGACAAGTTGCTTGCTTTAAGCAAAAGCATGGGACATAAGCAGATAGAGAGTACTTTGGCTTATTATTCTTTGACACCTGCAATCTCAGACATCATGGAGTTCGATGATATAGAAATGTACGAATCGTTAATACAAGGAACAGATGAAGAAAAAGATTAATCCGCAAGCGGTACAGATAACCTGTTATCTACATGACTGGCTCGAATACTATGTACCTTCAATAAAGGCATGTAGTCCTCACACAAAAAGAAACTACAAGGTTTCCATGACACTCTATACTGAATTTCTTAGAAATGTGAAAGGTGTTTTGCCAGAAACATTGAATGCGGAGTGTTTTCGTAAAGAATACATCATGGAATGGATTATCTGGATGAAAAACAATAGAGGCTGTACTCCTACAACATGCAATGTGAGACTGTCCGCTTTGCGTGCCTTCTTAAAATACATAGCGGACAGAGATGTGACTTATATGGCTCTATTTCTACAAGCAGAGAATGTACCGAATGAAAAGACTACCAAAAAGAAAGTTGCCGGACTTAGCAAGCAAGCAGTCAATGCCCTGTTGTCCGCACCTGATCAAAGAACGGCAACAGGTTTTCGAGACTTTACATTGATGTTGCTTTTGTACTCTACAGCTGTACGCATTAATGAACTTCTTACTCTGAAAATTAGTAATATTGTCATGAATTGTGCCAAACCTCACATGATTGTCATAGGAAAAGGGAGAAAAAAACGGCCTCTTCCTCTTTTATCCAAGCCGGTGCAATGCCTAAAAAAGTACCTCAAGAAATACCATCCAAAGCATGATGATATGGATGCATTGATCTTTTATTCAAAAAGTAAAGGGTTATACATTCCGATGTCTGCCGAAAATGTGAATAAAATGCTGAAAAAATATGCCTCAATAGCTCATAAAACTTGTGAAGATGTACCGTTGGATTTACATGCTCATCAATTCAGGCATGCCAAGGCTTCACATTGGCTCGAAAACGGAATGAACATAGCTCAAATTTCATATTTGCTTGGACACGAATGTATTCAAACCACAATGGTATATCTTGACATAACTACAGAACAAGAAGAAAAAGCTTTGGAAACTCTTGAAAATGAGAATCAAAGAAATATCGCAAAGAAGTGGAAAAACGGGGGGATATGAGTCTTAAAATATCTTTAACGTAAGTTTGATGAATTCAAACCAAAGCCATGCATCAATATACGAAGGATATTGATGCATGGCTTCTTTGGGAAAACAGCAATATGTAGTCATGATCCCAGTATGTTTACAATGAAGTTATTAAAGTTGTAGCGCTTTGAATATTCTACCTGTTCGATGCCCCTGAATATCCTTTCGAGAAATAAATGAAGTATGTGTTTACAAGCCCTTTCAAGATAGAAATATTTTAAGCATCATTTAGCGTATATTTTGCCATCATTACATCAAAATTTACATAAAATCATCTGTCATACAAAATAATTCAGTAAATTTGAAACCAAAACTCCACTTGACCTGTGGGATTTTGAAATAGGTATAACAATGATTAAAAAAATATGAAAAGATGTGACCTGCATATTCATACAGTACCTTCTGTATCAGATAGAGCGTTTACGTACGATAAGGACATTTTGTTGGATTATGTTGCAAAGACAGAATTGGATGTAATTGCTATCACAAATCACAACTTGTTTGACTACGCACAGTTCCAAGAAATAAAGGATGCATTGACTCAAATAGTCGTCTTACCCGGTATTGAAGTAGATTTGGAGAATGGGCATATTCTTGTCATAGCGAATAACGATGACGGGACGCTGTTTGATTTTAATGCAAAATGTGAAGAAGTAAAAAATCTAATAAAAACTAAGGATGATGATATTCCTTATGATACATTCATTAGAATATTTGGTGACTTGAGTAAATATTTACTTATACCACATTATGAAAAAGAACCAAAACTTCATAAAGATACCATCGAAAAATTGGGAAGAAACATAATAGCAGGTGAAGTGTCAAGCGTCAAGAAGTTTATTTATATGGAGAAGGAGGATACAGAGCTTACACCTGTCTATTTCAGTGACTTTAGAATAGAAAAAGGTGTTACACCAGATAAATATCCTGTCAGCCATACATTTTTTGATATTGATCAGGTGAATGTCAATACACTGAAACTCTGCCTAATGGATAAGACAAAGGTTTCACTGACCTCAGAAAAAGGAATTAAACTTTTTCAGATATTCCCGAATGGACAGATGTTGTCAACGGGGCTTAATATTATGTTTGGGAAACGTTCTACAGGAAAAACTCATACCTTGAATGCTATTGCCAGCCGTTTTGAAGGAAGGGCAAAATACATTAAACAATTTGAACTGCTCAATACCAGTAGGAATGATTCTGAACAGTTTGAAAATGATTTAAAAGTAAGACAAGAAAATTCTGCAGAGGATTACTTGCGCGAGTTTGGCATTATAGTAACAGATATATTGAAAACTTGTTCAGCAGATGAGGATGAGATGAAGTTGCAGAAGTACCTTGAAGCGGTTATGTCTTCAGCGCAGCAGAGCGATGTAAACGATGTTTTCTCAAAGTCAAAACTGTTTAATGAAAGCGATTTCAAAGAGCTTAGTTATGATGAGATTAAAAAACTTATCAATGCGACACTGACTTTATTAGAATCACAGCTTTACAAATCGCTTGTCAATAGACATTTGCCCGAAGCTTCACTGAAGTCACTCTTGAAAGAGTTGATAGAACAATGCCGGAAGGATAACGTTGCCAACTTGTACTTCAAAGAAGTTAA
>NZ_KQ236957.1:0-253793 GCF_001185845.1 Bacteroides sp. 3_1_13
GAAACTGGAAACAGAGAACAGAAACATACTAGTAATGAACTTGAGATTTTACTTTTCATCATGTCATAACCTTATTCAGGTGGTTATAGCACGAGGGTTCCACCTCTTCCCATTCCGAACAGAGAAGTTAAGCCTCGTCACGCCGATGGTACTGCGTAACAGTGGGAGAGTAGGTAGCCGCCGTTTTTAGAGAAGCCCCTTGATTCAACAGCGAATCAAGGGGCTTTCTGTTGTTTGGTACTTTGCAAAAAAAGTGTTATATTTGCGACCGACAATTATTTTATTAAACGTTTAAAGCAAATTTGAAAGGTATGAAAACTAAATTATTTTTGGCTGCTGTAGCAGTAACATTTTCTTTTGCAATGATGTCTTGTGCTGGTAACAAAACTACTAACGCTGCTTCTGAAGGTGAAGAAACAACCGTAGAAACTGTAGAAGCTGTTGTTGAATCTGATTCTTGCTGCCAGGCTAAAGATTCTTGTGCTACTGCTTGCGACAAAAAAGCAGATTGCGCAGAAAAGAAAGAATGTTGCGATAAGAAGTAATCTATTGATTTAGAACAATAAAGAAGAAGAGGGAGAGAATGCTGAAAAACATTCTGCTCCCTCTTTTCTTTTAGTGAAATATAGACCTGTATTCGTGATATATTTTTGGTAAAAATCGGCTTTAACTTATGAAATGATATTTTTTTCTATAAAAAAGTAACGTATTATTTGGTGGTAAAGAAATAATCCATACCTTTGCACCGTCAAACTATAAAAGAGACAAGAAATGAACCAGATGTTTATACATATTCTACTATGCGGTATTATTATTCTACTATCAAAGGTTAGTGGAAGTGAGTGCTGCGCGTAAATGTGTATAAATGAAAATATACGAAAGCCTTTCTCACTTCCAAGTGTGAAAGGCTTTTTTTAATGCTAATAATTATATAATATACATTGAATATGGACAATAGGTTATTTATTTTTGATACCACTCTTAGAGATGGTGAACAGGTTCCGGGATGCCAGTTGAATACAGTAGAGAAGATTCAGGTAGCAAAGGCATTGGAAGCGTTGGGAGTAGACGTGATTGAAGCCGGATTCCCCATTTCGAGCCCGGGAGATTTTAATTCAGTGATTGAGATTTCAAAAGCGGTGACTTGGCCTACTATCTGTGCTTTGACACGTGCAGTTCAAAAAGATATTGATGTTGCTGTAGATGCACTGAAATTTGCTAAACATAAACGTATTCATACCGGTATCGGTACTTCTGATTCGCACATTAAATATAAATTCAATTCGAATCGTGAGGAGATTATCGAACGTGCGGTAGCTGCCGTGAAATACGCCCGCCGTTTTGTGGACGATGTAGAGTTTTATGCAGAAGACGCTGGCCGTACGGATAACGAATATCTGGCACGTGTGGTGGAAGCTGTTATCAAAGCAGGAGCTACCGTAGTGAATATTCCTGATACAACGGGTTATTGCTTGCCTTCAGAATATGGTGCTAAAATAAAATACCTGATCGACCATGTAGACGGCATCGATAATGCGATACTCTCTACTCACTGTCACAACGACTTGGGTATGGCTACTGCCAATACGATAGCCGGTGTTTTGAACGGCGCACGTCAGGTGGAAGTTACCATCAACGGTATCGGCGAACGTGCAGGAAATACTGCCCTCGAAGAAATCGCCATGATTATCAAGAGTCACCACGAAATAGATATTCAGACCAATATCAATACACAGAAGATTTATCCGACCAGCCGCATGGTATCCAGCCTGATGAATATGCCGGTACAGCCGAATAAAGCGATCGTTGGACGTAATGCTTTCGCACATTCTTCAGGTATTCATCAGGACGGTGTGTTGAAGAATGTACAGACGTACGAGATTATTGATCCGCATGATGTGGGTATTGATGATAACTCTATCGTATTGACAGCCCGTAGCGGACGTGCCGCATTGAAAAATCGTCTTTCTATTTTGGGAGTTGACCTGGAGCAGGAAAAGTTAGATAAGGTATATGATGAGTTCTTGAAGTTGGCTGATAAGAAAAAAGATATTAATGATGACGATATTTTAGTATTGGCAGGCGCAGACCGTAGCCAGAATCATCGCATCAAACTGGATTATTTGCAGGTGACGAGTGGTGTCGGCGTTCGTTCGGTAGCTAGTTTGGGATTGAACATTGCCGGTGAGAAGTTTGAGGCTTGTGCCAGCGGTAACGGTCCGGTAGATGCAGCTATCAAGGCATTGAAGAAGATTGTAGAACGCCACATGACTTTGAAAGAGTTTACTATTCAGGCTATCAGCAAGGGAAGTGATGATGTAGGTAAAGTACACATGCAGGTAGAATACGATAACCAGATTTATTATGGTTTTGGAGCTAATACAGATATTATTGCCGCTTCCGTAGAAGCTTATATTGACTGTATCAACAAATTCAAATCATAAAAAAGAGACTGACAGTCGTATCGGCATTGTAGAGATTGACTAAAATAGTAAATAGTAATTAGTAAAATAGTAAATAAACAGATGAATACATTATTTGATAAGATATGGGATGCCCACGTGGTGACTACTGTGGAAGATGGTCCTACACAGCTTTATATTGATCGCTTATATTGTCACGAAGTGACTAGTCCGCAAGCTTTTGCCGGATTGCGTGAACGTGGAATCGGAGTGTTGCGTCCGGAAAAGGTATTTTGTATGCCCGACCATAACACACCGACACACGATCAGGATAAGGAGATTGAAGATCCGATTTCTAAAACGCAGGTCGACACATTGACTAAGAATGCGAAGGATTTTGGTTTGACACACTACGGTATGATGCATCCGAAGAATGGAATTATCCATGTGGTAGGTCCCGAACGTGGTTTGACTTTGCCGGGAATGACGATTGTCTGCGGTGACTCTCACACTTCTACTCATGGTGCGATGGGAGCAATCGCTTTCGGTATCGGAACAAGTGAAGTGGAAATGGTATTGGCTTCGCAATGTATTCTTCAGTCAAGACCGAAAACAATGCGTATCACGGTAGACGGTGAACTGAGCAAAGGGGTGACTGCAAAAGATGTAGCTCTGTATATGATGTCTAAGATGACTACCAGCGGTGCTACCGGTTACTTCGTAGAATATGCAGGTTCGGCTATCCGCAATCTGACAATGGAGGGACGTCTTACCCTCTGTAACCTTTCTATCGAAATGGGTGCACGTGGGGGGATGGTTGCTCCAGACGAAGTGACTTTTGAATATATCAAGGGACGTGAAAGTGCTCCGCAAGGTGAAGCATGGGACAAGGCTTTGGCATATTGGAAGACATTGAAGAGTGATGACGATGCCGTATTCGACAAGGAAGTTCGTTTCGAAGCTGCTGATATTGAGCCGATGATTACTTACGGAACGAATCCGGGTATGGGTATGGGCATCACACAGCACATTCCTACGATGGAAGGAATGAGCGAAGCTGCACAGGTTTCATTCAAGAAATCAATGGACTACATGGGATTTCAACCGGGAGAATCTTTGTTGGGCAAAAAGATTGATTATGTATTCCTCGGCGCTTGTACAAACGGTCGTATCGAAGATTTCCGTGCATTTGCTTCCATCGTGAAAGGTCGCAAGAAAGCGGAAAATGTAATTGCATGGCTGGTTCCGGGTTCATGGATGGTAGACGCACAGATCCGTAAGGAAGGAATCGACAAGATTTTGACGGAAGCCGGATTTGCTATTCGTCAGCCGGGATGTTCTGCTTGTCTGGCAATGAACGATGATAAGATTCCTGCCGGGAAATATTCGGTATCTACCAGCAACCGTAACTTCGAAGGACGTCAGGGACCTGGTGCACGCACCTTGTTAGCTAGTCCTCTGGTGGCTGCTGCTGCTGCGGTGACAGGTGTGATTACCGATCCGAGAGAACTGATGTAATTTCAATCGTAAATAGTAAATCGTTAAATCGTAAATAAAAAGATGGCTAAGACAAAATTTAATATAATCACAAGTACTTGTGTACCTCTTCCTTTAGAAAACGTAGATACCGACCAGATTATTCCGGCACGTTTCTTGAAAGCAACCACTCGTGAAGAAAAATTCTTCGGTGATAACCTTTTTCGTGACTGGCGTTACAATGCAGACGGTTCTTTGAATAAGGATTTTGTGTTGAACAATCCTACTTACAGCGGACAGATATTGGTGGCAGGTAAGAACTTCGGTTCGGGTTCCAGCCGTGAACACGCAGCCTGGGCAATTGCCGGCTATGGTTTCCGTGTGGTGGTATCCAGTTTTTTTGCCGATATTCATAAGAATAATGAGTTGAACAACTTTGTGCTTCCGGTGGTTGTAACCGAGGAGTTTCTGCAAGAATTGTTCGATTCAATAGAAGCAGACCCGAAGATGGAAGTGGAAGTGAATCTTCCCGAACAGACCATCACCAACAAGGCGACAGGTAAAAGTGAACATTTTGAAATCAATGCTTACAAGAAACTTTGTTTGATGAACGGATTGGATGATATCGATTTCTTGTTAAGCAATAAAGATAAAATAGAAGAATGGGAAAAGAAGGCGTGAAAATAGAAATCATGGACACAACGCTCCGTGATGGTGAACAAACCAGCGGAGTATCTTTCGTGCCTCATGAGAAACTAATGATCGCCCGTTTGCTGTTAGAAGATTTGAAGGTAGACCGGGTGGAGGTTGCTTCGGCGCGTGTGTCGGACGGTGAGTTTGAAGCCGTGAAGATGATTTGCGACTGGGCGGCCCGTCGTAATCTGCTCCATAAAGTGGAAGTGCTCGGCTTTGTTGACGGGCATACTTCTGTCGATTGGATTCAGCGTACCGGTTGCCGCGTGATTAATCTTCTTTGCAAAGGTTCACTGAAGCATTGTACGCAACAACTGAAAAAGACACCGGAAGAACATCTGGCAGATATCATTAATGTGGTGCATTATGCCGACGAACAGGATATAACCGTCAATGTTTATCTGGAAGATTGGAGTAACGGTATCAAGGATTCTCCCGAATATGTATTCCAGTTGATGGATGGATTGCAAGAGACGAGTGTCAAGCGTTATATGTTGCCTGACACGTTGGGTATCTTGAATCCCTTGCAAGTGATAGAGTATATGCGGAAGATGAAGAAACGTTATCCGAATACTCATCTTGATTTCCATGCGCACAATGACTATGATTTGGCAGTGAGCAACGTTCTTGCAGCCGTATTAAGCGGTGTAAAAGGACTGCATACCACCATCAACGGACTGGGCGAACGGGCTGGAAATGCTCCTCTCGCAAGTGTGCAAGCCATCCTGAAAGATCATTTCAATGCGGCGACCAATATCGACGAGAGCCGTTTGAATGATGTCAGCCGGGTAGTGGAGTCTTATTCGGGTATTATGATACCTGCCAACAAACCGATTGTAGGTGAGAATGTCTTTACGCAAGTGGCAGGTGTGCATGCCGACGGCGATAACAAAAATAATCTTTACTGTAATGATTTGCTTCCCGAGCGCTTTGGTCGTAAACGTGAATATGCGTTGGGCAAGACAAGTGGCAAAGCCAATATCCGCAAAAATCTCGAAGACCTCGGACTGGAGCTGGATGAAGATGCTATGCGCAAGGTGACGGAGCGTATCATCGAACTGGGCGACAAGAAAGAATTGGTGACACAGGAAGATTTGCCGTACATCGTTTCTGATGTGTTGAAGCATGGAGCGATTGGTGAGAAGGTCAAACTGAAGAGCTATTTTGTGAATCTGGCTCATGGATTGAAACCGATGGCTACGTTGAAGATAGAAATCAACGGAAAAGAGTACGAAGAGAGTTCAGGCGGTGATGGCCAGTATGATGCTTTTGTTCGTGCATTGCGTAAGATATATAAGGTGACATTGGGACGCAAATTCCCGATGCTGACCAATTATGCAGTGACAATCCCTCCCGGTGGGCGTACGGATGCATTTGTGCAGACAGTAATCACATGGAGTTATGACGAGCAGGTGTTCCGTACCCGCGGACTTGATGCCGATCAGACGGAAGCTGCCATCAAAGCTACTATGAAGATGTTGAACCTCATCGAAGATGAATACGAGAAGAGCAAGTGAGAGATAACTTGCCCAAAGAATGTTTTTTATAAGAATATATAAATAGAAGAATAAACGATTATGGATTTTAAAATTGCTGTATTAGCAGGCGACGGCATCGGACCGGAGATCTCTGTGCAAGGTGTAGATGTGATGAGTGCCGTTTGCGAGAAGTTTGGCCACAAAGTAAGTTACGAATATGCAATCTGTGGAGCTGATGCGATTGATAAAGTAGGCGATCCGTTTCCGGAAGCAACCTATCAGGTTTGTAAAGATGCAGATGCTGTTTTATTCTCTGCCGTAGGCGATCCGAAATTTGATAACGACCCTACTGCTAAGGTACGTCCGGAACAAGGTTTGTTGGCGATGCGTAAGAAACTGGGACTTTTTGCCAATATCCGTCCGGTGCAGACATTCAAATGCCTGATTCACAAATCTCCGTTGCGTGCGGAACTGGTAGAGAACGCAGATTTTATCTGTATCCGTGAGTTGACCGGAGGTATGTATTTCGGTGAAAAGTATCAGGATAATGACAAGGCGTATGATACCAACTATTATACTCGCCCGGAAATCGAACGTATCTTGAAAGTGGCTTTTGAATATGCGATGAAGCGCAGAAAACATCTGACGGTGGTAGATAAGGCAAATGTGTTGGCTTCTTCCCGTCTATGGCGTCAGATTGCACAGGAAATGGCTCCGAACTATCCGGAAGTGACAACAGATTATATGTTTGTGGACAATGCTGCAATGAAAATGATTCAGGAACCTGCTTTCTTCGATGTGATGGTAACGGAAAACACCTTCGGTGATATTCTGACTGACGAAGGTTCTGTAATCAGTGGTTCTATGGGCTTGCTTCCTTCTGCTTCCACAGGCGAGAGTACTCCGGTGTTTGAACCGATTCACGGTTCATGGCCGCAGGCTAAAGGATTGAATATTGCTAATCCGTTGGCACAAATTCTTTCCGTAGCTATGTTATTTGAGTATTTCGATTGCAAAGAAGAGGGTGCGCTGATTCGTAAAGCAGTAGACGCTTCTTTGGATGAGAATGTACGTACACCGGAAATTCAGGTGGCTGACGGTGCTAAATACGGAACGAAAGAAGTAGGACAGTGGATTGTTGATTATATCAAGAAAGCTTGATATTCTACCACAGATTACACCGATTCACACAGATTGCTGATGGAGCTGTATAACAGCCCTTTATAAATAATTTCACCCACGTTATAGCTATCTATAACGTGGGTGATTTTTAATATTCAGATTTTGTTTGATAACTCCACTTACTCTTCATTCTTTTTATGGAATATCTTTTTTATCATTTGAAATCTGTGTGAATCTGTGCAATCTGTGGTGAACCTTACCAACTTTTAATTATGGAATATATAATGATACCGAGCACTGTCAGCAATCCTGCATAAATAGTGACTGACCATTGTTTTATATCTTTTCTCTTCGTGCGGGTGGAAGGTTCCAAATAAATGGCTATTTTGTGAGCGATAGTACAGAATAACCAACCGCCGAATCCTCCGATAATACCTCCTACGAGTAAATCACCGGGATAATGTACCCCCAAGTATATACGTGTATAGCAGTTAAGGATTGCCCAAGTTACGATGAAAATACTTAGCCAACGTTTACGGAACAGAAATACTACAAACATGGCAAGCCCCAATGAATTGGCCGCATGGCACGATGGGAAACCATAACTTCCTCCACGATACCCGTTTACGATATATACCATATCCACAATAGGGTTGTCCGGATTGGCGGGACGCAGGCGTGCCACTACCGGGCGGATGATACTGCTGCACATTTGGTCGGCAAAGGTTATCGTGAGCGCGATAGCTGCCACATAACATACGACTACCTTCCAATGGAAATTTCTTAATAATATGTATAATATGGTGGCATACATGGGAACCCAGATTATTTTACCCGTAAAGGAACTCATGAAATAATCCCAGAAAGGGGAGTGTATACCATTGAAAAATAAGAAGATATTTGTATCTATCTCCGAAAGGAATTGCACGATTTCGCTATGTATCATCCGGCTTTATTGATCTATTTTTAACGTCGCAAATATACAATAAAGAATAGTAAATGTCCTATATTACCTTATAAATATTCCATATTTCTTAATAATTAGCGTTTGGCAAGATCATCGTAGAGCTTCTGTAAGAACGCTTTTCCTTTTTCCAGATTAGCTCCTTTGGCGGTGCCTTCGTCCAGTTGCACGGTGTTGGCGTCCAGATTGTATACCAATTGGTTGTCGGCAGTAATCATTCCGAAATAATCCGGCCGGGTAAAGTATGCGAAATGAGGAGAGCCCGGATTCAGGATATTCTTGCTGAAAGTAAATTCATCGTGCGGCAATCCTAATTGAGCGAGCAAAGTGGCGGCAATGTCAATTTGCGAAGCATAGGTATCTACTACCAGAGGTTGTTTTATTGCACCTCCGATTAAAATCAGCGGAATGGTTTGTCCGTCCAACGGATTTTCTATCGGGTATGGGTATGCACCCTGATGATCGGGAACGAGTACAAACAGTGTGTTTTTCCATAACGGTGTTTCCTGATACTGTTTCACGAAATCTCCCACACAACTGTCGGCATACGCAAAGGAGTTGAGGACTTTATCATCCAGCCTGTGGAACGGAACTTCGAATGGTTCGTGGCTGCTTGATGTCTGAACCAGTTTCAGGAATGGCTCTTCTTGTTTTTCTTCTTTCAGGTCTTTCATCAGGCGTTGGAACAAAACGTGATCTTGTGCTCCCCATTTTCCGGTACGTTCGGACAGAGGGAAATCTTTATCGGAAATAATCTTCTCGATACCGGAAGATACCAGGTAAGAGCGCATATTGGTGAAATCGGCATCTCCTCCATAGTAGTATTCGAGGCTGTATCCTGCATTTTTCAAGCTACGGGGGATGGAAGGAAGTTTGTCCGTCTTTTCGGGATATTTCATGATGCTGGTACTCGGCTGTCCGGGATATCCGCTGATGATAGATGCCAGTCCGCGGTCTGTGCGGAAACTGCTGCCGTAGAAGTTGCTGAATAATACGCCTTCTTTTGCGAATTTATCCATGTTGACAGCCACATTGGGTTGTCCTCCGAAAGTTTCCATCAAGTGTGTGGAGAAACTCTCAAGGATAATGAAAATAATGTTCGGGCGTTGTGTATTCAATAATTGAGGGATGCTGTCGGTTACTGCGACGGGTTTGTCTACCATCTCTGCAAATAATTCGTCGGCTATTTTCGGGTCCATGAAGCGATACTGCTTATCGAAATTATTCTGATGGGTGGCAGAATACATGAAGCTGAATGCCGGATTAATGGCTGCATGATTCATGCGTTGATCCTGACTGAAATACACCTTGCTTAAATTCATGGTGGATACGCTGAATCCGCCCCGGATAGGGATGAAGAGTGCCGCTGTCAGCAAAAGCAGTGCAAGCGATACATTCTGGCGTCGATAAGGTATTTTCAGAGGCTTTTTCTCCCGGATAAGGACGCAATAGAAAATACAGTATAGAATTGCTGCATAGATCAATATAGCCAGAATACCAAGTAGTACGAACCAAAAACTGACACTTGCCATGGCATCTTTGGGAGAAGAGAAAAAATAGAAAATAGGAGTGGCGTCCAGACGGAATCCCCAAAAGCCATACAATCCCAAGTCGATGATAAAAAGACAGGCCATGACAAAGGCTATTACTCCGAAATATCCTTGCCGGATGCGGCGGAGTATGGATGAATTTGTCCAGGCGGAAGCAATGAGCAGGATGCCGGGGATAGCGGTCAGGTAGCCCGCAAGAGATAAATCCAGTGGTAATCCGTGCCACATGACGCGGAAATAGTCACCCAAAGATACATTAGTATATAAGTCATGGTAGTAAACCATGAAGATTGGTTTCTGAAGAACGAATAAAAGAACAAATAAAAAATAGGTCGTGAGAAATTGTATAATTCTCTTTTTCATATATGTAAACTTAAAAAGATTGAACGGATACAAAGTTACTATACTTTTCCTTATCTTTCTCATGATGTGATGTAAAACATACCTTTTTTTCCATATCTTTGTCGTGTCTGTGACAAAAATGAAGTAATAAGATGGCAAAGATTGCAAAGAAACTAACAGATTTAGTGGGGAATACCCCTTTGATGGAACTTTCCGGTTATAGTGGAAAGTATGGTCTGGAACAAAATATTATTGCCAAACTGGAGGCTTTTAATCCGGCGGGAAGTGTAAAAGACAGAGTCGCTCTTTCGATGATTGAAGATGCGGAAGCTCGTGGAGCATTGAAACCCGGTGCAACGATTATTGAGCCGACAAGCGGAAATACAGGTGTAGGGTTGGCAATGGTGGCTACTATTAAAGGGTATCACCTGATATTGACCATGCCCGAAACGATGAGTCTGGAACGGCGGAATCTGTTGAAAGCGTTGGGTGCGCAGATTGTATTGACAGATGGACTGGGAGGGATGGCAGCTTCCATTGCCAAAGCGCAGGAGTTGCGTGATAGTATTCCCGGTTCGGTGATTTTGCAACAATTTGAAAATCCCGCCAATGCTGCTGTTCATGAACGGACAACGGGTGAAGAAATTTGGAGGGATACAGACGGTGAAGTGGCCGTTTTTGTAGCCGGAGTTGGTACCGGGGGAACAGTCTGCGGGGTAGCCCGTGCTTTGAAGAAACATAATCCGAATATTTATATTGTTGCTGTGGAACCTGCATCGTCTCCAGTGTTGGCAGGCGGAGAGGCGGCTTCGCATCGTATTCAAGGTATTGGAGCGAATTTTATCCCGAAGCTTTATGATGCTTCGGTGGTGGATGAAGTAATAGGCGTGCCAGATGATGAAGCGATTCGTGCAGGACGTGAGTTAGCGGCAACAGAAGGTCTGTTGGCGGGTATTTCTTCGGGAGCAGCTGTGTATGCCGCCCGTCAACTGTCACAACGCCCGGAATTTAAGAACAAAAAAATAGTAGCGTTGTTACCTGATACGGGAGAGCGTTATTTGTCGACCGAACTGTTTGCTTTTGACGCATATCCATTGGATTAATTCATTCACTATAAAAAGACCTGAACCATGGTAAGAATAATTATAGCTTTGCTTTTTTGTTTTCCGGCTGTTACCTTTGCGCAAACCTATCAACAATTGTCCGAGAGAGCCATTGAGTGTATCGAAAAAGACAGTCTTCCCCAGGCAGAGGAACTTTTGCTTCAGGCTTTGAAGTTGGAACCGAAAAACGCAAAGAATGCACTGCTTTTTTCTAACTTGGGATTGGTTCAGCGTCGTTTGGGCGAGTTTGATAAAGCATTGGAATCTTATTCTTTTGCACTGAACTTTGCTCCTTTGGCAGTCCCTATTTTGCTCGACCGTGCCGCCATTTATATGGAAATGGGAAAAACAGACCGTGCTTATACGGATTATTGCCAGGTGTTGGACGAGGATAAGCAGAACAAAGAAGCTTTGTTGATGCGTGCTTATATTTATGTGCTCCGCCGCGATTATCCGGCTGCGAGAATAGATTATAATCGTTTATTGGAACTCGATCCGCAGAGCTATAGCGGACGGCTGGGACTGGCTACTTTGGAGCAGAAAGAAGGAAAATTCCGGGAAGCTCTTGAAATATTGAATAAGATGCTTGCGGCCACTCCTGAAGATGCGACGCTCTATATTGCCCGTGCCGATGTGGAACGTGAGATGAAACATGAAGATTTGGCATTGGTCGATTTGGAGGAAGCCATCCGGTTGGATGCTGCCTCGGCTGATGCTTATCTGTTGCGTGGAAATATCTACCTGGCACAGAAGAAGAAAGGGCTGGCAAAAGCTGACTTTGAAAAAGCTATTTCATTGGGAGTGCCTCCGGCTGATTTGCACGAGCAATTGCGGCAATGCAAGTGAAGTTATCAATAAGCCAACTATATCTTTCCGGTTTACATAAGTGAGCGTCTTTTGTTATAGGCATTAGTTCGTTCCACAGTTGTTTCCCTTTAGTTCTACCTATGTGGAACTAAAGGGAAACAACTGTGGAACGGAAAGATAACCCTAGTGGAACGAATAATCATTAGTCAGGTGACTCGTTAATATATACTATTCAAGAATTTCTTTTATTCTACGAACTGTCTAATCAGATTTACGAAATCCTTTCCATATTTCTTTTTCTTGTGTTCGCCGATACCACTGATTTCTCCAAACTCTTCGATGGTGGTGGGACGTGAGATGCAAAGCAGATGCAACACTTTGTCTGACAAGACGATATAGGCGGGCAAAGCTTCCTGATCGGCAAGTTGTTTTCTTAATCCTCGCAATGCTTCGAACAAATCTTGGCTTTCGCCGCCTGCCGCGCCGAAGGGGAGTTCTTTGGCGATAACCACTTTTTTCTTTTTTCCTTTTCGGGTAACTGCTTCCTCATGCTGGATAACTACCAATGCCGCTTGTGTCCTTCCGAAGAGAACATCACTTCCGCTTGACGTTATTTTGAGATGATTATTCTCATTATAAGCTATTTCAAAGTAGCCGAGTTGCAGCATTTGAAGCAGATAGTCTTGCCAGTCACGAGGAGGAATGTCGCGTCCGGCACCGAACGTTTTAAGTTCCTGATACCCTTTTCCGGTTACTTCCGCAGAATAGTTTCCACGAAGAATATCAATCAACACTCCTGTGCTGATTTGTTGTTCTGTGCGTGCGATGGCACTTAATGCTTTTTGCACGATGACTGTACCGTCGAATCGTTGAGGGGGATTTTTACAAACATCGCAGTTACCGCAATCCTCTGTTGTTGTTTCTCCGAAGTAGCTTAATAAGATTCTTCGTCGGCAAATATCGGCCTCTGCGTATTGCTGCATACGTTGGAGCTTTTCCAGATTGATATTTTGCTGATTACTTTCCGAAGCGAATTTAGTTAGTAATATTAAGTCGCCTAATGAATAAAACAGGACAGTATTGCTGGGAAGCCCGTCACGTCCGGCACGTCCTATTTCCTGATAAAAGCTTTCTATACTTTTAGGCAGGTTATAATGTATCACCCAGCGGACATTTGATTTATCAATCCCCATTCCAAAAGCAATGGTGGCACATACCACCTGTATGCGGTCGTTAATAAAATCATTCTGTGTTTCGTCCCGGTGTTGAGTGGATAACCCGGCGTGATAAACACCGCAGCGGATACCCTGCTTCTGTAACATCTGTGCGACGGTTTCCGTCTTACTTCGACTCATGCAGTAAATAATCCCGCTTTCTTCCCCGTGGCGGTGGATAAATTCTAAGATAGCCTTGTTCTTTTCCTTCGCTTGAAATCCACGTTTCACAGTCAGGCTGATGTTGGGACGGTCGAACGAGGAAATGAAGGTACGCGGATGGTTCAGATGCAATTGCCGTACGATGTCTTCACGCGTGATTTTATCCGCGGTGGCAGTTAGTGCGACAATTGGTATTTGCGGAAATTGTTGGTGGAGCACTCCCATTTGTGTGTATTCCGGACGGAAATCATGTCCCCATTGCGAAATACAATGAGCTTCATCAATAGCAAACAGAGAGATGTTCATATCCCGCAACAAATAGTCCTTTTCAGCTAAAAGTTTTTCCGGTGAAATGTAAAGCAGCTTCAGGCGACCTTCAATGCATGCGCGGCGCAGATTAGCGTTTTCTGTTTCGTCATTACTGCTGTTCAGCGCTCCGGCAGCGATGCCGTTTGCCAGCAATGCTTCTACCTGATCTTTCATCAATGAGATGAGGGGAGAAACGACAACGGCAGTACCTTCGCAAAGCAGTGCGGGAAGTTGGTAACAGATTGATTTCCCCCCACCAGTGGGCATTAATACCAATGCATCCTGTTTGTTCAGGATGTGTCGGATGATTTCTTCTTGCAGAGGACGGAAATTATCGTACCCGAAATATGTCTTTAAAGTCTCTCTCATTGATGCTGATTTGTTATGTAGGTTTGCGGCGTTACCGCCGCATTCCCCATTAAGAACTGTACGTGCGAGTTTCCCCGCATACAGCTCCGATAATTCAAAATTTAATTCTCATAAAATTAAATCGGCTCATCCGCGCCTTTACAGGCAACTGTTTCCGATAAAGTTCCCTTTCGGGACGTACGTGAGCGGTTGCGTTTCTGCATCCGCTTCAAGAAGTAGGCATCCCAAGTCGGGTCGTATGGATTGGCTTCACATTTCACCTTTACATGTCGTCTAATCGGTATGTCAGCCAGCTTCATAAGTGTAAAGATAGCACCTTTTTCACAATCTTTGTACTTGAAGCCGAAAATCCAGTCCCGATTGCCGACCTTGATAAAGTATTTGTTCTTTATCCATTCTCTCGACTTGTTCGTATGCCTTCGATAGGACCACCGCTTTAACTGGTTGGTTAATATATGGTCTATCTTGCTAAACGTAGTTTTCGATACCACACTACTGTAGTAGTTTCCCCATCCCCTCAATACAGGGTTGAGGTCTTCTATCAGCTTCTGCTGTGCTACAGCCTTGTTCTTTTTGAACACGACTTCGTGCAGTTTCTCTGTGAACCGTTTCTGACTCTTAGGGGATGGTTTGATTAACAATGTGCCGTTGTACTTCCGAACATTGAACCCTAAAAAGTCAAAACCCTCGCTGATGTGTGTTATCAGTGTCTTTTCTTCGGATAGCGTGAGACCACGTTTCCCAAGAAACTCAATCAACATACATTTTGTCTCTTCCAGTATTTCTCGTTTGTCTGCCGTGATGATGAAATCATCAGCATAACGCACGCAATTCACTTTCGGATGATAAAGTTTTCCATCGATGTAGCTCACCTTATACTTCTCTTTCAACATTCTTTCCATGCCGTCGAGTGTCATGTTGGCAAGTGTCGGTGAGATGATGCCACCCTGCGGAGTACCCTCCACGGTGGGTTGTAGCAACTTATTGAATACGACACCACTTTTCAGCCATTTCTCTAAGATGTGCTTGTCGATTCGTACGTTATCGAGAAGCCATTGGTGACTGATGTGGTCGAAGCATCCTTTAATGTCTCCCTCCAATATCCATTGGGGAGAGCAATCTTTGCTTAACCATCTGTGCAGGGCATCCATAGCATCTGCCGCACTTCTGAACTTTCTAAATCCATAAGAGTTGGCATCAGCGGTTGTCTCCGCAATGGGTTCTAGAGCCATCAGATAAAGAGCTTGCATGGCTCTGTCCTTCATGGTCGGAATCCCGAGCGGTCTCATCTTTCCGTTCTTCTTTGGTATGTTAACCCTTTTCAGTGGAAGGGCTTTGTACCCTCTCCGTTTCAAAGAACTCACTGCGTTTATTTTCTTGGCATCGGTGTCCCATAGTACATGGTCCGCTCCTGCCGTACGTTTTCCTTTATTGGACGTCACTTTCTTTACCGCCAATCCCTTGGCTTCAAAGGAGGTGACAAGAAGATGTTGCAAGGCTGTCACCTTGTTGTATCTTCCTTCTTTCTGAGCCTTTGCTATTCGGACTTGTAGCTTCCTTACCCTACGCTCGCATCGTGCGAAATCTATTCCTTTCCACACTGTTTTGCGTTCGGCTGAAGATGCACACTTGGCTTGCGCCTCGCTCCTTTGCTGTTTCTCCATACTTGAAGTTCTACAATTCGTTTCACAAAGAATTACCCTGTGGAAGTCTGCCCGCTTTCGCGTAGGGTGACGTTGAAACCCTTATCCACAACATTACATCATGATATTCGCTTTCTCCACAATCCTTTACCCGCACCCCGTTCGGCCGCTCTTACGATTGGCTTACCCATTTGCTATTGGCTGATGGGAGAAATACGGGCTTACCAAGTTTCGCACAAGTAACTGACGACCGACTTAGAGTCCGCCCATCCACCGGCAGTGCAACATCCGTGTAGTACGACATAACAACGTACTATCCTGACTGCTTGCCTTTTGGCATGGCTCCTAAACATCCGTAAGCCAATTCTTTGTAACGATGGTGCAGCGATTCACCTGCGTTACTCCTATCGGTCAGCCTTGCCATTCTTCGCCTATGATGTTTAGGTTGGAACGTCGTTCTCAAGAGGGCTCCGCACCCGACCGTTACCAGTCACGCACGCCTCTTTAGGCTACTATTGACGGAACAATAGGTTCAGACATGATGCTGAACAATTACTTGTGAGACCTCTTGTCGCACATCCATGCTGCAAAGGTACATTTTTCTTTGGCAATTTTTCATCATGTGTAGATTTCTGTTTCTGATATGAATTATAAATAAGTTAAAGTTTCTTATTATTCGGACTCATTCCTTCTTTTTCAAGGTTTTTGATTGTTTATTTAGAAAAAAAATGCACAAAATAATTGTGTGTTTAAAAAAAAAGTAAGACATTTGTAACATGTTACGTTGCAAATGAGCAATTATTAACAAATGAACAAACCCTAACCAGTTAATTCAATGAGCGATTTAGAGAACAAAAAAACGGAAGAAACTCCGAAAAAACGTCCCTACAATTTGAGGGAAAAGAAAGAAAAGAAGGCTGCATACAGGTCTTTGATTAGACCGGAATTGGCAGACGAGTTGTATGACAAGATCCTGAATATCATCGTTGTACAGAAGAAGTACAAGGATCCTGACTATTCAGCTAAGGACTTGGCGAAAGAATTGAAGACGAATACTCGTTACCTTTCTGCAGTAGTAAACTCACGCTTTGGCATGAACTATTCTTGCCTGTTGAATGAATACAGAGTAAAAGATGCTTTGCATTTATTGACTGACAAACGTTATGCCGACAAAAATGTGGAAGAAATTAGTGCCATGGTTGGCTTTGCAAATCGTCAATCTTTTTACGCTGCATTTTACAAAAACGTAGGTGAGACTCCTAATGGATATCGCAAAAAACATCTCGAAAATAAGAAATAATTGCGCGTTCCGAAATTAGTCAAAAGGAATTACCTCTAAATGAAAGATTTTGGAGATAATTCCTTTTCTCATTTTAATTAATCAATGCTAGCATTATGAAAAAACATCTGATTTTAATGACAGTGGCCGCTACGCTTTTAACATCGTGCGGAGGAAGTAAAACAACAACTGCTGAAGCAGACAAATTTGATTATACAGTGGAACAATTTGCTGATTTACAGATATTGCGTTATAAAGTTCCCGGATTTGAGGAACTGACGCTGAAACAGAAGGAACTGATTTATTACCTGACAGAGGCTGCTCTGGAAGGAAGGGATATTCTGTTTGACCAGAATGGAAAATATAATTTGAGAATCCGTCGGATGCTCGAAGCAGTATATACAAACTATCAGGGAGATAAAACAACGCCTGATTTTAAAAATATGGAGGTGTATCTGAAAAGGGTATGGTTCTCCAATGGTATTCATCACCACTATGGTACGGAGAAATTTGTGCCCAACTTCTCGCAGGAGTTCTTGAAACAGGCTGTACTCGGTATAGATGCCCAGTTGCTGCCGTTGGCGAAAGGGCAGACTGCCGAACAACTTTGTGCCGAACTGTTTCCGGTGATTTTCGATCCGACTATTATGCCGAAACGGGTAAACCAGGCAGATGGCGAAGATCTTGTGTTGACTTCTGCTTGTAACTATTATGACGGAGTGACGCAGAAAGAGGCAGAGAGTTTTTATAGCGCCCTGAAAGATCCGAAAGACGAAACACCGGTTTCTTACGGGCTGAACAGTCGGCTGGTCAAAGAAAACGGAAAGTTGGAGGAGAAAGTTTGGAAAGTAGGCGGACTCTATACACAGGCAATAGAGAAGATTGTTTATTGGCTGAAGAAAGCGGAAGGTGTAGCAGAGAATGAGGCACAAAAGGCCGTTATCACCAAGCTGATTCAATTCTATGAAACAGGCAATCTGAAAGATTTCGATGAATATGCCATTCTTTGGGTGAAAGACCTTGATTCACGAATCGACTTTGTGAATGGATTTACTGAAAGTTACGGTGACCCGTTGGGTATGAAAGCGAGCTGGGAGTCTTTGGTGAATTTCAAAGATTTGGAATCAACGCACCGCACAGAGATAATCAGTAGCAATGCGCAGTGGTTTGAAGATCATTCTCCGGTAGATAAATCTTTCAAGAAAGAAAAGGTAAAAGGGGTATCGGCTAAAGTGATTACTGCCGCTATCCTTGCAGGTGATCTTTACCCGGCAACGGCTATCGGTATCAATCTGCCGAATGCAAACTGGATTCGTGCTCACCACGGTTCTAAATCGGTGACAATCGGAAATATAACAGATGCTTATAATAAAGCCGCTCACGGAAACGGATTCAACGAAGAATTTGTTTATAGCGATGCGGAAATACAACTGATCGATGCGTATTCTGATTTAACGGATGAGCTGCATACGGACTTGCACGAATGTTTGGGACACGGTTCCGGTAAGTTACTTCCGGGTGTAGATCCTGATGCTTTGAAAGCATACGGCTCTACCATCGAAGAGGCGCGTGCCGATTTGTTCGGATTGTATTATGTGGCTGACCCCAAGCTGGTGGAACTGGGACTTCTCTCTTCTCCCGATGCTTATAAAGCTCAATATTATACTTATCTGATGAACGGTCTGATGACGCAGTTGGTACGTATCGAACCGGGAAATACTGTGGAAGAAGCTCACATGCGTAACCGCCAGTTGATAGCCCGTTGGGTATTTGAGAAGGGGGCTGCCGATAAAGTGGTGGAATTGGTGAAGAAAGACGGAAAGACTTATGTGGTTATCAATGACTATCAGAAAGTGCGCGAGCTTTTCGGCGAATTGTTGGCTGAAATTCAGCGAATCAAATCGACAGGCGACTTTGAAGGTGCCCGTTCATTGGTAGAAAACTATGCCGTAAAAGTAGATCCGGCTTTACATGCAGAAGTTCTGGAACGTTATAAGAAGTTGAATCTGGCTCCTTATAAAGGTTTTGTGAATCCGAAATACGAACTGGTGACAGATGAAAACGGAAACGTTACGGATGTCACAGTTTCTTATGATGAAGGTTATGTAGAACAAATGTTGCGTTACAGCACTGATTATTCTCCGCTGCCTTCCATAAACAACTGATCTGAAATGGATATTAAAGAACAATTGAAAGATATCAAGACACAGCTCCGTCTCTCTATGAACGGGGCTGTGTCCCAAAGTATGCGCGAGAAAGGGCTGGTTTATAAACTCAATTTCGGAGTGGAACTGCCTCGTATCAAGATGATTGCCGAAGGTTACGAAAAGAATCATGACCTGGCGCAGGCTTTATGGAAAGAGGAAATTCGCGAGTGTAAGATTCTGGCGGGAATGCTTCAGCCGATCGAAACGTTTTATCCCGAGATAGCCGATATTTGGGTGGAAAGCATCCGGAATATCGAAATAGCAGAACTGACTTGTATGAATCTCTTCCAGCATTTACCGTATGCTCCGGCCAAATCCTTTCACTGGATTGCCGACGAACAGGAGTATGTGCAGACTTGTGGTTTCCTGACTGCCGCCCGTCTTCTGATGAAGAAAGGGGATATGACCGAACGTGCCTCCGGCGAATTGCTCGACCAGGCGATTTGTGCGGTACATTCCGACAGCTATCATATTCGTAACGCAGCTTTGCTGGTTATCCGCAAATATATGCAGCATAGTGAGGAACATGCTTTTCAAGTATGCCGCCTGGTGGAAGGTATGGCTGATTCTACCTTGGAAGGAGAGCAGATGCTCTACAATATGGTGAAAGAGGAGCTTGCTGTAGACTAATCTTATTTTCATGGAGTAAGTCCTTTTATTAAATAACGGTTTAATTTTTTAGACGCGGATAACACGGATGACGCGTCTAAAAAATAAACCGTCTTGTTATTCGTTTATTATATAAGCCAATCTACAAAACGAATGATAGCCTCCATTTAATTTATAAAAAAACTGTCTAACTCTGTGATGAACTAAAAAAACTTCTCTTTATCATTTGCTTTCCGCAAAAAAGGCTTAACTTTGTTCGCGCTAATTTTGGCTGATGATGGAAACTCAAAACGTGAAAGATACAGTAAGGCAGATATTCACGGAATATCTCACGGCGAACGGGCATCGAAAGACTCCTGAACGCTACGCCATACTCGATACTATTTATTCTATCGACGGTCATTTCGATATTGACATGCTTTATTCACGGATGATGGACCAGGAGAATTTCCGGGTGAGCCGGGCAACTCTCTACAACACCATTATTCTTCTTATCAATGCACGGCTGGTCATTAAGCATCAGTTCGGTACTTCCTCCCAATACGAAAAATCATATAATCGCGAGACACATCATCATCAGATATGTACTCAATGTGGTAAAGTGACCGAGTTTCAGAACGAGGAACTGCAGCAAGCCATTGAAAATACGAAATTGAGCCGCTTCCAGCTTTCGCATTACTCCTTATATATATATGGAGTATGTAGTAAGTGCGACAGAGCTAACAAACGGAAAAAAGTAAATAACAACAATAAAAAAGAAAAATGAAAGTAGATGTTCTATTAGGATTACAATGGGGCGACGAAGGTAAAGGAAAAGTAGTCGACGTTTTAACACCTAAGTATGATGTGGTTGCTCGTTTTCAGGGCGGCCCGAATGCCGGTCACACGCTTGAGTTTGAAGGACAGAAATATGTGCTTCGCTCTATTCCTTCCGGTATTTTTCAAGGAAACAAGGTAAACATCATCGGTAACGGTGTGGTACTTGATCCGGCATTGTTTAAAGCAGAGGCAGAAGCACTTGAAGCATCGGGTCATCCGCTGAAAGAACGTTTGCACATTTCAAAGAAAGCTCATCTTATTCTTCCGACACACCGTATTCTGGATGCTGCATACGAAGCAGCCAAAGGTGATGCTAAAGTAGGAACTACTGGTAAGGGTATCGGCCCTACTTACACGGATAAAGTGAGCCGTAACGGTGTTCGTGTAGGTGATATTCTTCATAACTTCGACCAGAAGTATGCTGCTGCGAAAGCTCGTCACGAACAAATTCTGAAGAGCTTGAATTATGAATACGATCTTACTGAACTGGAAAAAGCATGGTTGGAAGGTATCGAATACCTGAAACAATTCCATTTCGTAGATAGCGAACATGAAGTGAATAACCTGTTGAAGGATGGTAAGAGCGTGCTTTGTGAAGGAGCGCAGGGTACTATGCTTGATATTGATTTCGGTTCATATCCGTTTGTGACTTCTTCCAATACCGTATGTGCGGGAGCCTGCACCGGACTTGGAGTGGCACCTAACCGTATCGGTGAAGTATATGGTATCTTCAAGGCATACTGTACTCGTGTAGGAGCAGGTCCGTTCCCATCAGAACTGTTTGACGAAACAGGCGACAAGATGTGTACGTTGGGACATGAATTCGGTTCTGTAACCGGTCGTAAACGTCGTTGCGGATGGATCGACCTGGTAGCGTTGAAGTATTCCGTTATGATAAACGGAGTTACCAAATTGATTATGATGAAGAGCGATGTACTCGATACTTTCGAAACAATCAAAGCGTGCGTTGCTTACAAAGTGAACGGTGAAGAGATCGACTACTTCCCGTATGACATCACAGAAGGCGTAGAACCTGTATATGCAGAGCTTCCGGGTTGGCAGACAGATATGACCAAGATGCAGAGCGAAGATGAATTCCCGGAAGAATTCAATGCTTACCTGACTTTCCTGGAAGAACAGCTTGGTGTAGAAATCAAGATTGTATCTGTAGGACCGGACAGAGCACAGACCATCGAACGTTATACTGAAGAATAACAATTGATTTATTATATGGAGGAAAGGCGGAGATTGAAGAAAAACTCCGCCTTTCTTGTTCAATCCTTTGTATAGTCTATCCTAAACACACAAAAATAATGTATGCCTTATGAAAACACGTTTTATAGCTTTCCTTTTGTTGTTCGTAATGAACTTGGGAGTATTTGCGCAATCTTCCTATCAGCCTACCGAAGAGAATTTGAAAGCACGGCAGGAATTTCAGGACAATAAGTTTGGTATTTTTCTTCATTGGGGGCTATACGCTATGCTCGCTACCGGTGAGTGGACTATGACAAACAATAATCTGAATTATAAAGAGTATGCCAAACTGGCAGGCGGATTTTATCCTTCCAAGTTTGATGCGGACAAATGGGTGGCAGCTATTAAAGCTTCAGGAGCGAAATATATCTGTTTCACTACCCGTCATCACGAAGGTTTTTCTATGTTTGACACTAAGTATTCGGATTATAACGTAGTCAAAGCTACTCCTTTTAAAAGAGATATTGTGAAAGAATTGGCAGCAGCCTGTGCCAAGCAGGGCATCAAGCTCCATTTTTATTATTCACATCTTGACTGGGCGCGTGAGGACTATCCTTGGGGACGTACAGGACAGGGCACAGGTCGCTTGAACTCGAAAGGAGATTGGAAAAGTTATTATCAATTCATGAATAACCAGTTGACAGAATTGCTGACGAATTACGGTCCGATAGGGGCTATTTGGTTTGACGGATGGTGGGATCAGCCCAAAACTTTTAACTGGGAATTACCGGAGCAGTATGCTTTGATTCACAAACTCCAACCGGGGTGTCTGGTGGGTAACAATCATCATCAAACGCCTTTTGACGGGGAAGATATTCAGATTTTCGAACGCGATCTGCCCGGTGAAAATGCTTCGGGACTTTCCGGACAGGAGGTGAGCCGCTTGCCGTTGGAAACTTGCGAAACAATGAATGGTATGTGGGGATATAAAATTACCGACCAGAATTATAAATCTACAAAGACATTGATTCACTATCTGGTGAAGGCAGCCGGTAAGAATGCCAATCTTTTGATGAATATCGGTCCTCAACCCGATGGAGAGCTTCCTGCGGTAGCTGTACAACGCTTGGCAGAGATGGGAGAGTGGATGAAACAATATGGTGAAACGATTTATGGAACACGAAGCGGTGCAGTTGCTCCACACGATTGGGGAGTGACAACACAAAAAGGAAATAAGCTCTATGTGCATATTCTTGACCTGAAAGATGCGGCTTTGTTCCTGCCGTTGACAGATAAGAAGGTCAAGAAGGCAGTCTTGTTTAAAGACCAGTCTCCGGTTCGTTTCGCAAAGACGAAAGCCGGTGTTTTGCTCGAATTCGCCGAGGTTCCGAAAGATATTGACTATGTGGTAGAACTGACAATTGACTAATTTTTAGCTAATTCTTCATAAAAGCAAGGGGAAACTATTCTGACATTGAACGTTTCCCCTTATTTTTGGCAAACAATTTGTTTATAAAGATATAGAGTAATAATTAAAATTGAAAAGTATATGATGTCTTATTGGGTATTATTTATAGGAATCGCTGTTGTAAGTTGGTTGGTACAGATGAATTTGCAAAACAAATTCAAGAAGTACTCTAAGATTCCTACAGGAAACGGAATGACAGGACGCGACGTTGCTTTAAAAATGTTGCATGACAATGGAATTTATGACGTACAGGTTACGCATACGCCGGGACGGTTGACCGACCACTACAATCCTACTAACAAAACGGTGAATTTGAGTGAAGGGGTGTATGAAAGTAACAGTATAATGGCAGCTGCCGTAGCAGCTCATGAATGTGGACACGCTGTACAACATGCACGCATGTATGCTCCGCTGAAAATGCGTAGTGCGCTGGTTCCGGTGGTAAACTTTGCCTCTTCCATTATGACGTGGGTATTGTTGGGTGGTATCTTGCTGATAGAGAGTTTCCCGCAGTTATTGCTGGCAGGTATTATCCTGTTTGCTATGACTACACTGTTCAGCTTTATCACGCTGCCGGTGGAAATCAATGCAAGTAAACGTGCGTTGGTATGGTTGAGTTCATCCGGCATTACTAATTCGTACAATCATGCACAGGCTGAGGATGCTCTTCGTTCTGCTGCTTATACGTATGTAGTTGCTGCATTAGGCTCACTGGCTACATTGGTATACTACATCATGATCTTCATGGGTAGAAGAGACTAAGAAATGAAAAAGGGAGAAAAGTACGTTTATTAACTTCTCTCCATAGAATATAAAAAGATCCTCCGCAGTCTTTTCGAAGACTATGGAGGATTTTTTGTATTGTTTAGGGTCTTACTTGAGTGTTTCTTTACGATATTGATAGGGGATGGACACAATACGGGTGATTTTTTCAAATATATGTAAGTATTGCTCGGAAATTTGCAGTAAATTTGCGCAATTAAAATTATAAACAGTAATATTATGGCAGCAAAACCAAGTATTCCTAAAGGAACTCGTGACTTTTCGCCGGTAGAAATGGCGAAGCGTAATTATATATTCAATACGATTCGTGACGTATACCATCTGTATGGTTTCCAGCAGATAGAGACTCCTTCGATGGAGATGCTTTCTACACTGATGGGAAAGTACGGCGATGAGGGAGATAAACTACTCTTTAAGATTCAGAACTCTGGAGATTACTTTTCCGGGATTACTGACGAAGAATTGTTAAGCCGTAATGCTGCCAAACTGGCAAGCAAATTCTGTGAGAAAGGTTTGCGTTACGACTTGACAGTGCCTTTTGCCCGTTATGTAGTGATGCATCGTGATGAGATCACTTTTCCGTTCAAACGCTATCAGATTCAACCGGTATGGCGTGCCGACCGCCCGCAGAAAGGACGTTATCGCGAATTTTATCAATGTGATGCCGATGTTGTAGGAAGCGATTCGTTATTGAACGAAGTGGAATTGATGCAGATTGTCGATACCGTTTTTAGTCGTTTCAATATTCGTGTATGTATTAAGATTAACAACCGTAAGATTCTTTCCGGTATTGCTGAAATTATAGGCGAATCGGATAAGATTGTAGATATTACCGTAGCAATTGACAAACTGGATAAAATTGGTCTGGATAATGTAAATGCCGAACTGAAAGAGAAGGGAATCAGTGATGGGGCTATTGCCAAGTTGCAGCCGATCATCCTTCTTAGTGGTACGAATGCGGAGAAATTGGCAACATTGAAGAATGTGTTATCAGCCAGTGAAGTAGGGCTGAAGGGAGTGGAAGAGAGTGAATTTATTCTGAATACATTGGAAACAATGGGCTTGAAGAATGAAATAGAGCTTGATCTTACTTTAGCTCGCGGACTGAACTATTATACAGGAGCTATCTTTGAAGTGAAAGCACTGGATGTACAGATTGGCAGTATCACTGGTGGTGGTCGTTATGATAATCTGACCGGAGTATTCGGTATGGCAGGAGTGTCCGGAGTGGGTATCTCTTTTGGTGCAGACCGTATCTTTGATGTCCTGAACCAGCTCGAACTTTACCCGAAAGAAGCTGTAAACGGAACAGAACTTCTGTTTATCAACTTCGGTGAAAAGGAAGCTGCATACTCAATGGGAATTCTGGCTAAGGTACGTGCTGCCAATATTCGTGCCGAGATCTTCCCGGATGCAGCCAAGATGAAGAAACAAATGAGTTATGCCAATGCGAAGAATATTCCGTTTGTAGCTATTGTCGGTGAGAATGAAATGAACGAAGGCAAAGTGATGTTGAAGAATATGGAGACTGGAGAACAGAACCTTGTTTCAGCAGACGAACTGATTGCTATTGTGAAGAAATAAGCGGAGATATTAGAACTAAGTATGTCATCATAATTAGTTAATATAAAGAGTTCGTCTTAACATAAAAATGAAGTGCCCCCCAAAAGTTAGATAAAGGACTTTTTGGGGGGCGCTTCAAAATAAAAAAGAGAAGATTTCTTTTTAGTATTTTATTTGATCTAGTATTCCATTGAGGAAAGCAATTGCTACTCCATAGTTCGTCATAGGAATGTGCTGCTCCCGCGCACGTTCGATGCGACTAAGTACGTATTTACGGTTAAACATACATGCTCCGCAATGGATAACTAAAGAGTAAGGAGTCAGATCTTGTGGAAGGTCGGTTCCTGCTACCATATCAATTTGCAGATTCTCTCCAATCCGTTTCCGTAACAAACGAGGAAGTTTCACTCTTCCTATATCTTCTGAAAGGGGAGCGTGCGTACAAGCTTCCGCTATCAGTACACGTGACGATTCCGTCAGTCTTTCGATGACAGCTGCACTTTCTACATAATAGTGAATATCACCTTTATATCCTGCGAAAAGTACAGAAAAAGAAGTCAGTTCACTTTCCTTTGGTTTCTGTTCATAAATCGCTTTGAAAACTTGTGAATCGGTGATGATTAACTTCGGAGGACGGGCAAGGGCTTGTAGGGTTGCAGAAAACTTATCAGTGGTGCAAGTCATTACGAGGCATTTTTTATCCAACAATTCACGGATAGTCTGCACTTGCGGTAAGATCAGTCTGCCCTTGGGAGCTTGGATATCCTGCGGCATTACTAAAAGTACAAGGTCATTTTCTGTAACAAGTTCCCCGGTGATACTTTGTTGACCGAAGTCCGAAGGTAATTTTTCGAGGATGGCTTGCCGGATCAGTTCGATTCCTATCTTTTCTTTGGCACTGATAAGCAATGGACGTATTTTGCATTGTTCCTCAATATATGTAGCTGAACGATCGCTATTCTCTCGTATATCTATTTTATTCAATACCGGAATGACAGGGATATTCTTCTCTTTCAATAGCGCCAGTATCTCTTTTTCATGAGAAAAGGTAGTATCTTCACATAGTAACAATGCAATATCTGTTTTCTCAATAGCCTTTAAAGTCCGACTGATACGCAGTTCACCAAGCTCTCCTTCGTCATCGAACCCCGGAGTATCTATAAAAAGACAAGGACCAATACCTTGAATCTCCATTGCTTTAGACACAAGGTCGGTAGTCGTTCCAGGAGTATTTGAAACGAGCGCGGTGTCCTGTCCTGTCAACGCATTGATAAGAGAAGATTTACCGCTGTTCCGTCTACCGAAAAGGGTGATATGAAGTCTGTTAGCATTTGGAGTATCTGTTAAACCCATGTTTGTTAGTGATTAGTTTATTAGTGATTAGTGATTAACGATTGGCAGTTAGTAGTTAATGATTTGTTTAATCACTAATTGCTAACTTGTTAATCATTAAAATCTAAAGTCTCTTTGTCCTGCAGCTATTGCTTTGAGATTCCGGATAGCTATTTCCCTGATTTTGGGATTGGGGATTCGTTCCGTTTCTTTTAGAATCAGTTCCAATCCTTTCTGTCGCGTATCTTCTGAAGCATAATCTTCCAGATACTCTTTCAGAGTCATCAGGGCATTCGGTCCGCAACAGTTTGCTATCTGACCGGATTTCACTAATGACATGAAACGGTCGCCTGTCCGTCCTTCCCGGTAACAGGCAGTACAGAAGCTGGGGATATATCCGAGTTCGAGCAACCAGTTGACCACTTCGTCTAATGTCCGGGTATCGCTTACGTCAAATTGCGCGGAATTATGATCGGGTAATTCCGTTTCAGCATATCCGCCTACACTGGTACGTGAGCCGCCGCTGATTTGTGAGATACCCAATTCGAGTACCTTCTTGCGTGATTCTTGTGATTCACGTGTGGAAATAATCATTCCGGTATAAGGAACGGCAATTCGGATAACAGCTACAATCTTACTGAATATCTCATCGGAAATTGAATTCGGAAAATCTCCCGCATTAATGTCATCCGCCGAACAGATACGCGGCACACTGATTGTATGCGGCCCTACACCGAATTTGGCTTCCAGATGTTCGGCATGCATTAACAATCCGATAAAATCATACCGATAAGTATTCAAACCGAAAAGCACACCAATACCTACATCATCGATTCCCCCTTCCATGGCACGGTCCATCGCTTCGGTGTGATAGGCATAATTGCTTTTCGGACCGGTGGGATGAAGTGCTTCGTAGTTGTCCTTGTGATAAGTCTCCTGGAATAAGATATACGTACCGATACCTGCTTCTTTTAATTGGCGATAATTTTCTACTGTAGTAGCTGCGATATTTACGTTTACCCGGCGGATCGCTCCATTTTTATGTTTGATACTGTAAATCGTCTGAATAGATTCAAGAATGTATTCTATCGGATTTAGTGACGGATGCTCACCCGCTTCAAGAGCGAGCCGCTTATGTCCCATGTCCTGCAAAGCAATCACTTCCCTGCGAATTTCCTCCTGCGTCAGTTTCTTGCGTACAATCGTCTTGTTTTTAGCATGATACGGACAATATACGCAACCATTTACGCAATAGTTCGACAAATAAAGCGGTGCGAACATGACGATACGGTTGCCATAAAACTTCTGTTTGATTTCTTTGGCGAGATGAAAGATACGTTCTATCAGGTCAGGTTGGTTACATTCCAGCAGAATAGCCGCTTCCCGGTGCGTCAGTCCCTTGCACAAAGCCGCTTTTTCAATCAGTTGTTCAATCAGGACACGGTTATCCTTATTGTTCTGCGCATATTCCAGCGTATCCAGAATCTCCTCATGATGGATAAACTCTTCTGCTTTTGATGAATCTTTTTGGTATATCATATATTCTCTGTAGTGTACTTAAAGTCGCCTCTTTCGGTAGAAATCTCGTAGCCGATGGTCTTCAATTGCTTTTGTAAGGCAGCCAGCCCTTCGGCAGATTCCGCTCCGAGTGAAGCTTTGTCATTATATAATTCATATTTTCTCCGTTCCTCTCGAGGAGACAAGTTAGGCATAACCACATTCGCACCTGCTAAAATACCCCGTTCCCTGCCATCAGGAATGAGAGTGGCAAGGGCTGTTGTTGCCGGAATCAATGCGGACGGATGCATCAGGCGGAAAATGGATAATAGAAGAATCGTCTGTTCCGCCGTTCCGCTGGGATATTCGGCAAAAGGTGTATCATGATGGGGCAGGAAAGGCCCGATGCCAATCATTTCCGGGCGTAGCTTTTCTATAAACAATAGATCCTCAATGATATGCTCTACTGTTTGTCCCGGACTGCCGACCATAATTCCGGTTCCTGTCTGATAACCGATCTCTTTCAAATCCGCTAAACATTGCAGGCGTCGTTTGCCGGACATTTCCGCTGGATGCAGTTGCCGGTAATGCAACTCATTATAAGTTTCGTGACGTAACAGATAACGGTTGGCTCCGGCACGGAAGAAACGTTCGTATGCCTCACGTGATTTTTCACCGAGTGACAGCGTAATAGCACAATCCGGATACTCCTGTCTGATACGGGCAACAGTCATTTCTATCTGATCGTTTGTTAGTGCAGGATCTTCTCCTCCTTGTAATACAAAGGTGCGGAATCCCAGTTCATAGCCCTGTTTGCAACAGTTCAGTATACTCTCTCGGCTTAACCGGTAACGTTCGATATTCGGATTCCCTTTTCGGATACCACAGTAATAACAGTTGTTCCGGCAGCAGTTACTGATTTCAATCAGTCCGCGGATATAAATCTTATTTCCGAAGTGGCGGAGAGCGACTTCCTGCGCCTGTTTATTGATGTAACGCAGGGTTTCTGCGTCACATTCGGTCAACAGTTGCCGGAGCTCTTCCGGGCTAAGTGTTCTTTCCTGCCGTAGTTTATCGGTCCATTGTTTCATAGCTCTCTTTTCGTTTGAGCAGCTCTTGTGCCAATTGGCGACGTCCCGAAACAATATCATTATGCGTACTTGGCCCGGTGATACATCCACCTTCGCATGCCATTACTTCAATAAACTGCCCCGCAGCCTTTCCTGTCTTGGCGCAGGCACGCAACAGAGCGATATTCTTTTTATTGATGTCCGACACTTGTATTGCATTGATTTTATCCGCTTCCTCTTTCAGATAAGCTTTGACAGCTCCCATCACACCACCTGCCTGTGCAAATCCATGTGCTTCGCGAACAGACGTATGTAATACAGAGAACTCCTGTACCTGTTCCAGTTCAATACCCAACCCGTCGAGAATCGAACCGATTTCTTCAAACGTCAGAATATAATCCACTGCTTCGTCGCGACGTACTTCTTTGCGTTTAGCCACACAAGGGCCGACAAATACAACCTTAGCATCCGGATGCTTCTCTTTGGCAATCCGTGCGGCGTAGTACATCGGTGATCCGGTGGTAGAAACGTATGGTTTCATATCCGGAATATGTTTCTCTACCAGCTCGATATAAGAAGGGCAACAGGAAGTTGTCATAAACTTCTGTCCCTCTTCCAATTTCTCCAGTAACTCGTGTGCTTCATTGCTGGTGGTTGCCATAGCACCTTCGGCCACTTCGATCACATCCGTAAATCCTATTTCTTTGAAAGCACCGTACACTTGTCCGATAGAAGTCTTAAACTGTCCCAGAATAGACGGAGCAACGATGGCAACCATCTTTTCTCCTTTACGGATGCGTTGCAATACATCGAATGTTTGCGAGATTTCGAAGATAGCACCGAACGGACATGCATTCATGCATTTTCCGCAGTAGATACACTTGCTTTCATCAATGTGTTCTATGCCGTGTTCATCTTTGCTGATAGCTTTTACCGGGCAAGCCTCTTCACAAGGCACGGGAATATATACAATAGCGTGATAAGGACAACTCTTGTGACAAATACCGCAACTGACACATGTGTCATGGTCAATCATTGCCTGACCGTTTTTCTTGAAACGTATCGCATCTTTGGGGCAGTTCATGTAACAGCTACGTGCCACGCATCCGCGACAAAGGTTGGTTATTTCATAATTGATCTGTACACAGGAAGAACAGGCCTCGTCGATGACGCACATGATATTTTCCTTGTCCGGTTCGGGGCGGCTCAATGCCAATCGCGCATATTCGGAAAGCGGGGTAACTTCGTCGTGTTCGTCTGTCATATCCAATCCCATCAGAGGAAAAGTCTTGTACCTCCACACTGCGCGTTCTTTATGTACGCAACACCGTCCTAGGGGTTTTGATTTTCGTGGACTCAATTCAATCGGGAGCCGATCTATCTTTTCCACTAATTCGTCGTTTTTCCAGAGTTTAACGAGGTCTGCCAGCAATTTATGCCGGACAATCATAATATTATTCGTAAATGCCATATTGCAATAAAAAGGTTGTTAGTTAGTTGGTGCAAAGATACGAACAGAATTTCAATATTTAAGTTTTTTGAAACATTCTTGTAACTTTTTTGTAGCCCTCGCGTGTTATCTTTGTAGTGGACAAAAAAACTAAGAGGAGGCAGAGTTATGAATAGCAGTATTTTCGAACAACGTAGTCGTTTTGCCATGATTGGCGCATTGATGGTTATTATCAGCCTGCTGTTTTTATTCTACATGGGAAGTTCTTTGGTAAGCTCTACAAAAAAATACCTGGAGCAGATACAAGGGATAGAGATCACTTGTATCGACACAGACGAATAAAAACAAGCAACCGAAAGGTAGGATAACCCGGGGGAAATTTGTATTTTTGCCGGAAGAAAAAACAGACCTTATGGAAGAAAAGAATAGAGCCTGGAAAACGGTGAGTAGTAAATATCTATTTCGTCGTCCGTGGCTGACTGTGCGTTGCGAAGATATGTTGCTTCCCAACGGTAACCATATCCCCGAATATTATATCCTTGAGTATCCCGACTGGGTAAATACGATTGCCATTACAAAAGATGGTAAATTTGTTTTTGTCCGCCAGTACCGTCCGGGAATTGAACGAACTTGTTATGAACTTTGTGCCGGTGTCTGTGAGAAGGAAGACGCTTCACCGTTAGTATCCGCCCAGCGTGAATTGTGGGAGGAAACAGGTTACGGAAAAGGAAACTGGCAGGAATATATGGTGATTTCCGCTAATCCGAGCACTCATACCAATCTGACTTATTGCTTTCTTGCTACAGACGTGGAACTGATAGACCATCAGCATCTGGAAGCTACTGAAGATATCAGTGTACATCTGCTTACATTGGAAGAGGTGAGAAGCCTGCTTGATAAGAACGAAATTATGCAAGCGCTGAATGCTGCTCCATTGTGGAAATATATAGCAAATCTGTAATATCGTTTGGAATTCTGTAGAGAAATAATAACTTTGGAGAAAATTTAAATTATCTAATTATGAAAACTATATTATGGAGTATTCTTTGTTTGTTTCTTTCCGGATGGGGAAGTATGCAAACGGTGTCAGCGCAGGACTTGCAAGAGATGGAAAAGAACTTGTCCGCTATCAATGAGGATTTGAATCAAAAGACAAAAGAATATAGTTGGCAGCTTGCGGCGGCTTATGCAGATTATTGTGAAGCAAACAATAAATATATAAGCTGGAACGACTTGCCTTATCTACAAACAGTTGTCGAATATGAACGGCCTGCTTCTTTGGAAACTTACCGACTGGCGCACAAAGCCAGTAAAGATGAATTGGATAAGTTTCTAAATACATATAAGGAATATAAGGATCTGACAAAGAAGCAGAAAGAAGCAGTAACCAAAGAGGAGAAGGATGCTGTATCGACTGCTTTTTCTGCATTCTGGAAGAAATTGAGAAGTGAAGAAAATCCTTATAAAGATTTGTATTATGCCGAACGGAAAGCGATCAGCAAATATCGGGCAGAAGCTTTGCGGTATGTGATTGCCCATTATAAAGAAAAAAAGCAGGAAATTCCGACTTCTTATATAAAATATGCTGAACGGTCTTATTTATTGCAGAAAGGTTCCGCTTTGGAGTTGTTGCAGAAAGAAATAAACGCATTGGAAAGTGTGCAGAGAGAACTTGTTCAGAATATAACAAGAGCAAGGTATGGGTTGGGTAAGACTGAAGATAAATAAAAGAGAGTTTCACACATAATTGATTAAGGTAATACGGGATGGAGAAATCCTTTTCTATACTGGGAGGTCTGGACTGAAAAGTTCAGACCTCTTTATCTTTCCCCTCAAGTACGTATAGAAAAGTTCTTTCCCCTCCTATGCAAACTTCTTTTGCATAGGGAGAAAACTAGTTCAGGGCATAAGGTAAACTATAACCGAAGGTTCTGATTATATAACTGGAAGTTTTGATTACATAACTGAAGCTTTCAGTTTTATAACCGGAACTTGCGGTTATAGTTTGAGGTAAGGGGAAAGTAACTTTTCCCCAAGAGAAAAGCAAGTTCTCACCTTATAGAAAAGAACTTTTCTAGTTATACTTTGGACGATAGGTAGTAGCGATTCGGGAATAGTGGTGTATGTTTGTTCAACGTTTATTCCAATACAAAAATAATAGTTTCATTTACAGGCGCCCAATCATAAATGAATTTGGCATGGGAAGTTGCATTTCGTACGCACATGTGCGAACGCGGTGTCGTTCCTAACGACGGACTATATTCTATCTGTGTCTTGCGGGGAGCATTGACCGGTACTCCGTGAATATAGGCTCCATCCGTGAAACGACTTGCATAAGGAGCATAACCTCCTGTCTCTTTCGAACCATCTTTTAGAAATACCATCTTCACTTTCTTTTCCTGTAATACAAACATTCCTAAAGGAGTTTCCTGTGCATACGGCGGCAGGTGGCGTCCCGTAGTGGAAGGATTCATGCTGCGAACCACCCATTGCCCTTCTCCGCTACGTTCGAGAGCAGCGATATTCTGATTGTGGCGGTCTACGAAAACAGCTTTGTTAAAAACAATCGTATCTCCGATTACTTTGACATACTTTTTAGGAATCATCCATTCATCTCCGGTAAACATTGGTTCTGCTTTTATGAATTTTTCCCCATCTTCGATAAAACGGGTTAGTTCTCCATCCTGGCCGTAGCGTTCGGGCACTAATGTGTCGGTCAACAAATAAAGCGGAACGGATTGGTAACGTTCTATGCCGAGAGTATCCGCCACCCGTCCGTAAGCGTTTCTTTTGAAATTCTTCACAAGCGGTGCTTCTCCATTCCTATTTTTGTAATTTTGGAGAATTGCCCAAGTGGAAGGCTGCAATTGTATATTTTCAAGCAAAGCCAGCCGTTCTTTGATTTTGTCCCATTGAAACTGCCGGGTAGTGTCTTTATAAGGATAGGTGTCCTCCAATGTATATTGGTCATACAATAAATCTTTGGTGATTTGTATTTGCTCTGCTGTGAGTTTCTTTTCAACAGGTTTAACCTCGGATTGAGTTATTGTATCTTGCGACAGCGAATCTGTCTGTTGTTGTTCATGTACAGGAGAAATCTCCCCTGTACGCGAAGTGCAGGAGTAGAAGACGCAAGAGGCAATGATGAGGCCGGATGCTATTCTATTCATATTATTTATACAGTGCATTTGATGGTTCGTTTACGAATATACATCATTATAAGGAATAATCCTTTTGTTTTGTTTAAAAAGTAGGTGACAAATATACTTTTTTGCCATACAGTGCAAGTTGTCAGTCATTTTGTCAGTCTATTTCTGACAAAGAATCATTTATTTACTTTGGCACGCTTTTCGCAATGACTTTAGCGTTCCGCCTGAAAGACGGTGGATAACATCTACAATTAAATGTATAACTAAAATATAACAAGTAACTATGAACATTAAACCATTAGCAGACAGAGTGCTTATCCTCCCTGCACCTGCAGAAGAAAAAACAATTGGTGGTATCATTATTCCTGATACAGCAAAAGAAAAACCTTTGAAGGGTGAAGTTGTGGCAGTAGGTCACGGTACGAAAGACGAAGAAATGGTATTGAAAGTAGGCGATACAGTTCTTTATGGTAAATATGCCGGAACAGAACTTGACGTTGAAGGTACTAAATATCTGATTATGCGTCAGAGCGATGTTCTCGCTGTTTTGGGTTAATTAATAATAGTAAATAGTAAATCTTTAAATAGTAAATAAAGAGATGGCAAAAGAAATATTATTCAATATCGATGCCCGTGACCAATTGAAAAAAGGTGTCGATGCTTTGGCAAATGCAGTAAAAGTAACTCTGGGCCCGAAAGGACGTAACGTTATCATTGAGAAGAAATTCGGTGCTCCGCACATCACAAAAGACGGTGTGACAGTAGCAAAAGAAATCGAATTGGCAGATGCTTACCAGAACACTGGTGCACAGTTGGTAAAAGAAGTTGCTTCTAAGACAGGTGACGATGCCGGTGACGGTACAACTACTGCAACCGTTCTTGCACAAGCTATCGTAGCTGAAGGTTTGAAGAACGTAACTGCCGGTGCTAGCCCGATGGATATCAAACGTGGTATCGACAAGGCTGTTGCCAAAGTGGTAGAATCAATCAAGGATCAGGCTGAAACTGTAGGTGACAACTATGACAAGATCGAACAAGTGGCAACCGTATCTGCAAACAACGACCCGGTAATCGGTAAATTGATTGCTGACGCTATGCGTAAAGTTTCTAAAGACGGTGTAATCACTATCGAAGAAGCAAAAGGTACAGACACTACTATCGGTGTAGTAGAAGGTATGCAGTTCGACCGTGGTTATTTGTCAGCTTACTTCGTGACAAATACAGAAAAAATGGAATGTGAGATGGAGAAACCTTACATCCTGATCTATGACAAGAAGATTTCTAACCTGAAAGATTTCTTGCCTATCCTCGAACCGGCTGTACAAACAGGTCGTCCTTTGTTGGTAATTGCAGAAGATGTAGATAGCGAAGCGTTGACTACATTGGTAGTAAACCGTCTGCGTTCTCAATTGAAGATCTGTGCTGTGAAGGCTCCGGGCTTCGGCGATCGTCGTAAAGAAATGTTGGAAGATATCGCTATCCTGACAGGTGGTGTTGTTATCAGCGAAGAAAAAGGTTTGAAACTGGAACAAGCTACTATCGAAATGTTGGGTACTGCTGACAAAGTTACAGTTACTAAAGACTATACAACTGTTGTAAACGGTGCAGGTAACAAAGACAGCATCAAAGAACGTTGCGAACAGATCAAAGCACAAATCGTGGCAACTAAGTCTGACTATGACCGCGAGAAATTGCAGGAACGTCTGGCTAAATTGTCAGGTGGTGTAGCTGTTCTCTATGTAGGTGCTGCTTCAGAAGTGGAAATGAAAGAAAAGAAAGACCGTGTAGATGATGCTTTGCGTGCAACTCGTGCTGCAATTGAAGAAGGTATCATCCCGGGTGGTGGCGTAGCTTATATCCGTGCAATTGATGCTATTGACGGCATGAAGGGTGACAATGCTGACGAAACAACCGGTGTTGAAATCATCAAACGTGCTATCGAAGAACCACTTCGTCAGATCGTTGCTAACGCTGGTAAAGAAGGTGCGGTAGTTGTTCAGAAAGTACGTGAAGGCAAGGGTGACTTTGGTTACAACGCTCGTCTGGACATTTACGAAAATTTGCATGCTGCCGGTGTAGTAGACCCTGCTAAGGTTGCTCGTGTAGCTTTGGAAAATGCAGCTTCTATCGCTGGTATGTTCCTGACTACTGAATGTGTAATTGTAGAAAAGAAGGAAGATAAGCCCGAAATGCCGATGGGCGCTCCCGGAATGGGAGGCATGGGCGGAATGATGTAATTCCAGCTTTCGCTTAAGAATATATAAAGAAGATAAGAACCACTTTCCCTAATAAGGGAAGGTGGTTCTTTTTTTGCATTCCTGCAACATCTCTGCCTTCAATTTGTTCGATTGTTGGAATACCCTTATATTTATTGTCTAATTTATTAATAAATCGAGAGATGTTGAAAGTAGTAACATTTATGAAGCAAGTAGCCCGTGGGCTACAGATGGAGGGAAACTTTGGTACTGCCCATGTATACCGTAGCAGTCTCAATGCCATCATTGCTTATTGTGGGAAAGAGGATTTCACCTTCTATGAGGTGAGTCCGGAGTGGTTAAAAGGGTTCGAAGTGCATCTTCGTAGTCGTGGATGTAGTTGGAATACCGTCTCCACTTATTTGCGCACGTTTCGTGCAGTTTATAATCGTGCTGTCGATCTTCGTAAGGCACCTTATGTTCCTCACTTGTTCCGTTCTGTTTATACAGGTACTCGTGCCGATCATAAACGTGCGTTAGGTGAGGAGGATATAAAGAAAGTATTTGCCAGGTTATCACAGGCTTTTGTCGGTTCTCCGTCATTACGCAAGGCACAGGAATTATTTATCCTTATGTTTTTATTGCGCGGTTTGCCTTTTGTCGATCTCGCCTATTTGCGTAAAAGTGATTTACGTGACAATGTGATTACATATCGCAGACGTAAGACAGGCCGCACCTTGTCGGTGACTCTAACTGCAGAAGCGATGATTCTGGTAAAGAGATATATGAACCGTGACAGTTCTTCTCCTTATCTGTTTTCTTTGTTAAAGAGTCGTGAAGGGACTCCAGAGGCTTATCGTGAATATCAGTTGGCATTGCGCACATTCAATCGTCAGTTGATGTTGCTGGGCGAATTATTGGGATTGGGTGATAGATTGAGCTCTTATACCGCCCGCCATACCTGGGCTACGACAGCTTATTATGGCTCACCCGATAATCATTGGGGGTATGCATAAATCTTAGCCAGTCTAAAGAGGAAGAATTTCTCATCCACTACTCCTCTTAATGCGGTTCTGAATTGTTTGATTTTCGCATTAAAGGATTCAGCCGCCGCATTAGAGGATCTTTTATTATAAAAGTTAAGAATATCATCATAATGTTCATAGAAGGTTGCTGCAATTACATTGAAAGCATGAAAGCCTGCCTCTTCCACTTTATTATACCATTTAGCCATACTCAATCTTGCCGCATCTTTGATTGTATTTTTGGCAAGAATCATTCTGAGTGAATGACATAATCCATACGCCTGTCCCAATTCCGGATATTCCTTAAAAAGAATTTTGGCTCTTTGTTTTTGTGCTGGGGTCCATTTTTCGGAGGATTTAAACAGCAGATAGCGGCTTCTTGCCAACAGTTCTTTCTTTGAATCTCCATTTTCATATCTCATAGGCACATATGATTCCCCTTTCTGCTTTGCTTCTTCCATCTCATCATTGGCTTCCTGGATTGCGTCCCAGCGGAGTTTGATACGCATTTCCTGCACTGCATCGCAAGCTAATTTCTGGATGTGGAACCGGTCTATTACACGAGATGCCTTGCGGAAACAGGAGCGGACTATTTTACGCATTGAGTCCGATAAATCAAGTGTCACTTCTTCTACACTGTCCAACAGGTGTTCGGGAATATGGCGTAAAGCCGCTATGACCGTCTCTGACTTCGTCCCTGCAACAATGGCGACAAGGCACATCTCACGACCATGCCTGTCCCTGTTGGTTACTATTGTATAAAGGTCGCCATTCGACAGGGAAGTCTCGTCAATAGCCAGATTAGGGCCAATGTTCTCAGGAAAGACAAGCCACTCTTCCGCATGGCTCAACTCTTCCCAATTACGATAACCGCTTAGCACATCCTTGTATTGCTTCTCAAAGGTAGATGCGTCAATATGATAGAAATCATCAAGCGTACGGCAGGTCACCGGGGATGTGTCCATACGTTTCTTTTAAAAAAGCCGCAAACTCCTTGGAGTAGCGGGTGCCTTCGGCGGCTATTTTAAGAGGTAGAATAAAACTCTTGCCGGTACGAATATCAACCCATTTACGGCGTCGGAGCAAAAGGATTACTTTGTGGTCGCGGATGGGGAAATCGGTGATGGAAACCGCAGGAATAAAACCTTTGGATTCAAAGTGAACATCATTACGTAAAGTATCGTACATCTTTTCATCAAGATGAATGTTAATCTCGGTATCGGTACTTTCTACCTTAGTTATATCAAACGAGGAAAGGACTTCGCTTGGTAGTACTATTTGAGCTAAAGATATTAATGCTGCTTCTGTCATATTACAAAAGTAATCACTTTAAAGAAAGCTACAAATAGTTACCCCCAAGAAATTGCGGGTGAGCCCTTATTATTGTGAGATTCATCCGGGTATTATTTCCGAAGCAATGGGACATTCTTCCATCACTGTGACTGAAACGTATCTGAAGCCTTTCAGGAATAAGAAAATTGATGAAGCTAATAGACAGGTAGTTGATTTTGTGAAGCGTACTATTAGTGGATTAATCGCTTGATAAATAGTCTGTTACTTTGTAGGTAACGGGAATAAATACCGGTGCAAATATGAGCATATTTCTTAAAACAACCAAACGAAATCATACATTTTTTCTAATAAACCACTCAAAAAAGGAATAGGACAGATAAAACACGCGGATTCTTTGTATTAGGGCTTTGTTAACTTCTAAATTTTGCACAAGATTTCCCCTCCCCGCTACTTGCTTTCAAAAGCAGGGGTAAAAATGTTTCGTAGCATATCGTATCGTTTTTCAGTATTGACTACTCCCGAAGAGCAGGACAAAGGTTCTTCCGTTACCTACAAAGTAACGGGCATGCTATTATTGAAACTTAGTGTTTAATAATATATTATTAATGTAATTTTTAAGTAGTTATGAAAAGAAAATTTGTAAAAGTGATGTTCTTCGGGGCGCTGGCACTTTCTACTGTCACCTATGTAGGCTGTAAAGACTACGATGATGACATTGACAATCTGCAAACACAGATTGATGCTAATAAGGCTAGCATCGCTGATCTGCAGAAATTTGTAGATGCTGGTAATTGGGTGAAGAGTGTAGAACCTGTTACTGGTGGATTCAAGGTAACATTTAACGATGGAAAATCTTATAGTATCATAAATGGTGCTAAAGGTGATAAGGGTGACAAGGGTGATACAGGTGCTCCGGGAGTAGCTGGTGGACAGGGAACTCCGGGATCGAAAGTGACTATTGATCCGGAGACCGGAGAATGGTTGATTGATAAAAAAGGTACCGGATGGTATGCAAAAGCCACAGACGGACATTCACCTTACATCGCGGATGGAACTAATGGTGATAAAGGCTATTGGTATTTTTGGGATGATAAGGCTAATGATGGAAAGGGCGGTTTCGTAAAAGGAGATAAAGCACAAGGCGACCGCGGCGAAGTCACGGAAGGAACAAATGGCAAGTCTCCTTATATTGAAGATGGATACTGGTATTATTATGATGATGCCGCCGGCAAATTTGTAAAAGGTTCTCAGGCTGCAGGTACAGACGGAGTATCTCCTTTCATTGACGAAGATGGTTATTGGTGTTATTGGGATATCAATGCTGTAAATGAAGATGGAACTAAGGGCAAATTAGTACGTGGAGATTATGCCCAAACAAGTGTATATGTTGTTGAAGCAGCGGACAGACCAGCATGGGAACTTCATGTCGGTGCACTCAATGAAGATGGAACTTATACTGATAAAACTATTATATTGCCAACAGCTGATAAATTGTCAAGCATGACTGTTGTGTCAATTGCTGATGGAAAAATTAGTGAAGGTATGAGTGAGGTAACAATGTATTATGGTATATTGGCTAAAGGTACTACTGTTAAGTTCCATAATGTAACTTATGGTTCTACAGAAAAAGCTACTACTTTAGTTGGTGCAAATAGCTCTGTAATGCATGCATTAATCAATCCGGTTAGTGTTGACTTCTCTGAATATCCTGTTGAATTGATTAATTCTCATGGGGAGGTTTGTTATACAGTTCTATCAAAAGAAAAGAATCTTTCTGAAAATCCTTTAACCACCCGTGCGGATGGCGAAAAGAAATGGAATCAGGGAATTTATGATCTTACAGTTTCTTTGATTGCTGATAAAGCAGCCGATAATAACTTGAATAATAAAGCGATAGCTTATGCTTTACGTGCTAAAGATGCTTGGGGAAATAACATCATATCAAATTATGATGTGAAGGTTATTGCTAAAAATGAGGCTTTGGATATTACTAATAAAGAAGTAGATGTGGTTTATACATCATCTGCAAAACTTGATGAATTGTTTGCTGCTGAATTGTCCAAAGTTGCAGCTCATTATTATTCTATTGAAAAGGCTGATTTGGAAGCTATTGGTGCTGTATTTGACGAAGCTACAAATACTATTTCCTCACCTACAAAACAAGGTACTATTGAAGTGAAAGTTAATTACTTGAAAACAGACGGTACAAAAGTTGAAGGAGGTAATGCTAAAACCTTTACAGTGAACTTTACTTATGACACGGGTGCTGATATTACTATCGCTGATGCTGTTGTTTGGAATCTGACTAAGGGTGCAGATGCCACAGATCCTTCAAATAATACCTCTGATCTTGTTGTTAACTCAACCGATGATTTATTCGCTATTCTGAACAAAGAGTTTACTGGCAAGAAGAAACCTACTGTAAGATTGAAGAGCATTGGATTTGCCGCTGGAGATAAGATTTCTGTTAATGGCAATGAGTATGCTTATGAAAGTGGTTCTATTGATCTTGTTGGTGCGCAACCTGTTACTATAACAGATAATAAAGGTAAAGTTACAGGATATAAGATTGCCTTCCAATTTAATCCGACTATGGTTGCAGCTGTAATGCATAATGCTGTTTTGGAAATTATTAATCCGGACTATCAACCAACATTGGGAGATGAAGTAATTAAGAAGGTAAATGTGAAAGTGGAAGTTAAGAATGCAGGTATATTTGCATTTACACCGTTAAGTGCTTATTTCACAAGTTCTGAAACTGCTATTGCTTATGGTACCCCTGATAAATCTAATGCAGTTGTAAATCAAGACTTGTATGCACTCTTTGATGAAATGAGCGCTGAAGATAAGGGACATATATCTTTTGATGAGAAAGCTCCTAACTTTGGTACTGATGATAATCCGGAAATGGGTGCAAATTGGTTAGTTAACAAAACAAACTCTGTAATTGCAGTTCCGTTGTACAAATCAACTAAGAATGATGGTGTATATTCAACGCGTCGTATGACCATTGCATACCAGCCGTTTGGAAATAAACGTTTGGCTACAATTTCTAAAGAGTTTAACTTAACTGTAAGATCTGCAATCAAAGAAGGTTCACATCCTGATATTGCTGCTAGTAAAGCTAAAGTATTGTCAATAAAGGAATCTGAAAAATTATTCAAGATTAAACCTGCTGATTTTACTGTTAAAGATGTAAAAGACGTTGCCGTAACAATTGCTAAGACAAGTAGAGATAGTAGAGTTACAGATGTTACTATAGAACTAAGTTCAGAGATTGCCAAATATGCTGAAATAGCCGGGGCAACTTCTACTCCCGTTGCGTTTGAAGGTGAATTAACTGTACAATTGAAAGCTACTACCCTATCCATTGCATCTAAAGTTGAAGGTTATGCCTTAGTGAAGATTACAGATACATGGGGAGCTGTTACAGAAGTTAAATGTCCGATAGTAATGAAAGCTGATGGAGCTAACTAAGTAACTATAAAAAGAAAACCCTTCTTCACCTTGTGTGAAGAATACGCCGAGAAGAAACAGAGTGAAGGATTTGGCTTGTGAAAGTCAATCCTTCCAATTCTGTTCTTCTTATAGAAAGGGATACCTCCCTTATTTCCCACAGGTATCCCTTTTCTTTATTTCATAACGTCTCCTTATTTGCACTAGAAACCAATTTGCTAGTCCCTTATTTCCCTATAGATTAAGGAGACGTTTTGAGAATATAGAAAACCCGGGCTTGCGAAAGTCCGGGTTTTCTTATTAGTCTTTATTTATCGGATTGAATAAGATGAAAGTCCTCATCATACAATCCCACGAGTAAACTTTGTCCTTTATCATCTACTTTCAGTCCGCCATATACAGCTTTTTGATAAAGAGTATCCTGTCCTTCTTCAAAGAAGAAAGATTCGGCGCCGAGGAAGAGGCGTCTATTTATTATTTTATATTTGATGACTAGCTCATTGTCGTTTACAGGTTCCAACGTATTTTGTAATCGTACAATTTCTCCTACCTGATTACTGTCCGTTCGGAGTATGGCATAACCGTGTGTGTCGGTTTGCTCATCTGGCAGATTTGATGAGGCTTCTTTGTAGTTAAGTCTCATATAGTCTCCTTGCATAAGAGAGCGAGGATCGACGGGGGCTAGCTGTAACAAAACCAACTGTCCGTCTTTCAAGGTTTGCTCTTTCTGATAAACCGACCAGTTGAAATACCCCAATAGCAGTATCAGGTTTGCGATAATCAATATTCGGCTATACTTTTTCATGTCTTGTTCTTTTTTGAGTGAAGAAATACCAGGCTGCAATACATGCAATTCCGATGAAGAAAAGCGTTATGGATTTGGTAAGCAGGCTCAAATTCAAATCATAATAGTATTTGGAAACAGCATAGATAAAGAGAAGGAGCGAGGCAGCACACTCCGCTTTGTAACCATAATGGAAACATATTAAAATCAGTAACAAACTACCGGATAAATAAGGAGCAAACACGGTGGGCAGACAGATAACAATGCAAAGAATGTAGATACCAACCTGATTCACCGGATGATCCACTTTCATGACCTGCATGATTCGTTGAACCATGATAAGAATTCCGATCCATATACAAACAGACAGTATGCAGGACACAAGCCAACTATTTGTTTCTGATATCAGGTAATTGATTGATAATCCTCCCAGTGAGACGATACCGGATACGAATAATCCGAAATGAAATGGTTTGTATTTGGAAAGGTAATTCTCTGTTCCTATACACTCAAACAACTTGTTTTCAAAGATGTTGGTAAATAGAAACACTCCAAGGATAGGGACTACGGCTATTTGCAAAGGATAAAATGAAGAAAAGACATGGGCAGCTTCTCCGAAAAAAGATATATTAAACAGAATGACTGAAAGAAAGGGGAGGATAAACCCTCTTGATAGCAAGAATGTGAGAATACTGATTCCTATAAGTGTAATGAAGAGGAGATTAATGCTGGCATTTATACCGAAGCCAATCAAAACACATCCGGCTATGTATAAAGTGATATTCATTGCATCCAGAAAAGACCGGACCACCATGCGGCTGATTGTTAGCGTAGTGAGAATCAATATACTTCCGGCAATCAGGCAAGAAAGATCGGAGCGGAGGATTCTGGCAAGTGCCAGAAATCCCAAAAAGAAAATAGCCGTCAGGATTCCTCCGATAATGGATACGACTTGAATAGTGAGGTTATGCTTCTGTGCCATACCATTGCTTTTTTAGATGAAGAATGATGTAAATGAGCAAAGTTGTTCCGGTGATGACAATAACTCCTCCGTAGAAGAATATCTGAACATCCCTAAGATTGCTTTGTGATATGAATGTAGTCAATAGAATCATTAATGCGGCAAACGGAATGATAGCCAGATAGAACAGGCTTTTTACTTTCCATCCATACCAAAGTCCCGCAGAAAATAGAAGGACGGTGCTTATGAGGGGAACAGACAATATAGCGTTCTCTTCGCAAATTGCCATCATTAACAGAAAACTGGTGTGTATGATGGTAGCCAGTGAAAGAAGACTGACAAACCAACGATTGTTACTGTTCAAATGACCTTTTACGCTCATTCCTTCCGTGATGATCGTTGCCAAGGCACATATCCAGGTTACTGCATTGGCCAACAAAGTCATTTCCCAAGAGTTGGCACTGGCTATCTGTATATTGTACAACCATATCGTAGTGCAAAGTAATCCGATGAACGTCAGCCATAACGGAGCGAAACGGATAGCAACCGCCCAGAGAATGATGAAAAGAGTCCATCCCAGGAAAAGATCGTAAGCATCGGCTCCCGTTTGGTAGATTTGTCCGAAAACAGCGAAAAGCGTACCTATCAGGAAGGTAGCTCCAGTCAGGAGAATCTGTTTGACGAGCTTATTCCAACGGGTGAATGTAGCGAGCAGGACAGAAGCTATTAATAACACCTCTACTATTCCTAACTTTGCAAATTTAGGTAATTCATCCCAGTTGTAGGCAAAAAAGAAGATAATGCCTGCCACTGTAAAACCAACGCCCACTGCCAATAAAAAAACAGAAAGGAATTGATTCCATTGTTTTTTATCAGCGTACAGTGCTTGTCGGGATAAAGGCGAAGAGTCGGTCTTTTCCATGTGTTTTTACTTTTTGATGATTACAAACATAAGAAAATAAAATGATTATCACCTCAAGATAGACTATAAAAAGGTATGACTTACCTTATTGTAATAGACAATAATAGCAAGTCATACTTTGAGAGAGGTAATGAAAATATTAAAAATAGAATAACTTAAAATACCTCCCGTATATGTTTAAAGTTAGAATTGATCGTATCAATCACTTCTTGTGAACGGCCGTTGATTAACAACTTATACATTGACTGCGCGAAGCCCACCATTTGCCCGAATTCTATTTTGGGAGGCATGGCCAGTGCGTTCGGATCGGTCATGATATTAACAAGTACCGGACCGTCCAGTTCGAATGCATTCAATAAAGTAGTCAACACTTCTTCCGGATCGCTGACATTAAATCCGGTCATTCCCATTGCTTCGGCCACTTGGGCGAAGTCAGGATTCAACATGTTCGTTTGCCAGTCCGGCAGTCCGTCTACTTCCATTTCCAACTTCACCATTCCCAATGAACGGTTGTTGAATACGATGATTTTAATCGGCAACTTATATTGTACAACGGTTTCCAAGTCTCCTAAAGTCATCGATAATCCTCCATCTCCGCAAAGCGCAACTACCTGACGATCGGGATAAGCCAACGCGGCACCGATAGCTTGCGGCAACGCATTTGCCATCGAACCATGATTGAAGGAACCCAGCATGTGGCGTTTGCCCGTTGCTTGCAGATAACGTGCTCCCCATACACAAGTCATTCCCGTATCTACCGTAAACACAGCATCGTCCGAACTTAGTTTGTCTATTTCAGACATCACATATTCGGGATGAATCTTATTTACGTCCCCTTTATCTTCTGTGTAAGCGGCCAAATCCTTCTTTACTCCCTCGTATCTTTTGAGTTGTTTCAGTAAGAAAGAATCATCCGTTTTCGGATTCAGCATACGCAATAAAGACTGGATGCTAAGTTTGACGTCTCCACAAAGTCCGATATCCACCTTTGCACGACGTCCCAGACGTTCGGGCTTTATATCAATCTGGGCTATCTTGATGTCATCCGGCAGGAAAGCAGAATATGGAAAGTCAGTGCCGAGCATGAGAAGCACTTCAGCTTCATGCATACTGTAATATCCCGAAGGCATTCCCAACAATCCCGTCATACCCACTTCATACGGATTCTCATATTGCACCTCCATCTTTCCTTTGAAAGTATATACCACCGGAGCATTCAGTTTCTCGGAAAGCGCGATTACTTCCTCGTGAGCTCCCCGGCAACCGATGCCACAGAAAAGAGTGATACGTGTATGTTTGTTTAACAAGTCGGCTAATTGAGCCAAATCTTCTTCCGACGGGCAAACTTCCGGTGGGGCAGGATAGTTCCGGACCGACGAGTCGACAGCAACGGCAGAAGCCTTTGCCAAGTCTCCCGGTAGCCCGATGACGGACACCCCTTTACGGGTGACAGCCGTTTGTATGGCCGATTGGAGCATACGTGGAAATTGTTTGGGAGTAGTGGCTACTTCATTATAATAACTGCAATCGTTAAAAAGTTTGATTGTATTCGTCTCCTGAAAATATTCCGTACCGAATTCTCCGGTAGGAATCGTAGAAGCGATGGCGATTACCGGTGCCCCGGAACGGTGCGCGTCATACAAACCGTTGATAAGATGAACGTGTCCCGGTCCGCTACTTCCCGCGCAGCATCCCGGACGGCCGGTCAGTTGTGCTTCTGCAGCAGCGGCATACGCTCCTGTCTCTTCATGGCGCACATGTATCCATTTTATTTGATCGTTTTTTCTGACTGCTTCGTTTACCTCATTCAGACTGTCGCCTGTTACGGCGTAAATGCGTTCAACTCCGGATTTAACCAAAGTATCTATCAGTTGTTCTGCTATTTTTTTTGCCATAGCTGTAATTGGTTTAGGATTGATTTTTATGTAATAACAGATGTCTGCAAGGAAAAGTTCTAATTTAACATATGCTAATAACGCCTTTGTGTCGGGACACATCACCGCTTTTATGTTAAAAATAATTCTGTAACAACTTTTTAGTAAAGACGTATAAACAAATGCAATATCCTTTTGTTATCTTTATAGGCGAAATCTTAACCTAATGTATTAAACCTCTTAATTACTCTAGAAAAATGAATAGAAATGAAATCGGTGTAAATGCCGGTAAGGTTTGGCAACTGCTTAGCAATAACGAAAAGTGGAGCTACGGACTTCTGAAGAGAAAATCCGGGTTGAAAGATAAAGAGCTGGGTGCCGCTTTAGGGTGGTTGTCAAGAGAGAACAAGATTGAGTTCGATCAGTGTGATGAAGAACTCTATGTATATCTCTGTGTGAATGTTTATATTGGCTAAAAGAATTTGGCACTTTAACGAAAACAGCAGAATCTCCGGAGGGATGACAGCCCGGTCAGCCCTTCGGAGATTCCCGTTTTTTATCCTTTTTCCTTTTAATGTATCTTCCTTTCAATTGATTTCCGGAAATAATTCTGTTACTTTGCACCACGAATTAAAATGCAAGAAACAATGAGAAGTTTTGCCTCTGACAATAATTCCGGTGTGCATCCGTTGGTAATGGAAGCCTTGAACCGGGCCAATATAGACCATTCTTTAGGATATGGCGATGACAAATGGACGGAAGAAGCCGTAGAGAAGATTAAAGAAACCTTCACCCCGAACTGTGTCCCTTTGTTTGTATTCAACGGAACAGGCAGCAATGTGGTAGCATTGCAACTGATGACCCGCCCGTATCATTCTATCTTTTGTGCGGAAACTGCTCATATCTATGTCGATGAGTGTGGCTCTCCTGTGAAAATGACAGGTTGTCAGATTCGCCCGATTGCTACTCCTGACGGTAAACTTACCCCGGAATTGATGCAACCTTACCTGCACGGTTTCGGCGACCAACACCATTCGCAACCTAGAGCTCTCTACATCTCCCAATGTACGGAACTTGGCACCATCTACACTCCCGAAGAGTTGAAACGCCTGACTGACTTTGCCCATCTGAATGGTATGTATGTACACATGGACGGAGCCAGAATAGCCAATGCCTGTGCCGCCCTGAATCTTTCCCTTAAAGAACTGACGGTGGATTGTGGAGTCGATATTCTTAGTTTCGGCGGAACGAAGAACGGACTGATGATGGGAGAGTGCGTGATTGTATTTAATAAAGACCTGCAACCGGAAGCCCGTTTCATCCGTAAGCAATCCGCCCAGCTCGCTTCGAAGATGCGTTACCTCTCTTGCCAGTTTACGGCATACCTCACTGACGACCTTTGGCTGAAGAATGCCAGCCACGCCAATGCGATGGCTGCCAAACTTCGTGCGGAATTAGAGAAACTGCCCGAAGTCACTTTTACTCAAAAAGCCGAGAGCAACCAACTATTCCTCATCCTGCCCCGCCCGGTTATCGACCGGATGCTGGAGTCTTATTTCTTTTATTTCTGGAACGAAGAGAAGGATGAAATCCGCTTGGTAACTTCTTTTGATACGACAGAAGAAGATGTGGACGAGTTTATAGGACTTTTGAAACGTTAAAAAGGAAATTCAGGACAACAAAAGCCTCTGAAACTCTGTTGTAATAAGAAGTTTGAAACTAACTTTGTCCGCAAAGTTTTCTACTTCTTATGATTATGAATACTAGACAGAACAGGCTAATCATATTCGCGCTTTTGTTGTTGACACAAACCCCGTTGGGCGCACAGCTGCATTCTACTAAAATTGAACTGCCGGAGGATTCTGTATCTGCAACCATGGAAGATTCTGTTCCGGCAAAGCGCAGCTTCTTTAAAAAGTTTCTTGATTACTTCAATGACGCCAATAAGGAAAAAAAGAATAAAAAGTTTGATTTCAGTGTGATAGGCGGTCCCCACTATTCCAGTGACACCAAGTTCGGACTCGGACTGGTGGCAGCCGGATTATATCGCACCGATCGGAACGATTCGCTTCTTCCTCCCTCCAATGTCTCTCTTTACGGAGATGTGTCGACGGTCGGCTTCTATCTGTTGGGAATCCGTGGGAACCATCTGTTTCCGCAAGACAAATACCGCTTGAATTACAATCTCTATTTCTATTCTTTCCCCAGCCTGTATTGGGGACGGGGATATGACAATGGAGCCAACTCTGATAATGAAAGCGACTATAAACGTTTTCAAGCACAGGTGAAAGTCGATTTTATGTTCCGGCTGGCAAAGAACTTCTACATCGGCCCGATGGCCATATTCGATTATATCGACGGGCGGAACTTTGATAAACCGGAACTATGGGAAGGAATGGCGGCACGGACCACCAATACCAGCCTGGGACTTTCCCTCCTTTACGATTCACGTGATTTCCTGACAAATGCATCTCACGGCTATTACTTGCGGATAGACCAGCGATTCAGCCCGGCTTTTCTCGGCAATAAATATGCGTTTAGCAGTACAGAACTGACTACCAGTTATTATCAGCCGGTATGGAAAGGCGGAGTGCTGGCAGGACAATTCCACACATTGCTTACCTATGGCGATACCCCGTGGGGATTGATGGCAACGTTGGGAAGCTCTTACTCCATGCGCGGATATTACGAAGGACGCTATCGGGACAAAGGAGCAATGGATGCGCAAATAGAACTCCGGCAACACGTCTGGAAACGGAATGGAGTGGCAGTATGGGCAGGAGCGGGAACGATTTTTCCACGACTCTCCGAGTTTACTCCGAAACATATTCTGCCTAATTATGGTTTCGGTTATCGTTGGGAGTTTAAGAAGAGAGTAAATGTACGTTTGGATTTAGGGTTTGGCAAACACCAGACCGGATTTATTTTTAATATCAATGAAGCTTTTTAAGAATATAAAGAATTGGTTAGAGAATCAGGAACATTTGTTTTATCTGTTCCTCTTCATCTTGATAGTACCCAACCTTGTGCTCTGTTTGACAGAGCCTTTACCGTTGATGGCAAAGGTGTGTAATGTGCTTTTGCCTTTCGGCTGCTATTATCTGTTGATGACTTTGTCGAGAAACTGTGGCAAGATGCTTTGGATTTTATTCCTGTTCCTGTTTTTCGGAGCCTTTCAGATTGTATTGCTTTATTTGTTCGGCCAGTCCATTATCGCTGTCGATATGTTTTTGAACTTGGTGACTACCAATTCGAGTGAAGCCCTCGAATTGCTTGATAACCTCACACCTGCCATTATTGCTGTCATCGTACTCTATGTACCTGCTTTGATATTAGGGACCATTTCAATTGTACGCAAGCGGAAACTCACGGCAGAATTTATCCGCAGAGAACGGAAGAGAGCCTCCATAGTCTTTGGAATCTCCCTCCTTAGCCTTGTCGGAGCATATATGCAGGATCCGGGATATGAGTTGAAGTCCGATTTATATCCGCTGAACGTGTGTTATAACGTAGGTCTAGCCTTCCAACGAACCGCCTTGACGCAGAATTATCACCGTACTTCGAAGGACTTTACTTTCCATGCCCTGCCTACGCATCCGAAAGAGAAACGGGAAGTATACGTAATGGTCGTAGGAGAAACCTCCCGTGCCCTGAACTGGCAATTGTATGGTTACGAACGTGAAACGAACCCTCTTTTATCCCGGCAACCGGGTCTGATTGCTTTCCCGAAAGTACTGACAGAGTCGAATACGACACATAAAAGTGTCCCCATGTTGATGTCGGACGCTACCGCTTGCAACTATGATTCTATCTATCATCAGAAAGGAATCGTCACCGCTTTCAAAGAGGCAGGTTTCCGGACAGCCTTTTTCTCCAACCAACGTTACAACCATTCGTTTATTGACTTCTTCGGAATGGAAGCCGATACGTACGATTTTATAAAAGAAGATTCTGTCAGTTCCTCCTATAATCCTTCTGACGACGAACTTCTGAAATTGGTGGAGCAGGAACTGGCTAAAGGTGCGACGAAACAATTTATTGTGCTCCACACCTACGGTTCTCACTTTAATTACCGCGAACGTTACCCGTCGGAAAGTGCTTTCTTTACGCCCGATTATCCGATGGAAGCAGAAAGAAAATACCGGGATAACCTGGTCAATGCCTATGACAACTCCATCCGTTATACGGACGGTTTCTTGTCACGCCTTATCCACATGTTGGAAAAACAGCAGATAGATGCCGCCATGCTCTACACTTCCGATCATGGTGAGGATATTTTCGACGATTCCCGCCATTTGTTCCTCCACGCTTCTCCCGTACCTTCTTATTATCAACTTCACGTGCCGTTCCTCATCTGGATGTCCGACAACTACCTTGAAACCTATCCCGAACATTGGAAAAATGCTGTGGATAATAAGGATAAGAATATTTCTTCCAGCAGCTCTTTCTTCCCGACCATGTTGTCTTTGGCCGGAATAGAAACTCCTTACCGGGATGATTCGCAATCTGTAACGGCTCCGCACTACATCCTAAAACCGAGAGTTTATCTGAACGACCACAACGAACCCCGTCCGCTGGATGATTTGGGTATGAAGAAGCAAGACTTCCAGATGCTGGAAAAGAGGAATATCAAGTATTAAGTGTTAGGTATTAATCCTTGTTAATTTTTGCATCCAAAAGCGTGATTGGCGTGTTATTTGCCGTATGATGTATGAACGATTAAATTCATAAAACATGGCCTATATAGATTATTACAAGATTCTTGGAGTAGACAAAAGTGCTTCGCAGAATGATATCAAAAAGGCTTTTCGTAAGTTGGCCCGAAAGTATCATCCTGACTTGAATCCTAATGACCCGAGTGCAAAGGATAAGTTTCAGGAAATCAATGAAGCCAATGAAGTACTAAGTGATCCAGAGAAACGTAAAAAGTATGATGAGTACGGAGAACATTGGAAACATGCCGATGAATTCGAAGCGCAGAAACGTGCACAGCAGCAAGCCGGAGGCTATGGCGGTGCGGGAGGTTTCGGCGGATTCGGCGGTGCAGGTCAAGGTTTCTCCGACGGTAACGGAAGTTATTGGTATAGTTCCGATGGAGAGGGATTTTCCGGTGGCAATGCCAGTGGATTTTCAGATTTCTTCGAATCCATGTTCGGACATCGGGGAGGAAGAGGACAAGGCTCTGCGGGATTCCGCGGACAGGACTTTAATGCCGAACTTCATCTTTCCCTTCGTGATGCTGCTCAAACGCATAAGCAGATATTGACCGTAAATGGTAAACAAGTGCGTATCACCATCCCTGCCGGTGTAGCCGACGGACAGGTAATCAAACTGAAGGGCTACGGAGCCGAAGGTGTCAACGGAGGACCTGCGGGCGACTTGTACATTACGTTCGTGATAGCCGAAGACCCGGTGTTCAAACGCCTGGGCGACGACCTGTACGTAGATGTGGAAGTAGACCTTTACTCTGCTGTATTGGGAGGTGAGAAAGTGATCGATACGCTGGACGGTAAAGTGAAACTGAAGATAAAACCGGAAACGCAGAACGGTACGAAAGTCCGACTGAAAGGTAAAGGATTCCCGGTTTATAAGAAGGAAGGACAATTCGGTGACTTGATTGTGACCTATTCCGTCAAGATTCCTACGAACTTGACCGACAAACAGAAAGAGTTGTTCCGTCAATTACAGAGTATGAACTAAAATGAATGAGCACTATGCAGACCGAATTAATTATTGTCAGTGAATACTGTCACAAATGTCATATTGAGCCTTCATTCATCGACCTGTTGGAAGAGGGCGGTTTGATTAACGTACATACCGAAGGCGGCGAACATTATCTGCTTTTGTCGGAACTCCCGAACGTGGAGCGTTACAGCAGAATGTACTACGACTTATCCATCAATATGGAAGGTATCGATGCCATTCATCATTTACTGGAAAAGATGGAAGATATGAGACGCGAAATGAGTTCGCTTCGCAAACAACTTCTGCTGTACCGGGAACGGGAAATAGAAGATATGGACTGGTAAAAAAATAGAGCCTCTGTTTGATCCGAACAGAGGCTCTATTTATAGTAAACAGAGGCTCTGATTCACTCAATCAGAGCCTCTGTTTTTTCAGGACGTTTGCATGGTTGTCAACTTATCCAATATACGTACAAATCTCTTCCAGATAGCGTGCGTCGATGGTGTCGAAACTATCCAGTTCATCACTGTCAATATCCAGCACTCCAATGACTTCACCCTGTTGGAGGATCGGTACTACTATTTCCGATTTCGAGTCCGAACTACAGGCAATGTGTCCGGGAAACTGTTCTACGTCAGGAACAATCAGTGTCCGGGCCTCTTTCCAGGCTGTGCCGCAAACTCCTCTGCCGAGGCGGATGCGGGTGCAGGCAATGGGACCCTGAAACGGACCCAGTACGAGTTCATCCTCTTTCACAAGGTAAAAGCCTACCCAAAAGAAACCGAAAGTCTGTTTGAGCGCCGCTGCAACGTTGGCAAGGTTAGCTATGAGATCCGTTTCCGTACTTACCAGAGCGTGTAGTTGCGGAAGTAACTCCCGGTATTTCTCTTCCTTATTTCCTGTGCCGATGATTAAATTCTCTGCCATCTCTTTTCTATTTAATTTGGTTCAGGATGCTCGGGTCTTTTATCTTATCGTCTTCTGCAAAGAAGATAATCTTAGTCAGTATCTCGGCTGTCTTCGGATCTTCATCTACAAAAGGCAGGAACAGGCGTCCGCGATTTTGCGAATGTACCGGAAGAACGGCAATCTGCGCGCCGCCTTCCTGATGGATCACGCCGCTGCCCAGATGGATATTGTACTTACCCAGTTTGCCTTCGATGTGAGCGAAACTTCCTTTTATCGTCACGTTCTTGAAATGGAACAACGGCATTGTCAGTTCCACCAGCACGCTGCGCATCTCGATGGTAGAGTGGCTGGTTTCCGGATCGACGCTTCCGGCATGGGCTATACTTACTGCCAAGTCTACGTCTCTCATCACTTCCGAGAAGATGACAGGAGGAATCTCCGAGATTTTCATCAGCTTGTAGTCCTTGCGGTTGTGGAAGCAGACATATTCTAACGTCGGAGCTTCGATGTCGGCAGGAGAGAACCAGTCTGCCATCGCATAGATGGTGGCGATGATGTTCTCTTTGTAATAGATCTTTTGGAGACCGTCTTCGTAGTCGGCTACCCAGCGACGGCCTTTCAGTACGGCAACCGTTTTCTGCGGTTGGATCTGATTGCCGGCGTAACGGCGGGATTGAGTGGCTTCCACTTCTTCCGGAGTCGGAACATAGAGCTCACGGAACACCTGTTTGAAAGGCTGGCGGATTGCTTTGTCGAACAGGAATTTCTGATAAGCGTGCCAGTCACCGCTTGCGTACAAGTCTGTGGGATGGGCGATGCGTAACTCGTCTTTCGGTTTTAACGGTAGGCAAACGGCATTCACAGTCACCAGCAATCCGTCGGTGTAGAAGCCCGTCTGTCCGTTACAGATAAAGACAAGATGTCTCAACAATGGCCAGATGACAGGGTTCTGCATCAACTTGCGCAATTCGTTTTCTTCAAAACGGGTACAGTCTTCCATCGCCTGTTCCAGCATCACGCGGGAGCGGGTATACTGGTCTTTCAGCTTTTTGTGTACCGCTTTCAGTTCTTCTATATACGGATGCTTTTTCAGTTTGGCAGGCATACTGTTGAGCTCTTTGCCGTCTTTGATTTGTTTAATCTCCGATTTGCCTTCCTCATTGATTTGCACATACACTTCTACGCCGTCTATCTCTTTGGGAGACAGGTAGGGGAGAAGTTCTTTGATTAGTTCCGTTTCCATGCTCCAGGTCAGACGGGTAACGTCTCCGTAGCCGGAGTTACGCGCCAGATTTTGCAGGGCGATGTTTACCGCTTTCTTTTCGCTTTCCTGCCTTTGAGCACCGAACTCCTTACTCTCTTTCAGGAACTTTTGCAGGTATTGATAACGATCCAGCAGTTCTTTGTCCGGTTTCCGTCCCAATGGGATGAGGCCGTAGCTCATCAATAAGTCTTTGTTGCGTTTGGCAACTATTTCTTTCTTTACATCTGCCGCCTTCACTGCACCGTTGGTGGCATCGGCAAACTTGCGGGCACGGGTATGGCTATTGCTGCATGAGATATATTTGGCGGCATTGTAGACCACTTCGAAGCGTCGTTTGCCAATTGTCTTAAATGCATCCCTGAACCAGTCGATATCAAAAGCACCTTCCCGCAAGTCTTCCACGTCGATAGGGGTGTAGCGGGCGATGATTGCTTTTTTCTTGTCGTCACATGTTTCATTGGTATGGGCGTGGAAATAATAGGCGGCACTTGTCAGTCCTTTCCAGCCTATTGCCTTTTCGGTCAGTTCAATCCATTGCGGAGCGAACATGGCGGCTTCTACCAGTCGTTCGTCACTGATTTCGGCTTGCTTCGCCAGTTTCTTCAGATTTTCGCTGGTATCTGTCGGTAGGGGATGGCAAGCATGGAGCAAGCTACTCAATACACCTCGTTTGGTACTGCCCCAGTTGTAGCTGTCGCGTATGAACGTATCTTTGCCGAATGCTTGCAGAATGTGGATAAATGTGTCCGCTCCATAAATATAACTTAATTCCTCTGCAAGGTTGGTGACTTGTGTCTCGGAGTCTCCCCGTTTCAGTTCGATTTCAAGAATCCGGTCTACTATCTTCTGTGCAAGAGAACGGAAGAGAGAGAAATCGACGTTTTTGATGTCGGCGTATCTTTCTTTTTCCTTATTGAAACGAACGTTGTCGTTCAATACCGTGGTAATTGCCTTGATCTGGGCGGGCGAGCTGATGCGTCCCATCATTTCGCGGTATACTTCTTCTGTCGGGATGATTCCGAGCATCCATGCACGGGCGAAGTCCGTGGCATGAAGGTAAGAATCTGTTTCTTCCAGTTCGGGGGTGTGTTCCATGTAGTTGGTGAGCTTGTAAAGTTGATAGCGCACCGTGAAGTAGCGGATAAACAGATCATCACTCATGGGCTTTTGAGGCATTTCAAGCCAGAAATTCACGAACTTGTTGTTGTGTATCGGGTAAACGATCTCCTTTTCTCCATATTCCAGTTTGTCCCGAAGCCATGCATGCTTGTTGGTGTACTGGCGGAAAATGTTTTTAGTATTCAGCAAAGGCAACAGTTGGAGCAGCATATTGACAGCCAATCGTTGGTAGACTGCTTCGTCTTTATACTCGTATGACAATGCTTCGATAATATCACTCATCTGTTCGTAGTACGGCATCTTGCGGAGTTCCTTCTGCAATCCGCGGTAAGTGATGCCGGCATACATCCGGTTAACAAGCGGCTCGAAAGTGTTGCTTGATTTTTGGTCTGCCTTGATGTCTTCTTCATCCTCTTCATCGTAGTCGTCATCGTCTTTTGGGGCACCTGTCGATGCAAGCATGAAACTCATCATCAGTAATTTGTCATAGCTTCCGATTTCTTCTTCGTAGAAGGCCTTCCACAGTTCCGGGAAACCGAGTCCGCTCAATCCTCCGTAGTTACTCCAGTTTATCAGGACACTGTTGCCTACCAGGCGTGCTTCTCCGTACCCATTCTTGAACTCTTCATTCTTATAGATTTCGATGTATTTGCTTAGTTTTTTAAATACAAGTTTAGCCCTTCCGAAACAAATGAATTCGAATGCTTTTTTCACGTTGAATCCTTTATCCTGGGTAATCTCCGGCAGATTGACTTCAAGAGCCGGGTCGTACAGACCGAAGCCGTTATCTTTGGTATAGTGCTGTGCGGTGTTCTTTTCCGTTCCGTCGCCGATCAGAGATTCTATCAACACTTTTTCTTTCGCGTTCGGTTTCTGAATTTCTTTGACGGCAGGGATTAGTTCCTGATAGGTATCTTGCAGGAATTCTATATTGTGAATAGTCTTCATCATATCCAATCCGGCCAGGCGGCGTTCAGCAACCTTGTCTGTTAGTAAGCGGCGGATACTGCCGGACAATTGTTCTTTCGGCTGTTTCATCAATAGATTGATGGCGTTGATACGCATCTCACTATATTTGAAGCGCAGCAACTCTTCTACTTTCTGATTCTGTTCGGGCGACAAGGTCATCTCGGACAAGACTTTGTAGGCTTCGTCACGAACGTCCTGCGAACGGTCGCCCAGTGATTGCAGCACATATTCTTCCTGTAAATGGCTGGTCGGGGGATTTAATACGACACCGATATAGCCTGCCCGCATATAGGTATCCAAAGAAGGCAGAGAGGTGCAAAGATCGTCTTTCAATGCAGAGTCGTTGGTCATCCAGGTGATATACGCCATCTTGAGAACGATTTCCGAACGGGTGAGCTCTGCACTTTCCCAGGGGAATACGTATGGAGAATAAATCTCTTTGGCAGAGATGGACTGATAGACGTTCTTCAGATAGTCATAATGACGGATCGCTTCTTCTTTGCTATCAAAATAATCATGGAGTGACGGGGCGTCCTTATGTCCTCCGTACCGGCTAAGATAGAGCCCGGATAGATACAACGGTAGGATAGCCGCCACCACCGACGGTTCGTTATACCATTTTTCAAAAGCATCTTTACTGATACGGTGGTTCATGCCGGAGTATTGCGTACAGCGTAAAAAGTAAAGTAAGGTCTGCACCTGATATTTGGCACCGTCTTTAATTATTCCCGGAACGAGTGCCTGGATTTCTTCCGTATTATAGAATCCGATACTCCATAGAGCCAGATAAAGTTCGACCGTATCTTTGCTTTGGAGGGCTTTGCGTGCTTCTTCCCGGTCGTTCAGAAAACGGCGGATCAGTTCCACATATTTGTTGGTGATACGCTCGCTGCTGTCTTGTTCTCCGATACCCGTACAGACTGCAATGCCGCGTTTCACGGAGGCAAATCGTTGCAGGCCGTTGTCGCAGATCACCGAGAACAGATGGAGATAACTTTCGGGGCATCCTTCGTCCATCGTTTCCACGATAGCTTGACGGAGACCTTCCTGCAGTTTGGCTGCCAGCAGTAACTTCCCTTCCAGTTCCAGCAACGGGCGGTAACCGCTCACGGCGATAGCCTGGAGATGTCCCTGATTGAGGCGGTTGGCATTATTCTCGCTGGTCAATACGTTGTTAAGGTATTCAATGACAGTCTGGTTGCCTTCTGCTATTTGGGCGGCCATCCAGTTTTGGCAGTTCATCGCATCCTTGTATGTTTCTATTTCTTCCGGAGTGTTTCCTCCGTTCAGTATGGCTTGTTCGCTGAATCCGGTGGCACGTAGTTTTAGAAATTCCGTCAGCGCATCTATGATGTGGCTGAAATGCAGAAGAGGATTCGCCGACCGCTGTGACCGGCGCGAATATCCATGAGTGTACGGACACCGTGCTTTGAGCTTCAGATAGGTGTGGAACAGGTTGGCATATTCGTCTCCCAATAGATAACGGAGCACTTTATTCAACTTTCCGTCGAAAAGATTGGCAACACTCTTTATCTTCTCTTCCTGAATAATATGTATGATGCAAGGCTCTAGTTTATCGCTGTATGTGCCATACCGGGTATCCATGTTGAAGTATTGCATAAATACATCCAACAGTGTCATTGTCTCTTTGTCTAAACTGGTTCTCTTTTTCGTTAACCTTTCCAGGTACGGAGCAATCCGTTTGTTTAATGCGTCATTATAAATGAGTCTCATGATTATTTTCGTTTTAAGTGTGTTTATAAGAAAATGATTACCAAAGTCTTCCCGACAGCATAGCCAATCGGATGAAGGTGATGGTAGATTCTTCTTTGAGTCCGGTGGGAGAGGATAAGTCTTCAGTTTCCGTATCGTCAATGAAGATACGGAAAATTCCGTCCTCGTAAGATTGCAGGGCGTTGGTGATTGCTTCTACTTCTGCGGCAGGTTTGCCGTTATAGTTTACTGCAAACCCAACCTTGCCGGAAGTTGCTTTATTTTCCACTTCTTCCTGTGTGAGGTATTTCAGTACTTCGCTTTGTTGCAAGCGTTCATTATATTCACAGACTTGCCAACTGACGATGGCTTCAATCAACCCCTGTACATCGACAGGCGGAACAGGAAAATCGACAGGAATCTTTTCGATATTGCACTTTCGCTTTCCTAACTGTTTGACTTGGACATATACTCTCATATTCTCTTTATTGGGTGATCTGAATACTTGATGTAATAGCATTCAGATCGGTTTCGGCTTCTTCGTCATAGACAAGCATAACAATGGTAAAAGTTCGCTTCTTGCTTTCTTGGAAATAGTGTAATACAATTTGTTGTATGTCTTCTCCCGGTTCATCAGGAGCTCCGATGTGCAGAGGGTTTGTAGTTCTTGTCATGGATAGCCCGTTGATGTTGACATTGCTCTGCTTATAGTCTTCCGCTGGTTCTCCTTGTGCATTTCGCGGGAGAGTGAGCGATAACTTCTTGATATGTTCAAACTCTTTTTGTGTATCGTAGGTCAGAGCGGTAATCGTCAGTTGGTTGGCGCCGTTGACGAGCCTAAGCAACGGAGGTTCTGCGCTGGGAGTCAATCCTTTCGCTCCTGTTATTTTCCTCCAGTTGGTAGGATACTGGCAACTGAAATTTGTTTCTGCATCGTAATAAGAAAGCCATGTATCGTTATTGCCTACCGGAACGTATGGAGGATATTGACTGGTAGAAGAACTGTTGGCAGTCTCCCTGCCTGATTGGTTACCATTTTCGTTTTCTTCTTCCAGTTCACCATTCAGATAGGCTTCTACAATACCGCTTTCCCATTCGCCGCGTATGTCCTGATAAAGAGGGGGAACGTTCTTGCAAAGCATCAAGAAGCTGAACAGGAAAATACAAAAGATACCAAGCTCCCCAAGGATTGAAACGGTGCGTTGCGCATCGGCTTTTTCAAATTTATAGCTGCATACATAGATGATTCCCAGTAGGAAACCGCTTAATAACCCGCCGATATGTGCAGCGTTATCAATCCCGGCTTTCATGCCATAAACCAGATTGTAACCGACAAAAATAAGGATACTGGTCAATAACGCTTTCCGTTGTTCCTTTGCGATGCGATGGAAGAACAGGAAGGCGAGGAATATACCGTAAAGTCCGAAGATAGCTCCGGAGGCTCCGGCACTGATTGTCTCGCCGTGCATATAAAGACTGAATACTGCCGAACATAGTCCGGTCAGTAAATAGGACATGAACATCCGACGGCTTCCTATCAGATCTTCCAGTAGAAGACCTACATACATGAAGGCATACATATTCATCAGGAGATGAAAAGCACCGATGTGTATGAAGTTGCAGGTCACTGCACGCCACCAGTCGCCTGTAAGGGTCAGCGGTCCGAAGTCGGCTCCCCATTTCAGCAGTGATAAGGTGGAAGGAGACATAATTCCCACTCCGGATGCAATCATCACAATAAATACAAGGAGGTTGAGGTCTATCAGGATAGGTGTTGCCATAAAACCTTTGCGGGGAATAAAGAACGACCAGAAAGAGTTCCTTTTCTTTTCTTCTTCCAGATAGGCTTTCTCTTCTTCTGTGAGCGGACGGTTACACTCTTCCTCGAAATCTTTTGCCTTTTGGGTTAGCTCTTCCGGGGTAAGGGATGTTTTTATTTCTTCCATCGTCTCGCGTAGCTTTTGTATATTTTTTCTGTTCTTTCCATAGTCTACAAATTGTACGGAAGAGGATTGGCTGCGCACAGCTACTTCTCCGTCGCTTCCCGGTTCTATGGTGAAGGTTATTTCCTCTCCATGAGAATACATATTGAACGGGACTTCGAATCGTGCTCCTTCCGGAGTCACTTCCTCGATATTCCACTCCAGCTTTTGCGAAGCTTCGAGAGCTAGTATAAGGATTTCTGTTTTTGATAAACCCGGTAAATGCAGTTGGTCGTTATATGAAGGTTTGAGTGCCATATTTCTATTCTTATATAGAGTCGTCGATTAAAAATTACTTATCTCACTGACAAATGTATAGAATAATAATGAAAAATAATAGAATGTGACAAATAAAAAAGCATCCACTTCCTAAGAAGGGATGCTTTTATGAGATTTGATAGAGTATTTATTACTTTTTGTAGAATGCCAAGTCTTCTTTATCGAAGTTTTCGATGAAGTTTGAGTGCTTTTCTACTTCCGCTTCTGCATAGTTCAAATATACATGTGCAGATTTGGAGAACAGTTCGGAAGCCTTGCTGGCATCTTGAATCAGCAGGTGACACATGATAATGTCAGCAGCCATTTCCACCAGTTTGCGAGCGGTGAAGTCAAGCAATTCCTGGTCTTGTACTTCTTTCACTGCATTGGTGCTTGCTTCGAATTTGTCAGCCATCTTTTTCAGACGAGACATCAGCGGTTCCATTTCCGGTGAGCAAGGAATGGTTTCGAACTCGCGGATGGTAGCGATGTACGAACCATTGGTTACGTAACGGATAGCGGCTACTGTCTGCAACTGGGTAGTTCCTTCGTAGATGCTGGTGATACGTGCGTCGCGATAGATACGTTGGCAAGCATATTCCATCATGAAACCTGAACCGCCGTGAATCTGAATACAGTCGTAAGCGTTTTGGTTCGCATATTCAGAGTTCATACCTTTAGCCAGCGGAGTAAAGCTGTCTGCTAATTTAGCATATTTCTTTTGTTCCTGGCGTTCTTCCGGAGTCAGTTTACGTTCGCGGGCGATGTCATCCAATGCTTTGTAGATGTCTACGTAGCGAGATGTTTGATACAGTAAAGCACGTCCGGCATCCAGTTTGCCTTTCATGATAGCCAGCATGTCATATACAGCCGGGAATTCGATAATTGCTTTTCCGAACTGCTTACGGTCTTTAGCGTATGCCAAACCTTCATTGTAAGCTGCCTGGCTCAATCCTACAGATTGTGCGGCAATACCCAGACGGGCACCGTTCATTAGAGCCATTACGTATTTAATCAAACCGAGTTTGCGGTCACCGCAAAGTTCAGCTTTTGCATTCTTATATACCAATTCGCAGGTAGGAGAACCGTGGATACCGAGTTTGTTTTCGATACGACGTACGTTCACGCCACCCTGACGCTTGTCATAGATGAACATAGACAAACCACGGCCGTCTCTCGTTCCTTCTTCCGAACGTGCCAGTACGAGGTGAATATCCGCGTCACCATTTGTGATGAAACGTTTCACACCGTTCAGTAACCAGCATCCGTCTTTTTCGCTGTAAGTAGCTTTCAGCATAACAGATTGAAGGTCGGAACCGGCATCCGGTTCTGTCAAGTCCATTGACATCGTTTCACCTTGGCAGATGCGTGGGATAAAGCGGCTGTGTTGGTCGGGATTGCCAAACTCATAAAGAGTTTCGATACAGTCCTGCAATGACCAGATGTTTCCGAAACCTGCGTCGGCAGCAGCCACGATTTCTGCACACATGGTGTACGGGGTGATCGGGAAGTTCAGACCGCCGAACTTACGTGGCATGGTCATACCGTTCAAGCCGGCTTTTACCATTGCGTCCAGGTTCTGTTTGGTTCCTGATGCATATTCTACGCGACCATTGGCACAGTGAGGACCTTCTTCGTCTACACCTTCTGCGTTAGGGGCAATGATTTCTCCTGTGATTTCTCCGGTAATCTCCAACACTTTGTCATAAGAGTCTACAGCATCTTCGAAGTCCAGCGGAGCATAATCGAATTCATCTTTATCTCTGTAATTGCGTTCTTTGAGTTCGCAAATACGTTTCATCATCGGATTGTTCAAGTGAAACTTGAGTTCCGGTATGTCTGTATAATAATTAGCCATCTTTCCTTACTTGCTATTTTGTTTATAATACTTAATCATCTTCGGTACAACTTCTTCGATTGTTCCGTTGATTACATAATCTGCAATCGTATTGATAGGAGCCTCCGGATCGTTGTTGATGGAGATGATGATACCGCTTTCCTGCATACCGGCAATATGTTGAATCTGTCCGGAGATACCGCAAGCGATGTAAAGCTTCGGACGAACCGTAACACCGGTCTGACCGATTTGGCGGTCGTGATCTGCAAAACCTGCGTCAACAGCAGCACGGCTGGCACCTACTTCTGCGTGAAGTTCTTTGGCGAGGTCGAACAACAGGTCGAAGTTCTCTTTCGAGCCTACACCGTATCCGCCGGCTACGATAATCGGAGAACCTTTCAGGTTGTTCTTTGCCTTTTCTACGTGGCGTTCGATTACCTTCACTACATAGTCCGTATCAGCTACGTACTTTTTCACATCGTGACGGATCACTTCTCCCTGATAAGTCGGAGAGAGGATTTCTTTCTTCATCACGCCTTCGCGAACGGTTGCCATCTGCGGGCGGTGTTCCGGGTTCACAATCGTAGCAACGATGTTACCGCCGAAAGCCGGACGGATCTGATACAACAGGTTCTTGTAAGTCTTGCCTTCTTTCTTGTCTTCGTGGTCACCGATTTCAAGTGAAGTACAGTCGGCAGTCAATCCGCTGGTCAAAGCAGAAGAAACGCGCGGACCGAGGTCACGACCGATTACAGTAGCACCCATCAGACAGATTTGTGGCTGCTCTTCTTTGAAAAGGTTCACCAGGATAGCTGTGTGAGGAAGTGAAGTATAAGGGTAAAGTCTTTCGCCGTCGAAAACGTGAAGTTTGTCTACTCCGTAAGGAAGGATTTGTTTTTCAATATTTTTGAGGCCGGTTCCGGCAACCACTGCTTCGAGCTGACAGTTCAACTGGTTGGCTAACGAACGACCTTTGGTCAGAAGTTCGAGGCTAACGTCTAAAACGTTACCTTCTTCTATTTCGCAATATACAAATAAGTTATTCATGATTATCCGATGGTGTGGTTAGCTAATAGTTCAACAATCAGGTCTTCCACGTCACGGTCGCTGCCGCTGATGGTTTTGCTCTCTTTAGCCTGGAACACGATGTTCTGGATGGCTTTCACTTTTGTCGGCGAACCGGACAGACCGCATTGTGCGAGGTCACCGTTTACGTCGGCTACGCTCCATTCTGCCAGATTCAGATAATCGCGCTTGTCATACAGGTCGGTATAATCAAGATTGCCTTGCTGTTTTTCAGTCACAGTCTTGGCATGCTTGTATTTCTGAACCAATTTAGCATTACGCGGACGGCAAGGAGCTGCAGAACCGTTGACAGTAATCACGATAGGCAGCGGGCCTTCTACAGTTTCAACACCACCGTCGATGTGACGTTTCACCTTAATCTTACCATCGCCTACTTCCAGAATTTCTTCTGCGTATGTGATTTGCGTCAATCCCAGCTTTTCTGCTACCTGCGGACCTACCTGTGCCGTGTCACCGTCGATTGCCTGACGGCCACCGATAATAATGTCATACTCACCGATTTTGCGGATGGCAGTGGCAAGTGCGTAAGACGTAGCCAGTGTGTCTGCACCAGCGAAAGCACGGTCAGTTAATAAGTAACCGTTATCTGCACCACGGAAAAGTCCTTCACGAATAATGTCGGCTGCCCGTCCCGGTCCCATTGTCAGAACGGTTACGGTAGAGCCTGGATGAGCATCTTTCAATCGGAGAGCTTGCTCGAGAGCATTCAGGTCTTCGGGGTTGAAGATGGCGGGGAGTGCCGCACGGTTAATCGTTCCGTCGGCTTTCATGGCATCTTTCCCAACGTTACGTGTGTCGGGAACTTGTTTTGCCAATACAACAATTTTCAAACTCATGCTATAAATTTTAGTATTAGTATTTCTACAAGTTAGCAGCCAGTAGTCAAGTAGTAATCTCTTGCTATCCAAACTATCCGGTTAACTATCAGCGTGCAAATTTACTCAAACACTTGGTTCTGACAAGAAATCCGAGTAAAAAATGCACAGGTTTAAGAATTTTGAGCAAAATAGGAGGGTTTTTATAGATTTAATTCAGGGTTCCTCTTTAATTACTTATAATTAATGTGCATCCATAAACCTTTCATTCTTCCTCCTATTAAGTTGGTGATACTTTTACCCTCACACCCTCACCCTCTGGCTCAATCCATTTATTCATCGGGGTTGTAGGTGTGAGGGTAAAGGTGAGGGTAGGTGAGGGTAACTTTTTACCCTCACCCAAAATAATATTGGCATCACTTTATGTTGGTTTTAAAGTAACTATTCTTGTTATGTATTCTCTTAGGTATTTATGCGTTAATGCTTAGTAGTTCTTTTGTTAAGCTCTAATGCTTTGCAAGGGCTCACCCATGTGAACAAAGCTGTTTACGTATGTGGATATATTTGTTTACAACTGATAGCCTGTTTGTTCACACAGGTGAGCCCTTGATAACTATTAAGCAAAGACACATAAACAATAAGGGAAATGCATATGAAATGCGGGTATTTGTCAGATGAGATGCTTGCTTCCTGGAAGATGAGCGTAAGAGTGATGATAACATGACTCAAGCGTTTGACTCCTTCAGCAGAACTTCGATGGCTCCAATAAAGTCAGTTGCTTTAGGCATCAATTCGTCTATTTCTTCCTCGCTTGAATAGGCAAAATCATCATAATCACTACTATGCCGACGTTCGAAAAGTAGGGAAAAACAACGTCCCAATTCACGTGACATACGACCGGTAGCGACGAAATGCAATCCTATCATCTGTTTGACACCTGCATGGGTACCAGGATTTATCTCGTGTTTAATAAGCAGAGCGACTGCTGCATAATAACAGGCATAATAAAGACGGTTTACAGCCGTATTATAATAGCCTTGTTGTTTTAGATAGGGTATTTCTTTCAGCGTTTCTTTAGCACGTAGAAAACGGTAAGCTGACAGTGCCTCAATATTTTCCCTGTTTAATTGTTCTTTCATAGTACGATCCCCTCTTTCATTACATTCATAGCAAAAGGTGTCTGAAAAGGACGGTTTTCCCAAATCTTTTTCAGCAAGACACGTGCATTTATTTGCACTCCCGTTTCTATTTCTATATCGTAGAGCGGAGTGATGATACGGTCTTCTTCTTTGACGGTCAATTTATTACCGTCAACCAATATCAATAAATCAATATCGCTATCAGGACGGGCATCCCCACGTGCCTCACTACCATATAAAATGGCTTGAGCTTCCGGTGCCACCTGTGTTAAAGCCTTCCGTATTCGTTCTACAATTTGTGGACGTTTCATATTTATTGCTTTTTATTTACGAACAAAGTTATATAAATTATTCGAGAAGTCAAGAGATACAGCTATTTATTCTCTTTAAGTGTTAAAATGGCAGTTACTTATTTTATTGTATACCGATTTCGGCCAATCCTATTGGCTCCCCGTCATGTATCATCCGTGTTGCTTTCAGTTGGACATAGCGGGCGTTGACCGGAGTAAAGTAAACCGATTGCAGAATCGGATTATTCTTTATATTGGAAAATTCATCTTTGGCTACTACCTGATTGACAGCATTACTATCCGTGCCGACAGAGATTTCATAAGAGCTGATTATTCCTTTATTATATTCACTCTGGTCGGGGAGATAATGGAAGGAGGTGATTGTGCGTTCCTCTCCCAAATCAATCAATAATGTATTTCCGTTGATGAAGCAGGTGGTCTGATTGTTTTTATCCATACATTTCTGTGCTTCCTCCGCATCTACTCCGGTGAGCGTGAACGGATAACTCTTCAACTCTTCTGCTTTTGCAGTATATGTATCGGAAGTCTCTCCTGCATAATAGGCTTCTATGTTATTGATACAGAGGCAAGCTCGCGAATCTGTAAAACGGACACGAATCTTATCTGTGGTGACTGTTTCGAAACGAAGAAGGCGTTTATATCCGATAGTGGTCGTCTCTTCATTCAATTTTACCGGAAGCCATTCGCCTTCCTGGTTGTATTCTACAACGAATGATTTGACACGTTGCCCCAGAGGTATATATTCCTGTAACATCATGCGGTTAATCTTTTCCGTTTGAGGCAGGTCAAATTCGATTGTGGCAGAGTTGACACCGTCATTGGTAGCCCAATAAGTATCATACTCACCATCGGTCACCGCTTTTGCAGAGAATGTTTTTCCCCGTTCGTCCGATGCTTTGGGGGAAAGTCCGGCCAATAGGTTGTGTGCCAGTTGCTTTTGTACGTTCTGGTGGAAGTTTACGGCGTTGGCAGAGTCTGTCGGATGAATCAGTCCGTCACGATCGACCGGGAAGTTGAGTAACAATGTTGCGTTATGACCTACGCTACGGTAATACAGATCGGTCAATGCATCTGCTGTTTTCACACGGTCGTCTTCTTCCGGATGATAGAACCATCCCGGACGGATGGATACATCACATTCTGCGGCTACCCATTGGTTGCCGTCGGCATGGCCATATTGCAATTCACGATATTTGGGGTAACCTGGATAAACTTCTCCGGCACGGAGAAAAGACCAGTTGGTAGCTCCTGCAAATCCGTTTTCGTTACCTACCCAACGGCAGCCCGGACCTCCATCCGAGAAGATAACAGCTTGTGGTTGCAACTCGTCGATCAATTTATAGGCTCGCGGATAATCGTAATAAGTTTTGCGGTCGATAGTACGGCTGTCTTTTGCTCCGCCATACCAGCCGTCTCCGCCATTGGCACCGTCAAACCAGATTTCAAAAACATCACCATAGTTGGTTAATAACTCGTTGAGTTGTTTATAGAAGTAGTCTACGTATTCGGGAGAACCATAATTGGCTTGATGCCTGTCCCAGGGAGACAGATAAACTGCGAATTTAATGCCGTACTTCTTGCAGGCATCCGATAGTTCGCGAACGATGTCGCCTTTTCCGTCCTTATACGGGGTGTTGCGGATACAATATTCTGTTAGTTGAGTAGGCCACAGGCAGAACCCGTCGTGATGTTTGGCTGTCAGGATCACTCCTTTCATGCCGGATTTCACAAAGGTTTGTACCCATTGCTCGCAATCCAGTCGGGTAGGATTGAATGTTTTAGGATCGGAATCACCGTATCCCCATTCGCGGTCGTTGAATGTGTTAAGTCCGAAGTGTACGAAAGCGTATGTTTCCATTTTTTGCCATTCTACCTGCTTGGCTTCGGGAATGGGCAAGATAGCTTCCGGTGCTTTGACCGAATTACAGGCACTTAATAGAAGGAGGCCTGCTCCGAAAATAAGAATGTGTTTTTTCATGGGGGTAATTTATTAGTTAATAATTGAGTGTAAGAATCATCTACAACGTAATTCCGAATACAAAATAAAGTTGCTCTTCATAGGGGTTGGCTATTAGCTTTCCGAATATGGGCAGAGAGAAGTTGGACGTTATTTTGATTTCTTTCGTTGCGGATAATCCGATATTGACTACATTGAATTTGTCGGAGTACATACTCTCCCAAGGGGTAAAACCTGCTTCGACGCTCATGTTTACATCTTTCACGCTGAACGGATAACTCAATTCGCAATAGCTGGACCAGGCACGTTTTCCGTTTTCACGATAGTCGTTTCCGGCAAAGGTGGTGTACCAGCTGACTGACAATGGGAATTTCTCACTAAGCACATATCCGGCTCCTACTTCAAAAGTATGTCCCGTGGAATGTGAACTGTAATTGAAGTATTTGAAAGGTTCTTCTTCTGTTTGGGTAAAATAGTTGTTGGCGTAGAGAGTCAGGTTTTTGTATTCGTACTCCAGTGACAAGTCTATTTCATTATTCTTTTTGCGAAATTCGGTGGAACCCCATGCATAGACGGTCAATCCTTTCCAGTTGAGGCCGAGCGAGGGTTGTACACTTGCATTGCCGTTTTCTATACCACGCCAGATGTAGCTACTTACAAAATCTGCGGTTACAAAAACTTCTTGTGCCTGTGCAAAGGCTGTACATAATAAGATAGCAATAAGTATGATTTGTTTTTTCATTTTATCGATTGTTCCTTTCATTTACAGATGCCAAAGATACAAAAAATGCATGAATCGTAACTGACTAATTATGTTCTGTCAAAATGATAGGAATGAAAAATTGCTATTTTATCGGTATACATACCAATACTTTGCAGCCCTTAGTGTAACAGGTGTCAATACTTATACTACCGCCGAGCCGTTGGATAATGATACGGCAAATGTAAAGTCCAAGCCCTGTACCGGGTTTGAAATCATCTACTTTGGTAAACCGTTCGAATACCCACTCTTGCTTGTCGGTCGGTATGCCTATTCCCGTGTCAGTTATGGAAATAACCACTACTCCCTGTTCTTCGTCAATCCGACAGGTTAATGTGATTGTTCCCTTTTCAGTGAACTTAGCTGCATTACCCAATAAGTTACCGATCACTCGTGAGAGGTAAAAAGCGTTAGTCGGTATGATTATTTCTTTCTTATCTGCTTCGGTGATACATAATATGTCAGGATTCAATATCCTGCCTTTCAGTATTTCCATTTCTTCTATACAAAGTCCGTGTATGTCGGTAGGTTCAACCGGTAATGGTTCGTAAGAACTGACAAGTTCGGATAGTTCCAGTATATTGTTCACCATAGAAAGCAATACGGTGGAATTGTTTAGTATTAATTCTTTGAATTCTTCACGAGTCGCAGTATCCAGAGAATCATCCGTGATTAGTTCGGAAAATCCGGCTATAGAATTCAATGGAGTCCGTATCTCATGGCAGATAGAATTAAGAAAAGCGGTTTTCATTTTTTCGCTTTCGGTAGCTTTCTCACTTTGTCTTTTGACCTCTTCATTGGCGACCATCAATTTCCGATGCATCTTTTTCAGTCGTTTTACCATATAGCGTTGGTAGATACTCCACGCAATTAGTCCTATTAATAAAATACAGGAAGCGATGAGCGCTATTTGTTTGTTTTTATAGGCAAGGCTCATTTTCTCCAGTTCCAGTTTGCTGACATCAAAGCGTGTCTGCATTTCCGCCATTTGTTGTTCCCTCTTTGTTGATTTGTTTTTTGTTTGCAGTCTATTGCCCTCTTTTAAAGTCAGATATGCGTTTTTATAATCTTTCATTTTGTAGTAGAGCCCTGCTTTTACTGTGTAGAGCGGGATAAGGACTTCCGGTTCATACTGTTTCGTAAGGATAGTAGAATCGATGTAGGTGATGGAGGCTTGGTAGTCTCCAATCGTTTTATAGTATCTTGCCCTGGTTTCGTATGTACTTTTCATCTTGTTTTTCTTTCGGGCTATTCCGATGTATTTTTCATAATACTTTTGGGTTTCCTTTTTATCAATAAGGTCTCCGAGAAAAATGATTAATGAATATTGCTTCATATAATAGTCTGATTCGTCAAGAAACTTTCTCTCGAAAGAGGTATTCAGACTGTTCCATTCTCTGTTTAATTCAATCATTTTGTTTATTTCATCCGCTGCCTTTTTATCCTCTGTTGCCGTGTATAAGTCCGACAATTCGTAACGGCATAATATTTCAAAATGGATTCTGTCTTTCATAGGGAATTTTGAAACTTTGTCCAGTGCTCGTTCTATATAAGGTATAGCTTTGCCGATTTCGCGGTATGCATGAGTCAGTAGAGATAAATAATCCAACGATACTCCTGTGAGGTATTCCCACCGGATTTGTTCCTCAACTGTCATTGCTTTCACTTCTTCATCTTTCAGTTCATTCAGTTCCTGTTCGATAAGTTCCAATGAGTTGTTTTTTCTCATTTCCATCCAAATATTGTAACAATACAGATAATTGACGAATAGCGTGTTGTGGCTTTCCGGAAGCACACGTCTGGCGATATCTATATACTGTTTCACTTTTTCCTCATCCTTCGCGGCATAGCTTTTGACGAGTGCGTCCAAAGCAAGTTTCGTAATATATTCGTCTTTAGCCTTGACCGCTTCGGTGAGTGCTTCGTTCCAATATGTAGGAGCGATATTTATGCTATCGACATAAATATCAGCCAGATGTACGTAGATGACAGCCCTCTTTCCGGCATCCGGGCAATCTTTTAATAAGTTTCGTAAACTATCTGCTGGGGTAGATATTGCCGTTGCAAACAGAATGCATGGAATCATAAGTAAAATTCCGGAGATAAAGCTGATTTGTACTTTTAGGTTGTTCATAAGCGTATCTGTCTATGAAAATTATATCATACGGCATCTTCTGCCGGTAATTTTGAGTATGGATATGTGATAATAATAGCCGGTTCTTCTTTCAGATTGGAAATAACCGTGTATGTCCCTCCGAAATATTCGATTGTCAGACGATTAATCCGATGGCGGACATCCGTTTTTCGGATCTGAAACTCCACATCTGCAAGTGGAGTATTTATGATACGGAATACAAGTAGCTTTTCCTGTTCATTACAATACAGGGAGAATGTGACGTGTCTTTGCAAGTCACAGGAAACCGGATAAATGAGCGTGCTTAGAATGACCTGTGTGAGGCGGGCGATATCCAGTTGGAAAGCCTGCTCTTTGACAGTGGTTTGGAAATCAATCTGTATCTTTCCACTGTTTCTCATTTGCGCTATGCTGACAATGTCCGAGCATAAAGGAATAATGTCATACTCCTGTATTTGCCATTTTGTTTTTCCGGCTTCCAGTCTCGACAAGTCAAGTACGTCATTCACCAGTTGTATCAGTTCGGTCGAATTGGTTTGGATAATTTCGGAGTACTCTTCCCACTGGTTGGCTTCTATGCTGTCGGGGTCTTGGGTCATCAATTGTGAGAAGCCCAGTACGTTGTTGAGCGTACTGCGGATGTCATAGCTCATGTTGGAAAGAAAATGGCTTTTCACTTCATTTGCTTCTTCTGCTATATGAGTCATTTTCCTGATTTCTTCCTCCTCCTTTTTCAGCCTTTTTTTTACGTAAAAGATGCGGATAGTAGCAGGTATCAGAATGATTAATGCAATAATGATTAATACCAGTTCAATTGTTTGGATAATCGACCGGTGCTTCTCCTTTTCAAGGAGCAATTCATCTATTTCTTTCATTTCGTAGATTTCTTCTATTTGGGTGGTGGACAAGTGCCGGTAGAAGGTATCTTTCTTAGCCAACAGACTGCGGAATAAGGGAATAGCTTCATCTGTCCGTCCTGCGTCGGCAAGTATTCCTGCCCGTTTTATCCGGTAGTCTAGCCCGTTGTTGTCCGACACTCCTGAAAGCAGATTGACGGCGGAGTCTGCATAAATCAGTGCTTTGTCATACATTTGCGTAATTTGGTAATATTGGGCATATACGTCGTAATAGAGTCCGCGGCAGGGGATATAATCCGTAGGAGAGAAATATCCGTTCATCTTCTTGAGGTGAATACGGGCTTCGTCTATTTTTCCGTTTTGCAGATAATACTTGGCGTATAAAGTTTCCAATAAGAGATAACCGGTGTGATGAACCTTTAATTTGAATTTCTTATCTTGTTGGGACAGTTTGTCCAGCACAGTCTCAAATTCTTTTAGATATTTCAGCGACTCTTCGCTCTCTATCGATGCGCATGCCAGGGATATCTCCTGTAAGATATCCTTTCTTTCTTCAAGAGAAGCGGTGGCAGGCAGCAGGCGATAAGCCTCAAATCCTGCGTTTTCTCCTTCCTTATATCGGGCGGACATCAGATAAGCGTTCATCAGGCATAGTTTCGCATAACGCATTCCTTTTATATTATTTGTTTTAGAGGCGAGACGATACATTTCTTCAGCCTGTGTGATGCTGTATTCTATTTTGTGTTCTATGATATGTATCAATATCTCCGCCCGTTTGGCAGAAAAATAAGAATTATAGTATTTATACTTCAGGGCTATTTCGGTCAGTTTGTCCATCCATAATTTGGCGTTTTTCCCGTCTTGGTGATTGAAATAATAGATAACATACGCATACATGGCAAGACACTGGTACTTTTTGTCATCTTGCGCGGCCGCTTCTTTCAGCAGCCGGTCCAGGTAATTGAGACAGGACGGTGACATGGGGTCTTGGTAAGCTAATAAATACAGGACGTCCAGCCTTGCCTCGTTGGCGGGTATGGTATCCAGTACATGTATCAGGCTGTCTTTGACAGTCATTGCTTGGGCTGACTGGATTTTTATTAGTCCCAATAATATGATGCAGAATATGCTGATTCGTTTCATGCCTGTTCCTCCTTTCTTTCTTCCACCGGGCGGACAGGGTGTGTGAAACAGAATCTGCATCCGCCGGTATATGCCGGGTCTATCCATATTTTTCCACCAATGCGTTCTATAATCAGTTGGCAGATAGACAAACCGAGTCCCGATCCCTGTGCCGTTTCGTTCAGCTTTTCGAAACGGCTGAAGATGTTCGCCTGTTTTTCCAAAGGAATCCCGCAGCCTGTATCCGTCACGGAAAAAAATGCATACTCATCCGATTGCAATCCTACTTCAAGGGTAATGCTGCCTTCGGCAGTGAATTTGGTGGCGTTGATGAGAAGATTGATGAGCAACTGTTGCAAACGTGAATCATCTGTGTATAGTTGCAGTGAGGTGAGCGGTGTTTTAAAGCGGAGTTCAGCCCGGGTTTGTTTTACTTTGTTGACGGTGTCGATAACATTGTTGCAGACGGCAATAGCATCGTGGTAGCCGAAGCTGAACTTCATTTTGCCTACTTCCAGATTAGTCAGGTCGATTACGTCATTAATCAGTTTAAGCAGCAAGTCCGAATTTTGTTGTATGACATCACTGCATTGCCGACGAGTTTCCGTATCCAGTTTCTGGTCGGTCAGCAGATTGGAGAAACCGGAAAGGGCACTAAGCGGAGTACGGATTTCATGACTCATGTTGGAGAGAAAAAGGCTTTTGGCGTGCATGGCACTTTCCGCATTTAGCCGTGACTGCTCAAGGAGTTTTTTTGATTCGGCAATCTTCTTGTTTTGTTTCAATATATGTAACGCCAGATAAATAATGACAGCCAGGATGACAGTTCCGATAAGGATACCGCCCATGAAAATACGATTGTGCTCAATCTTGTTCTCCACTTTCATCCGGCTTTCCTGATAAGAGGCGCGCAGGCTGTTGATGCGGTGTGTATAACTGGGAGAAGCGATAGAATCGGTGATATGGCTGATTTTATCGTATAGTCGGGCGGCTTCTTGAGGGTTTCCGGTTTTTGCGAGCAAGTCTGCTTTCAGGTAGGATACCTGTAAGTAGCTTATCGACTGCATTTTTTGTTTGATACTTTGCAACACGTTGTCATAACATGACAAGGCGAGTTCGTTTTCCCCGATTGCTTCGTAGTATAATCCTCGGGAGCAGAGCAAAGGGGAGTAATAATAGGGCTCTTTGCAGGAGTCATAAATCTTTTCCGCTTCATGGAAACTGTCTTGTGCTTTCTGCAGTTCTCCTACCATTATATAATATGCCGCATCGGAACAATAATGGAAGAACAGGATGGTTCGGTTGGTATGTATGGCATCCGATTTCAGTAACATTTCCCTGTAGACTTTCGCTTCTTTCGGGTTGCGTTCCCTGATAAAGATAGCCTTCAGGTGCAATATAGCCATTTCTTTGTAATAGTTGCCTTCCGAAGAAGATACGGGCTGAAGGATTGCTTCTTTGTAAGCGTCGATTGCCTCCTTGGACATATTTGAACAGTAATAGGCATCTCCGATAGCTGTATTGGAAAGTGCTATTCCTAAATCATATTTCAGGGTTTCGGCTTTTTCATACATAAGTCGTGCTTCATCGATAGCTTGTCCGATGTTGCCATGTAAAGAGTGTACATGTACTAGTAGTTGTTTGATTCGGAAGAAAAGTTCTGTTTGGTTCTCTTGTTCGAGTATCGGGCTTAGCTGCTGTTCCCAGATAATGATACTGTCTATAGGGGCTATCGAATCATAAGCAAGGTTGGCGTTGATAAGATGCTGTAAGGTGTACAAATGTTCGGAAATCCTGTCCTTTGAATGTAATGGAATACATACAAGCAGGTTGATGATAAATGATATGTAAACAGCCTTTTTCATTTTGGGGATGTTTTGTTGCGTGAGTGTTTATTATTTCTCCCCAAAAATAAGCAAAAAAAGTAATAACTGCCCTACAAATTACGACAATTATTACTTTTTCTTTCCTTTAGAATGTCACGTCCATCTTCAGTACGAAAGTACGTGGAGCGGCTACTGCCATCGGACGGTAACTGTATTCCTTGTTGAACAGGTTGTTTACCATAAATTGGAATGCCACTTCTTTGGTTGCTTTCACACCGAAGCGGAAATCAACGGTAGCATAGGGCGTGTTATGCTTGTCCCAGTAAGTAGCCAGCGTCTCGCCTTTTGAATAACCGAAGAGGATACCGCGTACGTAATCCATCAGGTCATTTTGCATTTTGGGACGTTCGTCCATCATCAGGTAATCCACTGCAAGAATCTTGCTCTTCCATGCCACGTTGGCACCTACGTTGATACGTTTCCACTGGAAATCTACCGTAGCTTTGAAGTTATGTTTCGGGCGGTATTTCAGATACTTTCCGGTATTTGATTTCTCTTTCATTTGCAATGGGTCGGTATAAAGACCTTCCACGGCATTGCGTTCCTGATAATCTGCGTCGCGGGGTTCAGTATATACATATCCCAAGTTATAGAACAGCTTCGTATTCTTATTGAAGTTGTACACGCCATTTGTCGAGATTTCAACTCCGTAGATTTGAGCTTTCGATACGTTGTGGAATTGGGCACCGATGCCGAAACCTTTGCCGTCCGACAACATTTGGATGGCATCACCGATGCTGTTAATCATCGTATAATTGGCATTGTTGAACAGTCCGAACTGGAATTCAACCATGTCCTTATATTGTGTATAGAATCCGGCAACGTCTACAAATCCCTGGAAATTACCAATCTTATATCCTTGTTTGAATCCAAGTTCTGCATTGAATCCTTTTTCGGGGTTGATGTTCAAGTTAGGATAAACACCGACACCACCAATATCCTTACGCAGATATTTCTCATTGATGGACGGGTTGCGGTAACCTTGTCCGAAGCTGGCGCGGATAAAGCTGTAATCTGCCAACTGGTAGTTCAATCCTGCACGGAATACGGGACGGAACGGAACTTTGGTTCCGAATATCTTAGTTTCCGCTTCGCGGTGGTGGTTGTTCACACGGTAGTATTCGGCACGTACGCCGGCGGATACACTCAAGCGATCCCAGAAACGTTGGTCGTACTGGAAGAAAGCGGCGATGTTATCGCTTTTGTACACTTCATCCATGATGGCAGAATCATAACGGATATGTTCAAAAGTAGCTCCGGTAGTGATTTGTGCTCCACCGTCCCATTTCTTGTTGAACTGGTAGTCGAGATAATAGTCGAAGTTCTTGTCAGTCTGAGTTTTCGGATTGTTACGTGAGGGATTGATTACATTGGATAACCAGGGAACAAGGTCGCTCGGTAATTTTCCATCCTGTACTAACTTGTCCAAATCACTCGGTAATCCGTTATCCATTGTCCATGAGATAAGGTCGCAGTAATCGGCGGTTGTTGCGTTCGGGAAGATGTTGCCCAGTGAAGTGAATACTCCGTTCATGGCATCTTCCAAATTTCCGTTGATAAGTCCTGAACCGATACCTACCAGTGCCGGATAGAGCGAACTGTAATCACCGCCTGCGATATTCTGTATGGTTTGGGCGTCTGTTCCCATATTTCCTAAAATATCAGTAATGGATGCTCCGTCGGTCGGGCGCACGATATTGTCGGCACTATAATAGAAACGTCCTTTAATCTTATGTGATGTACCGTTTTCGGGATTCACGTAGTTGATGAACGGGTCGATATGGAAGTTGTTCTCTTCACGTCCCATGTTGGTGAAAGGAGAGGGCTTGTACACTTCCGTCGGTGAACGCCAGATGAAGAAGTCACCATACTGGTTGGAAAGGAAATCCACATTAAATCCATAATTCAGGATTTTCATTCCCATATCCGGTTGGTGGTAAGTCAGGCTGCCACCCATGCGGAAACGTTTGTTGTATCCTTGTTGACGATATCCTTCGTCCGTGAAAAGATTGATACCGCCACTGACATCAAAATTACCGATGCGGCGGGAGTGGGAGAGGTCGAATCCTTCATAAATCGGATTCCGTACACCGCTAAGAAGGCTTCCGCGCAGAATCGGTTTCACTGCATACTTGTCGTCTTTCCAAAAGCTTTTGTCACTCCATTGATATTCGTCATTCTCTGCATCTCCATATACACCGACGTATGCGCTGAAACGTGTTTTCGGTGTCAATCCAGGACGTGCGGTACGGATATTGATAATACCGTTCAAAGCTGACGAACCATATAGTACGGAAGAAGCTCCTTTAATCACTTCCACTTGCTCCACATTTTCCAAAGGAACGGTGTTCCAGTTTATTTCTCCTGTTTTCGGATTGAGCGTGCTCATGCCGTCTACTAAAATCTGGCTGCGTGCACCTACTCCGTAAGTCCATCCGCTACCACCACGCATAGAAGGCTGTTTGTCTACAATGTCTACACCGGGAAGCGTGCGGAGAGTAGAAGAAATATCCGTTGGCGCCTGGCGGGCAATGTCTCCTGATTTGATAACGTCCATAGAAACGGTGACATCACTCAATTTCTGTTCGAAACGTCCGGCACTGACCACTACTTCTTCCAGTAGTTTAGTGCTTTCTTTCATGTAGACGTCCTTAGTGATTACTTCACGTTTGCCAATGACGATAGGCATCAGTACATCATCATAACCTACATAACTGAATACAAGGTCAACTCCGCCTTCGGGCAGTTTGATTTCATATTCTCCGTTGATGTTGGATACTACTCCCTGGTTGCCGTGGAGTTTGTAGGTAACGGCTGCTCCCACCAATGGTTCGTTGGTTTTGGCGTCGTATATATGTCCTTTCAGAGTCTGTGCAGTGGCGCAGACGGAGAAAAGAGTGAGAAAAGTTAATAGTGTATATAGTTTTTTCATTGTTCTATATTATGAAATAGGAGTTACTTGAATAAATCACATTTAATTAAAAACAGCAGTTATGGTGCCGGAAGGTGTTCCAGTAATCCGCAAATATATTCCTTGGCAAGAATTTGCGTTAATATAACAATCTTGTGTGAAGGTTACAGGATAGCCCATGGCTGTTGATTTTGTACCCTTTGGAATCTTAATTCCGTCATAAGTCAAATCAGTCATAGTCAGATCAATAGGTATTTCTAAAATTGTGAGACCACTAATAGATAAGCTGATTGTGTTACCATTAGGAGTCGCTGTTACCGTAGCCGAACCATTAGATAAGGGTAATAGACCTGCCTTTACATTCAGATTTCCATTAAATGTCCAATCCTCGTTTAGAGAATTGTTGATTGTACTTTCCGGTTTCACAGTGGTGTGAGTTTCCGCGTTCATACTTGCTCCTGCAAGGAGAACAGTCAACATAATCAAATATATCTTCTTCATATTCGTTACAGTTTTATTGTTTTGATTTATATAAGTAAACTCCTATTTTTATGTTCGATTCGTTCAAATCTTTTCTAAGTGTAGGTAATAAATCGGTGATCTTCTGATTTCCTAGGGTCGGTTTCAACATAGGAGGAAGCATATCACCTGCCAACTCACCAATTGTCTTATCCAGCATATCGGGAGCAACTAGCTTCAGTATGTCGGGGAGTATATCAAGTATAGGTATCAGAACTTTTATTTCCGAAGGATCCATATATATAATGTAATCACCTTTTATCTTGGTTTGCTCGAATTCGTCACCTACAAAATCACGCATTGGATTTTCTTCAATATGAAACTTAATTCCGGTCGTTGTCCATTGAGCCAGTTTGGAATACAAATCTTTTAATATATCTATTGATATGCTGCGTGTTTCTGTTTTATCACTTTGTATCTGACGTAAAATCATATCAATATTGGGAATTATATAAAAAGTAGAAGCGTCTTCCATATAATAATTCGCAAGATTGATGCCGGATAGTTTATAATCCGAATCAGGACGTTCGTTTACGTAAAGTCCTCCTGTGGTTGTAGGACTGGTGGGTAGAATATCTGTGAATGTTACTCCTTCAGGAAATCCGGCATAATGAGCTGTAATATTCCCGTCAGATTGAAAAGTTATATCATTTAGCATAATGCTGAAGATATTATCCAATAAAGGCTTTGCGAAAAAGGCGAAGATCCAATTGATTGTGTTTGTTTTGTCATTCTGATAATAGCTTGAATAAGAATATGTTGTCAACAAAACTAAATCCTCATTCTCTTCATCTTCTGTTGGAGCATTATGCACCAAGTACCATGTTCCGTTTCCACCATTACCGGACAGCATGTTTCCCGGCAGTTTCACCTCACTCACATTTAATGTCAGTTTGCCTTTTGTCACCTTTCCTTCATACTTGAACGAGATATTTCTCGCCGTGGTCAAGTTACCTGAAAAAGAATATCCTTCTTCATCTCCGATGATAGGAACATTAGTCAGTTTCAGTGTTTCTTCTCTAGGGATAATATTATATAGAGTGATGTTAGCATCCTCTCCTTTCACTGTACTGAAGTCGACTGATTTGCCAATCAATTCTTCTCCACTGTATGTCAATGCCAGATTGGGATTCGGATTGGTTAATTTGTTAGAGTAGTTTGCGGTTACTTCTACCGGATCGGGGCCGGGATAGTCTTCATCACAGGACGTGATGAAAGGAACTGTAAGGCAGAGCAGGCTGCCGAACAAAAATATTGATATCTTTTTCATTGTTTTTTCTTTTATAATTATAGGTTGTTATTCAGTGATAGGGACAATATTTAAGCCCACATTGAATGTCTGTAGAAATTTCCAACCGTCAAATAATAAGGATAATTCTAATGGTTCTCCTTCTCCAAGACTGATTTTGACTCCTGATAGAACATTAATAATGGGAGTCAAAGTTTGGTAATCAAGATATAGGTAAATATGTTTGTCTTCGGATTGGATAGCATTCAAAGGAATTCCATTTTTGATACAATCGAATAGAGATAAAAATGTAACGTTGTCAGTATTTACTAAATAACCCAACATTTTGTTATTTAATAAACTGTTTATGATGCTTAACATGCTCTTTAATTTTAAAGGATCACTTTTTAGGATGGCATCCGTAATTCCTGCTATTAACTGAGGTTCTATATTTTGGTTGCTGTTTTTTGCAACTTCTGTGATAATTGCCGGAAGATTTAGTTTCACAAGTAACTTGTTACCTGTTTTACTCCAAAATGCTAATCCTTTGGGAGAAGGCTGATACTTTCTGCTTTTAATTTTTGTAACCATTTCTTCTGTTGATATCATATCCATAATTTCATCCATATCTAACGGATCAGAAGAATAGTTAGCTATGATATTCCCGTCGGGGGCGAGTGTAATATCTTGTAGAACTTGTGGCAAAACCTGATTTAAAATAGGAGGTAATAATTGGACTATTATTGAGAAGAATCCCAGGTTATCTTCTTCTCCTTCTTTAATTATTATTTCATTGAAATAGCCACCCACTGTCGAATAATCTTCCGGATTCCAAACATATGTGTTTAATTCATATGTTGCAGCCAGTTTAGCTTTATCAGATATTTGAGTATTTATATCCAACTTCATCGCTTTCGGAGTAATGCTACCGCTATACTTTACCGTAGCTCCCCCCATCGTGATATTAGTTCCACTGAACGTGTAGTTACCCTTTTCTTCATTCTCATAAAGTTTGATACCATTAATAGGAGTACTGGCTTCCCCCGGAATCACATCATTCAGTGTCAACGTCCCCGTCTCGCTGTCTTCTGTCTTAAAACTGACAGTTTTTCCAATTAACTTCTCTCCACTGTAGGTTAGGTCTAACGTATATGGCTTAATATACGAGCCATATTCCTGGCTGATTTCTCCCGGCCAAAATAGCTTGTCATTGTAAGTCTCTTCGCATGCTGTAAAGAAAAACACTGTGCAGGCTATACAAAATAGTTTCCGTAAGTTTCTCATTTTGTTTTTTGCTTTTATTGTGTATTTAATAAACATTGCAAAGTTCGGCTAACAATTATTTATTAGCAAGGTCTGTATTTCTTTTTAATGTTCTATTTTTAATTATTGCTGGATTAACTGCTTGAAAAGAATAATTATTATGTTCTATTTTTAATATATATTGTTCTTCTTTTAAGAACAGATCATAAAAAAGAGAAAGAAGCATTAGGAAAAAAGAAACGGTTTCCCACCTGTAAACACAAGTGAGAAACCGTTTGCCTTTTGTTTATATATCTGACTGTTGATAGCTTTTTAGAATGTAATATCCATCTTAACAACAAACGTGCGTGGAGCGGCAACTGCCATCGGGCGGTAGCTGTATTCTTTATTTAACAAGTTGTTGACCATAAACTGAAAAGCTACTTCTTTGGACGCTTTTACTCCAAGGCGCATATCCACAGTGGCGTAGTCCGTATTATGTTTTTTCCAATAAGTAGCCAAAGTCTCTCCTTTAGAATAACCGAAAGCGATGCCGCGAACGTAATCCATCAAGTCGAGTTGTGCTTTCGGACGTTCATCCATCATCAGGTAATCCACTGCGAGGATTTTACTCTTCCAGGCAACGTTCGCACCCAGATTGATACGTTTCCACTGGAAATCTACCGTCGCTTTAAAGCTGTGTTTCGGACGATACTTCAGGTACTTTCCGGTGTTCGATTTTTCTTTCATTTGAAGAGGATCGGTATAAAGATCCTCCGCATCATTGCGTTCCTTATAATCCGCATCACGGGGTTCGGTGTATACATATCCTAAGTTATAGAACAACTTTGTGTTCTTATTGAAGTTAAAAACACCGTTTGTCGATATTTCTACTCCGTAGATTTGTGCTTTCGATACGTTATGAAACTGTGCTCCGATTCCGAAACCTTGACCACCGGTTATCATCCGGATGGCATCACTGATGCTGTTAATCATCGTATAGTCCGCATTATTGAATAGTCCGAACTGGAATTCGACCATATCCTTATATTGTGTATAGAATCCTGCAACATCTACAAATCCCTGGAAATTGCCAATCTTATATCCTTGCTTGAATCCCAATTCCGCATTAAACCCTTTTTCCGGTTTGATATCCAGATTCGGGTAAACGCCGACTCCTCCAATATCCTTGCGCAGGTATTTCTCGTTGATGGACGGGTTACGGTAACCTTGTCCGAAGCTGGCACGGATAAAACTGTAATCAGCCAACTGATAGTTCAGTCCGGCACGGAACACAGGGCGGAATGGAACTTTAGTTCCGAATATCTTTGTTTCTGCTTCACGATGGTGATTGTTTACACGATAGTATTCGGCACGCACACCGGCAGATACGCTTAGACGGTCCCAGAAACGTTGGTCGTACTGGAAGAAAGCAGCTATGTTATCGCTTTTGTAGATTTCGTCCATGATGGCCGAATTATACCGTACATGCTCATAAGTGGCTCCGGTAGTGATTTGTGCGCCACTGTCCCATTTCTTGTTGAACTGATAATCGAGATAATAGTTAGTGCTTTTATCAGTCTGCGTCTTAGGAGTGTTTCGTGAAGGATTGAGTACGTCGGACACCCAGGGAATCAGGTCACCAGGCAATTGTCCGTTCGTCAGTCCTCCCAAATCACTGGGTAGTCCGTTGTCCATCACCCAGGAAATCAGATCACAATAATCGGCAGTTGTCGCGTTAGGGAAGATATTGCCTAATGAAGTGAATACTCCATTCATGGCGTCTTCCAGATTACCATTGATTAGTCCTGAACCGATTCCCACCAATGCCGGATAGAGCGAGCTGTAATCACCGCCTGCAATATTCTGTATCGTTTGGGCATCTGTCCCCATATTGCCCAGAATATCCATGATGGATGCTCCCTGGGTAGGACGTACGATATTGTCGGCACTATAATAGAAACGTCCCTTGATCTTATGTGACGTACCGTTTTCCGGATTCACGTAGTTGACAAACGGGTCGATATGGAAATTATTATCTTCCCTGCCCATGTTGGTGAAAGGAGAGGGCTTGTACACCTCTGTCGGTGAACGCCAGATAAAAAAGTCACCATATTGATTAGACAGGAAATCGATATTAAAACCATAGTTCAACAGTTTCATTCCCATGTCCGGTTGGTGATAGGTTAGGTTACCTCCCATGCGGAAACGTTTGTTATATCCTTGCTGGCGGTATCCTTCATCGGTGAAAAGATTGAGGCTGCCACTGACGTCGAAATTACCGATACGACGGGCGTGGGAGAGATCGAATCCTTCGTAAATCGGATTACGCACACCACTAAGAAGATTTCCGCGCAGAATCGGTTTGACCGAATATTTATCTTCTTTCCAGAAATTCTTGTCACTCCATTGGTATTCGTCATTCTCCGCATCACCATAGATACCGAGATATGCGCTGAAACGTGTTTTCGGAGCTAACCCCGGACGTGCGGTGCGGATATTGATGATACCATTCAAAGCCGATGAACCATATAAAACGGAAGAGGCTCCTTTGATTACTTCAATCTGCTCGATATTCTCCAAAGGTACGGTGTTCCAGTTGATTTCACCTGTCTTGGGATTCAGGGTACTCATACCATCCACCAGAATCTGACTGCGTGCACCTACTCCGTATGTCCATCCGCTACCACCACGTATGGAAGGTTGTTTGTCTACAATATCCACTCCCGGAAGAGTGCGGAGGGTGGACGATATATCCGTTGGTGCCTGACGGGCAATGTCACCCGCTTTCACTACATCCATGGAAACAGTGACATTACTCAATTTCTGTTCAAAGCGTCCGGCGCTGACCACGACTTCCTCCAGCAGCTTGGTGCTTTCTTTCATGTAGACGTTTTTGGTGATTACCTCACGCCTGTCGATTACGATCGGCATCAGTACATCTTCGTAGCCCACATAACTGAATACGAGATCGACACCCCCTTCGGGCAGCTTGATTTCATAAGCCCCATGAATGTCGGACACTACTCCCTGATTACCCTGTAACTTATACGTAACGGCTGCTCCCACCAATGGCTCATTGGTATTTGCATCATATATATGTCCTTTCAGCGTTTGGGCAAAACTACTCCCAAGGCTGGTGAAGCATAGTAGCAAAGTTAGAATATATATTTTCTTCATTGTTTTCTTTTTTGATATTCATAGTTGATGTTTATTCTTGTGGCAGAAGATCCAATCCTAGGTCAATAGTATTGGCTGCATTCCATAAAACCGGCAGACCGTTTTCGTCATTTCCCATGAGAAGTCCGAGCAGGTTTTTAAATACAGTATTGTTAGCCATGCTTTCCGGCAACATTCCTTCCACTATCGGTTGTAGCCCGGGCAATAATTGAATGAAAGCAGTTGTCGACTCTTTGGTTAAGTAAAGATGGGTATGTCCGTCTTCCTCTTCTATATGAAAGATAATTCCTTCAGTCAGTAAGTAGAATACCTGCTGGAAGCTCGCCGTATCCATACTGGTTATGATACCGAGTAGTGGATTGTCGATCATGGAGTTCACGATTCCGAGCAACAGTTTCAGTTGCACAGGATTGGATTGGGCAAGAGCTTCCATAATTCCGGAAACCAGTCCTGAATCGATAGGAGTTTCACCGTCCTTGGTTGCCAGACTGATAATTGCCGGTAAGTTCAGGTTTATTTTAAGTCTACCGCTCTCCTCTGTCCAGGTGATTAGATTAATTGGTGAAGCGGTCCACGTACGGTCTGTCAATGCATTATTGATATCTTTTTCCGTCAGTAAACCAATCATAAACTTGGTGACAAATGTTGCGATGGTACCGACGTCTTTATCCGGATCTATGTTATTGATCGGTACGCTGCCGATGTAAACGGGACTCGTCGTATAATTGGCTACAAGGTTACCGTCGGGTTGTAGGGTGATTGTCTGAAGAAGTTGCGGTATGAAATAGCAAAGTGCATTTTGAATCAGTTTCATCCTTAAAAACAGTGTACTGCCCGCTTTGGTCAGTTCCACGTCATCCAGATGGACATAGAATCCTCCGGTTAAGATTTCATTCGTTTCTTTCCATACATATTGCCCTCCGCTGTAAGTGACAGTCATTTTCTTTCCTTTAGTGAAATTGGATATGCCATAACTTTTCTTCCATTTACTTTGCGGCATTACTACATCCAAATCCAGTTTCATTGTTTTCGGAGTGATGGCACCGCTGTATGTCACGGTTGCTCCTCCCATCGTGATGTTCTTGCCGCTAAATGTATAAGAGTCTTCCTGTTCGCACAGACTGATTGGAAGAGGAGTTTGTTTCTCTCCCGGAATAATGTCATTCAGTGTCAAGGTTCCTTTTTCACTGTCTTCTGTTTTAAAGTCGACAGTTTTTCCAACGAGTTTTTCCCCGCTGTAGGTCAGGTTTAAGTTCGCCGGTTTGATGTATGAGCCATACTCCTGGCAGAGTTCACCCGGCCAGAATAGCTTGTCATTATAGGTTTCCTCGCAAGATGTAAGGAGGAAAGCCGTACAAGCTACATAAAAAAGTCTTTTTAAAGTTCTCATTCTCTTCTAGGTTTTATTTCAACATATTTATTAAAACAATGCAAAGTACGGCTAATAGGTGACTGCCGTCAAGCTCCATTCTTGGGATTCAATATTCTATATTTGCTATTTTCTTAAATACAATCCTAATAAAGAAGAAAACAATGTTCTATTTGTAAGATATAATATACCATTTTTGAACTTGTTGTCCGGAATCCGGATGGAATGGATATTTTTGGTAAACTAAAAAAGAACTGACGATGACAACGAACGAATCCTTTCCTAAATTTGACCTTCCGGTTGACTTTATAGCAGATGACAGTATCACCGGAGATATCTTAAACTACTATGGTAATTTCCCCTGTAAAATAAAAGCCGGTGTCTTTGTGCTTTGTACGGAAGGGATGGTCAGAGCTACCATTAATTTGCTGGAGATTGTCATTCGTAAGAATGATTTCATCGTTGTTCTTCCTAATTCATTCATTCAGATACACGAAGTTTCGTCTGATACCCGTATTTCTTTTGCCGGTTTCTCGTCCGATTTTATGCTTTCGGGCAATTATGTGGAAATCCTGCTGGACTCTATGCCTATGATATTGAACAGTCCGGTCATTTCTCTGCAAGACGATGTTGCCGGCTTATACCGGAATGTATATCTTTTATTGATTCGTGCTTATACACTCCCACATTCATTAGAAAATAAAGAGATCATCCGTTCCGTACTGGCTATTTTTTTGCAGGGAACGAAAGAATTGTATAAACGCTATGGCAAGAAGCTCGATGAACCTTTGAGAAGAGAACAGGAGTTGTACAGGCAGTTTATACAGTTGTTGATGGCTCATTATACCAAAGAGCATGAAGTGGCGTTTTATGCGGAGAAGTGTGGGGTTACTGCGGCACATTTCTCAAGTGCCATCCGTCGGGCAAGCGGATACAGTCCGTTGGCAATCATTACAGAAATTATTATTATGAATGCGAAGGCCCAATTGAAAACCACCCGGTTGCCGGTGAAAGAAATAGCTTTCTCGTTAGGCTTTAACAATCATTCTTTTTTCAATAAATACTTTCGTAAAAAGGTGAAGATGACTCCGCTGGAATATCGCGAGAAATAAATCTGCGTCTGCTTAAAATTGGACTATACATAAAAATGGGATGTTTTATACATTCTCCCTGCTGTCAATCAGAGCCGGTATGCAAGAGGTTGATAAAAAATCGCTTAAATATGTATCAGGGAAATGCGAAAAGACAGCGCTTTGCTGATGGAAGATCTTTTTGGTACTTATTTGCTTTCAGAGTCGGAGTAAATGATTGATTCTTTTCCTATTATATAGCTATTTGCTATATAAAGAATCAATGGATTCTGAAGTGAATTAACTTAGAAATGGCTCTTCTTTCAGCCCAAAAATCCTTTCTCACCGATGAACGCTGGCTTGGTCGGTGAGCAAGGATGCGTTTCTCACCGACCAAGCCTGCGTTTCATTAAAAGCAAGGGTGCATTTATACCATAAAGACCGTCTGTTTTTCCTTGTATTTATGCATAATAAGGGGCTGTATGTGTATAATCTTGCATTAATTTATGCATTTTATTCTCTGCTTGATTTGATTCATAGCCACTGTCAAACGGTAGAATCTTAAAAATAGAACAAAACTGTTTACCGTTGAAATCCGTTCTTTGGTCGATTATGTTTGGAGGAAGAAAACAGCAGTCTTACTTTTGTTTCGATAACATGGAGTAATCCCGGAAAATAACTGCTTAAAAAAGCCTCAGAAGCTATTTGTAGCTAATGAGGCTTTTTATTTATAAAGGACGGGTACTCGTTTATTTGATTCCCAGTTTTTTAGCAATCTCTTTAGGCAGTGCGTCTTTGTGTACAAGAATATTCATAGTCTTGTAAGCAACGAATGCTTTGGAAGCATACCAGATACCATTGTATTTGCCTGATTTACCCCAAGAATTCTTCACCATGAAGTATTCTTTTCCGTTTTGGTCTTTAGCGATACCGTAGATTACCATTCCGTGGTCGTCCGTAGTTTCCCAATTGTCGAAAGCAACTTGGCGCATTTCTTGAGTGACATCGATTTCCGGGTATGGTTTGGTTGTCATCATTTGACGTTTGTTAGCAGCAGTCAGGCCGGTCCAGCGAGCCATATCCGAACCGGAAAGTTCAGATTCTTTGTTTACATCCGGCATAACGGCGATACCGTCACGTGTGAATCCCTGTTCGCTGACGTCGCTACCCCATGCAAAAGTATAACCTTTCTTTATAGCATTGTCCATTACAGCCATCAGCTCTTCGATAGGCAGGTTGTAGGATAAACCATTGCGCCAATTATCCTGAATCTCGATTGCGAATTGAGAATAGAATGGATGATGTGTATAAGAAGTCAGTGATACATAGTCGTCACAGTTCAATCCCAGTGATTCAGAAAAAGTCTTCGGAGTATATTCTTTGCCTTTGTATGTGAATTTCTCCGGACATGCTCCCAGATAAGTATCATAAATAGCGCTTAGTCCGTTTTTCCATACCGGAGTCAGTTTGCTCAACTTACCTTTCGCAATAGCATTGATGTAACCGGAAGCAACAGCATCCAGCTCGTTATGTACCGGCAACGTGTCACCGTACATGATACCCGGCATCACTTCTTGAGGAACAATACCATAATTCTTGATGCAGTACATTACATCATAAAAACTTCCGCCCGGGGAGAAAGAACTGTCACCATGATAGCGTACATAGTTTACTCCGCGATCCTGCATCGTTTTGTGTACGACAAACATTTCAGACAGGTCATACTCGCCTTTACCTAAGCGAAGCAATTCTGATTCAATGAATCCGAGAGTTGAGAAACTCCAGCAAGTGCTCGAACGATTTTGATTCTTGATAGAAGTAATCGGGTTTTCTTTCACTGTCGTGAAAACAAAACCTTCTTCAGGTTTTGCATCTTGTGCCATGATGTTTAGGCTGAACAAGCCTAAAGCAGCAATAAGGATTGTCTTTTTCATTCCTATGAAATTAATATTAAATTGTTTTGGCTACAAATATAGGAAAGTTTCACCACAGATTACACAGATTTACACAGATTATTTCACCACAGAGGACGCAGAGGACACAGAGGAAGATAAAGGAAAATTGAGATCAGGACAGACTGCAGGAAGCAGTTACCGCTCTAACTACTGGATTTACGACCCTTTGACAGACCTGTGGGATGGGGAGGATTTGACCGATTTCGAAGGAAGCACACGCTCGAAAGCTGTATGTTTTTCTACCGGAAAACGGGGAATTATAGCTACAGGAGGATCTTCCACTTATTATTACGATGATACCTGGGAGTTGAAACCATACGAATATGAAGAGAAATAAAAAAGTAATAGGTGTTAGTTGCTTTGTCTTACTGCTTTTAGTGGGAATCATGTATGCGTATGTGCATCCGGTAAATAGATACCGTTTGGAAGTGACCCGGGTTGGAGGTAGTGGGTACGGCTATAAAATTTATGAGAGAGAGCGTTTGATAATTGTTCAACCTTTTTTATTGGCACAATCATGCCACCTTACTGGCACGACTGTGTCAATATGGTGGCACTGGAGTGCCAATACGATGGCACAAGGTAAAGCATTAAGTACAGATTATTTGTTCTCTTCTTCTTTGGGTGCTACTACATAATCTTCTTTAATAAACTCATCATACACACGCTTGGGATGATCGAATGGAGCGGTTCCATTCTTCTGTTCATTGAAGTTTTCCCGGCGGAATTGTTTCAGTTTCAGGTTATCTTCTGCATACTCTCTCAATTTCTTATGCTCATTTCCGTAGAGCGAACTTTCAGTCACGTCAGAATTGAGCAGGTTTTCTTTAGGAGTAATAGTAGGTAGGAGCACTTGTTCCAACAGACCACGATAGGCACCGTTATATTCGCACCATACGATATCGTTGGTTACAAATATACGATAGGAGTACTTTGACCATGCGGTTTTGATTTCAATAGATGTAGCATAAATTTCAATGGTAGCTTCTGAACCATACGCTTGGTCACGGATCACAACGGTCGTCCGACCGCTCAGTTCTTCCTTCACGGAAGTTTGCCACTTATCAGAGTGTAAGATTTCTTCGATAATTTCCGGCAAATTTTCTTTAATCTCAAACTGTATTCTCATGGTGCTTGCCTGCGGGCAGGACTTTTTTGATTTTTTCCTCCTTAAACAATTAAGCTAGCCTAAAGTTACATAGATTGAAGCAAAAAAACAAGATTTTGTTTGAGAATTTGTTATTTTCGCCAAACTATCTGCCTTTTTCGTTTGTTTTTACCATAAATATGCACAAATCGTAAAAATAAAGTTTATGCGGAACAGGGCCCGGAAGAATTATGTCATTTATGTACTGATGTTACTCCTGTTTGGAGGGTTGATTTATGTTGCTATTGAAGAGGGTGACCGGTTTTCGCACTATGCGGTAAATGCGCAGAACATGGTACAGGGGAATCCATTCACTATGTTTCTCCAGTTTATACAGGATAATCTTCATCATCCGCTCACTACCTTGTTGATTCAGATTATAGCCGTACTGCTGATGGTGCGTCTTTTTGGCTATTTGTTCAGTCTGATCGGGCAACCGGGAGTGATTGGAGAGATTGTTGCCGGTATTGTGTTAGGACCTTCCGTACTCGGCTTTTTCTTTCCGGATGCTTTTCATTTCCTTTTTCCGGCACACTCGCTTACCAATCTTGAACTGTTGAGTCAGGTGGGACTGATCCTTTTTATGTTTGTCATCGGTATGGAGCTGGATTTCAGTGTACTGAAAAATAAAATCAATGAAACGCTGGTGATTAGCCATGCCGGAATCCTAGTACCCTTCTTCCTGGGCATCTTGTCTTCTTACTGGGTGTACGAAGAATATGCAGCTGCCCAAACTCCGTTTCTTCCATTTGCCTTGTTTATAGGTATTTCTATGAGTATCACCGCTTTTCCGGTATTGGCGCGCATCATTCAGGAGCGGAATATGACGAAGACTCCTTTAGGGACGCTGGCCATTGCTTCCGCTGCCAATGATGATGTGACCGCTTGGTGTCTGTTGGCAGTGGTGATTGCTATCTCCAAAGCAGGAAGTTTTGCCAGCGCACTTTATTCAGTGGGGCTGGCAGTTGTCTATATTGCGGTCATGTTTTTGGTTGTTCGACCGTTTCTGAAGAAAGTGGGAGAAGTATATGCCAACCGGGAAGCAATCAATAAAACATTCGTGGCATTTATTCTGCTCATTCTTATTATTTCTTCTTGTCTGACCGAAATTATTGGTATTCATGCACTATTCGGAGCCTTTATGGCAGGGCTAGTGATGCCGTCCAATCTGGGTTTCCGGAAGGTGATGATGGAAAAGGTGGAGGATATTTCATTAGTATTCTTTTTACCTCTGTTCTTTGCCTTCACCGGATTGCGCACGGAAATCGGTTTGATAAACAGTCCGGAGTTGTGGATGGTATGTTTACTGTTGGTGACGGTTGCTGTTGTCGGCAAACTGGGTGGATGTGCCATTGCCGCCCGTTTGGTGGGTGAGTCGTGGAAGGATAGTTTGACGATAGGAACATTGATGAATACACGGGGATTGATGGAGCTTGTCGCTTTGAATATCGGTTATGAAATGGGAGTTCTTCCTCCCTCTATATTCGTAATTTTGGTCATTATGGCGCTAGTTACGACCTTTATGACTACTCCTTTGCTTCATTTGGTGGAACATATTTTCGTACGTCGGGAAGAAAAATTATCTTTGAAGCACAAATTGATATTTTGTTTCGGACGTCCGGAATCCGGGCGTGTGTTGCTTTCCATTTATGATTTGTTATTTGGGAAGCAGTTGAAGAAAAATCATTTGATTGCAGCACACTATACGGTGGGCACGGATCTGAATCCGTTGAATGCCGAACATTATGCCAGCGAGAGTTTTGCTTTGCTCAATCAACAGGCAGCGAAATTGAATATCCAGGTAGATAACCATTATCGGGTGACAGACAAACTTGTACAGGAAATCATCCATTTTGTCCGTAACGAACATCCTGATATGCTGCTTTTGGGAGCCGGGAGTCATTATCGTTCGGATATGCCGGGAACTCCGGGAGCAATTTTATGGTTAACGCTCTTCCGGGATAAGATTGATGAGATTATGGAGCAGGTGAAATGTCCCGTGGCCGTATTTGTCAATCGTCAGTATCGGGAAGGCTCGACGGTCAGTTTCGTACTCGGCGGAATGATTGATCTGTTTCTTTTTTCCTATTTGGATAAGATGTTGCAGAACGGACATTCGGTGCGTCTTTTCCTTTTTGATACGGATGATGAAGAGTTCCGTGGACGCATTGACGATTTGCAGGTGCGTTATCCGGAACAAACGATGATAGTGTGGTTTGCGGGAGTAGAAGATTTAGTGACTGAAGAGAAAGACGGGTTATTGATAATGAGCCATCTTTCTTATACGAAATTATCCGAGGATGAGGCTGTGATGCGTGAATTGTCATCTTTGCTGGTAATCCGCCGGAATAAGAATACGGGAGATAAAAATGAAGGACTTGAAAATTGATGAATCTACGGGATTAGTGTTGGAAGGCGGGGGAATGCGCGGAGTATTCACCTGCGGTGTGCTTGATTATTTTATGGATCACGATATCCGGTTTCCCTATGCGATAGGAGTGTCTGCCGGTGCGTGCAACGGGTTGTCGTATGCATCACGGCAACGGGGACGTGCCAAGTACAGCAACATTGACTTGTTGGAGAAGTATGATTATATCGGTCTGAAACATTTGCTCAAAAAGCGTAATATATTGGACTTTGATCTATTATTCAATGAGTTCCCCGAACATATTCTTCCTTACGATTATGAAACATATTTTGCTTCACCGGAACGTTTTGTGATGGTGACTACGAATTGCATCACGGGAGAAGCCAACTATTTCGAAGAGAAAAAAGACAGTCGCAGGGTGATTGATATTGTCCGCGCATCCAGCAGTCTCCCTTTTGTATGTCCTATTACTTATGTAGACGGGATTCCCATGCTCGACGGAGGAATTGTAGATTCCATTCCTTTGCAAAGAGCCATTACGGATGGCTGCACGAGAAATGTTGTGGTACTCACCCGTAACCGGGGGTATCGGAAAGATTCGAAAGACATTCGTATCCCTTCGTTTGTATATCGGAAATATCCGAAGTTGCGCGAAGCGTTAAGTCGGCGGTGTGCTGTTTATAATGAGCAGTTGGAAATGGTAGAGCGCATGGAGGATGAAGGACAGATTATCGTTATTCGCCCGTTAAAACCTGTAGCCGTAGACCGCATCGAGAAAGATGTGCAAAAGCTGACAGAGTTTTATCAGGAAGGGTACGAATGTGCGAGAGCCTTACTTGAAGAATAAAGTTTCCATAGTTGAACAATAGACAGGTTCTCCATGCTTTTTTGTTTTTCTTGAATGTCAGATAGGATAATTGGGCGTGTTCCCTTTTCATTTCGAATGGGTATATTGTTCAGCAGCCTTTTTTAGTTTCCTACCCATCAATTCTACCAGAGTCTTCGGATAAAGAACTTGTATTCCCTCGGCATATCCGAAGAATACTCGTTCTAACTCATGGTTGATGACGACTTCAATTTCCAGTATGACACTTCCGTCAGCTAATCTTTCCACCACTTGCTGGCTGCGGTGTATAGGCTTGGTTATGATGTAAGGTGCTTCGGCAGCCGCTACCTTGAAACCGACTTTCTCCGCTACACTTCCAGTGTTTTTAGTGACTCCTACCAGATCATCGAAGAACGTGTTCGGATCGAAGAACGTATTTTTTATGTAATGTTCTTGTGGCAGAACCTCCAATGATTGTATTCTGTCCAAAGCTAAATTTTGCAAGATCCGTCCGTTTCCTCTGACACCATAAACGAACCATCGGTTGCGATACTCTTTTAATAGATAAGGATAAAAAATAAAGCTGTTGGCCGAACGTGCCTTGAACGAACGATATTTGAGCTGTATCGGATGCTCGTTTACAATCGCGTGATAGATCGTATCCAGATAATCCAGTCCTTTCAATGATTCATTCTTTTCAAAGTCAATGACAGGAGTGGTTTTCATCCGGGCAGAAGCAACGTGATCTTCCAGGCGGTTGATAATATCGCTCATTTCCGTAAAATAGGAGAAGCCTTTAAACTGCCTCAACACTTCCACTGCTTCCGACATCGTTTTCAGGTCTTGTTCGTTCAGCGGAGTTTGTGTAATGCTGTATTCCGGATCTTCGTATTTATAGTATTTATTTTCGTACACCACAATCGGAGCGTTATAACCCAGCTTCTCGCTGCGCATCATCTGTATATCCATTTGTACCGTACGTTTGCTTATGCCTTTATCGATGCCTTCGTATTCATAAAGGGCATCCGAGCAAGCATCTACCAAATCTTCCAACGTCCAGCGTCGATAAGGATTACGCAGACAGTTATCAATTGTTTTATAACGGATTAAGGCATTTCTATTTGCTGGCATAAGTAGAAGAATAAAGATTTGCTTCAAAAGTAGAAAAATAAATTCAGGAAAACAAAGAGGTTACAGGTCTTTATTCTTGGATGATAAAAGAAAATTCTTAGGATTTGTATCAAATTTGATACCCTTTGAAACAAAGTTTATAGACGAAGGCGAAGATACCCCCTATCTTTGCCTTCGTCTTTTAGATTAAAAGCTTGTATAAACTAGGAATACTTTGTTGCCATGAAAACAAACCCTTGGATGAAACTATGTAAAGGTGCAATACTTGCGTTAGCAGTCTCTTATGGACTGACTTATTGCCACACAACTAAAAGCAAGTTGACCTTGGAACAGAAAAGCGATAGCCTGACTGTCATCCACATCACTAATCCGACTAATTATATATTGCTTCCTATAGAAGAGGAAGCAGCGGAGAGTCAGGTTCTCCTCAATACAGGAGAAGCTGCCGATACTGATATGGATATTCGTTTGGCACAGACTAAAGTGGACTATTTCGTTCCCTTTGCCTTGCCTGCCGGAGTGAAGACTGCCACCGTGCGTATTCGTAATAAATCAAAGGAGGCACTTTGCTGGAAAGAAATCAAGTTATCTGATACATTTGATACTACCAATACAGAAAAGTTCCGTCCTGTTTTCCATCATACTCCTCTCTATGGCTGGATGAATGATGCCAACGGATTGGTGTATAAAGATGGAGAATATCATTTGTATTTTCAATATAATCCTTACGGCTCTAAATGGGGAAATATGCATTGGGGACATTCTGTCAGCAAAGACCTGATGCATTGGGAACATCTGGAACCAGCTATCGCCCGCGATACATTGGGACATATCTTTTCCGGTAGCTCTATTGTCGATCAGGAAAATGTAGCCGGTTACGGAGCAGGGAGTATCCTGGCTTTTTATACTTCTGCCAGTGATAAAAACGGGCAGGTCCAATGTCTTGCTTTTAGCAAGGATAATGGACGGACATTTATTAAATATGAGAAGAACCCCATCTTGTGCCCTGCTGATGGTTTGAGAGATTTCCGTGATCCGAAAGTGTTCCGGTATGAACCGGAAGATAAATGGGTGATGATTGTCTCCGCCGATAAAGAAATGCGTTTCTATGACTCTAAGAATCTGAAGGACTGGAACTATATGAGCAGCTTCGGAGAAGGATACGGGGTACAGCCTTGTCAATTTGAATGTCCGGACATGGTGGAACTTCCAGTGGATGGAGATCTGAACCGTAAGAAATGGGCATTGATAGTGAACGTCAATCCGGGATGTTATTTCGGAGGAAGTGCCACTCAATACTTTACAGGAGACTTTGATGGAAAGAAATTCAGTTGTGACAGTCAGCCGAATGTCACCAAATGGCTGGATTGGGGGAAGGATCATTATGCTACCGTTTGTTTCTCAAATGCTGGAGAACGGACGATTGCTGTTCCTTGGATGAGTAACTGGCAATATTGTAATATTGTTCCGACAAAGCAATTCCGTAGTGCTAACGCTTTGCCGCGTGAGTTAAGTCTTTATACACAAGACGGTGAAATTTATCTTTCAGCAGCTCCGGTACCGGAGATAAAGACTCTGCGAAAAGAAAAGAAAGAGATTCCGGCATTTACGGTTGCCAATGATTATCATATTGATTCTTTATTGGCTGATAATGATGGTGCTTATGAACTGGCATTGGAAATTACCGCCGGGGAAGCGGAGATTATGGGATTCAGCCTCTTTAATGATAAAGGGGAAAAGGTGGATATCTACTTCAATCTTCCGGAAAAGAGATTGGTTATGGACCGGACGAAAAGTGGTATCGTGGATTTCGGAAAGAAGAGTGTACCTCATGAAATAGAGGTTCACGACCGTAGAAAGACGACTTCCATCAATTATATAGATGATTTCGCATTAGCTACCTGGGCACCGATAAAGAAAGAGAATAAATATACGTTGGATGTCTTTGTTGATAAATGTTCTGTAGAAATATTCCTGAATGGAGGAAAGGTAGCAATGACTAATCTTATCTTTCCATCGGAACCATACAACCGTATGTGTTTTTATAGCAAAGGAGGTTCATTTCAAGTAGATTCATTCAATGCGTATCGGTTGGGTTTATAATAGAAATAGAAGTTACACAATAGATGTTTGCATAGATTCAGTGAAAGCAACAAGTATTGATTGCTTTTTAAAGATTCATAGGTTAGATTTGTAAGTTAGGTTTTGTAGATTAGAATTAGGTATTTGGTAGCTGTCAGATGTGAAATCCGGCAGCTACTTTTATTCATCAATTATTCATCAATTTCAATTGTATATCCTCCTTGGAATATCTCTTCCGGTTGTAAGTGCTGCATCCAGTCCTTATCTTTATATTCACCAGTATAATGTGCACGGTCGCAACGTCCGTACCAAGGTTCGATGCAGACGAAAGGAGCATTCTTTGCAGGTGGAGACCAAAGACCGACTACCGGAGCGTTAAAATGTAAACTAAGATAAGCCTGTTTCTCTTTATTATATAAGGTAACTTTACGGACCTGTTCATTCTCCAGTATCAAAGCATCTTTATCAAACGTATGCGTGTCCAGTGGTAATAATCCGTCTGTCAACTCTAAAGAATATTCTGTAGAAGGATCAGCGCATCCCTTTTCTGAAATGAGAATATATTTCAAACCGTTTTCCTTGTCAAATCCGAAGAACCCTCTTTCAGAATTGCTTGCATCGAACTCCGGCCAATAGAAAGCTGGATGTGCCCCAATCTGAAAATGCATATCCTTTTTACCGCTATTCTTTACTTCCCACATAACCTCAATTTTCTTTCCCTGGATGCGATAGCCTATTTCCAGACAGAATGGAAACGGATATTTCTTTAAAGTCTCTTCATTACTAACAAGACGGTAACGCACTTCATCCTCTTTTTCAGCAACAATCATAAATTCCATGTCACGGGCAAAACCATGTTGAGTAAGCGTATAGGGAATCCCTTCATTCCGATACTCATTTTCCCATACGCTTCCGACAATTGGGAATAGGACAGGAGAGTGGCGTTTCCAAAAAGCAGGATCGGCTTGCCACAGATATTCTTTTCCATTGGCGACGATACTGCAGAGTTCAGCTCCGTGAGGAGATACTTGAATCGTGAGTTGTTTGTTGGAGATTGTTTTCATGTCGTTTATTTATTGGATTATTTTAGAGTTAATCTTTAAGTTCATCTTCCGATCCTTCTTTCGAGATGTTTTCAGATTTACCTTTCAGTAGAATACCACTTTTTGCATTAAGAGGAGAGATTACTCTCTTGCCCGTTTTAGCCTCCAGTTCCAGTCGGGCATTGCGGGCAACTTCTCCACCTTGTTGAGCAATATCCATGTGGTCATTGAATGTTTCGGGATCGCTGATTTCGGATATTTCTTTAGTAGAAAGTTCGGCAAGCATATTTAATACCAATTCTTTATTGGTCATATTATCCCGTAGGTTTTCTTTTTTCAATCCTTTAAATTGTTTGTACTCTTTAGATGTCATATCCGACCAGGTCTGATAAATAATATCTGTGAGTGTAGCGAATTGAACGCCTTCTTGCAATCCATGTTTCTTCCACTCGTCAGTCAAGTCTTTACGGATTTCTATTGATTTCAGACGTTGGTTAATCCAGCTATCAGAGTATCCCATACGTTTATAATCCATTAAGGCCTGATCAATTGATAATTCGGGGTCTTGTATTTGGTTGAGCCGTTCGCTGGCAACCTTAGCCATCCATAGTTTGAAAGGTTCTGCCTTAGGAGAAGGAATAGATTGGATAAGGCGGAGAAGTTGTTCGGTATCGGCAACATCGGTTAGGCGCATTTTACCATCCGCTGCCTGCATTTTCAAACCGTTACAATTTGTAACGGTTTCGTTTCCTTCCGCTAGTAGTCTCTTTTTTAACACACGCCAATAAGTTTGAGGGTTACTGCTGTCTGTCAGAACAGCCACCACATCTACTATCGAAAAATACCACTTCTCTTGTTCATCATCCCATACCGTACGTACTCTTCTTTCTTCAAAGAGTTTTAAAGCTTGTTGCTTAGTCATGAATCTTATTTTTAGAGTTTATTATTTAATGAAGAGTCGTTCTTTCTTTGGGCTCATATCACTATACAAAGGTAGCGTTTTCTGCAATTATAAAAGAATATGAATCCAAGAATTCCCATAATGAAAGAAAACATGTATAAAACCCTATAAAATAGCGTTCTATGCAACAAATGTTATAGCCTTTGAAACATTTTTTTCAGTCGTTTGATATAAATCAACCGTAATTTGCATTATCGATATAGATAAAATTCGTACTTTTAATTTAATAACATCAAACTAATGCATCGTATTATGAAGAACAAAAAACTTCTTTGCAGCGTTTGTTTCCTGTTTACTTTCATGTCAGTCCTTTGGGGGCAAAGCATTACGGTGAAAGGAAACGTTACTTCTAAAACGGACGGACAGCCGGTCATCGGCGCCTCTGTTGTTGAAGCTACAGCTACTGCTAATGGAACAATTACTGATTTAGATGGTAATTTCACCCTTTCGGTTCCGGCTAACTCTACTTTAAAGATTACGTATATTGGTTATAAACCGGTGACCGTAAAATCGGCTGCTATCGTTAATGTATTATTGGAAGAAGACACTCAAATGGTAGATGAAGTGGTTGTAACAGGTTATACCACTCAACGTAAAGCCGACCTGACCGGTGCTGTTTCCGTAGTGAAAGTAGACGAAATCCAGAAGCAAGGGGAGAACAACCCGGTGAAAGCACTTCAAGGCCGCGTGCCCGGTATGAACATTACAGCGGATGGAAATCCGAGCGGATCGGCTACCGTACGTATTCGCGGTATCGGTACGCTGAACAACAACGATCCTCTTTATATTATCGATGGAGTTCCTACCAAAGCCGGTATGCACGAATTGAACGGAAACGACATTGAATCCATTCAAGTACTGAAAGATGCTGCTTCAGCATCCATCTACGGTTCGCGTGCTGCAAATGGCGTTATCGTCATTACTACCAAACAAGGAAAGAAAGGCCAGATTAAAATCAACTTTGATGCTTCGGTTTCAGCTTCCATGTATCAAAGTAAGATGGACGTGTTGAATACGGAACAGTACGGACGTGCCATGTGGCAAGCCTATGTAAACGATGGTGAGAACCCGAACGGCAATGCCTTGGGATATAACTACAATTGGGGTTACGATGCCAACGGAAATCCTGTACTATACGGTATGAGTCTTTCCAAATACCTGGACTCAAAGAATACAATGCCTGTGGCAGATACCGACTGGTTTGATGAAATTACCCGTACAGGTGTTATCCAGCAATACAATCTCTCTGTCAGCAACGGTTCGGAGAAAGGTTCTTCCTTCTTTTCTCTGGGATATTACAAAAACCTGGGTGTAATTAAAGATACGGACTTCGACCGTTTCTCCGCCCGTATGAACAGCGATTATAAATTAATAGATGATATCTTGACTATCGGCCAGCATTTCACCTTAAACCGGACTTCGGAAGTACAAGCTCCCGGCGGAATTATTGAAACTGCTTTGGACATTCCTTCCGCTATCCCCGTTTATGCTTCGGATGGTTCATGGGGAGGACCGGTAGGCGGATGGCCGGACCGTCGTAATCCTCGCGCCGTACTCGAATACAACAAAGACAACCGATACACTTACTGGCGTATGTTCGGTGATGCTTATGTGAATCTAAGCCTCTTCAAAGGATTCAATGTTCGTTCTACTTTTGGTCTGGACTACGCAAACAAGCAAGCCCGTTACTTCACCTATCCTTATCAGGAAGGAACACAGACCAATAACGGCAAGAGTGCAGTGGAAGCCAAACAAGAACACTGGACCAAATGGATGTGGAATGCCATTGCCACTTACCAGTTGGAAATAGGCAAACATCGTGGAGATGTTATGGCAGGTATGGAGCTGAACCGGGAAGACGACAGTCATTTCTCCGGCTACAAAGAAGATTTCTCTATCCTTACTCCCGACTATATGTGGCCCGATGCAGGTAGCGGCACAGCACAGGCTTACGGTGCCGGTGAAGGTTACTCGCTTGTCTCTTTCTTCGGTAAAATGAACTATTCTTATGCTGACAAATATCTGCTTTCATTGACGCTCCGTCGTGACGGTTCTTCCCGCTTCGGTAAAAAACATCGTTATGCCACTTTCCCTTCCGTTTCTTTGGGATGGCGCATCACACAGGAGAGCTTTATGAAGGAACTGACTTGGTTGGACGATCTGAAACTGCGTGCTTCATGGGGACAGACCGGTAATCAGGAAATCTCCAACCTTGCCCGTTACACTATCTACGCTCCTAATTATGGAACAACAGATTCATTTGGCGGTCAAAGCTACGGTACGGCATACGATATTACAGGTTCTAACGGAGGTGGTACTCTGCCTTCCGGATTCAAACGTAACCAGATTGGTAATGACAATATCAAGTGGGAGACAACCACACAGACGAACGTCGGCATCGACTTCAGCCTGTTCAAGCAATCCTTGTACGGTTCATTGGAATACTATTACAAGAAAACAACCGATATCCTGACTGAAATGGCAGGTGTGGGAGTATTGGGAGAAGGTGGCAATCGTTGGATTAATTCGGGTGCAATGAAAAACCAGGGTTTTGAATTCAACTTGGGCTACCGCAATAAGACTGCCTTCGGACTGACTTACGACCTGAACGGAAACATCTCCACTTACCGGAATGAAATTCTTGAACTGCCGGAGACAGTGGCTGCTAATGGAAAGTTTGGTGGTAATGGAGTAAAGAGTGTAGTCGGTCATACATACAACTCACAAGTGGGCTACATTGCCGATGGTGTCTTCAAATCACAAGAAGAAGTTGATAATCACGCTACGCAGGAAGGTGCAGCCGTTGGCCGTATCCGCTACCGCGACATCGACCATAACGGTGTGATTGATGAAAAAGACCAGGAATGGATTTACGATCCGACTCCTGCTTTCAGCTACGGATTGAATATCTACCTGGAATATAAAAACTTCGACCTGACTATGTTCTGGCAAGGTGTTCAGGGAGTAGATATCATCAGTGACGTGAAGAAGAAAAGTGACTTCTGGAGTGCATCCAACGTCGGCTTCCTGAACAAAGGAACCCGCCTGCTCAATGCCTGGTCGCCTACTAATCCGAACTCTACTATTCCGGCATTGACCCGCAGCGATACAAACAATGAACAGCGTGTCTCCACTTACTTTGTTGAAAACGGTTCCTTCCTGAAACTGCGTAATATCCAATTAGGCTATACAGTTCCGGCAGTAATCTCCAAGAAGTTGAGAATGGAACGTTTACGTTTCTATTGCAGCGCGCAAAATCTGCTGACGATCAAGAGTAAAGACTTTACGGGAGAAGACCCGGAAAACCCGAACTTCTCTTATCCGATCCCTGTGAATATCACCTTCGGACTTAACATCGGATTTTAATTCACTTCATTTATAAAACGAACTATCATGAAAAAGATACTATACATAGCAACCATCGGATTTACCTTGCTGACAAGCAGTTGCAACGATTTTCTGGATCGTCAGGTTCCGCAGGGTATTGTGACCGGCGATCAGATCGCTTCTCCCGAATACGTGGACAACCTCGTGATTTCAGCCTACGCCATTTGGGCAACAGGTGACGACATCAACTCTTCCTTCTCGCTTTGGAATTATGACGTACGTTCCGACGATTGTTATAAAGGCGGTTCCGGTACGGAAGACGGCGGTGTGTTCAACGCACTGGAAATTTCTAAAGGTATCAACACCACCGACTGGAATATCAACGATATATGGAAAAGACTGTATCAATGCATCACCCGTGCCAACACAGCCTTGCAGTCACTCGACCTGATGGATGAAAAGACTTATCCGCTGAAGGACCAGCGCATTGCTGAAATGAGATTCCTGCGCGGACACGCCCACTTCATGCTGAAGGAACTGTTTAAGAAGATCGTCATAGTGAATGATGAAAACATGGACCCGGATGCTTACAACGAGCTTTCGAATACTACCTATACCAATAACGAACAATGGCAAAAGATAGCAGACGACTTCCAGTTTGCCTACGACAATCTGCCGGAAGTGCAGATAGAAAAAGGACGTCCCACACAAGCTGCCGCTGCCGCTTATCTGGCAAAGACTTACCTGTTTAAAGCCTACCGTCAGGATGGAGTGAACAACAACCTTACCGGTATCGACGAAGAAGACCTGAAGCAGGTAGTGAAATATACCGATCCTCTCATCATGGCCAAAGCCGGTTACGGATTGGAAAATGATTATAGCATGAACTTCCTGCCTCAATATGAAAATGGCGCAGAGTCTGTATGGGCGATTCAATATTCTATCAACGACGGAACATACAACGGTAATCTGAACTGGGGAATGGGACTGACAACTCCGCAGATACTAGGCTGCTGTGACTTCCACAAACCGAGCCAAAATCTGGTGAACGCTTTCAAAACCGACTCGCAGGGAAAACCGTTGTTCAATACCTACGATAATGAGAACTACGAGGTTACGACGGACAATGTAGACCCCCGTTTATTCCACACGGTAGGTATGCCGGGCTTCCCTTATAAATATAACGAAGGCTACATGATTCAGAAGAATGATGACTGGAGCCGTAGTAAGGGACTTTACGGATATTATGTTTCGCTCAAAGAGAATGTAGACCCGGACTGTGACTGCCTGAAGAAAGGTTCTTATTGGGCAAGTTCCCTGAATCATATCGTTATTCGTTATGCAGACGTATTGCTGATGCGTGCCGAGGCCCTGATACAGTTGAACGACGGACGTATTGCCGATGCCATTTCACTCATCAATGATGTACGTAGCCGTGCAGCCGGAAGTACAATGCTGATCTTCAGTTACAAAGAAGAGTATGGAGTAAACTTTAAAGTAACTCCTTATGAACTGAAAGCATATACACAGGACGAAGCCATGAAAATGCTGAAATGGGAACGCCGTATAGAGTTCGGTATGGAAAGCTCACGTTTCTTTGACCTCGTAAGATGGGGAGAAGCCAAAGACGTTATCAATGCTTATTATGTGACCGAAGCAGCCCGTTGTTCTATTTACAAGAATGCAGGTTTTACGGAAAATAAGAACGAATATCTTCCAATTCCATTCGAACAGATCAGTGCCAGTAACGGAAATTATACACAGAATTTCGGTTGGTAATCATCAATCTTAAAACAAAGAATAAAATGAAATCAATCATAAAACAACTCTATACCATCCTGTTGGTGACTGTAGCATGCCTGACAGTTGCGGGATGTAGCGATGACTTCAAATCCAATCTTCGTCTGGACGGAGATGTATGGGTGAACTCTATCAAACTGGATGAATACGCAGGAACGATCGATTATCAAAACAAGACAATCGTAGTGGGAGTACCTTACGATTATGACGTTACCCGGATGGCCGTCAGTGAAATCAATCTTTCCGAAGGTGCTACGGCGAGCATCGCTGTTGGTGAAACAATCGACTTTTCTCTTCCCGTATCTTTGACTGTGAAGAATGGCGACGTACAGATGAGCTATACGATTACCGTGAAGAGAGACGAAGCAAAGATACTGACCTTTAAGTTGAATGATACTTATGTAGGAAAAGTAGACCAGCTATCAAAAACAATCTCTGTAGTTGTTCCACTGACAGTGGATATTACCCAGTTGAAAGGTACATTCACCGGATCAGATGGAGTCACTGTGACTCCGGCATCCGGCAGCATCCAGGACTTTACCAACCCTGTCACTTATACGGCAACTTACCGTTCGGCAGTGACTTCTTATGTAGTAACAGTTACTCAAGGAAATGTAATTCCGACTGCCTTTATTGGCACAGCTTCTTCTGTGAGTCAACTGACAAGTCCTGAAGAAAAAGCCGCTGCCCAGTGGATGATGGATAATATATCCATGTCCGAATACGTCTCATTCAAAGATGTAGTAGACGGAAAAGTAGATTTAGGTAAATATACTGCAATCTGGTGGCATTTCCATGCAGACAATGGCGATAATCCTCCTTTGCCGGATGATGCGAAAGCTGCCGTAGAGAAATTTAAAGTCTACTATCAAAACGGTGGTAACCTATTGCTGACCCGCTATGCAACTTTCTATATTAAGGACCTTAGCATTGCAAAAGACGAGCGTGTACCCAACAACAGTTGGGGAGGAAACGAAGACTCACCCGAAATTACGTCTTCTCCGTGGAGCTTCCCGATTACCGGTAGCGAATCGCATCCGTTGTTCCAGGATTTAAGATGGAAAGATGGCGACAAATCGACAGTATATACTTGTGATGCCGGCTATGCGATAACCAATAGTACAGCGCAATGGCATATCGGAACAGACTGGGGAGGTTATGCCGACTTGAACGAATGGCGTAACCTGACTGGAGGAATTGACCTGGCACGTGGAGGTGACGGTGCGGTAGTCATTGCCGAATTCGAGCCGCGCGCCAACAGCGGACGCACGATCTGTATCGGCTCCGGTTGTTACGACTGGTACGGTAAAGGCGTAGACGCTTCTGCCGACTACTACCACTACAACGTAGAGCAAATGACTCTGAATGCAATCAACTACTTATGTAAATAAAAGAATAAGCAATAATTATGAAAAATATGATCTTACATATAGCAATCACCACGCTGTTGGCCTCAATGAGCGCTTGCAGTGATGAAATGGAGCCCGTATTGACTCAAAGAGACTGGGACGGTACAGCCACTTACTTCCAATCGGCCGACGAGCATGGCTTCTCGATGTACTATAAACCGCAGGTAGGCTTTGTCGGTGACCCGATGCCATTTTATGATCCGGTTGCCAAAGACTTTAAAGTGATGTACCTGCAAGACTACCGTCCGAACCCCGAAGCTACTTACCACCCCATTTTCGGGGTGGCCACCAAAGACGGTGCTACTTATGAATCTCTCGGCGAACTGATTCCCTGTGGAGGTCGTGACGAACAGGATGCTGCCATCGGTACAGGAGGTACGATTTACAATCCGACTGATAAACTCTATTATACCTTCTACACCGGCAATAAATTCAAACCTTCTTCCGACCAGAATGCACAGGTAGTCATGGTAGCCACCTCTCCCGACTTTAAAACATGGACCAAGAACCGCACTTTCTATCTGAAAGGAGATACGTACGGCTATGACAAGAATGACTTCCGCGACCCGTTCCTGTTCCAGACCGAAGACGGCGTTTATCACATGCTGATTGCCACCCGTAAAAACGGAAAAGGACACATTGCCGAATTCACCTCTACTGACCTGAAAGAGTGGGCGTCTGCCGGCACATTTATGACCATGATGTGGGACCGTTTCTACGAATGTCCGGACGTATTCAAGATGGGAGACTGGTGGTATCTGGTCTATTCGGAACAAGCTTCCTTCATGCGCAAGGTACAATACTTCAAAGGCAGAACACTTGAAGAACTGAAAGCAACCACCGCCAATGATGCCGGAATATGGCCGGACAATCGGGAAGGTATGTTGGACAGCCGTGCATTCTATGCAGGCAAGACCGCTTCCGATGGAACCAACCGTTATATTTGGGGCTGGTGTCCCACCCGTGCCGGCAATGATAATGGAAACGTAGGAGATGTAGAACCCGAATGGGCTGGCAACTTGGTGGCACAACGTCTGATTCAGCACGAAGACGGTACGTTGACCCTTGGAGTTCCCGATGCAATCGACCGTAAATACACTTCTGCACAAGAGGTAAAAGTGATGGCTAAAGACGGAAACGTAACAGAAAGCGGTAAAACCTATACGTTGGCCGAAGGAGCTTCCGTCATCTTCAACCGGTTGAAAGTGCACAACAAGATTTCCTTTACCGTAAAAGCATCCTCGAATACAGATCGTTTTGGAATCTCTTTCGTCCGTGGAACGGACTCCAAATCATGGTATAGCATCCACGTCAACGCTGACGAGGGTAAAGCCAACTTCGAGAAAGACGGTGACAATGCCAAATACTTGTTTGATAACAAATTCAACATCCCGGCGGATCATGAATACCGGGTGACGATTTACAGTGACCAGTCGGTTTGTGTGACTTACATCAACGACCAGTTATCTTTCACGAACCGCATCTATCAAATGCAGAAGAATCCGTGGGCACTCTGCTGTTATAAAGGCGAAATCACTGTTTCAGATATTCAAGTGAGCACCTATTAATAGAAAAGTAACATCTTTTACAGTGTTTGAAACAAAAGTGATAGGCGTTTCATCCCGGAGCGCCTATCTTTGCACTGTAACAACCTTAATACCATAAAGCATGAATTTAAGACTCTCTTCCAAACAAATTCAAACCTTCGCGGTTTTATTTTGTATGATTGTGATGAATATCTCTCTATCCGCCCGTGCGGATAACTCTCCTCTATTAATTAAAGATTTAGGAGAAGGACATTGCCTCGTACGTGTCAACACTAACCAGAAGTATCTGTTGTTGCCCGTAGAAGATGCATCGCCCGATGTGCGTATCAGCATGATTGTTAATAATAAAGAGGTAAAGAACTTCGATGTCCGTCTGGCCATCCATAAAGTCGATTACTTTGTTCCGGTAGACCTTTCCGACTATTCCGGCAAACTAATCTCTTTCAAATTTAAAATGAACTCCAACGACCCGGTGCGTGTCAACCTTTCACCGGATAACACTGCTTGCTGCAAGGAAATGAAATTGTCCGACACGTTCGATACAAGCAACCGTGAAAAGTTCCGTCCCACCTATCACTTTTCTCCCCTCTACGGATGGATGAACGACCCGAACGGAATGGTATATAAAGACGGCGAATACCACCTTTTCTACCAATACAACCCTTACGGTTCAAAATGGGGAAATATGAACTGGGGACATGCAATCAGCAAAGACCTCGTAAACTGGGAACATCGCCCCGTGGCAATCGCCCCGGATGCATTCGGCACTATCTTCAGTGGCTCCGCCGTGATAGATCATCATAATACCGCCGGCTTTGGTGCAGGCGCCATCGTCGCCATCTATACACAAAACGGCGACCGTCAGGTGCAAAGTATTGCTTACAGCACCGACAACGGACGTACCTTTACCAAATACGAAAACAATCCCGTATTAGTATCTGAAGCCCGCGACTTCCGCGACCCGAAAGTATTTTGGTACGAAGGCACCAAACGTTGGATCATGGTATTGGCGGTAGGACAGGAAATGCAATTCTTCTCTTCCCCCAACCTGAAAGACTGGACATTTGAAAGCAGCTTCGGCAAAGGACACGGCGCACACGGAAACGTTTGGGAATGTCCCGACTTATTCGAACTCCCGGTAGAAGGAACAAATGAAAAGAAATGGGTACTGCTTTGCAGCCTCGGCGACGGTCCTTTCGGTGACTCGGCTACTCAATATTTTGTAGGCTCCTTCAACGGAAAAGAGTTTGTAAACGAATCACCCTCCAAAACCAAATGGATGGACTGGGGAAAAGACCATTATGCCACCGTGACTTGGAGTGATGCTCCCGACAACCGCCGCATCGCTATCGCATGGATGAGCAACTGGCAATACGCAAACGATGTTCCTACCTCCCAATACCGTAGCCCGAACTCCGTTCCCCGTGACTTGAGCCTGTTTACCGTAGATGGTGAGACTTACCTCCAATCAGCTCCCTCTCCCGAACTGCTGGCTTTGCGTGATGCTTCCAAGAAACGCTCGTTCAAAGTAAACGGAACACGCACAATCAAAGAAATGATTCCCAGCAATGACGGTGCATACGAAATAGAACTGACGATTGAAAATCAACATGCAGACGTAATCGGCTTCCGTCTCTACAATGACAAAGGCGAAGAAGTGGATATGCAGTATGACATGAAAGAAAAGAAATTCTCGATGGATCGTCGCAAGAGCGGAAAGGTCAGCTTCAATGAGAATTTCCCGATGTTGACTTGGACAGCTATTGAAAGCGGAAAAGATGCATTAAAACTTCGCCTGTTTGTTGATAAATCCAGCGTTGAGGCCTTTGGAGACGGTGGACGCTTTGCGATGACCAATCAGGTATTCCCTTCGGAGCCTTACAATCATATCGACTTTTACAGTAAAGGAGGAGCTTATAAGGTAGACTCATTTGTAGTTTACAAGTTGAAACCATAAACCCGTTCTATTCCGCTCCATGCGTTCTTTCCCTGTTTCTTTAGGGCAGAGTTCCTCTTTCCCAATGAGAGAGTACCCATAAAGCGGGGATATAGTTGCTCTAAACTTAAGCTATTGGTAGTTCTTCACGGCCGTGACGAGATCCTACCACAGCCGTGGTAGATTCTTCCCACAGCCGTGAAGAGAAGTCACCACGACCGTGGGAAGGTAACAATACCGTAGCTTTAGCATAACAAGAAACGGGAGATACACCAACAATATAAAGGACTGACGTGTACATTACCGTAAGGTTGTGTGCTCCCCGCCTTATGGAAACAGAATTCATCATATAAAAGATAAAACAATGGAAAACAGTAAAAACTCTTCCCTTTCCAAACTAATCCCGGTGATGCTTTGCTTCTTTGCCATGGGATTTGTTGACCTGGTAGGCATTGCCTCCAATTATGTAAAGGCAGACCTCGGTCTGTCGGACTCGCAGGCGAATATCTTCCCTTCACTGGTATTCTTCTGGTTTCTGATTTTCTCCGTACCCACAGGCATGTTGATGAGCCGCATCGGTCAGAAGAAAACCGTATTGCTTAGTTTGCTTGTGACTTCTGCTTCTTTGTTATTGCCGGTTTTCGGAGACAGCTATATGCTGATGCTGATTTCTTTCTCCCTTCTGGGCATCGGAAACGCGTTGATGCAGACTTCCCTGAATCCGTTGCTTTCTAACATCGTACGTGGCGACCGTTTGGCAAGTAGCCTGACTTTCGGCCAGTTTGTGAAAGCCATTGCCTCTTTCCTTGCTCCTTATATTGCCATGTGGGGAGCGACACAAGCCATTCCGACTTTCGATTTAGGCTGGCGCATCCTGTTCCCGATTTACATGATTGTAGCCGTTATCGCTATCCTGTTGCTCAATGTCACACAGATTAAAGAAGAAAAAGAAGAAGGCAAACCGTCTACTTTCGGACAATGTCTCGCTTTGCTTGGCAAACCGTTTATCCTGCTTTCTTTCATCGGCATCATGTGTCACGTTGGAATTGATGTGGGAACAAATACCACTGCCCCCAAGATTTTGATGGAACGTCTCGGCATGGGACTCGACGATGCGGCTTTTGCAACAAGCCTTTATTTCATCTTCCGTACGGCAGGCTGCTTCCTCGGTTCTTTCATTTTACGTAAGATGTCACCGAAGTCTTTCTTCGGCATTAGCGTTGTGATGATGCTGATAGCGATGGCAGGCTTGTTTATATTCCATGACAAGACAATGATTTATGTATGCATCGGTCTGATTGGTTTCGGCAATTCCAATGTGTTCTCCGTAGTCTTCTCGCAGGCATTGCTTTACCTGCCGGGTAAGAAGAATGAAGTTTCCGGTCTGATGATTATGGGACTGTTCGGCGGCACGGTATTTCCGTTAGCTATGGGAGTAGCATCCGATGCCATGGGACAGAGTGGGGCAGTAGCCGTAATGACAGTGGGCGTGCTTTATCTCTTGTTCTATACGTTCCGTATTAAAAAATAATTTTATAACTTTGGAAACAATAAAATCCGTAGATCATGAATAATATAATCGTAGGAATGGGCGAAGCACTTTGGGATGTGTTGCCCGAAGGAAAGAAAATAGGTGGTGCTCCGGCAAACTTTGCCTATCATGTATCACAGTTTGGTTTTGATAGTCGCGTGGTGAGTGCCGTGGGCAAGGATGAGTTGGGAGACGAGATTCTGAACGTATTCAACGAGAAGAAACTGAAAACGCAGATTGAACAAGTGGATTATCCTACCGGTACGGTACAGGTAACACTGGATAACGAGGGAGTGCCTTGTTACGAAATCAAAGAAGGCGTGGCATGGGATAACATACCTTTCACGGATGAACTGAAACGTTTGGCATTGAGTACGCGTGCCGTTTGCTTCGGTTCCCTGGCTCAACGTAATGAAGTGAGCCGTGCCACTATCAACCGTTTTCTGGATACGATGCCCGACATAGACGGACAACTGAAAATCTTTGATATTAATCTCCGCCAGGACTTCTACACCAAAGAGGTATTGCGCGAATCTTTCCGCCGTTGCAACATTCTGAAGATAAACGACGAAGAACTGGTGACCATCAGCCGTATGTTTGGCTATCCCGGCATCGACTTACAGGACAAATGCTGGATTCTGTTGGCAAAATACAACCTGAAGATGTTGATTCTGACTTGCGGAATTAATGGCAGTTATGTGTTTACTCCGGGTGTTGTCTCTTTCCAGGAGACGCCGAGAGTTCCGGTTGCCGATACGGTGGGGGCAGGTGATTCTTTTACGGCTGCTTTCTGTGCTTCCATTTTGAATGGAAAACCGGTTCCCGAAGCTCACAAACTTGCCGTTGAAGTTTCTGCTTATGTCTGCACGCAAAGCGGTGCAATGCCCGAACTTCCGCAGGTTTTGAAAGACAGGCTGATGTAATTTCTCTATTGATGTAAATGTAGGGACGAAAAGAATCCAAAAGTGAAAATCCTTCTTACTACGGTATGTTGTAGTAAGGAGGATTTTTTTAATTCAAATCTTTTCGGATATCACCTCTTTTCTTCTCTTTTTATTGTTAGATTTTTAGCTAATTGTATATCTTTGCACGATTCACAAGATAATAACTAAAAAGAGAATGTCACATTATGAAACACGTTTCTATTTTATTCCGCTCGAAATGCTGGAATGTATTTTTGCTTCTATGCATAGCCCTTCCCTCATTAGCACAAAAAGAGTTTAAAATCGATCAGGTATCTGTCGTTAATGTAGGCGACGGAAGATTCTTGTACCGAGACTTGATGACGGAAAAACCGCTCAACGGCGAACATCGTATCATTGACGGTTATCACTCTGCGTATATACTGGCCTCTTTTAAAGATGGTTTTTATGATGGCAAATATGAAGAGCATTTGGATAACATTCTGATAAATGAAGGCGTCTACAAAGATGGACGGAAGAATGGCTTATTTAAAATCTATTCTAAGTTTGACGGTAAACTGAAAGAAGAAAAGTCTTATAAGGAAGGAAAGTTGAACGGTACGAGCAAAACGTTCTTTACTGACGGAAAAATAGAAAGTGAGAAAAACTACCGGATGGGCAAGGAGGATGGAAAACATTTGTCGTATGATTATGACGGAACTCTGCGGATGGACCATAATTATAAGGATGGTAAACAAGTAGGGAAACAATATACTTTCATGAAGGGTACTTATGAACTATACGAAACGGTTTATTATAATAACGAAGGGTTGAAGGATGGAGAATATTCGTCCATCTTTACTTTTGGAGCTCCTCATGTATTGGGTAGTTATAAGAATGGGCAGAAGAACGGTCGTTGGACAGAGATTGCAGAGAGTGGCGATACCATTGTAATTGAAACTTATCTGAATGGAAAAGAAGAAGGCCTGCACGTTTCATACAGTGGCGAGACAGGGATGCGTACCAAAGAATATTATCTGAAAAATGACCGCAAGGACGGAATCTATCGTGAATATGACTTGAAAAATGGCGAATTGAAGTACGAGGCAACCTATCAGTTTGGCAGACTGCACGGAAAAGCACGCCAGTTAGTGGTGGACAATCGCTTTGATTATTGGGAAACTTCTACATACGTCAACGGACGGCAAAACGGTCCTTTTGAATCTCGTTATGTGAAGAATAACAAGCTCCGCGAATGTGGAGAATATAAGAACGGTCACCGGGTAGGACGTTGGAAACTTTATACCATTGATGGCAAACTGGAAAGGGAATGGGATGAAAACTAGGTCTTATCAACTGTCATATAGGTTGTAGGTGTTATACAGAGTGCAAGGCGTAGCCGTACAGACATAAAAAAAGGAGCAACGCCTTGCTCCAACCTTTGTTAACCTTAAATCTAATACTATGAAAAACACATTGCAAAGATACGGACTTCTGCTAAATCTGCAAATAATCCAAATAAAAAGAGATGTTTTATAACATTTATTGAGTGTTTGTCTTACGCTTTATACTTTTGTTAATAATTTCCGGTTGAATATTGGGAACTGTTTTGCATTTCTTTGGAGGGTAATGATGAGAATAATTGGGTGATAGATAGCATACTCACAGTTTTATTTCTTATTTTTGTTCTCAATCGTCTATTTAGGTCATAGAAAGAAATACGAAAAAAATGAGAATGATTAGAATGATGGGATATACGAAGTGGATAGCAGTCTTGCTCTGTCTTCTTGGCATGACGGCTTGTCGGCAGGACACACACCGTTTCCGTATCGGGGTGGCGCAATGCAGCGATGACTCCTGGCGGCATAAGATGAATGATGAAATTCTCCGCGAAGCAATGTTTTATGATGGAGTATCGGTTGAAATCCGGTCGGCTGCGGATGATAATCGCAAACAGGCGGAGGACGTTCATTATTTTATAGATGAAGGGGTTGACTTATTGATTATTTCTGCCAACGAAGCGGCCCCCATGACTCCGATTGTAGAGGAAGCCTATCAAAAGGGAATACCTGTCATCCTGGTAGACCGGAAGATTCTTTCTGATAAATATACTGCTTATATTGGTGCCGACAATTATGAAATAGGACGTGCGGTAGGCAATTATATTGCGTCAAGCCTGAAAGGAAAAGGGAATGTGGTGGAACTTACCGGACTGGGTGGCTCAACTCCTGCCATGGAACGCCATCAAGGATTTATGGCTGCTATCAGTAACTTTCCGGATATCAAACTGATTGATAAAGCGGATGCTGCGTGGGAGCGTGAACCGGCGGAAGTGGAAATGGATAGTATGCTCCGTCGGCATCCGAAGATAGATGCCGTGTATGCGCATAATGACCGTATCGCTCCAGGAGCTTATCAGGCTGCAAAGAAAGTGGGACGGGAGAAGGAAATGATTTTTGTCGGTATCGATGCTCTCCCCGGCAAAGGCAACGGATTGGAAATGGTGCTCGACAGTGTGTTGAATGCAACTTTTATTTATCCGACCAATGGCGACAAAGTGATGCAACTGGCAATGAATATCCTTGAGAAAAAGCCTTATCCCCGGGAAACGGTCATGAACACTGCGGTGGTCGACCGTACGAATGCGCATGTCATGCAACTTCAGACAACTCACATCTCGGAACTGGATCAGAAGATTGAAACATTGAACGGACGTATCGGCGGATATCTGTCTCGGGTTGCTACACAGCAGGTGGTGATGTATGGCGGTTTGGTTATTCTTCTATTGGTGGCAGGCTTATTATTGGTAGTCTATAAATCTCTCCGTGCTAAAAATCGTCTGAATAAGGAACTTTCCGAGCAGAAGAAACAGCTGGAAGAGCAACGGGACAAGTTAGAGGAACAACGTGACCAATTAGAAGAACAGCGGGACAAACTGGAAGAGCAACGGGATCAGCTCATCCAGCTTTCTCATCAACTGGAAGAGGCAACGCATGCCAAACTGGTGTTCTTCACAAATATATCTCACGATTTCCGTACTCCGCTTACATTGGTTGCCGATCCGGTAGAACATTTATTGGCCGATCATACACTAAGTGGAGATCAGCATCGAATGTTGATGCTGATTCAACGAAACGTGAATATCCTCTTACGTCTTGTCAATCAGATTCTGGATTTCCGTAAATACGAGAACGGTAAGATGGAATATACACCTGTTCAGATAGATGTTCTTTCCTCTTTTGAGGGCTGGAACGAATCATTCCTTGCAGCGGCCCGGAAGAAACACATTCATTTCTCTTTTGATAATATGCCGGATACGGATTACCATACATTGGCGGATATGGAAAAGTTGGAACGTATTTATTTTAATCTGCTTTCCAACGCGTTCAAGTTCACACCGGAAAATGGAAAGATAACGGTTCGTTTATCTTCCTTAACGAAAGAGGATACTCGCTGGATTCGTTTTACTGTTGCCAATACCGGTTCAATGATTTCCGCCGAACATATTCGGAGCATTTTCGATCGTTTTTATAAAATAGACATGCACCATGCCGGTTCGGGAATCGGGCTTGCATTGGTCAAAGCTTTCGTTGAATTGCATAAAGGTACAATTTCTGTGGAAAGTGATGAAAAGCAGGGCACTGTCTTTACCGTTGATTTACCGGTACAGACTTGTGAGACTATTCTGGCCGAAGATTCTCTAAAGTCATCAATCTCTGCAGTTCCTTTAAATCCTGCTTCTCCCGGTTCTCCTGCCTCTTCCAACCTGAATGAAACTTTAGCTGCCGAAGAAGAGGAACTGGAAAAAGGCTATGATTCTTCCAAGCCTTCCGTTTTGGTAATTGATGATAATGCAGATATCCGTTCGTATGTACGCGGATTACTCCATACCGATTATACTGTAATTGAAGCAGCAGACGGTTCGGAGGGCATCCGCAAAGCAATGAAATACGTCCCGGACTTGATAATCTCTGATGTGATGATGCCTGGTATTGATGGAATAGAGTGTTGTCGTCGGCTGAAAAGCGAACTGCAAACCTGCCATATCCCTGTCATCTTATTGACAGCCTGTTCTTTGGATGAACAACGGATTCAGGGATATGACGGAGGTGCGGATTCTTATATCTCCAAGCCCTTCAGTTCGCAATTGCTGTTGGCACGCGTTCGTAATCTGATAGATTCACATCGCCGCCTGAAACAGTTCTTTGGTGACGGACAAACGTTGGCGAAAGAGGATGTTTGCGATATGGATAAAGACTTTGTGGAAAAATTCAAGGCTTTAATTGAAGCAAAGATGGGAGATTCAAATTTGAATGTAGAGGATTTGGGTAAGGATATGGGATTAAGTCGTGTGCAGCTCTATCGCAAAATAAAATCCTTGACTAATTATTCTCCGAATGAATTGCTTCGTATCGCTCGTTTAAAGAAAGCTGCTTCCTTGCTTGCTTCGTCGGATATGACAGTGGCAGAGATTGGTTATGAAGTCGGTTTCAGCTCTCCTTCTTATTTTACCAAATGTTATAGAGAGCAGTTTGGAGAAAGTCCGACAGATTTGCTGAAGAGGAAAGGATAGAACTTATTTCTTTGATTGAGATATGGTAAATCAAGCATATAAGCGTATGTTATTGTGTTTTAGGTACAAATTTCCCAAACATGAAACAGGTGTTTGTTGGGTACTGTTGTTCTTATTATTTGCAAATTCTCTTCTTTTTATCTAGCTTTGGAAATGAAATAAATAAAGTCTAAACGATGAAAGATTATAAAGTAGACAAAGCGAGTCTCTCCGCATCCTTTTGTCAAGAGGTGTATCAGGTTGCTCGGGAAATTCCGGTAGGTAAAGTTTCTACCTATGGGGGAATTGCCGCATTATTGGGAATGCCTCAATGTTCCCGTATGGTGGGGCGTGCTTTGAAACAGATTCCGGATGATTTATCTGTGCCTTGTCACCGGGTTGTCAATGCATCGGGACGCCTTGTTCCGGGGTGGACAGAGCAGAAACAACTCTTGTTGGAAGAAGGGATCTCTTTCAAGCAAAATGGATGCGTAGACTTGAAAAAGCATCTTTGGAATTACTCCGTATCTGAATGAAATTTGCATATTTAATCTATTTTCCTTACCTTTGTGCCAACAATATGCAAGAACAGACTGTTATTTATTTATGAAAATACTGTTTTCTACTGTTCATTGAGAGGATAATCTTATCAAATTCTATTCCTTTTAAACTACTCTGTCTGTTTTTTTTAAACCATTTAAAAAACGTCGGACCGTCATGTTATCATGTGACATGACTGAACCATGCGAACATTCAACTTGTTTATCGTAAGTGAGAATAAGGAATGCGGCAGTTGAAAACAAAACAAATATTATAATCTAAACCAATATATTATATGAGTAAAATAGAAATAAAGGATTTGTACCTTATCTTTGGTCACGAGAAGCAGAAAGCACTCAAGATGTTGAAAAAAGATAAGAGTAAAGAGGAAATTCTGAAAGATACCGGTTGTACGGTAGGAGTGAAAGATGCCAATCTTTCAATTAATGAAGGAGAGTTTTTTGTGATAATGGGACTCTCGGGAAGTGGAAAATCGACATTACTGCGTTGTATCAATCGTCTGATACGTCCTACTGCCGGACAAGTACTTGTAAACGGAGTAGATATATCTAAAATATCCGAAAAAGAGTTATTGCAAGTTCGCCGGAAAGAGTTGGCGATGGTTTTCCAGAATTTTGGTCTGTTACCTCATCGTTCCGTATTGAGCAATATCGCGTTCGGCCTCGAACTTCAGGGAGTGAAAAAAGAGGAACGTGAGAAGAAAGCGATGGAAAGTATGAAGCTTGTCGGATTGAAAGGATATGAAAATCAGATGGTGGGCGAGCTTTCCGGTGGAATGCAACAGCGTGTCGGACTGGCCCGTGCTCTGGCTAATAATCCTGAAGTACTTCTAATGGATGAGGCTTTCTCTGCGCTCGATCCTCTAATTCGTGTGCAAATGCAGGATGAACTGTTGGCTTTGCAATCGAAGATGAAAAAAACAATTGTCTTTATTACCCATGACTTGAGTGAAGCGATTAAACTGGGCGACCGTATTGCTATTATGAAAGACGGAGAGGTGGTGCAGGTAGGTACTTCAGAAGAAATACTGACCGAACCAGCTAACGATTATGTAGCCCGTTTTGTTGAAAACGTGGACAGGAGTAAAATTATCACCGCTTCTTCTTTAATGATTGACAAACCACTGGTGGCCCGTCTGAAGAAAGAGGGACCTGAAGTATTGATTCGTAAGATGCGTGCGAAGAATATCACCGTATTACCTGTCATAGACGCCGATGATAAACTGGTCGGAGAAGTACGTCTGAACGACCTGCTTAAGTTACGTAGCAGACAGGAAAAATCCATTGAAACGATTGTGCGTACCGAAGTGCATTCTGTATTGGAGGATACAGTGTTGGAGGATATACTTCCTTTAATGACAAAGAGCAATTCGCCGGTATGGGTGATTGATGAGACGCATGAGTTTTTAGGAACAATCCCGCTTTCCTCCTTAATCATCGAAGTGACCGGAAAAGATAAAGCAGAAATAAACGAAATAATTCAAAACGCAATAGACTTATGATAAATATAGGACAATATATAGAGATGGCTATCAATTGGATGATGGTACATTTTTCCACTTTCTTTGATGCCATAAATGCAGGCATCGGTAGTTTTATTATAGGATTCCAACACGTACTTTTTGGAATACCTTTTTATATAACCATTCTAGTGCTTGCTGCACTCGCATGGATGAAGGCAGGACGTGGTACGGCAATTTTCACCGCATTGGGATTATTACTGATTTATGGAATGGGATTTTGGGAGGCTACTATGCAAACCCTGGCTCTCGTTTTTTCATCTACCTGTCTGGCTCTGATTGTTGGTGTACCTTTAGGAGTGTGGACGGCAAACAGTCCGCGTGCAGAGAAAATACTCCGTCCTGTTCTCGACTTGATGCAGACGATGCCTGCTTTTGTTTATCTGATTCCTGCCGTTTTGTTTTTCGGATTGGGAGCAGTGCCGGGAGTGTTTGCCACCATTATCTTTGCTATGCCTCCTGTGGTCCGCCTTACCGGATTGGGAATACGGCAAGTTCCTAAAAATGTAGTGGAAGCTTCCCGTTCGTTCGGGGCTACCCGTTGGCAGTTATTGTATAAAGTGCAGCTTCCTTTGGCGTTGCCAACCATCCTGACAGGTGTCAATCAGACAATAATGATGTCGCTTTCTATGGTTGTCATTGCTGCCATGATTGCTGCCGGTGGTCTGGGAGAAATTGTATTGAAAGGTATTACCCAAATGAAAATCGGACTTGGGTTTGAAGGTGGTATCGCAGTTGTTATTTTAGCTATCATCTTAGACCGTATCACACAAGGAATGGCAGGACGAAAAAATAAGAACTAAACGGAAAGGATAAAATACGTATGAGAATATATAAAATAGTAGGAATAGTATTGTCAGCTATGCTTTTGCTGGCTTCCTGTACTAATTCAGACTTAGAGAAAAAGAAAGTAAAAATAGCCTATGCCAATTGGTTGGAAGGTATTGCCATGAGTCATTTGGCTAAGGTGGTATTGGAAGAACATGGATATGAGGTTGAACTGCAAAATGCTGACCTTGCCCCCATCTTTGTATCTATGTCCGGAAAGAAATCTGATGTCTTTCTGGATGCCTGGTTACCAATAACGATGAAAGATTATATGGATCAGTATGGAGACAGCATCGAATTTCTGGGTGAGGTGTATGGAGAAGCCCGTGTAGGACTGGTTGTTCCTCAATATGTTACGATCCAGTCTATTAGTGAGCTGGAAGCTAATAAAGACCGTTTCTCTTCTGAAATAGTAGGAATTGATGCAGGAGCAGGGATAATGAAGACGACCGATAAGGCCATTGCTGCTTACGGACTTGATGGGTATACCCTCATGACTTCAAGTAGTTCCACCATGCTGGCTTCTTTGAAAAAAGCGATGGACAAAGGAGAATGGATTGTCATCACGGGGTGGACACCACATTGGATGTTCGACCAGTTTGACTTGAAATTCTTGGATGATCCGAAGAAAGTATATGGAGACTTGGAAGAAATACATGCTATTGCATGGAAAGGATTCAGTGAGAAAGATCCGTTTGCTGCCGAATTCTTTGGTAACATCAAACTAACGACAGAAGAACTTAGCTCTTTTATGACAGCTATGAAGGATGCCCGGATGGATGAAGAAGAAATAGCCCGCAAATGGAGGGATGAACATCGGCAGTTGGTGGATAGTTGGATTCCGAAGTCAGAGAATAAATAGATTGGAGCATTGTGATTCTTAATTTTAAATATAAAATAGACATGAACTCTAGTGGGAAAAAGGGAGTACTGTTTATGTTAGACAGAGTTCATACAATAAAAAAACGGTAATCTTCTACAAGATTACCGTTTTATATTTATAGGGTATTACTATTATTCAGCACCCCAGTTTTCTCTAGCCAAACGTTTGTAGCTGTTGTAACGCCATTTAGCGTTTTCTTCAGCAGCTTTGAACAGTTCTTCAGCTTCAGTAGGATATTGTTTCATTACAGAAGCGTAACGAACTTCACCCTTCAAGAAACCTTGGAAATCTTCCCAGTTCGGTTCTTTGCTATCCAATTGGAATGGGTTCTTGCCTTCTTCTTCCAAAGCCGGGTTGTAACGCCACAAGTGCCAGTAACCGCACTTAACAGCTTTTTCTTCTTCTTCCTGGCTCTTACCCATACCTGCTTTCAGACCGTGGTTGATACATGGAGCATAAGCGATAATCAAAGATGGTCCCGGATATGCTTCAGCTTCACGGATAGCTTTCAGAGTTTGAGCTTGGTCAGCACCCATAGCGATCTGTGCAACATATACATAACCGTAAGTAGTAGCCATCAGACCGAGGTCTTTCTTACGTACGCGCTTACCAGCAGCAGCGAACTTAGCGATAGCACCTACCGGAGTAGCTTTAGAAGACTGACCACCTGTGTTAGAGTAAACTTCAGTATCCAGAACGAGGATGTTAACGTCCTTACCGGAAGCGATTACATGGTCAAGACCACCATAACCGATATCGTAAGAAGCACCGTCACCACCAATGATCCACTGGCTGCGTTTTACAAGATATTGTTGCAGTTCAGCGATTTGTTTGCAGTGGTTACATTTATCCTTGTTAGCTTCAACAACCGGAATGATCTTAGCAGCCAATTCCTTAGTCTTGTCCGCATCCAGCATATTGTTGATCCATTCAGCGAACAGTTCTTTCACTTCAGCAGGAGTGCAATCAGCAGCAATAGCCTCGTTCATCACTTTCACGAGACGAGCACGCATCTTTTCGTTAGCCAATTCCATACCCAAACCGAATTCACAGAAGTCTTCGAACAGTGAGTTAGCCCAAGCAGGACCGTGTCCGTTTTCGTTTGTAGTATACGGAGTAGAAGGAACAGAACCAGAGTAGATAGAAGAACATCCAGTAGCGTTAGCAACCATTTCACGGTCACCGAACAATTGAGAAATCAATTTCACGTATGGAGTTTCACCACAACCAGAGCAAGCGCCGGAGAACTCAAACAACGGAGTAGCGAACTGTGAGTTCTTCACGTTAGCCTTGATATCAACAAGATGTTGTTTAGTCTTCACGTTTTCAGCACAGTAAGTCCAGTTTTCAGCTTGAGCCAATTGGCTTTCGAGGTGTTTCATTGTCAATGCTTTGCCACCCTTCTTCGGATTACCCGGACAGATGTCAGCACAGTTACCGCAACCCAGACAGTCGAGAACGTCCACCTGGATACGGAATGTCATACCGTCGAATGCTTTACCTACAGCTTTCAGTTGTTCGAACTTAGCACCCTTCTGCTCTTCAGCGTCGAGTACGAACGGACGGATAGAAGCGTGAGGACAAACGTATGCACACTTGTTACACTGGATACAGTTTTCAGCATTCCATTCAGGAACGAATGCAGCTACACCACGTTTTTCGTATTTAGCAGTTCCTTGATACCAAGTACCGTCTTCGATACCCTTGAATGCAGATACCGGCAACAAGTCACCGTCTTGTGCATTGATTGGACGAACTACTTCGTTGATGAATGCAGGATCGTTGTTTTCAGCTTTTGCGTCATCCGGAAGGTTAGCCCAAGCAGGATCAACAGCCAAAGTCTTGTATTCACCACCACGGTCAACGGCAGCATAGTTCTTGTTAACAACGTCTTCACCCTTCTTGCCGTAAGACTTAACGATGAATTTCTTCATCTGCTCAACAGCTTGTTCTACAGGAATAACGCCTGTGATACGGAAGAATGCAGATTGAAGGATTGTGTTGGTACGGTTACCCAAACCAATTTCCAGTGCAATTTGTGTTGCGTTGATATAGTATACAGAAATGTTGTTCTGTGCGAAATATTTCTTAACCTTGTTAGGCAGGTTCTTAGCCAGTTCTTCACCTTCCCAGATTGTGTTCAGCAGGAAAGAACCGTTCTTACGCAAACCACGAGTTACATCGTACATGTGCAGGTAAGCCTGAACGTGACAAGCAACGAAGTTCGGAGTGTTTACCAAATAAGTAGAACGGATCGGATTATCACCGAAACGCAAGTGAGAACAAGTGAAACCACCCGACTTCTTAGAGTCATAAGAGAAGTAAGCCTGGCAGTGTTTGTCAGTGTTGTCACCGATAATCTTTACAGAGTTCTTGTTAGCACCTACTGTACCGTCAGCACCCAAACCGTAGAATTTAGCTTCGAACATACCTTCGCCGCCTAAAGCGATTTCTTCTTTTTGAGGAAGAGAAGTGAAAGTAACGTCGTCTACGATACCGATAGTGAAGTGGTTCTTCGGCATTGGCATAGCCAAGTTTTCGAATACTGAAAGAATTTGAGCAGGAGTAGTATCTTTTGAACCCAAACCGTAGCGACCGCCAACGATAACCGGAGCATTTTCTGCACCGTAGAAGCAGTCTTTAACGTCAAGGTAAAGAGGTTCACCGTTAGCACCCGGTTCTTTAGTACGGTCAAGAACTGCGATAGTTTTAGCAGTCTTAGGTACAGCAGCCAAGAAGTGTTTAGCAGAGAACGGACGATACAGGTGTACGGCAACCATACCCACTTTTTCGCCGTTTGCTACCAGGTAGTCGATAGCTTCGCGGGCAGCTTCTGTTACAGAACCCATAGCGATAATTACGCGTTCTGCATCTTCTGCACCATAGTAATCGAACAAACCGTATTTACGACCTGTGATCTTAGAAATTTCATTCATGTATTCTTCTACGATAGCAGGAACTGCTTCATAGTAGTTGTTGCATGATTCACGATGTTGGAAGAAATGGTCAGGATTTTCAGCCATACCACGAGCTACCGGTTTCATCGGGTTCAGTGCGCGGGCACGGAATTCAGCCAAAGCTTCCTGGTCGATCAGAGGAGCAAGATCATCATTTTCCAACATTTCAATCTTTTGGATTTCGTGAGATGTACGGAAACCATCGAAGAAGTTCATGAACGGAACGCGAGATTTGATGGTAGCCAAGTGAGCAACACCAGCCAAATCCATAACTTCCTGTACAGAGCCTTCAGCCAACATAGCAAAGCCAGTCTGACGAGCTGACATTACGTCTTGGTGGTCACCGAAGATACACAATGCGTGAGAAGCCAATGTACGAGCAGATACATGGAATACGCAAGGCAAGAACTCACCGGCAATTTTGTACATGTTAGGGATCATCAGGAGAAGACCCTGGGAAGCAGTGTAAGTAGTAGTCAACGCACCAGCCTGAAGAGAACCGTGAACTGCACCGGCAGCACCACCTTCAGATTGCATTTCCTGTACTAATACTGTTTCGCCGAAGATGTTCTTACGTCCTGCGGCAGCCCATTCGTCTACGTACTCAGCCATAGTCGAAGAAGGAGTGATGGGGTAGATAGCTGCTACTTCAGAGAACATATACGAGATATGCGCTGCAGCCTGGTTACCATCACAAGTGATGAATTTCTTCTGTTTAGTCATAACTAAATTAAATATTTAAGTAAATAAATCTTTTAATATAAAAAGCCGAACATCCAGAGAGGTATCTGGTTGCCCCGACCTATTTCAGCCTTATGCAACGCGTATGTTACATTCGGATTGTTCTTGATCTTTGCGCCTTCCTGGCAAATTTTGAACGGCATTACTTCGTCTACCATAAAAGAGACGTTTTTATCTCCTTTATGTACCTTATGGTCTTTCCATAAAGAATTTGCAAAGAATGTGTCGAGCACATCCTGCTCTTCCACTTTCACCGGATAGATGGAATACATCAGGTTGGAGTTGTGCATCATTATCTTTGAAGGTTTTTTAGGGAATTCTTCCCCTTTCGGATAAACCAGATTAATGAGTCGCGCATCTGCCAGATACTTGATATAGTTCATCACCGTGGCGCGAGATGTCTGTATGTCGCTTGCCAGTTGGCTCACATTTGGAGCTTTCGGCCCGTCGACAGCGAGCAAATATAGCAATTTTTTTATCTTTGAAAGATATTTCAGTTCAATTTGTTTGATGAGAAGTATATCTACTTCCACCATCATGTTCATCGTTTTCAGCAGATTCTCCGAAAAGTTACGTTTTTCAAGGAAGAACGGATAGAATCCGTGGTGCAGATAATCCTGAAAATAATCCAACGGACGGACTTTGGAGAGTACTCCTTTGGCAATCTGTTCGTGAGTGCTAAGAATTTCTTCGAGGCTATATGCCCTGAATTTCATGCCTGTTTGCAAGTTTAGGAATTCACGGAAAGAGAATCCACGCAGGTTATAGCTCTTGGCGATATCACGTAATTCAAGATTTTCTTCTTTCAGTCGCATCACGGACGAGCCGGTGAAGACAATTTTCAGGTTAGGAAAACGGTCGTAACACATGCGTAACTCTTTGCTCCATTCCGGATGTTTGAACACCTGGTCGATCAACAATACTTTTCCGCCACGTTTCTGAAATTCGTTGGCGAAGTCTACAATGCTGTGGCCCGAGAAATAGAAGTTGTTCATGTTGATGAACAGACAGGAACGGTCGTTCCCGAATTTCTCTTTGGCGTATTGGAGAAGGAAAGTGGTTTTTCCTACGCCACGTGTCCCTTTGATACCAATCAGGCGGTCGCTCCAGTCGATCTCGTCCATAAGATCGCGGCGAACGGGGGCATTGGTGTGCTCAACGAGGTAGGCGTGTGTGCGGTAGAATGATTCCATTTCAGTTCTTTGTTTTTCGGGTGGCAAATATACTGCTTTTTTTAGGATTTGCAAAGTAGAGATGGCAAAATTGTGTGTTTAATTCCAACTTTCTGTTTATTGTAGTCATTCCTGACTATTTCCTGTATATATTTGCAGAATAAAGTTTTGAATTCATTTGAAATGACAAAAAAGGCTCTTTATATATTCAATCCGGAACATGACTTGGCGTTGGCCAGCGGTGAAACTAATTATATGGCTCCAGCTTCGGCCAGACGTATGGCTTCCGAGTTGGCTTTGCTTCCGATGTGGTATGCAGAGGAGGGGAGTGCTGTATTAGCTTCTTCCGCTTATAATCTGGATTATTTGAAGCAAATGCAGGAATTGCTGGGAGTTTCGATTCATTTGATGACTGAACCGGAACTTGCTGTCGGACCGGATTTGGATATTCGTCCTTGGGGGTGGGATGTAGCTTTGCGGAAACGGCTTTTAGGGCTGGGCGTGGACGAAGCCCTGCTTCCTTCTATGGAGCAATTAAACGGTTTGCGGGAATACTCCCATCGTTCTAAAGCCGTCTCGTTACTTCCGGAATTACAACTGAATGAATATTTCTGCGGAGAATCTTATTATTTGAAGGCACTGGAAGAATGGAAAACTTTTGTGGAAGAGCGGGAATGCTGCCTGTTGAAAGCTCCGCTTTCGGGAAGCGGTAAAGGCTTGAACTGGTGTAAAGGCATATTTACTCCTTTTATTTCCGGTTGGTGTACGCGTGTGGCTGCTTCGCAGGGTGGAATCATTGCGGAACCTATATATAATAAGGTAGAGGATTTTGCCATGGAGTTTTATTCCGATGGTACAGGTGAAGTGACATTTATGGGATATTCCCTCTTCCATACCGGAAAGAGTGGGATGTATGAAGGGAATCGTTTGCTTTCTAATGAGGCAATCTGGAAACAACTTTCGCAATATGTCCCTTCAAAGGTTCTGACGGATTTGGAGAACTGCTTGAAATATAGGCTTTCTGCGTTGGTAGGAACCGTTTATAAAGGTTATCTTGGAGTTGATATGATGATTTGTCGGTTTCCGGAAAATGAAAAGCCGGTTTTTCGGATTCATCCCTGTGTGGAAATTAATCTGCGCATGAATATGGGAGTTGTTGCGCGTTTTTTATATGACCGTTATGTACATCCTGGTTCAATAGGGCGTTTTGTGATTGATTATCATCCTTCGGAAGGTGAAGCCTTGCAGGAACATGAACGAATGTCCGCAACTTATCCGTTGAAAATCAGGGAAGGTAGAGTGTACTCCGGTTATTTACCTTTGGTTCCTGTTCATAGGAGAAGTTGTTATCGGGCGTGGATATGGGTAACTCCTGATAATATTTAACTTTATCTGTTCACACCAGCCAGCGACTGATATTGCGTTTTTCCGCACTGAACTCTACCCCGATCTTTATCACTTCACGTCCGTCTGCCTGATACGGTATCAGATAGCCTTTATCGTCGATCTGCTTCAATGCCGCTTCTGCCGTGTCATGCAGCTTGAATTCGAAGACATAGATATATTTAGGTGTTTTCACTACGGCATCTGCACGACCGCGGGCGCTGCGTACTTCGGCATCGGTGAACTGTCCCATAAGTTTGAAGACAATATAGAAAACCACTTGGTAGTGACGCTCTGTCTGCTCGTTCAATTCGTAGTTGAAATCGGCAAAGAAGGCTTGCAGGCGGGTGAGAAAGGCATCGTAGTCTCCCGAACGAAGTTCTTGTACAAACTTGCCGATGTAAAATCCTTGGTCACTGTTTCTCACTCCGGTGTAAAATGGAACCAGGAAATTAATGAAGCCGTAGCGGACTTCATCATTAGGAAATTGCAATAGATAGTTACCAAATTCCCTATCGAAATCTTTTATCGTCAGATAGCCACTTTGGTAAATTAACGGAATCGGATTATTGGAATCTACACGATATTCGGAGAACATGGAAGACGGTGCTTCGATCCCGTCAAGCAAAGTACGCAGGTCGTATTCGGTTTCTTGCAGCATCTCGACGAGGAAAGTCGGTGTGCCGGTCTGGAACCAGTAATTGTCGAACACTTTTGATTTCAGGACATTCAGTACACTGAACGGGTTGAAGATACCTACTGAATTAATGCAAAAATGATAGCCATCGTAGAGACGTGTCATTCGTTGTACCGCGTCATCATAAGAAATGGAATTATTGGCTGCAAGTATCTTGATTTCCGGTTGGAAGGTATCCAATAATTCTTGAAGAGTGATGCCGCAAAGGGTTCCGTAATCGGGCCATAAAGTGATGTCCTGCAACTGGTTGAGGTCACTGAATACACTTACTTGTGAGAATTTCGTCACTCCTGTGAGGAAGACGAAACGCAGGTAGCGGTCGGCACTTTTCAATACTCCGTAAAAGGCTTTCAGGGTTTTACGGTATTCATCCAGTAAGACATCATTACCTAAAGCTTGCAACAGAGGTTTGTCGTATTCGTCTACCAGAACTACGACGCTGCTACCGGTTTGTTCGTAGGCACGACGGATGACGCCGGAGAAACGACCGGAAAGAGTGTTCTCGTCTATTCCTTTGCCATATTGGATTTCCCATAAGGTGAGTTGACGGCTGAGGATATCATAAAGTCTTTCTGGGGAATCGTACTTCTCGGCATTTAAATCCAGATGCAGCACAGGATGCTTTTCCCATTTCGTTTCCAGTTTTTCAATGGCAAGCCCTTCGAAGAGTTCTTTCTTTCCTTCAAAGTAGGCTTCAAAGGTAGAGAGAAGAAGACTTTTACCAAAACGGCGTGGACGGCTCAGGAAGTATGGAGTAGATGTATAAGCTATTTTCCATACAAGCTCTGTTTTATCTACATATAGATAATCGCCCTTACGAAGTTTCTCAAAGGTCTGTATCCCGATAGGGAGTTTACGAAGCAGGTCATTCATTGTTATTTTCCTTTTAGTGGTTCAAAGATAATCATTATTTTCGTAATATTTCGTTTTCAATATCTCAAAGAACGGGCGTTATAATTTTGTTTAACTGGAAAATTATCATTTAGCTCATTCTTGCACGGTTTTCACCACAGAGGACACGGAATTCTAAGACCTATGCAAATAATAGGCCTATAAAAAACAGTTAAAGAAGTTAAACGGGCTATTTCAGTCCGTTTACTTTTTGTAAGTCATTAACTCCACAAAGGGTGTTCCCCTTTTGACCACAGCAAACATTCTTCCTACTAGTTTAAACTTGACTGCATTTAGCACTACTCCATAAGCTTTCCCTTCCTTCCTTTTCCTTTCATAATACTCTTTCATTTCCTTATCCCATACAATCGCTGAATTAGCAGCTTGTGAAAGATCCGCTTTCAATAGTTTTGCTCCCGTGGGATAAACCCTTGTTTTACCTTTAATACTTGTTCCCGAAGAATGCTCAAAAGGAGCAATACCTAAATAACATGCATATTGACGTGCCGTTTCAAATGCCTGAAAATTATTAGTATGTATGATTGTATTCATCGCATTGATCGTCCCAATGCCTTTAATACTGTTTAAGAGCTCATAATTTCGGAGAATAGATGGGTCTGAATTGATAATTTGCAGCATTTCTTCTTCAACACTTGCAATTTCTTCATCCAGTATCTTTACCATATGGGCAGCGCGCTCAATGGTAGAAGTCATTTCACAATCTTTTCTATCAGTGAGAAAACCTTTGTATTCAGCTTGCTGCTTTACAAAACGTTTTCTCTCTGCAGCAAAGTCACGCAAACGGATAATTGAACTCCCTGACAGCTTAGAGTAAGATAGTTCATCCCGATGAAGATAAGCAAAATAGGCTATTCTTTCGGCATCTACACGGTCATTTTTCCCACGTACCAAGCCTAAGGAACGTTTTAAATGAAGAGGATTGAAAGAACAGTAATCGATGGATGCTGCTTCTAGAAAAAGGCATAAGTCAAAACTGTAAATACCCGTATTTTCCATACTAATGACCAGCCTTTTCTTTGCCATGTTTTTCTTTTTCAACCAACAAAGAAGAGATTTGTAGCCCTCTTCTTTGTTTAAGAAGCGTTCATAATTTGTTTCGTCCGCATGTTTCTTTGTAGGAACGTAAATAACAACATCCAAAGTTTTTTTTGAGATGTCAATGCCAATAAACCATTTCTTTTCCATATTTTTGCACTATTAAAGGGTTAACCATAGGTTGAACAAACTATATCCTTTAATAGGCCAACGACCTAAAATTCTAATTGGATCTGTTCAACTGATAAGGAAAGAAGGACTAATTCCGTGGATAGGGCTTCTGCCTAGAGGACACAATGGGTCACCTACTTTCCTTGGTTAACTTGTTTTAACCACAAAGGTAATATTTCAACCTTTATTTTTCACAGTGCAAATCTAAAGGAGGACACAGAGGTGAATTTGTTTTATGACTTACGGTTGTGACCCTAATTTTAATGCGTAATCCTCCTCTATAAAGTTGAAAAAACATGAAAACATCTGCCACCTGCAACCAAACGCATGTAATACAGTAGTTAATAAGTAGTTGGAGCGTTGCAGATACCTGCGACAGATAGGTTGCAGATAAAGTATCTGCAACACAGTATAAACCTTACATAAACTAATTCTCCATGAGTGCAAAAGTTTATTGTATACATTAACTTCCCGTTTCCAGGCGGGGAACTGTCGTTTCCGGCATTAGAAATTACAGTTTCCACGGCAGGAAACGAGAGTTTCTAAGGCAGGACACTACAGTTTCTACGTAAGGATACTGTCGTTTCCCCGTAGAGACACTATCATTTCTCCATAGAGTGATCCCAATTATCCCATAGCTTTGCATCAAGGAATCAAGGCTTTTTCTTTGATTATATAACGTGTTGCAGATACTTTATCTGCAACCTATCTGCCGCAGGTATCTGCCACGTTCTAACTATTTATTAACTAGTGTATTACACGCGTTTGGTTGCAGGTGGCAGATGTTTTTATGTTTTCAACTTTATAGTAGGAAAAACTTTCATTCATTTCTGCACCGTTTCATTCATTTTTGAAACAGTTTTGAAACAAATAAGTCGATTCTAAATACTTGGTTTATTGTTGGACCGTTTGCTCCTGTGTTGCTGTACTTTCATTTCCATAGCGGTCAATAGCCGTCACTGCAAAGTGCTTTTTTGCATTCCAAGGCAGGATAGGGGCATATACGTAACTCGTCTCTCGAATATTTTGTGCAACGATATTTTCTGGTCGGTTGATATCTACCGGATAATCATTAGAAGCATAAATAACATACATGGGCTTGTTGCGCTGATCGTTATCAGTAGCAGCCTGCCAGGTTAATTCGGTATATCCATTATCGATGTGGGTAGTTTTCAGTGCAGAAGGAGCAGTTGGCGCAACATTATCTAACCATGGCATCGGAGGCTGTAAAGCAGGGTATGCATAAAAATTCTCGGATAATTCATCATAAATACCCTGTGTATTCTCCATCAGGTATTTCACCCGGTAATGCCCTTCACCCGCCATTTTCTGCTTGCGGATAAAGTTCATCTGACGATCTATTTCGTCGCGTGTCCATTTACCTTCATCGGGATGGAGAAAATAAATGCCGAGTCCCGGAATCACCTGCCGTCCGTTGCTCTGTTCCTGCCAGTCGAGGGCGAAAGGGTAGAAATTGTTTCCCTGGAAATACATCATCGGATAAATCTGATCCATAATACCTTCTCCCATCCAACCTTGCGGGTCCTGATAAACGGTAAAGAAAGCATTCCATCCACGGGAGGGGTAACGAGAAGTATCACGGTATTTACCTACCGGGCAGGTACTTACTTTCACCCAAGGCTTCATAGCTTTTACACCTTTATATATATAACGTACAATTTCGGAGATATTATCCCGGCGCCACTGATCTAGGGTGCGTCCTTTATTATATCGGCGGAAATCATATTTATCAGGAAAAAGAGGAGCATTCTCTGGATAACGCAGATAGTCGAAATGCACTCCGTCCACGTCATAACCGCTAACGACTTCCCGCACCAGTTTCATCAAATACTCCTTCGTTGCCGGATGTCCCGGATTGAGGAAATATTCGCGCTTGTAAGGAACGCATATTTCTTTCATCCGCTTGGTGACAGACTGACTGCCGAGCGAAGCAACATGCTTCTTATTCCCTAGTGGGATAGTTACCATCCAGGCATGACATTCCATCCCTCGCTTATGACATTCTTCAATGGCAAAAGCCAGTGGATCATATCCTGGATTTCCTCCTGTTTTTCCGGTCAGGATCGAATTGAAAGGTTCGATTGCTGAAGGATATAATACATCTCCACGAGTACGGGTTTGAAATAGGACAGTGTTGAAGTTGGCAGCCTTTAACTTATCAAGAATATCTATTAACTCTTCTTTCTGCTTGCGGATTGTTTGAGGGTTTGTCGCACGTGTGCGAGGCCAATCCAGTCCGTACACCGCTGTCACCCATGCGGCACGAACTTCGTGCTTGGGTTGCGCAACAATTGAGAGGAAAGGAAACAAAAGTGAAAGAATGAAAATAGTATAGCGCATATCCTTTATTTTTTGTTTTAAATCCCTGCAAAGTTAGTAAAAGTGTCGGTATTGTTGGGCTGTTTCGTGAGATTATGTTACATTTGCCAAGTTAAAAAACGACACGCTATGATTACATTTACTCTATGCCTGCTGGCGTTGATAGTAGGCTATTTTACGTATGGACGCCTGATAGAACGCGTCTTTGGTCCTGACGACCGTAAAACACCGGCTCTTACCAAGGCGGATGGAGTGGACTATATTCCATTGCCCACCTGGAAGATTTTCATGATTCAATTTCTCAATATTGCCGGATTAGGTCCTATTTTCGGAGCAATCATGGGAGCGAAATTTGGTAGCTCTTCATACTTGTGGATTGTGCTGGGAAGTATTTTTGCGGGGGCAGTGCATGATTATTTTGCCGGAATGCTTTCTTTGCGTAATGGAGGTGAAAGCCTGCCGGAAATAATAGGGCGTTATTTGGGACTGACTACCAAGCAGGTGATGAGAGGATTCACTGTCATTTTAATGATTCTGGTGGGTTCGGTTTTTGTTGCAGGTCCTGCCGGATTGTTGGCTAAACTGACACCGGAAAGTTTGGATGCTACGTTTTGGATTATCGTTGTATTTGCATATTATATTCTGGCTACTTTGCTGCCTGTTGATAAAATAATTGGTAAAATCTACCCGTTGTTTGCGGTTGCCTTGTTGTTTATGGCAGTAGGCATTTTGGTGATGCTCTACGTTAACCATCCGGCTTTGCCGGAGTTATGGGACGGATTGCAAAATACTAACCCGGAAGCGAGCGAACTTCCTATCTTCCCGATTATGTTTGTGAGTATTGCTTGTGGTGCCATTTCAGGTTTCCATGCTACGCAAAGCCCATTGATGGCCCGTTGTATGACTTCGGAACGGCATGGACGTCCGGTATTTTACGGTGCAATGATTACCGAGGGCATTGTTGCTCTTATTTGGGCTGCTGCCGCTACTTATTTTTTCCATGAAAACGGAATGGAAGAAAGCAATGCTTCTGTTATCGTTGATGCCATCACAAAAGAATGGTTAGGGGCAATCGGCGGAGTACTCGCTATTTTGGGGGTGATTGCCGCTCCGATAACTTCGGGTGATACGGCTTTCCGTTCGGCACGTCTGATTGTGGCAGACTTCCTGGGGATGGAACAAAAAAGTATGCGCCGTCGTTTGTACATTTGTATTCCGATGTTTGTACTAGCTATTGGTTTGCTTTTGTATAGTTTGCGTGATGCAAACGGATTTAATATGATATGGCGTTATTTTGCCTGGGCAAATCAGACATTGGCTGTGTTTACCTTGTGGGCTATAACAGTTTTTCTGGCGGTATCCAAGAAACCTTATATCATTACTTTGGTACCGGCACTGTTTATGACATGTGTATGTTCTACTTATATATGTATTGCTCCTGAAGGATTAGGACTTTCGCATACAGTCTCCTATGGCGTTGGTATAGCGTGTGTAATGGTTGCGACTGTTTGGTTCTATATCTGGATAAATAAGCAAAAAACAAGAAAATTATCAGAATGAAGAAAATAAGAAAATCAACAGGAGTGGCGCTTGCATTCCTTATTTATGTATCTGTAACAGCGGCTTATTTGTTGCCTCGTAATACGGAAGTCAGCCTGACAGAGAAAATAATTACGGTGGCAGTTTCTTATGTCATCGTCCTCCTTCTTTGGCTGGTGCTTCGGAAAAAGGAACAAATGCGCGAACGCCGCAAAAAAGACGAACAATCTATTCACTTAAAAAAGTAAGTTTATGAAGAAATTAGCTTTGGCTCTTTGCTTATTGGCAGTCTCTTTTACTGCACAAGCGCAATTTGAGAAAGGAACTACGATTATTAATCCTTCATTGTCGGGGTTGGACTTTTCGTATAGTAAAAACGATAAAGCAAAGTTTGGAGTTGGTGCACAGGTCGGTACATTCTTTGCCGAGGGTATTGCCTTGATGGTAAATGCCGGAGCCGACTGGTCGAAACCGGTAGATGAGTATACACTGGGCACAGGAGTACGCTTCTACTTCAATAAAACCGGTATCTATCTGGGTGGTGGACTCGACTGGAACCGCTTCCGTTGGAGTGGTGGAAAACATCAGACAGACTGGGGACTGGGTATCGAAGCCGGATACGCTTACTTTCTTTCGCGTACGGTAACCATTGAACCTGCCGTTTATTATAAATGGCGTTTCAATGATGGAGATATGTCACGTTTCGGTGTGAAGATTGGATTCGGTTTCTACTTGTAAGAGAGATTGATTTTTTTCATATATTAAGCCCTTGCAGATATAGAACTTCTGCAAGGGCTTAATTACATAAATGTATTATTATAGTTTTGACGATTGCTTATCCTAGTTTTTCTTTCAGAAACTGCCCTGTATAGCTTGCTCCGCAGGCAGCAACTTCTTCCGGGGTACCCACTGCTACGATATTTCCGCCTTTATCTCCACCTTCCGGTCCGAGATCGATTACATAATCGGCACATTTGATGACGTCCATGTTATGCTCGATGATAACGATGCTGTGTCCCCGGCGAATCAATGCGTCGAAAGCATCCAGCAGTTTGCGGATATCATGAAAGTGTAATCCTGTAGTCGGTTCGTCAAAGATAAACATCGTTGGGTCAGCTTTCTCCTGACTTAAATAAAATGCGAGTTTGACACGTTGGTTTTCACCACCGGAAAGGGTAGAAGAAGCCTGTCCTAATTTGATATATCCCAGTCCTACATCCTGCAAAGGAAGCAACTTCTTCACAATTTTCTTCTGTCCATGTTCGTTGAAGAACTCAATCGCTTGGTTGACGGTCATCTCCAATACATCGTAGATACTTTTATCGTTGAATTTCACTTCCAGCGTGTCGGATTTGAAGCGTTTTCCATGACAAGATTCACACTCCAATACCAAGTCTGCCATAAATTGCATTTCTACAGTAATGGTTCCTTCTCCTTTACACTCTTCGCAACGTCCGCCTTCGCTATTGAAACTGAAGAATCCGGGGGTATATCCCATTTGCTTCGCCAAAGGTTGTTCGGACCATAGTTTACGGATTTCGTCGTAAGCCTTGATGTAAGTCACCGGATTTGAGCGCGATGATTTGCCAATCGGGTTCTGGTCTACAAATTCTACATTCCGCAGGTCACGCAAACTTCCTCCGATTGAAGAGAATTCTCCCGGTCGGTCGCTACATTCGTCTAATTCACGTTTCAATGCCCGGAAGAAAATATCTCTCACCAATGTACTCTTCCCGGAACCGGAAACACCCGTAACAACTGTCATTACATTGAGAGGGATACGTACGTTTACTCCTTTCAGATTATTCTCACGTGCGCCTTTCAATTCTATATAATTATTCCACGGGCGGCGATGCTCCGGAACAGGTATTTCATCTTCTCCTAAAAGATAACGTACCGTATAGCTGTTGCTTCCCTTCTTTAAATCCTTCATATCTCCCTGGTAAACAACTTCTCCACCCAGACGTCCGGCATTGGGACCTATGTCGATAATGTAATCCGCTGCACGGATAATCTCTTCATCGTGCTCTACCACTACTACCGTATTTCCTAATTGTTGCAGTTGACGCAACACATGGAGCAGGCGGTCTGTATCACGGCTATGCAGTCCGATGCTTGGCTCGTCGAGAATATAAAGACTGCCCACAAGGCTACTTCCCAGCGAGGTTGCCAGATTGATACGCTGGCTTTCTCCACCCGATAAGGAATTACTAAGTCGGTTCAACGTCAGATAGCCCAAACCTACATCGATTAAAAAGCGAATCCGGCTATTTATTTCAATCAGAATACGTCGGGACACATTGCTGTCGTGCTCATCCAGTTCCAGATGGTCGAAGAATTGCTTCAGTTCTGTGATGGGCAAATCCACCAGTTCGGAAATATTCTTTCCGCCCACCCGTACATATCCGGCTTCCGGTTTCAGGCGGGTGCCGTGGCATTTCGGGCAAAGCGTCTTTCCCCGGTAACGCGCCAGCATCACCCGGTATTGTATCTTATATTGATTTTCTTCCAGCATCTTGAAAAAATCATTGATGCCGTGGAAATATTGGTTGCCTTCCCAAAGTAACCTGCGTTGCGCGTCTGTCAACTCATAATAAGGAGTGAAAATGGGGAAGTCGAATTTCTCCGCATTATGAATTAATTCTTCTTTCCATTCACCCATCTTTTCGCCACGCCAGCATACGATAGCTCCTTCATATACCGATAATGAACGATCCGGAACGACTAAGTGCTCGTCAATGCCGATTACTTTGCCGAATCCTTCGCACGCCGGACAAGCGCCGATAGGCGAGTTGAATGAAAACATCTGGTCGTTCGGTTCTTCAAAGATGATGCCGTCCGCTTCGAATTTAGTGCTGAAAGTATGAAGTTTCGTAGTTCCATCCGATAGAAAAAAACGCAGCATACAGGTTCCGTCGCCTTCATACATGGCTGTTTCGGCAGAATCTGTCAGTCGGCTGATGGCGTCTTTGCTGGTGGCAACCGCCATACGGTCGACCAGCAGATAGACTTCATCACCTGCCACAGGCGTATATTCATCGATTCGTTTCATTTCACCGTTCACTTCGATACGGTTGAATCCTTGTTTCAGGTCTATCTCCAGTTGCTGTTGTAATGTGCGGTCTTCACGCAGGCGGATAGGCGTCAGTACCGTATATCTTGTGCCTTCCGGATAGGAAAGCATACAGTTGACGATGTCCTCTGTGGAGTGCTTCTTCACTTCCTGCCCGCTGATGGGACTATACGTTTTTCCCACCCGTGAATATAACAGGCGTAGATATTCGTAAATTTCAGTCGAGGTGCCCACGGTGGAACGGGGATTACGGCTGTTCACTTTTTGTTCGATGGCAATGGCGGGAGGAATTCCTTTGATAAAGTCACACTCCGGTTTGCTCATTCTCCCCAGGAACTGACGCGCGTAGCTGCTTAAGCTTTCTACGTAGCGGCGTTGTCCCTCTGCATAAAGGGTATCAAAAGCAAGTGATGATTTTCCCGAACCCGACAATCCGGTGATAACAACAAGTTTGTTGCGGGGAATATCTACATCGATGTTTTTTAGGTTGTTGACTCGTGCGCCTTTGATCGAAATATAGTTGTTTTCTGACATAAAATACTCCTTTTTTATGGTAGTCGGCAAAGTTAGCGAATTTATCGGGAGTTTGTATTATCTTTGCGTCACATTATTACGATTTAAGAATATTATGAAGCTGAAAAACTATCTTTTACTTTTAGCTCTTCTTCTGGTGGTAGGAGTGAGGGCACAGGTGCCATCAGGCAATAAATATCCTAAACGTGAATTCCGTGGAGCATGGATACAGGCTGTCAACGGCCAGTTTCGTGGCATTCCCACAGAGCGACTGAAGCAAATATTGATTAGCCAGTTGAATTCTCTTCAGGAAGCTGGAATTAATGCGATCATTTTTCAGGTGCGCCCTGAAGCGGATGCATTATACGCTTCCCAATATGAACCGTGGAGCCGTTTCCTGACAGGAACGCAAGGGCAGACGCCTTCTCCTATGTGGGACCCGATGCAGTTTATGATTGAAGAATGTCAGAAACGGAATATGGAGTTTCATGCCTGGATCAATCCTTACCGTGTGAAGACTTCATTAAAGAACAAGTTGGCGCCGGAACATATTTATCACCAGCATCCGGAATGGTTTGTTACTTATGGCGATCAGCTATATTTCGATCCGGCACTTCCCGAAAGCCGTGAACATATCTGCAAAATTGTGACCGATATTGTGTCTCGTTATGATGTAGATGCTATTCACATGGATGATTATTTCTATCCTTATCCGGTTAATGGGTTGGATTTTCCGGATGATGCAAGTTTCGCCCGTTACGGTGGAGGTTTCACCAATAAGGCAGATTGGCGTCGTAGTAATGTGAATGTGTTGATAAAGAAGCTTCATGAAACGATTCGTGGCATCAAGCCATGGGTGAAGTTCGGTATTAGTCCGTTCGGTATTTATCGTAATCAGAAAAGCGATCCGTTGGGAAGTAACACCAATGGTTTGCAGAACTATGATGATCTTTATGCCGATGTGCTTCTTTGGGCACGTGAAGGATGGATTGATTATAATATTCCGCAAATTTATTGGGAGATTGGTCACAAGGCTGCCGACTATGAGACATTGGTGAAATGGTGGGCTACTCATTCGGAAAACCGGCCGTTATTTATCGGCCAGTCAGTGCCAAAGACTGTTCAGTTTGCCGATCCGCAGAATCCTTCTATCAATCAGCTTCCCCGTAAGATGGCTTTGCAACGTGCTTACCAAACAATCGGAGGAAGCTGTCAATGGTATGCAGCAGCTGTTGTTGAGAATCAGGGTAGATATCGTGATGCTTTAATCAGTGAATATCATAAATATCCTGCTTTGATTCCAGTCTTTGATTTTATGGATGATAAAGCTCCGGGCAAGGTACGTAAAATGAAAAAGGTATGGACGGAAGATGGCTATATCCTTTTTTGGACAGCTCCGAAAGCTGATACAGAGATGGATAAGGCAGTTCAATATGTAGTCTATCGTTTTGACAGTAAAGAAAAGGTGAATTTGGACGATCCTTCTCATATTGTAGCTATCACGCGCAATCCATTCTATAGACTTCCTTATGAAACAGGAAAAACAAAATGCCGTTATGTAGTGACAGCTTTAGATCGTTTACATAATGAATCGAAATCCGTAAGTAAGAAGTTAAAACTGTAAAGGTATAGAATAAACAACGATAAAACGGTGAACACTCTGCAGAATGATAACGCAGTTTATTCACCGTTTTTTGTTTACTGTTTTTTTGTTTACTGTTCAGCCGCTTGCTATTAATAGAGCAGCAACCCCGCAATGCCGCAAGCGATAATCATTAATATCGGATTGGCTTTATATTTTCTCGTTCCGATGAAAGCAATCAGGAAGATAATGATACTGATAACGAATGAGTAAGTATCTTCAGTAGGCGAACCGAAGTTTTCTACATTCATTAGTACCAATGCGGCGGAAGCGAGTAATCCGACTACTGCCGGGCGTAATCCATTGAAAATAGATTCTACTACAGGGTGTTTCTGGTATTTCAGGAAGAACTTACTGATGGTCAGCATCAAAATAAAAGAGGGAAGGACCACAGCGAATGTCGCAATGACGGAACCCCAAACGCTACCCGTAGAAGTAAACCCTACATAAGTAGCTGCATTAATACCAATAGGTCCTGGTGTCATTTGGCTGATTGCGACAATATCAGTAAACTCCTGTGAACTTACCCATCCGTAGCGAGTCACGACCTCGCCCTGAATCATGGAAAGCATGGCATAACCGCCACCGAAGCCAAAGAGCCCGATCTTGAAAAATGTATAGAATAACTGTAGGTAAATCATGTGATTAATAATTTATTATATAATAATTTTAGGCACGGATTCCACGGATTTCACGGCTTTTAGAATTATGAATCTGTAAAACAACAGCGTTAATCCGTGCCTTCTCAACTCTCCATTCTCAACTCTCAACTTTTCTAAATTTCCCCCATAGGAAACCTCCTACACCGGCCGCAATAATAATCCAGATAGGGGAGAAGCCCAACAGCCAGATTAATAATGCCGAAACAACCGGAATCCACAGATTATAGCGGTTGATTTTGGCCGATCGCCCCATAGTAAAAGTCGGTGCGGCAATGAGTGCTACCACTGCCGGGCGGATTCCCTTAAAGATGCGTTCCACGATCGGATTGTCTTTGAAACTATGAAAGAACAGGGCGATAGCCAATATAATAATGAAAGATGGCAAGATTGTTCCCAATGCCGTGATAATACTTCCCCGGATTCCACGCAGCTTATATCCTATGAAGATAGAAATATTGACTGCCAAAATTCCCGGTGCGGATTGGGAGATAGCCAGCAGATCGATAAAATCTTCCTGCGCAATCCATTTCCGTTTGGTGACAATTTCATTTTCAATCAGTGGCACCATTGCATACCCTCCTCCAATGGTAAAGGCGCCTATTTTAAAAAAGATTCCAAATGCTTCGAGATAAATGTTCATTCTTTCTTTTCTCCTCCTTCCTTACTAACTGCTTTTTTCTCTTTGCCATATTGACTGGGACTTACATTATAATGCTTCTTAAATACTTCGCGGAAGTACTTGGCATCACTGAATCCTGTCATTTCTGCAATTTCTGTTATGGTATGTGTGTCTTCTTTTAATAGTTGTACGGCACGTTTCAGACGAATCAACCGGATATAATATAATCTCCCGGTGCCTGATCGGTCAATGCTCTTAATTTATTATAGAAACTCGTGCGGCTCATTCCCATCAGGCTGCATAATACATCTACTGTGAGAGCCGGATTGTCAATGTTATCTTCCACGTTCTTTTTGACGTTTGCAATGAATTTCCAGTCAATGTCTTGCGAACAGTTGATGCAGTCTTCATCATTTTCCTCATCATTCAGATCTAAATTTGCGAATTTGCTGCGCAATAGTGCACGGTTAGCCAGCAGATTGGCAACATTAGCTTTCAATATACCAATATTGAATGGCTTCACAACGTATTCATCCGCACCAATCTGAAGTCCCGAGAGAATATCTTTCTCATTATTCAAAGCAGTCAGCAGGATAACAGGAATGTGGGAGGTTTCGATATTATTCTTGATAGCTTGGCATAATTCATCCCCCCGCATTTCAGGCATCATAATGTCTGAAATAACCAGCTCTGGTTTGTACTCGGGAATAATCGTCAATGCTTCTTTTCCATTGGAGCAAACCTGTACGAAATACTCCTCGGATAACGTTTGCGACAGATAGTTGCGCAACTCATCATTATCTTCCACAATCAAGATGCGACGATGATTAATGTTCTCTTTCTTTTGTGCATTTTCGTAAATTTCAGGTGATGGAGGCGGAACGTTATCAATCGTATTTTCTATACGCTGTTTGCTCGGAGTTGCCAGATGTGCTTTCCGGAAGCGCTTGCTGTCTTTAGGGAATGTTATTTTGATAACCGATCCCTGGTTTTCGATGCTTGACAGATTAATCTTTCCTTTATGCAGGCGGACTAGCTTCCATACAAGCATCAGTCCGATACCACTTCCTGTTACTTTGGAATTAATAGCATTGCTGCCACGGAAATGAAGTTTGAACAATTTCTTTTGTTCATTGGCCGGGATGCCGATTCCTGTGTCTCTGACTTCCACGCTCCATGAGTCAGATGTTTCTGAAACGAAAACCTGTACATTTCCATTTTCCGGAGTATATTTCAGTGCGTTCGAAATGATGTTCTTAAAGATAGATTCCATCTTTTCTTTATCAAACCATACGTTCATATACCTGAAATTACTTTCATAAGTGAAGTTGATATGTTTGATGTTGGCGTACTGCTGGAACGCGTTGAATATTTCATTCATAAACGTGTTTAGCTCATGCTCTGAAATATATAATTCGGAAGAATATACGTCCGCTCTTTCAAAGTTGATAAGATTGGTGGTAAGACGTAATAGGGCATTTACGTTTCGTAATGCCGTATTCATGTTCGAAATACCTTCTTTACTCAACTCCTCTTTCTCGCGTAGTTCTTCCAAAGGTGCTTTGATAAGCGTCAATGGGGTACGGATATCATGTGCCGTATTGATAAAGAAGTGTATTTTCTCATCGGAGACTTTGCGTTGCTTCCTCAAAATCAGTATACGCAATAGGACGATGGCAATGAGACAAAGGATAGCTGTATAAACCAGCATGGCCCAGAATGTCAGCCAGAAAGGTTGGGCTATGATAATATCCATACTTCTTTCTTCAAGCATGATGCGTTTGTCTTCATTGGAGATGGCACGTACCCTTAGCGTATATTTGCCCGGGGCAAGATTGGTGTAACGAATCGTGTTCTCTGTTCCGGGTTTGCTCCATTTATCATAGAAACCTTCTAGCCTCCAAGAGTAAAGAATATTGGAAGGATAGTCATAGTTGATGGAAGAAACCTGCAAAGAGAATCTGTTTTGATTGTATTTTAACTTTAGTACCTTTGTATCATTGATGCTTGCTTTCAACGGAGAATCCTCATCACCCGGATAGATTGTTTGATAAAAAAGCTTGAAATCGCTGAAAATCATTTTAGAAGAATAACTTCTGGGCAATTTCATATCCTTGTCAAATTCCACTGCTCCGTCAGAACTGCCTAAAATGAATTTATTGTTTTTCCGTAACGTACCTGATAGCGCATTGAAATGGGTGGTCATCAATCCCATATCTTTGGTCCAGTTATAGAATTTTTTCTCATTGGGATAAAAACTTGTCAATCCGCTTTCTGTACTCATGATTATATCTTTGTCCGCATCCGATAATATGGTATAGATATTATTGGATATCAAAGCACAGTTTTCCGTGTGGTAATGAGTGAACAGTTTTTTATTAATATCGTAAATCAATAGTCCCGACCCGCTGGTACCTATATACAATGAACCGTTTTTTGCTTGGTACAGGGAATAGATATAGTTCGACTCTACCGGAAGTTTTATGCGCTCGAATTTTCCGGATTCTTTATCTAAAAGACATAGGCCGGTGGCACTACCGATCCACATACTTTTTTCATCTTTCTCAACGATGGCGGTAATGGAATTTAATCCATCATAAAACCGTACTTCCTGCGTCTTCAGATTAATACGCTTGAGGTTGTAGAATCCTCCCGACCAGATATAACCCTGCATATCTGTACGAATATCACGTATATATTTATCCGGTCGCTTGTTTGTATGAATGTACAAAGGCGGCATGAAATAGCTGACACTGAACGTTTTCTTATCTATCTGGTAAGCACCGGAAGAGTACCCGCCTGCCCAGATAATTCCGGGAGCCACTTCGCATATAGTAAGAAAGATATGGCTTTTATTACCTTGCGACTCTTCAAAAGCACTAAGCACCGATCGCCATTGTCCGGTCTTTGAATTAAAAAAACTGATGCCATTGTTCGTTGCAAACCATAAATCTCCCTCTCTGTCTTCAATAATGGCATTTACTTGATCGTTGATTAAAGACTGTTTGTTACCGATGGAGTGCTTAATCCATTTGTAGCTCGTATAACGGTTGTTTTGTATCGTGATTCCGATGGGATAATTAGCCAGCCATATCCGTTCTTCATCATCCACAAAAATGTCATTGATACTGTTACCGTTCATGCCACAATTACTGTTATAATCAGCCACAATTTCGGGTACTATTTGATAAGTATCCATATTTATTTTGTGTACTCCTCCGCCATCGGTAGCTATTAATAACTCTTTGTCATTTAGCGGCTTGAACCGTGTGATACTGATATCTTTCAGGTTATAATCCGGTCGTATGACGGATTTGGTATTCATATCATAAACCATAATTCCCCGCAAGAAAGTGCCGATGAATAGTTTCCGAATCTTTTTGTCGAAGTGTAAATCGCTTACTTGGGCTTTCACGCTCTCCAACTTATCGCAATTGATAAGTTTCAATGCGTTGTTTTCTAATTGGGCATAATGAATCCCCATTTCCGTACCGATGAAGAAATGCGATTCGTCTATTTGTTCAATATCAGTGATTTCTTCACTTATATCATTCTTTATATGGGTGACTTGTTTGGTGTCCGTATTATAGAGAAAGATAGTATCTTTATTGCATAGCCAGATGTGTTTGTTCTGGTCGAGCCAGGCATAAGTGACCGGGTCCGGCTGTTCGCTGAAACTTTCCATCGGTAATTTATATACAAGACTGAAGCAGTCGTGAATCTGGTCATACCGGAATACTTTTCCTTTTTTCCCGATTTCCCATAAGACTCCTTCCTGATCAATATAAAGCCAGTTTAGATTTAACAGAGAGTTCACTTCTGCGTCACCATCCATTAACTTATATCGTTTAAACTCTTTTCCATTGTATCGATCAATACCTTCGTGCGTGAGGAACCACATGTATCCGGTTTTATCTTTTTGAATGCAGTAAACCCGCCGGTTACTTAACCCATCCTCCACTCCGAGATATCGATACGTCTGCGCGACACAAATTAGAGGAAACAATAAGATTAGAAAAAGCCATTTTTTCATACAAATAGGACTTTTAAGGGTTATTGAATCTTTTATGAGGGGGAAAGTTTGACAAAATTAAGAAGATTTTTTGATATTACAAAATTTTGATGAAAGATAACAGCGCTCCAAAAATGAAGAAAATAGACTATTTTATAACTATTTGTATATACTGTTTGTTTTCGGTATTTTGGTATCTATCAGAAGTCTTCCGGTAGAATGGAAAGTTCCGTAAAATAAGAGGCTGGCACTATTTAAAGTACCAGCCTCTGTAAAATATGGAAATGATTTATTTCATTTTTGCTTCCACCCATTTGCGAGCGTTGACAAATGCTTCTATCCATGGAGTAACTTGATCGCTGTTCTTGCGGTCTGCCGGATAACAACCGTTTTGCCATGGGAAGATAGAACGTTCCAAGTGAGGCATGATAGCCAGATGGCGTCCGTCTGCACTAGCCAATGCTGCGATAGAATAATCGGAACCGTTCGGGTTGCCCGGATATTCATCATAGCTATACTTCGCTACTACATTGTATTTGTCTTCGTCATACGGCAAAGAGAATTTTCCTTCTCCGTGAGCTACCCAGATACCCAGTTTGCTTCCGCTCAAAGAGCCGAACATCACACTGCGGTTGGTCGGGATAGTAAGGCCGAGGAAGCGTGATTCGAACTTGTGCGAATTGTTATGCAACATCTTGCCTTTCTTCTTCAGTTCCGGGTTGATAAGACCGAGTTCCATCATCAGCTGGCAACCGTTGCAGACACCTAATGACAATGTATCTTCGCGTGCATAGTATTTATCCAATGCTTCCTTAGCTTTCGGATTGAACAAGAATGCGCCTGCCCATCCTTTAGCAGAGCCCAGTACGTCAGAGTTAGAGAAACCACCGCAGTAAACAATCATGTTTATGTCTTCCAGTGTTTCGCGTCCGCTGATGAGGTCGGTCATTGTAACGTCTTTTACGTCGAAACCTGCCAAATAGAGTGAGTAAGCCATTTCGCGCTCACCGTTTGTACCCTTCTCGCGGATGATAGCTGCACGGATACCGCTTGGGGTACGACGATCCGGAGTGATACCGTATTGAGAAAGCTTACCTTTGAATTCCGGCATGAAAGCGAATTCAACAGGTTGCATCTTATAGTTTTCGAAACGTGCTTTTGCGCAACCGTTCATAGATTGTTTGCGGTCGAGCAGGTAAGAAGAAGAATACCAGACATCACGCATATAATCGATACCGAATTGGTAAGTAGCACCGTCTTTAGATACCAAAATGTGGCGTTCGTCAGTCGGTTTACCCAACTTCATATAGCCTACGCCTGCATCTTCCAGAATCTTCTTCACTTCATCCTTGTGCTTGTCGCTGATCTGGATAACGATACCCGGGTTTTCCGCGAACAGAATCTTAACGATATCTTCTTCCTTCATCTTGTCGAGGCTGATTTCCAAACCGCCTTCTACATTAGAGAAGCACATTTCGAGCAATGTAGTGATTAAACCACCGGCAGATATATCGTGTCCTGCAAGGATCAATCCTTTGTTTACAAGTTCCTGTACGGCAAGGAAAGCGTCACGGAAATATTCGGCATCCTGTACGCAAGGTACTTCGTCACCCACTTTACCCAAAGATTGTGCGAAAGCCGAACCACCTAATTTCAGTTCGTCGAAGCTGAAGTCAATATGATAAAGTGTAGTCTTTTCATTGTTAACCAATACCGGAGATACCACTTTCTTCACGTCGGAAACTTCACCGCCGGCAGAAACAATCACAGTTCCCGGAGAAATCACTTTCTCACCGTTCGGATACTTTTGTGTCATTGACAAAGAGTCTTTTCCGGTAGGCACATTGATTTGCAGTGCGCAGCAGAAGTCGCTCAATGCTTTTACAGCCGTGTACAGACGGGCATCTTCACCTTCTTGAGAACGGCAAGGCCACATCCAGTTGGCAGATAGAGAAATACTGTCCATACCTTCCGCCATCGGAGCCCAAACAAGATTGGTCAGTGCTTCAGATACGGAAAGGATAGAACCGGCAGCCGGATCAGCCAATGCTGCTTGCGGAGCATGTCCGATAGAAGTCGCGATTCCTTTTTCGCCACGGTAGTCAAGTGCAACGACACCGCAGTCACTCAACGGCAACTGAAGTTCGCCCTGACATTGCTGGCGTGCCACTTTACCTGTTACCGAGCGGTCTACCTTATTTGTCAACCAGTCTTTGCAGGCAACAGCTTCAAGCTGCAATACATTCGTCAGATATTCATGTAATTTAGACAATTCGTATTTCGGCATTTCGTAATGACGTTCCACGGTTTTGTCTACCATATATGTCTTGGGAGAAGAACCGAACATTTGCTCTACAGCAAGGTCAAACGGACGTACACCGTCAGCCTGTTGGAAGGCGAAACGATGATCGCCGGTTGTTTCACCGACTACGTACATCGGAGCGCGTTCGCGTTCGGCAATCTTGCGTACATGTTCGATGGCTTCTTCTTTAATCAATAGCCCCATACGTTCCTGGCTTTCGTTGGCAATGATTTCTTTTGCCGACAAAGTCTTGTCGCCGATAGGCAATTTGCTCATATCGATTAAACCACCACATTCTTCCACTAGTTCGGATAGACAGTTTACGTGTCCGGCAGAGCCGTGGTCGTGGATAGAAACCACCGGATTCACCTCTTCTTCACAAAGAGCACGTACTACGTTGTTGGCACGTTTCTGCATTTCAGCATTAGCACGTTGTACGGCATTCAACTCGATACCACTGCTGTAACGGCCGGTATCTACAGAAGATACAGAACCGCCACCCAATCCGATACGATAGTTGTCACCACCGATTACCACCACTTTGTTTCCTGCTTCAGGTGTGCCTTTCAGGCAGTCACGTTGTGTACCGTAACCCACACCGCCGGCAAGCATGATTACTTTGTCGTACCCATAAACTTCTTTGTTTTCTGTATGTTCGAAAGTCAGTACTGAACCGCAGATCAGCGGCTGACCGAACTTGTTACCGAAGTCGGAAGCACCGTTGGATGCTTTGATAAGAATCTGTTCCGGAGTCTGGTACAACCATTTGCGTACCGGAAGAATTTCTTCCCATTCACGTCCTTCATCGGTGCGCGGATAAGAAGTCATGTAGACAGCAGTACCTGCAATCGGCCATGAGCCTTTACCACCACCCATACGGTCGCGGATTTCACCTCCGGTACCGGTAGAAGCACCGTTGAACGGTTCTACAGTAGTAGGGAAATTATGTGTTTCCGCTTTCAGTGAGATTACACTCTTGATGTCCTTTACCTGGAAGAAATCAGGTTTTGAATGATCTGCCGGAGCAAACTGTTCAACAACCGGACCTTCGGCAAAGGCTACATTATCTTTATAAGCAGAGATGATTTTATTCGGATTTTCCTGTGTCGTCTTTTTAATCATCTGGAACAGAGAAGACTCCTGTTCTACACCGTCGATGATGAACGTTCCGCCGAAGATTTTGTGGCGGCAGTGTTCGGAGTTGATTTGTGCGAAACCAAATACTTCGGAGTCAGTCAGTTTTCGTCCGAGATCATTTTCTACTTTCTTCAGATAGTCCATTTCTTCTTTAGAAAGAGCCAGACCTTCTTTTTCGTTGTACACTTCGAGATCTTCGATGTAGATGATCGGTTCCGGCTGACGGTTTGTCGTGAATACGTTTTGGTCGAGTCCTTTGTACATGCGTTGGAGCATCGGGTCGTAGTCTGCGTTTTCGTCCTTAACAGGGAAGTACTCCTCGATGCGGCTGATGCCTTCGAGCCCCATGTTTTGGGTGATTTCTACTGCGTTTGTACTCCAGGGAGTGATCATTTCGCGGCGTGGGCCAACGAAACAGCCTTTCAGGTTTTCTTCACTTTCCATCACGGCTTCGCCAAAAAGCCAGCAGAGTTTATTACTTTCGTCAGGGGTGAGCTGATGGTTGCTCTCTACGGCAATCACGCTCTTGGAAGGGGTTCTGAAAAAAAGAATCATGTTGTATATTTACGATTTTACGATTTACGATTTTACGATTGAAGTTCCTGCAGGAGAAACTCTTCTCTTTTTCTGTGGCGCAAAGATAATCAATTTCGTTGGTGGTAGGAAAAAAATAGAGAATAAATTCCTATACCTTATTTAATATGTTTATTTTTGATGTACGTTTTACTTATTATCGCTATATATAGTGATTCTTGTGTGGAAAAAACGTTAATATACTATCCCCATATCACAAAAAAGTGCGATATTTGCGACATGATTCAGATAGAGACAATATTCGATATATTAGTGAAAGGCTTTATTATTGGCGTTGTTGTGTCCGCACCCCTCGGTCCGGTGGGCGTATTATGCATCCAGAGGACTCTGAATAAAGGGCGTTGGTACGGATTCGTAACAGGGCTGGGAGCCTCGTTGAGCGATATAGCATACGCTTTGCTCACCGGTTATGGGATGAGTTTTGTGTTCGATTATATCAATAAGAATATTTTCTATTTGCAGTTATTGGGGAGTGTCATGCTACTCCTTTTTGGTATATATACCTTTCGTAGCAATCCGGTGCAATCCATTCGTCCGGCTTCGTCCAGCAAAGGTTCTTATTTCCATAATTTTATTACCGCCTTTTTCGTCACTCTATCCAACCCCTTGATAATCTTCCTGTTTATCGGACTTTTTGCCCGCTTTGCCTTTGTGCAGCCGGGAGTCCTGGTGTTTGAAGAGATCACGGGATATCTTGCAATTGCTATAGGAGCATTGACTTGGTGGTTGGGTATCACTTATTTTGTGAATAAGGTGCGCACTAAATTCAATTTACGTGGTATCTGGATACTGAATCGTGTTGTAGGAAGTATCGTAATGCTGGTATCTGTTGCCGGATTGATTTATACTTTGTTGGGAGAGTCACTTTATTAAGAGATAACATAATGAATCAGATAGCACAACAACTGAAAGAGAAGAATATTGCCGAATACCTTATATATATGTGGCAAGAGGAAGACTTGATCCGTGCCAATCATTGTGAACCGGAAGAGATGGAGGCAAATGTAATTGCCCGCTATCCGGAAGATCAGCGGCCTGCCATGCGAGAATGGTATACCAACCTGATTACAATGATGGGCGAGGAAGGAGTACGGGAAAAGGGTCATCTGCAGATTAATAAGAACGTGATTATCAATCTGACAGAGTTGCACAACGCATTGTCCTCTTCTCCTAAATTTCCTTTTTACAGTGCTGCTTATTTCAAGGCATTACCGTTTATCGTAGAATTACGGAATAAAAACGGCAAGAAAGATGAACCCGAACTGGATACCTGTTTTGAAGCGTTGTATGGAGTACTTCTGCTTCGTCTTCAAAAGAAGCCTATCAGCGAAGGCACTGCGAAGGCAGTGGAAGCTATCACTAGTTTCCTTTCTATGTTGGCAAATTATTATGATAAAGACCGTAAAGGTGAATTAAAACTGGATGAATAAATGAGAATTTTAGTAACGGGTGCCAACGGTCAGCTTGGCAATGAGATGCAGGTGCTTGCGAAAGAGAACCCGCAACATACGTATTATTTCACAGATGTGCAGGAACTCGACATCTGCGACAAGCAAGCTGTGTGGACTTATATGGCAGAGAAGCAGATTGAGCTTGTTGTTAATTGTGCTGCTTATACAGCTGTAGATAAAGCTGAAGATAATCAAGAATTAGCATACAAATTGAATTGTGAAGCACCGAAACAACTGGCAAGTGCGGCCCAAGTCAATGGTGCTGCCATGATACAAGTATCTACTGATTATGTATTTGACGGTACTGCGCATACTCCATACACAGAAGACTGCGATCCTTGCCCGGATTCTGTATACGGCACCACTAAACTGGAAGGAGAAAAGGAGGTAATGAATCACTGCGAGCAAGCAGTCGTTATCCGTACCGCATGGCTCTATTCTACTTTTGGCAATAATTTCGTAAAGACGATGCTTCGTCTTGGAAAAGAGCGTGACAGCCTGGGAGTTGTTTTCGACCAGATCGGAACTCCGACGTATGCCAATGACCTGGCACGGGCTATCTATACTATTATTAATAAAGGTATCGTTCGCGGTATCTACCATTTCAGTAATGAGGGAGTTTGTTCCTGGTATGATTTCACGGTAGCTATTCATCGTCTGGCAGGAATAACCACCTGCAAAGTGAAACCTTTGCATACAGCCGAATATCCCGCGAAAGCAAACCGCCCGGCATATTCCGTGCTTGATAAAACAAAAATAAAAACAACGTTCGATATAGAGATTCCTCATTGGGAGGAGAGGCTCAAACAATGCTTGATAAAATTAGGAATGAAAAATGAAGAATGAAGAATTTCGATGCGGCTTTATAGATAGCGTAACAATTCTTCTTTCATCATTCATCATTCATCATTCTTCATTCATATTAATATATGGCAGATAATACAGAAATTTTGAGACGGCGGACGTTCGCCATTATTGCACATCCGGATGCTGGTAAGACATCTTTGACGGAAAAGTTATTGCTTTTCGGAGGTCAGATACAGGTAGCTGGCGCAGTAAAGAGTAATAAGATTAAAAAGACGGCTACGTCCGACTGGATGGAAATCGAGAAACAACGTGGTATTTCGGTAACGACTTCCGTGATGGAATTCGACTATCGGGACTATAAGATTAACATTCTCGATACTCCCGGTCACCAGGACTTTGCCGAAGATACATACCGCACACTGACAGCTGTAGACAGTGTTATCATCGTTGTAGACGGTGCGAAAGGTGTGGAAACGCAGACACGTAAACTGATGGAGGTGTGCCGTATGAGAAAGACTCCGGTAATAATCTTCGTCAACAAAATGGACCGTGAAGGAAAAGATCCGTTCGATTTGCTTGATGAACTTGAAGAAGAACTGATGATTCAGGTTCGTCCCTTGTCCTGGCCGATAGAGCAGGGAGCACGTTTTAAAGGGGTATACAATATCTATGAACAGAAACTGGACTTGTATCAGCCATCCAAACAGATGGTAACAGAGAAAGTGGCAGTCGATATTCATTCGGAAGAACTGGATCAGCAGATTGGCAAGTCGTTGGCAGACAAACTGCGTGGCGATTTGGAACTGATTGAGGGTGTTTATCCGGAATTTGATTCTGAATCCTATTTGGCAGGAGACTGTGCGCCTGTATTCTTTGGATCAGCGCTGAACAACTTCGGTGTGCAAGAGTTGCTGAACTGTTTCGTAGAGATAGCTCCCAGCCCTCGTCCTGTACAGGCAGAAGAGCGTGAAGTGAAACCTGACGAACCGAAATTTTCCGGATTCATCTTTAAGATAACCGCCAACATTGATCCCAACCATCGTTCTTGTGTGGCATTCTGTAAGATTTGCTCCGGTAAGTTTGTCCGCAATGCTCCATATACACACGTCCGTCATGGAAAAACAGTGCGTTTTTCATCGCCTACCCAGTTTATGGCACAGCGCAAAACGACGATTGACGAAGCCTATGCAGGAGATATTATCGGTCTGCCGGATAATGGTACCTTTAAGATTGGCGATACATTGACAGAGGGTGAACTGCTTCATTTCCGCGGATTGCCGAGCTTCTCGCCGGAGATGTTCAAGTATATCGAGAATGCCGATCCGATGAAACAGAAACAATTGGCAAAAGGTATTGACCAGTTGATGGATGAAGGTGTGGCACAGCTGTTTGTCAATCAATTCAATGGCCGTAAGATTATTGGTACGGTAGGACAGTTGCAATTTGAGGTCATTCAGTATCGTTTGTTGAATGAATACAATGCATCCTGTCGCTGGGAACCGGTAAGCCTTTATAAGGCCTGCTGGGTAGAAAGCGATGATCCGGCGGAGCTGGAAGCCTTCAAGAAACGTAAATACCAGTACATGGCAAAGGATAGAGAAGGACGCGATGTGTTTTTGGCGGACTCCAGTTATGTACTTCAGATGGCTCAAATAGACTTTAAACACATCAAATTCCACTTTACAAGTGAGTTTTAGAACATATTCGTACGATTTTAACTAAAAAATCAGGTAAAAAAAGGAAAAACATATCTCATATAAATGAGTGAAGAGAAATGAAGACACTATCCTGGGATAAAATTCAGCAAGGGGATGAAGAGGCATTCCGGCAGCTTTATGAGCAATATGCAGATTTACTGTATGGATATGGCATGAAGATAGCCGGTGATGAGACTTTGGTAACCGAGGCGATACAGTCGTTGTTTGTTTACATCTTTGAGAAAAGAGAAACTTGCGCGGCCCCTCAATCCATACCCGCTTACTTATGTGTTTCGTTGAGACACATGATAGTGAACGAGCTGAAAAAAGAGAATAGTGGATCATTCAAATCACTGGATGAAGTAGGCACAAACGAATATCAGTTTGATCTGGAGATCGATATTGAAACTGCTATTATCCATTCAGAGTTGGAAAAAGAACAGCTGGAAGTTTTGCAGAAAGAGCTGAACAATTTGACAAAGCAACAGCGGGAGGTATTGTATCTTAAGTACTATAAGAAAATGAGTCCGGAAGAAATAGCCCAGGTGATGGGACTCACTTCGCGTACAGTTTATAATACTACTCATATGGCTATATCCAGTCTACGGGAGCGCATGAGCAAATCTTTCTTGTTACTGGTGGCAGCTAATTTGTGGATTTTTAATTGAGGTGAGATATGGAAAAGTGGACAGAATCTTTAGAACAATACCTGGAGGAAGGTAAGCTTCCTCTAGTGGGCGAAATATTTTCCCGTAAGAAAGAAATAGGCGATAAATTAAAGTTGCAGCGCGAAGAAAGCCATAAGATTACCTTAAGCCGGAAAAGAAAACAAAGTGTCGGAAAAAGCTTCTCCTTCTCTTGGGGAGTGGCAGCTGCGGTCGTTCTTCTTTTGGGAGTAGGCAGTTACTTCCTGGCAGAGGAAAAGGTGGTGACGGATAACACTGCAATGAATTATGAATTGCCCGATGGCAGTAGTGTGCAGGTGATGGAAAACTCACGTCTGACTTACAATCATATCACATGGCTTTGGGAGCGTAAGTTGCAATTGTTGGGCAAAGCCTCTTTCAATGTAACCAAAGGCAAGACATTCACCGTCAGCACTGAAGCCGGCGACGTGACGGTACTCGGTACTAAATTCTTGGTCGATCAGCAGGGAAAGAAGATGTTCGTAAACTGTGAGGAAGGAAGCGTGAAAGTTGAGACTGCCGTAGGTAAGCGTACATTGCTTGCCGGTGAAAGTGTGCGTTGCGATGAAACCAAGATTGTGCCAGTAGAAAAAAAGGCGGAAGAATCGGAGTTCCCTGAAGTGTTGGGATATGAAGATGACCCGCTGATAAATGTAGTGGCAGATATTGAGCATATATTTGAGGTAACAGTCGTCGGACATGAGAAATGCGAGGGGCTGACCTATAACGGGACGGTCTTAACGAAAGACCTGAACGCCACACTGGAAAAAGTCTTTGGATCGTGTGGAATCAGTTATCAAATTCGAGGGAAAGAAATTATTTTAAAATAAAAAAAGCCTCTTCTGAATAGTCAGAAGAGGCTTTTTTGTTTTTCTTCAAATTTTCTTCATTTTTTCTTGGTAAAAAAACAACGGATGCTTCTCTTTCTAATATAAGAGCTATTTAATGATATTTGAAGAAAACGGTAGAATTGATTAGAAGATTAAATGTTGTAGAAGAAATTAGAAATTATCCGGCAGAAATAAGGCCGGGATTCAGAACAAACAATAGATGTTTTATAGAGAATTACAAACTAAACTCAAAACAAACAATAGATGCTTTTTATAAAATTTAAATTTAACCCAAAACAAACAATGTTTTAAAAGAAATGCAAACTAGGGCTCAAAGCAAACAATAGACAGCGGCAGATGAATTATTCCTGCCACAAATGTAAGCCGGAAAGATTCCCTCATCGGACGTGATATGAGCTTTAGAGGCTTGTTTTTTCCGATTAAACAGATTTAGTAGGCTTAAAAAAAGGGTTTTTCAACTAGACTGCTACGCTAATTAAAAGAATGAAAGCCGTGATGGCCCATGAGAGGTTTAACAAGACCGGTTTTTTATCTGGTAGTTTAATAGTAGGTTAAGAGGGTATGAAACCAGAAAAGGGCTGAACCGGTCTATCATTGAGTATTTTTATTTAATAATTGTTTTATCAGAATGTGAGAGAAAGTTGAGGGGCTTTCTCTCACATTTTTTTTGTAGGAACGATAGATAGGACGATTTACTATTGGACTATTTACCATTTACTATTTGGGTTGTGCAATAGAAGCAGATAGTAAATAAGATAAATGGGAATTTAGTTTAGATGGCTCAGTCTGAAACCTTGGGGGATTGCGTTAAAATTCTTATTTTTGCATCATGAAAACATCCTCTTCCCAAACGATTGATCCTGTTGCTTCTTTAAGCTTGTTCTTGCCTTCAGGAATCCTTGATTACTTTACCCTAGTCAATCATGTTTCTCAGGATACTTGCTTTATTCTTTATTTAGAGGAGAAAGCCACTATTCCTGCTGAGTACTCTGATCTCCATCTTCACTCAAAAGGTTTCCTCCCTGAGATTGAAGTTCAGGACTTCCCTATCCGTGGTAAAGCCGTTTATTTACGTATCAAGCGTCGTCGCTGGGAAGATCCATCCACTGGGCAGACATATAGTCGTGACTGGAGTTTGGTAGCCACCGGTACTCGCATAACCGCTGAGTTCGGTGCTTTTTTAAAAGAATTACTTAGATAATCACGCCGTTAGCTGCCAAAGTGTAGCTGAGCATTACTGTATGGATGGCAAACAGCTTCAAAGCCAATATAAAGACCACCTGAGTGACTTCCAGAATTGGGATCAGAGAGCACATGCCCAAGAGTATATCCTTTATCCAAAGAATATGGGTTATCACCTATGTATTGACGAAACGGCTTTAAGTAAGGGAGATCTTTATACCATCTTAATAAATAGAGATAAGCGAGGTAGGAAAGGTTCTATTATAGCTGTAATTCAGGGCACTAAAACCGATGATATCATTGCGGTACTTACAAAGATGCCACAGGAGCTGCGTAATCAGGTCAAAGAAATTACACTGGATATGGCAGGGAGCATGCAAAAGATTGCCAAAACGTGCTTTCCACGTGCCATGCAGGTGATTGATAGGTTTCATGTACAAAAACTTGTATACGAAGCTGTACAAGAGTTGCGCATTACATATAGATGGCAAGTGATAAAAGAGGAGAATAAAGCTATGAAAGCGGCAAAAGAGAAGGGGGAAGTATATAAAGCAGAAGAACTCGAAAACGGAGATACACTCAGGCAATTATTGGCCAGAAGCAGATATTTATTATTTAAATCACCTGATAAATGGACCAAGAGTCAGAAAATCAGGGCAGAATTACTTTTCAAGCAGTTTGAAGATATTAAGCACGTATATTACTACTCATTGGAGTTGGGAAAGATCTTTTCCACAAACTATGACAAGGATGTAGCAAGAGCAAAGCTGGCACTATGGTATAATAAGATTGAAGAATATGGATACGATACATTCACAACAGTAGCAAACTCTATTGAGAATCATTATGAAAGGATTCTGAACTTCTTTGTGAACAGGAGTACAAATGCAGCAGCGGAAGCATTTAATGCTAAAATCAAAGCATTTAGGGCATCATTTAGAGGAGTAGTGGATATGAGCTTCTTCCTTTTTAGGCTAGCAAAGGTATATGCATGAAGGGAATTGACTAAACTTAATCCCCCAAGAATTACAACTGAGCCGTTTAGATGTGGATGGCACGCTAAATCATAAATCATAAATTATAAATCATAAATCATAAACTTCCCCAGTTTTCCAATCAGAGAAATGACGTTTTTATACATTATATTCCTTTCTTAATTTATTTTATAATAAAAATTTGGTATTTTCGGACGCTTTTTAGACGAACAACTTAAAATACTAATAGTTTATTATATGGAAAATATCGAAACAGCGATCCTGCTGATGGTGGTCGGAATGGCTACCGTGTTTGTTATTCTGCTGATTGTGATTTATTTAGGTAAGTTGTTGATTACATTAGTCAACAAGTATGCTCCTGAAGAAGTGGTTCCTGTGAAGCGGGAAGCATCGCAAGGTCCTGCCCCTGTTCCGGGAAACATCTTAGCCGCCATTACAGCTGCTGTAAATGTGGTGACACAAGGTAAAGGAAAAATCACAAAAGTAGAAAAATTATAAATCTATAAAGAATATCACTGAAAGACATGAAAAGAGAAGTAAAGTTTAGTTTGGTTTTCCGAGATATGTGGCAATCTGCCGGAAAATACGTACCTCGTGTAGACCAACTCGTAAAGGTAGCTCCTGCCATCATTGAAATGGGCTGTTTTGCCCGCGTAGAAACAAACGGCGGAGGTTTTGAACAGGTAAATTTATTGTTTGGTGAAAACCCGAATAAAGCGGTACGCGAATGGACAAAACCGTTCCACGAAGCCGGTATTCAAACCCACATGCTCGACCGCGCACTGAACGGACTCCGTATGAGCCCCGTTCCGGCAGACGTCCGCAAATTATTCTACAAAGTAAAGAAAGCACAAGGAACAGACATTACCCGTACGTTCTGCGGATTGAACGACGTGCGTAACATCGCTCCTTCCATCACATACGCAAAGGAAGCAGGCATGATTTCGCAATGTTCGCTTTGCATCACTCATTCGCCTATCCATACCGTAGAGTACTACACCAATATGGCGCTGGAACTTATCAAACTGGGAGCAGACGAAATCTGTATCAAAGACATGGCAGGTATCGGTCGTCCCGTATCGTTAGGTAAGATCGTAGCAAATATCAAGGCGGCACATCCCGAAATCCCCGTTCAGTATCACAGTCATGCAGGTCCCGGATTCAATATGGCAAGCATCCTCGAAGTATGCGAAGCCGGTTGCGACTACATCGACGTAGGCATGGAACCGCTATCTTGGGGAACAGGCCACGCTGACTTGCTTAGTGTGCAGGCGATGCTGAAAGACGCCGGATATCAAGTGCCCGAAATCAATATGGAAGCCTACATGAAAGTGCGCGGCATGATTCAGGAATTTATGGACGACTTCCTCGGCTTGTATATCAGCCCGAAAAACCGTCTGATGAACTCCTTGCTGATTGCTCCCGGACTTCCCGGCGGTATGATGGGTAGTTTGATGGCCGACCTCGAATCCAATCTGGAATCAATCAATAAATATAAGGCAAAACACAATCTGCCGTTTATGACACAAGACCAGTTGCTCATCAAGCTCTTTGATGAAGTAGCTTACGTATGGCCTCGTGTCGGTTATCCTCCATTGGTGACTCCGTTCAGTCAATACGTGAAGAACCTCGCCATGATGAATGTGATGGCTATGGAAAAAGGAAAAGAACGTTGGGGAATGATTGCCGATGATATCTGGGATATGATTCTGGGTAAAGCCGGACGTCTGCCGGGCAAACTTGCTCCCGAAATCATTGAAAAGGCAGAGCGTGAAGGCCGTAAGTTCTTTGAAGGTGATCCGCAGAATAACTATCCTGATGCCCTCGACAAATATCGCAAACTGATGAAAGAGAACAAATGGGAAGTGGGACAGGACGACGAAGAACTCTTCGAATATGCTATGCACCCGGCTCAATATGAGGCTTACAAGAGTGGCAAAGCAAAAGAAGACTTCCTGGAAGACGTGGCCAAACGTCGTGCCGAAAAAGATAAATCTCCGGAAGAAGATGCCAAACCGAAGACACTGACCGTACAAGTGGACGGACAGGCCTATCGTGTGACGGTAGCATACGGTGATACCGAACTACCTGCTGCTCCTGCGGGTGCTGCCGCTGCTCCGGCAGGAGAGGGTAAAGAAGTACTTTCTCCGTTGGAAGGCAAGTTCTTCTTAGTGAAAGGTGCGCAAGAAACTCCTTTGCAAGTAGGTGACACTGTGAAAGAAGGTGATGTAATCTGCTATGTAGAAGCGATGAAGACCTACAATGCCATCCGTGCAGAGTTTGGCGGTACAGTGACTGCTATCTGTGTCAACCCGGGAGATGCTGTTTCAGAAGATGACGTATTAATGAAGATAGGATAATGAACGAAATATTTGAGAACTTATATGACATGACTGCGTTCAGCAATATCATTGCCGAACCGCAGTTCCTGATAATGTATGCCATCGCGTTCGTTCTGCTCTATTTGGGTATTAAGAAACAGTACGAGCCGTTGCTGCTTGTCCCCATCGCTTTCGGTGTGTTGCTAGCCAACTTCCCCGGAGGAGATATGGGCGTGATTCAGGCCGACGAAAATGGTATGGTGATGGTAAACGGAGTGTTGAAGAACATCTGGGAAATGCCTTTGCATGACATTGCCCACGAACTGGGAATCATGAACTTCATCTACTATATGTTGATTAAAACAGGTTTCCTGCCTCCGATCATCTTTATGGGTGTCGGTGCGCTGACGGACTTCGGGCCGATGTTGCGTAACCTGCATCTTTCTATATTCGGTGCAGCTGCACAGTTGGGTATCTTTACCGTATTGCTGGTAGCCATCCTGATGGGATTCACCCCACAGGAAGCCGCTTCTCTGGGCATTATCGGTGGCGCGGATGGTCCGACAGCCATCTTTACCACCATCAAACTGGCGCCGCATTTGCTGGGCCCGATTGCCATTGCCGCTTATTCGTACATGGCGCTCGTTCCGGTGATTATTCCGCTGGTAGTGAAGCTGTTCTGTACGAAGAAAGAGTTGAGCATCAACATGAAAGAACAGGAAAAGAAGTACCCTTCGAAGACTGAAATCAAGAACCTGCGTGTATTGAAGATTATCTTCCCGATCGTGGTAACTACTATTGTTGCCCTCTTCGTGCCAAGTGCAGTGCCTTTGGTGGGTATGTTGATGTTTGGTAACCTGGTGAAAGAAATCGGAACCAACACATTCCGCTTGTTCGATGCCGCTTCCAATAGCATCATGAATGCTGCCACCATCTTCCTCGGACTGTCCGTAGGAGCAACGATGACAGCCGAAGCATTCCTCAACTGGACAACAATCGGTATTGTGATCGGTGGATTCCTTGCATTTGCACTTTCTATAACCGGTGGTATTTTCTTTGTGAAACTGGTAAATCTCTTCTCGAAGAAGAAAATCAATCCGCTTATCGGCGCCACTGGTTTGAGTGCCGTTCCGATGGCGAGCCGTGTAGCCAATGAGATTGCTTTGAAATACGATCCGAAGAATCACGTATTGCAGTATTGCATGGCAAGCAACATCTCCGGAGTAATCGGTTCTGCCGTAGCTGCGGGTGTGCTGATTTCCTTCCTTGCGTAAGCGAGGAGAATCTTCATCATTGAAGATCTTATTTCTTCATGGAGAAATACTTTTTATACATTCAAGTTTGGCAGACTCATTTGATAACGCTACCTTTGTGAGTAATGTATAACAGTAAAAACGGAAAGCGTATGAGCACAATGTCATTAGAGGCGGAAAAGAATGCACTGATTCGTCAGATTCTGGATGTGGATGATATAGCTATCCTGAAAAAGATAAGATCAATGTTGAATCATGAAGAAGAACAGGTGAGGGTGGTTGCTGAAGAGGCAACTCCTTATCGGACAAAGACCGAAATTCTGGAAAGCCTTGATGAGGCGTGCAAGGAATTGAAGTTGAATCTGGAAGGTAAGCTGGATTTTAAGCCAGCGGAGGATTTGCTGGATGAGTTGTGATATAACGTATTCTCCTCGTTTTGCGAGAGAATTGAAGAAATTGAGCAAACATTACAAATCTCTGAAGTTGGATTATGCCAATTTATTGGAATCTCTGAAAGCGAATCCTGAACAAGGAGTCAGCTTGGGTAATAATCTTCGTAAGGTTCGCATGGCCATTACTTCGAAGAATAAAGGAAAGAGCGGAGGTGCGCGAGTGATAACCTATACGGTGATTCTGACAGAGATAGATTCGGAAATAAAGTTGCTTACTATCTACGACAAGTCCGAATGTGAAAGTTTGACAGATAAGGAAATAGAAGATATCCTGAAGCAAAACGGTATTTTGTAGTCCTTATGATATAAAAAGAAATCGTCCTGTTTCACGGTTACGTGATAACAGGACGATTTCTTTTATAAGACTAAGACTTTGTGAACAAGTTTCTTTTGTTTCTAAATTTATTCACTGATAACCTTTCTGTATTCCGCTACCGCCATCTTTTCCGACAGATACGCATTAATCAGATTGGTGTGCGCCTGTGTCCATGACAATTGTGCGGAGAGTACATCCACCATATTTGCCTTTCCCTCATTATACGAGAAAGAAACCAAATCAAGATTTTCATTAGCCAGACTCATAGTCTCTTTGGCGGTTTTCACTTGATATTCCGTTTCCGTCAGTTTGGTCAGGGCGGCAGAAAGTTCCTCGTTGATATTATCCGTCACATAACTTTGTTGCAGTTTCTGTATGCCGATATACGCTTTCTGCTGACGGTTTGTTTTAAACCGGGCTCCCCAACGGAAGATCGGTATATTCAGGTTAATGCCGACGATGGGATTGAAAGAAACATCATAACCGAGGTTAGGTGTAGCTGTAGCCCATCCACCGCTGAAATACATATTCAATTGCGGGTTGAACTGGCTAAGAGCCGCTTTGCGTTGCGCCTGACTTTTCATGATATTCACCTCCGTACTTTCGTAATCCGCGCGACGTTGCAGTACATTCTCCAGAGAAAGGATCTGCACCGGAGCGGAAGCCGTGTCAATCGTGTACAGACTGTCTACGGGATTGTTCGGCTCTTCTCCCATCAGGATATTCAGCTTTTGCAGCGCCAGGGTATAATTCTGACGCGCCTTGATATATTGCAATTCCGCTTCTTTCAGCCGGGTGGAAATCATTAATAAGTCCGTGCGACTAATCATCCCGTCGTTAAAACGATCCTGAATGATGTCATACTGTTGCTTCACAATACTTTGATACTTGTCCGCCGCCTGCAACATAGCCTGTGAAGCAGAAGCATTCCAGTAAACTGCATCGCTCTGATAATGAATCTGGTCGATGGTAAGCTCCTCATTTAGTTGATTCAGCCTTTCGTCCGCTTTGGCAATCTTGTGCTGGGCGTTGAGTGCCCCGCCCGTGTACAACGGTTGCGAGACGATAAATACACCTTGATAGGTGTGGTTGCGGTATTCGCCTACCGGTTCGTTCCATGCATTAAGGTCGCTCATGTTGAGGGTCCCGTCCGCATTGACATCAATTTTTGGCAAGAATCCCGTGTGAGCAATCTTCCGTGCTTCCGTACTTGCCATCGTCTTTAGTTTCTGTTGCTTCAGAATTTGACTGTAAGCTTCCACTTTATCCCGGTAAGCTTCCCGGCTAAGATAGGGCTGCTGTGCTCCGGCTGTGAGGCCAAGGAGCAGCAGAGACAGAGTTATAAGTTGAGTTTTCATTTTATTCAATCTATACAATAAATTCAAGTTTCATATAAGAGAAGGCAATTAGCCTTTGATTCTCTGAATGGCGCAATAAGCTACCGGAAGAACAAACAATGTCAGTGCCGAAGCCACCAACAGACCTCCCATAATCGTAGCCGCCATACCGCCGAACATCGCGTCGAACAACAATGGCAACATACCCAGAATGGTCGTGCCGGACGCCATTGCTACGGGGACAATACGACTCGTTGTAGCACTGACAACAGCATCCAACGGCTTTTTGCCCGTCTTTGCCTCCAGATCAATCTGTTCCACCAGTACAATCGCATTTTTGATATTCATCCCAATCAGTCCGAGCAAACCAAGGATGGAGAAGAAGTCGAACGACTTGCCTAGCAATACCAATCCCAAAACGATACCGATAAAAATAAGCGGTAACATCAACAAGATCACTGTCGGCTTACGATACGTCCTGAACAGGAACAACAGCGTGACGAACATCAGGAAGAACGTCAACGGTAAATTCTTGGCTAACGCCTCGTTAGACTCCACCTGACTTTCCTGTTCCCCGAAATACTTCATCGTATACCCCTCCGGCACTTTAATCTCTTTCTGCACCAGCGGCCAAACCTCATTGAAAGCAGCAATCGCATTCACTCCGCGACGCGGATCGCATTGCGCCATCATCACCATTTGCCGGTTGTAATCCTTCACATTCGAGAAACGATATTGGAAATCAAATTCCGATACCACCTGTTCCAGACTGGTCGTCTCATTCCCCGTGCCGAACACGGGCAACGTGCGCAGGTCGTTGATGCGGAACGAATCCACCGTGTTATCCTTCAATAAGATAGGAAGCACCTGATCGCCCTGCCGGTACTCTCCAAGCGTCATACCTGTGGTTCCGATCTGGATACTTTGTGCCATTCCCTGACGCGATACCCCTAACGGTTGCGCCCGTTCGGGACTATATACAGGCTTCCATACAGGAACTTTATTTCCCCACGAATTGCGCACATTGATTAAATCCGGATTCCGGTGCATAATCTCCAAAGCCTGGTTGGTGAGCGCCACAAGCGTGTCTACATTCGGACCGATAAACCCGATTTCGATAGCGGCATCCACCGCAGGCGACAGTTTGAACAGACTGGTACGGGTAATCGCATTCGGATAATTCGCCTTCATGTACGCGTCGAAATCTTCTTCATACTCTTTCGTATATTTACTGTCCGTCAATTCAACCAATACATTGGCAAAATTCGGTTTCGGACCTACCGAAGTAGAAGCCAGGTAATACCTTAACGGCGTGCTGCCGAAGGTGATCGATACTTTCTTCACTTCCGGCTGCTTTGCCAGATGCTCTTCCACGGATTTCATCTCTTTCACTACATCATTGATGCTATACCCGTCGGGATAAAACACGTCCGCCCGGAAATAAGGCTTATCGAGAGAAGGGAAGAAGTTTTGCGGCATCGTCCCCATGATAACCAGCGAAGCAATAAAAAGCACTACCATCGAACCCAGTGTCAATGTTTTCCTGCGAATCAGCGTGCGGAGGATGGAGGCGAATTTGTGATAGAACGGTTTGTCATACGGGTCTTTCGTGCCGTCCTTTGCTTTCGCTTTCAGGATGAAATTACCGAAAACAGTAGTCTGCGTCAGCGCAAGCACCCAGCTCAATCCCAGTGAGATGGCAAGCACCACAAAAAGCGGTTTCACGATTTCCGCCACGGCAGAAGGAGCAAGGTAGAGCGGGAGGAACGAACAGATAGCGATGAACGTAGCCCCAAGCAATCCCCATTGCGGACCGGTTGCGCCGTCTATCAGCGCTTTCCGCCGGTCTACTCCGCGGGCGATGGCAATCTGTGCGTTGTCCGTTACTACGATGGCGTTATCCACCAGCATCCCCATGGCGATGATAAATCCCGCCAATGAAGTACGGTTCAGTCCGACACCGAAGAAAGACATGATAAGCAATGTGCCGCCAATAGAGAAAATCAGTGATGAGCCGATCAGTACACCTGCGCGCAAACCCATCACCAACATGATAATCACAATAACAATCAGAATCGATTCGATCAGATTGATGATAAATCCGTTGTTGGCTTCGTTGGCAATTTCGTTCTCCAGATACAGGCTTTGCAGTTCCAGTCCCACAGGCATCAGTGGCAACAATTCGTCCAGTTTGGCTTTCACGTTCTTGCCCGTCTGCACCACGTCCCGTTGCGGGTCGGTGGAGACGCCGATGCCGATGGCACGTTTGCCGTTCACGTGCATGATGTTGGATGGAGGGTCCATGTACCCTTTTTCGATGACGGCGATATCGCCCAGTTTCACCTGTCCGGCTTTGGTGGTAATCACTTGGTTGCGGATATCGTCTACGGTGGTATACATACCGTTGGCAGTCACCCGTAGCTGTTGCTCGCCGGCACGGATTTCTCCGGTATTGATAATCTGGTTCTGCGATTGCAACAGACTGGCAAGTTGTTTCGGGTCGATGCCCATACCTACGAGCTTATTGGTGGAAATAAAAATATTGACCACCTCCGTCTGCGTCCCGAATAGGGCGACTTTCATCACCCCGTCCGCCGTCACTACCTGCGTCTTGATCCGTTCCGCCCAGTTGCGCATCTCTTCGTATGTGTAACCGTCGTCCGCCGTCAGACCGTAATAGATACCGAACACGTCGCCGAAATCATCGGAAACCGTCGGTGCGGAAGCACCGCTCGGCAACTGTGGCTGTATATTTAGCACCTTCCGTCGCAACTCATCCCACTTCTGCGGAATGGAGCTTGCCGACAAGGAAGGTTGCAACTCGAATGTGATTTTTGAGAGCCCGTACATCGATTCCGATTTTATCTTGTACACACCGCTCATACTTTGAATCTCACGAGAGATAGGCTCGGTAATCAACCGCTCCACTTCTGCCGGTTCGGCACCCGGATAGCGGGTCATAATAACCGCCGACTTTATGACGAAAGGAGCATCCTCTTTCTTACCCAGCTTGCCGAAGGAAGTGATTCCCCCAATCAGCAATACAGCAAGAAAGAAATAGATGATTTTCGTATTATCTAATGAATATTTGGCTAAACTCATAATAAATGATCGTTGATAATTGATGAATGACAGCGGATAAATGATACTTAATCATTTATCAAACCTGTTGGCGGAATTAATTTAGTGCATACTTAATTCTGCCAATGGGCTTGTCGTTAATGAAGTTTACGTATTGCAGAATGGTAAGTGCACTAATTTTGCCAATGATTCTGGCAAACAAACCATTCGTTATTTTCGCGTAGTTCCTGATGACCAAGAACTGGTCTGTAAGTTGTGAGAATATTGTCTCAATCCTCTTTCTTGCCTTTGCAAACGGAATGAATGTCGGTTTCCAATCCTTTTGGTTGAGCCGATACGGACACTCCAGTCTTATGTGTGCGGTTTCGAACAAGTCAAGCTGTACGTCAGCTCCAATATACCCTTTGTCACCATAGATGCTACAGTCGTGATAAGTATGTTTTACATCCTTCATATAATGGAGGTCAGCCACACTTGCCTTTGACAGATCATAGGAATGGATAACTCCACTTAACCCACAGAGAGCGTGTAACTTATAACCAAAATAATACGTGTTCTGCGAAGCACAGAAGCCGAAGTCGGGAGCTTGCGAGAAATTGCCGGCACGCCCCATCTTGCAACGTTTTCCTCTTGCAACCCTACAGACCTCTATCGGCTTGGAGTCAACAAAGAATTGTTCCTCTCCGCCATCCATTTCCATGGCAATCCGCTTGCGCAGTTCCTCACACAGGCCTGACGTTTTCTTCCTGCGGTCATTGAACTGTCTCCTTGATATGAGATTGGGAATGCTGTCCTTGTATTCTTGCAATTTATAGTCGAACAACCACTTCTCACTATCAATGCTCTCGGTCTCTGCCGTCAGGGATAGCGCCACCACTTCCAAATCCGAAAACTTGGGAACAGGACCACGACGTGGAACATTACCCGAATCATTGACGAGATTTTCAGAGAATTGCTTGCATATCTCAAGTATTTTGACGAATTTTGCATAAAGGTTGTACATACGATGGTTTGAACTTAATGTTTTAATCACCACTAAGTTACTAAAAATCAGCGACATGTACAACTTTTTACTCATATTTATCAACTTAAATTAATTCCGCCAACGGGTTTTATCAACTATCACCTGTCAACAGTTGTGATAGATTCTCCTTCTACTAGTTGGTATACGCCTGCTATGACGATTTTTTCACCGGGTTTCAAACCTTCCGAGATGAGCGCTTGTGCTTCTCCGGTCGGGGCGTTGACGGTTACTTCCCGTTTGTGGACTTTGTTGTCTTCTACCACCCAGACATACATTTTATTCCCTTCGCTTTCGCCGAATACGGCACTAAGCGGTACAATCGTCCAGCTATCCTGCACCAACGGGCCTACATCTGCCGTGAAACGGATGCTGCACGTGAAACCGGGTTTCACAGCATACAGATCGCGGTCGAATGACGGATCGTCAATCGTGATGCTGACCGGAATTCCTGTGCCATCTGTAGAAATATCAAGATACTCTTCCAGTTTCGCTTGAAACACGTGTCCTTTAAATGTGTCGAACTCTACAAGGAAACGCGGGTCTTTGGCGCGCAACAAATAAAGATACGCATCCGGAATGGTGAATTTGATACGCAGATTGTGTGTATTGACAAGCTGCACGATCCCCTCACCGGAGTTGACACGCTGATAGTTTTCCACCAGTCGTTTTTCGATAGAACCGTCGAAAGGAGCTGTTAGCTTGGTGTCGCGCATATTGTTGGCAGACAGTTCGTATTCAGATTTCGCCTTCTGGAAGTTGGCGAGGCTGATTTCATATTCCTGTACGGAGATCGCTTGCCGGGAGAGGAGCCGTTTGTTACGTTCCACTTGTGCCGAAGCCGTTTCGTATGCCGATTTCGTGGCGGCATATTGCAACGCGATGTCTCTGGGGTCGATAGCCGCGATGAGCTGTCCTTTTTTCACTTTCTGTCCTTCGATGACAGGAAGCTGGATGATTTGTCCGTTGACCCGGAAAGCCAGCTTCACATATTCCACCGCTTCCACGATTCCCGAGAAATCTTTTCTGATAATCGATCTTGACTCGACAATCGTAGTCTTTACGGGACGTGCAGTTGTCGTTGTCGTTTCTTTTTTCTGTCCGCAGCCAGCCAGCAAGATTGCAGCCGCCAGGACGAATCCAAATTTCTTTTTCATATACCACGTTGATGTTTAGAGGTTTTGCGTTGATAAATAGCGAATAATATACTAAAACAACTCTTGTTTATTTATGTTCAATATTCCTATCTTTTCATATCCTGCCTCTTAACCTTTATATGGAACACAAAAAAACGGGAACTTTACCGTTTCTAAGGTAAAATTCCCGTCCAACTCTTTTGAAGGTTATTGCATTATTCATAACTAAACCGTACGGATTTGAATTAAATACTACATAGTGAAAAAATATCTATCATAAGTATCATTCATTTTAATAATCATTTCATTATCAAAAGAATAACTATGATGGATAACTTTTAAAAAAGGTATCTATCATAGTTTTATTGCAAAAAACAGCTATCTATCATGCCTATACTTTGTCTATTTTAGTGTAGTATTAGGTGAGATTACCCATTTAAAGGCATAAGAATGCACGTTTTATAGGATGACAACCTGTATTTGATAGCTTAATAATCTATTGGGAGCGGTAATGTTTCTATAGCCCACGTATGTAGGCTGTACAGCCCGCATCTGTAGGCTGTATGGTTTACAAGCGTGGGCTGTACAGCCTTCATGCGTGGGCTATAAACTTATCACCGTTAAAGTTGGATTATCAAGCCATGATTATCGGATTTATACAGGTTCATTGCAACAAAAACAAGCTATCTTATGCATATAGGGCCTTTATTCGGCTATTTTGTTGATGATAGATAACCTGTTTTTGCTGGTAAAAGCATGATAGATACCTTTTTAAAAAGCTATCTATCATAGTTATTCTTTTGATAATGAAATGATTATTAAAATGAATGATACTTATGATAGATATTTTTTCCCTATGTAGCATTTAATTTAAATCAGTATATAAATGGACTATTTCACCACAGGACATAGAGTTTTCAGAGTCCTAATTCAGAGATAATTATAGCCTCTGGGTTCTCCTTATCCTCTGTGGTGAAAACCGTGCAATAATGTCCCACATGGTAATTGGTACACTGATAATTATTCACCATTGAAACCTTTTGCGCAGCCTTTTTATCCAACTGTCGCTACGTATAACATTATTATTCTCTCCAATCGCTTTTTTCAAATCCCGGATTCGTTCGTTTTGTCTCTTCATTGCTGCCTGTATTTCGTTTATCAACGTATTTATTTCCTTCTGCAGCTGAATTTCCTCTTCTTTCAATTGAATAATGTGGGCGTATTTCTCGCAGACCATTGTTTTGTCTATGCACAGTTGTTCCAGCGTATCAATATATTCTGCTGTAATGCCGGCTTTACTTCGGCGAAAGAGTTCCAGAATACATTCTTCGTCAACGTTCGGAACATTGTCTATGTATAACATAGGGAATTGTCCCATTTCCACCCAAAGCAGGATCGCTTCTTTTTCGATGTGATACTTAATCACTGCTTTTTCTACACTAATCCATTTTGGCATATCGCTTTTGTTTTAATGTGTTATAAAAAAGGAGTAAATAACGTATTGTCCGGAGAGGTGCAACGAACACCCACGATTTTTGTAATTTCGGTCGGCTGGGGAATTGGTTGGGGTATAAGGATTGTTGAAACCGACCGGATACAATAAAGCGTGAGTGCTGTTGTACCATTATCTAAACTTGAGGCTTAGCAACACCCTTGTAGAAGACAATGATAACAACAGACACCCACGCCAAACGTTTATATATAACACATCTCTAATCGATATGTTGATATACGACCATCTACGTGGAGTATCTGCTGTATCATCTCTCTCTACAAAGAACTGCTAATTTTCAAGTTTGAGAGACAATACGTTATTTACTCCATTAAGGAATAAAAACCGCTTTTGCCTGTTTCATCACGCTGATGGGCAGAAAGCGTATGACAAAGATATATGTTTTTTTCGGAATAGGATGGAAAAGAGGAAATAAATGCAGGAAATATGGTATGAGAATAGAGAGTATGGTATAAAGATGGTAAATAGGCTATGTGGGTGGCAAATATAATGTAATGATAAAAAGGAGGGAGTCAAAAGTAAAACCATCTCCAAGATTGATATTATTTAGGCACGGATTACACGGATTTCACGGTTCCATTAGACTAAAAGCCGCGAAATCCGTGTAATCCGTGCCTAAATGAAAGCCATAAAAGTCTTCTGACCTCGCATTGTCTTTCCGTGCAATTCTTTTTTTAGCTGCGATTTCTTTTGGGCTTTCCGGAGAAGATAGTCAGTTCAAGAATTGCAAAGATGATTTCCGTTGTGGTATATCCGGTAAATGAATATTCTAAATTTTCATTTTCGGAGAAGTATTTGAGATAAACGGTTGGAGTGCCATTGTGGAAGTCGAGAAAAAGGTAAGAAGTATAATCATAGATGCCAAGATCGGCAAACTCGTTCAGAATCGCTGTGTTGAAAATCGTGCATTGGCCTGTCTTTGATTCATTTCCGGACATTTCGAATCTGCGATGTTCTTTTGCGAGATCGTCTTTATTCACATGCCTGAATTGTTCTTGCAGCTCTTTACTGAAAGAAAGGCGTTGTCTGATGAAATTGAAAACTTCTTCCTTTGTCATTTGTTTTAAATCGGTTATTTCCATTTTTTATTAATTAGTCGGGTAAAGGTACTTTCTTTATTTGGTAATAAATCGGATTTAGTCATATTTCTTTTATTTATTTTTCGGCTTATAACCCTAAAAGAATCTGAATTTATGGATTTATTTAGGGTTATAACCCTAAAAACTTTCCGAAAATAGTATATCTTTGTGCTTATAACCCTAAAAACTTTTGAATATGATTAATCGTGAACAGTATATGGAACAAATTGTTCCTTTTATAGATAAGCCGTTTGTAAAAGTGATAACGGGTATTCGTCGCAGTGGAAAGTCGGTAGTGCTGCGTCTGATTCGTGACGAACTGTTGAGGAGGGGAGTTCGTGAAGAACGTATCATCTATCTGAATTTTGAAAGTTTTCAGTGGATAGATCTGAAAGAGGCGAAGGCTTTGTATGCTTATATTCGGGGGCAGGCGGGAGATGCGGGTAAATATTATATTCTCTTGGATGAAATTCAGGAAGTGGACGGTTGGGAAAAAGTGGTCAACTCACTTCTGGTAGATTTGGATACGGATATTTATGTGACCGGCTCCAACTCACGTATGTTATCGTCCGAACTGGCAACTTATTTAACGGGACGGTATGTCGCTTTCCATGTCATGACCTTGTCTTTTAGAGAATATCTGACTTTCCATGACTTGCAAGCCAATGATCCGACGCTCAACCGGAAGGAGGAATTTCAGAAATATCTCCGTATGGGAGGATTTCCGGCCATACATACTGCCGATTATGGATATGAGGCTATCTATAAAATTGTCTACGACATCTATTCTTCTGTCATTCTTCGTGACACGGTGCAGCGTCACAATATCCGGAATGTGGAGCTGCTCGAACGGGTAGTGAAGTTTGTTTTCGATAATATAGGCAATAAGCTGAACGCTAAAAATATAGCTGATTACTTCAAAAGTCAGCAACGGAAGGTGGATATGAATACCATCTATAATTATCTGAATGCATTGGAAAGTGCTTTTATCATTCAACGTATTCCCCGGTATGATATTAAAGGAAAGGAAATTCTGCAGACGAATGAAAAGTATTTTGTAAGTGACCTTTCTTTGATTTATTCCGTGATGGGCTATCGTGACCGGTTGATTGCAGGTATGTTGGAGAATCTGGTCTGTCTGGAGTTGAAAAGAAGGGGTTATGAAGTGTATGTAGGCAAACAGGATGATAAAGAAGTGGATTTTGTAGCCATCCGTCGGGAAGAAAAGATTTATGTGCAAGTAACGTATCAGTTAGCTTCACAGGCCACTGTTGAGAGGGAGTTTGCTCCTTTGCTCGCCATTAACGACCATTATCCTAAATATGTAGTTAGCATGGACAGCTTGTGGCAGGATAATGTGGAGGGTGTCAGGCATCGTCATATAGCCGATTTCTTGTTGGATGATGCTTGACGTTAAGGAATATAGAAAACGAAAAAGAGGAAATTCTCTGCGAGAATCTCCTCTTTTTTCATCTTTCACGAAAGATCGAATTATTTCTTCTTACGGTCACCGTAACGGCTCATGAACTTGTCAACACGACCTGCAGTATCTACCAATGTAGATTTACCTGTATAGAACGGGTGAGAAGTGTTTGAGATTTCAATCTTCAGCAACGGATAAGTTTCACCTTCGAATTCGATGGTTTCTTTAGTTGCTACAGTTGATCTAGACAAAAACATGTCACCATTTGACATATCTTTAAATACTACCGGACGGTATGATTCTGGATGAAGGCCTTTTTTCATTTCAGTATCTGTTTTTTTAATTTATATTCTGTTACTATTTTGGTAAGAAATAGTGTAATGGTCATTTTCAGAGCGCAAAGATAATGCTTTTCTGTGAAATAGAAAAAGGTTTTCTAAAATTTCTGATTTCTAATTTATGATTTCTGATTTGCTATGCAGATTTTGGTGATTAAATGAATGAAAAATGAGGTATAAATAAGGTATAAATAAGGAGATATAAATCCGAAGGCATCAATCAGAATTCAGAAATCATAAATCCCAAAGTTTGCAAGGTGGACATTACAATCTAATGTCACACTCGTATTCCTGCTAAATTTTGCAGTCTGATTTAAACCTTTTTCTACTATATTTTTCTTTCCGATGTTCGTTATTCGATGGATAATGCTTACTTTTGCGTAGAATTTTTATTCACTAACAATAAACTTTAAACAAAATGGTAAATTACAAAGATTTAGGATTGGTAAACACAAGAGAAATGTTTGCTAAGGCTATCAAAGGTGGATATGCTATCCCAGCATTCAACTTCAACAATATGGAACAAATGCAGGCTATCATCAAGGCTGCTGTTGAAACTAAATCTCCTGTGATTCTTCAGGTTTCTAAAGGTGCTCGTCAGTATGCTAACGCTACTTTGTTGCGTTACATGGCACAGGGTGCTGTAGAATATGCTAAAGAATTAGGCTGCGCACATCCGGAAATCGTTCTTCATCTTGACCACGGAGATACATTCGAAACTTGCAAATCTTGTATCGATTCAGGTTTCTCTTCAGTGATGATTGACGGTTCTCATCTTCCTTACGAAGAAAACGTAGCATTGACTAAGAAAGTTGTTGAATACGCTCACCAGTTTGACGTAACTGTAGAAGGTGAACTTGGCGTATTGGCTGGTGTAGAAGATGAAGTTTCTTCCGACCATCACACATATACTGACCCTGAAGAAGTAATCGACTTCGCTACTCGCACTGGTTGCGACTCTTTGGCTATCTCAATCGGTACTTCTCACGGTGCTTACAAGTTTACTCCGGAACAATGCCACATCGACCCGAAGACTGGCCGTATGGTTCCTCCTCCATTGGCTTTCGAAGTATTGGACGCTGTAATGGAAAAACTTCCGGGATTCCCTATCGTTCTTCACGGATCATCTTCAGTTCCGGAAGAAGAAGTGGAAACTATCAACAAATATGGTGGTGCACTGAAAGCTGCTATCGGCATTCCGGAAGAAGAATTGCGTAAAGCTGCTAAGTCTGCTGTTTGCAAAATCAACATCGACTCTGACTCTCGTCTGGCTATGACTGCTGCTGTACGTAAGGTATTCGCTGAAAAACCGGCTGAATTCGACCCACGTAAGTATCTTGGCCCGGCTCGTGACAATATGGAAAAACTGTACAAGCACAAAATCATCAACGTGCTCGGTTCTGACAATAAATTGGCACAGTAATAATCTCCGGATTATTCCATAAATAAAAGAAAGAGGCTGCTCCGGTTTGAACACTGGTAGCAGCCTTTTTTATGACGTTTAATCGTTTCTGAACGGAGGGAAGATAACACTATGGCTGTAATTAAAGAACACCCGTGTCACAACTGAATGTAACACGGGTGTTCTTATCTATTATAATAATGTTTCTTACATCAAGAATCCAAGCAGGATACCGGCAGCAACAGCTGAACCGATCACTCCGGCAACGTTCGGACCCATAGCGTGCATCAGCAAATAGTTGGTCGAATCGTATTCCAAACCAATCACTTGCGAGATACGTGCAGAGTCGGGAACAGCAGAAACACCTGCATTACCGATCAACGGATTGATCTTATTACCCTTCTTCAGGAAGATATTGAAGATCTTAACGAAGATGACACCGGAGGCAGTTGCAATAACAAATGACAATGCACCGAGAGCAAAGATCTTGATAGAGTCAAGCGTCAGGAATTCGGAAGCTTGCGTAGAAGCACCTACTGTCAGACCCAACAGGATAGTGATTGTATCAATCAACGGACCACTGGCAGTATTAGCCAAACGGCGGGTTACACCACTTTCTTTCAACAGGTTACCGAAGAACAGCATACCCAACAAAGGCAGACCGGAAGGAACCAGGAAACAAGTCAGCAACAAACCGATGATCGGGAAAATCACCTTCTCCGTGTGAGAAACGGCACGCGGCGGTTTCATGCGGATGACACGTTCGTGCTTGGTGGTGAGCAGACGCATGATAGGCGGCTGTATCACCGGAACCAACGCCATATAGGAGTAGGCGGACACCGCAATGGCTCCCATCAGGTTAGGTGCTAGCTTGGAAGAAAGGAAGATGGCCGTCGGGCCGTCTGCTCCACCAATGATACCGATAGCACCGGCTTGCATCGGGTCGAAACCCATTTCCAATGCGATCATATATGCACCGAAGATACCGAACTGTGCAGCTGCACCAATCAGCATCAATTTTGGATTAGAGATAAGTGCCGAGAAGTCCGTCATGGCACCGATGCCCAAAAAGATGAGCGGCGGATACCAGCCGGAGGTCACTCCCTGATACAATATATTCAATACAGAACCTTCTTCATAAATACCGACTTTCAGCCCGGCATCCATATTAAAAGGTATATTACCGATCAATATACCGAAACCGATAGGAATCAGCAGCATCGGTTCGAACTCTTTGGCTATTGCCAAATAGATGAATACCAAGCCAACGAGAATCATGACTACATGCCCTACCGTAGCATTGGCAAAGCCTGTGTATGTCCAGAAGTCGGCCAGGTTATTTCCTAAAAAGTTTATAAAGTCTCCCATATTATTCAATAATTACGAGGTCATTACCTTCAAGAACAGAGTCTCCCTTGTTGACGTTGATGGCAGTAATCTTACCGTCCTTATCCGCATTGATATTGTTTTCCATCTTCATGGCTTCCAATATGATAATGGTCTGTCCTTTCTTTACAGTATCGCCTACATTCACTTTGATGTCGAGGATCACACCCGGCAGCGGAGATTTTACTCCTGATTTTCCGGTAGACGGAGCGGTCGGTTTCACTACTTGAGTAGGAGCAGCAGGAGCATTAGGCATCGGGCGTACTGTCACGGGTTTCGCAACAGGCTTCGGCTGTTTCTCCATTTCTACTTTATAGTGTGTACCGTTCACTTCTACATGAGCGATGTTGTCTTCAATATCTCCGATGGTTACTTTATATGAGTTACCGTTGATTTTATATTTATATTCTTTCATCGTTTTTACTTTTTAAAAGGTGACTTACTTTCTGGGAGGAGTTTCACGCAAAGTGTAAATCTTCGAACTCCATGGTGAGTAGCTGCGTTTTACGCGGGTGATGGTCAGTACCGTTTCTTCTACGTCGTGCACCTCATCCTGCATTTCGTGTAATGCCATAGAAATAGCAGCGTATACTTCGCCCGGAGCCTGTGACAGTTCCTTAGCTTCATGCTTGTCAATGCCTTTAGATTTCATAGCGTTGCGCTTGCTCAAATTAACAGCTACTTTTCCTACAATCTTAAAAGCAATAAAGAGAAGAATCAATCCGCAGAATACTACGCTCATGGCAGAAATGGACATTCCAACGCCATCAGCATCGTGTTCTTCAAACTTTTCCATCTTGGAATTGCTGTCAAGAGTCTTGTTGTTGGTGCTCGGAGTCACGTATTTGTCACCGCTTCCACTTTTTACTTCCCATTCAGCTGCCCCGTCGCTTACACGAGCGTATGATTGGTTGGGACCGAGAGCGCCTGCAGGCACTACAATCTGGTCGAGCAACTTTTTGCCGGAGTCGAACAGACCCACCCAGTTAGCTGTTTCCGGATTCAGCTTGAAGCTGGTATGGAAAGTACCACGGTTAGGTTCGCCATCTGCCCAGAATAGTGCATGTTGGCGTGGTTTCACTAAGGTAAGTATATCACCTTTCGGGATAAAATAAGTAACTGTATCGCCCGGTTGGCTGCTTACTTTCAGCAAGCAAGCTGCCAGGTCGGCGCTACCGAATGATTTATTGAATATTTCAATCCATGCGCTGTGCAATCCGTAATCGTCCTGAAAATTACTCTGATTGTCTATCAGGATTTCGTTTAGCACCAGCTTATTGTTCGACTTTTGCTCTCCACAAGAAGTCAGACCAATCAGCAACAGCAAAGAAAGGAATATTCCGATTTTGGTTTTGTTCATAATCGTTCTTGTTTTAATGTGAAAAGTAGGATTACAACGGAATATTACCATGCTTCTTAGCCGGATTGCTCAATTTCTTAGTCTGCAACTGCTGCAAAGCACGGATAACACGGAAACGTGTGTTGCGCGGTTCAATTACATCGTCGATGTAGCCATATTTAGCTGCATTGTAAGGATTGGCGAACAGTTTCGTGTATTCTGCTTCTTTCTCTGCAAGGAATTGAGCAGGGTTTTCCTGATCTTTGGCTTCGCGTGCGTACAATACTTCTACTGCTCCTGCACCACCCATTACTGCGATTTCGGCAGTAGGCCATGCGTAGTTCATGTCACCGCGAAGTTGCTTACAGCTCATTACGATGTGAGAACCACCGTAAGATTTACGCAATGTGATAGTAACCTTAGGCACAGTAGCTTCACCGTAAGCATACAACAGTTTAGCACCATGAAGGATAACGCCATTGTATTCCTGACCTGTTCCCGGAAGGAATCCCGGTACGTCTACCAACGATACGATAGGAATATTGAATGCATCGCAGAAACGAACGAAACGTGCGCCTTTACGAGATGCATTGCTGTCGAGCACACCAGCCAGATACTTAGGCTGATTAGCAACGATACCTACCGATTGTCCGTTGAAGCGGGCGAAACCGATGATGATATTCTTTGCATAATCTTTCTGGATTTCAAGGAATTCACCGTTGTCCACAATAGCGCCGATCACTTCGTACATGTCATACGGTTTAGTAGGGCTGTCGGGGATAATATCGTTCAAAGAATCTTCCAGACGGTCGATTGGGTCTGTGCAATCTACATAAGGAGCTTCTTCGAGGTTGTTTTGAGGAATATAGCTCAACAGTTTGCGAATCAGTTCGAAACCTTCTTCTTCTGTTTGGGCGGTGAAATGAGTTACACCCGATTTAGTGGAGTGAACGCTTGCGCCACCGAGGTTTTCCTGACTAACGTCTTCACCTGTAACGGTCTTCACCACTTTCGGTCCGGTGAGGAACATATAAGAAGTGCCTTCCATCATCAGCGTGAAGTCGGTCAGAGCCGGAGAATAAACAGCACCACCGGCACAAGGACCGAAGATACCGGAAATCTGCGGAATAACACCTGAAGCAAGGATGTTGCGTTGGAAGATTTCTGCATAACCTGCCAAAGCGTTGATACCTTCCTGGATACGTGCACCACCCGAGTCGTTGATACCGATACAAGGAGCACCCATCTTCATGGCCTGATCCATAATTTTACAAATCTTCAATGACATCGTTTCTGACAGTGAACCGGCAGAAACAGTGAAGTCCTGTGCGAACACATATACCAGACGTCCTTCGATTGTACCGCAGCCGGTTACTACACCGTCTCCCGGATAATGTTTTTTCTCCATTCCGAAGTTCGTGCATCTGTGCTCAACGAACATGTCCATTTCTTCGAAGCTACCCTCGTCAAGCAGCATAGCCAGACGCTCGCGTGCTGTGTATTTCCCTTTTTCATGTTGCTTCGCAATTGCTTTTTCGCCGCCTCCGATACGTGCTACGGCACGGCGTTCAATAAGCTCTTTAATTTTTTCAAGTTGATTACTCATGAGTTCTTGTTGGTTTTAGAGTTTATGATTAATGTTCGCAGAGTTCTGTCAACACGCCCAAAGTTGATTTCGGGTGAAGGAAAGCAATATTCAAACCTTCAGCACCCTTGCGGGGAGCTTTGTCGATAAGGCGGATTTCTTTGCTTTCTGCTTCTGCCAAAGCATTGGCTACGCCATCTTCTACAGCAAAGGCTACATGGTGAACACCTGCACCTTTGTTTTCAATGAATTTGGCAATAGTACTCTCCGGGCAAGTCGGCTCCAACAGTTCAATTTTGGTTTCGCCTACTTTTAAAAAAGCAGTTCTTACTTTCTGATCTTCCACTGTTTCAATGTTGTAACACTTCAGACCTAATACATTTTCGTAGTAAGGAAGGGCTTCTTCGATGCTTTTTACAGCAATGCCCAGATGTTCAATGTGTGAAATCTTCATAACTATACTTTTTTTATTTGGTTTTAATCATGTGCTTATATGGCATAAAACAGCACAAAGAAAGACATTTCTTACCTAATAAAGAAATATTTCTGCATTTAATTATTGGATTATTAAACAGAAAAAATGGTAGGGAAGGAGCATGGAGAGTCGTTTTGCAATCTTGAGATTACATTTAGATATAAAATTTGACTAAGAGTTTGTTTAGCCAATTCCAATTGACACGGAACCAGCGGCGGGTACTGCTTTGCTTTCCTCCGAATCGGAGAACGAAATCACGATAACCGTGTTTGCGGAACGGAAGTCCTACATCCATAAATTCCATGTGGCGGAATCCCCGTTGGCGGGCGTCTTCCAATGCCTTCCAAACGGCCAGCACTCCCGGATACTGAAGTGCGTATGTCTTTCTCATTCCTCCGGAGAACCAAAGGTAGGCGTCATCTCCCGAATAGATACAGACGGAACCGCCAATGATTTTCTCTTTGTATTTTACTACGAATATTTTTGCCTGTTGTCCTTTGATTAGCATATCGTTCATGTGACGGAAAAAGTCGTTGGCTGGGAAATATCTGCGTATGCGGGAGGAATAAACCTTGTGCAGCATCCGTGAGAAATCGTGTATTTCTTCCACGGTATGTGCCTCCTCTACTTTGGCTCCATTCTTGAGTCCTTTTTTTATCTGACGGATGCGTGACGGGCTGAATCGGTCTTCCGTCTTTTTCATACTGTGCAGCGAATTGCGTACCCGCAGCCAATTGACAGGGAAATAATCATTGGCACGGAAAACCCGATAGCCGAACATCGAATTATTGAGGTTCCGGAATTCGATCAGGACACAGCTACGCGATGCTTCTTGTGTGAGATGTTCGAGCATATCGCCAAAGATTTCTTCTGCCTTTTCTTTGTTGGTCGAAAGCGACTCATCCAGAAATTCACCTTCGCTATATACTACGCAATGCTTCACTAATGAGGAGGGAAGCCACTTTTTCGCTTTGCGGATGGCGGCAAGCAGGCGTGCCACAGGTCTGCCGTCTTCTGTTGCCACTATTAATAAAGGAGTATAGCCCGGAGTCGCTTCATAAATCTGAAATAACTCTTTGGAATGGAAGGCGTTTTTTCCCGGCAATTCAGGAATGTCCTTCCCATGATAATATGTGGTTAGTTTAAGTGGCATCTAGGTACAAATTTACACTTTTTATTCTTTATTCAACAACAAAACGGAGAATTTGTTGGAGCTGCTTGATATATATAGTTGTAAAAAATGCACCTTTATATATTTTTTCTATCTTTGCGTAATCGAACAGAACTTTTAAAAAGCGGAACTATGTTAGAAGAAATTTTAGCTTACAACAAGCAATTTGTTGAGAACAAGGGATACGAATCGTATATTACTAATAAATATCCCGATAAGAAAATAGCTATTCTTTCCTGTATGGACACCCGACTGACTGCTTTGCTTCCAGCCGCATTAGGAATTAAGAATGGCGATGTGAAAATGATAAAAAATGCAGGTGGCGTTATTTCCCATCCTTTCGGTAGCGTGATACGTAGTTTACTTGTAGCTATTTTTGAGTTGGGGGTAGAGGAAATAATGGTGATTGCTCATTCTGACTGTGGAGCTTGCCACATGCACAGTGAAGTAATGCTCGAAAAAATGAAAGCACGCGGGATCAATCCGGATTATATTGACATGATGCGTTTCTGCGGAGTTGACTTTCATTCGTGGCTGGATGGCTTCGAAGATACGGAAAAGTCGGTGAGAGGAACGGTAGATTTTATCGTGCGTCATCCTTTGATCCCTTCAGATGTGACAGTCTACGGGTTTATTATTGATTCTACGACCGGGGAATTAACTCGGATTGTATAGATTATTAGATAGATAGGTAAATAGATAAACTTCTTTTTTAATCCCCTAAATATAGTGACGCTATCCTATCATGATAGTGACGCTATTCCTATTGTATAGTGTCGCTATGTCTGGAGGATAGTGACGCTATTTTGAAGGCAAAAAAATAAGGCAGCTTTTTATCGGCTGCCTTTATCTTTCTGCGGTTATATACTTTCTTTGACTGGTGCACTCGTTTGTGACAAATAGGGTGCCCGTACATCTCAATTTCTGCCTCACGGCTGGCTTTACGATTCGCTTTAATGTAATCGTCTTGTGTAATTCGCTTTTTCATAATGAAATTATTTATCTGTGCAAAGATACAATATATTCTTCATTTAGTGGAGTATTTGGCACTCTTTTCATGTCATAGATTCCCTTCCGACAATAGAAATGAAAAAGATACTTTTATTTCCTATTACGCTCGGTTTGCATTATCTTTGCATACATTAATCAAATGAAACCGGAAATAATATGGAAAATTTCAGTGAATTAATAAAGAACCGTCGTAGTATGCGGAAGTTCACCGATGAAGAGTTGACACAAGATCAGGTAGTTACGTTGATGAAAGCAGCTTTGATGTCTCCTTCTTCCAAACGTAGTAATAGTTGGCAGTTTGTAGTGATTGATGATAAAGAGGTATTGAAAGATTTGTCTCATTGTAAGGAACAGGCTTCTTCATTCATTGCCGAGGCTGCTTTGGCAATTGTGGTAATGGCCGATCCGTTGGCCAGTGATGTTTGGATTGAAGATGCTTCTATTGCTTCTATCATGATACAGTTGCAGGCCGAAGATCTCGGCTTGGGAAGCTGCTGGGTGCAGGTCCGTGAACGTTTCACTGCTACTGGAATGCCTTCCGATGAATTTGTTCATGGAATCCTGGGTATTCCTCTGCAACTTCAAATTCTTTCCGTTATTGCTATCGGACATAAAGGGATGGAACGTAAACCTTTCAACGAAGAACATCTTCAATGGGAGAAAATTCACATAAATAAATTCGGAGGAAAATAAATATGGGAGCTGCTAAAGCGAGTAACAGCAAAGATACTTATTTGGCTACCGCTGTTACCTTTATCGTTATCGGAGCACTTTATCTGATTGATAAACTGATTCATTTCTCTACCCTCGGGCTACCTTGGGTGATGAATAAGGACAATATGTTATTGTATGCTTCGATCTGTTTTCTTATTTTTAAACGCGACAAATCAATTGGTTTTGTGTTACTTGGTCTTTGGCTAGTGATGAATATCGGCTTGGTTATGTCATTGCTGGGTTCGTTATCCGGGTATCTGCTGCCATTGACTCTGCTCATTATCGGAATCATTTTATTCTGGTTTGCAAAACGGTAAAGAAATAATGAAGAGAAGTATAGAAGATACACCGATTGTGTTTATCGGCGCAGGTAATCTGGCTACTAATCTGGCGAAGGCTCTCTATCATAAAGGCTTCCGTATTGTGCAGGTATATAGCCGGACCATGGAATCTGCCCGTACTTTAGCCGAGAAAGTTGAAGCTGAATATACTACAGATTTACAGGAAATCTCCAAAGATGCCAAATTGTATATTGTATCTTTGAAAGATGCCGCTTTAGTAGATTTGTTGTCGCAGATAACAGAAGGGAAACAGAATTCTTTGTTGGTGCATACCGCGGGAAGTATCCCGATGAGTATTTGGGAAGGGCATGCAGAACGGTATGGAGTATTTTATCCGATGCAGACATTCAGCAAACAACGTGAGGTCAGTTTTCAGGAAGTGCCTTTCTTTGTTGAAGCGAAACGACCGGAAGATGTAGAGTTCTTGAAAGCTGTTGCCGCCACTCTTTCAGAGAAAGTTTACGAAGCTTCTTCCGAGCAACGTAAAAGCCTTCATTTGGCTGCTGTTTTTATCTGCAACTTCACAAATCACATGTATGCATTAGCTGCTGATTTGCTTGAAAAATATAATTTGCCTTTCGATGTTATGCTTCCGCTGATAGACGAAACGGCACGTAAAGTACACGAACTGGCACCACGTGATGCACAGACCGGACCCGCTGTTCGTTACGATGAGAATGTGATGAACAATCATCTTGCCATGTTGGTAGATTCTCCGGCATTGCAGGATATATATAAACTAATGAGCAAAAGTATCCATGAGCACCATCAACTATGATTTATCTCGTATCAAGGCTTTAGCTTTTGACGTAGACGGAGTATTGAGTTCGACAACCGTACCTTTGCATCCTTCCGGAGAGCCGATGCGTACCGTGAATATCAAAGATGGGTACGCCATCCAGTTGGCTGTGAAAAAAGGACTTCACATAGCCATCATCACCGGTGGCCGTACAGAAGCAGTGCGTATCCGTTTTGAAGGACTGGGTGTGAAGGATCTGTATATGGGATCTGCCGTCAAGATACACGATTATCGTGATTTTCGTGATAAATACGGACTGACCGATGATGAAATTCTCTATATGGGCGATGATGTTCCGGATATTGAAGTGATGCGTGAATGTGGACTTCCATGTTGTCCGAAAGATGCCGTGCCGGAAGTGAAATCCGTAGCAAAGTATATCTCTTATGCAGACGGCGGACGTGGCTGCGGACGTGATGTGGTGGAGCAAGTTCTAAAAGCTCATGGTCTGTGGATGGCAGAAGATGCTTTCGGCTGGTGAATGAATTAGACGATTGGACAATTTACGATTTACGATTGGAGTATCTCTGTAAATTAATCCGGTGATGTTAATAGAAGTACTCTTGACCGTCAACGAAATCGCTCTTAATTATCAACAGAAACATTCTTCAATCATCAATAAATAGTATTTTCAATCGTAAATCGTAAATCGTCAAATTGTAAATAAAATCATGCTTGATAATTTAAAGAAATATCAGATTATACTAGCCTCCAATTCTCCCCGTCGGAAAGAATTGATGTCAGGCTTGGGAGTGGACTATGTAGTCAGAACATTGCCGGATGTAGACGAGTCATATCCGGATACATTGGTTGGTGCTGAAATACCCGAATATATTGCTCGTGAAAAGGCAGGTGCCTACCGTACCATGATGCAGCCGGGAGAATTATTGATTACAGCAGATACCATTGTCTGGATGGATGGAAAAGTACTTGGAAAACCGGAAGGTAGGGAAGGAGCCATTGAAATGCTTCGTGCTCTTTCGGGAAAGTCTCATCAAGTTTTCACAGGTGTTTGCTTGACTACTACCGAATGGCAAAAAAGCTTTACCGCTTCTTCCGAAGTATTGTTTGATGTCTTGTCAGAAGATGAAATCCAGTATTATGTCGACCTCTATCAGCCGATGGATAAGGCAGGAGCCTATGGTGTCCAGGAATGGATCGGGTATATCGGTGTGAAATCAATTTCAGGTAGCTTCTATAATATTATGGGACTTCCCATACAGAAGTTGTATGGAGAGTTGAAAAAGTTATAGTAAGGATCCTGAATCTATCTGAATATTTCTACTTACCCCAATAATATGAGAAGGCTGCCTCAAAATAGAAAATGAGGCAGCCTTTTTCTGTATTCTTAAGCAGGGATATTTACTGAATATCCCGAATTGAAGGATGCAGGAGACTATAATAAATCCAACATCAGAGGAATGTCCTCTTCTCGAATCCCTTGTGTGAGAAGGGATTCTTCATCTTTGTGGAACATCTCCAGGAATCTTTCCCGGTTCCCACTAGCTGTAATGGCTTTTCCGTAGAAAACGGCAGCTTTCTGAATATCTCCCATTACCCAGGCCACATGCCCTGCGTTCATATAATCAATAGCCAGCGGCTTTTGTTTAATAATCTTTTCATAATATTTCATCGCCTGTTCATATTTCTGACTGATGAACGAGCACCAACCGATGCCGCGCCACGCCTTTATACAATTGTTCTCGATGAAATCCAACTTGAAGAAATAATTCAGAGCTTCCTCATATTGTCCCAGTTCAGCTAGGCAACTACCGATATAGAAAGTCACATTGGTATCTTCCGGAGCAGCTTCTTCTACCTTTTTATAATAAGTGAGTGCAGCCTGATAGTTTCTGTTTAACCGGTAACAAATAGCCAGGTGGCGATTGTTCCAAATATTATCCGGCTTCAGCGTGTCTGCTTTCAGATAAGCCTGAATAGCTTCTGCATATTTCTTTCTTTTCTGTAATGCATAGCCAAACTTCTGATAATATTCTGCACTTTCTCCTTCGAATCCTCCAATAGACTCCAGTTCTTCATAAATTTCAATAGCCTCGTCCCAACGTTCCTTTGCCAGATAAAAATCGGCAATGGGGAACAATACATCTTCCCAATACAAGATATTGTCGAGTGCAGGAACGTGATGAAGATCGAGCTTCTCTTTAAAAATATCTCTGAACTCACTCTTGCGTACACTAAGTTTGAAGAAACGGTACAAGTCGTGCAGGTATTGGTTACTGACCGTTCCCGGACGTTCATTGAACCTCTTCATTGTTTCAACATTCGATTTCTCTGCCAATTCTGCCACCTGCTGTTCGTTCAACTGACTCAACATCATATCTTGTTGCGACTGTGGCAATTGATGAATCGTGAAAAAGAGCGAGTACTTATCGCTGTTGCTGAAAAAGCCCGATTGAAGAATTAAATCCAGCAGACTGCCTCCCTGATTTCCCGCTTGTTTCATTGCTTTGAGTACATTGGACTGTTGCTTGCTGAATGGATAAAACCAGTTATGCACCTCGCGGAAGAATGGATAATTTTTCAATGCGGCAAAAGTGCTCATATACACATCTGCGCCCTCTAATTGCAATTCGTTCATTTCACGCAATTTATCTCCCAGGCCGGACTTCTCGAACGCATCTTCCCAATCCGGGTTCATATCATTGTTTTCTTCATCGTTTTCTTCAAAACCGAATCGCATATTTTTCATGGAGGAAACATTCTTCAGCATTTCAGGAATAATCTCTTCCCTCATCTTCTTATCAATTTTTTCCGTTTCCTGACACAATAGCATTTGGCGGTAAATACGTGCGACGTCTTCTCTGAATGAAGGTATTTCCTCCATGAGATCTACCCTTTTGATAAGTTCCGGATAAAAAGAAAGACGGCTTCTGTAGATGTGGAAGATAATCATTGTACCTACCAATGCCCGTTGGCTGACGTTGACGTTAGGGTGTTCGTAAGCATTGAGCAGCCACATTATTTTTCGTAAGTCGAAACATTCCATCAAGCTCAATGTGAGGGCACTGACAAATAAGCATAAGTCATCTCCCGGAAGTAATTCCGAGGCAAGCATAGCTTTTGCGTCTTCCTCGTCCTCGGGAGTCCATGCACTGTTTGTCCATGTTCTTATAAACATAAACTTGAGCGTATCTTCATGCCGTCTTAATACTTCATCCATCTTTTCGTCAGACAGTAGTCCGCTGACTGCCAAGTCGTCATTAAATGACTCCAATATGTGTAATATTGTTTTGATACCATAGTTCGACAAGTCCGCCGATCTGGGAGTGCGGCGTACCTCATGATAATATCTTGATGAAGCGTTGTCCAACATGAGCAAACGTGATTGGTCGGCAATTCCCCAGGTGTCTGCTACCATTTTTTGATACAGATTCCACCGGTCAGGGTCGTTTGCTCCCTGTTTCATGTATTCTAGCATATATTTGTAGGAAGTCTGCAATTGTTCCAGGCGAGTGCGCAAATCCCAGTCAGGACACTGCCACAGCAAAGATTCCAACTGCATTAAGGCTTCTTTGAGTCTTTTCTCTTCAAGTAAAGTACGTATATATGCGTATTGTTCATTAATCGTTTTTTCGTTCATCATTCTTTAATTATTTATTTTTTCCAATCCAGGTCAAACGTTTCCAGAGACCCTCAAAAGGACCGTGCTTATGGTGTCGGAGCCACCACGAACAAAATACCATTTGTAATAGAACAAAAAGGATGCCAAAAAGGAAACTGTAAGTGATTCCTAAATATCGTCCAAGTTCAAATCCCCAATGATAGAACAAAAGAGAACCGAAAATAGATTGCCCGAGGTAGTTCGTTAAACTCATTTTACCATAAGATGTGAAACGCATAAAGAAACTGCGGTCTTTCACACGGTAGAAAGTCAGCAGTAATCCCGTTACCAGCAATACCATGAAGCTAAGGTTGCTGAATGAACTTAATATCAATTGCAAGGGAACAAGGATGGCACTTCGTTCGATGAATTCCGGCAGCATATTGTTCAATCCGTAGATGGGGAAGAAGCAGAGAAGCGAAACGGCCAATGCCTTTAACCACAAGCGTTCGTTCTGTTCGCTGTACAGGAAATATTTGCGGCGACCGACAAGCATTCCGAATAAGAATAATCCCGGTGTCTGTAAGATACGTCCATGTTCCAGTGCCCAGGTCATATTGGCCAGTTGTCCTTCCCACATATTCATGCGGACTGTTTCGAGGAAAGTTCCGTTCTTTTGTACGTCGAAAGCAATGCTGAAATAATAACCTGCCAAACTTTTTCCTGCCACATAGTCAGGGTTACACAAAGCATAAATCAATTTCACCCAGTCGATAGGTTGTAGAATTAATAAAGTAGCGAAGATGACAACCGTGCGGTCACTCATCCGGCAGAATATCGGAAGGATAATTCCTAAAATCGCATACATAGTCAATATTTCACCGGTAAAGAAAGCGGCATTGAACTGTCCTATCATGAAGAGAATGAATAATCTCCATAAAAAACGCAAGCGGAAATCTTTCCCTCTTCGTTGTTGGTTGTTGTCTTGAATGTAGAAACTGAAACCGAAGAGCAGGGCAAACACAGCGTATGCTTTGTTACTGAATGTGAAGAATAATCCTCTCCAAATAGCCTGATCGGTAAATTTCATCCATTCAAAAGGTACTTCTTCCGGGAAAGAGTAGAAATTAAAATGTTCAATACTATGTAAGAGAATAATTCCCATTACTGCTAATCCTCTTAATACGTCGGCCACGTCTATTCGGGCGTTGGTTTCCGCGATTTTGTGTTCCATGATTTCTTCGTTTCTGTTATTTATAAGGTTGATATTCTATAATTATTTGATTCCGCTGTTTTAATACTGCTACTCCAGCCCTAATACCGGATGCTAATACTTAATACTTGATACTTAATACTTAATTGATACTTAATACTTAATTGATACTTAATTTAAAACCTTACCTGCACCTGTGCCTGTATCAGATTGGAGTCTTTTTGTCCGTCTCCTTTCTTGTCGCAAAAGGTATATTGTGCTTGTAACCGGCATCTGGGATAGAACCAGTATTGTACGCCTGCAATATAGTTGTTCTGTTTGAAATCAGCAGCTTTGTTCGGGTTGAAATAATCGAACGAAGCGATGAAATCGAAATTCCGGGCGAAGCGTACACTGCCTGTTGCATAGAAACCTTCGCTTTTCACACTCCGGTCTTTTCCGGCAAGATATTCCGTGCGCAGATTAAAGGTGGAAGTGGTGACAACCCCTCCTGCACTCCAGCGTTTCTTGGCGTAATTTTCTCCGGCTTTAATTCCGGTATATTCCGAATCTGCTATGGCATGTCCTGTTCCGCGGATAAACGAACCACCTACGGATAACCATTTCAGCGGATTAACCATCAAGTTACCGACTACATCTTTTTGACTGTTTTTGTCTTTGGTGTTCAATCCCTGTCCGTTCATTACAGCCACTTTGTATTGCAGGAAGTCGCGAAATAATTTTCCGTGAAGCATCATACCGATATCCCGTCCGGACGTCATTCCGTAACACTTATCGCTACCGCTTACTCCCGCCAGATAACAAACCGACTGTGAATAACAATTGATGAGTTCTACTGTGGTAGGAGATAATTCATTTTCTATGGTATAAGGAACCTTGAATTCACCGATACGTGCCGTAAGTCCGGGGAGAAACTGATAATCGGTATACACTTCGAGTAACATGCCCCCATTGTAGAAGTCATACATAAAATCACAAGTCCACCGTTTGGTGATCTTTCCGTGTGCCATGAAAATAATTCGCTTGATGTCGAATGTATTGTCCGGGTTCGCTGCATCGTCATAAGTATATCCCAATTGGGCATATCCGGAGAGACTAATCCGTTCTTTCAGTGTGTTGACAACTTGATTTAGTGGTGTCTGCTCCTGTGCCAGGAGAGGATTTTGCATACCTGTAATGCATAATACAAAGGTTAAGAGTTGGAGTAGTGTTTTTCGCATGAGTTAGTTGTTATTTGATTATGGTTGATACTGTATTATGGTTGATACTGTGGGGATATACGTTGTGTCAATCAGATTCTTTTCAGAGTAGGTTTCGGAGATTCGATGGTTTTCTTTCAACCAGTGTATAGCTTTATCTATCCCTTCAGCCGAAGGGCGTTTTGCTTTTTGATAATTGGGGAGGGCGACGAGTCCTGTCAGATTTTCCGGTACACCTATTTCTATCAGCACTTGCTCCCATTCTTTCTGTGGATGCATTTTTATATAATCTACTCCCAGATTATAACCTGTGATGAGTAGTTCGATTTCTTTTCTTTTTTGGTTGAGCGCTTTTCGTGAAAAAGCGGTAGCCGTAAAATCAATGCCCAATTCCTGTGTACTTACCAATGAACGATGTTGGCTGTTCATGGCGATGGATGCGGCAGGGTCGGGCAGGAAAGAGGCGTCAATCTGATTGTACTGCAACATTTGCAGCCGGAGAGGAAGCTGGCCGATTTCCGGCATATTCATTTCTGAAAGACTGATTCCGGCTTTGCTTAATAACTGGTCGGTAGCATATTCGATAACTGTGTTGCGTGACACAGCTATATTCTTTTCTTTAAGTTGTTCCAGTTGGTTGATATTACTTTCTTTAGAGACAATGAAGCAGAAATAACCATCATTTTTCAAGACGAGCCCTAGATCAGCATGATGGATAGCTTGCAGCACTACTGCGCTGGGATAGTCGGTAATCATGCCATCCATTTTCCCGGTCTGGAAAGCAGCGTCCCGGTCGTTGGCAGAGTTGAATGAAAGAATAGTCAGGTTCAGCCCTAATGAATCGTAGATACCTTGTGTTTTAGCTATATGGAAAGGGAGTCCGTCCAGTGTAGGCATCATGCCCAGGGTGAGTGGTTGCAGTTCGGTTAGAGGTAAAAAAGAGCCGTCTCCTTTTTTACTCTGACAGGAGTAAAGGAAGAGAAGGATGAACCAAAAGAGTAGTATCGGTCTTTTCATACCTCGTTTTTGTAAATAAGAGGAACTCCGTTTTTTATAAATAAGGGCAACTCTTTTCACAAAGAACTGCCCTCTTATCATTAACTATTTAAAAAATTAACTAATTATCTAGTTCTATTATTCTTGAATAGCAGCGATACCCGGAAGAACTTTTCCTTCGATTGCTTCGAGCAATGCGCCACCACCGGTTGAAACGTAAGATACACCGCTAGCCAAACCGAACTTGTTAACACAAGCTACAGAGTCGCCACCACCCACAAGTGAGAATGCGCCGTTCTTGGTTGCTTCAACGATTGCTTCACCTACTGCACGTGAGCCGTGAGTGAAGTTGTCAAATTCGAATACGCCTGTAGGACCGTTCCAAAGAATAGTCTTAGATTCTTTGATAACGTTAGCGAAGATTTCTTCAGTCTTAGGACCGATGTCAAGACCTTCCCATCCGTCAGGAATTTCGTCAACAGCACAGAATTTAGTATTTGCGTCGTTAGAGAATGCGTCAGCAATCTTAGCGTCAACAGCCAATACCAGGTTTACACCTTTTTCTTTTGCTTTCTTCATCAAATCCAAAGCCAGGTCAAGTTTGTCGTCCTCACAGATAGAGATACCGATTTTACCACCCATTGCCTTAGTAAATGTATAAGTCATACCACCGGCGATGATTAAGTTGTCTACCTTGCTCAACAGGTTTTCGATGATTTCGATTTTAGAAGAAACTTTAGAACCACCCATGATAGCAGTGAACGGACGTTTGATGTCGTTCAATACTTTGTCAACGGCTTTCACTTCTTTTTCCATCAGGTAACCGAACATCTTGTTGTTTACATCGAAATATTTAGCGATCAATGCTGTAGAAGCGTGTGCACGGTGAGCAGTACCAAATGCGTCGTTTACGTAGCAGTCAGCGTAAGAAGCCAATTTCTTAGTAAATTCTTTCTGGCTTTCTTTTACTGCTTTCTTGGCAGCAGCTTTTTCTTCGTCAGTTGCATCTTCAGCCAAACCTCTTGGTTTGCCTTCTTCTTCAGCGTAGAAGCGAAGATTTTCGAGCAACAGCACTTCTCCCGGTTGCAGAGCAGCAGCTTTTACAGCAGCTTCTTCGCCCATGCAGTCGTTTGCGAACTGAACTTCAACGCCCAGTAATTCAGACAGATGCTTGATGATATGTTTCAAAGAGAATTTATCGGCAACGCCTTTCGGACGGCCCAGGTGAGAGCCAATGATGATGCTTCCGCCGTCTGCCAGGATCTTCTTCAAAGTAGGAAGAGCTGCACGCATACGAGTGTCATCTGTAATGTTGAAGTTTTCGTCCAGGGGTACATTGAAGTCCACGCGAACAAATGCCTTTTTACCGGCAAAATTGAATTTGTCAATTGTCTGCATAATACTCTATTTTTATTTAAAAGTGTTTTTAAAATTCTTCTTTTAGAACGACCGCAAAGTTACTATTTATTTCGGTTCCTTGCTATTAAATCGTTATTTATTCTTGGCTTTTGGTTCCTCTTTTGTAACTTTATAGGTGTTACAGAAATATTTGCACATCATTTGCAAACCACAGGTGTCACATTTGGGAGCGCGTGCCTGACAAACATAACGACCATGCAGAATGAGCCAATGGTGGGCAATCGGTATTAGTTTTTCCGGAATATTCTTCACCAATTCTTTTTCCACACTGAACGGGGTAGTGCAACTATCCGGCACCAGTCCGATGCGGTGGCTGACACGGAATACGTGTGTATCTACTGCCATGGCAGCTTTATTAAACACAACCGACTGGATGACATTGGCTGTTTTTCTTCCTACACCGGGTAGCTTTACTAAGTCTTCCAGATTGTCGGGCACCTGACTATTGAAGTCATTCACCAGCATCTTTGCCATACCGACCAGATGTTTGGCTTTGTTGTTCGGATAGGATACGCTTCGTATATATTCGAAAATAACTTCCGGCGTAGTGGCTGCCAGTGCTTCCGGAGTCGGAAAATCTTTATACAAAGGGGGAGTGATCATATTCACCCGTTTGTCCGTACATTGTGCAGAAAGAATAACAGCGATCAGCAACTCATACGGATTGTTGTAATGCAGTTCGGTCTCGGCTACAGGTACATTGTCCTGAAACCAGGCGATTACTTTCTCATAACGTTCTTTCTTTCTCATCGTAGCTTGTTTTTATGGTAATGAGGCGTCACTTTTAGTTTGAAATAGAGGGCGGAAACTACCGTCAGGCAGGCTCCGAAAAGATAAGCCTTATCAAATGTACTAATTTCTGCGATATATCCACCGGTCAGCATACCGATACCAATTCCTACGTCCCAAGAGGTAAGATAAGTGGAAGTGGCTGTTCCCCGCTGGCTATTGGGGGCAAGGTTGACAAACAACGTATTAAATGCTGGAAACATGATTCCAAATCCGACCCCCATCAACAATGCAATACCAAAAAACAGGATATTGCAAACGGTATCATTCCATTGAATCAGATATACACAGGCTGAAAGCAGGAAGAAACTGCAGACAACCAGGTATAATCCGGCTATTATTACTTGTGTTATCTTTCCGCGATCCACCAGTTTTCCCGAAAAGATGCGGGAGATTGCCATGCCGACAGCCATAAAAGTAAAGAAGAATCCGGTTTGCGTGTTCAATCCTATTTGGCGGGCATACATGGCGACATAGTTGGTTGTCATTCCGTAAGGGATGGAAAGTAACAATAGGCTAAATCCGGCTGGCAGTCCTTTCATCAAAATAAAACGGTCGAGTGAAATCGGTTCCCGTTTCACAGGAGGTTTATAGGGCGTTTTCACCAGACTGGCACATAGGAAACCTAAAATGCAGGAACCGAATGCGTAACAGAAGATCGTAGCAAAAGAGACTCCTGCATCGTGCAGAAACAGTCCGAACATCGGCCCGATGGACATAGCTGTATTGTTGGTAAGCCCGTAATAGCCTAAACCTTCTCCACGGCGGGAAGATGGCATAATGTCTATCACTACCGTGTTTCCTCCTACTGTAACCATTCCGAAAGAGATGCCATGAATGATTCGGAATATAATAAATAAGGTAAGGGAGCCGGCTATCAGGTATCCGCCGAACATCATCATAAAGATGAAGTAAGCAAACAGATAAAGAGGTTTGCGGGCAAACGTGTCGAGCAGATAACCGGAAAATGGACGGATGCAGAGAGCGGCTACCGTATAGCAGGAAAGTACAATACCAATAGTGGAATTTCCAGTTTGGAAGAATTCGGATAAATAGAACGGCAAAACAGGAATCAACAACCAAAAGCCGAAGTAGAGCAGGAAGTTGGCTGCCAAGATGAAACAATAACTGGGAGTAATGAGTCTATCCTTTGCCATAATGAATGTATTTATTTCACCACAGAGGACGCAGAGGACGCAGAGTCTCACGGAGTTTTTTCTTTCTAATGACTTTCTATGAAAAACGAGTCGTAGTTGATACGGCTGAAATAGAAACTCTGTGTCCTCTGCGTCCTCTGTGGTGAAATCTAAATTTAGTAAGCGCTCTCGAATTCTTTCAGGAAGCGAGTATCATTTTCAGAGAACATACGGAGGTCTTTCACCTGATATTTCAGGTTTGTGATACGCTCGATACCCATACCGAGAGCATAACCGCTGTATATTTTGCTGTCTATACCGTTAGATTCAAGTACGTTCGGGTCTACCATACCGCAACCGAGAATTTCTACCCAGCCGGTGTGTTTACAGAACGGACAACCTTTACCGCCGCAGATATTACAGCTGATGTCCATTTCCGCACTAGGTTCAGTGAACGGGAAGTAAGATGGACGCAGACGAATCTTTGTATCAGCGCCGAACATTTCTTTAGCGAAAAGCAACAATACTTGTTTCAAGTCGGTGAACGATACGTTTTTGTCTACATACAACGCTTCTACCTGATGGAAGAAACAGTGTGCGCGATAGCTGATTGCTTCGTTACGATACACACGTCCCGGGCAGATGATGCGGATAGGAGGTTGTGAAGTTTCCATCACACGGGTCTGTACGGAAGAAGTATGCGTACGCAATACTACGTCCGGGTGAGCTTCAATAAAGAAAGTGTCCTGCATATCGCGTGCCGGATGATCTTCGGCAAAGTTCAGTGCCGAGAATACATGCCAGTCATCTTCAATTTCCGGACCTTCGGCGATGCTGAATCCCAGGCGGGCAAAGATATCGATGATTTCGTTCTTTACAATGGTGAGCGGGTGGCGTGTACCAAGTTCCACGGGATAAGCCGAACGCGTTAAATCCAATCCGTCACAATCATTGTCCTGACTTTCAAACAATTCTTTCAGCGCGTTGATTTTGTCCTGCGCTTTTGTTTTCAGTTCATTCAGTCTCATGCCGACTTCTTTTTTCTGATCGGCAGCTACATTACGGAAATCTGCCATTAAGTCGTTAATGGCTCCCTTCTTACTTAGGTATTTGATGCGGAGAGCTTCGAGTTCTTCGGCATTGGAGGCGTGTAAGGCTTCCACCTCTTTCAGAAGTTGTTCAATCTTAGCTATCATATTTTCGATGTATTGTTATTCAGTTTCTTAGTAAAAACCGTGCAAAGATATAATTTTATCACGAACCATCGAAATAATTTGTATCTTTGTTGCCGATATGTACCGAAAATCCGGCAACTTATGAAAAAGATTGTTTTCTGTCTTCTGCTTTTAACCTTTTCTTTTCGCCTGGCGGCCCAGATTGACTATTTGGAGCCGGTGAAAACTTTTTCTTCTTATACAGGCGAGTTAGGCGAATATTACCGTAGTGTGTTTTCTTTACTTAATACAGGCTTCCAGAAACAGCCATACGCGCGTTTCGCAGCTATTCCTTCCTTTTCGCCGGAGTATGCAATGTCGGTAGAAAGGAAAAACGGGCGTTATACGCTGATTTCGAATACACTATCCCGTACCTATTGGCAAGCGGAGAAGGGGACAGTGACGGTGGATACTAAATCGGTTGTCATCAGTGCTTCCCTGTATCAGTCTTTAGGGGCCATCTTTCGTTTGGTGACAGAGCAGGTGCAGGATCTGGATGGTTCTACGGCTGGTTTAGATGGAATTGTCTATTACTTTTCTTCTACGGACGCAAAAGGCAAAGAACGGATGGGACGAAAATGGTCGCCGGAAAAAGGAACGTTGATGGAACGTCTTGTATTGGTTTGTCAGTCGGCATATATGTTATCCCGGGGAGAGAATATTTTGGAACAGACATTGGCGGAAGAGGCTGCTTCTCTATTGAAAGCATTGCAACAGCGTAGTAAGGAAGAACCGGATGCTTATAAACAACCGATGTATGTTGGAATTTATCCGGTAGGTCCCCGTGCAAAGACGCTTTCCGGAAGGCAGGTGGAAGAACCTGCTCATTTCTCTGCGATGAGTCCGGAAGAATATATTGCCAATGAAATGGTTTATCCGGCAGGACTTTTAGAGAAGAATGTTTCGGGTTATGCTTTATGTGAGTTTACTATTGATAAGGAAGGGGTTATCCTTCGTCCTCATATTCTACGTTCCACTCATCCGGAATTTGCAGAGGAGGCTCTCCGCATTGTTAAAGGGATGCCGAAATGGTCCCCTGCATTGGCGGGAGGAAAGCCGGCGGATAGTAATTATACTCTTTATATTCCTTTCCGTCCGCAACTTTATCGGAATAAATAAGCAACTTTGCATCCAAAGTCCGATTAATAAAAAAGAGATATTGCATTTATAACTTGAACTTAGGCAGCCTCTCTCTAATAAATAAAAAAATAAATTTGCTGTCATCTGTCACAGATTGCAACTTAACTGTTTGATTATGAAAAGTAAATGGCGTGACAGCAACGTGGTGACAGCACTGTGACGGCAATAGTGCTGTCACTGCAAAGCCAAGGAGAAATAAACGCACTACAAAGGTGTGATAGAGGTGCATACCCGAATCAAGTAAAAATCACAGATGAAGTTTCATTGCCTAAATAGTATTAACTACAGGCAGATAGGCTATTCTATTTATTACCCTTGTACTTACGGGGTGGGATCTGCCTTGTGACTGATAGTTTCAAGCCTTGAAACTATTTGTTCTGCGGCTTGAAACTATAGTTTCGTAGGCTTGAAACTTTTGTTTCTCTTGCTTAGAACTATTAGTTTCTTACTGATGAAACTATAGTTTCTCACCGATGGAACTGTAGTTTCTCGCCGATGAAACAACCTTTACTCTATAATAGCCTGATTATGTTGGAGTACATTTGATAGTATAATAACATGATTGATTTCTTCAAAAATCATTAAAACAGAAAACTTTTCTTCGTTTGTATTGTCTTATAGCCATAAACTTTTAAAACGAGAACTTATGGATGATATGATTAACAGGCATGATTCGATAGCCGAAGAAAATATCGAACCGAATGGCCGTCCGGCCAAGGACCAGTTTGAAGAATGGAGCGGTGAGGTTGCCGACCGTGCCGATGATGTATTCAAGAATGACAAGAAAGACGGTCCTATTAAAGACCGCGAGAAACGTATAAAAGAAATGGACGAAGTGATAAAAAAGGACCTTGAGTAAAGGTCCTTTTCTTTTTTTCTTTAGTTTGCCGGAGTAACGATAGGTTCTTTGATAAAAATACTCCCTATCTCAATTGTTTTGTCATCAAATACATCTAGTCTAATATTTATCGATTCCTTTTCGGAAAGACTTATGAATTTTCCTTGAATATAATACTTCTGATTATCAATAAGATTGGAGGCTTCTTCCTCATCTAAAGCCGTTATAATTCTGAAAGAAATATTATACTTTCCGGTTTTTTGAAGGCTGCTACAGGTAAAGGATATAAGATATTTATATCCTTTATTATCGGTACTTTTAACTTTATCCATAGAAGCGAATTTGACTGCTATATCAGAAAGGAAATCAGGGTTATTCTCAAGTTCCTTTTCTAACAAAGAACGCAATTCTTTTCCTGCTTTTTTTCTTTGGATGTCATTGTTGAAACAATTAGGATGTCTAGATATATATGCGTCTAAAAAAGCATTTATTTTTTCTCCATCAGCGTTCTCTTCTTCTAGCATTGCGTTTACTGCTGCTATGCTATCATTGAGGCGTATATCATAGTCTGCATTGTTTGATTGTGTTGTTTTTGAAGACTTGTTTCCGTAGCAGGAAATTAAGCATGGGATGATTAGAAGAATAGTGGCAAATTTTGTGATGTTCATGTCCAGTACACTATTAAAGTTCAAAGTTGGGAGAGAAAAAAGTGGAGCGTATCGGACTCGAACCGATCACCTTAACACTGCCAGTGTTACGCTCTAGCCAGATGAGCTAACGCCCCTTTTTTGTCTTATATGATAACGTTTGTAAACGAATCCTTTTTTGTTGCCGCAAATATAATGCATTATTCTGAAATAATTGCTATGTTTGCGGTAAATAATAGTATGAAATTAAGATATGCTGATTTATAATACAACTTTTCAAGTGGACGATGACGTTCACGACAATTTCATGATTTGGATAAAAGAGAGTTATATCCCTGAAGTACAGAAACACGGTGCGTTGAAGGCACCGCGTATTTGCCGGATATTGAGTCATCGGGAAGAAGGAAGTGCGTATTCTTTGCAATGGGAGGTAGAAAGCAGTGGGTTATTACATCGCTGGCATTTGGAACAGGGGGTGCGACTGAATGACGAACTGGTAAAAATATTTAAAGATAAAGTGATCGGATTTCCGACCTTGATGGAGGTGATAGAGTGATTCAACCGGTAAAAGAAAAGATAATCCTGGGGATTGACCCCGGTACGACAATCATGGGATACGGGGTTCTAAGGGTGAGGGGAACCAAGCCCGAAATGATTGCGATGGGGATTATCGACTTACGTAAATTTGCCAATCACTATCTGAAACTTCGTCATATCCATGAACGGGTATTGAGTATTATTGAAAGTTATCTACCGGATGAGTTGGCTATTGAAGCACCTTTCTTCGGAAAAAATGTGCAATCGATGTTGAAGTTAGGTCGTGCACAAGGGGTAGCAATGGCAGTAGCGTTGAGCCGGGATATTCCAATCACCGAATATGCCCCTTTGAAGATAAAAATGGCTATCACCGGAAACGGGCAGGCATCAAAAGAACAAGTGGCGGATATGCTGCAAAGGATGCTACGGTTTTCAAAAGATGATATGCCTACTTTTATGGATGCAACAGATGGTTTGGCAGCGGCTTATTGTCATTTCCTGCAAATGGGGCGACCGGCAATGGAAAAAGGGTATAGTAGTTGGAAGGATTTTATAGCGAAGAATCCGGATAAGGTGAAATAAAGCATTTAATTTTATGGGGGGATAGATATGGTGTGTAGCATAGGGGGAGGTTTAGAATGAAGATAGGAAATAATTATTTAGCGATATTGGGTGTGACTACAGTGACAACAGTGATGAGTTGTTCCCCAACGAAGAAGGAATATACTTCTTTTGAATTATATCCGGTTCGTATGGGAAGCCTTACAGAGATGGAATATACGCCGTTGGCAACCAAATTTTTCCTTTGGTCACCAACAGCAGAAGAGGTGCGCCTGATGCTCTATGATGCCGGAGAAGGCGGACATGCTTACGAAACAGTAAAGATGGAACTCGGTGAGAATGGAACCTGGACGACATCCGTAGATAAAGACCTGCTTGGCAAATACTATGCTTTCAATGTAAAAATCAACGATAAATGGCAGGGCGACACGCCGGGGATTAATGCTCACGCTGTAGGAGTGAACGGAAAGCGTGCAGCTATCATCGACTGGAAGACAACCAATCCGGAGGGGTGGGAGAATGACCGACGTCCTTCTCTGAAATCTCCTGCTGATATGATTATCTATGAAATGCATCATCGTGACTTCTCTGTCGACTCTACTTCGGGAATAAAAAATAAGGGTAAATACCTTGCACTGACTGAACATGGGACGGTGAATTCCGGCAATCAACCAACAGGTATCGACCATCTGGTAGAGCTGGGAGTGACACACGTGCATCTTCTTCCTTCTTCTGATTATGCTTCTATCGACGAAACAAAATTAGATGAAAATCACTATAACTGGGGATATGATCCGGCGAATTATAATGTACCGGATGGTTCTTATTCAACTGATCCTTATCAGCCTGCTGTTCGCGTGAAAGAGTTCAAACAGATGGTACAAGCGTTGCATAGAGCTGGAATACGCGTGATAATGGATGTGGTTTACAATCACACTTTTAATACACTTGAAAGTAATTTTGAACGTACCGTTCCCGGCTATTTTTACCGTCAGAAAGAGGATGGCACATTGGCAAATGGTTCAGGGTGTGGCAATGAAACAGCAAGTGAACGGTCTATGATGCGTAAGTTCATGATAGAGTCTGTTCTTTATTGGATAAAAGAATATCATATTGACGGCTTCCGCTTTGACTTGATGGGGGTGCATGATATTGAAACAATGAACGAGATTCGAAAGGCTGTCAACAAAGTCGATCCTACTATTTGTATCTATGGAGAAGGTTGGGCGGCTGAAGCTCCTCAATATCCGGCAGATTCATTGGCGATGAAAGGGAATATTTCCCAGATGCCTGGAATTGCGGTATTCTCGGATGAATTGCGCGATGGACTTTGTGGACCTGTATGGGAGAAGGACAAAGGAGCTTTTCTTGCCGGAGTGCCGGGGGGAGAAATGAGCGTAAAATTCGGAATTGTTGGAGCTATTAAGCATCCGCAAGTACGCTGTGATTCCGTAAATTATAGTCAGAAGCCGTGGGCGGAACAGCCTACCCAGATGGTTAGCTATGTTTCCTGTCATGATGGTTTGTGTCTTGTAGACCGATTGAAGGCAAGTATGCCGGGAGTTACTCCCGAACAGTTGGTTCGACTTGATAAGCTGGCACAAACGGTAGTCTTTACTTCACAGGGAATTCCTTTTATCTATGCAGGTGAAGAAGTGATGCGTGATAAACAAGGGATAGACAATAGTTATAAGAGTCCGGATGCCGTCAATGCCATTGACTGGAGACGCAAAACGACGAACGGAGATATTTTCACGTACTATAAACGACTCATTGATCTTCGTAAGTCTCATCCGGCTTTCCGTATGGGAAATGCAGAAATGGTCCGGAAGCATCTGGAGTTCCTTCCGGTTGAAGGGCAAAACCTGATTGCGTTTCGCCTCAAAGAGCATGCGAATGGAGATAGCTGGGAAGATATTATCGTAGCCTTTAATTCCCGTACGACTCCTGCACGATTGGAAATTCCTGTTGGTAAATATACGGTAGTATGTAAAGATGGAGTGATAGATGTGCGTGGATTGGGTACGCAAACCGGACCGGAGGTGATTGTTCCCGGTCAGTCTGCGTTGATTATGTACAAGTAGTTTTTTTCTGTTTACTACAATTCCGAGATACTCAAGTTTTTTCATGCAGTAGACTGGCTGCCTGTTTCAGTCTTATGGAACAAATGAAATCATGTGCCGGCTGGTTAGTCGGCACTTTTTATTTATGGCATATATAACAACTCAACGTTGGTTGCCGGCATTTCTATCATCTTTAAATAGATAGAATGAATAACAATAACTACTGTAATCCGTTCTTTCTAAATCCTTCATTTTCCTCCTATTCATCGGCAATCTTAATTGGGATGTAACATTACAACAGGTATTTGTAACATACGTAAACGATGATGTAACAAGCGAGTAATGATTTGAATCAAAAATTCTGGGTCAGCGGAGAGAAACTTCCTAAGTTTGCAAAGTGGAATTCAGAACGGATTGTTTCTCTTTCCGGATTACTATGAAATAAAGACATAAAAGAAAAGATAGATAATGAATAAGTATTGGTTTTATAAGGTTGGGTTAGTAGTTGTGTTCCTTTGCTTCGCTCTGTTGGGTGAAGCAAAGGTTAAACTTCCCACTCTTGTTTCCGACGGAATGGTGCTTCAACGCGGGGAGCCTGTCAATATTTGGGGGACGGCTGATCCTGATGAAACTGTTAGTATAACTTTTCAAAGAAAGAAATATAAGACCGTTGCCGATGCGCAAGGCAACTGGAAAGTGATCTTGCCTGCCTTGAAAGCTGGTGGACCTTACACGATGATTATTAATGATATAGAGTTGAAGGATATTCTTGTGGGTGACGTTTGGGTATGTTCTGGCCAGTCGAATATGGAATTACCTGTTTCACGGGTTACAGACCGTTTTCGGGATGAAATATCTGCGGACAATGATTATCCGATGGTACGTTATATAAAAACTCCTCTATTGTATAACTTTCATGCCCCGCAGACAGATATTCCGGGAATCTTCTGGAAGGCTATGACTTCTGAAAATGTGATGTCTTTCTCTGCTTTGGTTTATTTCTTTGCTAAAGATTACTTTCAGAAAACAAAGGTTCCGGTAGGAATCATAAACTCCAGTGTCGGAGGTTCACCGGTAGAAGCGTGGATCAGTGAGGAAGGTTTGAAACCTTTTCTTTATTATCTGAACGAAAAACGTATCTACGAATCAGATGACTTGGTAGAATCAATGAAAAAAGAAGAGAGCAAGAAAAGCAGTGCCTGGAATGTAACACTGTATCAGGGAGATAAAGGAATGCATGAAACCATCCCTTGGTATGCTGCCGGCTATGATGACAGTGATTGGACACCGACTGATTTATTTGCTTCCGGCTGGGCTACTAACGGATTGAATACAATCAATGGTTCCCATTGGTTCCGTAAAGATTTTCAAGTGTCCGGGCAGCAAGCGGGAGAGAAGGCAACTCTTCGCCTGGGATGCATCGTAGATGCAGACTCTGTCTATGTAAACGGTACGTTTGTGGGAACTGTTTCTTATCAATATCCACCACGTATCTATACCATTCCCGCCGGATTGTTGAAAGCTGGAAAAAACACGATAACCATACGTCTTTTCAGTTATGGCGGTTTCCCTCATTTTGTAAAAGAGAAACCCTATAAGATACTTTTCGGAAAAGGCCAGCCGGAAAAAGGAGAATCGGAGATTAGTCTCGAAGGTAATTGGAAATATCGCCTCGGCGCTCCCATGCCTGCTGCTCCGGGACAGACTGCTTTCCATTATAAACCCGTAGGACTTTATAATGCTATGATTGCCCCATTGCTGAATTATACGGTATCTGGTGTTATCTGGTATCAGGGTGAATCGAATGTGTCTCGCAGAAATGAGTATAAAGACCTGTTGACGGCGATGATTGCGGATTGGAGACAGCATTGGAATCGACCTGATATGCCTTTCTATGTGATTGAACTGGCGGATTTCCTCTCACCCGAAGATAAAGGAGGGCGTGCTGCCTGGGCAGAATTCCGGAAAGTGCAGGCAGAAGTAGCCAATACAAATAAAAATGTCACTCTAATTAAAAACGGTGATTTAGGAGAATGGAATGATATTCATCCATTGGATAAAAAGACGTTGGGACAACGTGTTTCCCAGGCGGTCTTTCAACAAAGAGTCAAATAAATTAAAAAAGAGATTAGTACCATGAAAACACAGACTCAAAAAGTGTCGATGGCCGAGAAAATCGGTTATAGCTTGGGTGATGGTTCGGCGAACCTGATTTTTCAGATGATGATGATGTTCCAACTCTTCTTCTATACAGATGTGTTTGGAATCAAAGCAACAGCAGCAGGTATGATATTGCTGGTCGCACGCATTTTCGATGCGTTTGTCGATCCGGTGGTAGGTATCCTGTCCGACAGAACCAATACCCGTTGGGGTAAATACCGTCCCTGGTTGTTGTGGACAGCTATTCCTTTTGCCGTATTCTTCATTCTGGCATTTACGACACCCGATTTGAGTGAGCGTGGGAAGATTATTTATGCAGGTATCACTTATACCTTATTAATGTCTATTTACTCCTTCAATAATACCCCGTATGCCTCTTTGGGCGGTGTGATGACAAGTGACATCAAAGAACGTACCAGTATCTCGTCCGTCCGTTTTGTGACAGCTACAATCGCCACTTTTGTTGTGCAGGGGCTTACTTTGCCGTTAGTCTCCAAGTTCGGGCAAGGAGACGATCAACGTGGATGGTTCCTGACAATTACCCTGTTTGCCATTATCGGAGTTGTTCTTTTAGTAATCACATTCTTCTCTGCCAAAGAGCGTATCACGCCTCCTGTAGGTCAGAAAACTTCCGTGAAACAGGATTTTAAAGATATCGTAAGCAGCCGTCCATGGAAAGCGATGTTTATCCTAACCCTCTTTTTGTTTACGACATTGGCTATGTGGGGCAGCAGTATGTCTTACTACTTTAATTATTTCGTAGATAAAACAGCCCTTTTTGATTTCTTGCAAAATTTTGGATTAGTACGGATAGAAGGAGAAACTTATGGAATGTGGCACACTTTCCTTGATGCTTTCGGACTGATTGCGCAGCCCGATCATAGTAATGTGTTTGCTGTAGGTTTCAGTTTGTTCAATATGATTGGGCAGGTTATCACTTTGGCGGGTGTAATATTGCTTTCCGGATTTCTTTCCAATATCTTTGGCAAGCGGAATGTATTTTTGATCTGCCTGGCACTGACAGCCTTTTTTACAGCCCTGTTTTTTGTGGTAGATTCGACAAGCATAAGTACGATCTTTATTATTAACTGTTTGAAGAGTTTGGCATACGCACCTACTATTCCATTGCTTTGGGCAATGATGGGAGATGTTGCCGATCATTCAGAATGGGTGAACCATCGTCGTGCGACAGGATTTGTATTTGCAGGTGTAGTCTTTGCCTTGAAAGCCGGACTAGGTATAGGAGGAGCTATTTGCGGTGCGATTGTCGATTCGTTCGGTTTTGTATCTAACACAGTACAGACAGAAAGCGCTATTTTCGGTATCCGTTTGACATCCAGCGTGATTCCTGCCATCACTTTCTTTGTAGGAGTAATTGCTTTGTTCTTTTATCCTATTTCTAAAAAGTTGAATGAGCATATTCAGGACGATTTGGCAAAACGCCGTCTGGAAAACAATTGATTAATAACTATAACTAATAGATAGACTATATGAAGACTTCGACAAGAACAACCGTAGTTTCTTTGTTGGCTGCTGTGGCCCTGATAACTAGTACTTCGGTAGCTTTTGCACAAGAAACAAAGACTTTGAAAGAAGCTTTGAAGGATAAATTCTTGATAGGAACAGCAGTGAATACACGACAAGCATCCGGTCGGGATAAGGCAGGAGTGCGCGTAATTCAGGAACAATTTAATGCTATTGTAGCAGAGAATTGTATGAAGAGTCAGGAAATGCATCCGAAGGAGAACCGTTATAATTTCACACAGGCGGATGAATTTGTTGCTTTTGGAGAGAAAAATCATTTGGCAATCACAGGACATACGTTGATTTGGCATTCGCAGCTTTCTCCCTGGTTCTGCGTGGATGAGAATGGCAAAAATGTGTCTCCGGAAGTATTGAAGAAACGGATGAAAGATCATATCACCACTATTGTGAAGCGCTACAAAGGCCGTATTAAAGGTTGGGATGTAGTGAATGAAGCGATTGAAGATAATGGTGCATATCGTAAGACTAAGTTTTATGAAATTCTAGGTGAAGAATATATTCCATTGGCTTTTCAATATGCACACGAGGCCGATCCGGATGCAGAGCTTTATTATAACGATTATTCAATGGCTCAACCGGGCAGAAGAGCTGCAGTTGTGAAGATAGTGAAAGACTTGAAGAAACGTGGTATCCGTATTGATGCGGTGGGGATGCAAGGACACATCGGCATGGACTATCCGAAAATCAGCGAGTTTGAAGAAAGTATGCTTGCCTTTGCCGGAGCGGGAGTGAAGGTAATGATAACAGAATTGGATCTGACTGTATTGCCATCACCCGACCCCAAGGTTGGTGCGGAAGTCTCGGCATCTTTTGAATATAAAAAAGAGATGAATCCTTATTCGGACGGATTACCGGAAGAAGTATCAAAAGCATGGACAGAGAGAATGAATGACTTCTTCCGTCTGTTCCTGAAACATCAGGATATCATAACAAGAGTTACTGTTTGGGGAGTAGCCGATCAGGATTCGTGGCGTAACGACTGGCCGATGAGAGGACGTACGGATTATCCATTGCTTTTCGACCGCAATCATCAGCCGAAACCGGTAGTTGATTTGATTATAAAAGAGGCTATGCAGAAATGATCATTTGGAGTTCACTTCACCACAGAGGACACGGAGGACACAGAGCTCTTCTCTCTCTTTCCGTAAGTAAAACAGAGCGATAAATATACGATTACGTGAGACTCTGTGTTATTCTATAGTGAATAAAAAGATTAAACCTCTGTGTCCTCCGTGTCCTCTGTGGTGAAATAGAAATTCCCATTTATAAAATTAATTTAGAACTGTTGCAATAAGAATAAAACCATGAAAACAGAAAAAAGATATTTAGTTCCCGGTGATTATATGGCTGATCCTGCCGTACACGTGTTTGATGGCAAACTTTACATTTATCCCTCGCATGATTGGGAGAGTGGTATTGCCGAAAATGATAATGGAGATCATTTCAATATGAAAGATTACCATGTGTATTCTATGGATGATGTAATGAATGGAGAGATTACTGACCATGGGGTTGTACTTTCTACAGGAGATATTCCTTGGGCGGGCCGTCAGCTTTGGGACTGTGATGTTGCTTTTAAAGACGGCAAATACTATATGTATTTTCCATTGAAAGACCAAAATGACATATTCCGTATCGGAGTAGCTGTGAGCGATAAACCATACGGACCTTTTGTTCCGGAAGCAAACCCGATGAAAGGAAGTTACAGCATTGATCCGGCTGTCTGGAATGATGGAGATGGTAATTATTATATGTATTTTGGCGGACTGTGGGGTGGACAGCTTCAACGTTACCGGAATAATAAAGCATTGGAATCAGCCATTTTACCCGAAGGAAAGGAAGAGGCCTTGCCATCCCGTGTCGTTCGTTTGAGTGATGATATGATGGAGTTTGCGGAAGAACCGCGTCCGTTAGTCATTCTGGATGAAAACGGTAAACCTCTGACAGCAGGAGATACAGAACGTCGTTTCTTCGAAGCTTCCTGGGTACATAAGTATAATGGGAAATATTATTTCTCTTACTCTACAGGCGATACCCATCTACTTTGTTACGCAATAGGTGACAACCCATACGGACCATTTACTTATCAGGGAGTTATCCTGACTCCGGTAGTGGGATGGACTACTCATCATGCTATTGTTGAGTTCAAAGGAAAATGGTATCTGTTCCATCACGACTGTGTACCTTCCAAAGGGAAAACCTGGCTTCGTAGCTTAAAAGTCTGTGAACTGCAATACGATGCTGATGGAAAAATCATCACGATTGAAGGACTGGATGAATAGTCGACAAATGATAATTTTGCGGAGTGCCCTGAAAGGGCTTAATTATATAACGTAGGGCAACGCCCTACGTAAAAACGACAATCTGAATTTGCGCCCTGAAAGGGCATAATTTTGTATACGGTTCCGCCCTTTCAGGGCTTGTGGCTGGTGTGTCTTTTTCGTAGGGCGTTGCCCTACGCTATGTAATTAAACCCTTTCAGGGCACCCCAATAAATATATAATTGTAAGGCTTTCAGCCTAACTGCTAAATTCCCATTTATGAAACGAATTTTGAACTATTACTTATGAGGATTATATCTATATTGACATTTGTCCTGTTTTTCAGTCTTTTCTCTGTTTATGCAGAAGATGGGAGTGCTTTGTGGCTTCGTTATTCAACGGGAGCAAAAGCAATAATAATGAATAAGAAACAGTCTCCCACATTAAATATCGCCGTTTCCGAATTGCGGAACTTCTGGCAGGGAGGAATCCCCATAACGCTGGAAATACAGAAGAATAAGGAACTGCGTGCATTAGGAAATGACGGGTACATCATCCGCGCTTCTAAAGACGGTAACCATCTGACAATCACTTCTTCCGGTGAGCAAGGAATACTTTACGGAACTTATCATCTGCTTCGTTTGCAAGCCACCGGGCAATTATCCGAATCAACATTGAAGTCTTTAAATATCTCCGAAAAACCGGATTACCAGATTCGTATCTTGAATCATTGGGACAATCTGGACGGTACAATCGAACGTGGCTATGCCGGACATTCGCTTTGGAAATGGGACGAACTCCCGTCGGTTGTTTCTCCCCGTTATGAAGCTTATGCACGCGCCAATGCTTCCATCGGTATTAATGCTACTGTGATAAACAATGTCAATGCAAGTCCTAAGATACTATCTGATGATTATTTGCAGAAAGTCAAAGTTCTGGCAGACATCTTCCGTCCTTATGGTTTGAAAATATATCTTTCAATTAACTTTTCTTCCCCGGCAGCTTTAGGTGGTTTATCCACCTCCGATCCGTTGGATAAAGAGGTGATTGCCTGGTGGAAGAAAAAAGCCAAAGATATCTATTCGCTGATACCCGATTTCGGAGGCTTTTTGGTGAAAGCAAACTCCGAAGGACAACCCGGACCGTGTGACTACGGGCGTACTCATGCCGAAGGGGCGAACATGCTTGCCGATGTATTGAAGCCTTATCGCGGCATCGTCATGTGGCGTGCTTTCGTTTACTCGCCCACGGACAGCGACCGGGCCAAACAAGCCTATCTTGAATTTGAACCTTTAGACGGAAAGTTCCGCGACAATGTCATTGTACAGATAAAGAACGGCCCGATTGATTTCCAGCCCCGCGAACCGTTCAGCCCGTTATTCGGAGCCATGAAGAAAACACCCGTGATGCCGGAATTTCAGATAACACAGGAATATCTGGGATTCTCCAACCACCTCGTTTTTCTCGCTCCCATGTGGAAAGAATGTCTGGACAGCGACACTTACGTACAAGGCGCAGGCTCTACCATCGCCCGTGTGACGGATGGCTCCTTGTTCTCCCATTCATTGACGGCTATTGCCGGTGTCACCAATATCGGTGATGACATCAATTGGTGCGGACATCCTTTTGCCCAAGCCAACTGGTATGCTTTCGGTCGTTTGGCATGGAAACATTCACTTTCTTCCGAGCAAATCGGTGAAGAATGGTTGAGGCAAACTTTTCTTCCGGTTGCCTTGCAGACGTACAACGATTCCGTCAATGAAATATCTCCCAAAGAGAGACAACAACTTCACTCTCAACTCTCCCTTCTCAACTCTCAACTTCTCCAAAAGTCGAGGGAAGCAGTAGTAGATTATATGATGCCGTTAGGACTGCATCACATCTTTGCATGGGGACATCATTACGGGCCCGAGCCTTGGTGTGATATTCCCGGTGCCCGTCCCGACTGGATGCCTTCTTATTACCATAGGGCAGATGACGGCGGTATCGGATTCGACCGCAGCAGCAAAGGGAGCAATGCGACCGCACAATATCACTCTCCTTTATGCGAACAACTGGATAATGTAGATACTTGTCCCGAAAATCTGCTTCTTTGGTTCCACCATGTTCCCTGGAATCATCGGATGAAGAGCGGGCGTACACTTTGGGTGGAGTTGTGCTATGCTTATGACCGTGGGGTGCAAGAAACCAGAAACTTCCAGAAGTTATGGGCGCCTATGAAGAAATACATCGACCCGGAACGATTCCGTGACGTACAGCACCGGTTGAAGATTCAGACACGTGACGCAGTGTGGTGGAAAGATGCCTGCTTGCTCTATTTCCAGCAATTCAGCAAGCAGCCGATACCTTATGAACTGGAACGTCCGGTGCATGAATTGAAAGATATGATGGAATACAAACTGAATATCACTAATTTTGAATGTCCGCCTTACGGATTTACTAAATAGACAAGAAAAGTGCTTATTCTGTGATAAAATTGTTACCTTTGCGGTCAAAAATAAAACAGAATATAAGAATATGATCCAAAATACATTCTGCATGGCGGGGGGCGTAGCACGCAACCCGCTTGTGCGTTTAGCCAAACCTATCACGGCAACTATCGGAGCGAACGAACATATAGCCATTGTAGGTCCCAATGGGGGTGGCAAGAGCCTTTTTGTAGATACATTAATCGGAAAATATCCGCTACGTGAAGGAACACTCCAGTATGACTTTTCCCCTTCCGCTACTCAAACTGTTTATGATAATGTGAAATATATCGCGTTCCGTGATACTTATGGAGCGGCAGATGCCAATTATTACTACCAACAGCGTTGGAATGCGCACGACCAGGATGAAACGCCGGACGTCCGCGAAATGTTGGGAGAGATTAAAGACGAACAACTGAAAAATGAACTGTTCGAGCTCTTCCGCATCGAACCTCTTCTTGATAAAAAGATAATCCTTCTTTCAAGTGGTGAACTGCGTAAATTCCAGCTCACAAAGACACTGTTGACAGCCCCCCGCGTTCTGATAATGGATAATCCGTTTATCGGACTGGATGCGCCTACCCGCGAATTGTTATTCTCTTTGCTTGAACGTCTGACAAAAATGTCGTCCGTCCAGATTATTCTGGTGCTTTCCATGATGGATGATATACCTTCCTTTATCACTCACGTTATCCCTGTTGATAAAATGGAAGTGTTTTCCAAGATGGAACGCGAAGCCTACCTGACTGCTTTCCGCAACAGAGACACAACTACTTCTTTCGATGAATTGCAGAAACGGATTATTGATTTGCCTTATGACGGCAACAACTATGACTCGGACGAAGTGGTGAAACTGAATAAGGTAAGTATCCGCTATGGCGACCGCACTATTCTGAACGAACTGGACTGGACAGTGCATCGTGGGGAGAAATGGGCGTTGAGCGGGGAGAATGGTGCAGGAAAGTCTACATTATTGAGTTTGGTTTGTGCGGATAATCCACAATCATACGCTTGCGACATCAGCCTTTTCGGACGCAAACGGGGAACTGGAGAAAGTATTTGGGAAATCAAGAAACACATCGGATATGTAAGTCCCGAGATGCATCGTGCTTATCTCAAAAACTTGCCGGCTATTGAAATCGTAGCCAGCGGACTGCACGACAGTATCGGACTGTACAAACGCCCCCAACCGGAGCAGATGGCTGTATGTGAGTGGTGGATGGATATATTCGGCATTGCCGATTTGAAAGACAAACCTTTCTTGCAGCTTTCCAGTGGGGAGCAACGTCTGGCTCTGTTGGCACGTGCTTTCGTCAAAGATCCTGAATTACTGATTTTGGACGAACCGCTTCATGGATTGGATACTTACAATCGTCGTCGGGTCAAAAAGGTGATCGAAGCTTTCTGTAAACGTAAAGATAAGACGATGATTATGGTAACACATTATGAATCAGAACTTCCGGATACGATTACAAACCGCATCTTCTTGAAAAGAAATGATACGTTAATATATTAGAATATGATTTCTAATATTTTTTAATGAATTGATTGCTTTTTGTGTTATTTGGTTGTCTTTGTGCTTAATTAAATGCAAAAAGTAACCACAAAGATATGAATAGTAGCCAAAATGCCATAGCTGTATTGTATAGGAAATATTGGCAAAAGCTCTATATTCATGCATATAATCTGCTGAATGACGGAGAAAGCGCAAAGGATGTATTGAGTGATGTGTTTTGCTCAGTACTTGAAAACAGCGAGCAGTTTGAAGGGAAGACTGATTTGCTGCCTTTATTTTATGTCATGGTGAAAAACCGTTGCATTGACCACATACGTCATCAGAATGTAGTGAACCGGAATGCGGAAAGATACTTGGAAGAACTTTATAGCGGTTGGACTGCCAAAGAGTATCGGGACTACGAAGATAAAATAGACCGGATGCAGGAGAGTATCCGCCAGATGGCGCCGCAAATGCGCATAGTAGTGGAAGAGTTTTTTCTGAATGAAAAGAAATGTGCGGAAATTAGTGAAATATTAAATATCAGTGATAATACAGTCAGAACTCACATTGCCCGGGCTTTGAAAATACTCCGTAAACGATTGAGTGTCTTTTTACTTATTACAGTTTAATGTGGAATCCTGCTCTTCACTTGTTTCACACTTTAGCTTAATGGTTATAAATCAGATATTTATGGTGAATGGAAGTAGGAAAAACAAAGTAAATAACCCTTCACACCCTTCACGCACTTATATGGATTTGTTGGGCATATATGTCTGACGTGTTGGATCTATATGTCTAGCATATTGGATCTATATGTCCAATACGCACGGCATATATCTCCTGTAAACAAGGTATTAATATCTGATAATTCAAGAGTTAATACCTTATAGATCAAGAGTTAATACTTGATAACTCAAAAGTTAATACCCAACGGGTCATTTGCTATAAGCTAATTTGTTTTTGCTTATAGCATATTCTTTTTTGCTTATAGCATATTTACTTTAGCTCATAGCATATGAAAAAAGAGGTGAAGGATGTGAAGGGTTGTTTGCTTTGTTTTTTTCTGCTTCTCTTCACCATATATGTCTGATTTATAGTTGTTCATCTCAATGGTGAAACCTGTGAACCGTTGGAATAGTGCATTTGTGTGTTATCGTCATTGGTATACAGGCTTCATCTTTTGTTCTTCTGAATTTCCATCAAGAAAAAAAATCTCTCATAGGTGTCATTAATTTCGGTTGGCTCTACGTATTAAGATAAACAGTTGATTATTATGATGGAAAATCCAGACCAGAATTCAGATTATGCATTGCGTGCGATACAGGAACCGAGACTAAGGGAGACGGAAGAGTTCAACCAGTGGATTAGCGTACCTGAAAACAAGGAACTATTTCTCGACTTGATGGCTTGCAAGGAAGCTGTGATGCGTGAAAGCTTGGATAGGAGACGCAAGGCAAAAATGAAAACACGTATTTGGGTAGCGGCTTCTGCTGTGGCTGCAGTTTTGGCTTTGGCCTTTCTTATACCTTCTTTACTTCCTTCTTTCTTTATAAAAAAAGAGGAACCGGTGCGATTCTTTGTCGCAACTGTCAGTGGAGAACATGTGATGCTGCAGATGGACGGCCATCATGAACAACAACTGTTGGAAGACAGTGTGATGGACATCAAAGAATGGAAAACATTGACGCCGGATACCACCTGCTGCCAAACGTTGACTACACCACGTGGAAAAAGTTTTCTATTGGTACTGTCCGACGGGACTAAAGTGTGGATAAATGCTGAAAGTAGCCTGCGCTATCCTGTCGCATTCAACGGGAAGGAACGACGGGTAGAGTTGAAAGGTGAAGCCTGCTTTGAAGTGGCAAAGGATGAAAAATGTCCCTTTATAGTAAGTGCCGACGGCATGGATACCCATGTGCTGGGTACTAAATTCAATGTACGTTCATACACAACAGAAGACCGCCACGTGACATTGGTGCAGGGAAAAGTGCAAGTGACCAACACGAACAGCCTTTCATCCGTAGTACTTCAACCCGGACAGGACTTGACTTATACGGAAACCGGAGAAGAGAAAATATCGCGTGTCAACATAGCTACCTATACGGCATGGACAGAAGGAATGTTCTATTTTGAAGATTCGTCACTGGAAGAAATTATGAGTTCTCTGGGCAGATGGTACAATGTGAACGTCGACTTTGAACAGGTGGAACTATACAATATCCGCCTGAACTTTTGGACGAACCGTAACGCTCATCTGGACGAGGCGGTGGAACTGCTGAATAAACTGGAAAAAGTACGTGTAGAATATCAGGACGGAACTATTACGATTAAACATATATAACTTTACAAATACAACTCTTATGAAAAAGCAACAAATTACATTGTCTCGCAAAAAGGCAATGAGAAAGGTCGTATGGATGAAAGCCGCCTTCTTATTGCTGATGTTTGTAATTGCCCTGCATGGACGGGCACAAAATACGGACAGCAAATTGATTTCTTTGGAACTAAAGGAAGCGCCATTGGGAGAGGCTTTGAAGCAGTTTAGCAATGTGTCCGGTTATAAGGTGAATTTTCCTAGTGAAGATGTCAGAGCGTACCGGGTAAGCGTAAGCATACATCAGTTGGCACCTTTGGCGGCACTCCAGAAAATACTGGAAGGGAAACCTTTTGAATATGAGGTGAAACAACATTTTATCACTGTCCGTAAAGTGAAGCCTGCATCGCCTACTCGTAAAGTCAGGAACATCGAAGGGCGGGTAGTGGATGAAAAAGGGGATCCGTTGCCAGGTGCGAATATCCGGGGAATCGGCAGCCCGTTTGGAGCTATTTCCGATATCAAAGGAAATTTCACTTGTAAAGTGATGGAGGAAACCCACACATTGGAAGTCTCTTTTGTCGGTATGCAAACTGAAAAGGTATCTATTAAAGGGCGTACTCATGTCAATGTGATTATGCATGAAGATAAACAGCAATTGGGAGATGTTGTAGTGACGGGTTATCAGCGTATCAGCCGTGAACGCTCTACTGCCTCTTTCGGTTTTATAGATTCTGAACAACTGACAAGACAGATGCACAGTGACCTGGCGTCATCCTTGGAAGGGCAAATAGCCGGTCTGCGTATGGATATCAATCCGAATAACGGGGATATGAGCCCTATCCTTCGCGGTAGAGGTACGTTCTCAGATAAGGTAGGCACAATGCCGTTGATCGTCGTAGATGATATGCCGACCGACCTGACTTTGAGTGAGATAAATCCTTATAATGTAGAGAGTATTACTGTCTTGAAGGATGCGGCGGCAGCCAGTATTTATGGTGCTTTGGCTGCAAACGGCATTATTGTGGTAGTTACCAAACAGGCCAAAGAAGAGGGGGCGCATGTGAATATCAATGCTGATTGGTTCATCACCAGCAAACCGAATTTCAACAGTTTGAACCTGGCTTCTACAAGCGACATTATTGATTATCAAACAGCTGTGTTTGATGCGAATGTAGCCGAATCAGGCAGTGCATCCGGTTTTTTGTCCAGCTATAAGGCAGGCTACTATAATCCGTTGTTCCAACTTTATCTGGATCGGGAGAATGGTACACTAAGTAATAATGAAGTCGAAGCTACATTGAATCAGTGGCGTAATAATGACTATTATAAAGAATATCGTGACAATGCTTGGCGCACGGCTGTAACTCAGCGTTATAATGTGTCCGTATCGCAGAAAGTCGGAAAAAACAATCACTTCCTTTCGTTCAATTATGAAAATGACAAGGGGCGTACGATAAATGATAAAAGGAATAAATTCTCCTTGTATTATAAGTCGAACTATGCCATAACTAGTTGGCTGAATGTGAATGCCGGGGTGGACGCCCGTCTGGGAAGTAGCGATACACCGAATACCCTGTTTACCAGTTACACTATGCAACAACGTTATGAAAGAATAATGGATGCCGATGGTAACCGTTATAATTCTCCTTATGTGAATGTAAGCGGATATTCGGGTGGAGCTTACAATGGCAGTGTCGTGAGCAAGGCGGAAGGTGTTTCACCTTATAAAACATTTGGTTTCAATGTGCTTGACGCATTGGGTGAAGGCGGTACCAAATCACGCAATGTCAGCATCCGCCCGTTTGTCAGCTTGCAGGCACGATTCCTGAAGATGTTTAAATATAACTTCATGTATCAATATGAATGGAATCATAGCAAGAGTGAAGTGTTTGATGCGGAGGACTCCTATTTGATGCGTATGACGTACAACTCTATGATTGATACGAATGGAAATTCGGCAATGCCGAAAGGCGGACGGTTCTTTCAAAATGAGTTGAGCAGTAACCGTTATACTGTACGTAATCAGATAGACTTTGACAAAAGTTGGAAGAACCATGCAGTAACCGCCATTGCCGGACTTGAATTCAGGGAAAATAAGATTCCGAAACCTACCCGGCAATTAATGTATGGATACGATCCTCAGACACTGACTTCTGACATTATAGATTGGCAGGCATACCGTGACGGTGTAGGAACCAGTGCACTTTCCGGCAATACGATTACTTTGAGTGGCCTGTCGCCTACGTTGCAAGAATCACGCCATCGTTATGCATCTTTTTATGCCAATGCAAGCTATTCTTATCTGTCCCGTTATAATGTATCCGGAAGTATCCGCTGGGATCAGGCGGACTTGTTCGGACTTGATATCCGTAACCAGCGTCATCCCCTGTGGTCTGTCGGTGCGTCCTGGATTATGTCGGAAGAGTCATTTATGAAAGATATTGTTTGGCTCGACTTCCTGAAAGCACGTATGACCTATGGTATCAACGGTAATGTGGATCAGAGTTCGACTACCTATTTTGTAGTAAAGCAGAAGACCCAGAGCAATCCGATCAAGACGACTTACCTGACTTATGATGATGATGATCTTCCGAACCCGAAACTCCGTTGGGAGAAAACAGCCACTTATAATGTGGGACTGGATTTCCGTCTTTTCAATAATTTAGTCAATGGTAGCTTGGAGTATTACAACCGCCACTCATCTGATTTGCTTGTACGCCGCTACATGGATCCTACATTGGGGGCTAAATCACGTGTAGTGAACAACGGTGAGATGCGTAATCGGGGTATCGAATTTTCTCTTACTGCCAATCTCATCAGGAAGATGGACTGGAACTTTGCCGTTGATTTCAACTTTGCCCATAACAAGAACAAGATGTTAAAGGTGGATCATAGTGATTCGGACACTTCGACAAGTTTTATTGTGAGCCCGCAGAACTACTTTATGGAAGGAACCAGTCATAATACGCTTTGGGCTTACCGCATAGACCGTATTGAAAATGGATATCCGGTAGCGGTAGACAAGGACGGGAATGACCTGGTGACGTTCAACGAGGATGGTACGGTTGCCAATATTACTACCGGATCGTCACTGAAAGGTACTGAGAATCTTGTAAATTTTGGCTCGCTGACTCCGAAATTCAATGGAGCAGTGTCCTTGAGACTTAGCTACAAGGGAATTGCCTTGAATGCTTTCTTTGTGTATGCAGGCGGTAACAAACTGCGTAATAGTGTGGTAAGTATGAGTGACCAGGTGGGAATCCAGACGTTGAAAGACATAACCAACCGTTGGAGTGCGGATGCGCCGGATGCAAATGTACGTATGTATATTGATATGCCTACAAAGGTTAAAACTTACGCAAGTACTTTCCAGGATTGGTGGCAATATGGTGATATCAATGTGAAAGATGCTGGTTATGTGAAATTGCGTAGCTTGAGTTTGGGGTATAGTTTGCCGTCCGGTATCTGCCGTCAAATTCGGCTTAATTCATTGAATTTGAAGTTGCAAGTGAACAACCTGTTTACCTGGTGTAAGGCAGGAAGCGACATTGACCCGGAAAGCTACGGATTGAACAGCGGCACACGCGGCATGGCTTCACCCAAGACTTATTCTATCGGATTATCAACAAGTTTCTAATTATTAAAAAGAATATAGGATATGCGTAAATTACTTTATATATTGCCAGTTCTGCTTATCTTGGGATTTGCGGCTTGCGAGAATTACGTGGATATTACCCCTACAGGAAAGAAGACTGTAGACTCTACCGAGACTTATTATGAATTGGTGGCTTTGCCGAACCGGAGTTATTATCCGTCGTCTTTTGCTTTGTTGAGTGATAATGTCTGGTCAAAAGAATCGAATATTATCGGCAAGGAATATCTTTCCTCTGATGGAATCAATATGACTTTTAATGAGGATGCCGATCGTAAAGAATTAAGTGATAATAATCTGTATGCCAACTGTTATCAATACATCTTACGCTCTAACATCGTGATTTCATTGGTAGATCATAGTACAGGTGACAAGGATGTGAAGGAACTGGCTAAAGCGGAAGCAAAAATTATGCGTGCGTGGGATCATTTTATTCTGGTGAATACATTCGCTAAAGCCTACAATCCGGAGACAGCAGCCACTGACGGTGGTATTGCTATTGTCAGCGAATATGACTTGGAAGCGACTCCTACCAAAGCTACTGTTGCCCAAGTCTATGACTTTATCATCAAGGATATCGAGGATGCGTTACCTTATCTGCAGGAAGAACCGGTGAATGTATATCATCCGTCGAAAGCATTCGGCTATGCATTGGCGGCACGCGTTTACTTGTTCCACCGTGACTGGAAAAAGGCTAAGGATGCGGCGGAGGAATCTTTGAAACGGAACAATGCCTTGATAGATTATATAGCTTTGGATGCCGTCGGGGGACCGACTAAGGTTTCAACTTATGCCAAAGGTGGCAATCCGGAAGTGTTGAATTATGCTTATATGGGTAGTTATTCTGAAAACCCGTCTATTGCTTATGGTATGATTAGTCCGGAGTTAGTACAACTTTTCGGAGATAATGATGAACGGATGAATTTGTTTTTTAAAACGACTGGTAATTTTGACTATAACTTTGACGAGGGTTCTGGAGCTGCTTTATGGAACACTGCCCTTACCTATTCTAAGTTTCAATACATGGCTGTAGGTATGCGTACAGCCGAAGTTTATTTGATTTTGGCAGAGGCGATGGCACGTTTAAACGATTTGTCCGGATCCGTTGAAGTGTTGAATCAGTTACGTGAAAAACGAATCAAAGGAAGTGAAGCTGTGCTTCCGGAACCGGCTACACAGCGTGAGATGATGCAGGAAATCATTAACGAGCGTCGTAAAGAGTTGCTCTTCGGATTCAGCCGTTTCTGGGATTTGAAACGGTTCAATACGGAAGCCGACTATGCAAAGACGATTACCCGTACTTTTCCGCTGGTAACTACGACCGTAGAACAGAAAATATATACATTGAAACCGGATTCACGTTTGTACATCATCCCGTTCCCAGTAGCTGCCCGTGAGAAGAATCCCAATTTGACACTAAATACTAACGAATAAAATAGATAGAAAAGCGATGCGAAAAATTTTAATGATGGCGGCATACATACTCCTTACACTCCAATGTGTTGGAGTGTATGCCGGTGGTAAACTTCCGCTGGAGTATGGAACCAAAAATCTGGTAGTTCATGAAGATACGGTCAAGAAAGACACTGTCAAGAAGGCTACCGCTTACGAGAAACTGTTGAAAGATGGAGGAAGTGAATGTGAGGGTATGTTCACGATCCGTCACATCAAAGATGACTGGTATTTTGAAGTACCGGATTCTTTATTGGGACGATTGTTATTGGTTGTTACCCGCTTTAAAGCTGTTCCGCAAGGATTTAAAATGCTTAGTGGAGAAGAAGTGAACCGAAGTGTGGTTTACTGGGAACAACATAATGATAAAACTCTCTTCTTACGTGAATATGTACAGTCGCAGTTTGCCCGCCCGGGTGATAAGATAGCAGAGGCGTTGAAGCAGTCTACTGTAGATCCGGTTATCGGTAAGTTTGATGTTATCGGTAGAAATCCGGAGACCCGGGCACAGCTTGTCAACGTCTCCAAGTTCCTTTTAAGTGATAACAAGACCTGTGGCTTTACATCAAGTGACCGTTCTATTCTTGGTATTGGTTCTTTAGTTCAGGATCGTACATTTATGGATACTATAAAGACCTATCCTATTAATGTGGAAGTAGTAACTTTGCGTACTTACAACATAACTTCCGGCAAACTGCCGGCTGCGGCAACAGGATCAGTGACTGTGAAACTGAATACCAGTATGGTAATGTTGCCTAAAGAGCCGATGCAGCCGAGACTGGCAGATGAACGGGTCGGCTTTTTTCAGAATCCGGTGACAGAATTCTCTGATGAACAGCAAGTCACATCGCGTGGAGCTATCATTCAGCGTTATCGGTTGGAACCGAAAGACCCGGAACGTTATCGTCGGGGACAACTCACTGAACCGAAACGCCCTATTGTATACTATATAGACCCGGCGACACCCAAGAAATGGATCCCTTATCTTAAAGCCGGTGTGAACGATTGGAATGTTGCTTTTGAAGCAGCCGGATTTAAAAATGCCATTATCGCCAAAGAGTGGCCGGACGATCCCACAATGAGCTTGGATGATGCACGTTATAGCGTATTGCGTTATTTGCCTTCGGAAACAGAGAATGCCTACGGACCGCGTATTGTAGACCCGCGTAGCGGAGAAATAATGGAAAGTCATATCTGTTGGTATCATAACGTGATGAACCTACTTAAGAAATGGTATATGGTGCAGTGCGGACCTTTGGATAAACGTGCGCAGTCAATGACCTTTGATGACAAATTAATGGGAACTCTGATCCAGTTTGTCTCCTCGCATGAAGTAGGACACACACTCGGTTTGCGTCACAATATGGCTGCCAGTTCAGCTACTCCGGTAGAGAAGTTACGTGATAAAGCCTGGGTGGAAGCCAACGGTCATACGGTATCAATCATGGACTATGCACGATTCAATTATGTGGCACAGCCTGAAGACCGGATTTCAGAAAAAGGACTTTTCCCTCGCATTGGCGATTATGATAAATGGGCTATAAAATGGGGATATCAATATCGTCCGGAATTTAAAGACCCCTTTAAAGAGAAAGCGGCATTACGTGCCGAAGTTACCAAGAAACTGAAAGGAGACCATCGTTTATTGTTTATCGGTGATGAAGGAAAAGGCTCTGACCCGCGCAGCCAAAGCGAAGATTTGGGCGACAATAATATGAAGGCTAATGAATATGGTATCAAGAATCTGAAAAGAGTGATGGAGAATATTCTGACTTGGACGGCGCAACCCGACGGTCAGTATGACGACTTGAATACTATCTATAATTCAGTTCGCGTCCAATACCTGAAGTATACGCTGCAAGTACAGAAAAACCTCGGAGGTCGTTATACCAAAAATGTGCCGGATAGCAAAGGACGTGATTATGTGCCGCGTAGTATACAAAAAGAGGTTGTTGAATGGTTGGGACGTAACTTGTTCGTAGCTCCCCTCTGGCTCTATCCGGACGAAGTGGTAAGTCGTGTAGGCCTGAAAGCGGTAGATGAAATTAGCGACCGTCAGAGTTCTGCGTTAGCTTTGTTGCTTGCGCCGGGAATGCTTCACAATATCTATTCAACTTCCTTCAGCGTACCCGAACCGTATTCACTGGACGAGTATTTAAATGACGTATTTGTCGCTGTATGGAAACCGTTGAACGATCCTAATGAGTTGGAGAACAATTTCCGTCGTCAAACACACCGGACTTATCTGTCGTTTGTAGGGCGTGTGATTAAACCTAATGAGAAAGATAATACAAGTTTGAATATGACAGTCACCCGTTCTGATATTCAACTCTTTATGGAGAAACATCTGGACAAGATTGAAGAGCATGTGAAGGAACAGTTGGCGACTTGTAAAGAAGGAGATATGAACTATCGCCACTATTCATCTTTGCTGCGGAACATCAAAAAAACGAAAGAAACCTATTATGGAAAAGATGCTGATGTGTAGACTTCAACAGTGGAACTTTTAAAAAGAACAGAAAAGTAGAACAGATTTTCTTGTATATATAAACTCTCTCTTTTTTACTTTAACAGACTTACTCTTCTCTAACGATAACCTTGCTTTGATGAATTATCATCCATAATGCAAGCTTAGAATTAGAGGAGGGTATTTTTTTATGTCCCTGATTACTGCATCCCGCTTCTTTGCAGAAAGAATCATTATTTCTGGGTATTGACAACTATTTGTTTTCTAGTGAACTTTGTGAAGAAACAATCTGTTGTATATATAAAAAGAAGAAAGGAGAATTTTAGAAATGAAAAAGATAGTATTACTTCGTCACGGAGAGAGTGCATGGAATAAAGAAAACCGCTTCACGGGCTGGACAGATGTCGATCTGACAGAAAAGGGAGTTGCCGAAGCTGAAAAAGCCGGAGAGACATTGAAAGAATATGGTTTCAATTTCGATAAGGCTTATACTTCCTATTTGAAGCGTGCGGTGAAAACCTTGAACTGTGTTCTCGATAAGATGAATCTGGACTGGATACCTGTAGAGAAAAACTGGCGCCTGAATGAAAAGCATTATGGTGAATTGCAGGGATTGAATAAAGCCGAGACTGCCGAGAAATATGGAGAAGAACAAGTGCTTGTGTGGCGTCGTAGCTATGATATAGCTCCCAATCCGCTTTCGGAGAGTGATTTGAGAAACCCGCGTTTTGATTACCGTTATCATGAAGTGCCCGACGCGGAGTTACCTCGTACCGAATCATTGAAAGATACCATTGAACGTATCATGCCTTACTGGGAAAGTGATATATTCCCCAGCCTGAAAACGGCCCATACTTTATTGGTTGTGGCTCATGGTAATAGTCTGCGGGGTATCATAAAACATTTGAAAAATATCTCCGATGAAGATATCATAAAACTGAATCTGCCTACTGCTGTGCCTTACGTTTTTGAGTTTGATGAAAACCTGAACGTGGCCAACGACTATTTCCTGGGAAACCCGGAAGAGATCAAAAAACTGATGGAAGCAGTAGCCAATCAGGGAAAGAAAAAATAGAAAAGTTACACATTAAAAAATGAAGTTATGAGTAAAGTAGTAGAATTATTAAGAGATAAGGCCTGTTATTACCTGGACCACACTTGCGAAACCATTGATAAATCACTGATTCACGTTCCGTCTCCCGATACAATAGATAAAGTATGGATTGATTCGGACCGGAACATCAGAGTATTGAACAGTTTGCAAACGCTGTTGGGACATGGCCGCCTGGCAAATACCGGTTATGTGTCCATACTTCCTGTCGATCAGGACATCGAACATACTGCCGGAGCATCATTTGCTCCCAATCCGATCTATTTCGATCCGGAGAATATCGTGAAACTGGCTATTGAAGGAGGCTGTAATGGAGTCGCTTCTACCTTTGGGATCCTTGGTTCCGTAGCACGTAAATATGCCCATAAAATACCTTTCATCGTCAAGTTGAATCACAATGAACTACTTTCTTATCCCAACACTTTCGACCAAGTACTGTTTGGTACAGTCAAAGAGGCCTGGAATATGGGAGCGGTAGCGGTAGGGGCCACCATCTATTTCGGTTCGGAACAGAGCCGCCGTCAGCTCGTGGAGATTGCCGAAGCTTTTGAATATGCTCACGAACTGGGGATGGCAACCATTCTTTGGTGTTACCTGCGTAATAATGATTTCAAGAAAGGTGCTGTCGATTATCATGCGGCTGCCGATTTAACAGGACAGGCCGACCGTCTGGGAGTGACTATTAAAGCTGATATCGTAAAACAGAAACTTCCTACTAACAATGGTGGTTTTAAAGCCATCGGCTTCGGCAAGGTAGACGAACGTATGTATACCGAACTGGCTTCCGAACACCCGATTGACCTTTGCCGTTACCAGGTTGCCAATGGCTATATGGGACGCGTTGGTTTGATTAACTCCGGTGGAGAATCTCACGGAGAATCAGATTTGCGTGATGCTGTCATTACAGCCGTTGTCAACAAACGTGCCGGTGGTATGGGATTGATTAGCGGACGTAAAGCGTTCCAGAAACCAATGAACGAAGGGGTGGAATTATTGAATACCATTCAGGATGTATATCTTGATTCGTCAATTACGATTGCTTAATCAGGGATGAATAAAAATAAATTCTTATCTTTGACTATTAGATCGTTAACCATTAAAAATTAAGAGTATGAAGTTTTTTATTGACACAGCTAATCTGGAGCAAATCCAGGAGGCTTATGACCTCGGAGTACTTGACGGAGTGACTACCAACCCTTCGCTGATGGCGAAAGAAGGTATCAAAGGAACGCAGAATCAGCGTGAGCATTATATTAAAATATGCGAGATCGTCAACGGAGATGTAAGTGCCGAAGTGATAGCAACCGATTATGAAGGAATGATTCGTGAAGGCGAAGAACTTGCCGCGCTCAATCCGCACATCGTAGTAAAAGTTCCCTGTATTGCCGATGGCATTAAAGCTATCAAGCATTTCACGGAAAAGGGAATCCGCACGAACTGTACATTAGTCTTTTCAGTAGGGCAGGCATTGCTGGCAGCTAAAGCGGGAGCTACGTATGTTTCACCTTTTGTCGGCCGTCTGGACGACATTTGTGAAGATGGAGTAAGGCTTGTGGGAGATATCGTACGTATGTATCGTACGTATGACTATAAAACACAGGTATTGGCTGCTTCCATCCGTAATACGAAACATATTATCGAATGTGTAGAAGTAGGAGCCGACGTTGCTACTTGCCCGCTGAGCGCTATTAAAGGATTGCTCAATCATCCGCTGACTGACTCGGGATTGAAGAAGTTCCTGGAAGACTATAAAAAAGTCAATGGTTGAGTAAGCAATGAAACTTGCAATATATTAAAGTGTTAGGCACGAATTACACGGATTTCACGGTTTAAAAAATGGTAGTTATCATAAAACAACTATAAAAAAGCGTGAAACCTGTGTAATCCGTGCCTAAAAAATATTTATTTTCCGGGTAGCTTCTTATTGCTCTTTTTTCCTTTCCTGTTTCTGCTTTTCTTTGTATTGAGTCGGCGTTTCTCCAGTATATTGTTTGAAAGCCGTACTGAAATAGCGTGAAGTAGTAAAACCGACCTTCTCGGCAATTTCCGTGAACGACAGGTCCGTACTGGTGATTAACGTGATTGCTTTTTCCATCCGGAATTTATTAATGTAATCATTGGCTCCCATATCGGTTAGAGCTTTCAACTTATTGTAAAGGGAGGCTCTGCTCATACCTATCTCTTTGCAGATAAAAGTGACATCCAGATAGCTGCTATCCAAATGCTCCAGGATAATTTTATTCAGTTTCAACAGGAATGTTTCATCTGCCTGGCTGAAGGTGCTTTCTTCCGGCGCAGGGACTAACCCTGTATTCAAATATCTCTTCTTGATAGATTCGCGGTTCTTCAACCGGTTGCGAATGATTTCCATCAGCATTTCTATCTCAAAAGGTTTAGTCAGATAAGCATCCGCCCCGTTCTTGTAACCACTCAACTGACTTTGTTTATCATCTCTTGCTGTCAGCAGAACGATAGGAATGTGACTGATCGTAATATCTTCCTTTATATTTTTGCATAATTCATATCCATTCATTCTCGGCATCATCACGTCACTGATGATAATATCCGGGGCATGGCTTTTGGTCAGTTGAAGGGCTTCCACACCATCTGAAGCAATCACTACCCTTTTGAAATATTCTCCCAGTGACTTTTTCAGAAAGTCCGTCAAGTCCGGATTATCATCCACTACTAAAACACTGTAAGGGCTCGTGTCGAAATTATCTTCCTCCGGTTGTTGTTCTTTACTATCGTCACTCATCAATTCGTTCAAATATGCTTTCGGTTGGCAGATAATCTCTTCCGATTGTTGTCTCAAGGGCAGTTCAAAGAAGAATGTCGCACCGGCATCCTGATTATCTTGCGCACCAATGGAACCTCCGTGCAGTTCTACCAGAATCTTGGAATAAGACAATCCGATCCCTGTGCCGCTCTGTTCTCCTGTACCCTGATAGAAACGGGTGAAGAGTTTCTGTGTATTTACTTGTTTCAATCCGTTTCCCCGGTCAATGATGGAGATACGTACGCTATTTCTTTCGGAAAGCAACTCCGACATAATTGTTATTTCTGCATCCTGCGGACTGTGTTTCAAGGCATTAATAAGTAGATTGCTTAGAATAATCTCACACTTATCTTTATCAAAACTTACAGTATCGATATGTGGATCAAGCTGATAACGGATACGGACGTTCTTTGCTTCCCCTTCACTGATGAAATCTTGGGATACATGTTCAATCCATTGATTGAGAGCATACGGTTGTATCTGTAATTTGCTTTCGCCAACCTCCATCTTGCGTACATCAAGTACCATATTAATAAGGTTTTTCATTCGCTGCGCTTGACGGTAGATCGCTTTTATTGGCAAATACTGTGTATCTTCGGTAGAAAGGGATTTCAACATCCGGTTAAGTGGTGCGTATATTAACGTTAAAGGTGTACGCAACTCATGACTGATATTAATAAGAAAACGTACCTTTTCTTCATAGACCTGTTGCTCATGTTCTTTCATGGCCCACTTTAACTTCTCTTCTTTGCGTTTCCATGCTCTTCGGAAAGCTTCGATAATAGCGGCAGCAATAAAAACGGTGCAACAAAGAATAAACCACCATGTCCGATACCAGGGAGGAAGAATGGTCAATTCCAGTACTTCCTGACTGGGAATCCAATTACCATCCTTGGCGGTACAGGACGCCATGATTTTATAACTTCCCGGAGGAAGTGAACGTATGGCCAGTTCGGGATTGTATGATTCGATTTGCTGGTCATTCAGCCCCTCTATCTGGTATCTGTACACTTTCTGTCGAAAAATATCTTTCTCTTTCGACATGATTCGAATAGTGATATTACTATTCCAGGGAGCAGAAATCCCTGCCGGATGATTCGTTAATTCGTTATTTACTGACTCTCCATTAATGATGACATCTGATAATTGGAGTTGGGGAAGTTCGGAAGTGGTTAATGGTATTTTGCTGTTAATATGCAGTAACCCTTTCACTCCACCCATGTAGACGTCTCCCCGCATACTTAATAGACGAGGTTTGGAAAGATATTCGTTTTGGATTACACCGTCTGATTCACCGAATAGAACGAATTTTTTCTCTTTGATGAGCCAGGCGAAAAGCATACTGTCGGCTCCTATCCATACTTTTCCCTGCTGGTCGCATACAATCAATGTGATTTCACTAAATAGAGAGGTCGGGATTGGTGTCTGTATTTTGGTGGCAGGATTGTAGTGTACCAATCCGTAGTTGTTTCCAATCCAGAAATTTCCCTCTTCGTCTCGTGCAACAGAGTTGATCGTTGTATCTTTCCAACATCTGTACAGGGCTTTCAGTCGGTTGGTATGGTTGTCCAGTTCATATATGTGCTTCGTATCATTTAGATAAGTGATATTCTTATAATTGTCGATCGGTAAGAGAGCACCGATAATTTCCTGCTCTTCTTGTTCTATAACGGTACTGAAAGTACGTGTATTCAAATCATATATATAGATATGTTCTCCAAGGAACAGAATATTGTGATGAGTGTTCCGAAGTAGATTTACAGCCTTGCCTCGATTGCACAAGAGTGCTGTCGTTTTAGCGTCAACAATGGTGAAAGGCTGTTTTTCTCCTGTTGCCGGGTTGAAAATAAATACTCCCTGTGAGAAAAGAGAAATTAATAATTTGCCGGGAGTAAACTGGCAGATAGAGGCTACTTTGTCTTCCCAGGTGGAAGGGTAATGGATAAATTTCTCTGTGAGTGGGTTAAAGCTGTTGATGCCTCCTCCGTCTGTACCGACCCAAATTTGGTCTTGGGATTCTTGGAAAAGACTTAGAACGGTATTGTTGCTTAGTCCGCGGTCGTTGCCGGGAGGTACATCTGTATACGTTTTCATGGAAACTTCCCGGATGCTGATTAGTCCGTTACGGATGCTACCTGCCCACATATTATTGTTGCAGTCGTTGTACAGACATAAAATAGAGTTAGCGGGGAGTGAGTAGTTGTCACTTCCGGGCATATGCTCCAACAGCGAAAAACGTCTTGTTTCCGGGTCGAGAATATTAATGCCTCCTCCGTCTGTTCCAATCCAGATTTCTCCTTCCCGTTCGGCGAGGCTTAGTATGACATTGTTGCTTAAAGAGGAGTTGTGGGTAGTATATGTAGCCAGTAGTTTACCGTCGCGTGTCAGACAGTTCAGCCCTCCATTGTAGGGAGCTACCCAGATTCTTTTTTGTGAGTCTATGAGTACATTCATAATTTCTTTTCCGCAATCGAAAGGAGGACGTCGGCATTTTCCGGTATTCAGGTCGAGCAGGAGTAGTCCTTGCCACCGGCTGCAACAGAGTAATGTGTGTTTATCCCATAGATTTAGTAGAGTTACATTATAATTGGGTTCTAAGTCAAATGTTTGTAGGAGGCGTAAAGAGGTATCCTGATAATTATAGAAAAAGATTTTATTTTTTGAACCGAATAACACTCCGTCATCAGTCAGGCAGGCGGAATAGGCGATGATATTATTTCCTGTCTCATCAGTCGGTATAAAAAAGTCATCGCTTTGCCTCTGATAACGTGCCACTCCTTTGTCTGTCAGAATCCAGATATTGTTTTGTGCGTCTTCTATCATCTGGTAGATTAAATTGTGAGGAATGGAATGAGGGTTATTTGCCTGATGAATATACTTTTTAAGTTCATGTCCGTCATATCGCCCAAGTCCGGAACGGGTTCCTATCCATACAAATCCTTGTTTGTCCGTTAAAATACATCTCACGGTAGAGGGAAGACCATCTTTTAGGGAGATTTGCTTATAGTAATAATGACCGGCTTGAAGAGTGGAAACGCCGATAAACAGTGTGATAAATGCAATGCATAGTAGTAAAAAGGTTTTTGTTCTCATGAGATCAGGTCAGTTAAACTGAAACAAAGATAGTCTATTCGGATGAATATTAGTTAAATCCCCTCTCTTATTTTTTAGTTTTTATGCTTATCTTTGCTCGAAAATATACGACTATGATTACCGAAGAACTACAGAAACTTTATCAGTCATATACGGGCGTTCCCGCTGAAAACATAACAGAATTACCGTCTTCCGGTTCCAACCGCCGTTATTTTCGGCTGACGGGTATAGAAATATTGATTGGAGTCTACGGGGCTTCTATTGATGAGAATGAGGCATTTCTTTATATGGCAGGACACTTCCGCAAATGTGGACTGCCTGTTCCCGAAGTGCGCATTGCCTCGGAAGATAAAACCTATTATTTGCAGGAAGATTTGGGCGATACTCTGTTGTTCCATGCCATAGAGAAAGGACGTGCTACCAGTGTCTTTTCAGAAGAGGAAAAAGAGTTGCTTCGCAAAACGATCCGTCTGCTTCCTGCTATTCAATTTGCCGGGGCGGATGGATTTGATTTTTCCCGTTGTTATCCTCAACCGGAGTTCAACCAACGCTCTATTCTGTGGGATTTGAATTACTTCAAATATTGCTTCCTGAAAGCTACCGGCATGGAGTTTCAGGAAGACAAACTGGAAGATGATTTCCAAAAAATGAGCGATGTCTTGCTCCGCAGTTCTTCCGCTACTTTCATGTATCGTGATTTTCAAAGCCGTAATGTGATGATAAAAGATGGGGAACCGTGGTTTATCGACTTTCAGGGCGGACGCAAAGGCCCGTTCTATTATGACATAGCCTCTTTCCTGTGGCAAGCGAAAGCGAAATATCCCGATAGCCTCCGTAAAGAACTGCTGCAAGAATATATGGAAGCTCTTCGCAAATACCAACCGATTGATGAATCCTATTTTTATAGCCAACTTCGCCACTTTGTCCTTTTCCGTACGCTGCAAGTGCTGGGAGCCTACGGTTTCCGTGGTTACTTTGAAAAGAAACCGCATTTTATCCAAAGCGTTCCTTATGCCATCGAAAACCTGCGTGAACTGTTGAAAGAAGAATATCCGGAATATCCGTATCTCTGTAACGTTTTGCGGGAGCTTACTGGACTGAAACAATTTACGGACGACCTGAAAAAGCGGCAGCTAACCGTCAAAGTAATGAGCTTTGCCTATAAGAAAGGAATTCCTGATGACTCTACCGGCAATGGAGGAGGTTATGTATTCGACTGCCGTGCCGTGAATAATCCCGGCAAGTATGAGCGTTACAAACCTTTCACCGGACTGGATGAACCTGTAATCACTTTCTTGGAAGAAGATGGCGAAATACTTCGTTTCCTCGATCATGTCTATGCTTTGGTAGATGCCTCCGTGAAACGTTATATGGAACGCGGATTCAGCAATTTGTCCGTCTGCTTCGGTTGCACCGGCGGACAGCATCGTTCTGTTTATTCAGCCCAGCACCTGGCAGAGCACCTGAATCAGAAATTTGGTGTGAAAGTCGAACTGGTGCATCGGGAACAGAATATCGAACATACGTTTGAGGCAACAATCTAAGAAGAGTAAATGTAAAGAAGAAAGTAACCGAAAGAATGAAAGCAATGATATTTGCAGCCGGTTTGGGTAGCCGGCTGAAGCCACTCACCGATACCATGCCGAAGGCTTTAGTTCCCATAGCCGGACGTCCGATGTTGGAACATGTGATTTTAAAACTGAAAGCTGCCGGATTCACAGAAATAGTGATTAACATCCACCATTTTGGCGAACAGATACTTGACTTCCTGAAAGCCAATGAAAATTTTGGACTCATCATACATATTTCCGACGAACGCGACTTGTTGCTCGACACCGGTGGGGGAGTTAAGAAAGCCCGTTCTTTCTTTGAAAATTCCGATGAACCTTTCCTGATACACAATGTAGATATTCTTTCAGACGTGAACCTGAAAGAACTATATGACTATCATCTACAAAGCGGTGCTGTTGCCACTTTACTGGCCAGCCAACGTAAAACCTCCCGCTATCTTCTTTTTGATACAGACAAAAGACTTTGCGGATGGATAAACAAGGATACGGAACAAGTGAAACCGGAAGGTTTTCAGTATGATCCTTCTCTTTATCAGGAATATGCATTCAGTGGTATCCATGTACTTTCGCCCGCCATTTTTCAATGGATGACCTCTCCCCGTTGGGAGGGTAAATTCTCTATTATGGATTTCTATCTTGCCACTTGCCGGCAAGTAAACTATGGTGGTTATTTGAAAGAAAAGTTACATCTGATTGATATAGGCAAACCGGAAACATTAGCGAAAGCAACAGACTTTTTATACCAAAATACCAAATAAAGATACTGAAAGAGGCTAAAAAGCCTCTTTCTTGCTATGTAACAAAATATTTAAGTAACTTTGCTTGGATAAACAATCAATATTGTAATACTATACAAATTTTGCTGCATGGAACAGACTTTGGAAAATGGGATAGCTGACAACTTATTGCACAACATCTTTAATGACCTGTCTGTAGGCTTGGAGTTGTATGATAAGGACGGTCTCATGATAGATGTCAATTATTCGCGGTTGAGATCAATGGGGATAAAAGACAAAAAGGATATTCTGGGCTATAATCTATTTAATTACACTAGTTTCTCTGATGAAATCAAAGAACAGGTCAGAAAAGGAGAAACAGTGCGTTTCATGGCAAAATATAATTTTGATGACGTGCGTCATCTTTTTCCTACTAATCTGTCCGGTATAAAATTCTTCGAGATTACCGTTTCTTTCGTACATAATGAAAAGTCGGAAATTACGAATTATATGGTGATTAGTCAGGATGTCACTGAACGTGTTCTGTGGCAAAACAAATATGATAATCTTTACGAAGAAGCGGTGCGCTCAAAAAAAGAACTTCTTGAGAGCGAACAAAGAATGATCCAATTGATCCGTCAGAATGAGTTGGTATTGAACAATATTAATTCGGGATTGGCATATATTGCGAACGACTATATCGTACAATGGGAGAATATCTCGCTTTGTAGTAAAAGCCTTTCTTATGAGGCTTACAAAAAAGGGGAGCCTTGCTATCTGACAGCCCATAATCGCACCACTCCTTGTGAGAATTGTGTGATGCAACGTGCCCGGAGATCCGGTCAGGTAGAGTCTATCTTGTTTAATTTGGATAACAAGCATGTCATAGAAGTTTTTGCTACTCCCATATTTAATGAACAGGGAGATGTTGACGGTGTCGTGATTCGCGTAGATGATGTTACCGAGCGACAGCACATGATAGGTGAACTTGAAACGGCAAGGAGCCGTGCTGAACAATCCGATAAGTTGAAATCCGCCTTTCTGGCAAATATGAGCCACGAAATCCGTACACCGTTAAATGCTATCGTTGGTTTTTCCGATTTATTGATGGTGACGGAAGATCAAGAAGAAAAAGAAGAATTTATTCAGATTATCAATGCCAACAATGAGTTGCTTTTGAAACTGATTAACGACATACTGGATCTTTCGAAAATAGAAGCCGGCTCGGTAGAACTGAAATACGAAGATTTTGATTTGGCTGTTTATTTCAACGAATTAGCTGCTTCGATGCATCGTCGTGTAGTAAATCCGCAGGTTCGGTTAGTTCCCGTGAATCCTTATGAAACCTGTACCGTTCGTTTGGATAAAAACCGGTTAGCGCAGATTCTCACTAACTTTGTAACTAATGCTATCAAATATACCTCCAAAGGAACTATTGAAATGGGGTATGAAAAGATAGACGGAGATATTCGTCTTTACGTTCGCGATACAGGTATTGGTATACCGGAAGATAAAAAAGACAAGGTGTTCCATCGTTTTGAGAAACTGGATGAATTTGCACAGGGAACCGGACTGGGACTGTCTATTTGTAAAGCCATCGTTGAGGCTTGCAGGGGAGAGATAGGCTTTGAGTCGGAATTTGATAAAGGGTCTTTATTTTGGGCGGTTTTGCCATGCCAGTTCGATTCGGTTGACAGCGAGCCGACTTCTTCACGTCGGAATAATGAGAAGGATGCAGATAATGAAAGCATTCTTGACTCCGAAGAAACAAAGAAAGTACCTAAAAGAGTACTGGTCGTTGAAGATATTCAAAGTAACTTCTTTTTGGTATCTTCTATCTTGAAAAATAAATGCCAGTTGTTACACGCACCGAATGGACTGGAGGCAGTTGAGATTGTCCGTACCCAACCGGTGGATTTGGTACTGATGGATATGAAGATGCCTGTTATGGACGGGCGTACTGCAACCTCGGAGATCCGGAAGTTCAATGCTGAAATTCCAATTATCGCCCTGACTGCTCATGCCTTTGATGCCGACCGGGTAGCTGCGTTGAAAGCCGGTTGTGATGATTATCTGGTGAAGCCGATCAATGGCGCGAAGTTGATGCAGACTCTGAAAGAGTATGGTTGTTGAAAGGATGGGATTAAAAATGTGCTGATCTGAAAAATGGTATATTCTATTCTTTCTGTTTTTAATATATCAGTCACTTGTTTGTGGTGAAGGAAAAAACGCTCTGCATTTTGGATGAAAGAATGTAGGGTTGTTTGTTGTCCTGGATAATTCCTGTCTAAAAATAAATAATTCCTCTGTATTGCTATCTATATGCTTACTGTTTGCCCGTATGTAGTTTGCTTTATCATTTTTCTTTTGTGCGCTTGTGATGATGAACTAGCCTATAAACGGGCTTTTCCGAGGGCTTTTATAACTTGGTCGGTGAGTATGGAAGGCTTTCTCGGTGAGCAAGGATGTGTTCCTCACCGAGGAATGGCTTATTGCTCACCGAGGAAAATCATTTATTTCTTTAAAGAAAACGCATATCATCTGAAAATATATGCTGTATTGTGGCGGTAATATGCATATATATGTGATAATATGGATGCTTTTAATTCCGGATTACCATCTTCAATAGTTTTGTTTTCTTTCTTAATCTGAAAAATAGAACATCTTCTTGTTTGTTTGGAAGAATTGAAAGGGAGACAGCTTACTATAAAAGGCTATAAATCCGTAAAGTTTGGGATTGTTTTTTATGTTTATGGATTTAAATAGTTACCTTTGCTAAAAATAGAATATCATGTCCAAATACGTCAATCCTTTTACTGATATAGGATTTAAAATTATTTTTGGTCAACCGGCCAGTAAGAATTTGCTCATCACTTTGTTGAACGAACTACTTGCAGGTGAACATCATATTACAGAACTTACTTTTCTGGATAAGGAAGATCATGCGGACAATGTGAGTGATAAAGGTATCATTTATGATCTTTATTGCCGTACAGCAAGTGGTGAGTATATTATCGTGGAGATGCAGAATCGTTGGCACAGTAATTTTTTAGATCGTACACTTTATTATGTTTGTCGTGCTGTGAGTCGGCAGATAGAATCTCCTTCTTCAAAAGAAGTCCCTGTCCCTGAAGATCCGATGACTGCAAGAGAACCACTTGTCTCTTATGGAAAGCAGTATAGACTACCTACTATATATGGAATTTTCCTGATGAATTTCAAAGAGGAAAATTTAGAGGCTAAATTCCGTACGGATACGGTTCTTTCCGACCGTGATACAGGGAAGATTGTTAATCCGCATCTCCGGCAGATTTATTTGCAATTTCCTTATTTTACAAAGGATTTGTCGGACTGCCATACATTATATGATAAATTAATTTATGCACTGAAGAATATGAGCAATTGGAATAGAATGCCGGATGCTTTGAAAGAACAAGTGTTTGAACATCTGGCGAGATTGGCAGCAGTTGCCGATCTTTCGGAAGAAAACCGTATCGCTTATGATAAGGCATTAGATCGGTATAGGGTCAACCAAATTGTAGAGGAGGATGAACGGCGTAAAAACGAAGAGATGCGGAGAAAAGCGGCTGAAGAAGGGTTAAAGGAAGGGATGAAGGCCGGGTTGGAAAAAGGAGTGAAAAAAGGAAGGCTAGAGGGAATAAAAGAAGGGATGAAAGAAGGGATGAAAGAAGGGATGAAGGAAGGGTTGGAGAAAGGGTTGGAGAAAGGAGAGCAAAAGAAGCAAATTGAAATTGCTCGGAAGATGAGAGAGGACGGAATATCCATTGATATAATTATCAAATACACGGGTCTTCAATCTTCTGATATAGAAAATCTATAATATATCTTCATAGGAAAATTGTTGTAGTTATATTAGGATAAAATATAAAGTAGGCGGGAATATTCAGGAATGGATACTTCCGCTTTCTTGTTTTGATTCGTAAGATGTCCAACAATGTCTATGATGGTTAGATATATCGATGAAATGGATGATTTTAGACAAAATTGGAAAAATAGTAGCTAAAATAGAACATGCATATTCAGTAACCACGTCTATATTTGCGTATGGATTTCAGCAAAAAATCTGGAATAAGCTTTTTAATCTTTAAATTTAATAATTTATAAAAATGACTTCTATGAAGAACCTATCAAAAGTTTTTCTGCTATGTTTCATCACATTGTTTGCGTTTGCAGCGCAATCTATGGGACAAGGAAAAAACATTACCGGTCAGGTAGTGGATGCTCTAAATGAAAGTATGCCTGGTGTCAATGTACAAGTAAAAGGTACTACTAATGGGACAATTACCAACATTGATGGAAAATTCTCCATTTCCGTTCCAAACTCAAAATCAGTGTTGGTCTTTACTTTTATCGGTTATTCCAAACAAGAAATAGTGGTTGGAAATCAGACTAAAATTAACGTTCAATTAAAAGAGGATGCACAAAATTTGGATGAAGTAGTTGTTGTTGGTTATGGAACGGCTAAAAAGAGCGATTTAACAGGTGCTACAGCTAGTCTTCGTCCTGATGCGAATGATGCTTCAAAAGCTGTATCTATTGACGGGCTATTGCAAGGTAAGATTGCAGGTTTAAATGTAACAGCTTCAATGTCTACTCCGGGTGCTGCTTCTTCTGTCACTATCCGTGGTGCTAACTCATTACGTGGAGATAATCAGCCGTTATATGTGATTGATAATGTGCCGCAAGCATCTACTGGTGAGTTTGCCGAGTCTGCTGTGGGAGGTGGTGATTTCCAAATAGCTCAAGATCCGTTGAGTGCAATAAATCCTAATGATATTGAGGATATTACCGTCTTGAAAGATGCTTCTGCTACTGCGATTTATGGTTCTCGTGGTGCCAATGGCGTAATTCTTATTACAACTAAAAAGGGAAAGGCCGGAAAGGCAAAAGTAAATGTCACAGCGAACTTTACGATAGCTAATGCACGTAACTTGCACGATATGTTAAATTTGGAAGAGTATGCCGATTACACTAATTCTAAATTAGACCAACCGCGATATTATCTGCAACCTAATGGTGAAATGCGTTACGTATTTAGTGGTAATGAATCCGCTTATCAGGCAGATCCGAATAATCCGGAATTATATAAGGTTATTACCTATCGCAACTGGCAAAAAGAAGCATATACATCAGCTTTCTCACAGGTCTACTCGGCTTCTGTCAGTGGAGGAACTGCCAGTATGAAATATTATATCTCCGGTAACTTTAAGGATATTAATGGTATCGTAGAAAATACAGGAATAAAACAGGGTGACTTACGTGCTAATTTAACTGCTGAATTATCTAAAAAAGTAACTTTAAATTTGATATTGAGCGGTTCATTAAAGCAGAATGATATGATGACGGGCGGTAATACAACCGGAGGCGTTGCCGGATCTTTGGCTCGTACGGTTCTTGATACAGCTCCTTATATTGTTCCTGATGATGATCCGGGTGCTTTGGAATCAAAAATGAATGTATTTAGTTGGGTAAATGATTATGATGATATTACTAATAATAAGACATTTAATGGAAGCTTGAATCTGAATTGGAACATTAATAAATATTTCTCGTATAGTCTGCGTGCAGGGGGGAATATAATTGTCAATGACCGTAAACGTTGGTATGGGATTCAGTTACCTCCGGGAGAAAATGTGAAGGGTTTACTGGCAATCAGTAATGTCAATAAGTCTAATTATACAGTGGAAAACCTGTTAAACTTTAATATGGACTTGACTAAGGATTTTCGTCTGTCGGCAACAGCGGGTATCACTTATGATGAATATCATTTTCTGACAGAGAATGTTTCAGGCAATACTTTTTCTATCTATGACTTACGTACTAAAGGATTGTCTAATGCAGGAAAAGTGGATGTAAAACAGCCTATACAAAAAGATTATCAATTACTTTCATATTTAGGACGTGTTAATTTATCTGCTTATGATAAGTACTTGTTGACGGCTTCATTGCGTGCTGACGGATCCAGTAAATTTAAAAAGGGTAATCGTTGGGCATATTTCCCGTCTTTCTCATTAGCATGGCGTATGGAACAGGAAGCTTATATGAAGAGCATTGATTGGCTAAGTCAGTTGAAGGTACGTGTTGGTTATGGTGAGACAGGTAATCAGGGTATTGATCCATATCAGTCTCTATCTATTTATGAAAATAAGGTGGACTATGCTGATGGAGATGGGAATAAACTGACGTCTATGCAAATCAAAAGTCTGCAAAATGAGGGTTTGAAGTGGGAACGTACTTCTTCGTGGAATGTTGGTCTTGACTTTGGTTTCTTTAATGGTCGCTTGAATGGTGCATTTGATTATTACCGTAAAAACACAAAAGATTTGTTGGTTGAGCGTGCTCTGCCATATTCCAGTGGATTTGCAACAGTGATGATAAATGAAGGCTCGTTGTTGAATAAAGGTTTTGAGTTTAGTTTAAATGCTGATATTATTCGCAGTAACGGGTGGAAGTGGAATGTAGGCGGAAATATTGGTTTCAACAAGACTACGATTGAGAATTTAGGTTTGGAAGTTTCTGATATAGGTTCCTTGAAAGGAGTACGTGGTTATTTAGGTAAGACGATTGGCGATCATTTTGGACCTGCAAATGTTTTTATTGAGGGTGAGGCTCCGGGACTATTTTTCGGTTATAAGACACAGGGAATTATTCAGGAAGAAGATGTTGTTGATGGCAAAGTAGGATATATCTCATCAGATGGTTCTACCAAATATTACACTTCATCTGTTGGAAATGATATGGCAGCTGGTAATATTAAATGTGTGGATGTGAATGAAGATGGTATAGTAGATCCTAATGACATGGTTGTGATAGGTGATCCGAATCCTGATTTCACCTATGGTTTCCAGACACGTTTGGAATGGAAGAATCTCTCTCTCTCTGCTTCTTTTACAGGTGTTTATGGTAATGATATTCTGAATACAAATATCCGTTACGAACAGACTCCTTCCAGACAGGCTGGAAACTTGAGAAAAGATGCTTATTATAATGCCTGGACTCCGGAGAATCGTTCTAATTTATATCCGTCGTCTACTTCAAATGTAAAAGGTGTTGTTTATGATCGTTATGTAGAAGATGGAAGTTATTTGCGTTGTTCAGATATTACGCTGAATTATATTTTGCCTAAAGCGTGGATGACTAAGATTGGGTTCCAGAATACCAGTATTTTTGCTTCAGTAAAGAATGCATTTGTTATAACCAATTATAGTGGATATGATCCGGAGGTAAATAGCTTTGCATTTGATGGCCTGCGTCGGGGTATTGATATGAATGCTTTTCCAAATATGCGTTCTTTTGTGTTTGGCTTGAATGTAACCTTTTAATTTACAATAAATGATTATGAAAATGAAGAAATTTACCTATATATTTTTATTAGCAAGCTGCTTATTATTGGCTTCTTGTGAATCGTGGTTAGATGAAGACCCGCAATATACTTTGAATACACAAATTCAGTTTTCTACTTCTGAAAAGGCACGTGCAGCATTATATGGATGCTATGGTTATTTTGCATTGACTAGTGGAGGATATGGTCAGCATTGGCAAGAAATTCCGGTACGATATAGTGGTTTCGGATGGGCACAGACTAATGGGGGTACAAATGATATGTGTGGATGGCTGCAATGTGACTATACAGATGATCTGTTGACAAATGCATGGTATGTAATGTATAAAGTAATTAATGAAACGAATGCATTTATAGCCAACGTAGAAAGTACTTCTTTGGAGGATAAAGACGAAATGGCTGCAGAGGCTCATTTCTTGCGTGCCTTGTCTTATTATAACCTTGCAATATGTTGGGGAGATGTACCCTTGAAGACAACTCCTTCTTCTCATGACGGCGTAGCTGTACCTCGTTCCTCGCGTTTAGAGGTGTTGGATGTTGTACGAAGTGACTTGGAATTTGCTTCAAAATATTTGCCGGAAACGAATTCTGATGGATTTCCAACGAAATGGACTGCAGAAGCATATTTAGGTAAGTTGTATCATACTTTAGGTTGTTTGGGTGATGCTACAGCTTGGGAAAAAGCAAAGACCTATTTTGAAGGAGTGAAAGGTAAATATGATTTGGAATCGAAATTTTCTAATTTATTTGTTGATAAGATTAAAGGTTCTAAAGAATCTATATTTCAACTGGGATTTCAGGTGAATGGTGAGTTGTCTTCTTTTAATAGGGGATCTTGGGTTTTTAATCCTGCTGCATCATCGTATGGTAAGAGTTTCCATAGAGTGAAGTGTACGAAAGCTTTTTATGATTTCTTTGCGGGAACCTATTGGGGAGATCCTCGTATTGAGACTACATTTATGGCAAAATGGAGAAAATGTACAAACAATATCGGACCTGTAGCTCAAGTAGAGCCTGTGCCGTCTGCCCGTGACTCTACCTATGAATATCCTTATTTCACTTATGATAGCGGTATAAAACCTGCCGGTTGGAAAAATAACAAGTTGTTAGTTGGTAGAATTCCTTATGAGTTATTGACTAATAAAGAGAATCCGAGCGCGGATGAAATTTTGGCTATCACGAATGATGAAACCAAATTTGATGAGAAATATCGTAAAGGATTGAAAGATTTTTTGAATGTATGTACTGCGGCGGGTAGGACAGGAGAAAGAGCGGCATGGCCTCATTTTGCAAAAGCTTTTGATATGAATATGGCAGGTATTGCCAGTCATAAAAATCTAATTTTATATCGTTATGCAGATTTATTATTGATGTTGGCTGATGTCTATAATGAATTGGATAGAAAAGACGATGCAATTAATACAGTAGATCTCGTGTTGGCGCGTGCACGTAAGTCGGGAGCTAAGGTTTCGACACAACCAGCCAAATGGGAGTCAACATTAACAAAAGATCAAGTACGTGAAAAGATATTCTTTGAAAGACTTTTTGAAGGTGCCGGTGAAACTGAAATGTATCAAATGATGCGCTTGCGTGGAACTGAATATTTGAAAAAAGCACTTACTGTGAATAATAATCACTCAATAACTAAAAAGTGGCAGGAGAATAATCCCAATGCAACGGGAGTCTGGGGTGAACGTATTTACAATAATGGAAATTTGAATGATGAGACTTTCTTGAAAAAGAATTTGTTGTTCCCTATTCCGCGTGATGAAATGAATACTAATATAGCTATTACAAAAAATAACTTCGGCTATTAAAAATAGTAGTTATAACAAGTTGTTTTTTCCCGAATGCAGAGGAGGAGTGTTTCTGCTTTTCATTCGGGTTTTCTTTATATAAATAGAAATCATTGTATATATTTTCTTGGATTTGCTGGATTGGAAATGAGTTGTAAATAGTGTTTTTGCCATTTTTCCTTCTGAAACAGACAAAAATGGAGAATATTGGAAATTAATTGGTTATTTGTGAACATGGATTTTGTTGACAGGTCTCTACCTTTGTCACTACAATCTAATATAAAGTTGTTTTATGGAAAAACTGCAATCAAACTTATTCTTTCCTTTAGCAGGAATAGCTGCCGTAGCTTCCCTTGCTTCCTGCTCAAACAAGCAAAAGTCTGCGGAGCAACTCCCTTTGAATATCGTCTACATTATGACAGACGACCACACAGCTCAAATGATGAGCTGTTACGACACACGCTACATGGAAACCCCCAACCTCGACCGCATTGCTGCTGACGGTGTACGTTTTACTCAAAGCTTTGTTGCCAATTCTTTAAGCGGCCCCAGCCGTGCCTGCATGATAACGGGCAAACATAGTTGTGCCAATAAATTCTATGATAATACCACTTGCGTATTCGACAGTTCACAACAAACTTTTCCGAAACTGTTGCAGAAAATCGGTTATCAGACAGCATTGGTGGGTAAATGGCATCTTGAAAGTTTGCCTTCCGGCTTTGATTACTGGCAGATTGTTCCCGGACAAGGAGACTACTACAACCCGGATTTCATCACGCAGAACAATGACACTATCCAAAAACATGGATACATCACGAATCTTATTACTGATGACGCCATTGACTGGATAGAAAACAAACGCAATCCGGAAAAACCTTTCTGCCTTTTGATTCACCACAAAGCAATTCACCGTAACTGGTTGGCGGATACTTGCAACCTGGCTTTGTACGAAGATAAAACCTTCCCGCTACCGGATAATTTCTTTGACGATTACGAAGGACGTCCCGCCGCTGCCGCGCAAGAGATGAGCATTGTGAAGGACATGGACATGATTTATGACCTCAAAATGCTTCGTCCTGATAAAAACACCCGTCTGAAATCCTTATATGAGAAGTATGTCGGACGTATGGACGAAGGTCAACGTGCTGCATGGGACAAATTCTACACGCCGGTTATAGATGATTTCTACAGGCAGAACCTGCAAGGCAAGGAACTTGCCAATTGGAAATTCCAGCGTTACATGCGTGACTATATGAAGACCGTAAAATCACTGGACGACAATGTTGGTCGTGTACTCGACTATCTGAAAGAGAAAGGCTTGCTGGATAACACACTTGTCGTCTATACTTCCGACCAAGGATTCTACATGGGTGAACACGGTTGGTTTGATAAACGCTTCATGTACGAAGAATCCATGCGTACACCGCTTATCATGCGTTTGCCGAAAGGATTCGACCGCAGGGGTGATATCACAGAAATGGTACAGAACATCGACTATGCACCCACCTTCCTCGAATTGGCAGGAGCAGAAATCCCTTCTGATATCCAAGGGATATCCCTCGTTCCTTTACTGAAAGGCGAACATCCGAAAGACTGGCGGAAAGCTCTCTACTATCATTTCTATGAATATCCCGCTGAACACATGGTGAAACGTCATTACGGGGTACGTACAGACCGCTATAAATTGATTCATTTCTATAATGATATCAACTGGTGGGAACTCTACGACTTGCAGGCAGACCCGTCGGAAATGCACAACCTCTACGGACAACCTGAATACGAACCGGTAGTGAAAGAACTGAAAGAAGAAATGCTGAAACTTCAGGAGCAATACAATGACCCTGTCCGCTTCTCACCGGAAAGAGACAAGGAATAACACCAACGTATATACACCATGAAAAGATACATCTTAATCATTCTCATACTGCTTTCGCCACTGACAGTGTTCTTGCAGGCTGATAACTTAACATCCCCTTTAATTTCAATAGTACCACGCCCGACACAGATTGTGCCGGGTAGTGGTAACTTCACCTTTTCTGCAAAAACGGCCTTTGCGGTAGAAAATCAGGAGCAGGCTGCGATTGCCCGCAATTTTATCGACTTGTTTACCCGTGCTGCCGGAATAACTCCGGCTTTGAATGTCGGCAGCAAAGAAGGACAAATTCGTTTCGTGACGGATTCTTCTTTTAAACCCGAAGCATATCTGTTGGAGATTACACCGCAACAGATACTTATTAAAGCTTCGGATACAAAGGGCTTCTTCTATGCCCTGCAATCTGTCCGTCAACTCCTGCCTGCTACCATAGAATCAGAGCAACCGGTACAGAATATCGCTTGGAGCGTTCCTGCAATGACAGTTCGGGATGAGCCCCGTTTTGGTTTCAGAGGATTACTTTTGGACCCGGTACGCTGCTTTATTCCCAAAGAGAACGTACTGCGAATCATCGACTGTATGGCGATGTTGAAAATAAACAAACTTCATTTTCATCTGACGGACGATAACGGCTGGCGGATTGAAATAAAGAAATATCCTCGTTTGACAGAAGTAGGAGCGTGGAGAGTAGACCGTACGGATGTACCTTTTCACTCACGCCGTAACCCGAAGCGTGGAGAGCTTACTCCAATAGGTGGTTTCTATACACAGGAGGAGATTCGGGAAATTGTAGCTTATGCTGCCGACAGACAAATAGAAGTCATTCCGGAAATAGATGTACCGGCACACAGTAACGCTGCTTTGGCTGCTTATCCCCAGTTTGCTTGTCCGGTTGTGAAAGACTTTATCGGTGTACTTCCCGGCTTGGGAGGACGAAATTCCGAGATTATCTACTGTGCGGGAAATGATAGCGTATTTACATTCTTGCAGGATGTCTTTGACGAAATTCTGGCACTTTTCCCTTCCCGCTATATTCATGTCGGAGGAGATGAAGCGCGAAAGACGAACTGGGAAAAATGTCCGCTTTGTCAGAAACGGATGAGAAAGCAGCATTTAGCCAATGAGGAAGACTTGCAAGGTTATTTCATGAAGCGTATTAGTGATTATCTGCGTAAGAAAGGACGCGAGGTGATTGGCTGGGATGAATTGACAAACAGCTCTTTTCTTCCCGAAGAATCCATTATTCTCGGTTGGCAGGGAATGGGAACGGCTGCCCTGAAAGCTGCTGAAAAAGGACATCGTTTCATCATGACTCCGGCGCGTATCATGTACCTGATTCGCTATCAGGGACCGCAATGGTTTGAACCGGTAACGTATTTCGGTAACAATACCCTAAAAGATGTTTTTGATTACGAACCTGTACAGAAAGACTGGAAACCGGAATACGAATCATTGCTAATGGGTATACAGGCCTGTATGTGGACGGAATTCTGTAATAAACCGGAAGATGTGGATTATCTTTTGTTCCCTCGTCTGGCTGCCTTGGCAGAAGTGGCTTGGACAGCTGCAGGAACGAAGGACTGGACTGGATTTTTGAAACGAATGGATGTATACAATTCGCATATTGCAGAAAAAGGAATTGTTTATGCCCGCTCAATGTATAACATACAACAGACGGTGACACCAGTGGACGGACATCTGGAAGTGAGTTTGGAATGTATCCGTCCGGATGTGGAAATTTATTATACACTGAATGGGAGTAATCCGGCAATGTCTTCTCATCGTTACGACGGACCTATCTGTGTGACGAAAACGCAAATGGTGAAAGCCGCTACCTTTATGAACGGCAAGCAAATGGGAGAAACCTTAGAGTTGCCACTCACATGGAACAAAGCTACGGCAAAACCTTTGCTTGACAATAAGAAGAACGAAATGTTATTAGTCAATGGATTGCGGGGAAGCTTGAAATATACTGATTTTGAATGGTGTAACTGGAGCCGGAATGATTCTATCTCTTTCACAATAGATTTGCAGAGTCAGGAAAAACTGAATAAATTAACCATTGGTTGCATTACGAATTATGGAATGGGAGCGCACAAACCGAAAATGATTCGCGTAGAAGTTTCTGATGATAATCGTACCTACCATGCCATAGGAGAATTGAACTTTTCTCCGGAAGAAATCTATCAGGAAGGAACTTTCAGAAATGACTATTCGATAGACATGGGCGGAGTATCTGCTCGTTATGTCCGGGTGACGGCAGAAGGTGCGGGGATATGTCCCGACGAGCATGTCCGCCCCGGTCAGGAAGCGAGAGTCTATTTTGATGAAGTGATTATAGAATAGTAATCAAGTAGTTAAAAATAGCAATTAGGTGCTTTGTAAAACAATCTTGTATAAACTAATTATGATGACATGCTTATGAACATTAGCTTTAAGAAACGAACTTCTTTAATCTTATCAGCAGTACTGGCTGCCACTACTTTCACGTTAGCGCAGCAACAACCGTTACCCGAATGGCAGAGCCAGTATGCGGTGGGACTGAACAAACTCGCTCCTCACACATACGTATGGCCTTATGCCAACGCTTCCGACATTGAAAAGCCGGGAGGGTATGAACAGTCTCCTTTTTATATGAGCCTGAACGGAAAGTGGAAATTCCATTGGGTGAAGAATCCCGATAACCGTCCGAAGGACTTTTACCAACCTTCTTATTACACAGGAGGATGGGCGGACATCAATGTGCCTGGCAACTGGGAACGTCAGGGTTATGGCACAGCTATCTATGTCAACGAAACGTATGAATTTGACGATAAAATGTTCAACTTCAAGAAGAATCCGCCGCTGGTACCGCATGCGGAGAATGAAGTCGGCTCATACCGCCGTACCTTCAAAGTGCCTGCCGACTGGAAAGGACGCCGGGTAGTACTTTGTTGTGAAGGGGTCATCTCTTTCTATTATGTATGGGTGAATGGAAAATTGCTTGGATACAATCAGGGGTCAAAGACAGCTGCCGAATGGGATATTACTGACGTCCTCAATGAAGGCGAAAATGTGGTTGCTTTGGAAGTGTACCGATGGAGTGCGGGTGCTTACTTGGAATGTCAGGATATGTGGCGTTTGAGTGGTATCGAACGCGATGTGTATCTTTACAGCACTCCCAAACAGTACATTGCCGACTACAAACTGAATGCATCTTTGGACAAAGAGAAATACAAAGATGGAATTTTCGGACTTGAAGTGACCGTAGAGGGACCTTCTATTACACTTGGAGCCACTTCTATTGCTTACACCCTGAAAGACGCCGAAGGCAAAGCTGTCCTGCAGGATGCTATCCGGATAAAATCCCGTGGATTGAGCAATCTTATCACGTTTGATAGAAAGAATCTACCTGATGTAAAGGCTTGGAGCGCAGAGCATCCTCATCTTTACACATTGATACTCGAACTGAAAGATGAACAAGGCAAGGTCACCGAACTGACCGGTTGCGAAGTCGGCTTCCGTACCTCGGAAATCAAAGACGGACGTTTCTGCATCAACGGTGTTCCGGTATTGGTGAAAGGAACCAACCGCCACGAACACTCCCAGCTGGGACGTACCGTGAGCAAAGAACTGATGGAACTGGACATCAAACTGATGAAACAGCACAATATCAACATGGTGCGTAACTCGCATTATCCGACTCACCCTTACTGGTATCAGCTTTGCGACCGCTACGGATTGTACATGATTGATGAAGCAAATATCGAATCCCACGGCATGGGATATGGGGCTGCTTCTCTTGCCAAAGACACTACCTGGCTGACCGCACACATGGACCGCACCCACCGGATGTACGAACGTTCCAAGAATCATCCCGCTATCGTCATCTGGTCGTTGGGAAATGAAGCCGGCAACGGAATCAACTTCGAGCGTACCTACGACTGGCTGAAATCGGTAGAAAACACTCGTCCCGTGCAATACGAACGTGCTGAATTGAACTATAATACGGATATTTACTGCCGTATGTACCGCAGTGTGGACGACATCAAAGCATATCTTGCGAAGAAAGACATCTACCGTCCTTTTATTCTTTGTGAATACCTGCACGCGATGGGCAACAGTTGCGGCGGACTGAAAGAATACTGGGATGTATTTGAAAACAATCCGATGGCACAAGGTGGCTGCGTTTGGGACTGGGTGGACCAGTCATTCCGCGAAATAGATAAAAACGGTAAATGGTATTGGACGTATGGCGGTGATTACGGGCCGGAAGGAATCCCGAGTTTTGGTAACTTCTGCTGTAACGGTTTGGTAGGCGCCAATCGTGAACCGCATCCGCATTTGCTTGAGGTAAAGAAAGTATACCAGAATATAAAAGCGACTTTGGCGGATCAGAAGAATCTGACTATTCGTGTCAAGAACTGGTATGACTTCTCTAATCTGAATGAGTATGTACTGAACTGGAATGTGACGGCAGACAATGGCAAGATTTTGGCAGAAGGTACGAAAACGATTGATTGTGCACCGCACGCTATCGTAGATGTAATTTTAGGCGTTGTCAAACTTCCGAATACAATTCGTGAGGCTTATCTGAATATCAGTTGGATGCGTCGTGAAGCATCTTCAATGATCGATAAGGACTGGGAAGTGGCATACGATCAGTTCGTGCTTGCCGGTAATAAGAATTACACAGGCTACCGTCCGCAAAAAGCAGGTGAAACGACTTTCACCGTTGACAAGCAAACAGGGGCGCTGACTTCATTGAACCTGGACGGCAAAGATTTATTAGCTGCTCCGCTGACATTGAGCCTTTTCCGCCCGGCAACGGATAATGACAACCGGGATAAGAATGGTGCACGTCTGTGGCGTAATGCAGGATTGGATAATCTGACCCAAAAGGTCGTTTCACTGAAAGAGGGCAAGACTTCGACCACTGCCCGGGTAGAAATTCTAAATGCGAAAGCGCAAAAGATAGGAACTGCCGACTTTGTTTATTCATTGGATAAAAACGGTGCGCTGAAAGTTCTTACTACTTTCCAGCCCGACACGACCATCGTGAAATCAATGGCACGTCTGGGACTGACATTCCGTGTGGCGAACACCTACGATCAGGTTTCTTACCTCGGACGTGGAGAGAATGAAACATACATTGACCGCAATCAGTCCGGCAAAATCGGTGTATATCAGACCACACCGGAACGGATGTTTCATTATTATGTTGCTCCGCAATCTACGGGCAACCGCACCGATGTACGTTGGGCGAAGTTGGCAAATACTTCCGGCGAAGGCCTCTTTGTAGAATCAAATCGTGCTTTCCAGTTTAGTATGATTCCTTTCTCGGATGTATTATTAGAGAAGGCCCGCCATATCAATGAACTGGAACGTGATGGCTTGCTGACAGTGCATCTGGATGCCGAACAGGCAGGCGTGGGAACGGCTACTTGTGGTCCCGGAGTGTTACCGCAATACTTGGTTCCATTAAAGAAACAGAGTTTTGAATTTACCCTTTATCCGGTGAAATAGATACTAAATCAATAGGTTATTTAGATTATATATAAAGGTGGGGGTTACACTGATTGAATGGGATATCGTAAGAAAGTATTCCATGAGAATCGTGAAATCCGTACCTTTATTTTACTTTTGTAAAACTGCAATAATTTATAGGCTATGAATAAACTACTAATCTCTCTCTTATTGTCTTCTACCCTCATCGGTGGAGTGCAGGCACAGAAAAAAGAAAACTACTACGTGAAGCATGTTGAATTTCCTCAAGATGCAACGCTCGAACAGAAAGTCGATATGGCAGCGCGGCTGGTACCCACTCCGCAACAATATGCCTGGCAACAAATGGAACTGACCGCTTTCCTTCATTTTGGCATCAACACTTTTACCGGACGTGAATGGGGAGACGGAAAAGAAGATCCCGCACTCTTTAATCCTTCAGAACTCGATGCTGATCAATGGGTGAAGAGTTTGAAAAATGCAGGTTTCAAAATGGTTATTCTGACCGCAAAGCATCACGACGGTTTCTGCCTGTGGCCTACAGCTACAACGAAACATTCCGTAGCCTCTTCTCCTTGGAAGAACGGACAGGGGGATGTCGTAAAAGAACTTCGGAAAGCCTGCGATAAATATGATATGAAGTTCGGTGTCTACCTTTCTCCCTGGGATCGGAATGCGGAATGTTATGGAGACTCTCCCCGTTACAATGAATTTTTTGTCCGTCAATTGACGGAATTGCTCACCAATTATGGTGAGGTGCATGAAGTCTGGTTCGACGGGGCGAATGGCGAAGGCCCGAACGGAAAAAAACAAGTGTATGACTGGGACGCTTTCTATAAAACCATCCAACGCCTTCAACCGAAAGCTGTGATGGCAATCATGGGCGACGATGTCCGCTGGGTAGGAAACGAGAAAGGGATAGGCCGTGAAACGGAATGGACTGCAACTGTGCTTACTCCCGGTATATACACCCGTTCGCAAGAGAATAACAAACGCTTGGGTGTTTTCGGTAAAGCAGAGGATTTGGGAAGTCGTAAGATCTTGGAGAAAGCTACGGAATTATTCTGGTATCCTTCTGAAGTAGATGTATCTATCCGTCCGGGATGGTTCTATCATGCGGAGGAAGATGGTAAAGTGAAGTCTTTGAAACATTTATCGGATATTTATTTCCAGTCGGTAGGATATAATTCAGTGCTTCTATTGAATATTCCGCCTGACCGGAGAGGGCTGATTCATGAAGCTGATATCAAGCGGTTAAAAGAGTTTGCCGACTATCGGCAGCAAACGTTTGCTGACAACCGTGTGAAAAACGGAAGGAAATGCTGGTGCGCTACTTCGGGTAGTGAGATTGTTTATACCTTGAAGGCCAAATCGGAAATCAATTTGGTTATGTTGCAGGAAGATATAGCGAAAGGGCAGCGGGTAGAGGTTTTCACTGTGGAAGCCTTGACTGATAAGGGCTGGAAAGAAGTTGGAAAAGGTACGACAATAGGATATAAACGTATGTTGCGTTTTCCCACGGTTAACGCCAGTAAGCTCCGGGTGAAAATAGGCGAATGTCGGTTGACTGCTTGCGTTAGTCAGGTTGCCGCTTACTATGCAGAACCTTTGCAGGAAGAAACAAAGAAAGAAGACTGGAATAACTTGCCGCGCTCCGGATGGAAACAAGTGGCTATCTCTCCGTTGACTATTGATTTAGGTAAGACAGTGACGTTGGGTAGCTTCACGTATGCTCCTGCAAAGGCAGAGGCAAAACCGACGATGGCATTCCGTTACAAATTCTTTGTGAGTGAGGATGGTAGGACGTGGAAAGAAGTTCCGACTAATGGAGAGTTTAGTAATATTATGCACAATCCGTTGCCGCAGACGGTCACTCTCGGACAGAAAATACAGGCACGTTTTATTAAACTGGAAGCTACTACGCCAACTGCAACCACCGCAAAAATAGAAATGAATGAAATAGGAGTGATGGTAACTCCCTGATGGAGTCCTCATTGAAAGATATGCTTAGAGAGTAGCAGTGGAGACTGGCGTCTTGATTCTTGATGAATCAGATACCGGTCTCTTTTTTTCTAAACCAAATGAATATTTTACTGTTATTTATTAAAAAAGACAGAAGTTATGTTAGTAGTAGATTTAGGAAAATGGATGAATAAAACCCTTATTGACTGGGGAATAGATCCGGCAGTTGCCGATCGTTTTGATGAGACTATTATGGCTTTACTGATGATAGTGATTGCTATCGTGCTGAATTACCTCTGCCAGGCGATTCTTATCGGAGGTATGAAACAGTATACGAGGCGGAGACCTCATCAATGGAACACGTTGTTAATGAAACGCAAGGTATTTCATCATTTGATTCATACCATCCCGGCTTTTCTGGTTTATTCGTTGTTGCCAATGGCTTTTATCCGTGGAAAAGAATTGTTACTGATTTCCCAGAAAGCGTGCGTCATTTATATTATTTTCTCTTTACTATTGGCTATCAATGGAATTCTGTTGATGATAATGGATATCTATGACGGAAGAGAGTCGATGAAAGACCGCCCGATGAAAGGATTTATCCAAGTGTTGCAGGTGCTTCTTTTCTTTGTAGGCGGGATTGTAATCATCGCTATTATCGTGAATAAGTCTCCGGCCACTTTGTTTGCGGGCTTGGGCGCTTCGGCGGCTATTTTGATGTTAGTGTTCAAAGACTCCATACTAGGTTTTGTGGCAGGTATCCAGCTTTCTGCCAACGATATGGTTCGTCCGGGGGACTGGGTGACGCTTCCCTCCGGTGACGCAAACGGTATTGTACAGGAGATAACGCTGAATACAGTCAAGATTCAGAATTTTGATAATACCATTTCCACCATTCCTCCTTATACATTAGTGAGCAGTCCTTTTCAGAATTGGCGGGGAATGACACAGTCGGGAGGACGACGGGTGATGAAGAGTATAACATTGGACTTGACTACACTTCAATTCTGTACGCCGGAAATGCTGGACCGTTATCGGAAGGAGATTCCATTAATGGCGGATTATCATCCGGAAGAAGGAGTGGTTCCTACCAATTCTCAAGTGTATAGGGTATATATTGAACGCTATTTGTGTAGCCTGCCCGTAGTCAATCAGGAGTTGGATTTGATTATCAGTCAGAAAGAAGCTACGATGTACGGAGTACCTATTCAGGTTTATTTCTTCTCCCGCAATAAGGTATGGAAAGAATACGAGCGTATTCAGTCGGATATCTTCGATCATTTGTTGGCAATGGTACCGAAGTTCGATTTGAAAGTTTATCAGTATTCGGACTAATTAATGGAGCTACGATGAGGCGTTATATTTCTCAACGATACTTATCCCTATGAGAAAAAATACTCATGCTAATGAGAATATATTCCCGTTACTATGAGAATCTTTTCTCATTATGGTGAGAATACTCCCTTGTCAGAGCATACTGTAACGACGTTTGTACTTCCCTGATAATGGTTGACTTTCTTTCTTTGTAATAACCGGATATTATTAGCTGCTACCGTTTCTTATAATTAATGTAGAATCAGTTCAAAGTCTGTATAGATGGGAAGATGGTCGCTGACACCGCCTTGATACTTCATACCCTTATAAGTGCGGAAAGGTTCTTTATCACCATATTTTTCGTCATCTTTCAGTAAAAAGGGGAGAAGGCACACATTTACTTTTTCTTCGCTGGTGAAAAAGTGATTTGATTGATTTAATAGAGTGCCGGATACAATCAAGTGGTCGAGTAATCCCCATTCACCACGATATTTGTAAGAACCGAAGTCTTTTGACTTTGCTTTCCGAGCGAGTAGGTGATATAGTTTAAGTGAGCAGGGGGCAACTGTTGAGAAGTTGGCGGAGCTGGTTGTTGAGGCTAGGTCATTGGGCATAACAGGAGGCGCTTCGGCTTCCAGTATTTTCTGAATAGATTGATTGGTTGGGTAATCGTTGAAATCCCCCATAATAATGACTTGCGGAAAAGAACGAATGTTCATAATGCTATCAACTTCCATACGTAGAATGTGAGCTGCATATAAGCGATAGGGTTCCGATTCTTTGGCTCCACCCGAACGGCTGGGGAGGTGGCAGACAAATACGTCGAGCGTATCTCCCGTCAGTAGAAGTCCGTTGACGTGTAGCAAATCTCTTGTCGGGCGGTATTGCTTCAACGGAGGGATAGAAATGGAACGGGAAGATAATAGTTTGAATAAATCCCGTTGATAAAGCAAGGCTACGTCAATTCCTCTTAAATCAGGGGAGTGGGTCATTACATAACGATAACTAAGCTCTTTTAAAGGAGAACGGCGGGTCAGGTCACGAAGCACCGTATCATTTTCTACTTCACATAGTCCGACCAATGCAGGCGGACTCCATTCGCCAATAGCAGTAATTACACGGGCAACGTCAACCAGCTTTTTTTTATATCTGCTATAATTCCAATGACGCATCGCGTCGGGAAGAAATTCGTGATCGTTCTTTAAACTGTCGTGGTGTGTATCAAACAGGTTTTCTATGTTCCAACTTACAACGCGGAAAGGGATTCTTTCTTGTTGAGAGGGGACTTGTGTGTCGTGATAGCCTTGTCCTTCGTGAGAATCTTGTGCGATAACATAAGAAGGAGCAAAGAAACTTACGGCTATTAAATTCATTGCAAAAAAGAGCATGGCAACAGCTACTCTCTTTTCACTGTTACCATACTCTTCTTTATGTTGACTTATCTGTCTGTTATTTCTTGGCAGGAACATGTGCCAAGATATCCAATAGATGTTTCCAGAATTTCTCAACGGTAGGAATAAGCATCCGTTCGTCAGGAGAGTGAACGCCTGTCAGTGTCGGTCCGAAAGAGATCATATCCAGCGTTGGATATTTATCAAGGAACAGGCCACATTCCAATCCTGCATGGATGGCTTTAACTTTCGCGTCTACACCAAACAGACGCTTGTAAGATTCAACAGCCACTTCGAGGATAGCCGAGTGGGGATTCGGTTTCCATCCCGGATAACCCTCGCCAAACGTAACATTGGCTCCCGCCAGTTGGAATACGGCACGAACCGTGTTCGCCATATCGTTGCGTGCGGATAGTATCGAGCTCCGCTGACTAGTTTCAATGCGGATGACATGATTCGGCTTCATCTTGACAGATGCCAGATTGGTAGAAGTTTCCACCAGTCCGGGAATATCCTGGCTCATGGCGTATACACCGTGAGGAGCTGCATACAGAGCTTTTAATAAACGGGTAGTGGTATCCTGGTCGATAGCCGTCTTGCGGGGAGTTTCCGATTCGAGAACCAACTTTAAGTCGGGCTCTACAACGGATAATTCGTCTTCCATTTCGCTGGTGAAGATATTCAGTTCGGTGCGGACATCATGTTTGGCATCTTCAGGAACTGCACAGATAGCGTATGCCTCGCGGGGAATAGCGTTACGCAGGTTACCACCGTTGATTTCACAAAGATACAGATCATGCCTGCCAGCCATGCGTGAAAGGAAACGGTTCAGTATTTTGTTGGCATTTCCCCGTCCCAAATGAATATCACCACCGGAGTGACCGCCTTTCAAACCTTTCACTTCCACCTTGAAGAAGAAATATCCAGCAGGAACTTTCACTTCCTTATAAGTAAATTCTGCAACGGAGTCAATACCTCCGGCACAGCCGATAAAGATTTCCCCTTCATCTTCCGAATCGAGATTCAGAAGAATATCACCGCTCATAAAGCCTTCCTGCAGGGCGAAAGCTCCGGTAAGCCCCGTTTCTTCGTCTACGGTAAACAGACATTCCAACGGACCATGTTCAATGCTGTCGTCAGCCAGAATAGCCAGTTCGGTAGCTACACCGATACCGTTGTCGGCTCCGAGGGTAGTGCCTTTGGCTTTCAGCCATTCACCGTCAATTTCCGTTTCGATGGGGTCGGTGAGGAAGTCATGTTGAACGTCATTGTTCTTTTCGCACACCATGTCGATATGTGATTGCAATACGACGGTTTGAAGATTTTCCTTTCCCGGAGTAGCGGGTTTTTTAATCAATACGTTGCCGGCTTCGTCCACCTTGGTTTCCAGGTTATGTTTTGCTCCGAATGCCTTTAGGTAAGCAATCATTTTCTCTTCCTTCTTCGAAGGGCGTGGCACTTGGCAGATTTCTTCGAAATACTTGAATACGCCAGCCGGCTTTAAGTCTTTTTTTTCCATGCTGTTTTTATTTTATAATAGGAATAGAAGGGCTGTTTTCGCTTCTTCTATTGCTAAATATGGTTAATTTGATTGACTTATCTGAACTCATATCTCATTAAAGCCTATCTTTGCACTCACAAAATTAATAGAAATGGTTGAGACTATACTGATAACTTTGTTAATAGTTGCTATTTCCCTGGTATTATTAGGGGTGAAAGTATTCTTTACGAAGGGTGGAAAATTCCCGAATGGTCATGTGAGCGGGAATAAAACGTTGCGTCAGAAAGGAATCGGATGCGCACAGTCGCAGGATCGCGAAGCACAAAAGAAACCGCGTTTTTCTATTGATGAGTTGGAAAAAGCCTTGAACGATAGTATGAATTAAATTTATTAAAAACAATACTTATTAATTATGAATAGAATGAACTACCTCATGAACGGTTTGGCTGCTCTTGCGTTTATCGTTTTATTTTCACAATGTGCTGGCAAAACTGACAATCAAACTACAAGTACTCCGGCACAGGCTAATGCCGAACTGTCAGGAATGAAAATTGCCTATGTTGAAATAGATACGCTGCTTGCCAAATACAATTTCTGTATTGACTTGAATGAGGCGATGGTAAAGAAGAGCGAGAACGTTCGCATGACATTGAATCAGAAGGCTACCTCTTTGAACAAGGAAAAACAAGATTTCCAGAAGAAAGTAGAAAACAATGCTTTCCTGTCACAAGATAGAGCGCAGCAAGAATACAACCGTCTGGTGAAGTTGGAACAAGATTTGCAAGAGTTGAGTAACAAACTTCAGAATGGTTTGATGGAAGAGAACAACAAGAATAGCTTGCAGTTCCGCGATTCTATCAACGCTTTCCTGAAAGAATATAATAAGACTCACGGATATAGCCTGATTTTCAGCAACACAGGTTTTGATAACCTGCTTTATGCTGACAGCACTTTTAATATCACAAAAGAAATTGTTGACGGGTTGAATGCAAGATATTCACCTGTGAAGAAATAATAGTGAAGGATAAAAAATAAACGTTCCGTTTCCTGATAAAAAGGACGGAACGTTTTCAATATTTTTTTCGATTTCCGCCTGTTCAAGACTGTAAAGCTATGAACAGGCTTTTTTTATGCCCTTTCTTTTTCTTCTTCCTGCGGAATACGGAAAGCAGTGTAAAGTTCGAGGATAGCAGCAATCGTGAGGCAGGCAATCCATTCATTGCCTCGGGTGGTAAACATAAAGGCTCCAGTCAGGATCAGCGCCAATGCTCCGAATATCTGCTGAACGCGTAGGCGTTTCAGTGTTTTGCCTTTTCCTTTGACAGGCGTGTTCACTTGTGCCAATGCGAAAAGTCCGGCTCCGATAGTATATATGTAAGGAGCATAGATCCATCCGGTGATAAATACAGCAGCTCCGGTGAGAGCCATGATGGCGCCTACGACAAAAAGGGCGGGTACTAATTGTTTCATTCTTTAATCTTCAAAAACGTAAATATCTTCGTTGGGTTTCTTCATCAGATACTTTTCACGGGCGATCTGCTCGATGGCGTCCGGATTGGTCGTTATTTCGTTGAGACGCTTGGTGTTCTCTTCGTAATCTGCCCGATATTTTTCTATCTCTTCTTTCAACTGGCTAATCTCCCGTTCATATCCGAAACGACGAACCAGGCTGTTCTCGTCCAGAAAGCCAATGATAACAGCAAACGCAACGACCGTAATGAGATACTTTCGTCTGCGTATGAAACTCCAGATATTGATTAGTTTACCCATAATTTCTCCTTTTAATATCCGCAAAGATAAAACTAATAACTTAAAAACTTATCGCTTTAGCTTCAAAACTTCTCTCTTTATCCCTTATTACATCTCACTTTTTTTGTGTACATTTGCAGAATAAGCGAAAATTCAAAAAAACAGAGAGAATCCCGGATATGGAAAACTATATTGTTTCAGCCCGTAAGTACCGTCCGTCCACGTTCGAATCGGTGGTAGGACAGCGGGCGTTGACTACTACGCTGAAAAATGCAATTGCTACCCAAAAGCTGGCTCATGCTTATTTGTTTTGCGGACCACGTGGGGTAGGAAAGACCACTTGTGCGCGTATCTTTGCCAAAACCATCAATTGTATGACGCCTACGGCCGACGGAGAGGCTTGCAATCAGTGTGAGTCATGTGTAGCTTTCAACGAACAGCGATCATACAATATTCACGAACTCGATGCTGCTTCCAACAATTCGGTAGATGACATTCGCCAGTTGGTGGAGCAAGTACGCATCCCGCCGCAGATTGGTAAGTATAAGGTATATATCATCGACGAGGTGCACATGCTTTCGGCATCTGCTTTCAATGCGTTCCTGAAAACGCTGGAAGAACCTCCCCGTCATGCTATCTTTATCCTGGCTACGACGGAGAAGCATAAGATTCTCCCTACCATTCTTTCCCGTTGTCAGATTTATGACTTTAACCGGATAAGCGTGGAAGATACGGTGAATCATCTGTCGTATGTTGCTTCGAAAGAAGGAATCACGGCGGAGCCGGAAGCACTGAACGTGATAGCTATGAAGGCAGACGGTGGTATGCGTGATGCTTTGTCTATCTTCGATCAGGTTGTAAGTTTCACCGGAGGAAATATCACCTATAAGAGTGTGATTGATAATCTGAACGTTCTTGATTATGAATATTATTTCCGTCTGACGGATTGTTTCCTCGAAAACAAGGTAAGTGATGCTTTGTTGCTTTTCAATGATATATTGAATAAAGGCTTTGACGGAAGTCATTTTATTACCGGATTATCGTCTCATTTCCGTGACCTGTTGGTGGGGAAAGACCCGGTGACATTGCCTCTACTGGAGGTGGGAGCGAGCATACGCCAACGCTATCAGGAACAGGCGCAGAAATGTCCGTTACCTTTCTTGTACCGGGCCATGAAGCTTTGTAATGAGTGTGATTTGAATTACCGCATCAGCAAAAATAAGCGTTTGCTGGTAGAACTGACCTTGATACAGGTTGCACAGCTTACCACCGAGGGGGATGACGTGAGTGGTGGGCGTGGCCCTACGAAGACCATAAAACCCATATTCACACAGCCTGCCGCAGCTCAGCAGCCGCAGGTCGCTTCTGCAACCCAGGTTCAGCAGGCTTCCCTTCATACGTCTCCGTCTTCAGTAACAACACAGGCTGTTAATGGCACTACTGTCCGGCATCCGCAAGCATCTGCGGCAACGCAACCGGGAGCATCAGCTTCTTCTGGTGCGGCTTCGTCTGCTCCGTCGCAAGGAGCGGGAGTTGCCTCAACTGTCAAGGAAGAACGGAGAATTCCGGTGATGAAGATGTCTAGTTTGGGCGTGTCTATCAAGAATCCGCAGCGCGATCAGACAACGCAGAATACAGTTACCACTCATGTTCCCAGAGTACAGCAACCGGAAGAAGATTTTATTTTCAATGACCGGGATTTGAATTATTACTGGCAGGAATATGCCGGTCAGTTGCCGAAAGAACAGGATGCTCTTACTAAACGTATGCAGATGCTCCGTCCGGTATTGCTTAATAACTCAACGACTTTTGAAGTGGTGGTTGATAATGAGTTTGCTGCAAAGGATTTTACAGCTTTGATTCCTGAATTGCAGAGTTATCTTCGTGGTAGGCTGAAAAACAGCAAAGTGGTGATGACAGTGCGGGTAAGTGAGGCAACGGAAACAATACGTCCTGTGGGACGTGTCGAGAAATTCCAGATGATGGCTCAAAAGAATCAAGCGTTGATGCAGCTGAAAGATGAGTTCGGACTGGAGCTATACTAATGTACTTATTTCTATCGGATTACCATCTTCCAGGAACGAAGGCTTTTATCTATATCGGATACTGGTATGAAAATATGGTCTATACTTTTAATTTAATGTAAACGTTGATTCATACGGTCTTCGTATCCGTCTGAAGGTCTTTTTCCCGGCATGACAATCCACAGGATTATATATATGATTACTCCGGCGAAAGCAGTGAAGAATGTAGCCAGTATATACACTATTCTTAATAAGGTAGGGTCCCATCCGAAATATTCGGCTATTCCGGCGCATACACCTGCGATCATTCGGTTGGAAGAACGGGTTAGTTTCTTTTCATTTTCCATGATGTACTTTGTTTTAGTGCGAATACTATACAAAATTATATAGAAAAATCGAGTTTTTCTACACCGGCACAATAAAAACCGAGGCCAACCCTCAAACTCTGCTTCATACTTCGTTTAATTGTTACGAATGTCCTATATTTAAGGAGTGTAACTAAAAAATCTCAAATATGGACAAAGACAGAATCGTGGCCGGCCTTGATGTCCACAAAGATACAATTTATCTCTGTGTGATGGATAATACAGAGGCCGTTATTTTTGCAAAAGTTTATGGTACATTGACTCCTGATTTAGAACTTATGTGTTCCGAGATGGTTTCTCATGGGGTGACAGAGGCAGCAATGGAAAGCACTTCGACCTATTGGGTCCCTGTGTGGAATGCCTTGTGCGAGAGCATGTCTCTCAAATTGGTAAATCCTTATTTTATAAAGCAGCTTCCCGGTCGCAAGAGTGATGTGAAGGATGCCCAATGGATAGCGGAATGCTTGTTGAAGAATCTGATTCGTGGAAGTTTTGTGCCAGATAAGAGAGTGCAGGACATGCGCAAGTATAACCGTCGCATCTTCGACCTGAATGAAGACCTGACGTATAACAGCAATAAACAGGACGCTGCTTTACAGCGATGTGGTTTTCGGTTAAGTAACTATGTATCCCGAGTCAATGGAAAAAGCTATCAGAAGTGCGTCCGTGCAATAATAACCGGGATAACAGACCCTGAGGAGCTGGTGAAACTCATTCATGGAAAAACTCTACGGAAATACGGACGCAACATCATAAAGGATGCCGTAACGGGTGACTTTCACCAGGCAGACATCTGTTTGTTAAAGCAATACGCAGAGCTTATAGAGGTAATCGAGCGACAAATCGAAGAATGCAGGAATGCTCTCATTGCCATGTGCCAGGAACACTTCCCGAAACAATTCAAACGTCTACAGAGTATCCCCGGTGTTAAAGAACGCGCCGCTTCGGCTATAATTGCGGAGACCGGGGCTGACATGAAACCGTTTGAAAAAGCAACAAACCTAGTGGGATGGTGTGGATTGAAACCACGCAATGATATAAGCAACAATAAAGTCAAAAGCAACAGGACGACGCATGGGAACCGATTCCTGCGTCAGATATTGATTGAAATATCCTGGGTCGCATCAAGAACCCGAAACTGCTTTTTCTCAAATTTCAGCTACGTGCAATGCACCCAACGCCATAAGAACAAGATGAAGATACAAGTAGCCATCGCCCGAAAACTATTGGTCGCAGTATGGCATATGCTGACAAAAGACGAGGATTTTATAGATGTTTACCTCAAGCGGCTTGAAAAGCAGGCGGAATGGCAAAATGATATTCAAGCATTAGAATCGTTATTGGTCGGATAGACCTTTCCGATATACCTCTATCGACAACATAATTACCTTTGTGCTGCCACATGAGCGCGTTTACAAAATTATTGTATCTATAGAGGGATTGGACACCAGCGTAGTCCTTTTAGGCTGAAGAGGAAAGTAACAAACTTTACTAGTTCAGACGACAAAATACTTGTCGTCTTAGGCGTTTTGTGGGAAAACTTACGGACTATAAGTATAATTAATTAGATACAAGTAAGTTACATGCGAATATAAGAGCAGGAGATTTTTCTTTTTAGAGGAAAGGTATATAAAAAAACAGATTTTTTACGCCCGGTAAATAAGAAAGTCAAGACCGCGACTATCTTTGTGGTAAAAACGAGGTCATAGG
>NZ_KQ236958.1:0-14627 GCF_001185845.1 Bacteroides sp. 3_1_13
TAGTAATAACTTGAGATTTTACTTTTCATCATGTCATAACCTTATTCAGGTGGTTATAGCACGAGGGTTCCACCTCTTCCCATTCCGAACAGAGAAGTTAAGCCTCGTCACGCCGATGGTACTGCGTAACAGTGGGAGAGTAGGTAGCCGCCGTTTTAAAGAAGCCTCGCTTGTCTATTGACGGGCGAGGCTTTCTGTTTTTTATTACTTTGGTATTTATACCGCCCTTTTTAGCAGATCAAATCTCATAGTAGTTTGTTCAATAGAGTTTGGTACTTTGCAAAAAGATCCAACAATGAATCAAGAGGGGCTGTTTTTAAGGACGAATAAAAGATAATCTCTTCTCTTCTTCCGCAAATAGGATAGCAGTATTCACTAATGCCAAATGTGAATATGCCTGTGGGAAATTTCCCAACTGTTCTTTGGTTTCGAAATCAATATCCTCACTGAACAATCCGAGGTGATTGGAATATTTCAGAACCTCGTCAAACAGACAACGCGCTTCTTCTTTATGTCCGGTGACAAACAGTGCTCGTATAAGCCAGAATGTACAAATCGTAAAAGCAGAAGTAGGCAACCCGAAATCATCTTTGCTGTTGTAGCGATACATAAGTCCTTTATGAAAAAGAGCTTTCCTGACAGCTTCCACTGTTTGATGATAGCGTATATCATCAGCTTCTATAAACCCATAAGGTTCCATCAATAGTAATGAAGAATCCATTGCTTGGTTGTCGTACGTTTGTGTGAAACTTTGAAGTTCTTTATTCCAGCCGTATTTCATTACGTCTTTCTTTATTTTTTCAGCTTCCAGTTGCCAACGTTCGCTATAATTGTATTTATTAAGCATTTGAGCAATTTTCGCTCCGCGATCTAGGGCTACCCAGCACATAACTTTAGAAGAAACAAAGTGTTGTCCCTCCCCTCTAATTTCCCAAATCCCTTTATCTGGTTTTTTCCAGTTTTCTACTACGGTTGCTAAAATGCTCTTTACCATCTCCCACATATCTTCAATTTCGTCCAATGTACCGGGCATGAGACGATAATATTGGTAAATCAGGTCCATCAGGTAACCAAAAGAGTCGTTTTGTTTCTGGTGGTACGCATCATTGCCTATTCGTACAGGTTTGGAGTGTTTGTAGCCGGATAAATGGTCGAGTATCACTTCAGTTAGTTGGTGCTCGCCCCGGATGCCATACATAATTTGATAATCATGTTTGGAAACGAATGTAGATTGGATAAATTTCATAAAACGTTTAGCTGCACCAGTGTGTCCGATCTGGAACATGGTTTCGATGGACATAGAAGCATCCCGGAGCCAGCAAAAACGATAATCCCAGTTGCGGACTTCTCCTACAGCTTCCGGAAGACTTGTGGTTAGTGCTGCTAATACGGCTCCGTTGTGATAGGACATTAGTTTCAGAACCAACAAACTTCGTTCGATTACGTCATTATATAGAATGTATTTCTTACTTCTGTCTGTCCAGTTCAGCCAATATACTAGCGTACGGCAATATTCTATTTTTTCCCTTTCTATGTCAATTGGAATTACTTTCTCATTATAGGAAAGCAAGAGAAATTCGTCTTTCTCAAGAATGATTTCTTTTTTCTCTTTGATGTCTTGAAGAGACAGGGAAGCGTATAAATATTGTCTGTCCTTATTTTCAGAGGAACAGTAGGACTCTATATACTGCGGAGTTATATTTAGGATCACTTGTCCCTGTGCATAGTTTGGAGCCGGATGGTAGTTGATCTTGAAACGCGGTTTTCCTTTTATCCAATGTATGTAGCGATATAATTCGGCAGGCAAATAATGTCCTGTTTCGTCTTTGGAACGATAACAGGGCATATAGTCGAGCACTACAAATTTTCCTTCATCAGAGGAGAACTGGGTAGAAAGGATATTGGTGTGCGGAACATAACTTTGTGTGATGCGATAGTCTCCGGCAACTTCGAATCCAAAAGCTCCCCCTTTCTCCCGGTCGAGCAGACTGGCAAAAATAGAAGGAGAATCGAAATCGGGAAAACAGAGCCATTCGATATTTCCGTTCTGCGAAATGAGGGCTGCTGTACGGCAGTTACCTATCACTCCATAATTTAAATTATTCATATTGATTGCTTTTTATTGAGTTTTTAATAGATCTTTGAGAAAGTCGAAAGCGAAAGTCAGGCGATTCTTAATACTTCCTTCTTTTGTGGCAGTTTTTTGTTTGCCTAGTAAAGATTGTAAGAATGGAAGTACGTCGGATTGAGCAGACAGATGATAGTTGGCGGCTTCGGATACGCTACCTATTTTAATGCTAATAGCGTTTTTGGGTAATGCCTGAAACATATCTTCATCTGTTGTATCGTCTCCCATCGCTATTACGAAATCGTAATGTCTGTTGGCTAATAGACGTCCCACCTCCGAGCCTTTATTGCAATCCGGCGATTTGATTTCGATCACTTTATTCCCTTGCAGAATTTGTAGTTTCTGCCGGGTGCAGATTGAGATCAGTGCATTGACAAGTTGTTGGGCTCTTAATGTGCCGAGCCATGCGTCACTTTCACGATAATGCCATGCCAGGGTTGTTTCTTTTACTTCCAGATGTGAGTGGGGAGTTCGGTCTACAAACAGTTGTAGGATAGAAAGAATACCTGCTCCCCATTCTATCTTCTTTATATTTTTATGCCAAACTCCGTTTTCTTTGTAGAAAGCTCCATGTTCGGCAGCCATAGAAAAAGGAAGGGAACCGAGCCATTTTTCTAATGTAAAATGATCCCGCCCGCTATTGATTACAATATGATTGGCGGGATCGCTAGCCAATTGTTGTAGAATAGAAATAAGTTCTGGTGTAGGTTGGGCATCTTCGGGACGTGATTTGAGAGCTGCCAGCGTACCATCGTAATCCAGCAGAACAAGGCGTTGTTTTGCCTGGTTATACTTTAACTTGATTTGTGCGATGGTAGCAGCTACGATGCGTTTTTTTCGTAACAGATCGTTTTTCATGCACGTCATGTTCAGTTCATTGACAAAGTCGGCTGCCCATTTGTTGACTGTCTGTACAGACAGAATACTTTGCATACGTTGCAAGCGCTGCTTTTGCTCCTCTTCCGGCATTTCAAGTGCCTGGCAAATCGCATTCTCTATTTGTTCCGTATCGTTCGGATTGATTTGGATAGCGTCCGTCAGTTCTACAGCGGCACCTGCCATTTCGCTAAGGATAAGTACGCCCGGATTGTCGCACTTGGTAGCTACGTATTCTTTAGCCACCAGGTTCATGCCATCCCGAAGTGGAGTGACGAGGGCTATATCGGCTACATAATACATGGCGGTCAGTTCTTCCAGCGAGAAGCCGTGGTAGAAATAACAGACGGGAGTCCAGTTCATTGTGGAGTAGCGTCCGTTGATAGAGCCGATTTCTTCGTCGATCTTTGTTTTTAGTTCCGCATAGCTGCCTACATGGTCACGTGAAGGAACGATGACCATCGCTAATGTGACCTTGCCATGATATTCGGAATGATGTTCGAGGAAGGTGGCGAAGCCATGCAGACGATGCAGTATTCCTTTACTATAGTCCAGTCTGTCTACTGACAGGATGAGTTTATGCTCGCCGAAAAGTTTCCGGGTACGTTCAATAGCTTGGTGTACTTCTTTATTTTCCGAAGCCTTATGATAAGATTCATAGTTGATTCCCATCGGTAATGCCTCTACTCTGGTCACTCGGTTGTTGATCTGCACTTCATCCAGTTTAAAGTCGAGGTGTAATACACGTTCTACGGCACTGATGAAGTGACGCATATAGTCGTGGGTATGGAAAGCAATGAAGTCGGCTCCCAATAAGCCTTTCAGTATCTCGGCACGCTCTGGCAGAATACGAAAAAGTTCGTAGGAGGGGAACGGGATATGATGGAAATAACCGATATAGAGTTCCGGATATATTTTCCTCAACATTCCTGGAAGTAGCATCAGTTGATAATCCTGTATCCATACTTTGTCACCGGGACGTATCAGCTGGCAAATCTCCTCACAGAAAAGACGGTTGACTTGTTGATAGGCTTGCCAAAAGCAGTTCTTATATAAGGTATAAGCATAAAAGTAATGACACAAAGGCCAGATAGTACTGTTACTGTATCCTTCGTAGTAATTTTCAATTTGCTTTTCCGACAAGAAGACCGGATGAAAATTCATTTCCTGTAGTTTCTCGTTAATCTCCTGTTGGTCCTTTTCTTCATTGGTACATATTCCGGGCCAACCTATCCAGTGCTTCTCATAAGAAGTCTGAAGAGAATCCAAACCTGTTGCCAGCCCGCCTTCGCTACGCGAAAATGCGAATTTGCCGTTTGTGCCGGCTACTTTGACAGGTAATCTGTTTGCAATAATATAAAGTTTCATGTCTGTCTCTTTGCAAAGCATATACCAATAGACTTGTATTAGTTGCTAATCTCTTATTATCAGTGTTTTATAAGTATTATATTTCCTTCTCTTACCTTTTCAAAATGAAAATCCCCCTTTCAAAGTGATAATTTGCTTATTTTTTCTCTTCTGAAATTCCGGAAAAGTATAAAGCTTTTCAAAATAGAATTCTTTTTTCAAAATGGAAGGGTAGGTTGGATGGATAGAAAGTATCTAATGATGTGTATCTATTTGAATATTAATACATTATCTATTTTCTGTTTTTTATGGCACGCATTTGGCATAAAGAGTGGCAAGTGAAAATTAATAGTAATCATTTAAAAGGTAAAAACATGGGAATAACACTATCATTTATTTTCTGCCTGTTAAGCGGTTTCGCTTGTTTCTGGCTATTTTGGAAATGTGTAGACTGGTTTGAGAATATTTAAAGAAAAAGGAGAATTGATTATGTACACAGCATTATTCGTATTAGGTATTGCGATCTTCGGTTATTTGATGTACGTGCTCGTCAAACCCGAAAAGTTTTAAAGTAACACACACAGTTTAAGGTAAAAAGTATATGAATACAGAAATTTTAGGCGTGGTTGTTCAGATAGCCTTGATGGTGATTCTGGCTTATCCACTGGGAAAATACATTGCCAAGGTCTACAGAGGAGAAAAGACCTGGTCTGATTTTATGGCTCCTATTGAAAGAGTCATTTATAAAGTATGTGGAATTGACCCTAATGAAGAAATGAACTGGAAACAGTTCTTGAAAGCATTGTTAATATTGAATGCTTTTTGGTTTTTCTGGGGAATGGTGCTTTTAATTTCACAAGGATGGTTGCCTCTGAATCCGGATGGGAACGGACCTCAAACACCGGATCAGGCATTCAATACCTGTATCAGTTTTATGGTTAACTGTAACTTGCAGCACTATAGCGGTGAAAGCGGTCTGACCTATTTTACACAACTGTTCGTTATCATGCTCTTCCAATTTATCACTGCCGCAACGGGTATGGCTGCTATGGCAGGTATCATGAAGAGTATTGCTGCAAAAACAACCAAAACAATTGGTAACTTCTGGCAATTTCTGGTAATAAGCTGTACACGTATTTTATTGCCTCTTTCTCTTATTGTAGGTTTTATCCTGATTCTCCAGGGAACCCCGATGGGATTTGACGGTAAGATGAAGGTAACTACGATGGAAGGCCAGGAACAAATGGTTTCTCAAGGTCCTACGGCTGCGATTGTTCCTATCAAACAATTGGGTACAAATGGTGGTGGTTATTTTGGTGTAAACTCTTCTCATCCGTTGGAGAATCCGACATATCTTACTAATATGGTAGAATGTTGGTCTATCCTGATTATCCCGATGGCGATGGTACTTGCGCTGGGTTTCTATACTCGCAGAAAGAAGTTGGCTTACAGTATATTCGGAGTAATGCTTTTCGCTTTTCTGGTAGGCGTATGTATTAATGTCAGTCAGGAAATGGGCGGTAATCCACGCATTGATGAACTGGGAATTGCGCAGGATAATGGTGCGATGGAGGGTAAAGAGGTCCGTTTGGGAGCCGGAGCAACGGCATTATGGAGTATTGTAACTACTGTAACCTCTAATGGTTCTGTGAATGGCATGCATGATTCTACTATGCCGCTGTCCGGAATGATGGAGATGCTGAATATGCAGATTAACACTTGGTTTGGCGGTGTAGGTGTAGGATGGATGAATTACTATACATTTATTATCATTACAGTGTTTATCAGCGGTTTGATGGTAGGACGTACGCCGGAATTCCTCGGTAAGAAAGTGGAAGCCCGCGAAATGAAAATCGCTACGATTGTAGCTCTGCTTCATCCGTTTGTCATTTTGGTATTTACAGCACTTTCAAGTTATATTTATGTGTATCACCCTGATTTTGTGGAAAGTGAAGGTGGATGGTTGAACAACTTGGGATTCCACGGTTTAAGTGAGCAACTTTACGAGTACACTTCTTGTGCTGCCAATAACGGTTCCGGTTTTGAAGGTTTGGGAGATAATACTTATTTCTGGAATTATACGTGTGGTATTGTTCTGATTTTGAGCCGTTTTATTCCTATCATCGGGCAGGTTGCCATTGCCGGATTACTGGCACAGAAGAAATTCATTCCGGAAAGTGCCGGCACATTGAAGACCGATACTTTGACTTTCGGAGTCATGACATTTGTGGTTATCTTCATTATTGCTGCGCTGTCATTCTTCCCGGTACATGCATTGAGCACAATTGCTGAACATTTAAGTTTGTAATACTGAATTAGAGAAGATATGAAAGATAATAAATCAGCTTCTTTGTTTCCAAAGGAGCAAGTTATAGAAAGTTTGAAACAGTCATTCGTGAAACTGAACCCACGGATGATGATAAAGAACCCGATTATGTTTACAGTAGAAGTGGCTACAGTAGTCATGCTGCTTGTAACGCTCTACTCCATTGTAAACTCTTCACAAGGTTCGTTTGCTTACAACATTGCCGTGTTTATCATTCTGTTTGTAACCTTGTTGTTTGCCAATTTTGCCGAAGCTATTGCCGAAGCACGTGGTAAAGCACAGGCCGACAGCTTGCGTAAGACTCGTGAAGAGACACCGGCAAAGAAAGTGGAAGGCAATAAAATTGTTACCGTCAGTTCTTCACAGTTGAAGAAAGGAGATGTGTTTGTTTGTGAGGCCGGAGACGTAATTCCTTCCGATGGAGAGATTATTGAAGGGCTGGCTTCTATTGATGAAAGTGCTATCACTGGCGAGTCTGCTCCGGTGATCCGTGAGGCAGGTGGCGACAAGAGTTCCGTAACGGGTGGCACGAAGGTATTGTCCGATCATATAAAGGTACTGGTGACTACTCAACCGGGAGAAAGTTTCCTTGATAAGATGATTGCATTGGTGGAAGGTGCTTCCCGTCAGAAAACCCCGAACGAGATTGCGTTGACTATTCTGCTGGCAGGTTTTACGCTTGTTTTCGTCATAGTGTGTGTTACCTTGAAACCGTTTGCCGACTATAGTCATACGGTCATCACCATTGCTTCGCTTATTTCTTTGTTTGTGTGTCTGATTCCGACAACTATCGGTGGACTTCTCTCTGCCATCGGTATTGCCGGTATGGACCGCGCGCTCCGTGCCAACGTGATTACTAAATCCGGTAAAGCAGTAGAGACTGCCGGTGATATTGATACGTTGTTGCTGGATAAAACGGGTACTATCACCATCGGTAACCGTAAAGCAACTCATTTCCATACGGCTCCGGGTGTCAATTTGCACGATTTTGTAGAGACTTGTCTGTTGTCTTCCTTGTCCGATGAAACGCCGGAAGGTAAGTCTATCGTAGAACTGGGACGCGAGTCGGGCATCCGTATGCGTAACCTGAATACAACGGGAGCACGAATGATTAAGTTTACGGCTGAAACCAAATGTTCGGGAGTAGACCTGGCAGATGGAACGCAAATTCGTAAAGGTGCTTTCGACGCTATCCGTAAGATGGTGGAAGGTGAAGGAAATGAATTCCCGAAAGAAGTGGAAGAGGTCATTTCTTCTATCTCCAGCAATGGTGGTACGCCATTGGTAGTATGTGTAAACAAGAAAGTGACCGGTGTCATTGAGTTGCAGGATATTATCAAACCGGGTATTCAGGAACGTTTCGAACGTCTGCGTAAGATGGGAGTGAAGACGGTCATGGTGACAGGAGATAACCCATTAACTGCAAAATATATTGCCGAAAAAGCCGGTGTGGATGATTTTATCGCTGAAGCTAAACCGGAAGATAAGATGGAATATATCAAGAAGGAACAGCAGGCTGGTAAATTGGTTGCAATGATGGGAGACGGAACGAACGATGCTCCTGCTCTGGCACAAGCCAATGTAGGTGTAGCCATGAATAGTGGTACACAGGCGGCGAAGGAAGCCGGTAATATGGTCGATCTGGATAACGATCCGACGAAACTGATCGAGATTGTGGAAATCGGTAAACAATTGCTGATGACACGCGGTACGCTGACCACTTTCTCTATTGCCAATGATGTGGCCAAATATTTCGCAATTGTTCCTGCCTTGTTTATGATTGCTATTCCCGAATTGGCAGCTCTGAATATCATGCATCTGCATAGTCCTGAAAGCGCCATTCTTTCAGCGGTTATTTTTAATGCGATTATTATTCCGATTCTGATTCCGCTGGCTTTGCGTGGAGTGCAATACAAACCGATAGGTGCGAGTGCTTTACTTCGCCGTAATCTGTTGATCTATGGTGTGGGTGGTGTGATTGCTCCTTTCGTGGGAATCAAATTGATAGATTTAGTAGTAGGTTTATTCTTTTAATTAAAAAACAATAGCAATGAAAACTTTATTGAAGTCTTTAAAAATAACACTTGCTTTTTGTGTCTTTTTCTCCGTGTTCTATATCCTTATCCTGTGGGTGTTCGCACAGGTAGCAGGTCCTAATAAAGGAAATGCCGAGGTGGCTACGCTGGATGGGAAAGTAGTGGGAGCAGCCAATGTGGGTCAGATGTTTACAAAAGATATTTATTTCTGGGGACGTCCTTCTTCTGCCGGTGACGGGTATGATGCGACGAGTTCCGCAGGTAGTAATAAAGGGCCTACGAATCAAGAATATCTGGATGAAGTGAAAGCGCGTATTGATACTTTCCTTGTACATCATCCTTATTTGAATCGTGCGGATGTGCCTGCCGAAATGGTTACGGCCAGTGGTTCGGGACTGGATCCTAATATCACTCCTCAATGTGCGTATGTACAAGTGAAGAGAGTAGCACAAGCACGTGGATTAACAGAAAAACAAGTAAGAGCGATTGTTGATAAAAGCATAGAAAAACCGTTTTTGGGGTTGTTGGGAACAGAAAAGGTGAATGTCTTGAAATTGAATATCGCTTTAGAGGAAAGCAATAAGTAGATGAAGATTGAGCAGCGTTCCTGTCCGGACCGTTTGGGTTATGCCGCGGTTCAAATTAACAGGGTTGGATGGGGCGCTGCTTTTTTACAGGAACATAAAATAGAATTAGATAAAAAGTATGAAAAGTTTTTTTAGTAAAAAGAGTATTTTAGGAACAATGGCTGTAGCAGCCGTATGTATGTTGGGAACTAGCAATGCACAAGCACAAGAGTTTACTATACAAGGTGATTTGGTAAGTTCGTATGTATGGCGTGGTATTTATCAGGGGGGAGCCGCTTCCTTTCAGCCGACTTTGGGATTTAGCGTAGGTAATTTCTCGCTTACTGCATGGGGCTCAACCAGTTTGAGTGAGAGTAATAAAGAAATTGACCTAACCGCAGCTTATAAGTTTGGTGAAGCGGGACCGACACTTTCTGTAGCCACTCTTTGGTGGGACGGACAAGCTGATGTGGCTAATGGAGAACTTACCAATAATTATTTCCATTTTAAAAGTGGAGACACCGGACATCATTTTGAAGCAGGGTTAGCTTATACGCTTCCTATTGAAAAGTTCCCGTTATCTATCGCATGGTATACCATGTTTGCCGGTGCTGACAGAAAAACGACTGATGAGGGGGAGGAAAAGCAGGCATACTCTTCTTACGTAGAACTGAATTATCCGTTCAGTGTGAAAGGAGTTGATCTGAATGCTACTTGTGGAGTGGTTCCTTATAAGACTCCGCAGTATAATGTGAATGGGTTTGCAGTGACGAACCTAGCTTTGAAAGCAACGAAAGCAATAAATTTTAATGATAAGTTTTCATTGCCTATATTTGTACAGGCTATATGGAATCCACGTTTGGAGGACGCCCATCTAGTATTTGGCGTAACTTTAAGGCCATAAAATAAACTCATGAATTTTTGTGAACCCGTGGTGATCGTGATGATTGCTACGGGTTAGGATGTTTAAAATAACAGATCGACATAATGGATGATAGAGAACAAAGTGTACAGTATTTTTTGGATCTGATAAAGAGATCCCACCGGGGCAAGTTTAAGGTCTATATCGGTATGATAGCCGGTGTGGGAAAGTCATATCGTATGCTTCAGGAGGCACATGAACTGCTGGAGAACGGTGTGGACGTGCAAATCGGTTATATCGAAACTCATGGACGTGCCGGGACCGAGGCGTTACTGCAAGGGCTCCCTGTCATTCCGCGTCGCAAAATCTTCTATAAGGGGAAAGAGTTGGAAGAAATGGATGTGGATGCGATTATCCGTATCCATCCGGAAATAGTAATTGTGGACGAACTGGCGCATACCAATGTAGAAGGCAGCCTGAATGAGAAACGTTGGCAAGATGTGATAACTCTGCTGGATGAGGGAATCAATGTGATTTCGGCAATCAATATTCAGCACATCGAAAGCGTGAATGAAGAAGTGCAGGAGATTACGGGGATTGAAGTGAAAGAACGAGTGCCCGACAGTGTGCTTCAGGAAGCGGATGAGGTGGTGAATATTGACTTGACGGCAGAAGAACTGATTGCCCGTTTGAAAGCGGGAAAGATCTATCGTCCGGAAAAGATTCAGACAGCATTGGATAATTTCTTTAGAACCGAGAATATTCTTCAATTGCGTGAGTTGGCTCTAAAGGAAGTGGCGTTGCGGGTAGAAAAAAAGGTGGAGAATGAGGTGGTGATGGGAGTAGCCGTCGGACTTCGGCATGAGAAGTTTATGGCTTGTATCAGTAGTCACGAGAAAACACCCCGACGAATTATCAGAAAGGCGGCAAAGTTGGCAACCCGGTATAATACAACTTTTATAGCTTTGTATGTTCAGACTCCGAAAGAGAGTATGGATCGAATTGATTTGGCCCGTCAACGGTATTTGTTGAATCATTTTAAACTGGTGGCGGAACTTGGGGGAGAAGTTGTCCAGGTGCAGTCGAAAGACATTTTGGGGAGCATCGTCAAGGTTTGTAAAGAGAAACAGATATCGACAGTGTGTATGGGAACTCCTAATTTGAGGCTACCGTACGCTATTTGTTCTATACTGGGATATAGAAAGTTTTTAAATAATTTGTCGCAAGCTAATGTAGATTTGATTATACTTGCATAATATTAATCGTATGAACGTTATGAATATTAAAACGAAACTGATTCTTGGCATTGGGATGTTGGCAGGAATGATTATTTTGTTGGTAACACTTTCAGTAGTGAATCTTCAAACTCTGACTGCGACAGAGCCTGATAGTCCTGCTGCTATGCCTGCCTTGGAACGTGCATTGCTATGGATCTCCATAACAGGGGGAATCTGTATCTTGACCGGACTGATATTGCTTTATTGGTTGCCTCGTTCTATCAGTAAACCGGTTAAAGAGCTGAAAGAAGGAATTCTAGAAATAGCCAATCATAACTATGAGAAGCGTCTGCAAATGGATAATAATGAAGAGTTCCGGGATGTAGCGGATAGTTTTAACCGGATGGCAGAACGTTTGACCGAATATCGTGCCAGTACTTTGTCGGATATCCTTTCTGCCAAGAAGTTTATTGAAGCCATTGTTAATAGTATAGATGATCCGGTGATTGGTCTGAATATGGAACGTGAGATTTTGTTTATCAATGAGGAAGCACTGAATGTGCTGAATTTGAAACGGGAAAATGTGATTCGTCAATCGGCGGAAGAACTGGCTTTGAAGAATGATTTGCTGCGTCGGCTGATTCGTGAACTGGTGACACCGGGCGAACAGAAGGAACCGTTGAAAATATATGCAGACGATAAAGAGAGTTACTTTAAGGCATCTTATGTTCCCATCATTAATACGGAGGCTGAAAAAGATGAACCTCGCAAACTGGGTGATGTCATTTTACTAAAGAATATTACGGAATTCAAAGAACTGGATTCTGCCAAGACTACGTTTATCTCGACCATCTCTCATGAACTGAAAACTCCGATTGCTGCTATTATGATGAGTCTCCAACTGCTTGAAGATAAACGTGTCGGTGCGCTGAATGATGAGCAGGAACAGCTTTCAAAGAGTATCAAGGAGAATAGCGAACGTTTGTTAAGCATCACCGGAGAATTGCTTAACATGACGCAGGTGGAAGCTGGTAAATTACAGTTGATGCCGAAGATCACCAAACCGATTGAACTGATTGAGTATGCGATCAAAGCTAATCAGGTGCAAGCGGATAAGTTTAATATTCAGATAGAAGTGGAGTATCCGGAAGAGAAAATCGGTAAGCTTTTTGTCGACAGTGAGAAGATTGCCTGGGTGTTGACGAATCTGTTAAGTAATGCTATTCGCTATTCAAAAGAAAACGGGCGTGTGGTTATCGGTGCCAGGCAGGATGAAAACTGGATCGAATTGTATGTTCAGGACTTTGGCAAAGGCATTGATCCGCGTTATCACAAAAGTATCTTCGACCGCTATTTTCGTGTACCCGGAACGAAAGTGCAAGGCAGTGGTTTGGGATTATCTATTTCCAAGGATTTTGTGGAAGCTCATGGCGGTACGCTGACGGTAGAGAGCGAATTGGGTAAGGGGAGTCGGTTTGTGATGCGGATGAAAGCATAGTTTTTATGGAGTTTATGAAAGAATTGGGTTATTGCTATCCATCTGCTTCCTATGTTGTTTTAATTCTTTGTTGAATTGAATACTATAATTACAAAAAAAACGCGACTCTGTTCTGAAACTTTAGAGAATCAATGTATTATAGTCTCTCTAAAAATCTTTATATTTGCAGACCGTTTGAAAACAATAGTGAATAATAAACAATACAATAACTTAAAAACAACCAAAATCAGATGAAGCAGGATATGATTGTTATCCTTGACTTGGGTAGTCATGAGAATACGGTGTTGGCTCGCGCCATCCGTGCGTTAGGAGTTTATAGTGAGATTTATCCTCACGATATCACAGTGGAAGAACTGAAAGCATTGCCCAATGTAAAGGGTATTATTATTAATGGTGGACCGAATAATGTAATTGATGGCGTTGCTATTGATGTAAATCCGGCTATCTATACTTTGGGGATTCCCGTCATGGCTGCAGGTCACGATAAAGCAACTTGTGAAGTGAAGTTGGCAGAATTTGCGGATGATATTGAGGCTATAAAGGCGGCAGTGAAATCATTTGTTTTCGATGTTTGTAAAGCTGAAGCTAACTGGAACATGAAGAACTTTGTCAATGATCAGATAGAGTTGATTAAGCGTCAGGTGGGCGATAAGAAAGTATTGTTGGCTCTGTCGGGTGGAGTTGATAGTTCTGTGGTAGCAGCGTTACTTCTGAAGGCAATTGGTAACAATCTGGTTTGCGTACATGTTAATCATGGTTTGATGCGTAAGGGAGAGTCAGAAGATGTGGTTGAGGTATTCAGCAACCAGTTGAAAGCAAATCTTATTTATGTAGATGTAACCGATCGTTTCCTGAATAAACTGGCAGGTGTGGAAGATCCGGAACAGAAACGTAAAATTATTGGTGGTGAGTTTATTCGTGTGTTCGAAGAAGAAGCACGTAAGCTGAATGGTATTGACTTCTTGGGGCAAGGGACTATTTATCCGGATATTGTGGAAAGTGGAACGAAAACTGCTAAAATGGTGAAGTCTCACCATAACGTAGGTGGTCTGCCTGAAGACCTTAAGTTCGAACTTGTAGAGCCGTTGCGCCAATTATTTAAAGATGAAGTTCGTGCTTGTGGCTTGGAGTTGGGATTGCCTTATGAGATGGTTTACCGTCAACCTTTCCCTGGTCCAGGTTTGGGCGTACGTTGTTTAGGTGCTATAACGCGTGACCGTTTGGAGGCTGTACGTGAGTCCGATGCTATTTTGCGTGAAGAGTTTCAGATTGCCGGATTGGATAAAAAGGTATGGCAATACTTTACAGTAGTACCCGATTTTAAATCTGTTGGTGTACGTGATAATGCCCGTTCTTTTGATTGGCCGGTGATTATTCGCGCTGTCAACACGGTAGATGCTATGACGGCTACTATCGAACCGATAGAATGGCCTATCCTGATGAAGATAACAGACCGTATCTTGAAAGAAGTGAAGAATGTAAATCGCGTTTGTTATGATATGTCTCCGAAACCTAATGCGACTATAGAATGGGAATAGAGAGACTTTTTAAGTGATATTTCGATAGCCTCAATTTTTTGTAAGTTGAGGCTATTTTTTTTATATGTTGAACCTTGCCACATTGAATTTGACAGATGTTTAATCTGATTGATATATGATTTGCGTTGGTGTAAACCAGGCTCACCCGATAATCATTGGGGGTATGCATAAATCTTAGCCAGTCTAAAGAGGAAGAATTTCTCATCCACTACTCCTCTTAATGCGGTTCTGAA
>NZ_KQ236958.1:16047-37157 GCF_001185845.1 Bacteroides sp. 3_1_13
AGCTAAAGATATTAATGCTGCTTCTGTCATATTACAAAAGTAATCACTTTAAAGAAAGCTACAAATAGTTACCCCCAAGAAATTGCGGGTGAGCCGTAAACCATAGTGTAAACCGGCACCAATTGATGTATAAAAGAAAAAGGCACCCAAGAGTGGAAGCCTCTCAAATGCCTTATTCTTATCAAGTAGCGGGACCCGGGATTGAACCGGGGACCTCATGATTATGAATCTGCGTCTTCCAAAGGCTGACGCCTTTGAAAGCTACCGACAGAGCTATCCCTTTTGTTGATAATCAGCGATATATATATGTTTGTAAAATATTGCGATTTGATGTAAAAGAGATTTATTGTGGGGAAAATGATAAAATAGCGTCACCTATAGCGTCACCTGAAATACTGTTCATAACTTTCTGATTATGAGCGTAAATATTAGTGTGGTATGTTTTAAATCAAAAACTTTATCAAATGGTGAACACCCTTTATTTGTAAAGGTGAGTGAGGGTAAAAAGAGAGCAACTAAGAGTTTAGGATTATCTATTAGAGCCCAGTTTTGGAATTTTGAGAAGAACGAACCTAAAAAGAGTTGTCCCAATAGAGAGGCTTTGATAAAAATGATAGAATCAAAAAAGCAACAGTATTTGGAGCAAGTTATTGATTTTAAAAGTGAAGATAAAAACTTTACTCCACAGTCATTAGTTGATAAAATGGAGAATACCGTAGTTCCTCAAACGGTTGGAGAGTATCTTTTAAAACAAATTGAAATAATGAAAGTTGAAAAGAGAATTGGAAATGCTAAAGTATATCGCAGTACATATAACTCTCTTTTCGCTTTTTGTGGTAATTTGAATATATCTTTTGCGAGTATTGATGTGGCTTGGTTAAGAAGGTATGAGACTTTTTTGAAAAGTCGTGAGAATTCCAGTAATACCATAGGTATTCGATTTCGAGAATTACGGGCTTTGTATAATAAGGCAATAGAGGATAATCTTGTGCATGAGAAGAATTATCCTTTTAAACGTTTTAAGGTTGCACGATTTTGCAAAAAAACTTCTAAACGAGCAATAAAGAAAGAAGATATAAAAAGGATAATGAATGTGGATTTACGGTTAATCACCAAATATCATAGTCCATTACTTTATTTGAGTAAAGATTTATTTTTGTTTAGTTATTTGGGGTGTGGTATTAATTTGATTGATATTGCATATTTGAGATACGAAAACATAACAGAGAATCGTTTACGTTTTAACCGTCATAAAACGGGGCAACCTATTAATTTTGCCCTACAAGGACAACTACGAGAAATTATTCTGAAATATGCTAAAGAAGGTTGTAGTCCTAAAGATTTTATTTTTCCTATTCTTGATAGAAGAATTCATAAAACACAGCAACAACAAGACGATAGAATAATAAAGGTAACTAAGGGTGTTAATAGGAATCTTAAAAAGATTGGTCAATTTCTAAATCTTTCTATTCCTATAACAACCTACGTGGCAAGACATTCTTTTGCTACAGTGTTAAAACGCTCTGGAGTCAATATTTCGATTATTAGTGAAGCATTAGGACATACAAACTTGTCAACGACGCAATATTATTTGGATAGTTTTGAAAATGAGCAGATAGATGAAGCAATGAGAAAATTATTATGATTTTTTGTATAATAAAGAAATACCTTTATACTGGTATGAGAAAATTTTCTTACCTTTAGCTGCTTTATAAACTAAAATTGTAAATTTATGAATATAGATAGTGCAAGAGAAAAATTTCTCTTATTTCTCCAAAATTATGAAGAATATAAAACTTGTGATTTTTCTGAAAGTGATACCCGTTCTAAAGTTATAGATAAATTGTTTATTGATATCTTAGGGTGGTCTGAAAGTAATATACAGCGGGAAGGACACGTTGACTGTGGGTATTATGATTATCGTTTTTCTATTCCTGGTTTTTATATGTTAGTTGAAGCCAAAAAACAATTCTTAGATTTTGTATTACCTATTAAAACGAAAATAGTTTCTATTAATACATTATTATCTGAAAATAGAGATGTAATACAGCAAATTAGAAACTATTTATCTGACGAAGGTATTGATTATGGGATAATAACGAATGGAAAACAGTTTATTATAGGGCAGTTCATTAATCATAATGGAACATTATGGAAACAAAATAAATGTTTAGTTTTTAATGGACTGGATGAGATAAAAGAAAATTTCATAACTTTTTATAACAATTTATCGAAAGAAGGTATTATTGAAAATGGTGGTTTTAAATTTTTGCAGAATAAAGAAATAGAATTTTCTAAGAAAATTATTGAGACATTAGTAGACCGTGAGAAAGAAATTGTACGGAATAGTATTAGTACTAATTTGACTCCTATTATAGAGACTATTTTTGGGGAAATATTTTCAGATATAAAAGAAGATGATGCTGAATTTATTAAAGAGTGTTTCGTTGAAAATAAGGAAACAATAAAAAATAGAGCAGAATTAAATGGATTATTTAGTGATACACCTCCTTTTTTATCAGAAGTTGTAGGTGCTCAAAATCATGATAGTATTTCTCAACAAATAAATGCGGAAATAACATCTTCGAATGTGTCGTTGAAAATGGCTCCTCCGAAACCTGTAATTATTGTAGGTTCAAAAGGTGCAGGTAAGACTACTTTTATAAACTTTTTGTTTAAAAATAAGCTACCCAATGATACTATTAATAGATATCCGTATGTGTATGTTGACTTTATTAAGTATTATAAAAATTCTAAAAATGTTGATACAGAAAAAATATCAGAGGATATTTTAAATTCATTATATGAACAATATCCTTTTTTAGAACTTGATACATATAAAGTCTTGAAGCGTATTTATATACATGAAATAAATAGAAATGATAGAGGAATTTGGAGTGTTTATAAAGAAAAAAATCAACTTGTTTATGTTGATAAGTTGAATTCTTTTATAGAGGAAAAATTTAAGCATAAAGAACTTCATTTAGAGGAACTGTCTAAATATCTAGTTAGAGAAAGACAAATGAGACTTATTGTTATTATTGATAATGCTGACCAATTTGATATGGAGACTCAAGAAAGTGCTTTTCTTTTTGCTAGTTCATTGAACAGAAGAGCTTTTTGTGGGGTTTTCGTTTCTTTGCGTGAAGGATACTATTATAAATGGAGAAATTTACCTCCATTTAATGCTTTTGAAAGCAATGTATATCACGTGACAGCTCCAAAGTATAGTGAAGTGCTACAAAAAAGAATAAGCTACACTTTGAAGAAAATCGAATTTGATTCTTCCGTTATAGAAAGGAATGTAACAGGAGTAAATCAAGTAGGATATAAGATTGAAATGGAGACTCAGAATATAAAAGAATTTTTTCTTAGTCTTCAAAATTCTTTATTTGACAATTCTAATGAATTGATTGTTGATTTCCTAAACTATTCAACATTTCCCAATACTCGGGAAGGGTTGAGGCTATTTAAATTATTTTTAATTTCTGGTTATACAGATGTTTCTGAGTATATAATGAGGGTCCGTTTTAATAGGGATAACCATAAAATAACTATACCTATTCATGAATTTGTTAAATCAATTGGGCTTCATAATAAGCTGTATTATAATCATGAAATAAGTGTCATTCCTAATTTATTTTATCCATGTAATGAAAGTTCTAATCATTTTTTGAAAATATGGATATTAAAATATTTATCTAATAAATTAAAATCGGGTGGAAATGTTAATAAATATGACTCTCTGAGTGATTTGGCTAACTGTTTTATTAATTATGGATATAAGACAGATATAATATATAAAGAGCTAGAGTTATTGCTCAAATTAGAGTTGATAGAGACAGATGAGATATTAACAGATATAAAATGGGTGAATTTGCCTGAAAAAGTTTTCAATGTATGTATTTCAGCTAAAGGATATTATTATTTGAACGAAGTAATGAATCGTTTTTATTATTTTGAGCTTGTTTTACAAGATACACCTATATTTGATGAAGTGTTTTTTAACAATATGTGTCAAGTTTTTCCTCATTGTACAGAAAACGGAAAAAGAAATATGAATAATCGTATTGAAACAGTTGAATGTTTTATGAGGTACTTGGGAGAACAGGAGAATCATGAACCTAGAGTAGTTTTAAACCAGTTAGGAAGTATAGTACAAGATATTAAAAATAAGGGTATGGACGCCGATATAAGGAATATAAAAGATAAAATGGGTTTATCCTAAAATTATTGTTATGAAAATAACTGATAATCTTTTTAGATATATAAATATATACCAGGATAGATATTTTTGGGTATTCGATGGTGACTGTGCTGACCTAACCAATGAGAATTATATATTTTGTAGGAAATATAATGGTTTCTTACAACAACTTCCCCCTAAAGTAACGGAAGAAACTTTTTATAAGCATGAGAAATTGCAGGAATACTTAACTAAACTGAATCTTGATAAAGAAGCTTTTTGGGGACTGATTATTTATATTTATACTTTACATCTTGTAAAATACAGTGGGAAGTATATGGTGAAACTTTCCAATAATGATGAAGCAAAAAGAGTACAGGACTTCATTAAAGCAAATATAGATAATTTGGAAGTGATAGTAAGAACAAAAGGAGAAAAGAAACAGCGCCCCTTCTCTGTTACAGATAAAGATATTCTAGTTGCGTTATGCCCTATATTTGAAAAAAGCCAATCAATCGATAGGAGCAATGAAATACGTGTTTTATTGAAGGATTGCATTGATAATGAAAATACTACATTAAATATCACCATTAAGGCGAAAAAGGTTGTAAAATCAGATGTTATTACTATGTCAAATAAACGAGATATAGAGCGAGTATTCATGTTGGCAGAAATGACACATAGACCATTTGATGATAATAATTATCTTCATATAAATAAAGATACACCCAAAGCAGAAAGCGAGAGAGCATTTAATTATTTTTTTGTAACGGAGTTGTTAAAGGTAATTCGTTTAATTATTCCCAATGATTCAGTTGGTGCTACTACCAATGAGAAGTATCTTCTTCTTTACACTTTAGATTTTCTTCGTCTACATTCTTTTGATGATAATACGATACTTCTGAATAAAGATGATGAAATGTATTATCGCAATAGGTTGGAATATTACAATAAACTTCTTATAGATTACGAAGGATATGAAACTAAGACGATGGGCAGCTATTTTTATGGTCATGATATAAAAATAGATTAGTTAATCGTATTTAACATTTTAGACTTACTTGGGGGAACAGATTAGAATCTGTTCCTTTTTTTTGTATTACCCATATCTTTGCGTTGTAATCAAAACAGTAAGGCGCCAAGTTAATGATTACTTAAAACTTAGTTATTAATAAAAAAGAAAGAGACAATGGAAACAACTAATGCAATGACAGTAAACGAGAATGGAAATGTTAATGTGGAATCTTTAAAAAATAGTGATAATATGGAAAAGCAACAGGAAACTCAAACAGGAACTCTTTCAAAAAATGAAGTATTGGAAAACGCTCGCAAAATCCTAATGGAAAAAAGACAATATCTATTTGATAATGAAGATGCAGATACCAATATTGTAAAAGCAGCTAAAACTAATGTTGCTAAGGCTGAAAAGGATTATGTGGTTGCATTGCGTAATGTTGATTCTCCTACTATTCCAGTTGAGTTTTGGGAAGTAGAAGAATCTACAGAAGAAAAGGAGGTTATTAGCAAAAGAAAAGAGGATATTATTATTGCAATGTCCGATTATAATATGACTGTAACTAAAGTGAATGTTGAATTGGGAAAAGATTTGATTGGTGATGATAAATTTGAAAAAACGGCTCTGTTTGTAACGGCAGCTCAAACTTTCTATGAAGCGGATATTGAGTTGAAAGACTTGAATGGTAATGTTATTCCTAAAAATACTCCAAATGTTTATGTGCCTGTTGATACGGCAAATGGATATTGGCTATGGAAAACTTATCATGAAGCCAATATTGATAGGGTGGTTAAAGATGAATCAGCTTTAATTGTTGAAAATGTTAGAATCAAGGAATTTGTATCATTGCAAGAGTTTGCAAAGTATAGAGGGATAAATAATGTACTAAGTAGAGGGTTTAATGGCATGGAAAAGGCAGGTAATGCGGCATTGGCTACTCAACATGAGTTTTATCAAAAGATATTCCAAAAAGCTAAAGAGCTGAAAGCTAATATTAGTGTAATTACTAAATATTATAATCAAGGGAAGACCTTAAGTCTAAAAGTTTGGAATGATGCAATGGTTGGTGAGGTTGAAACTAAATTTGAATATGATTTATCAGTTGGTGATAGAATTATAGACACTTTGAAAATTGTGGGTTTCAAAGATAAGTTTATCAAAGAACGTTATATGATTGATGCTATGACTATGTTATCAAAGCATAAACCACAAGGCGTAGAAAGTGCAATTGGAATTAATGAAGTCATAGAAACAGTTAAGACTTTGGATAAAGATACCGTTACATTTATATCTAATATATCCATTGATAAATTGAACGAAATATATTCAGCTTTGCATAGCCAATATCTAAGGAACCATGATATTATAGGAAAGGCAGCCTAATTCATATTATATTCTAATAGAAAGTCCATGTGACAGGTGGACTTTCTAAAATTAAGTAACATATTATTATTGTTAAAAATGCTTTTACCTGTTAATTGTAAAAATCAGGCGACTGTAAACTATTCCATTTTAAATAGATTTAAGCCTGCATATATTTATAGATTTTTCTGTTTGTCTCTTTCAAGAGATGATTGGTATAATGTGAGAATTACTTTAGATGAATTGAAAAGAACAAGTGGAGGTAAATCAGTAAGCAGTTTTAATAAGAAATTTGAGGAGTACTTGGATATAAAGCCTTATTTTGTGGATAATGGTTTTTATTATCTAACTAGACGGAATATTTATCATATTCCTGCAATGGAAGAACAGTGCATCACTATCTCCAATAAGTTTACATTAATCGAACTGGATGCAGCGATAAAGGGCTTCTTTATCCAATTGCTTCTATTATCCCAATATGGCAATATAGAGCTGATTAGAAAAAATATAATCAAAGCAATCGGAATAGATAAAAAGACTTATGACAAGTATATAATAAAACTTGCTGGCGCTGATTTAGTATCAATTACTACTCCCTTAACTTTACATACTGAAAATATTTTATTAGAAAATGATTTTTCTAAGCAGAAAAAACTACCTAAAAAGAAAGTAAATAAAATAGTAGAGATAAATGATGATGGGAGTATCATAATTCCCAAGTAAGGAGAAAAAGTGTTCTTTATTAATATATTAATATACAGTACTTTTTCCCTTACACCTACCAGTTTTACAGAATAGGATGCAATAAAAGTGATTTTTTCTGTGTACGGTAAAGTGCAGTGTTATTATTAGTATTACAAGCCATTCTTAGCTTTACATAAGTAAGGTAGTGGGGAAAAAGTATCTGATATTAATTATATATTATAACACACATTTTCCCCTGCTACTAAAGAATTTAAACTTTATGTGCGCATGAACTTCATTTTTTAGGGTGACAGAGTATCTGTTCTGATTTTTAAAGATTAAGAGTTATATAGGCTAATCCTGCACTTGAAGTATGAGACACTGAAAAATATGTCAATGCCCACAAATAAGCTCATTATAGAGACTTTGACGAATAAATTAGTCTACTACCTAACTAAAAACAAAAATAGCCGCAAGCGAGTACACTTACAAATGTGCTCAACTGCGGCTTTTTTTGTGGAACTTCTAAATTCTTGTCTAATACAAGGGATATAGCAGTTCGCAATTTTAAATATGGGAGTTAATTTTCCCAATGGAAGTGTGGGAAAATGCAAATATGACCTGTTTGATTTACATATAATTCAAGGAGTTGAACCATTGCCAAACAGGTAGTTCTTGATTTTTAAGAATACTCAAAGTTAGTCATAATAAACAAGGTAAAAAAATAAACAATGCTCATTCTTTGATATTACTACTTAGTGTATCTTTATATAGTAGTATAATACTCTCCTTTCTATTATAGTGCATAGTAATACATAGGCACGCAATAAAGTATAGGTACTTTATATATAATACCCCCTACCTATAAAAATAGGAGCTTAAATATATATCAGCTTATTTCTCCTATGATTTACTGAATTGAAAGTTACGTACAAGTGAGTAGAGTAGCTCTAACGTCCCCCGAGGGTAGTTGGAGAGAAACGAAATATATTTCAATCCACGTAATCAATTTATAAATCATTTAAAATTTTATTCGTTATGAGAAATCTACAAATTATTGGCAATGTGCCACAAGTAAGAAGGGAAAACAACTTTGGTGAATATGCAGAAGAAGCAGTAATAATCGAAGAACAACCAAAAGTTAAAAAAGAGAATCCTCATTTCTTGGAAGCTAATACACTAGAGGTTACAATGCAACATTTGAAAGAAGATTGTATTACACCCGTATTCGCCAAAGATAATGAGCTTACAATTCCTCACCCTGCATTTATTGATACTGTTTATGACGCTGCAAATACGTTTTTCAGTGGTGAAAGTATTGATAAGCCCGATATTCGTGTAAGTCACATTATTAAAGGGAGAGTGCCCGAAGCAATACACAAACCTGCAAATCAACTTCTCGAAAGTGATAAGACTATCTACTACGAAAGATGTGCTTTTATTATTCAGATTCCTACGATTTACGAAACGGTGAACGGGAATAAGTTAATATTAACTATTGGTGGTGTTCGTGCTTATAATCACACTAATCTTTATTCAAAGAAAGGAGCAGAACGATTTAAAGTATTTATAGGCTTCATTTGTAAGGTTTGCACAAACTTGTGTGTGTCAACAGACGGTTTTCTTAGTTGTTTGGAAGTTACTAATACAAGGGATTTATATCAAGCCGTATTAGAGATGTTCAATAAATACGACACAGCCAAACACATACACTTAATGCAAACACTTAGTAACTCATATCTTACAGAACATCAATTTTGCCAATTACTTGGGAGAATGAGACTTTATCAATCATTGCCACAAGGTTATCAGAAAGATATTCCTAAAATGCTCATCACTGATTCGCAGATAAATACAGTTGTAAAAGCATATATCAATGATAAGAACTTTGGGAGCTTGGGGAATGATATAAGTATGTGGAAATTGTACAATCTATTGACAGGAGCAAATAAGAGCAGTTATATAGACAGCTTCTTGGATAGAGCAGTAAATGCAACCGAAATAGCAACGGGAATAAATGCTGCTTTGCATGGAGACACTAAATATAAGTGGTTTATTGATTGATTAAACAGGGGAATATTCAGAAATGGGTATTCTCCTATTTTATTAATTGCATTACAATGGATAGAAAGAAGGAAACTATGGTTAGAAAGATTGAATATCTGAAAGAAACAATTTACCATTGTGAGAATAATCTCCAATATATAAAGAGGTTGCAAGCATTGAAATATTGGTTGCTGAAATTAGATGTCTTATTGGATAATTCCAATGATGAGATTTATAGGAAGTATTTCTATTCAGATAAGGGATATTCTTTCTTTGATAGAATCTGTTTATCAATAACAGATTATCAATATGGAAATAAACCGTTCAATTATTAATCTATTTAAAATAAAGAATCATGTTTTATTATAAGATACTCGTTTGGCTCTTTTGGGTGGTATTGGCTATGATTAGTGCTTGTGTTCCATTCGTATGGCTTATACTTTTAGTTGGCTTATGGGAAGTGGAAGAAGCGAATAATCGTCACTAATATACAAAGTGAATGTTTCATTATAAATCAGTAAGTTAGCTTTATAGGTTGCTTGGTGGTATTGGTGGAATATTCACTTTTATTTATTTACTTATAAAATTGAATATTTATGAGCTTGAAATATAGTAATACAACAGCCGATTATCTACAATGGGGAGAAGCTATGAACCTAGTTCGTTCTCTTTATAAAGACGAAGATTATAAGATGTCCCTACTTATTGCAATAGGTTGTTTTTGGGGACTACGAATAAGTGATATGCTTGCCTTACATTGGAAACAGATTTTAAATGTTGATGAATTTACGATAATAGAGAAGAAAACAGGAAAGCAGCGTACTATCAGAATTAATCAGCAGTTAAAACGGCACATTGCAGATTGTTATAAACAGATACAACCGATTGGAATAAATGCACCTATTTTAGTAAGTCAGAAAGGAACGGTTTACAGAGTGCAAAGTATTGATGTATTATTGAAAAAAATGCAAATCAAATACAAGCTATCGGTTAAAAACTTTTCATGCCATTCATTAAGAAAAACATTTGGTAGACAGGTGTATAATATGAATAGCGATAATTCAGAGTTGGCACTTGTTAAGCTAATGGAATTATTTAATCATTCTAGTGTATCAATTACTAAGAGATATTTAGGGTTGAGACAAGAAGAGCTATTAAATACTTATGATTGCCTTACTTTTTAATAAACAATAGTTCTTGCTATTACAAACGCTTTTCGTAACTTTGTGGCAATTTCAGATACCTAATGTGTTGGGGCTGAAAGGACATATTAGTTAACGAAGAGCGTTTAAGATATTATCTCATATTGGAATCTGGACAATTTCGAAGGTTGAAGATAATAGGCAAGAACGCTCACGTCAATGTTATATACCTATCTTGTTAAGATAGTCTATATATCGTTTGGCGTGGGCTATTGTTTATTATTCAACCTTGGGCAGTCCAGAGCCTCAATATGATAATATTCAATAGTTTCCACGCCTTTTAATTTTTAATAGTATCTAAAGGGAACAAGATACCTAAAGCGGAATAACTACGAATCAGACATTCAGTACAAATTTTAGCTACTATCTTTTAAGTAGCCAACTCAATTTTTGAGCAGTTTATATTTTGATTTACTAACAGAAAAATAATTAGATATGGGATTCTTTAATTTTGGAAATAATAGTAAAGCAGAGATTCAATCTTGTGCATTAAAAATAAGTACAGGTTTAGGACAAATAGAACAAGAATATGCTTCTTCTAATGGTCAAGCTACACCTATGGTAAAAGGTATTGCTTCAGCGTTACAAAATGAGGTTAGAACATTGGAACGATTGTTAAAACCAAATGGAAGAACTGACTGGAATCTATATAACTCTATTGCTGTAAAATGGTATGATGGAAGTGAAATTCCATTTCGACTATTTGAAGCAAGATTAAATAATGAAGCTAGAGTTTTGAAAACTCAAACAGGTATTGATATTGCTATTTGGTTGTAAATTTAAATAAAATACATATGCCAACATTAGAACAACGGAAAGCAGCATTTAGAACAATTTTTGATATTGTTATTCATAACAAAAGAGAATTGAGTAATAATCATAAATATTGTTTAATGAGGTGGGGACAGTCTTTTCTTCATCTTTCTATTATTGAAATGCAGGAATGTTTATCTCCCACTATGTCAAATGGATTTGTTAACTTTCAACAGTTGAGCAATTTAGATAAAGAGTATCAAATTGAATTTAGGAAGTTACTATATGCTATACTAAATTATAGCCAAATACCAACCGTGCAGGAAATAGAAGATTTTAATTCTGTGCTATCTGTCATTGAAAATAGGTATAATCTTCCTAATTCATATTCTAACTTTGAAAATTCAGTATATAATACCACGCCATTAAAGGAATGGTGATTATGTTTGTGCAATAAATTCCCAATATAAGAATAATACATTAATTATTAATGTTTCTTGTATTGGGAGTTCTTTACTAGTATAATCCTAATAAAATAATGAGGAAAATTTTATATTGCATATTACCAATCTTCTTATGTTCTGTTTTATCCTGTGATAGGAAAAAACAATCAAGTGAACAGGATATGAAAGATGCGTTAGCAGCAGCTAACTTTATGAAATGTGCAAAGTTTTTGTATAATACTTTGTTTGATGATGAGCTTAAATACTTTAAACCACGTATTTTTATAAAGTACAAGCAACCTGTAAATGGCTATGATGTAACTGTTATGTGTTTGCTTTATAACTATACTTATGATAAAGAAAGAAATACAGAAATTTGGGGTAATGCCTTACTTTACTTTGAAAAAGAAGATAATAGATTCTATATTTATAATGAAAGCTTTTCTGACAGTGTTCTTTATTATGTAAACGAACAAGAAGTTAGAGATAATATGATATTAGAATTGGACTATTTACCTAAATCAACAAATGAGTATTTAAGTCATAACTCACCATTCTTTTTCTCTGATGTGGATTTTGACGGAGAAGAAGAATTAATTATCAATAACTGGAGATGTGGCATAAGATACTGCAATACTTATGATGTTTACAAGATAACCAATAATGAAGTGAAGCAACTGACAGAAGCACCATTTATTAATCCAACAGGAAAAATCAGTGATTATAATACTGAATTTGATTCTATTGGTAAAACTATAACAGTGCATAAAAGAACAGGAAGCGTTTACTACGATGGTTATTATAAATATGGTTTAGCTAAAAAGGTAATATTGAACAGTGATGACAGACTTAGCAAATATAACCAAATAGAACTGATAGAAGCAAAAATCATAGGTTATGATAAAAATACAGATAGTAATACTCCAACTCGTCCATATAGACTGTATAAAAAGATAAATGCTAGATTACAGAAAGTAAGAGAAGGAAGATATAATGGTATTTCTGAATATGATACTATTGATATAAATAAGATTCATAAATAAAAATATATCAAATACCTTATTCTTATTAAGTAACAAGAATCAAGAAGCTCATGATTATGAAGTTAGTAACTATCTACATACTACTATTAATGTTATTACTATCTTGTACTAGTAAAAAGGATAGTAATATACAGGCTACTATTGCTAGCTTATCTATATATGATAATCATCCTACTTTGGATATATCAGAAGCTAAGCATTTGCAATGGGTAGATTCTGTATTAGGAGTAAAAGGTGTGAAACTGATTGATTACAGAAATAGGATATACCAATATAATGATACAAGGTTTTATTGGAATAGAACTTTTGATTATTTCTTGGTATATCCCTCTAGCTTTACACATGGAAAAGAATCGGATTTAGGCAATGGCAATCATTTCGTAAATGAAGATAGTACAATCTGTTTGAATGTGTATGCTACTTACTTCGATGTTTTTAAAGATGATTATTCGCTTCATGAATGGTTTGATATAATGATTGATACAGAAGTAGAACAAGGCAATAGAATTATTAAGAAAGATATTACAGACCATAGTTATACTATTGAAGGCAATACCAAGGGTGGTAGATGTTTTTTCTGTAAAGCTACCTGTAAAAAGGCTTATGAGCGTGATATTATTGTAACAGTGAAGTTAGAATATATGAATTTCATAAAGAAGCAAGCAGAAGAAATAATTAGTATGAATATTAATCGTTTTCCATATAATCCACTGGAATAATTCTTATCTTTATCACAACTAAATCAATCTTTGTATGTTTAAGTGGTTTCATAGAAGCAAAAATAATCATAGTAAGCATCTTTCAGAGTTTAAAGAAAGGTTGGTTATGCAAGAGTTAGCTTCTTTAGATATAGAAGCAATCAAACAATTTGCTTTAAAAGATTGGGAGCTTGGGGAAACTCATGGTTTACCACATTGGCAAAGAGTGGAACGTAACGGAATAATACTTGCCACATCAGAAGTAAATATTACGGTTGTTAGGTTGTTTGCTTATCTGCATGATAAATGCAGAATAGATAATGGTTGTGACATTGAACATGGAAAAAGAGCCGCTATTATGATTAATGGGATTAGGCACACATTACTAAAAGAACTAACCGATAATGAATTTGAGTTATTGTCTAAGGCTTGTGAACTTCATACTACAACATTGCGAACAGGTAACTTAACTATTGATACTTGCTTTGATGCAGATAGATTAGATTTAGAACGAGTTGGTATAGTACCATATCCAAATAAAATGGCTACTTCAAAGGGAGAATATTATGCGAAGAATCTTAGTGAATTTTATGATTTAGCAGTTTTATTAACTATGGAATAATGAAAAGGTATCTTAGAACATTAAAGAACAGCATTTGAAGAAATTCATTTGCTGTTTTTTATTACATTTGTAGGATTGTAAAACTTAACATCTGACGTATGAATATCTATTTAGTAAACGTGAATGGTTTTTCGCGATTAGCATTAGAAAAGTTGGCTAATCATCTTAATATTGATGAAATTATTGATGCTCGAATGAATTGTAGTAGACTATATCTACAAAAATACTATCAAAAATCTTTTCTTGGCGTACGTTACATTATAAAAATGGCTAATTCTACTTATAAGGAAGGATATCCATTGGAATATAGAAAAACAGTAAAGGAAACAGAGTATAGTAGAGAAATCGGTAGATATTGTTCGTTGTCTAATGAAGTTGTGGGAGTTGATAAGTTGGCTGGATTTATATTGAAACATTATTTTCTGATTCAGAAATACGGATTAACTGACTATGTTACACCTGAGTTGCAAGCATCTTATACTATGGGGAGTATTAATAGCTTATCTTCTTATTTGGTGAATAAATGTACTAATATTTCGGAAATAATAGCTGATTATAAACATAAAAATAAGAGAGTGGATAGGCTTACATCATTAAAATCGTTTAAAGAATTATTGGGAATTTTAAAGGGGAATATTTTGTCTATGGCTGCTGCAAGAGATTCTTTGGGGATAGAACAATTGCATCATTGGTTAGAGGGACAGAAAATGTTTCAGATGCCTCCATTAGAAAACTATATGGAAATGAATCAGTCTCTAATTGAAGAATGGAAAGAAGAAAATGAGTGGTCACCATGTTCTTTAGAAGCATATATTAGAGGTAAGATTACTGAATTTGTTTCTTTTGCCAAAATGAACCCAGAAGAAACTCATTTTTTTGATGTTAATAATATAGCCGTATTTTATAATAATCCAGATTATGAGAATATCTTTAAAGAGCTTTTTACTCCTATTGATTACGAGTATGAGCTTTGTTGTAATAAAATAAAAAAAGAACATATACATGATGAAGGTTGGGCAACTAGTATGGAGGCAGAAAGTATCTTTGAGGATTTGTATGAGGATATGTGTTATGATAAGGAGGATTTGGATGAATATCGATATATAAATTTGCAAAATTTTGATATGAGTGACTATATTCAAATAGAACTGGATTGTTGTGAAGATGCGAAGGAAAGGGAAAATTTAGAAATGAAAATGAAGAAATGGGAAAAATGGAAAGAGAAACAGATGTGGCGTGTAAATGTTGACGAGGGGGTATGGGTAAAAGATGAGAAAGAAAGAGAAAAAATGATACAGGAAATAAAACAATCAGAGAAAGAATATGAGGAATTTTGGTATGACCCGTTTTGTCAAAGTGATTGTGATGACTGTGAATTTGACTAGTAATTAGATAGTGATGATAGTTCTTGTGAAAAAACTAGTTATTTTTTTTCTTAAACCTATTTTTATAGACTTTTTTTCCAAGAAAAGATAGATTATTCGTATTTTTGCGATGATAACTTAATGTCAAATCAGAACAGGTAATTAGGAAGTCGTTAATTAGCGTCACCTATGGCGTCACCTGCCACCAATTGATGTATAAAAGAAAAAGGCACCCAAGAGTGGAAGCCTCCTAATTGCCTAATTTACAAGCCTTTCGGCTTAGTAGCGGGACCCGGGATTGAACCGGGGACCTCATGATTATGAATCATGCGCTCTAACCAGCTGAGCTATCCCGCCATCGTTTCTCGATTGCGGGTGCAAAGATAGATGATTTTTTATAATCTCCAAAACAATTCATAACTTTTTTGTGTTTTTTCTTTAAGAAGGGGTTTGATTTTCCCTATAAACAGGGAGTTTGAGGTCCGATAATGAAAGAATAATTAAATAAAGTGTCTGATTTATGCGATGTATTTAGAAAAAAGTATTTATCTTGGCACACGTAAAAACAATTCGAAATTGCTATGAAAAAGGAAAAGATTCATTTGGAGTATTTGTTGAATGCAACGTCTAAAAATATTCTTTGGTCAGCTATAAGTACACCGACCGGGTTGGAGGACTGGTTTGCCGATAAAGTTATTTCTGACGATAAAATAGTAGAGTTTCATTGGGGGAAGACAGAGCTGAGGAAAGCAGAGATTATTGCCATTCGCTCTTTCTCTTTTATCCGCTTCCGTTGGCAGGATGATGAAAACGAACGCGATTATTTTGAAATCAAGATGACTTATAATGAGCTGACTAGTGACTATGTGTTGGAAATTACCGATTTCGCAGAGCCGGATGAAGTGGATGATATGAAAGAATTGTGGGAGTCACAAGTAGCTAAATTAAGAAGAACTTGTGGTTTTTAGTTAACTTTCAACTAAAAATTTTCGATGCTCCTTTTTTTGTGCTAATTTTGCATCCTAATTGCACGAACCTATTAAGATGCTACGCATAAAGAAATTAGATATATTTATCGTAAAGAGTTTTTTGATGCTCTTTATTGGTACATTCTTCATCTGTCTGTTCATATTCATGATGCAGTTCCTGTGGAGATATGTAGACGAATTGGTCGGAAAGGGATTGGAGATGAGCGTAATGGCTCAATTCTTCTTTTATTCCGCGTTAACATTAGTGCCGGTATCGTTGCCATTGGCAGTGCTACTGGCTTCTTTGATTACTTTCGGTAACTTTGGCGAGCGTTATGAATTGCTTGCGATGAAAGCCGCAGGTATTTCTCTCCTTAAAATCATGCGTCCGCTTGCTTTCTTCGTTTGCGGGCTTGTCGGTGTCTCATTCTATTTCCAAAATGTAGTAGGTCCTATCGCCCAGGCTAAATTGGGAACCCTGATCCTTTCGATGAAACAAAAATCTCCGGAGTTGGACATTCCGGAAGGAGTTTTCTATTCTGAAATCAAGGACTATAATTTAAAGGTAGCTAAGAAGAACCGGAAGACCGGTATGCTATATGATGTGCTGATTTATAGTATGAAAGATGGCTTTGAGAAAGCACGTATTATATATGCTGATTCCGGGCGTTTGGAGATGACCGCGGATAAACAGCATCTTTGGCTGCATTTGTATAGCGGAGATTTATTTGAGAATCTGAAAGCTCAAAGTATGAAATCGGAGAATGTACCTTACCGACGCGAGGAATTCAGGGAAAAACATACCATTATTGAGTTTAATTCCGATTTCAATATGGTTGACGGTGAGATTATGGGTAAGCAGTCCAGTGCTAAGGACATGGCGCAGCTGCAGAGTTCCATTGACTCGATGACGGTTGTGGGAGACAGTATCGGACGACAGTATTACAGGGAAGTGGCAGAAGGAAATTTCCGTCCTTCTTATGGATTGACAAAAGAAGATACGGTCAAAATAGAAAAGGCGGATATTCATGAATATAATGTAGACAGCCTTTACGAAGTAGCCTCTTTAACGCAGAAACAGAAGGTGATTTCTTCTGCTGTCAGTCGTGCGGAGAACGTGGCTAACGATCTTGGGTTCAAGAAATTCACGATGGAGAACAATGATTATAGTATTCGAAAACATAAGACGGAATGGCATAAGAAGATAACAATTTCACTTTCTTGTCTGCTGTTCTTCTTTATCGGAGCTCCGTTGGGCGGTATTATCCGTAAAGGAGGTCTGGGAATGCCGGTCATCGTATCAGTGTTGGTGTTTATCATTTATTATATCATTGATAATACAGGATATAAAATGGCCCGCGACGGTAAGTGGATTGTTTGGATGGGGATGTGGACAAGTAGCGCAGTCCTTGCCCCGTTAGGAATCTTCCTTACTTATAAATCGAATAAAGACTCTGTGGTGCTTAATGCAGATGCTTATATCAACTGGTTTAAAAAGATTGTGGGAATTCGTAGTGTGCGTCATATATTTAAGAAAGAAGTGATTATTCATGATCCTGATTACGCACGTCTGACGGGTGATTTGGAACAACTTTCGGCAGAGTGTAAAGCGTATGCCGCCAGGAAACGATTGGAAAAAGCACCGAATTACTTTAAGTTGTGGATGGCGAGTGAGGATGATAACGAGGTGATGGCAATCAATGAAAAGCTGGAAGCGTTGGTTGAAGAAATGTCCAATACGAAATCTGCCACTTTGATCGGTGCATTAAACAATTATCCGGTTATTTCCGTTTCTGCTCATGTGCGCCCGTTCCATATATATTGGTTGAATCTGGTAGCCGGAGTCATTTTCCCTATCGGTTTATTTTTCTATTTCCGCATCTGGGCGTTCCGCGTTCGTCTGGCTAAGGATATGGAACGGATTATAAAGAACAATGAACAAATTCAATTCATCATACAGAAAATCAATAAATAAGTGTTATGAAAGAGACTATTAAAATGGATAGAATAGAAGATGCGATTGCCGACTTCAAAGAAGGCAAGTTTGTCATAGTAGTGGATGATGAAGACCGCGAAAACGAAGGCGACTTGATTATTGCAGCTGAAAAGATAACTCCCGAAAAAGTAAATTTCATGTTGAAACATGCACGTGGCGTACTTTGTGCACCTGTCACAGTGTCTCGTTGCAAGGAGTTGGATTTACCGCATCAGGTAAGTGATAATACTTCCGTGTTGGGAACTCCTTTTACGGTTACTATTGACAAATTGGAAGGCTGTACAACAGGTGTTTCCGCTTCCGACCGTGCCGCTACTATTCAGGCGTTGGCCGATCCGACTTCTACACCGGCTACTTTCGGGCGTCCCGGACACATCAATCCGTTGTACGCGCAAGAAAAAGGAGTACTTCGCCGTGCCGGACATACAGAAGCTACGATTGATATGGCTCGTCTGGCAGGACTTTACCCCGCAGGTGCCTTGATGGAAATCATGAGTGAAGACGGAACAATGGCACGTTTGCCCGAACTCCGTCAGATGGCAGACGAACACGGACTGAAGCTGATTTCTATCCATGACCTGATCGTTTATCGCCTGAAACAGGAATCCATTGTAGAAAAAGGAGTAGAAGTAAATATGCCTACCGAACACGGAAAGTTCCGTCTGATTCCTTTCCGCCAGAAATCAAACGGATTGGAGCACATGGCTATATTTAAAGGAACATGGAGTGAAGACGAACCGATCTTGGTACGCGTCCATTCCTCTTGCGCTACTGGAGATATCCTTGGCTCACAACGTTGTGACTGTGGCGAGCAGCTGCATAAAGCGATGGAAATGATCGAAAAAGAAGGAAAAGGCGTGGTGGTTTACCTCAATCAGGAAGGACGTGGCATCGGTCTGATGGAAAAGATGAAAGCATATAAGTTGCAGGAAGACGGTATGGATACCGTTGACGCGAATATTTGTTTGGGACACCTTGCCGACGAACGTGATTATGGAGTAGGCGCACAAATCCTTCGTGAACTGGGAGTACACAAAATGAGACTTTTGACAAATAATCCGGTGAAACGTGTTGGTTTGGAAGCATACGGATTGGAGATAGTAGAAAATGTACCTGTTGAAACAGTTCCTAATCCGTATAATGAACGATACTTGAGAACAAAGAAAGAAAGAATGGGGCATACTTTACATTTTAATAAGTAAATTGCCAATTTGTTTTCATATATCAAATATTATCGCTTATTTTGCAACGATTTTCACTCAACAACAATAAAATAGATACAAAATGAATCAATTATCAGATCGTTTGAACAGCTTGTCGCCATCGGCGACGCTTGCCATGTCGCAAAAGAGCAACGAGCTCAAGGCACAGGGTGTTGATGTTATTAACTTAAGTGTAGGAGAACCGGATTTTAATACTCCTGACCACATCAAAGAAGCTGCGAAAAAAGCCATAGATGATAACTTTTCTCGTTACTCTCCGGTACCGGGTTATCCGGCTTTGCGCAATGCTATTGTTGAGAAACTGAAAAAAGAAAACGGTCTGGAATATACAGCCGCTCAAATTTCGTGTGCCAATGGTGCCAAACAATCTGTTTGTAATACCATCCTTGTATTGGTAAATCCGGGTGACGAAGTCATCGTGCCGGCTCCTTACTGGGTAAGCTACCCGGAAATGGTGAAAATGGCAGAAGGTACTCCCGTAATTGTTTCGGCAGGTATCGAACAAGATTTCAAGATTACTCCTGAACAGCTGGAAGCAGCTATTACTCCGAAGACGAAAGCATTGATTCTTTGTTCTCCGTCTAATCCGACAGGTTCTGTATATACAAAAGAAGAATTGGCAGGATTGTCAGCAGTATTGGCTAAACATCCGCAGGTGATAGTAATCGCTGACGAGATTTACGAACATATCAATTATATTGGTGCGCATCAGAGTATCGCTCAATTCCCAGAAATGAAGGAACGTACAGTGATTGTAAACGGTGTATCCAAGGCTTACGCTATGACAGGATGGAGAATCGGTTTCATTGCCGGTCCGGAATGGATTGTAAAAGCTTGCAACAAGTTGCAAGGTCAGTACACTTCAGGTCCTTGCTCTGTTTCTCAAAAAGCGGCTGAAGTGGCATATACAGGAACACAAGAACCGGTAAAAGAAATGCAGAAAGCATTCCAACGCCGTCGTGACCTGATTGTGAAGTTGGCTAAGGAAGTTCCGGGATTTGAGGTAAACGTTCCGCAAGGTGCTTTCTATCTGTTCCCGAAATGCGATGCTTTCTTTGGAAAGAGCAATGGCGAACGTAAGATTGCAGATTCAGATGATTTGGCAATGTACTTGCTTGAAGAAGCTCACGTGGCTTGTGTAGGTGGTGCCTCTTTCGGTGCTCCTGAATGTATCCGTATGAGTTATGCTACAAGCGATGAAAATATCGTAGAGGCTATCCGTCGTATCAAAGAAGCATTGGCTAAGTTGAAATAAGAGTTCACCACAGATTACACAGATTGAAAAGAGATTGTCTGTCTGAAAAATATTAGATTAATAAAATCATCCTTACTACAGTATGCAGTAAGGGTGATTTTTTTGTTTAAGGAACTTCTTTGTATTTTTCTATCCGTTTGATTGTGAATTAATCTGGCTCACCCGATAATCATTGGGGGTATGCATAAATCTTAGCCAGTCTAAAGAGGAAGAATTTCTCATCCACTACTCCTCTTAATGCGGTTCTGAA
>NZ_KQ236958.1:38507-230676 GCF_001185845.1 Bacteroides sp. 3_1_13
AGCTAAAGATATTAATGCTGCTTCTGTCATATTACAAAAGTAATCACTTTAAAGAAAGCTACAAATAGTTACCCCCAAGAAATTGCGGGTGAGCCATTAATCTGTGTAATCTGTGGTGAAGAAAGAGCAATAAAAAAAGGCTGCCTTCCATAGAAAGCAGCCTATACTCTTTTTGTAACTTGTATTATTCAGCCGGGTGAATTGCTTCAGACGGACAAACGTCTGCACAAGTACCACAGTCAGTACATACATCTGGGTTGATAGAATAGATATCACCTTCAGAGATAGCTTCTACCGGACACTCGTCAATGCAAGTTCCGCAAGCAATACAATCGTCACTAATTACGTATGCCATTTTTCTAAGATTTAAATTATTAGTACTAATTTCTCCGGCAAAAATAAGGCTTTTATTGATTGGTTGTTATGCTTCTATGTTTAAATTGACTTAATTTGTACGTCTTCTAAATAAGCTACCTCCCTATAATCTGCTATATTTTTCGTATTTTTGCACTCAAATTACTAATATATAGCGATTATGCCTTTAAATTTACCCGATAAACTACCTGCGATAGAGCTTTTGAAGGAAGAGAATATTTTTGTGATCGACACTTCCCGCGCTACGCAACAGGATATTCGTCCGCTACGGATTGTGATTCTGAATCTGATGCCGTTGAAAATTACAACGGAAACAGACTTGGTGCGTTTACTCTCCAATACACCTCTTCAGGTGGAGATTTCATTTATGAAGATCAAGAGCCACACGTCAAAGAATACGCCGATAGAACACATGAAAACGTTCTATACGGATTTCGACCAGATGCGTCACGAGAAGTATGATGGTATGATTATCACCGGAGCTCCTGTAGAACAGATGGACTTCGAGGAGGTGACCTATTGGGATGAGATTACGGAAATCTTTGATTGGGCACGTACGCATGTCACTTCTACCTTATATATATGCTGGGCTGCGCAGGCCGGATTGTATCATCATTATGGGGTTCCTAAATATCCGTTGAAAGAGAAGATGTTCGGTATCTTTGAACATCGGGTATTGGAACCTTTCCACTCCATCTTCCGTGGTTTTGATGATTGTTTCTATGTGCCGCATAGCCGTCATACAGAAGTACGCAGGGAAGACATTCTGAAAGTTCCGGAACTGACGTTGCTTTCCGAATCGGAAGATGCCGGTGTCTATATGGCAATGGCACGGGGCGGTCGTGAATTCTTTGTCACGGGACACTCCGAATATTCTCCGCTGACACTGGACACGGAATACCGTCGCGATCTAGATAAAGGCTTGCCGATAGAGATGCCCCGCAATTATTATATAGACAATGATCCTGAAAAAGGCCCGTTGGTACGTTGGCGTGCTCATGCCAATTTGTTGTTCTCCAATTGGCTGAACTACTTCGTTTATCAGGAAACACCTTACAACATCAACGATATTCAATGATAAAGCAGCGTAAAATAGAACTTCTCGCTCCGGCGAAAAACCTGGAATGTGGCATTGAAGCTATCAATCATGGGGCAGATGCAGTATATATCGGTGCTCCGAAGTTCGGTGCCCGTGCGGCGGCTGTGAACTCATTGGAAGATATTGAAGCATTGGTGCAGCATGCCCATTTGTATCATGCACGTATTTATGTCACGGTCAATACGATTCTGAAAGAAGAAGAGTTGAAAGAGACGGAGGAGATGATTCATGCACTTTATCGGATTGGCGTAGACGCGCTGATTGTGCAGGACATGGGGATCACGAAGTTGAATCTTCCTCCGATACCGCTTCATGCCAGTACACAGATGGACAACCGTACACCGGAAAAAGTAAAATTCCTTTGGGAGGCGGGTTTCCGGCAAGTAGTCCTGGCGCGGGAACTATCGTTGCGTGAAATAAAAAAGATACACGAAAATTGTCCGGAAGTGCCTTTAGAGGTATTCGTACATGGGGCACTTTGTGTCAGCTATAGCGGGCAGTGCTATGTCAGCCAAGCCTGTTTCGGTCGTAGTGCCAACCGGGGAGAATGTGCGCAATTCTGCCGGTTACCTTTTAGTCTGGTAGACGCGGACGGGAAAGTGATTGTCAAAGACAAACATCTGCTTTCCCTGAAAGATATGAATCAAAGTGACGAGCTGGAGCAATTGCTGGATGCCGGAGCTTCCTCGTTCAAGATAGAAGGGCGACTGAAAGACGTTTCTTACGTGAAGAATGTAACGGCCGCTTATCGTCAGAAGCTGGATGCCATCTTTGCCCGTCGTCCGGAATATGTAAGGGCTTCTTCGGGTACGTGCAATTTCGAGTTTAAGCCGCAACTGGATAAGAGTTTCAGCCGTGGATTCACACATTATTTCCTGCATGGACGTGACAAAGAGATTTTCTCTTTCGACACTCCCAAGTCGTTGGGCGAGGAGATGGGGACTGTGAAGGAGATTCGCGGCAATTATCTGACGGTTGCGGGACTTAAATCCTTTAACAATGGAGACGGTGTTTGTTATATCGACGAACAGGGACGTTTACAGGGATTCCGCATCAACCGGGTGGACAGCAACAAACTATATCCACAGGAAATGCCTCGCATCAAGCCTCGTACCACATTATATCGTAATTTCGACCAAGAATTTGAACGAGTGCTTTCCCGTAAGTCTGCCGAAAGGAAAATCGCAGTACGAATGTTGCTTGCCGACCATCATTCCGGTTTCTCTTTGACATTGACTGACGAAGATGATAATAGAGTCACAATCACCCTTCCACGTGAAAAAGAGCCGGCCCGGACTCCGCAGACGGACAACCTGAAAACGCAACTGTCCAAATTGGGGAATACGCCTTTCGAAGCAAAAGAAATAGAAATCTCTTTTACCGACAACTGGTTTCTGCCGGCTTCGGTATTAGCCGATTTCCGCCGGCAGGCAATCGACCGGTTAATAACTGCCCGTCGAATCAATTACCGTCAGGAATTGTCGGTATGGAAGTCAACCAATCATGCTTTTCCACAAACGACGCTAACCTATCTGGGAAATGTCATGAATACTCGTGCAGCCTCTTTCTATCAGGAGCATGGGGTTCAACAGGTAGCAGCGGCTTACGAAAAAGAAGCGGTGGAAGATGCGGTACTGATGTTCTGCAAACATTGTTTGCGTTACAGTATGGGATGGTGTCCCATCCATCAACGGGTACGTTCACCTTATAAAGAACCCTATTACCTGGTGTCAAATGACGGCAAACGTTTTCGTCTGGAATTTGATTGTAAGAATTGTCAAATGAAAGTAAAAGCGGCTCAATGAGAATCATTATTCACAATTTTCACCACAGTTTTCACCACAGAGGACGCAGAGGACACAGAGGATATAGTGGAGGTGACATCTTCACTCATTCTTCTGATACAGACTGTTTGAGTGTTTTTGGGAAAAAGTGTAGAAAGTTTTTCTCTTTACCCTCTTTCCCCTTTTTACCCTCTTTATCCTTTTTATCCTCTGTGTCCTCTGTGGTGAAAATAGTGATGAAAACAGTGATGAACCTCCTACTATGTTTACTTTTGCTCTCATCTTGTTATTATAAAGCACCGGCTTTGGATTCGGAAGAACTGTCGAAGAAGACGAAAGACTCGTTGACTTACTTGTACGAACGGCATTATACATGGAATACAAACTTGGAAGTAGTCGATGATTCCATCTCTTTGGAATGTCTTCCGATAAAAGATACTTTTATTCAGTTGAATAAAGGGGATAGGGTAGTGGTGGCAGAGTTTGCGGTTCACCCTGCCGATAGTGTAGACAGTGTTTGGGTGAAGCTGGCTCACACACAGGATGAACAGGGCTGGATACGTGAAAAAGAACTCAAGAAGTCATTTGTGCCGACTGATAGTATTTCGCAGGCCATTCATCTTTTCAGTGATACGCATGCTTCTTATTTCATTATCATCTTCGCTTTATTCGTCGGTGTATATCTGTTTCGCGCTTTTCGTCGAAAGCAGTTGCAGATGGTCTATTTTAATGATATAGATAGTGTTTATCCGTTATTTCTCTGTTTGTTGATGGCTTTCAGTGCAACGATTTACGAATCGATGCAGGTCTTTGTGCCGGAAACGTGGGAGCATTTTTATTTCAATCCTACTTTGTCGCCGTTCAAAGTTCCTTTTATTCTCTCTGTCTTCTTGTTGAGTATTTGGCTGTTTTTGATAGTCGCTTTGGCGGTGCTGGATGATTTGTTCCGACAGTTGACTCCCGCTGCAGCTATCTTTTATCTGCTGGGGTTGATGTCTTGTTGTATTTTCTGCTATTTCTTCTTTATCCTGATGACACATATTTATATCGGTTATCTGTTCCTTGCCTTTTTTATGCTGGTTTTTGCGAAGAAAGTCCATCGGAACATTGGGTATAAGTATCGTTGTGGGCGTTGTGGGGAAAAGTTGAAGCAAAAAGGTGTATGCCCCCATTGTGGAGCTATCAATGAGTAATTTTATTATCTGTTTTATTCTTGAATAACTTTTCAAATGATGGAAATCAGATCTACCGAAATAAAAGATCTCCCTTTAGTGATGGAGATTTATGACTATGCCCGTGCCTTTATGCGTGCAACCGGAAATACTACTCAATGGATTGACGGTTATCCTTCTGAAGTATTGATTCGTCAGGAAATTGAAGATGGACATAGCTTTGTCTGCATAGATGAACAGGGAGAAATTTTGGGGACTTTTTGTTTTATCTTGGGAGACGACCCTACTTATCAACAGATTTATGAAGGAACATGGCTCAATAATGAACCTTATGGAGTGATTCATCGGCTGGCAACGAACGGAAAACAGAAGGGGGTATCGGAAACCTGCTTGAACTGGTGTTTCGAACGTTGGCCCAATCTCCGGGTAGATACTCATCGGGACAATAAAGTCATGCAGCATATATTGACGAAGTATGGTTTTCAACGCTGTGGCATCATTTATGTAAAGAACGGTACAGAGCGTATCGCTTATCAGATGACGCGTGTATCTGATGGAACAGAGAAACTTGCTTAATCGTGGTGGAGTGTAGTTGAAGTGTATTAGATGTGGGCAAGATAATCTTAGATATAAGCAAACCAATAGGAAACTGTAGGTAAAGTAATGCCAGAGTACCGGTATAGTTCCGTTAAGATGCCGGTATAGTTGTGTGAAGGTACCGCTATCTTTACCTTCCCACGGCCGTGGTGACTTCTTCCCACAGCCGTGACGAGATCTCTCCACGGCCGTGAAGAGAAGCTACCACAGCCATGGAAAGGTAAAGATAGCGTAGGGTTAAGAGAACAATGCCTATTGGATTAATTAAGTATAACGGCTTTATAATGCATACTTCATAGAGGCATACGTTCTTCTATCACGTATTCCATGCCATCAATCTATAAGAGACAGGCTGACAATAAAAGTCCGAATCTTTTATTGTCAGCCTGTTTTTGGGTTATTGTCAGCACTTATTGTCAGGTGTCAATGACTTGATAATCATTGTTCTATATGGATAAAATCTTTAGCTGACAATAAAATGACTAAATAATATCTCTATGAGTGAAAATGATTAGAACCGGCAGCGGAGATCTACCCCAAATTGCATTGGGCGTCCTTTCTGCATAAAACCTTTGTTCATTGTTTCGAAATAGAAGGCGGCATATTCTTTATTCAAGAAGTTGCGTGCCCAGAAACTAATCATTGCGTCACCGATTTCCAGATTCGTTCTCCAGTTGAGTGTGCCATAGAAAGATTGGCTGACATCGTTTTGTTCAGTCCAGTAGATACGTCCGGCAGCGTTATAATTAGCTTGGAATACAACCCGGTCGAAGATAGAGCGCGGACTGCAGGTGATGGCGTATTCTCCTCCGATATTTAAGGTATGTTTGGGGACAAAGGGAACATATTTGCCATTATAATCTGCGGTTACTTTAAAAGTGCCGTCTTTTTGCTCTTCGGTGATTACATAATCCGTAAAGGTGGCATACGTATATCCGTAACTGACATTCAGGCTAAGTTCTTTTGTCACACTGGCACGAAGGGCTGCTTCTGCACCATAGCTACGGCTTTTTCCTGCATTGATCGTGATACGTCCCAGACCACTTTCTGCAAATTGGGAGAGTTGTTGGTCGCGGGTATCCATATAGAATGCTGCGACGTCAGCCCAAAGTCTTCCTTCCCATAGAGTAAGGTGACTACCTACTTCGTAGTTCCACGAATATTCGGGTTTGTAAGTGGTGGACGCTTTTACATCAATCTCTTTTGTAGGTACCATTTGGTTCATCATATTAATGATGGTTTTTCCCCAGGTGGCATCTTGCCCTATTGTCGGACTTTCTTTGATGGCATTCATCATCGAATTTTTCAATTCTGTTTGTGATAAGTCAGAGAACATTTGGATGTTATATCCTCCCGAACGATATCCCCGGGTGACGGTGGCATAAACGTTATTTTGATTCTTCCATTCATATTGAATAGCAAATTTGGGTAGGAGCTGTACATAATCAGTAGAGAGCTTGCCAACGAAAGAGGCAGGGGCTTTCATATTCTGATCAGACAAGTTTATTTGGTTGGGTCCCATAGCTAAGTGAAAATCAAAACCAAAGTCGATAGGAGTGCTAAGAGAATTATACTTCATACTGATTTTCTCGTAATCGAGCCGGAGGCCGGCTGTAACGGACAGTCCTTCTATGAACAAGTTGTTGAAAGTAGACTGATGATAAAGTGCACCGCTAAGAGTCGGGGTATCGAAAGTTCCTCCTACGCTTAATGACGGGTTATGTACGGTCATTCCCATGGTGGGAGCTCCGGGTTTGGCAGATACTTCTTCAAAAGCTGCATTGGCGTTGTTTTCAATGACCGACTTCACTCCTTCTTCTTTAAACAGAACAGGACCTGTAGTATGCAGCCATTGATAGAATCCGAAAGCTCCCGTAGCCCACTGCCATCTTTTTCCGGGTTTGGCTTTCAACACAATCTCTTCGGAAATGGTGTTTGCACGTTGCTTTTGCTCAATATTGAAAATATCTCTTTCTGTGAAATCCTGATCGAGAAACATGCGGTCGTTCAGGTTCTGATAACCTGTCACGGCACTTAATATAAAGTTGTTGGCTTGATATTCGATGTTAACACCGGAGTTGAGCAATCCACGGCGGTAACTGCTGCGGTCGTTATATGAAATCTTACCGATATAATCTGCCCGGTCTTCTGTCATTTCCTTACCATTTTCTTTCGCTTTAGCTATCGCACTGGGGGTAATCCCGGTATAGTAATACGGATATCCGCCCTGATCGCTATATTCATAGCTAAGGGCCATATCTATTTTCAGGTTCGAAGTAGGCAGGTAAATACCACGGAAACGTCCGCCACCGGCATTGCTCTTGTCTACCTTTTCGTTGTTTCTTGCCGAATTTTCAAAGAAGCCACCTGTGTGTTCGTAGAAACCTCCGGTAGAAAAGGCGAAGCGGTCGGATGTCCGGTGATAGTGGGTGAGTGACACATTATAATTATTGTAGGTCGCTGCTCCCATGCGGATATCAGTACCTTGATAAGTGAAAGGCGATTTTGTGTGCACTTTGATAAGTCCTCCCATCGTATTACGCCCGTAGAGAGTGCCTTGTGGTCCGCGGAGAATATCAATACGTTCGATATCAGCATAGTTGAAGTCGAAAGCGGATTTGTCGATATAAGGGATGTTGTCTACATAAAGTCCTACGGACGGAGTGTTGATACGTGAGCCGATTCCACGGATATAAATGGAAGTGGTCAGTTTGGAACCATAATCGGGGATAAACAGATTAGGGACGATGCCTGTCAGGTTTTTCACAGAGTTCACCTGATTGGCACGCATATTATCTTGTGATAAAACAGTGGCTGCCACCGGTAATTCACGCAACTTACGATTCTCTTTCGGAGTGGCAATCACTACCACTTCTTCGATGTCTACTATTTTTAGTGAGTCTTTCGGGAAATCTTCTGCCCATGCTGTACCAGTCGTCAGGAGCGTAAGGGCAATCATAAAATTCTTTCTCTTCATCTGCTGTTCATTTATCTGCTGCAAAGTAACGGCAAATATAGACAATGGTCAATCCTCATTTATTAGGATTTGTTTCACCACAGTTTTCACCACAATTTTCACCACAGAGGACGCAGAGGACACAGAGGGTATAGTGAAGGTAACATCTTCACTCATTCTCTGATACAGACTGTTTGAGTGTTTTTGGGAAAAAGTGTGGAAAGTTTTTCTCTTTACCTTCTTTATCCTTTTTATCCTCTGCGTCCTCTGTGGTGAATCAGATTCGGTCTGCTTCTATATACCCGTTCATTACCGCATAAATAGTCAGTCCGGAGACGGACTTGATACCTAATTTCTCTGTGATATTTTTCCGGTGAGTGATAACGGTGGTCAGGCTGATATTCAGTTTATCTGCTATTTCTTTGTTGATTAATCCTTTGGTTATCAGTACGAGCACTTCTATTTCACGGGAAGATAGAATTTCCTGATGAGGCTGCGCCGGAGGCATGGATGGCATATCTTTCACCGGATAACCGTTGTGGTGGGCGTGTTGATGGAGTTTCAATATATTTTTCACCAATTCTTCCTCGGATTCATGGATGTTGAGTACAGGCACGCCGGACAGTTGGAATTGCGGACTGTCGCTTGCCAATACAATTGTTTTTCGTTTCCGGGGGAGAAAGAAAGCATTGTGCTCCACATAAATCTGTGCGGAAATGAAATAATGGGCATACATATCCGGCGTATCGTCCATCAGTTCACTGAATTGATGGAAGGTACGTATGGTTGCCATAGGAATCATTTCCTCCAGAATTCCTTTCAGGCCGAGACTGGTTAGTGTGTTTGCTTCTACAATGGCTATTTCGGGTTGATGATTCATTTTCATGTAGTTTTAGTTAACGATTGAAATAATTGGCTACCGCTTCCGCACACCGTTCTCCATCCACTCCGGCAGAAACAATCCCTCCGGCATAGCCTGCACCTTCTCCACAAGGGAATAATCCGCGAACGGTTGTATGTTGCAATGTCTCTTTATCGCGTACGATGCGGACAGGCGAAGAAGTACGTGTCTCTACGCCGATCATCACCGCTTCATTAGTGAGGAAGCCATGACTGTAACGTCCGAATTGCTGGAAACCGAGAGATAATCTTTTGCTGATAAACTCCGGCATCCAGAAATGAAGCGGAGAAGAAATCAATCCCGGGCTGTAAGAAGATTCGGGTAAGTCGTAACTCAATTTTTTGCGGGTGAAGTCCTGCATACGCTGTGCCGGTGCTGTCTGCCTTCTGCCTCCTTGCAACCAGCATTGACGTTCCTGTTCTTCCTGAAAGTAAAGGGGAAGAAGTTGAGAATTGAGAGTTGAGAGTTGAGAGTTGTTTAGAGATGGGTTAAGAGCCAGTAGCTGTTCATTTCGTTGCGCAGCTAACTCTCCATTCTCCACTCTCCACTCTCCACTTATTAAATCCTCTGGTTGCACTTCCACCACCATGCCCGAATTGCTCCATCGCGAGCCACGATTAGAAGGAGACATTCCGTTCACTACCACTTGCTCCGGTCCGCTGGCAGCAGGAACAATGAAACCGCCGGGGCACATACAGAAGCTATACACTCCTCTGCCTTCAACCTGTGTGACGAAGCTATATTCTGCGGCAGGCAGATACTTGCCTCGTCCCTCCTTGTTATGATATTGTATCTGATCGATCAACATTGCCGGATGCTCCAAACGGACACCGACTGCAATGCCTTTCGCTTCAATCGCCACATGATTCGCAGCCAGCCAACGATATACATCTCTCGCCGAATGTCCGGTTGCCAGTATCACAGGTCCGAGAAAAGTCTTTCCTGTATTTGTTTCGATACCTTTTACTTCGTCATTCTCGATAATCAGTGCCTCCATTCGCGTCTGGAAATGTACTTCTCCGCCACACTCGATGATGGTATTCCGCATATTTTCAATGACACGTGGCAACTTGTCTGTCCCGATATGCGGATGCGCGTCTACTAATATCGCCGTAGAAGCCCCATGCTGGCAGAACACGTTCAATATCTTATCTATATTCCCTCTCTTTTTGCTCCGGGTGTAGAGTTTCCCATCCGAATAAGCTCCTGCACCGCCTTCGCCAAAACTGTAATTTGATTCCGGGTCAACCGTGTGTTCCCTGCTGATTTGTGCTAAATCTTTTTTCCGCTCGCGTACGTCTTTTCCGCGTTCGATAACAACGGGACGTAACCCCAGTTCGATGAGGCGCAGGGCTGCAAATAGTCCGCCGGGACCTGCGCCCACGACAATCACTTGCGGCTTTCCCTCTACCTTATTATATATAGTATGCTCGTATTCATCATCTTTAGGCATCTCACGGATATAAGCTCGTACCTTCAGATTGACAAAGATAGTCCGCTGCCGTGCATCGATGCTCCGTTTCAAGATTCGGGTAGCAGTGATGTCACGCAGGTTCAAACCTTTTTCTTTAGAAAGATATTCTTTTAGTTTCTGTTCGTTTGCTGCGATTTCGGGAAGGATGCGGAGTTGGTATTCTTGTATCATTTAGTTATTGTTGATATTATTTTTGACTATAAAATTGATAAAGCGGATCATTTATTTATCAGTGACTATTTATCAGTGCCCTATCCGAATAGAGCCCTGAACGCCTCTTCCACCTTTCTCACCGGAACTAACTCGATCTTCAGTTTCTTAGTGTCAATCCCTTGCAAATTATATTTTGGCAACAAGAACCGTTTAAAACCCAATTTCTCGGCTTCACCAATACGTTGCTCAATTCGATTCACAGGACGTATCTCTCCCGACAGTCCGATTTCTCCCGCCATGCAAACTTCCGGCTCAATGGCTGCGTCCATATTGGACGAAAGGATGGCACTGATAACCGGCAAGTCGATAGCCGGGTCATTCACCTTCAGTCCTCCGGCAATATTCAGGAACACATCTTTCTGTGCCAGCTTAAATCCGACACGTTTTTCGAGAACAGCCAGCAGCATATTCATTCTTCTTAAATCGAAACCGGTTGCCGAACGTTGAGGATTTCCATAAACAGCAGAACTGACCAAAGCCTGTGTCTCGATCAAGAACGGGCGGATTCCTTCGATAGCGGAAGCAATAGCCACTCCACTCATTCCCTCATGATCCTGACTAAGCAAAAGCTCGGAAGGATTATTCACCTGGCGCAACCCATCCTGACGCATTTCATAAATCCCTAACTCTGCCGTACTGCCGAAACGATTCTTGATGCTGCGCAGAATACGATACATATAATGCTGATCGCCTTCAAATTGAAGGACGGTATCGACGATATGTTCCAATACTTTAGGTCCTGCAATACTTCCTTCTTTATTAATATGACCGATCAGCAACACAGGGGTATGCGTTTCTTTCGCGAAACGAAGAATAGATGCCGAACACTCTCTGACTTGCGCAATACTTCCGGGAGATGATTCGATACTCTCGGTGGAAATAGTCTGTATAGAGTCAATAATCACTAAATCGGGATTCGTATTCTTGATATGCACGTAAATTTGTTCGAGCGAAGTCTCACAAACGATCAGGCAATCACTGGAAGCGTCAGAGAGACGATCGGCACGGAGTTTAAGCTGTCGTGCACTTTCTTCACCGGACACATAAAGGATTTTCTTTTCCGGCATGTGCAGTACGGTCTGCATGACGAGCGTGGATTTACCGATTCCCGGCTCACCGCCTATCAGGACAAGAGAACCTTGTACAAGTCCGCCACCCAATACGCGATTCAATTCATCATCGTGCATATTGATGCGTGGCTCGTCGTCCGCTTCAATATCGCTAAGTGCCAGTGGTTTGGGTTTCTGTGTTTCAATGCCCGACACCGGGCGGCGGTTGGTAGGTTCTTTCCGTACGATTTCTTCAACATACGTATTCCATTCTCCACACGACGGACATTTACCCACCCATTTCGGTGAATCCTGTCCGCAATTACTGCATACATATACGGTTTTCTCTTTTGCCATTTTATCTCTTATTCTAACTAAATAAGTCTCGTCAACTTGCTTTTGGAGCAAAAGTAACTATAAATAGCCCAAAGCACAAAACAAATCTCATTGATTTTAATTCAATTATGTAAGGCGAATCACAATAATAACTATCTTTGTTGTGATAATACACAAAATACCGTTCAATATGAATAGTTTGTATATAAAGAATTATAAGAACCTGGAGAGTTTACAAATCGATAAATTGGGACGTGTGAATTTGATAGCAGGTGAAAATAACGTAGGTAAATCTTCGCTATTAGAGGCTGTTTCCATACTTCAATCTGGTGGAAGTCTTGAATGGCTGATGCAATTATTGGAATTCCGTGGTGAGTCAACTGACCGATATGTAGAAAACCACCAACGAAAGGAGTTGGATAGTTTTTTGTCCTTTGTTCCTAATTACGATAATGAGCATAAATTTGAGCTTCCTATTATGCTATCAGATATGGAATGTAAGGTGGAAATACGATTTGTGTATTTTACGGAGATGCAGGTAACAGAAGGTGGTTTTGATAGAACAGTTCGTACTGTTGTAGAGAATTACGACCCAAGTAGTTATTATGAAAATATAGGACTTGGTTTGGAGATTACTCCTTCTCTCGGTCAAAAGATTCTTTATACGTTTAATGGTTCGGTTCCTCGTTCCCAAATGGATTTGTTGAATAAAGTTCAATATGTAAGAATGGGGGATATAAATACGATAAATAATCCTTCTTTGTTTGATAAACTAGCTCTAACTCCATTACAGAAAGAGGTTGTGAAGGCTCTGCAAATAATAGAGCAAAGAATAGTGGATTTGAACTTCTTGAAAGATGATAGACGCAGAAATAGACTTTCACGTGAGAGAAATGAGGATGAGCGTGTACCGTATGTTGTGTTTGAGGGAGAATCAAAGCCACGTAGATTAAGTTCTATGGGAGATGGAATAAACCGTATTTTGACTATTATTCTTGCAATGTTGAATACTAAGGAGGGTGTTTTGCTTATTGATGAATTTGAAAATGGGTTACACTATTCAGTTCAGCAGAAATTATGGAAAGTCATTTTTAGTTTGTCAAGGATGCTCAATATACAGGTTTTCGTAACAACTCATAGCCGTGATGCAATTCGCGCTTTTGTAGCAGAAAATATAGAAAATGACGGGACATTTATTCGTTTAGAGCGGCGTAAAAATAAAGTTGTAGCCGTTACTTACGATAATAAGGAAGACTTGGAGTTGGTATTGGAGCAGGATATTGAAATTAGATAAAACGATAAAATGGCTGATAAGCGGAGAGAAGAAGATTATGCATTCAAATTATTAGTAGAGGGACCGGATGATTTGTTTGTGATAGCGCATTTAAGGGAATTGAATCAATTAGAGGATAATATTTTTATTAAACCATGCGGTTCAGTAGAAAAAGCAATCGAATTATTTCGTATTCTGATAGATAAACAAACTGCCAATAATCGAATATTAGGGCTTGTGATTGATGCGGATTTGAATATAGCCGGGCGTTGGCAACGAATCTCTCAGATATTAGTTGAAAGCGGAAAGTATACAGTGCCTGATGTTCTTCCAAATGAAGGGCTGATTCTTTTCCCAAATGATTCTGACGATGTGAAGATTGGAGTTTGGGTGATGCCTGATAATCAATTGAGTGGAATGTTGGAGGATTTCCTGGCTAAGTTGGCTGTCAATGACAAAGACTTGTTAGATGAAGTAGATGCCGCTTTGGAAGTAATAGAACATAAAAAAGTGAATAAGTATAAAGCAATTCATAAATCCAAGGCTCGCATTCATACATTTCTGGCTTGGCAAGAGGAGCCCGGAGTTTCTATGGGAAGTGCAATTGCAAAAAGCTATTTGAGAGCAGACTCTGAACAGGCCATTTTATTTGTGAACTGGCTTAAGAATTTGTTTAGTTAAAACCCTATTTGTTCAACGCGCAAAACAAATTCAGATAAAATCTGTTCAATGCGTAAAACAAACAGGGAATTTACAGAGTTATCTCTCCTGCCATCGAACGGTTCATCCGGTCGCGCACCTCGTCCGCTGTATATCCATGTCCGAGTAAGAACATTAATTTCGTCACAGCAGACTCCGTCGTACTGTCGTATCCGGAGACAACACCTGCCTGCAACAACTGGTAGCCCGTTTCATAACGTTCCATCTCTACCATTCCTGCGCTGCATTGCGTCACGTTGACAATCACAATTCCACGTTCGCTGGCCTGACAAAGCCGACGTATGAACCATTCCTTCCGGGGAGCATTTCCCGAACCGTATGTTTCGAGCACGACAGCCTTCAATCCGTCAATCCCCAGAATGGCGGCAATCACATTTTCCTGGATGCCCGGGAAGAGTTTCAGTACCACAACATTGGTATCTAGCAGATAATGAGGCTTCAATTCCCGCTCTTCACCATTTACGTGAATCTGCACATTATTATATTTGATATGGATTCCGGCTTCCGCCAATACCGGGTAATTGAAAGAACGGAACGCGTTGAAGTTTTCCGCATTCATCTTGGTCGTGCGGTTTCCCCGCATCAGATGATTTTCAAAGAAGATGCACACTTCCGGTACGAGCGCCCTCCCTTCCTTGTTTTGTGCGACGGCAATCTCGATGCTGGTCATCAGGTTTTCCTTTCCGTCCGTGCGGAGTACACCTATGGGAAGTTGTGAACCTGTGAGGATAACAGGTTTATCGAGCCCTTCGAGCATAAAACTTAATGCGGAAGCAGTGTAAGCCATTGTATCCGTTCCGTGCAGGATGACGAAGCCGTGGTAGCGGTCGTAATTTTCATGAATGATGCGTACCAACTTCCGCCACATATCCGGTTCCATGTCCGACGAATCCATTGGAGGATCAAACTGATAGGTGTCAATCGGGAAGTTGAACTTTTGCAGTTCGGGGATATACTTTTGCAGTTGCTCGAAGTTAAAGTTCTCCAGAGCACCTGTCGCGGCATTCTCGATCATGCCAATTGTTCCACCGGTGTATATTAGCAATACGGAAGTATTTAATGGATTCATAAGCTGATTTTGTGCGATTGTTTTCGCAAATATAATAATATATTTGATATATAAGTAGCAAAATGTCATAAAAGTAAAGGCGGATGACAGGACGAATAGAAGACGGAAGATTCTTTTTATCAGAAAAAAACCGAAAAAAGTGATAGATTGAACGTTTTTATTATTACTTTTGCGACACTTATCAAAAACAAGAGTAGAAACAAGGACTATGATGAAGTACTATCCACATACAGTCACATCCATGTGTACCATGACCCTTAGGGGTTAATGGATAGTTTTTGTGTATCTACGTGATTCACGCTTGTATAAGCAGGCAAAATTCAATTTCAATTTTATTCGTAAACAACCAATCGTTCTGTAAAAAGTAAACTGCAGGACATTGCATTTAAATAAGTATCTTCATGAAAGTAATGAAATTCGGCGGGACGTCCGTAGGTTCCGTGAACAGCATTTTAAGCGTAAAGAGAATTGTAGAGTCGGCAAGTGAGCCGGTAATTGTAGTTGTTTCCGCATTGGGAGGCATCACTGACAAATTGATAAATACATCAAAGATGGCGGCAGTAGGAGATTCAGCATACGAGGGCGAGTTCCGCGAAATCGTTTACCGTCATGTGGAGATGATTAAGGAGGTGATTCCTGCCGGAGAAAAGCAAGTGTCGTTGCAACGTCAGATTGGCGAACTGCTGAACGAGTTGAAGGACATCTTCCAGGGAATTTATCTGATTAGAGACCTTTCCGCGAAGACTTCGGATACAATCGTCAGCTATGGTGAACGCCTTTCATCCATCATCGTTACCGAACTGATTGACGGAGCAAAATGGTTCGATTCGCGCACTTTTATCAAGACTGAAAGAAAACATAGTAAACACACGTTGGATACTGACCTGACTAATAAGTTGGTGAAAGAGGCTTTCCAGTCTATCCCTAAAGTGTCACTGGTGCCGGGATTCATCTCTTCGGATAAAATGACAGGAGATGTGACGAACCTCGGACGTGGTGGATCGGACTATACGGCTGCCATTATTGCTGCGGCTCTGGATGCGGCAAGTCTGGAAATCTGGACGGATGTAGACGGGTTTATGACGGCTGACCCGCGTGTCATTTCAACTGCTTATACCATTACGGAATTGAGTTATGTAGAAGCGACCGAACTTTGTAACTTCGGTGCAAAGGTGGTTTATCCGCCGACTATCTATCCTGTATGTCACAAGAATATTCCTATTATAATAAAGAATACCTTCAATCCGGACGGAGTGGGAACGGTTATTAAACAAGAAGTTTCCAACCCGCAGAGCAAGGCTATCAAAGGTATTTCCTCCATCAACGACACCAGCCTGATTACTGTTCAGGGACTCGGTATGGTAGGTGTGATCGGTGTAAACTACCGCATCTTTAAAGCATTGGCTAAGAACGGAATCAGCGTATTCCTCGTGTCGCAGGCTTCATCGGAAAACAGTACTTCTATCGGTGTGCGTAATGCCGATGCCGACCTGGCTTGTGAAGTGCTGAACGAGGAATTTGCGAAAGAAATAGAGATGGGCGAGATTTCTCCGATTCTTGCGGAAAGAGATTTAGCTACTGTTGCTATCGTAGGCGAGAATATGAAACATACCCCGGGTATCGCCGGTAAACTTTTCGGTACGCTGGGACGCAACGGTATCAACGTAATTGCCTGTGCACAGGGAGCTTCGGAAACAAACATCTCTTTTGTGGTCGATTCCAAATCTCTGCGTAAATCCCTGAACGTTATTCACGACTCTTTCTTCCTCTCCGAATATCAGGTACTGAACCTCTTTATCTGCGGTGTCGGTACGGTAGGCGGCAGCCTCGTAGAACAGATTCGTTGCCAACAGCAGAAACTCATGATGGAAAACGGATTGAAACTCCATGTGGTAGGTATCATTGATGCTGCCAAAGCAATGTTCAGCCGTGAAGGTTTCGACCTTTCTAATTTCCGTCAGGAACTGTTGGAAAAGGGTAAAGACAGTAGTCTGCAAACCATCCGCGACGAGATTATCGGAATGAACATCTTTAATTCCGTCTTTGTAGACTGTACGGCCAGTGCCGATATCGCATCGCTTTACAAAGATTTCCTGCAACACAATATCTCTGTGGTAGCAGCCAACAAGATTGCCGCTTCTTCCGCTTACGAAAACTATCGCGAACTGAAAACGATTGCCCGCCAACGTGGTGTGAAATATCTGTTCGAAACAAACGTAGGTGCAGGTCTTCCGATTATTAACACGATCAACGACCTGATTCATAGCGGCGACAAGATTCTGAAGATTGAAGCAGTGCTTTCAGGCACACTGAACTACATTTTTAATAAGATCAGTGCCGATATTCCTTTCAGCCGTACCATCAAAATGGCACAGGAAGAACGCTACTCCGAACCGGACCCGCGTATCGATTTGAGTGGAAAAGACGTCATCCGTAAACTGGTGATTCTGGCACGTGAAGCCGGATACCGTCTGGAACAGGAAGATGTTGAAAAGAACCTCTTTGTCCCCAATGACTTCTTTGAAGGTTCTCTGGAAGATTTCTGGAAACGTGTTCCAAGTCTCGACGCAGACTTTGAAGCCCGTCGCCAAGTATTGGAGAAAGAAAATAAACACTGGCGTTTCGTTGCCAAACTGGAGAACGGAAAAGCCTCTGTCGGCTTACAGGAAGTAGGCGCCAACCACCCGTTCTACGGCTTGGAAGGCAGCAACAACATTATCCTGCTTACTACAGAACGCTATAAAGAATATCCGATGATGATTCAGGGATACGGTGCCGGCGCCGGAGTTACCGCTGCCGGAGTATTTGCCGACATCATGAGCATCGCAAACGTTTAATTAAATGAAGAACTAAAAATGAAGAATGAAGAATTACTATGCAGCGTAATGGTGCAGCCAATTCTTCATTCATCATTCTTCATTCTTAATTTTCAAAAGAAATGAAGCATATCATTATATTGGGAGACGGAATGGCCGACTGGCCAGTGAAGTCATTAGGGGACAAGACGCTCCTGCAATATGCGAAGACGCCATATATGGATCAGTTAGCCCGAATGGGGCGTAACGGCCGCCTGATTACCGTGGCGGAAGGTTTCCATCCGGGTAGTGAAGTAGCCAACATGTCAGTGTTGGGATATAATCTTCCGAAAGTGTACGAAGGTCGTGGACCGCTGGAAGCTGCCAGTATCGGCGTGGATTTGAAGCCGGGCGAGATGGCAATGCGTTGTAATCTGATTTGTGTGGAAGGAGAAATTCTGAAGAATCACTCCTCCGGACACATATCTACAGAAGAAGCGGACGTATTGATTCAATACCTGCAAGAGAAACTGGGCAATGACCGCGTACGGTTCCACACAGGAGTCCAGTACCGTCATCTGTTGGTTATCAAGGGAGGAAATAAAGAACTGGACTGTACTCCTCCGCACGATGTTCCTTTGAAACCTTTCCGCTCATTGATGGTGAAACCATTGGCCCCGGAAGCACAAGAAACGGCAGACCTGATTAACGACCTGATTCTAAAATCACAGGAACTGTTGAAGAATCATCCGTTGAACCTGAAACGCATAGCTGAAGGCAAAGACCCCGCCAATAGTATTTGGCCTTGGAGCCCCGGTTATCGTCCGCAGATGACTACTTTCTCCCAAACTTTCCCGCAAGTGAAAAAAGGTGCGGTGATTTCGGCAGTCGATCTGATAAACGGAATCGGTTATTATGCCGGATTGCGTCGTATTGCGGTAGAAGGAGCAACTGGTCTGTATAATACGAATTATGAAAATAAAGTGGCTGCTGCATTGGAAGCCTTGAAAACCGATGACTTTGTCTATCTTCATATCGAAGCCAGTGATGAGGCCGGACACGAAGGAGACATCGACTTGAAACTTCTCACTATCGAGAATCTGGATAAACGTGCCGTAGGACCTATCTACGAAGCAGTGAAAGATTGGGATGAACCGGTAGCAATAGCCGTATTGCCTGACCATCCTACTCCCTGCGAACTTCGTACGCACACTTCCGATCCTATCCCGTTCCTTATCTGGTATCCGGGAATTGAGCCGGACGAGGTGCAAACTTACGACGAAGTATCTGCCTGCAACGGTAGTTACGGTGTGTTGAAAGAAGACGAGTTTATTAAAGAATTTATGAAATAATGTTCACCACAGATTACACAGATTCGCACAGATTTAAAGTGAAAAGAGACTTTTGTATTATGTAATAATAGAGAAAATATCTGTGTAAATCTGTGTAATCTGTGGTGAGCACTAAAAATATCATCCCATGAAATATTATAGTACGAATAAACAAGCGCCGATGGCTTCTCTACAGGAAGCAGTTGTAAAAGGTCTTGCAGCCGATAAAGGGTTGTTTATGCCTATGTCTATCAAGCCTCTTCCACAAGAGTTTTACGATACGATTGATACGTTGTCTTTTCAGGAAATAGCTTATCGTGTAGCCGATGCTTTTTTCGGTGAGGATATTCCTGCCGACACCCTGAAACAGATTGTATATGATACCTTAAGTTTTGATGTACCTTTGGTGAAAGTAGCGGATAACATCTACTCGCTCGAACTTTTCCACGGACCGACACTGGCCTTCAAAGATGTAGGCGGTCGTTTCATGGCGCGTCTGCTGGGATACTTCATTAAGAAGGAAGGACAAAAGAATGTAAATGTACTGGTAGCCACTTCCGGTGATACGGGAAGTGCTGTGGCTAACGGTTTTCTGGGTGTGGACGGTATTCATGTATATGTGCTCTATCCGAAAGGAAAAGTCAGCGAAATACAGGAAAAACAATTCACTACACTGGGACAGAACATCACTGCGCTCGAAGTGGACGGAACGTTTGATGACTGCCAGGCATTGGTAAAAGCTGCTTTCATGGATAAGGAACTGAATGAACATCTATCATTGACTTCTGCCAATTCCATCAATGTAGCCCGTTTCCTGCCGCAAGCATTTTATTATTTCTATGCATACGCTCAACTGAAGCGTGCCGGAAAAGCAGATAACGCCGTCATCTGCGTACCTAGCGGAAACTTCGGAAATATCACCGCAGGATTATTCGGAAAGAAAATGGGATTGCCTGTGAAGCGTTTCATTGCTGCCAACAACCGCAACGATATTTTCTATCAATATCTGCAAACAGGTAAATACAATCCCCGTCCGTCTATTGCAACAATTGCTAACGCCATGGACGTGGGAGATCCTAGCAACTTTGCCCGTGTACTTGATTTGTATAATGGTTCGCACGCTGCTATCTCTGCCGAAATTTCAGGAACAACTTATACCGACGAACAGATCCGTGAAACGGTGAAAGAAACTTGGAAAGAACATCACTACCTGCTCGATCCTCATGGAGCTTGCGGATACCGTGCGTTGGTAGAAGGCTTGAAGGAAGGCGAAACGGGTGTATTCCTTGAAACGGCTCATCCGGCCAAGTTCCTTGAAACAGTAGAAAGCATTATCGGTGAATCAGTAGAGATACCTGCCAAGTTGCAGGAATTTATGAAAGGCGAGAAGAAGAGTTTGCAAATGACGAAAGAGTTTGCAGATTTCAAGAGCTATTTACTTTCATTGTAGTCAGTCATAATAGACTGTAAAACAGTGGCCTATGAAGCGTTGTCAGTCTGTTGAAATGAAAGAAAGATTCTCACCGCAATGAGAAAAAGTTCTCATTACTATGAGTATTTTTTCTCATCGCAGTGAGAATTTTTTCTCATAGTGATGAGAATGTTTGAGAATTAATATCGGTTTACATAGAAGCTAGAAACACTAAATACTCTCCTGTGCATTGAATGGTAAAACGATTGCTTGTAGCTTCATTAAGAGTTCCTTGCCACCAATTCGTAAAGTCGCTAAGCGGATAAACCAATCCTTCCCCTTTCAATCCTTTCGCTCCGAAATTGATAATGGATACTTGCTGCCCGGTGTGGGAAACGAAAGTCTGCGTGCCATTTGCGGGAATAAATACCCCGTAATCCGTAACAGTTCGTACTTCCATACCGCTTTTCATATAGTCCAGCAATAAACTGATATTTCCTAATGTGTGGTCTTCCCGTTTTCCGGTAGCACCGACGATGGCTATTCTCCGGTAGCCTTTTTCTTGCAGGAAGTGGACAGCCTTGGTTTGGTCGTTTGTTTCCTGATCGGCTATATGGTGAATAATGTCCGAAAAGCGTGTTTTGTTTTCCGGCGAAAGAGAGTCTCCGTCGCCAATAATAATATCGGGAGTATGTCCACGTAAGATATATTCGTTGGCTGCTCCATCGCAACAAATCACGAATTGAGCCTCTTCCAGTATTTTCAGGGGAAGTGTATGCGTAGGATATTCGCCGTTGGCAAGTATGACGGCTTCGGGAGTATAGTGTTCACTTATCATTGTACGCTCATTAATTTTTTCCATTTAAAGTAGCCAAAGATAGCTATAATGGAGTAAAGTCCGTATAAAGCAGAAGTAAAATAAAGGTCTTTGTAGATATAAAGTCCGCAGCAGACAATATCCACAAGAATCCAGGCAAACCATTGCTCGACGTATTTACGTGCCAGCATCCACATGCCGACAATGCTCAATGCCGTGGTAAAACTATCCAGCCAGGGCACGTTACTGTCCGTATATTCGATCAGTATCCATGCAATGCCGATAAATGCAACAATAAATACCAGAAAAAGAGGTAAGTAACATTTCCATGGAGTATGCACGATAGGAAGGTCTTTGGGTTTGTCACCGGTTGAAGCATCTGCCGACTGTTGACCTTTCTTCTTTCTGTGTCCCCACATCCAGAAGAACCAACCGTAGATGGCAGCTATCAGATAGTAGATATTGATACCGAAATCGGCATACAGTCCTGCTTTGTAATATACGAAGATATAGATGGCAGGCATCACAATACCTGCTATCCAAAGGTAGATACTTGCCCGGTACTCCAACCAAAGGTAGACTAGCCCGACAATCGTACCGAATATTTCCAGAAAATTCAATTCCATAGCCCTGTGGTATTAAAAGCGGAAAGAAACATGTCCCATAACGTTTGTTCCTGCCTGCGCTGCATATCCGGCATAGTTTCCCCGATTCTCCACCGTATCGGTGTAGTCGCTCGAGGCCCAACCGTTGTTTTCATATTTTTCATTAAACAGATTGTACACAGTGAACCCTACCGTGACTTCTTTCAACACCTTCTTGGGACGGAAGGAGTACGCCAGATTGAGGTTACTGACAAAATATTTATCAAGAGTCAATGCTTCTACTTCCGCATTTGTCATATACTGCTTGCTTACGAACTGCGATTGCAGAGCCGCTTCGAATCCCTTATAATTGAATGAGAAACGGTTATTAAATAGAAAGTCAGGTGAGAAAGCGATGTGAGTGTCTTTATGCTTGATCTGAACAGTCGGGAGGGAAGTAGAACTGCCGTTTTCATTATAATGGTAGCCCGGCAGGCTTTCTACAAAATCCTGGATGCGGTTTTTGCTCCATGTAGCGTTTATATCCCATTGAAACCATTTACACGGTTTGATTCCCAGCATTAGCTCGACTCCCATACGATAACTGTCCGGCACGTTTTCGGTCAGTGCTTCACCGATGTCATTTAAAGCTCCGGTCAGAACCAGTTGGTCGGTATAATCCATGTAGTAGAAGTTTGCACCTGCTGTCAGCCATTGGTTGGCGAAAGTATATCCCGCTTCATAGTCGAGTAATTTTTCTGCTTTGGGATACGAATCCGGATCGCCATCCGTATAATTGTTTCTGGTCGGTTCCTTTTGAGCAACCGAGAAAGAGGCATAAACGCGATGGTTGGACGTGATGTTCCAGTTTAATCCTACTTTCGGGTTAAAGAAATCGAACTTCTTGTCTACTGCCAGTGGACGCAGGGCATTTTTGCTCCAGTCATATTTATCATTGTTGCCGTCGATGGTATAGTCGATGTGTCGATACTGAAGATCGGCATACGCGCTTAACCCGCTGGTGAGATCGTAGTTTGCTTTCAGATAAATATTACCATCGGTCTTTTGGGATTTATTGCGGTAATATTCATGGTCGGGAGATAGAGTGCCCACATAATTCTTCACCCAGGGAACTCTTCCGAAGTTATTGCCCCGGTATTGATTCAAACCACCTCCTAGAGACGCATTCAGCCTGTTGACTGTATAATTGAGAGAAAAAACGCCGCCACCGAATTTGTTGTCCATCTTCTTCTGACGGACTAAATCACTTTTGGTTATTTCGGTTCCATCAATTGTGAATGGTTTCAGGCCATATTCTATAAGGGATCTGCCGTCTTTGTACTCTTCGTAATAGCCGTCGCCTTTGGTATAATGCAAGGCAACATTCAGATTCCAGGCTGTTGAGAAAGTATGATTGAAGAGAAGTTGATAATTCTTTTGCAGATAATTATCAGTTTGGTCGTCATAAAAATGCTTGTTGCCGTTGGCGTCGGTGTACATCTCGCCACAGGGGTTGTAGCGTCTGCCGAAGTCCTCCATTTCCTTTTTGGTTGCGTATCCCCAGGCGTGATATGTCTTTTCTTTCCCGGCAAATGCAATCAGCTTCACGGATGTGTTTTCTGCAAAATAACCTCCTTGCAGATAGTAAGAATTTAGGTCTACCGAAGCGCGGTCTATGTATCCGTCCGTACCGATGTTGGAAAGACGAGCGTCAAACGTCCAATGATTATTGAGCAAACCGGTTCCCACTTTCACCGTTTCTTTGTGCGTGTTGAATGAACCGTATGAACCGTTGAATTCGGCATACGGCTTCATGGATGCACCTTCAGTCTGCATATTAACGCTGGCTCCGAAGGCACCTGCCCCGTTGGTAGACGTACCTGCGCCTCGTTGCACTTGCATATCTTTTACGGAGGAAGAAAAGTCGGGCATATTTACCCAGAACAGATTATGGCTTTCAGCATCGTTCATCGGTATGCCGTTTACCGTGATGTTGATGCGTGTGCCGTCGGTTCCGCGCACGCGAAGGGTCGTGTAGCCGATACCTGCTCCTGCATCCGATGTAGTCAGCGTAGAAGGAGTCATGCTTAACAGATAAGGGATGTCCTGTCCGAAGTTAACCTTCTTCAATTCCGCTTTGCCTATATTGGTGAATGCTACGGGAGTTTTGGCGGTGGCACGCGTGGATACTACCTGCACTTCTTGCAGGTTTACTACTCTCATACTATCCTTTACACTCGTCTGTGCATGAACAGTGATGCCTACGCCCGATAAGGCGATGGCCATCCATACAATTTTTTTCATCTTGCTTACTAATTAGTTCTCTACGCCGGCATTACCCGGATCAGATTCTATGGGTATGTTCTCAGCCCGTCATGTTAAGGCACCCCTACCAGTGAATCGGTTACAAAAATACTGCTTTTGCAGGAGGAAAGCAAAAAAAACTTTTAGATTCACTAAAAACAATATAACTTTGTAAATTGTTGAAATAACAAAACTGTATTTATTCACTTAATATATATATTTAATTATGCTACTATTATTGCAAGCAACACAAGCTGCGGATTCCGTGCAAGTGGCCGCAGATGAATTAATGAAAGAAGCGATTGCCAATGCCGACGGATTGGACAAACTCTCGCTGATTACTCAACAACTGATAGACTTCGGTATCCGTGCCGGCGAACGTATATTGATTGCGGTCCTTGTCTTTGTCGTCGGACGTTTCCTTATTTCGCTGCTCAACAAGTTTATCAGACGTCTGATGGATAAACGAAAAGTGGATGTAAGTATCAAAACTTTCGTTAAAAGTCTGGTCAATATTCTGTTGACAATCCTGTTAATCATTTCTGTCGTTGGCGCTCTGGGAGTTGAAACCACTTCGTTCGCAGCTTTATTGGCTTCTGCCGGTGTGGCTGTCGGTATGGCTTTATCCGGCAATCTGCAGAACTTTGCTGGGGGACTGGTTATTCTTTTGTTCAAACCTTATAAGGTCGGTGACTGGATAGAAACACAGCAAGGTTCAGCCGGTACAGTAAAAGAAATTCAGATATTCCATACCATCCTTACTACTGCGGATAATAAACTGATTTATATACCCAATGGTTCATTGAGCAGTGGGGTAGTTACCAACTACAGTCATCAGGAAACCCGCCGTGTAGAATGGATTATTGGTATAGATTATGGAGAAGATTATGAGAAAGTACAGAAAATCGTTTATGAAATTCTTGCTGCTGATAAACGCATCCTGAAAGAACCGGCTCCCTTTGTAGCTCTTCATGCGCTGGACGCCAGCAGTGTGAATGTAGTGGCACGTGTATGGGTAAATAGCGGAGATTACTGGGGTGTTTATTTCGATATAAATAAAGCGATTTACGAAACCTTCAATGAAAAAGGTATCAACTTCCCTTTCCCACAACTTACAGTACATCAGGGAAATTAATTATTATACGCTGATTATTCCAAAAAAAACGAGGGAGTTTCACATTGAGTGGAGCTCTCTCGTTTTTTGGAAAACTTGTCTGGTGTGATTGAATAAATTTCTTTCTTTTATTTAATGCCGAAATCTTCGGCTAGTTCATATCTATCTTCTTTGATTCCCAGTACATGATTGATCTTTCTTCTTTTCTCAAGATCTTTAAAGTAGTTTTCCACAACCTGATAGAGATCGAAATTAGTGGTTGAGCCTGCGGCTAAATCGAGTGATTCCACCATCTTTTCTACGGCTTGATGGATTTTCTCTGCGTCTATCAGATGCAGTTCGTTGCTGTGTATTAAATATTTTTCCATGACTGCAATGTTTTTAATGTTATATAGGTATAACATCTCGTAGTCATGGAAAGTTCAATGATTGAATGTTAGATTTTGGCAAGTGCCTGATCCAAATCAGCAATCAGGTCATCAATATGTTCTGTTCCAATGGATAGGCGTACGGTGCCCGGATAAATTTCCTGTTCGGCTAGCTCCTGTGCATTGAGTTGCGAATGGGTAGTGCTCGCCGGGTGGATCACCAATGATTTCACGTCGGCCACATTGGCCAGCAGGGAGAAAATCTCCAGACTGTCGATGAACCGGTGTGCCTCTTCTTGTCCGCCTTTTACCTCGAAAGTAAAGATAGAACCGGCACCGTTCGGGAAATAACGTTGATACAGTGCATGGTCGGGATGGTTGGATAATGACGGGTGATTCACTTTCTTCACTTTTGGATGATTGTTTAAGAAATTCACTACCTTCAATGCATTTTCTACATGACGCTCTACACGTAAGGAAAGAGTTTCTAGGCCTTGCAGCAGGATAAAAGCGTTGAATGGGCTGATGGTAGCTCCTGTGTCGCGCAGCAAAATGGCCCGGATGCGGATTGCATAGGCAGCCGGACCGGCTGCATCGACGAAGCGTACGCCATGATAGCATGGATCGGGTTCGGTCAGTTGTGGGAATTTGCCGGAAGCTACCCAGTCGAATTTACCTGAATCTACAATAACTCCTCCCAATGAAGAACCGTGTCCGCCAATGAACTTTGTTGCGGAATGTACTACGATATCTGCTCCGTGTTCGATGGGGCGGATTAAATACGGAGTTCCGAATGTGTTATCAATAATCAAAGGTATTTTGTGGCGGTGGGCAATTTCTGCCACTGCTTCTATATCAATGATATTTGAATTTGGATTTCCCAAAGTTTCGATAAATATGGCTTTTGTATTTTCCTGAATAGCTTTTTCGAAGTTCGACAAATCGCTTGGATCAACGAATGTTGTTGTGATACCATAGCTGGGCAAGGTATGAGCCAGTAGGTTATAACTTCCTCCGTAAATGGTTTTGGCTGCTACAATATGATCGCCTGCACGAGTGATATTCTCGAAAGCATAAGTAATGGCAGCGGCACCCGAAGCGACTGCCAGTCCTGCTACCCCTCCTTCAAGGGCGGCTACGCGTTGTTCAAAGACTCCTTGAGTGGAGTTGGTCAGACGGCCGTAGATGTTTCCCGGGTCCTGCAGGCCGAAGCGTGCGGCTGCATGGGCGGAGTTGTGAAATACATAAGAGGTGGTCTGGTAAATAGGTACTGCGCGGGCATCTGTTGCCGGGTCTGCTTGTTCTTGTCCTACATGAACCTGTAAAGTCTCGAAGTGTAATTTCTTTGTTGCCATAATCGTATGTTTTTTAAGTTTATATTCTTCCTTTATTTTCTTGCAAAGTTATGAGATGTAGATATATCGAACAAGATATAGGTGAAATATAGAAAATAATGCTATTTTTGTGTCGTTATATGGAATAATGTAACTGCGTTATTCCTGAAAATCACCTTTTAGAAGAATATTTTTCTTATGGATACTTTTGATAAGCTGGATAAAGTAGATTTGCAAATACTCCGTACTTTGCAAGAGAATGCCCGATTGACAACGAAAGAGTTGGCTGCGCGGGTGAGTCTTTCTTCAACTCCTGTTTTTGAACGCCTGAAACGGTTGGAGAATGGAGGTTATATAAAGAAGTATATTGCCGTATTGGATGCGGAGAAACTGAATCAGGGATTTGTCGTGTTCTGCAGTGTGAAGCTTAGACGTCTGAACAGGGATATAGCGGCAGAGTTTACACGGATCATACAGGATATTCCTGAAGTAACCGAATGTTATAACATATCGGGAAGTTATGATTATCTGTTGAAGATTCACGCTCCCAATATGAAATATTATCAGGAGTTTATTCTGAATGTGTTGGGGACGATTGATAGTTTGGGATCACTGGAAAGTACATTTGTGATGGCAGAAGTGAAGCATCAATATGGAATACATATTTAGTGGGAACATTTTAGCGTTAATTCCCATCTTTCATACAGGGATATGAAAATAATCTTGTACATTTGTCAGATAATGTTCAACCTAATGAAGAAGTAATGATCCTGAATACGAAGATATATCCGCGCAGTAATGACTATCAGACTGTTTACCTGAACGCTGTTGTCAGGAATCCTGCCATTGTTGTAGGCGACTATACGATATACAATGATTTTGTTAATGATCCGACTCAATTTGAGAAGAATAACGTTTTGTATCATTATCCTGTTAATGGAGACCGGTTAGTGATAGGAAAATTCTGTTCCATTGCTTGTGGGGCTAAGTTTCTTTTCAACAGTGCGAACCACACCTTGAATTCTTTATCAAATTATCCATTTCCCATCTTCTTTGAAGAATGGCAGCTGGACAAGAAAGACGTCGCTTCGGCTTGGGATAATAAAGGAGATATAGTGATTGGAAGCGATGTATGGATTGGTTATGAAGCTGTTATCATGGCAGGTGTACATGTTGGGGACGGAGCAATCATTGCGTCACGGGCGGTTGTTACAAAAGATGTTCCTCCTTATACGATAGTGGGAGGAATGCCCGCAAAGGAAATCCGGATGCGTTTTGATAAAGACACGGTTGATAGATTGCAGGAGTTGCAATGGTGGAACTGGAATATTGAGAAGATTACCCGATATTTGCCTCATATAATGAGTGGCAAAATCGACGAACTGATGAAATAAATCTAATTATAGGTGTTTGATCGAAATCAGACAAGTGGAGACTTCGGTTAATCTATTGAAATATTATATGAAGAAAGTTCATTTTATTTTATGGTTCATTCAGGCTGTCTTGTTTTCAACAGTGGTAGAAGCAGCTCCGATTGACCATAAGGAAGCTATTCGGATTGCTGACAAATTCATGTTCTCTAACCGGGAAAATATTCTTGATAAATGCGAACGTGCAATTTCGGAACTGAATCAATTATGTGTGGTCAATTACGTTTTTCAAAACCGGGCGGTAGGCTTTGTGATAGTAGGTTTGGATGATAGCTTGCCTTCTCCTATATTGGCGTTTTCTCCGTTCGGGAGAGTCAATTTGCAGAATGGTACTATGAAGAAACTGTTGGACAGTTACAGTCATGAGATTATAGAATGGCAGGAAGACAGAACGCGGTTTGCTGCGGGAGATACTATTATTTATTATCAGCGAAAGAACTCTGTTTGCCAGCCTTTGCTGCAAGGTATTTCGTGGGGGCAGGGGAGTCCCTATAATGACAGAATGCCGTTGGATGGCAATGGGAAGAAATATTTGGCAGGGTGTACCGCTGTCTCCGTAGGGCAAATTATGAAATACTATGAATACCCTTTGCGTGGAACGGGTAAAAGCTCTTATATCCAAACCGATGAAAGAGGGAAGAGTTATTCTCTCACTGCTGATTACGATTCATTACATATTGATTGGAATTCTATAAAGAATAAATACGATTTGCAAGAATCTACCGATGCTTCAGAGAGTGTCAGCCGGTTATTGTATTATTGTGCAGTTGCGGCAGCAGCCAAATTCTCGCCGGAGACAACCACCGGTTATGTGAAACCGATCACTATGGCACTTCATAAGAATTTTGGTTATCATCCTTCCATCCGGTATATACGAAAGAATGAATTGTCGGGAGTGGAACTACAACAACTCTTTTACCGGGAACTGGAGGCCAAACGTCCGGTGTTATGTTGCGGGTTGTCGCATTTTTTTGTTTGTGATGGGTTTGCCGACGATTATTTTCATATCAATTGGGGATGGAGAGGCGCTATGGATGGTTATTTCAAATTGTCTGTTTTCGGAGCTAAAGCAGATAAACTTCAAATATTCGATGATGTGATTGTAAACATACGTCCTTGCGGACTTCTGCAGGAGAAACATAAAACGGTCAATCTACAGCAACCGGGTGATTTGTGCCAATATATATCCGATGAAGAAGCCCGGACGCTGACCTCACTGACTGTTACCGGAAAATTGAATGGGAAAGACTTTTACCTGCTTCGGAAGATGGCAGGAGCTATTCGTTCTGTTTGGGAAGATGGTGGGGAACTCTGTAAACTGGATTTGTCGAAAACAGAAATTGTGGCAGATTCTGTGAATCCTTATTATAAGGAAAATCTCACTAAAATGAAGTTTGTAAAGAAGGTCAGCCGGCGAAATCCTTCCGGTATGCAGTCATGGACTTTTAAGTTCGAAACAATGGATGATAAAGAATGGGAATTGTTATGCCAGCTTAAAGGAGACAGGGATTATCGGAATCATTCATGGAAGTTTGTAAAGGATGGAAACGATTATTATATTCAATATTATCTTTCCGCTCATACCATAAGCACCCATCTTTTCAGGAATTGCATCCATCTGAAAGAATTAATTCTTCCCGATCAAACATTGGAGATTCAACCAGCAGCTTTTGCTGACTGTAAATCTCTGCGGCAGATGTCAATTCCTTCACAGACGAAAGTGCTTTACCCGAACGCATGGCAAGGATGTCTCTCTATTCAATCCGTATCAGTATCTCCTTCAAACTCCGAGTTTATGGCGAAAGAGGGGGTACTCTATTCTAAAGATTCGACTATGTTGGTTTATTATCCGGCTAATAAATCAGATTCCCTTTATATCATGCCCGGTAGTGTCAGTTATTTGCGGTCTTATGCTTTTAATGAAGCTCTCTTCTTGCGTGATGTCCGGTTGTCCGGTCAGCTAAAGAAAATTCCCCGATATGCTTTTTCCCAGTGTCCGTTGCTTCGATCGGTCAAGCTTCCTGAAAGTATTGTGGAAATAATCTCCAGGACTTTTGCAGGCTGCAATAGACTATCGACTGTTTTTCTTCCATCTAAATTACAAAAAGTAGAAGATGACGCATTTTTCCGGTGTGATAGCCTGACTGCTATTTATAGTTTGAATGTGACGCCTCCTCAAATAACTAGCCGGACATTCGGCCAATTGATAGAAAAAGGTAGTATTACGCTTTGGATACCAAAAGGATCTGTGCAATCTTATAAGCAGACACCTTGGGCTGTTTTTAAGAATGTGGCTGAATTTTAGAAAAAGAAGTTTAGAATGGCAAATAAATACGAAGAACGGCTGGGAACAGAACGCATGTTGCCACTAATCTTTAAAATGGCACTTCCGGCAGTGGCAGCGCAATTCGTTAATTTGCTTTATAGCATGGTCGACCGTATTTATATTGGTCATATCCCTGGGATTGGTACGGATGCATTGGCGGGGGTAGGAGTAACGACTTCTCTTGTTATACTGATTTCTTCTTTTTCAGCGATAGTGGGAGGTGGCGGTGCACCCTTAGCGGCTATCGCACTCGGACAGGGTGAGCGTTCACGTGCCGGAAAAATTCTGGGTAATGGTTTTATCTTGCTGATCCTATTCACCTTGTTTACTTCTCTCATCGCATATACCTTTATGGAGCCGATTCTACTCTTTACAGGAGCTTCGGAAAATACATTAGAGTATGCAGTCGATTATCTCTCTATCTATTTATTGGGAACTATCTTCGTAGAAATATCCACAGGGCTGAATTCTTTTATCAATGCACAGGGACGGCCTGCTATCGCCATGTATTCGGTATTAATAGGAGCACTGTTGAATATCGTCCTCGATCCGATTTTCATCTTTTGGCTTGATATGGGAGTAAAAGGCGCAGCCCTGGCTACAGTACTTTCACAGGCGTGTAGTGCCGTGTGGGTTTTAACTTTCCTTTTCTCCCGACACGCCTCTCTCCCTTTGGAAAAACGTTACATGACGTTGAACCGGAAAATCATACTTTCTATATTTGCTTTGGGTGTATCACCGTTTATTATGGCAAGCACCGAAAGCCTTGTTGGCTTTGTTCTGAACAGCAGTCTGAAAGATTTTGGAGATATTTATGTCAGTGCATTGACCATCCTGCAAAGTGCGATGCAATTTGCGAGTGTCCCATTAACCGGATTTGCGCAAGGTTTTGTTCCTATTGTGAGTTATAATTATGGGCATGGCGATAAACAACGTGTCAGAGACTGTTTCCGTGTCGCATTGATAACCATGTTCTCATTTAACTTACTGTTGATGCTGTTTATGATTCTATTCCCCTCAACAGTAGCTTCCGCCTTTACAAGTGATGAAAGACTGATAGAAACAGTCCGCTGGACAATGCCTGTTTTCTTGGGCGGTATGACTATCTTCGGATTACAGCGAGCCTGCCAAAATATGTTTGTAGCTTTGGGACAAGCAAAAATATCTATTTTCATTGCCTTGCTGCGCAAAGTGATTCTACTGATTCCATTGGCTTTGATATTGCCGCACTATATGGGAGTAACCGGTGTATATGCGGCTGAAGCAATATCTGATGCGACGGCGGCAATTTGTTGTACTTTGTTATTCTTCTGGCAGTTTCCCAAGATATTGGGAAAAATACAGGGGAATATTTTGCATACAGATTAGAACAGCCAATGTACAAAGCATTGGCTATTTCACAGATATGCCTAACATTACAGCTATATCCTGACTGTCCTTCTATACAGAATGAGGAATTTCCTCTTTTACCAGTAAAGCCTCGTTTTGCATGGATAATCTTTTTTCATTGCTAAGTAGAACTTTGGTTTGCTCACTGATTACTATTTAAAGTCAATGATTTGATTGATAATTAGTATAAAATGCGGAGAATAATCGATATATTTACCGCAAAATATACGGAGAATATGAAATCAATCTATATCTGCGTATAATAATTAAATTTTTTGCAATAGGTGATGACATCGGATAGATATTTAGTGTATATAAAAGAGGAAAAAAGGATGTTGCTGGAGACTGGATAGAAAAATGTTTGTTCATATTATGAGAGGGGAGATATACAAATGGAATTAATCATTGAGGAATGACAATGGAAAAGATGGATAGTGAATTTATTAAGGGGCGCATTGCCCCTTGTGGACTGCATTGCGGAAAGTGCTTTGCTTTTGCCGATGGAGATATTTCTTACCACAGTAATGAACTCAAGAAGTCGTTAGGCAATTTTGAGGTGTATGCGCAACGTTTCGTAGAGATGCTTAATGAGCCTGTTTTTGCAAAGTATGCGGATTTTAAAGAGTTTTTGGATCATTTATCCGTGGCAACTTGTCAAGGGTGCAGGAAAGAAAAATGCAAGTTGTTTAAAACCTGTAATGTTCGTGCATGCAGCGAGGAGAAGCAAGTGGATTATTGCTTCCAGTGTAGCTGCTTTCCTTGTGAGAATACAGGCTTTGATGAGCATTTATACAAGAGATTTGTAGCCATCAACAAACGGATGCAAGAGGTTGGAGTGGAAAAATATTATGAGGAAGTAAAAGACCTGCCTCGTTATTAGCTCATTACTAGCTTTCTCTCTGTTTCATTCCAGCTCCTGTGCATAAATGTTGATGGCACGTAATGCCTTTGAGATTTCAGTCGGGGTGATGCCCTGACATTCTATTCTTAATACTTTTTCCCAGTCCTCCATATCTACATTTCATTTAACAAGGTTCCGTATAGGATTATTCGACGAATACCCTGATTACTCATGACGAAATAAGCAATCGGGGAGATTAACTTCATATACTTATCCTTTGAAAAGTCAGTCATCTGTACCTGTCAATATATAAAAAAGTGTATCTGTTCTCGTCTTTCTTTTTTGATTTACTTTGCAGTGTTGTTTTAATCTCCTAATATACTTAAAGGTTATGAAGTTGAATTTTGCTAAAAGAATGTCTTATATAAAGGCTTCGGAAATAAGAGAAATATTAAAAGTTACCGAACAGGAAGATGTGATTTCGTTTGCAGGTGGTCTGCCTGCTCCGGAACTTTTTCCGATAGATGAAATCAATGAGATCAATCAGATCGTATTGAAAGAGGCAGGTACGAAAGCGCTCCAATATACTACAACAGAAGGTTATGCCCCTTTGCGCGAATGGATTGCCAACCGGATGAACGAACGTTTGGGCACGGCTTTCGATAAAGATAATATTCTGATTACCCATGGCTCACAACAGGGATTGGACTTATCCGGAAAAGTTTTCCTGGACGAGGGAGATATCGTACTTTGCGAAAGCCCGACATATCTTTTTTCATGTTTATTCTGTATCCGGCAAAGATACAAAAATGATGTCTGTATCTGTTGTGTTTAATCTGTTTTGTGGGGTACTTCAGCGCATAAGAAGTAATTTGCCGCTATGCTGTTTTTAGTTGTTTTCCTTGAATGGAATATCTTTTTCGTTACCTAATGAGTTTTCGTTTGACTTAAGTCAAGCGAAAGAATAACTTAAGTCAAGCGTTAGTTTGACTTAAGTTAAACGAAAACTGGAATGTATCTTCGATAGTTATTGATAGGAAGAAAGAAATAACTAGATGAAGAAAACATTCATAATAGTGGCATTTCTATTCTCGTCACTTGTTCTTCTTCGGGTACGTTAGGATTGCTGTAATAATATTCGATGGATGTTCCCGAAGGTTTGTAACCGTTGTTTTTTATCCATTCCATCATCTCGTTGTACAGGGCAGCCAGTTCCTTGTAAGTTCCTCTATGTAGGCAGGAAACTATTTTTTTTTCTGGTATCGTTATAGACCGTATATCCCCTTCACCTTGTAACTCTCTGGTTGACTTTAGACCAATAATCATTCTGATATTTTGTTCCGTCAGACTTTCAAAGTTGGGATATTCAACGTAGGGGATGTCGGTAGTGACTTCACCCTGTTCCTTAAATAAAGAGTCTATTTTTACAAAATTCTTCCCGATAGCTTCCGACATTCCGTTCATATCTGTTTGTACTTCAACAGCCAAAGCGGATTGTTCCGGTTGCTTCAATAGCATGATTTCTGAAATTTTTCCCATAATACATTGTTTTTAGAGGGTTGATAATTAATTATTTCTTGATGACCGGAATATAGATGTCGGTAATTAGTTCTGTTCTAAGGGTGGAGGCAGGGCGGTTCATATACATTTCAAAGCTAAAGGTGCTTTGAGGACGATATTTACTTTCCGGGAACCACTCTTCATAAATAGTCCGGTAGAATTTATGCAATAAAGAGTAGTCACCGATATGCCTGAATATAGCATAACGACCACCGGGAACTTCTATCACTCCCGGCTGGAAATCATTTTCTTTGTTATCGATTATGACCCCGAGATAGAAGCGACATTTATCTATTGGGGTGATGGCCGGGTCGTCCATACTAAGGCTGACAAACTTATCATTCGACTTTTCTTCATTGCGCTGTCTAGCATAGTTGGTGAGCCTGTCCCATATTAATTTGTATCGGAGTTCATCCTTATACTTTTCACCCACCTCGATACAAAATACTTTCATCGGCAGAATCGACCGGATTTCAGGAGTGATAACCGCATGCTGTTCGTCATACATCGGCTTATACTTCTCCCTATATTGAGAGGTTGACACTCCAAAATGTTTTTTGAAGGCTTTTGCCAGACTGAATTTAGTCTGATAGTTTGTTTGCTCCGAAATCTGATTTAATGTAAAGTCGGTGGATACTAACAGATGTGCTATATGTTCGAGGCGCAAACGTTGTATGTAGCTTCCAATATTTTCTCCGGCAACGGTTTGAAACACTCTTCTGAAGTGATATTTGGAAAGTCCGCTTATCGTACTAAGTATATCTGCATCTAAACTATCGAATAAATGATTGTTGATGTAAACGACTATATCCTGAATCTTTTGGTGATGGATATTACTGGTTTCCAACTTCTGTTTCCATCGGTTCAGTTTGGGGAGCCGTTCGTTGAGTATTCGTCTAAGTTCCTTCGGCGAATAAGCGGTATCTGCATATTCATTGTACTTATCGGTGTATTTTATCCAGATATTAATCATTTCCGACATCGGAATGTCGACGATATATTTTCCGTCTTTCAGGCAGTAGTAGCAATATTCATCACTTCGGGAACCGTCGGAGTTAGTACCCAGATATTTCTCTATATCAAAGCGGAGAGGCATCCCGCAACTTTGACAATACCTTTTATTTATATCTGATTCAATCATCGGTTGGGTTTTCGTTTGATGGATAGCAGTCGCTCCATATCATTAAATAAGCAAGTGTCTTTCAATTCGAACATAAGCCACTTCCCATCGTGGAAAGTAGTCGTCTCATCGTATATCTTTTGAGTCTCATTGGAGAATACTTCTCGCAGAGATTCAAATTTGGCACGCTCATCTTTACCTAAAATGACCAAGAAGCCAATCGTTTGTTCTTTGGCGTATAGGGCACACAGCGTTTTTCCGCCTTTGCGATATTTATATTCGTATATCCATTTTTTTCCTCCATGGTTCCATAGTTGTTCCATATTGTACTTTTGCTCGATAAGCTGGCAAAGTGAAGTCCATATATCATAAAGTTCCTTACCTATCAAGGCTTCCAGTGTTTCGGGAGTGGGAATCTGCAAAGTTTCTTTCATGGTATTCTGTATTTACTTTTGATTATCCATATCACAAAGGTAGGCTGATTTTCTAATAGATCGTTGTCCAATATAGGCATTTTGTGTGTAGCTGGTGAACAATCTGCCCGGAAATTAATTTATTTTGTAAAAGCGAAATATTGGCAGTATAACCTTTATCTTTGCATTAATTTAAAAACAAAGCCCCAATTAAAGAAAATGAAAACAATATTATTAGCAGTAGGTACGCTCTGCCTCATGGCAGGTTGCTCGTCAAAAGTGGCAAGTTCAAAAGGAATCGTTAGTGATGCAACCATGAATATGGTAACGATTGTTACTGATAAGAATGATACCCTTTCGTTCAGTACGATGGATGCAAATAAAGATGAAGTCAACGGTTTGCTTCTGAATGATACGCTGGAAGTGTTCTATACCGGAAAATATACACCGGGAATGCCGGCTTCTAAATTAGTTCAGTATCCGCAATCTCCGATTGTGGGAGGTGATCGGGATGAACATGGCTGTATCGGTTCTGCCGGATATGTATGGTGTGAAGTGCAAAAAGACTGTATCCGCTTGTTTGATAAAGGAATCCGCACGGAATCGGTGGACGATAGCAATGCTTCTGCCTTTATTGTGTTTAGTCCTGACTCTACGCAACTGGAACTTTTCTTTTCCAATAATCAGCCCAATGAAATATTGGACAGACGTGGCCTGCCTTCAGGAAGTTATGCATGGAACGTGGAAGATGACGATACGAAAAATGTACGGCTAATAGATGGCTTGTGGACAATCAGCCAAAGAAATAAGTTAATTTATAGCCAAAAGGCCGGAAACTGATTTTAAAAGCTCCGGCTTTCTGACGCTCTGTTTGTAGAGTAATGTTCTAGGTAATTAAATTAATAAGTGGATATCAAAGATGCTGAATATATAAACTTCCATCATAATCTTTGTATTTAGCATCTTTGTATATATCAACCAGTTTGTTACTGTAATCAAGAATGATATCTTTGGAAGTTTGTGATACATTTGTAGCCAGAATACCGCTTCCCAGAATGCCGGGATTACACAATATACTATCTTTTTTTATTGAATTCATGGTAAGCTCTACACCTATGTAATCCTTGATACCTGCCTTTTCTAGACTGGATACAATATAGTTGTCCAAAGATTCTTTATCATCTTCGGTCATGAATCCATACCATAATAAACACTTCATTCCTAATTGAGTAGCCTGTATCAGGATATCGAGATAGGTTACTCCTGAATCTCCTTTCTTGTCTATTTCGTAAGGATCGATATGGATGAAAGAGGATGCGGGAAGTGAAGGCAACAGTTCTATTGTGCCTTTCAGGGAGTCGGTATGATGTATTTCTACGGATGTACTTAATTCGATTTGTTTGGCATAAATGTCTACATTCTCCAGCGCACTCTTTTCTAAATCGAAGAATACGAACCTTTTTGCTTGCTTTCCTAATACATTCATTGCCAGGGCAGGAGAACCCAGATAATTTCCTTTTGCCATTTCTGTACTTTCCAGTTGGTAATAAATGGAATCTTTTAGAGATTTGTCATCATCTGCTTTCTCCAGGAAATGATAGATACCATATTGCTGCTCCGGGGTTTGTGTCATGGAGTAGATGGCACATGCGGAATTGGTTTCTACATATACTTGTGGGGCTTCATTTCTAAGAACTTCACAGAGTATCAGATGTTTCAGTACATCGGGTTGTTTTGCGAAATGAGTGTAAGTTGCCATGTGGGTACATCTTAATATTTATAGAACATAAAAGAACTGCAACCGCTATCCTTTTTAGGCATTCATTAATTCATGGATTTCATGAATATGCAGGTGTAAATGACTTAGATAACCTTCTATCATGTCTTGTAGCGTAACCTTTGTTCCTTCAAAATCACACCAGTAGCTATCCAGTTTTGTCTGGTCTACAGATTTTATAACCTGAATGATATGCAGGTTAAAAAACTTCCATAGTTGAATCAGGTTATTCCAATCTTCATTTTGGTAATCTTGTAATGCTATCCACAGATCATTATCCTGACGGTAATCGGGAAAGAAAAGCAAATCTTTACTGTATTGCAATCTGACCATGCGTTGGTGATTGTTTGATGCCGAATCAATCAAATGTCCGAGAATCTGTTTGATGGTACGATTTTGTTTATTACGTTTCAACGTGATCGTATCATTTTGTAGCCCGGTTAGTATTTTCTCTTCAGTTTCTATCACATGATAGATTCCTTCTGTTATTTTGGAAAAATCGACGTTTGACATACCATTCTTTTCCTTTAGGTGTTTATAGCAAAATTGCTAATGGTACAAATATAGATAAATGTGTCGATATTTATAAATTAAACGGAACTTTTCAATTCTAATTTTATCCCTCTTTCTTAAACCACCTGTAAAACCATTTACCGACCTTTTCGTAATGTCGGGTTTCGGTATCAGTATATAGCTTAGAGAAGAAAGACGTATCCAATGGCTCTCCCGACTGATTGGGATACAGCACGATAAAGCTATTGTTGGAGAAATATTTCACGAGCTGTCTCGGTAACTTCTCAAAAGAACTGTCATACGAAAGAGTTCCTGGTCGTGCACTGATAATAACCAATAAATGATCGTAACTTACCTGTCCTGTCAATACCAGCAGGTCATTCCAGTCTTCTAAGAGAGAGAAATCGGTAAGCGTCTGTTTATGCCTTTTCTTTATCCACGCTTGTAGGCGGATGGTAGTCTTTTCATTGGCAAAGAAGTGTACGCGGCATCCAAGAGTGCTCCCCATGCGACAAAAGTGCTCCATCCAATGAGGAAAACCGGATTCATATTCGGCTTTAGGAGGGACGGCAACGACAATCCGTTTGATTGTATGGACCGGTATCAGAAATTTAGAGATAATTATTTCACAGTTTAATCCGTTCAATAAGTGTTCGGCAAGTATTCCAAAGTATGAATCTGTGATGTTTTTCTTGCGGTGCAGGCCGGTGATAATACTCGTAATCTCATTCTCCTTGACTGAATGGATAATACCGGAAGCTATATTCAAATCATACCGGGTGACCTTTTTGAGTGGTACATTTGCTTCCGTTGCTATCATTTCGGCTTTTTCCAGATAATGTTTGCTTCGAATTCGTAGATTATCAGAGTTATTATCGTCGTTGATGACATTTAATGCCAGGAGATTATCTTTCAATTTGGGGTCACGTATGACTAGAGAAAGATTCACCATGTCCTCGATAGTGTCCGGGTTGGCTATAGATATTAAAATCTTCTCTGTTTCTTTCGACGATTCATTTTCAGGTTGTGAATCATCCATCGCCATTTTTCTGGCTGCCCGTTCGGTAATCAGTGAACTCACTACGCAAGTAACCAGGATAAGCAAGACTGTTCCGTTTAGTACATCATCATTCAATAACCGTTCGCCGGTGGGCAGAATAATGTTGTATCCAACTAACACAGCCGCCAATGTGGCTGCCGCCTGTGCATTACTCAAACCATACATCAGATTTCGTTCAAGAACAGACATCTTATATATCTTTTGAGTGAGCCAGCAAGCAATCCATTTGCCTGTCAGCGCCATGGTTATCATCACGGCGGCAACTTTTAAGGCATCCCCCTCTCCGAAAATAACACGTAAGTTGATTAACATTCCCACTCCGATAAGGAAATAAGGAATAAAAAGTGCATTACCAACGAACTCTAAATGATCCATCAATGGAGAGACGTGGGGGATGAGCCGGTTAAGTACCAATCCTGCGAGGAAAGCTCCCAAGATACCTTCCATACCAACAAGCTCCATCAACCCTGCTCCTAGAAAGACCATCGCAAGTACGAAAATAAATTGCATCACGTTGTCATTGTACCGGTGAAAGAACCAACGACCGATGCGCGGAAAGAAATAAATGATCAGTGCCCCTAGAAAGATTACTTTTACCACCAGCCAAATCCAAAACAATCCTCCGGTTTCTCCTTTGAACAGTCCGCCTATAACAGCCAGTACCAGCAGCGTGAGTGTATCTGTTACGGCCGTTCCTCCTACGGCAATACTTACGCTACGATGGCGTGATATGCCGAAGCGGGTGACGATGGGGTAGGCCACGAGCGTATGGGAGGCATACATGCTGGCTAATAATATAGAGGTGATTACACCATATTTCAGATAAGATACATTGGCCACGAATCCAATCCCGATGGGAACGATAAAAGCCAGTAAACCGAGCACTAATGCTTTGTTTCGCGTCTCTTTGAAATCTCCCATATTCATTTCCAGACCAGCCAGGAACATGATGTAATAGAGTCCGACTTTCCCGAATAACTGAAAGCTGCTGTCTCGTGCCAGGATATTAAATCCATGTTCGCCAATAGCCAGTCCTGCCAGGATCATACCGATAATATGAGGGATGCGCAGTTTATTCAATAATATCGGAGCAAACAATATAATTAGGAGTACAAGGAGAAATATCCATGTAGGGTCGGTGATAGGGAATGTTAAATCAAGGCCAATCCAATCCATAATTTGACGAGTTCGTGATATTTGTTCCGCAAAATAACCTAAAAAAATGCTTCTAAAAAAGCATTAGTTAATAAAATTAGTCATTTATTTTTTCTCCAGATTCATGATTGCCGGAATGAAGAATGCAAGTGTTCCTGGGACATACGTTTTTAAATATACGATGATTTTATCCGTGTGTGCGTTTTGGGGTGTATAGTGATTTTATCCGGCTCTACTTTTAGCAATAATAGTAGTGCCGGATATGTCTATTTTTCGAATCCTAAATCATGTTCTTGTATTCCTCTTGTTTTTTCTTGGGTAACTTCTTTATAACTTCTTCTACCGAGTGGCTAATCAACTCCTTTATGAGTTTATCGGGAACATCTCCTTCCAAGTAAACGGTTATCCAATGTTTCTTATCCGAAAAAGGTCCCCAAAAAATGTCTTCGTATTGTTCTATGAGCTCTTCTGATTTATCAGGATTACATTTCATATCCGCCCAGAATCTTCCGTTTTTAGGACGTAATGTAGCAAAAGTGAACATTTTATCCATAACCTTGAAAACCAAAGTATGTTCATCAAACGGCATACATTCTGTTGCTCCTTTGACTGACAGGCAATATTCTCTATAATCTTCGATATTCATGACTTCTCTCTTTTGATTCATTCAAAACACAAATATATCACTTTCTGTTCGCTTTTGAAAAATATGTTTCTATCTCAAAGTACCCGTTTCAATTTCGCCCTTATCCGGCTTAAACTTACCGGAGTTATTCCCAGATAAGAAGCAAGACATTCCAATGGTGTTCTCTGTAATAGCTCCGGATTATTTTGTATCAGCTTCATATACCGTTCGGACGCGGTGGTGAATAAGAGAGAAATAAGTCTTTCCTCTGTTTGCAGGAACTCTGATTCGGCAAACTTGCGCCCCCAGTTGGCAATATGGATATCTTCCTTGAATAATTCGTGTAAGTCTTTGCGCTTTAATAGATACAACACCGAGTTTTCCATCAGTTCCATTGACTCATACCCCTGTTGATTATTTACATAGCTTTTCAATGAGACAATGGTTGACCCTTCTTTCCCAATCCAGAACGTTACCTCTTTTCCGTCTACGGGAATATAAGCTCTGGCAATCCCTTTCTCGATGAAAAAGATATTCGTTTCAGTCTTGCCAGCCTCCAATATATGATAACCTTTGGGATATGTGACTTTTGACAGATGTTTGACCACCTTATCCGCTGAAGCCTCCGGCATCCGATATATCCTGTTTATAATCTCGTGTATATCCATATCGCATTGAATCATTATTCTGCAAAAATACAAAAAGTTATATTAGGAAAAGAAGAATTGATGATACTCTTACACCGGCGTTTCTTATCAAATGTAAAGTGAAAGCTCCGGGCATCTTGTTAATTTTGCAATCTAATGTGCGACAAGAGGTCTCACAAGTAATTGTTCAGCATCATGTCTGAACCTATTGTTCCGTCAATAGTAGCCTAAAGAGGCGTGCGTGACTGGTAACGGTCGGGTGCGGAGCCCTCTTGAGAACGACGTTCCAACCTAAACATCATAGGCGAAGAATGGCAAGGCTGACCGATAGGAGTAACGCAGGTGAATCGCTGCACCATCGTTACAAAGAATTGGCTTACGGATGTTTAGGAGCCATGCCAAAAGGCAAGCAGTCAGGATAGTACGTTGTTATGTCGTACTACACGGATGTTGCACTGCCGGTGGATGGGCGGACTCTAAGTCGGTCGTCAGTTACTTGTGCGAAACTTGGTAAGCCCGTATTTCTCCCATCAGCCAATAGCAAATGGGTAAGCCAATCGTAAGAGCGGCCGAACGGGATGCGGGTAAAGGATTGTGGAGAAAGCGAATATCATGATGTAATGTTGTGGATAAGGGTTTCAACGTCACCCTACGCGAAAGCGGGCAGACTTCCACAGGGTAATTCTTTGTGAAACGAATTGTAGAACTTCAAGTATGGAGAAACAGCAAAGGAGCGAGGCGCAAGCCAAGTGTGCATCTTCAGCCGAACGCAAAACAGTGTGGAAAGGAATAGATTTCGCACGATGCGAGCGTAGGGTAAGGAAGCTACAAGTCCGAATAGCAAAGGCTCAGAAAGAAGGAAGATACAACAAGGTGACAGCCTTGCAACATCTTCTTGTCACCTCCTTTGAAGCCAAGGGATTGGCGGTAAGGAAAGTGACGTCCAATAAAGGAAAACGTACGGCAGGAGCGGACCATGTACTATGGGACACCGATGCCAAGAAAATAAACGCAGTGAGTTCTTTGAAACGGAGAGGGTACAAAGCCCTTCCACTGAAAAGGGTTAACATACCAAAGAAGAACGGAAAGATGAGACCGCTCGGGATTCCGACCATGAAGGACAGAGCCATGCAAGCTCTTTATCTGATGGCTCTAGAACCCATTGCGGAGACAACCGCTGATGCCAACTCTTATGGATTTAGAAAGTTCAGAAGTGCGGCAGATGCTATGGATGCCCTGCACAGATGGTTAAGCAAAGATTGCTCTCCCCAATGGATATTGGAGGGAGACATTAAAGGATGCTTCGACCACATCAGTCACCAATGGCTTCTCGATAACGTACGAATCGACAAGCACATCTTAGAGAAATGGCTGAAAAGTGGTGTCGTATTCAATAAGTTGCTACAACCCACCGTGGAGGGTACTCCGCAGGGTGGCATCATCTCACCGACACTTGCCAACATGACACTCGACGGCATGGAAAGAATGTTGAAAGAGAAGTATAAGGTGAGCTACATCGATGGAAAACTTTATCATCCGAAAGTGAATTGCGTGCGTTATGCTGATGATTTCATCATCACGGCAGACAAACGAGAAATACTGGAAGAGACAAAATGTATGTTGATTGAGTTTCTTGGGAAACGTGGTCTCACGCTATCCGAAGAAAAGACACTGATAACACACATCAGCGAGGGTTTTGACTTTTTAGGGTTCAATGTTCGGAAGTACAACGGCACATTGTTAATCAAACCATCCCCTAAGAGTCAGAAACGGTTCACAGAGAAACTGCACGAAGTCGTGTTCAAAAAGAACAAGGCTGTAGCACAGCAGAAGCTGATAGAAGACCTCAACCCTGTATTGAGGGGATGGGGAAACTACTACAGTAGTGTGGTATCGAAAACTACGTTTAGCAAGATAGACCATATATTAACCAACCAGTTAAAGCGGTGGTCCTATCGAAGGCATACGAACAAGTCGAGAGAATGGATAAAGAACAAATACTTTATCAAGGTCGGCAATCGGGACTGGATTTTCGGCTTCAAGTACAAAGATTGTGAAAAAGGTGCTATCTTTACACTTATGAAGCTGGCTGACATACCGATTAGACGACATGTAAAGGTGAAATGTGAAGCCAATCCATACGACCCGACTTGGGATGCCTACTTCTTGAAGCGGATGCAGAAACGCAACCGCTCACGTACGTCCCGAAAGGGAACTTTATCGGAAACAGTTGCCTGTAAAGGCGCGGATGAGCCGATTTAATTTTATGAGAATTAAATTTTGAATTATCGGAGCTGTATGCGGGGAAACTCGCACGTACAGTTCTTAATGGGGAATGCGGCGGTAACGCCGCAAACCTACATAACATTAAAATAGAAGGATATGAATTGGATTATATTGATTATTGCCGGACTGTTTGAGGTTGGTTTTACCTTTTGCCTAGGCAAGATTAAAGGAGCGACAGGCACCGATTTTTATTTGTGGGGAGCGGGATTTGTAATCTCTGTAACCTTAAGCATGTTCCTGCTGGCAAAGGCTGCGCAAACATTGCCTATCGGCACTGCATATCCTGTTTGGACGGGGATAGGAGCGGTGGGAACCGTATTGAACGGTATCCTGTTCTTTCATGAACCGGCAACTTTGGGTCGTTTGTTTTTTATGACGACTCTGATTATTTCAATCGTAGGGTTGAAACTGATATAATCAGACGAATAGGATTTAGTTTTAATAGATAGAAAAGTGTAATAAGGACTTTTTCAGTGTAAGTCATATATTGTTGAAAAGATTCCATCCGGTATAATATTGGGGAAGTTTGGAACTGACGAGGTCGATTATGTAATATCTGCTTTCGTAATTCTGCGATTATTAGGCATTTATAAGAAGTCGTTTTGATGGGAAAAAGTTTGGTTTCTAAAATAAATGTATATATTTGCAGAATGTGGGACGCATCTCGTCCGGATTCGAAACTAAACTAAAATTCTATTTACTGTTATCTGTTAAACATGAAATCCACTGATTCTGAACCTCAAGAGGGCGGTATGGAACTGGAACAGTACCGTACCAGCCTCGAACAGATGGTTGAAGAGAAATCTAAAGACTTGATCGCTATTCAGGAAAATCTCGAAGCAACCAACCGGCGGCAGGCATTATTTATCAAGGTACTGCAAATTCTGCAATTGGAACCGGATATACCTACTGCTATGAATATGGCACTGGCCGAAATTGGCCGTTATACTGGTGTCAACCGTTTGGCGACATGGGAAAACCACCTCGACGGAGTTACGTATGGCTGCACCAACGAATGGTGCAACGACGGTATAGAACCCGCTATCGATTACCTGCGGAGTATGACCATTGAAGCGGGAAAACCCTGGTTCGACATGCTGGAAGAAAACCATATCATTTGCACGTCCGATATTTATTCGCTCGATCCCTTTATTACTCAAATGCTCGAAGTGCAAGGCGTAAAAGCCATCGCAGTTTTTCCCCTGTCACAATTGGGAGTACATTTCGGCTTTCTTTCGTTCAACTTTTGTTGGAACAAACAATGGGATGAAAAAGATGTGGAACTGATGAGCCAGATATCGCAAATCGTATCTACTGCTACCAAACGCTGGCAAGTTGAAACATCGTTGCAACAGTCACAGCGAACCATGCAAAAGGTATTGGATAATATCAATGCCAATATTTTTGTGAGTGATTACGATACGTTGAAAGTGATTTTTGCCAATAAGCCTTTCAGGGAAGAAGCAGGAGAAGTTCCGGAAAATGCGGAATGTTGGAGAATGTTGAATGCAGGTCTGGAAAATGGGTGTAAACACTGCCCGAAGCCGAAGTTGCTCGATGCCAACCGTAAGTTTACAGGCGTTCATTTTTGGGAAGACTACAATCCGGTCACCGAACGTTGGTATACCATCCAGAGCATGGCAATAAAATGGCTCGACGGACGTTGGGCAATCATGGAACTGGCTACCGATATCACCACCCGCAAACAGGTGGAACTGGAACTGATTCAGGCCAAAGAAAAAGCGGAAGAATCGGATAGGCTCAAATCAGCATTCCTTGCCAATATGAGCCACGAGATACGTACTCCTTTGAATGCCATCGTCGGTTTTTCCAGTCTGCTTGCCGAAACCGATGAGGCGGAGCTGCGTCATGTATATATGTCTTTAGTGCAGGAGAACAATGAGCTGTTGCTCAACCTTATTTCCGACATTCTGGACATCTCCAAAATCGAAGCCGGTATGATAGATCTTGTTATGGGACGGGTGGATGTACCACAACTTTGCCGGGAAGTGATTGCTACCTTCTCACACAAAAAACGTGACACTGCGGTCGAACTGCGGTTTGATGAAAATTCACCGCAGATTGTGATTGATGCTGATAAAAACCGAATCATGCAAGTACTCTCTAATTTTCTGACTAATGCCTTGAAGTTTACGACTAAAGGCTCAATCACACTTTCCTATTCATTGGAAGATGAGAGTCAGGTGCGTTTTTGTGTAACGGATACGGGCAAAGGGATTCCCGATGAACAAAAACATGAAATATTTAATCGTTTTGTAAAATTAGACTCATTTGTACAAGGTGCCGGATTGGGATTATCCATCTGTCAAAGCCTGGTCAATAGGATGGGCGGAAAGATTGGAGTCGAATCCCGTGAGGGGGAAGGGTCGTGCTTCTGGTTCACTCATCCGTATGTTCCCGGTGCTTAACCAAAAAAAAGAGATTGCATATTGAAGCAAACTACGTATATTGTTCCGCAAAGTACGGGACGAACAAAAAACAATAGTTTTCTTGAGAGAGGTGTCTGCAAACTAAAATAACCCATATTTTGTTGTCTTTATACAGTATTGAGTTTTTAGCGAATAAATATATAAATAATGATGAAGATGACAAAGAACTTATTGCTAGGGATTGCTGCCGTATGTGGCAGCACTTTTCAGGCTGTAGCTTGTACGGGAATCTCGCTGACATCCCGTGACGGCAGTTATGTGCAAGCCCGTACGATTGAATGGGCGCGCGGTGTGTTGCAAAGCGAGTATGTGATTATTCCACGTGGTCAACAGCTCACGTCATTCACTCCTACAGGTGTCAATGGACTAACGTTTACGGCAAAATATGGAGTGGTTGGTCTGGCTGTTGTACAAAAAGAATTTATTGCCGAAGGAATCAATGAGGCCGGACTTTCGGCCGGACTATTTTTCTTTCCCCATTATGGGGGATATAAAACGTATGATGCTGCACAGAACCAGCGGACACTGGCAGACCTTCAAGTGACGGAGTGGCTGTTGTCGCAGTTTTCCACTATCGACGAGGTGAAGGCAGCCCTTTCTTCTGTACGTGTTGTAGGATTGGAAAAGACAGCGGTAGTACATTGGCGTATCGGTGAACCGTCGGGACGTCAGGTTGTATTGGAAATTGTAGGTGGTGTGCCGCATTTTTATGAGAATGAAGTAGGAGTATTGACGAATGCCCCCGGTTTTGAATGGCAACTTACAAATTTGAACAATTACGTCAATCTTCATCCGGGTGATGCTTCCGTGCAAAAAATGAGCGGTATTACGTTGCAGCCGACTGGTGGCAACTCCGGTTTTCTCGGCATTCCGGGTGATGCCACGCCTCCTTCGCGGTTTGTGCGTGCGGCCTTTTACCGGGGGACAGCTCCGCAACGTGCCACAGGCTTTGATACCGTGCAGCAATGTTTCCACTTGCTTAATAATTTTGATATTCCTATTGGTATAGAACATTCACAGGGTGATATTCCGGATATTCCCAGTGCTACGCAATGGACCTCAGCTATCGACCTCACGAACCGGAAGGTTTATTATAAAACAGCTTATAACAATTCGATACGTTGCATTGACTTAAAAGCTATTGATTTCTCAAAGGTAAAATATCAATCACAACCGTTGGATAAGATACAGGAGCAGCCGGTTGAAATGGTTAAGATTCCCCGGTAAAATATGGAACGGTATGGAGGTGCTCTTGTATAATAGTTGCTCGCATTAAGAATGCTCTCAAATAAATGTTGGTGACGTTTTACCCTCACACCCTCACCCTTTATGTTCAATCCATTTATTCATCGGGGTTACAGGTGTGAGGGTAAAGGTGAGAGTAGGTGAGGGTAACTTTTAACTCTCACTCTGTCTCGTCCTGATTTGAGTTGACCAATCTTATTCCGTTTTCACACTAACTTCTTTATTCTTACCATAATATCCACTTCCCGGCACATAAATCGGCTGCATGGCTCCACCCATATTTTTCAATTTACCCTCGTCGCGCAGACGTCGGATATGTCGCATGGCTGTACTTCTTGCCATTCCGCAAAGATATTGGAAGTCATGTCTTCGCATAAATGGATGAGTACGGAAGTACTGAGTCAGTTGCAGGTCAATTTCTTCGTTTGTCAGTTGGGTGAAATCCAGTCCTCCTTTGAGGCTTTTCACTTTAAGCACACCGAACTCGTTTTTCAATGTCTGGTCGGCACGAAACTGAATGGCCTTTAGCTTCACTTTGGTCACTTTCCGTTTTGTGTCTACCGTTACAGGTTCCGTGGTCGTCAGGCAGGGATGGAAATAACCGATGCCGTCCAGATGAACTTGGCGTCCTTCCGCCAATTCCTGTCCCATGATGTGCGAAAGCGCATCAAGTACGGCTGTGACATCTGTTTCTGTCAGTGAACAACGTTCTTGAATACGTCGGCGCAGTACGTCGGTCCCTGTGGAACCGTTGTATTTGATGCGCGGATGCAGGGTGTTTCCGTTTTCTCCCTGCTGTTTGTTTGAAGGCTTCGGGTCTTCATACCAATCGAATAATATTGCCATAGCTCTATATTTGTTTTAAATGAACTGTTCTTGTTATGTATTCTCTTAGATAGTAATACATTAATGCTTAATGTTTCTTTTGTTAAGCTCTAATGCTTTGCAAGGGCTCACCCATGTGAACAAGGCTGTTTACGTCTGTAGACGTTTTTATTTACAATTGATAGCCTGTTTGTTCACACGGGTGAGCCCTTGACAACTACTAAGCAAAGATACATAAATAATAAGGCAAATGCAAATAATATGCAGGTATTTATCGGATAAAATGCTTGTTTACCGGAAGATAAAAGCGTATCTTTACAGGAATTAAATAGGTAGATGTAATTGTAGAAAAAATAGACAAAAATAGGATGAAAATTACTTTAATCAGACAAGACAACGGGAGCGGAAAAGAGACTCTTAGCGTTTGTGAGGCAGGCACATTATTCGACAAAATGAAAACGGAAACAAAGGCGGGGCATATCACGGCTTTGCGGGGAATCATACCATTGCTGGAAGGTACGTATGCCCGATACGAACATATTGATAAATTGCCATACATCTATTCTGCTGTGGAATATACCCGTACCAAAGAGGGCGAACGGAAGATGAAGCGGTATAACGGATTGGTACAGTTGGAAGTGAGTAGGCTGGCGAGCGGCTCGGAAGTGGAATTTGTGAAGCGACAAGCGGCGCTTTTGCCACAGACTTTTGCTACTTTTGGTGGTTCGAGCGGGCGTAGTGTGAAGATATGGGTGCGCTTCGCTTTGCCGGATGACGGAGGATTGCCGACCAAGGAAGCGGAGGCGGAATTATTTCATGTTCATGCTTATTGGCTGGCTGTGAAATGTTATCAGCCGATGTTGCCTTTCGATATTGACTTGAAAGAACCGGTTTTGGCACAGAGATGCCGTATGACGCTGGACGAATCTCCTTATTATAATCCGGATGCGGTGCCGTTCTGCTTGGAACAACCGCTTATGATGCCGGGAGAAGAGACTTTCCGTCAGCGGAAACTGGGAGAGAAAAATCCGTTATTACGGTTGCAGCCGGGATATGAGTCGGCGCAAACATTCACGAAGATTTATGAAGCGGCCTTGAACAGGGCACTTCAGGAAATGGAGGATTGGAAACGTGGGGACGACTTGCAGCCTTTATTGGTTCGCCTTGCCGAGCATTGTTTCAAAGCGGGGCTTCCCGAAGAGGAAGCGATACGACAGACGATGATTCATTATTATCGCGAGGAAGAAGAGCAGGTGATCCGTTCGATACTGCATAATCTTTATCAGGAGTGTAAGGGATTCGGCAAGAAAAGCAGTATCAATAAAGAGCAGGAGACGGCTTTTCTGTTGGAAGAGTTTATGAAACGTCGGTATGAATTCCGTTACAATACGGTGCAGGACGATTTGGAATATCGGCAACGCGATTCTGTTCACTTTTGCTTTAAGCCGGTGGATAAACGGGTGCGCAACAGTATTGCGATCAATGCTTTGAAGGAAGGCATCAGTGCGTGGGACCGTGATGTGGATCGTTTTCTGAATTCGGAATGTGTTCCTTTGTATAATCCTGTGGAGGAATATCTTTATGAGACAGGTCGCTGGGACGGGAAGGATCGTATCCGTGCATTGGCTGGTCTGGTGCCTTGTGATAATCCGCATTGGCAGGAATTATTTTACCGCTGGTTTCTTAGTATGGTGGCGCATTGGAGGGGAGTCGATCGGCAGCATGGTAATAATACTTCGCCTTTGCTGGTTGGTTCGCAGGGGTATCGTAAGTCTACATTCTGTCGCATTATTCTGCCGCCGGAGTTGCGTTTCGGCTATACGGACAGTATTGATTTTAAAAGTAAACAGGAGGCGGAACGCTATTTGGGACGTTTTTTTCTGATCAATATTGATGAGTTCGATCAGATTAATGTCAGTCAGCAGGGGTTCTTGAAGCATTTGTTGCAGAAGCCTGTGGCGAATCTGCGCAAACCATACGGTAATACGATTCGGGAAATGAGGCGTTATGCTTCTTTTATCGGTACCAGCAATCAGAAAGATTTGCTTACCGATCCTAGCGGTAGCCGCCGTTTTATTTGCATTGAGGTGACGGCTCCTATCAATACGAATGTTACGATTAATTACAAGCAGCTTTATGCTCAAGCGATGGAGGCTATTTATAAAGGTGAACGTTATTGGCTGAATGATGAGGACGAAAACATATTAAAACAGACTAACCGTGAGTTTGAACAGGCGAGTCCGCTGGAACAGTTGTTTCATTGCTATCTTAATCCCGTAGAAGAGGACATGGAAGGCGAATGGCTGACTGCTATGCAGATTTTGAGTTATTTACAGACGAAAACACGGGATAAACTGGCTATTAATAAGGTAGGACAGTTTGGGCGTGCACTTCAAAAACTGAATATTCCTTGTCGTAAGTCTCGTAAAGGGACGCTTTATCATTTGATGAAAGTAGAGTAATTGATAAAGGTGGTGTGAAAGGGGGCTTTGTCAACCCAATCAGGACGAGACAGGGTGAGGGTAAAAAGTTACCCTCACCTACCCTCACTCTTACCCTCATCACTGAAAGGACGATGAATAGGGGAATGCAGGGAAAGTGTGAGGGTGTGAGAGTAAATCATGTATAAAAAATAATTGGAGATTGAATTGAGGGATAGGTTTTCCCACTTTCTGCTTTATATCACTTTGTACGAGTATGAAGGCCAATGCTGTTTGATATAATCCACCTTGCTATTTTCTGTAACAATATAATCAATTTCAGCTAAAGAGGCGACGTGATAGTTTCTTGCCGTGTCCAGTTTGGCGGCAGTGGCTAGGACCACTCGTTTGGCTCCTTGTTTTAGCATACTGCGTTTGATGATTGCTTCTTCACGGTCTGAAGTGGTCAGTCCTTTTTGTGGATGAATATCGCTTACCCCTATAATCACCCAATCCGGAAAGATGGATTGTATCATCTGGAAGACAGATATGCCGACGGTGACTTGTGAAGATGGAAAGACTTTCCCGCCTAAAAGAATTAAATCTACTTTAGGGTAATTGGACAGTTCGTTTGCGATCGGCAGGCAATTGGTGTATATCGTAAAGTTTTTGTCTTTGGGAATCTGCCGGGCTACCTCAAGATTGGAGGTTCCTCCATCTATTAATATCACGTCGCCCTCTTTAAATAACGGAACCAGCTTGGCAGCCATTTCCTGTTTTATCAGCGTAGCTGTATTGAGTCTTTCGGCAAACTTGATGGATATACCTGATTTAGCGATAGCTCCTCCGTGTACTTTCGTCAATAATCCCAGGTTTTCTAATTCTACGAGATCTCTTCTTAAGGTGTCGTCCGAAACTCCCAGTTCCTCACTTAGGTCGGTGACGTATATCCGGTTGTCTTTATTGATCCGGTCGATAATGTATTGGTGTCTTTCTTCTTTCAGCATAATTCCGCATGGATAGAGTTGTATATTTGCGCAAATATACCTATATTCAAGCAGAAAAACCAGTATTTTATGATGATTTCAACTTGTGAGGTGCGGTTTTATGCGTATTTGGGTTAGTTATAAGTTTATGGTATCAAATGGATGTAGAATACCGCATTGGGTATGGACATCATATTTACTGGTTTTCTTTGAGAATAAAAGTTAAAAGGATGATTGCTAACTTCAAAAATTTAGTAAGATGAAAACAGAGTATCAGAAATGTATGGCCGGTGAGCCTTTCGACGGAAAAGACAAAGAATTGGCGGAGATGACACTGAAGACTAAACGTTTGCTTAGAGAGTTAAATGCTACGGACTTTGCCGATGTAGCCAGGAAAGAGGAAATTTTGCGGGAGATGTTCGGGCATTTGGGACAGCATGTTCATGTGGATATTGACTTCCGTTGTGAATATGGAAAAAATATATTTATAGGCGATAAAGTCATTATCAATATGAATTGCACCTTTGTCGATAACAATCGGATAGAAATAGGAAATAATGTGCTGATTGCCTCTAATGTTCAGATATATACAGCGACACATTCGACTAAAGTACACGAAAGAACTGCGCAGAATTGGGAAGAAGGAAAAGCGATTTGTAACACTTTTGCTCTTCCTGTGAGAATTGAAGACAATGTATGGATTGGCGGTGGTGCAATCCTGCTGGCAGGAGTTACGATTGGTGAAAATAGTGTGATTGGCGCTGGTAGTGTTGTCACTCGGTCTATTCCTAAGAATTGTGTGGCGGTCGGCAGTCCTTGCCGGGTGATAAAGTATATTGAGAACGATTGATTGTATGGAGGAGTGGGAGGGGAGATTGTCTTTTCTATGTAAAAATAGCAATTTTCGGGTCGTTTATCAGTGATACGTGTAGTAATTTTGCGGCATTGGAAATAAGAGTGCGAGTGTAAAAACGAAAATATTATTAGCTGTTATTTCAACTGTAAATATAATAAACGTATCTTTGGAAGTATGGAAGATAAAACGAATGTGATTAAGATACAGCGTTATCATTCTCCTTGTGGTGATTTGATGCTTGGCTCGTTTGAGGATAAGCTTTGTCTTTGTGACTGGGCGGCTGAAAGTCATAGGGATATCGTAGACAGGAGATTGCGGAAAGTGCTGAAAGCTGGTTATGAGGAAAGTACATCAGATGTGATACAGGAGGCGATGAGCCAGTTAGATGAATATTTCAATGGCGAGCGGACTGTGTTTGAGGTGCCTTTGCTTTTTGTTGGTACGGAGTTTCAGAAGAGTGTATGGTATAAGTTGTTGGAGATTCCATACGGTTCGACTGTATCATACGGTGAGCTGGCAAAACAACTCGATTTGCCGAAAGCTGTCCGTGCTGTTGCTGCCGCTAACGGGGCGAACGCTATTTCTATTTTTGCTCCGTGCCATCGTGTCATCGGCAGTAACCGCACGCTTGTTGGGTATGGTGGCGGACTTCCTGCTAAAAAGCGGTTGCTGGATTTGGAATTAAATGGCAAACCTCTGTTATGAATGAGCAAAAAACGCTTGACTATGCACGCATTGCGCAGGCAATCGGGTATATAAGGGAGAATTTTAAAAGGCAACCGGGATTGGATGAGATTGCCGGGGAAGTGGCGTTGAGTACGGCGCATTTCCAACGTATGTTTACGGAGTGGGCGGGAGTTAGCCCTAAGAAGTTCTTGCAATATACTAGTATTGAATATGCCAAGAGAATCTTGAATGAAACTCATGCGTCTTTATTCGATGCGGCACAGGAAACAGGGCTTTCCGGTACGGGCAGATTGTATGACTTGTTTGTAAATATAGAAGGGATGACGCCGGGCGAATATAAAAACGGAGGTGAAAGTCTTTCTATCAATTATAGTTTTGCCAAAAGTCCTTTCGGTGAAATCTTCATTGCGTCTACCGATAAAGGTATTTGTTGTATGGAGTTTGCAGACGATCATGACGCGGCTTTTAATTCTTTACGGAAGAAGTTTCCTAATGCAAAGTTTACCTCGATTGTGGATGAAGTGCAGCAAAATGCTTTATTCATCTTCACGCAGGACTGGAGTAAACTCAAAGAAATAAAATTGCATCTGAAAGGTACTGACTTTCAACTAAAGGTATGGGAAACCCTACTCAAAATTCCTGTCGGTGGCTTGACTACTTACGGAGATATAGCCGCAGGAATCAATAATCCGAGAGCTTGCCGGGCTGTTGGAACGGCTGTCGGTGAGAATCCCGTAGCTTTCCTTATTCCGTGTCATCGGGTCATTCGTGCTTCCGGTGAGTTGGGAAATTACCATTGGGGAGAGATTCGCAAGACTGCAATGATTGGTTGGGAGGCTGCAAAAGTGGATGTTTGAATAAATAAAAAAGTATGGATATTAAGAATGATAAGATCACAATAAAACCCTTACATGATAAAGATGTAGGCACTTTCAGTAAATGGTTGGCTAAAGAATATATTTATAAATGGTTCTGTCCGGACGGAAAAGAACATAAAATGGCTTGGTTGAATGAGATAAATAATAGAAATACCTAATATCATTATATGAAATATTTCATTGCTTATTATAATAATGTACAGGTGCCAAGATTGATTCCATAGCACCTGTACATATTGAAAATTCTACTTAATATCCCGGATTTTGATACTCGCTGCCATTGGTGATTGTTGCAGTAAATGTAGTTGAAATGGGACGTAATGCATAATTCGGGTGAAAGAATTGTGCTAAGTCCGGATGAGTATTCTCCAGATACTCCGAGTTCTTAAACATTCCTGTCCGTTTCAAGTCGTAGAAGCGGCAATATTCTCCGCAAAGTTCACGGCCTCTTTCGTCTAAGATATCCCGCACCGTAACACTTCCTGTAAGCGGATTTGCTCCGGCACGTTCACGAACTTTGTTGATATAACCGGCTGCATTCGCACCACCATTCAGGTAAATATCAGCTTCTGCCGCAATCAAATAAACTTCTGCCATGCGCATGATAAACGTTGCATTCAGATTACCGTTTCTCTGTTTGGAAGCATTGGCTACATAATAATTACTGCTGTTATGCTTATTCAGTGACGGATAATAGTAGCGGAACTGGTTCTCGTTTGTGCCGTCATCCTTGTAATTGCCTGTGACGTTTGTATAAGCATAATTCATGTTCACGTTATTATTGTCATTACTATATACATGGTGATAATCAATCAGCAAGTAATCAGAAATATGTTCTTTTTGCTTTTCTGTAGCATAATCGATGTCCTGTGGCATGATAAACTTAATGGCTAAGTCACCTTTATTCAGAGCTTTGCCAATGACGGTTTCTTCTTTATCATACATGTGTACGGCACTTTCATCCCACGTGTAATTCTTGTTCGCGTTCCATTCAGTAGTGAACGATTCATGAAATCTGGGGTCCAATGTTCCGTCTTTCTGTACATACAAACTCAACAAATGCTGAGTGGGCATAAAGATACCGGTAATTGAGCCTTCCCAGGTAAGGCGTGTTTCCTGATTATCTTCACGAGCACCGAACTTATTGATATTGCATAAGAAATACTCATCGTTGCGATTTAGCTTGTAATTTCCGTTGCTTGATCCGTGACCGTCTGCTCCTGCATACCAGCGATGTTTCCAAAGAGCTTCTTTGTTTTCCCAGTTATTGCTCTCTTTAAACACTTCGCTATACGATGGATACATATACGTATTGTATTTCCCACCGCCGGTTTCGCAATCGGTAATCAATTTCTTGGCTGTATCCAGAGCTTCCTGCAAATATTCGGTGCTTCCATATTCGTACGTCTGCAAGCAGGCTTTAGCCAGAAAACCGAGAGCGGCTTTCTTTGTCGGGGTGGTAGTAGTTGCATGCGTACCTGTTGGCAACCATTCGGATGCAAATCTTAAATCGGGCAGGATTACTTCCTGATAGATAGTCATCGGATCGGTGCGGGTGGGGGAGTAAGTCAGTGTTTCTGCTGTTATCGGTTCTGTGAGCATCGTCACTGCTCCGAATTGTTCCACTGCATTGAAATAATAGACAGCTCTAAGAAAACGGGCTTCCGCAATCTTGGCATTCCGTTCCTCTTCCGTGGTGTAAGGAGGTTTGTCTCCTAATGCGATAGCTTCGTTACAGGCTCCCACACCGTCGTACGTCCCGTTCCACCAATTATTGGTGTAAGTCGTATTGGGTGATGTTCCTGCGAAAAACCAGAACCACTGTGTGTAACTTGTTGATTCGTTGGCTTTATACGTCCAAAGATCGGTGTCGCCTTCAGTCAGTGACATCCAGTCTGCAGAACCGTAGTAAAACCTTTCCATGGCAAAATAACACTGGTTAATCAGGGTTTCATATCCATCGATGGAAGTAGCCAAAGCCTCTTTGGTAAATGCGCCCGGGTTGTATTCCTCCAAGGTGCAGGAATGTAGAGATAAGGCCGAGAACAGCACACTGCAAAATATGAATTTTATATATATCCTTTTCATGATTATAATCTTTTGTTAGAATGTCAAATTAACGCCAAAAACAAATTGCCGGTAGGTAGGAAATGCATCCGAACCGTTGGTTTCGGGATCAGTATCTTTCAACTGCTTATCTTTTACAAAGATGAACGGATTGTAGGCTGTGGCATAAATACGGCATTTCTCCATTAAAACTTTGCGGGAAATATTGACGGGTAGTGTATATCCCAGCGTGATATTTTTAATCTTAATGAAGGAGCCGTCGCGCACTCTTAATGAAGGATATACGTTTTTTTGTTCGTCTCCCGTTCCGGGACGGGGGAAATAGGCTCCTTGATTATCCTCTGTCCAGTAGTCTACGCCTGCCAGTTGATTCTTGGTTACGCTCTGTTCGGCGGTATAATAACCGAGCAGGTCACTGTTGATTGTCTGTCCGTAACGCGCCATGGCAAAGACGGATAAATCAAAATTTTTGTAGGTGAAGGAATTGCTGAATCCGATGATCCAGTCCGGATTGGAATGTCCTAGAATTTGCCGGTCTTCCGTACTGTATTTATGCACACCTCCATCGCCTTTCTGGTCTAAGGTTTCTATCTTGATGAATCCGGGTTTTACGCCGTAGGCATCCAATGTTTCCTGTGGAGTATCGGTTCCCCAAATTCCGGTATATTTATATCCGTAAATAGCTTTAATCGGTTCACCGACAAACAGGTTTTCGGCGATCAGATCACCGTCAGGCAGATCGTCTATTTGTTCCTTGTTCCAAGTGACGGATAAAGTGGTGTTCCAGGTGAAATCTTTATGCCGTATGTTGTGCGAAGTGATCGTTGCTTCCACACCTTGGTTACTGGTCTGGGCGATGTTCTGCCAGATAGCCAGAGGCGATCCCCATCCGGTCAGACCGCTGGTGATGGGCAATGTACGTTTGAATAATAATCCTTTGGTGGTTGTCTTGAACCATTCTACCGATCCGTCAATGCGACCGTTCAGGATACCGAAATCCAACCCCACATTCCAGTTGTATGACTTCTCCCAGCCGAGATCGGAACTACCGTAAGTACCGGAGTATTGCGTGAAAGGAACAATCTTCCCATTAATGGAAATTCCCGAAGCGGTATATACGTATGCTTGTGTTGTGGTGCTGTATGCGGTGGTTCCTCCCGAGTTACCTGTGATACCGTAGCTCACTCTCAATTTCAGGTTGTCCAGCCAACTACGTGTCTTTTCCATAAATGCTTCGTCCGATATTCTCCACGCCAGTGCGCCTGCGGGGAAAGCATCCCATTTATGTCCGGTGGAGAATTGTGAAACACCGTCCCACCGCGTAGAGAAATTAAACAGGTATTTGCCTTTGTATGAATAGTTCAGACGGAAGGCAAAAGACATTTTCTGCGTCTGTGCGAAGTCGGATTCTACATGTTGGGAAGTGCCCGATGTCAGTCGCCAGAAAGACCATTGATCTACCATTTGACCGCTGGCGGCAGCCATGCTACTTTCCGACTGGTTCTTATTCCAGGAAGTAATCAATGAACCTCCCAGATTATGGTCTTTGGCGATGGTTGTGTTGTATGTGAGAATATTTTCCCAAGTGTAATTCCAGGCATTGTTGTTGGTGATGGAAGCATGCGGTGAACCTGCATAAGACGGACGGTTGGCATTGCACTTCTCTCCCCAGTATTGCCCGCGGCGTGAGTGATTCAACGTACCATTGACACGACTGGTAAAAGTCAGGTCTTTGACGGGAGTTAGTTCGACATAGCCGCTCATGTTCAGATAGGTGGAACGTGTGTTGTCTACATACTGGTTCTCTATAAAATCACTCATCGGGGAATATTGTCCCGTGATGTATTCGTGATTGATCTCCCCTTTTTCGGTATAAGCATCACCCAACGGGATGGCGGAGAGAGATTTGGTGAATGTGTTTTTTACGCCGGAGTTCAAGTCCCGGTAGACTAAATTGGAGGTAAAGCCCACCTTTGCCCATGAAAATATCTGTTGATCCAGGTTGAGGCGTAACGAATATCTGTTCAGATTTTCGTTATTAAGTAAACCCTCTTCCCGGTTGTAGGAAGTCGAAGCAAATAATTTTGTCTTTTCAGTGCCACTGCTGACCGAAAGACTGTATTTCTGTGTGGTAGCCGTGTTGCCCGACACTTCATCTATCCAGTCTATCCATTTGCCGTCGTTGTATGCATCTATAAAATCTTGTTTCCCTAGTAGGGCAGACATATCGGTAGGATAGTCACCGTTTTTATATTTATAGGCTTCTTGCTGGTAGGTGCCCCATTCATCCCGCGTCATCCCATGTCTGTAGTTGGGTGAACCGCTGAATCCGTAATAAGCATCGAAGTTTACGGTCACTTTTCCCTCTTTTCCTCTTTTGGTGGTGATGATGACAACGCCGTTTGCTCCTGCGGAACCATAAATGGCGGTGGAAGAAGCATCTTTCAATACATCTACACTCTCGATGTCTGACGGGCTGACCTGGCTATAGCTGCCGGGGATTCCATCGATAATAAACAATGGTTCGTTGCTGCCATAAATAGATCGTGAACCACGTAACAGGATAGTGACATCACCTCCTACCTGTCCCGAAGTTTTGGTGATATCCATTCCGGGTATCTTGCCTTGAAGGGCTTCCATCACATTATTGGTAGGAGCGGCTAGTACTTCCGCACTCTTGACGGAGGTGACTGCCCCCGTCAAATCCCGTTTTTTGACCGATCCATATCCTACCACCACTACTTCATCAATCAGTCTGGCATCTTCCGTCAGTATGATTTCCAGCTTGTTCTTGTTGCGTGTATTGACATCCTGCTCCGTGTATCCCATATAAGATACCTTTAATACTGCATTGGGCGATACGCGCAGTGTGAACAGTCCGTCTACATTCGTAATCGTCCCGTTGCTGGTACCTTTTTCAACGATATTCGCTCCGATAATCGTCTCTCCTTGAGAGTTTTTCACTATACCCGATATCGTTCTGTTCTGTTGGCAATAAGCCCGTGTTGATCCAAGTATCGATAATGAACCTATTAATAGGAATAATAGGTAAAAATTCATTCTATAAACAGTCTTTAGGGGATTATTCTCCCCTATGTTTGTTTTATCAGAAAATGATTTCATGCTTTTTGTTTAATTGTATGTTTACTAATTTGTTTTTGGATAGCTAAATTCCAGGATGATTTAAAGCTATGTTTCGATTGTAATGACTTTACTTACCCCATAGGCTATTAGATTTTATTGGTTAAATGATGATTGTTCAGAATGTCAATGCCAATTGAACATTATTCTGTTACTGTTTTGAATGTGGCGCCACGATTCATGTCAGTAAAAAAACTGACAGGGCAAAATTATGCATATAGAATTGGGGATTGAAAAAAATAAAGTTGACTTTTATCAGGACAGAGTTGTTTCTTACTACCTGTTGTATATTTGATTTTATTAAGGTAATATTGTTGTTGATTAAACCTTTACCCGTCGTAAACTTTACAGTAGTAAAGTTTTAGAAGTAGATAAAAATGATAAAGACCGGGATAAAATAGATCTAATTAGGTTATATTCAAAAGAGAAACAGATAGAAAGCTGTCTTTTTCAAAGGGCGATATGTAGTTGCGAATTTTATTTTCATTATCTTTGTCTCAATGTATTTACTAAAGCAACAATGATATGGATATTAAAGTAAAAGACAAGGTGAATCAAAGGCATGTCGGTCGCAATCTGCAAAGAATCCGTGTATATCTAGGTATGAAACAGGAAGCGTTGGCTTCTGATCTGGGTGTTAGTCAACAGGAGATCTCGAAAATAGAGAAACAAGATGAAATAGAGGATGGACTGTTAACCAAAATAGCTGAAGTCTTGGGAATATCTACTGATGTCATCAAGGATTTTGATGTTGAAAAAGCCATTTGTAATATTAATAATTATAAAGATGCTACCATTTCTCCGGGAGCAATTGCTACTGTTTATGCTCATAACCAACAGATTAATCCTCTAGAAAAGGTGGTTGAACTGTATGAACGCTTGTTGAAAAGTGAACAGGAGAAAATAGAGATTCTAAGAGAGTGCATAAAGCAGGGAAAATAATCAACAGACTGGAATATGGAAACGGAAAAGTACACAAATACGATTCATCTGGGAAGAAAAATTGAACGGGTGCGTCGGCTTCGGGGAATGACTCAAGCGGAACTCGGTGATCTGTTAGGTATAACGAAACAGGCTGTTTCAAAAATAGAACAAACAGAGAAGTTTGACGATGAACGATTAGGCGAGATTGCTTCAGCATTAGGCGTTACTGTAGATGGCCTGAAGAATTTTAATGAAGAGACAATCTTGTATAATACTAATAACTTCTACGAGAATTGCGGTGTTAAAAGTGCTGTCAGCAATACAGGCAATAATCAGACCTTTAATAGTTTCCCTGTTGAACAGGTAATTGAGATTTTCGAAAAGTTGTTGGATAAACAAAAGGAGCAATTTGAAACTTTAAAAAAAGAGAAGAAATAAATATCTCCAAGATATTGAATTTTATCAGTCGTAATTATACTCCTAATGCAATGATAGCTGAATTGATTTCTTCAAAAAATAAGGAAATAGATTGGTTGAAAGAAGAAATTAAGTTTTTAAGAGGGGAAAATGAAAAATTGCTGTGGATTGTGAACGAAAGGACATCTTCGCTATAATAATTGTGATTTTAAACATAGAGGTATCCAAACTCTCTTCATTCCAAGAAGTTTGGATACTATTTTTTTAGTTTGTTGCATTATGACGTAACGTTCACAGTACAAAAGCTGCTATCTCAGGTGATAAAATAATACTTCTGTCTTCACTAAAAACTATGAAATTAGCATTGTACAATGCATTGAGTATTTCATTGTACGTTGTTTTTCCTAACCCTTCGAGTCGTTTTAATCTACTCCACCCGTATTGGTAAGTGAATTGTAGTAGCTGATATACGGTTTCTGCTCTTTCATCTTTTTCCTTGAAAGAAAAATGGTGATACTTTTACTACTTTCACGCCTGAAATATCGATGAATAAGGAGATTGACGCAAGGGTGAGGATGCGAGGGTAAAACTGATAATAACCTTTATTTGATGACTAATTTAGGTATTCTGAGCATTTTTACTTTCTGTATCATTATTATAATCCATACAGATATAACAAAGGGAGCGGTTAAGGTAATAATACCCAAACTCATTCATAGAATTTGTAATACGGTGAACAGTAAGACAGAGCATCCTGTCCATAAGCCACTTTTCCAGGTCGTCCCTTCTAAAGCTATGGCACATAATACACCATTATAGCTCATTAATCCGGCATTTAAGTTTATAGCATCCACTTCAAGTGAAATGGCTAGGGGGCTAGGAAGAAGCGCTCCCAAGATAGTATAGAGACTTGCCTTTCGAGAATTAATCAAAATGCCTATAAGGAAAAATAATCTGGCTAGAACTGTATTTCCCTGAAACATGACTTGCCCTAAACCTAAACAGAAGGCTTGGAAATAAGTAATATTCTGTGTAGTATCAATAACCGTATCGGAAACTAATAGTAAATCTGGTATAAGCTAGCTGCAAACTCCCAACATTCCCCATACAGCAAGAATGAAAGGAACTGTAAAGCCAGAAATTAAACGTTGCTGACAGAAAAAATAGGCAATCCATGTGGAAAGGGCCGAAGCGATAATCAACATGATTAAACCTTCTACCGATAATTGTAGAAATACGCCAACTGTTATACCTGCTAAAGTTCCATTAAATCTGTATAATCCATTTTTAATATCATCATACTTATATCCCGAAAAATAGGCTGTCAGTATACTTATTATATTACCGCAGACTGCTAGTGTTCCCATTTGCCATGAGTTTAGAAATATTCCAATTAGCATTAATAATCCCGAGAAAGCATTATTCTGAAACATCACTTCTCCTATTCCACGTTCCAGAATGAGCAATAAATTGTGTATAAAGGCCATTCGTGTAAATTATTAACTAATAAAATGATGACAAAAGTATAATCTTCAGTTGAGAATATCAAGATTAAGAAATGTGTAATAAAGGATTGTGATATTATAAATTAGTAGTATGCATTTGTGGAGGCTCGTTTTATGAACAATTAAAGTTTTCTTTGTGGATTATTTGTGTTGAAATAATAGGATGAATTCTTCAAGATTGAGCAGTCTCAAAATTATGTAATATATTGCCAATATAAGCCCTACTATGGTATAATTATTTCTATATTTTAATGGATTATTACAGATTGGATGATTTTATTACTCTAATGATTAACTTTTATTCATTTGACTGGTAGAATCATTATAGTGTACTTTATCGGATGCTTACATAATTTCCATTTAAGTAGGTTTAGCCGGTGACCTGACGTTATGCGTATCCCGTACTATCGTGATGATGAGATGGAATGTTTTTCAAAATTTCGGCAGTATTTTCTTGTTACTGCCGAAATTTTGATATATATTTGTTCGTGAATTATAAAGAATATATATGAATAGCAAGTTGCAAGAAAGTAAGGTGAAACAGTTATTTGCTCAGCAGGAAGTTATCACCAATACGGATATACTTTATTTATATAGAGAAAAGGAACCTGAAATACCGGAGGCGACCGTAAACTGGCGGATATATCATTTGGTTCAGAAAGGGGTTATCCAAAGAATCGGCAGGGGAAAATATCGTGAGGGCAAAGCACTAACCTTTTCCCCCGAATTGTCGGCGAAGACTATAAAGGCTGGAAAATTTGTCGGGAAAGAATTTCCCTATATTAATTATTGTATTTGGGAACTGTCGGCAATCAATAGTTTCAGCCAACATCTGATTAATTATAACGTGGTTTTTCTGGAAGTGGAACGTGAAGTTATTGATTCTGTTTACAGAGCTTTGAAGGATATGAGGTACAAGGTTGTCCGTATCAAGGATATAAAAGAGGATTTGTCCGATTTTGCCGGATATGTTTGTGTGCGTGCATTGGTTACCGAGGCTCCCGTACTGAAAGAAAAGAGTGGTCAAGTAGCTTCGCTGGAAAAAATATTGGTCGATTTGTATTGCGACAAAGAGTTTGCACCCTTTCAGGGGAACGAGATATACCATATATATAAGAATGCTTTCGATGACTATACCGTAAATGAAAGCACTATGTTAAGATATGCAAGACGCAAGGATAAAAAGACGGAAATAGAGGAAGTTATTAATTCTATAAAACGGTAGTAATTCACTTGTACTGCCAAAATTTTGATATTATGATAGATATAGAAAGTATTGAAAAATACTGGATTGAGAGTATTTCCAAGAAAAAGAAAGTCGATAAAATCCTTATAGAGAAAGTTATCAGGGCATTGATGCTACTGGAGGGATTAAGCAGCTCCGGTTTGGATTTCGTTTTTAAAGGTGGAACCGCCCTTATGCTGTTGTTAGGTACAACCAAACGTCTGTCTATAGATATTGACATTATTGTACCTAACAAGAGCGTTGACTTGGCTGATTATCTGGATAAGTTCATAACAGAAAAAAGATTTACCCGATACGAGAAACAGGAGAGAAAAGTACAAAGCAACATAGAGAAGGAACACTATAAACTGTTCTTTATATCTGCACTTAACGGAAAGGAATCGCATATCTTACTGGACGTGCTGAAAGAGGATATTCATTATAAAACTCTTGTAAAAACTCCAGTCGGCAGTAGTTTCCTTAAAGAAACGGGGACTCCCGTCATGGTTACCACTCCTGACTTTAATAATATATTGGGAGATAAACTGACTGCGTTTGCTCCTACTACAACCGGTATTCCTTATATTAAAAAGGATAAAGAGATGGGTATGGAGATTATTAAACAAATGTATGATGTGGGGTGCCTATTTGATGAGATTGATGATATAAGCATGGTTAAGGACGTATTCAAAGCCTTTGCCGCCATTGAACTAGAGTATAGGGGAAACACACATACAATCTCTGACGTATTGGATGATACGTTTTATACTGCATTGGCTGTCTGTTTCAGAAAGAATATTCAGAATACCAATTTTACTGTTTTGAATAATGGGATTATTTCAATCAAGTCTTATATATTCTCTGATTCCTTTCACTTGGATAAAGCTGTTACATACGCCGCTAAAGCTGCTTATTTGGCTATATTGATAAAATACTCCAAAGAAGAAATAATCAGATTTGACCCTAAAGTAAACTTAAAGGATTTAGAAATAAAGCAGTTCAATCCGGAACATCCTTTGAATGAATTGAACAGGCTGAATAAACTGAAAAAATCCAATCCGGAAGCTTTCCATTACTGGTATCAGATTTATAAGATTATTCAAGAGAATAAATAAATTCAGATAAGAAAAACAGCCGTTGCAACTGTCAATCACAGTGTAACGGCTTTCTTTTAGAGTTTAAAATCGGACCAAAACAAAGTCCACCTATTTCGGCTCAGTTGTAATTCTTGGGGGATTAAGTTTAGTCAATTCCCTTCATGCATATACCTTTGCTAGCCTAAAAAGGAAGAAGCTCATATCCACTACTCCTCTAAATGATGCCCTAAATGCTTTGATTTTAGCATTAAATGCTTCCGCTGCTGCATTTGTACTCCTGTTCACAAAGAAGTTCAGAATCCTTTCATAATGATTCTCAATAGAGTTTGCTACTGTTGTGAATGTATCGTATCCATATTCTTCAATCTTATTATACCATAGTGCCAGCTTTGCTCTTGCTACATCCTTGTCATAGTTTGTGGAAAAGATCTTTCCCAACTCCAATGAGTAGTAATATACGTGCTTAATATCTTCAAACTGCTTGAAAAGTAATTCTGCCCTGATTTTCTGACTCTTGGTCCATTTATCAGGTGATTTAAATAATAAATATCTGCTTCTGGCCAATAATTGCCTGAGTGTATCTCCGTTTTCGAGTTCTTCTGCTTTATATACTTCCCCCTTCTCTTTTGCCGCTTTCATAGCTTTATTCTCCTCTTTTATCACTTGCCATCTATATGTAATGCGCAACTCTTGTACAGCTTCGTATACAAGTTTTTGTACATGAAACCTATCAATCACCTGCATGGCACGTGGAAAGCACGTTTTGGCAATCTTTTGCATGCTCCCTGCCATATCCAGTGTAATTTCTTTGACCTGATTACGCAGCTCCTGTGGCATCTTTGTAAGTACCGCAATGATATCATCGGTTTTAGTGCCCTGAATTACAGCTATAATAGAACCTTTCCTACCTCGCTTATCTCTATTTATTAAGATGGTATAAAGATCTCCCTTACTTAAAGCCGTTTCGTCAATACATAGGTGATAACCCATATTCTTTGGATAAAGGATATACTCTTGGGCATGTGCTCTCTGATCCCAATTCTGGAAGTCACTCAGGTGGTCTTTATATTGGCTTTGAAGCTGTTTGCCATCCATACAGTAATGCTCAGCTACACTTTGGCAGCTAACGGCGTGATTATCTAAGTAATTCTTTTAAAAAAGCACCGAACTCAGCGGTTATGCGAGTACCGGTGGCTACCAAACTCCAGTCACGACTATATGTCTGCCCAGTGGATGGATCTTCCCAGCGACGACGCTTGATACGTAAATAAACGGCTTTACCACGGATAGGGAAGTCCTGAACTTCAATCTCAGGGAGGAAACCTTTTGAGTGAAGATGGAGATCAGAGTACTCAGCAGGAATAGTGGCTTTCTCCTCTAAATAAAGAATAAAGCAAGTATCCTGAGAAACATGATTGACTAGGGTAAAGTAATCAAGGATTCCTGAAGGCAAGAACAAGCTTAAAGAAGCAACAGGATCAATCGTTTGGGAAGAGGATGTTTTCATGATGCAAAAATAAGAATTTTAACGCAATCCCCCAAGGTTTCAGACTGAGCCATTTTAACGCAATCCCCCAAGGTTTCAGACTGAGCCCCTATTTCACCTGTTTTTCTTGCTGTAAATACCCAAGAAAACAATGTGACCCTATTTCCTGCTATCTGCCAGAAAAAAGAAATCCCCGATAACACTTGATTATCAGGGATTTGCTTGATTTTTCTTTTGTTTTTCGTGATCCGCCTGGGGCTCGAACCCAGGACCCCAACATTAAAAGTGTTGTGCTCTACCTGCTGAGCTAGCGAATCAATCCTTATTTGCGAATCAGTTATTTCCTGATTGCGGGTGCAAAGGTAGTTACTTTTATTTAATTTGCAAGCATTCCGTAGAAAAAAGTTTCAATTATTTTTCCTCGTTATGGCTTGTTTCTTGATTATCAGTAGTTTCTACTTCATCATATTTTATCTTTTCTTTGTTGATAATAAAGCGTTGGTAGTAGGAGAGCATTAAAGTTGTTAGTGGCAAGGCGATGATCATGCCGAGCATTCCCATTAATGAACCCCAGATGGAAAGAGATAAAAGGATGATGGCAGGATTCAGTCCGGTAATCTTTCCCATGATTTTGGGGACAAGGAAGGTATCCTGTATGATTTGTACGATTGCAAAGACAGCTAATGCACATGCAATGATAATCCAGAAGTTCTGTCCGGTGTCGGCAGCTTTGAGGATTGCCAATAGAATGGTGGGCAGGAAACCGATGATTTGCAAGTAGGGAACCATATTTAATGCTCCGATGAAAAGTCCCAAAGCAATAGCCATGGGGAAATCGATAATCAGGAAGCCAATGCTGAAAAGAATACCTACGCAGAAAGCAACCAAAGCCTGTCCACGAAAATATCTGTTCATACCATCCTGTACGTCGTGAACCAGATTGGAGGCAAACGTACGGTATTTATTAGGTAGCAGATGCAACCATCCTTCAGCTATCGCTTCGTAATCTAATAATATAAAGATTACATATAATAATATAATGAAGGAGGCAAGGATGCTGAATAGAATGTTGAGAGATTCTGCAAGCAAGGTCCACACTCTGGGGACGGTATCCTTGATTGCCGCCAAAATATTCTCTTCACTTAATACACGGTTCAGCGCTTGAAGATCGATATTTTCGTGGATAAATTCAGAAAGACTCTTAGGCACATTGTTTCCGGCTCCATTGGTGAGGTAAGTCACCAGCAAGTCGTTCATTCTGCCTATTTCCGAAATCATCGGCGGCACTAATAGGTAGAATAAAGTGACTCCGATAACCGTAATAAGGAATAAGGAACAGAAGATGGAAATAATGCGGCTTTTCAATCGTAGCTTATACTGGAAAAATTTGACTAGCGGATAGACCATGTAAGCTATCAACCACGCAATAAAGAAAGGTAATAACACTCCGCTAAGGCGTTCTACAAGCATTAATATTCCTACAACTAACACACATCCGATAGAACCGCGTATAAAACTGTCGAATGTTATCTTTTTCCTTTCCATAATCTTTTTCTTTTATAGAGTTTATACTTTCTGCTCATCTTCCCCTCGTGCACGGAGATAACATTCCCTGCACAGAGGCTCGTATTCGGCTGTTTCGCCTAAAAGAACCTGTTTCTCATTCTTGACAGTACGATGTGAGAAAGAAGCCAGCTGGCCACATTTCACACAGATTGCATGAACTTTGGAGACTTCATCGGCAATGGCGCATAATTGTGGCATTGGTCCGAACGGATTTCCTTTGAAGTCCATATCCAACCCTGCAATGATAACACGGATTCCATTGTTGGCGAGCTGGTTGCATACATCAATCAAACCACTGTCGAAGAATTGTGCTTCGTCAATGCCTACTACATCTATCTCGGAAGTAAAGAGTAGGATACTGGCTGACGAATCGATGGGAGTGGAGGCGATAGAATGGCTGTCGTGAGAGACTACATCTTCTTCTGAATAACGGGTGTCGATAGCCGGTTTGAATATCTCGACACGTTGTTTCGCGAATTTCGCTCTCTTCATTCTACGAATCAATTCCTCTGTTTTTCCGGAGAACATGGAACCGCAGATTACTTCGATCCTGCCTCTTCTTCTAGTTTCCTGTATGTGGTCTTCTGAAAATAATACCATGAGATTTTGTGTTTTCTTGATTAAGTAAATATGTGGACAAAGGTAAGCAATTCAATGTGCAAGAACTGTTAAATTATCCATTATTTTAAGTTATTGCATAAATTATTCCTACATTCGCACCGTATAAACAATGGACTGACATGAAACAGAAGCTATTAACAGATATTGAGTTGGATGTTCATGAGTTGAAGTATCTCATGGATTCATTTACCAAGGAGCCGACTCCGACTTTGTCTGAACTGTTGAAGCGGAGCATTACACGGATGCAGGGACGTTTGGATGAACTGCAGCAGGAAGTGGATGCTGTTCAGGTGACTTCTCCGTCAGCTGTAGAAGAAACAGTGGAAGAGACTAATGAAGTTGCCGAATCTGAAGTAGATTCACCCAGCATTATACAATCTCTTGAATCTGTTGTTGTGAAAGAAGATGAGGAAGAAGAGATTATTGTTGCGGAAGAGAAACCAGTCGTAGCGCTAACAGAAGAAGGGAAAAAAGAGGAACCAGCAATTGTTGAGGAATCTGTAGCTGAAACTGTTGTGAAAGAGGAAGAACCTAAATCGGTAGTGTTGGGAGAAAGTCTCAAACTATCTGCTGGCTTGCGACATGCTATCAGCTTGAATGATTCTTTCCGTTTTTCTCGTGAACTATTTGGAGGCGACACAGAATTGATGAATCGTGTTATTGAACAGATATCAGTAATGGGTTCCTACAAGACTGCGGTCGCATTTCTGTCCTCGAAAGTCGAATTGAATGAAGAAAAAGAGGCGGTGAACGACTTTTTGGAACTACTAAAGAAATTTTTTAATCAATCAGTATAAATCAAAAACAAGATGGGAAAGCTATATGTAGTGCCTACGCCGGTAGGGAATCTGGAGGACATGACTTTTCGGGCTATCAAAGTTCTGAAAGAGGTCGATCTGATTTTGGCGGAGGATACACGTACTTCCGGTATCTTGTTGAAACACTTTGAAATAAAGAATGCAATGCAATCCCACCACAAATTTAATGAACATAAAACGGTGGAAAGTGTTGTTAATAGAATAAAGGCAGGTGAAACGGTGGCACTAATTTCGGATGCCGGAACGCCTGGAATTTCCGATCCCGGATTTCTGGTTGTTCGTGAATGTGTGCGCAACGGTATTGAAGTGCAGTGTTTGCCGGGAGCAACCGCTTTTGTTCCGGCACTCGTTGCATCGGGATTGCCGAACGAGAAGTTCTGCTTCGAGGGGTTTCTCCCCCAGAAGAAAGGACGGCAGACACGACTGAAGACATTGGCGGAAGAACACCGCACGATGGTGTTTTATGAATCACCCCACCGTCTGTTGAAGACGTTAACACAGTTTGCCGAATATTTCGGTGCTGAACGTCAGGCAACCGTGTCGCGTGAAATATCCAAGCTCCACGAAGAAACAGTTCGGGGCAGTTTGGCTGAATTGATAGAACACTTTACCGCCACCGAACCCCGGGGCGAGATTGTGATAGTATTAGCAGGAATAGATGATTAAATAATTTCATTAAAAAACGTAAAACGTAAACGTATGAAAAAGTTAGCTGTTTTATTTGTATGCGTAGCCATGTTAGCTTCGTGTGATAGCTTTAAAGGTGGAAGTAAAGACCTGAAAGCTGAAAATGATTCTCTTTTGATGGAACTGAACCAGCGCAATGCTGAACTGGATGATATGATGGGTACTTTCAATGAAGTTCAGGAAGGTTTCCGTAAGATCAATGCTGCCGAAAGCCGTGTTGACTTGCAACGTGGAACCATCACTGAAAACTCTGCCAGCGCCAAGCAACAGATTGCTTCTGACATCGAATTCATCTCTAAACAGATGGAAGAAAACAAAGCGCAGATTGCAAAGTTGCAGGCACAGTTGAAGAACAGCAATTACAATTCTGCACAGATGAAAAAAGCTGTTGCCGCTTTGACTGCTGAATTGAACGCTAAACAACAACGTATCGAAGAACTTCAAACAGAACTGGCTTCCAAGAACATCCGTATCCAGGAATTGGATGCTGCTGTCAGCGACTTGTCTGCTGCTAAAGAAACGTTGGCTGCAGAAAACGAAGCGAAAGCTAAAACCGTTGCTGAACAGGAAAAGAGCTTGAATGCTGCCTGGTTCGTATTCGGTACTAAATCTGAATTGAAAGCTCAAAAGATTCTTCAGAGCGGAGATGTATTGAAGAGTGCTGATTTCAATAAGGATTATTTCACTCAAATCGATATCCGTACAACCAAAGAAATCAAGTTGTACTCTAAACGTGCTGAGTTACTGACTACTCATCCGTCCGGTTCTTATGAATTGGTTAAAGATGACAAAGGCCAGTTGACATTGAAGATTACTAATCCTACTGAATTCTGGAGTGTATCCAGATACTTGGTTATCCAGGTAAAATAAGGTAGACATCCCTTTTTGAATTGCCAATGTGCTGATTCCTGGATTCAAGAAATTAGCACATTGGCTTTTTTATTTCTTATATACGCTAACTACTGATGAAATATAAAAATCTCTTTTTTGATCTTGATGATACCATTTGGGCTTTCTCTCAAAATGCCCGTGATACTTTTGAAGAAGTATATCAGAAATATTCGTTCGACCGCTATTTTGATTCGTTCAATCATTATTATACCCTTTATCAGCAAAGAAATACCGAACTTTGGATTGAGTACGGCGAAGGAAAAATAACGAAAGATGAATTGAACCGTCAACGTTTCTTTTATCCTTTGCAGGCTGTGGGAGTGGAAGATGAAGCGCTTGCCGAACAGTTCTCGAAAGATTTTTTCGTGATTATTCCCACTAAAAGTACTTTAATGCCTCATGCAAAGGAGGTATTGGAATATCTTGCTCCTAAATATAACCTCTATATCCTTTCCAATGGATTCCGTGAATTGCAATCACGCAAGATGCGTTCGGCAGGAGTGGACGGGTATTTCAAAAAAGTGATTCTTTCGGAAGATCTCGGAGTGTTGAAGCCTTGGCCGGCGATATTCAATTTTGCCTTGTCTGCCACTCAATCCGAATTGCGCGAATCCTTGATGATTGGTGACAGTTGGGAAGCGGATATAACCGGAGCGCACGGAGTAGGGATGCATCAGGCTTTTTACAATGTGACGGAACGGACTACTTTCCCTTTTCTTCCCACTTATCACATACATTCCTTGAAAGAATTAATGGATTTATTATAGGTTTTCTGGATTAAGTCGTATTTTTGTTGCGTTTTAATTTTGCATAAAATACGATATAATCATGGATAGTACGCTTCTGCCTTTTGCCTTACTTTGTTTCACTTCATTCTTTACATTGACCAACCCATTGGGAACGATGCCTGTCTTCCTTACCATGACCCATGGTATGACGGATAAGGAACGTCAGTCTATCGTACGTCGCGCCACCATTGTGTCGTTTATTACAATAATGGTATTTGTCTTTGCCGGGCAGTTTCTTTTTAAGTTTTTCGGTATCTCTACCAATGGTTTCCGTATTGCGGGTGGGGTAATTATCTTCAAGATAGGCTTTGATATGCTTCAAGCCCGTTATACACCGATGAAACTGAAAGATGAAGAAATCAAAACGTATGCGGATGATATCTCCATTACTCCTCTCGGCATTCCTATGTTATGCGGTCCCGGAGCGATTGCCAATGCTATTGTCTTGATGCAGGATGCACATTCTTATGAAATGAAGGGAATTTTGATCGGCACTATTGCCCTGATTTATCTGCTGACTTTCTTTATTCTTCGTGCTTCTACGAAATTGGTAAACGTATTGGGCGAGACGGGAAACAATGTAATGATGCGCCTCATGGGATTGATTCTGATGGTGATTGCGGTGGAATGTTTCGTCAGCGGATTGAAACCGATTTTGGTGGATATTGTGAGAGAGGGGATGCTTCCTTGATGATAAAAGATAGAAGGGTTGAAGAGTCCTTAAAATGAAATTTATCTTTGCTGTAAAAAATGAACTACCCTTATAGAAGTTAATAAGATATATATAAATAAAGCCGTAAATGGATGACAACTATCAGGAATATTTTATTTTAAATTACTTTTGTAAAAAATAGATTCCCGAGTTTTTTTATAACCCCCTTAATAGAAATGAGACTAAAACTCCAAGGCTTGCCAAAGAGTTTAGTCTCATTTTTACCTTTATAAATCAGTATCTTTTTTATATCTTGGAATTGGATATATTGTATCTACTCTTTTTTATTTCATTAAAAAGAAGTGAATTGTTTATGGATTCTGATCAGTGGCAATATTTAAGCTTTCATTACCGTCGAACTCTGTCATTGGAATCATCATCGTCATTTCCCAGTCTTCCGGATCAATATAACGTCTGTAGTCTAATAGACGTGCTCCTTCTCCCCATTATTCGATACGATGTTGAAGTAAATGTTTCTTACGTAAAACTATTTATGTATATATTTATAAATAATAAGACCTGCAATTTCGATTAATTCTAAAATTGCAGGTCTCATCTACTTATTTAAAACTTATCCTTATATGGAGGCAATATTAAAAAATGTTTTATCGAGGTAGATTATCACTCCATCCCTCTGTTTGTATAACTCCAAAACCTGAATTAACTTCAAAAGAAGGTATTGGGTACACAAATTTGGCAATGTTGAAATTAGTATACGCTCCATCTGCCACACTAATAATTTTGCCTAATCTTCTTGCATCAAAGAAGCGATGTCCTTCTTGAACCAGTTCTAATTTTCTTTCTTTGTCAATCACATCAATAATCGTCTGATCCTCTGCAATTTCACTATCATCCAAATCCGGGTTTCTTTTTGCCGCTACTTCCAACAGTTTTTCTTTAGCTTTACCATAATCAGGAGTTGATTGTTTTGCATATGCTTCTGCCTGTATTAAATACATTTCAGGCAGTCTGAAAACCGGCAAGTTAGAAATCTGATTATTGGTTGTGATACCACGCATTTTTCCACCAGTCCACGTACCGCCAAGAAGTGCCAGACGAATATCATTAGATGAATATTCTGCTATTGTTGCGCTGTTAATAGACAAACCGTATTTATTCCATAAAGTATTCAGAGCATTAGCAGATAAATAATCATCTTCGGCTTTTGCTATAAAGAAAATGTCTTCTGTCGAAACAGCCAATGTCGTGTACATATTCTTATAGTCTTCTTTGGTTGATACAATTGTACCACCACTTAGGGTTATTGCCTCTTGAGCCGCCGTAATAGCCCCTTCGTAATTTTTCATATAGAGTTTTACGCGAGCTTCAAGTGCAGCAACTGCAGCCGTATTCATATACTGTTTACCTACATTTTCAACACCTTCTTTAGCATAATATTCTTTAGCCTTCGTTATATCATCAAGAATCAAGCTATAATTTTGTTCTACACTAACTCTTGACACCTGTGAATAGGCAGGGACGGGCTCAGTAACGTTTACGATACCTAATGTCGTTTTGTTGGCTTCCGAATATGGCAAACCAAACATGTTAGTCAAATAGAAAGAACAGAGGGCTTTAATTGCATAGGCTTGAGCGATGCATCCTTCCACTTCTGTCAGATCCCCCTTTGTTACTTCTTTAAATGAAGCACCTTCTTTAATGATACGTGCACAACGGTCGATAGCCCAATATCCGTATGCCCATATTTCTTCTATGTATGAATTAGTATCCAGTATCTGATAGCGGAAGATGTCATAGAAATGAGACGTTGCAACGGAATGTGAAGTGATATCCGTTGGCGCATCTCCAATTGCTAATACATCACGTCCCAGAAAACGATATGAACCTAATGTGTAATATACACCATTTAAAGCATTCTGAAAATCTTGGGTAGTAACCAAGGCTTCTTCTGTCGGAACAGAAGTTGATGGCGTTTCTGTCAAGAAGTCATCGCATGCGGTGAATGAAATTGCCATCCAACCGGTTAATAAAGCAAATAATATTTTCTTCATTGTCATAAATTTCTAAAGTTATTTTTTAGAAGCTAAGATTAAGACCGAACATGATATTTCTAGGTACAGGATATGCCCAAGACTGCATACCGGTAGATCTAGTTTGTGGATCAAATCCTATAAAATCTTTAGCAGTGATAGTGAACAAATTGTCAGCAGAGATATAAACTCTTAAATTGTCAATAGCCACTTTATTCATAAGGTTCTTCGGAAGAGTATATCCTAAAACCATGGATTTCATTCTCAAATAAGAACCGTTCATTAAGAAACGGCTGGAATTAGTTTCTGCTCCCGAGTTGTCTCCAGCTACAAATTTGGGTACGTCGGTTATATCTCCCGGCTTTTGCCAGCGGTTGTCATAAACATAGTTAGATACCGGACCTAAGAAATAATGTCCAACCTGCATATCAAATGCAAATCCGGAGTTATATACTTTATTTCCCAAGGTGAAACTGGTATCAAAAGAGAAGTCAAAACCTTTGTATTTGAAATTCATTCCAAAGCCACCATAAAATTTAGGATCGGCAGAACCTACAATTCGCTGACCGGCCTCATTTACATTTTTTGTTTTCTCATCCCCTTCTTGTCCTTTATACCACATTGCTTCTCCTGTTTCAGGATCCACTCCTGCATATTCCGGCATATAGAATGTATTATACGCCTCGCCAACTTTTCTGATAGTTAGAGTATTCTCAATTGGTTTTTCTGTGGCAAGTTTTATGATTTTATTTTTATTTGCCGTACCAGTGAAACGAACATCCCAACTGAAATCCTTATTTCTAAGTACGTTAGCGTTAATCAAGAATTCTATACCTTTGTTTTCCATCTCACCTACATTTTTTAGGATAGACCCGAATCCAGTTGTGTAAGAAAGTGGTACATCAAATATCATATCTTTTGTCCGTTGGTTATAATAGTCTACTTCGAGTGTCAGTCTTTCGAAGAAAACAGCATGGATACCGATATCGGCTTTTGCAACAGTCTCCCATTTTAGATCCGGATTGGCTATTTGGTAAGGAATAGCTCCTGGTTTACCATTATAAGAATATCCATAATTATATAATCCCATTGCTGCATAATAACCAATATCCTGATTACCTACAGTTCCATAACTACCTCTGATAGTCAAATCTGTCAACCAACTTTTGGTATTTTCCATAAAGCTTTCGTTAGAGATGCGGTATTTTGCTCCTATAGACCAGAAAGGAGCCCATTTGTTGTTTACACCAAATCTTGACGAGCCGTCATAACGGAAACTGCCTGACAGATAATATTTATCATTCAAGTTATATTCTGCATTCATAAAGAATGAAGAAAGAGTGCTTGCTTTGGTTGAAGATCCCGCCCCTGTTGGCTTGGAAGCATTGTCCAATTCAAAAACAGCATCACTAGGATATCCACTGGCAGCTGCATAAATTGTTCTATAAGATATTTTCTGTGCTTCTTGTCCCAACAATACATTCAAATGATGCATGTCTTTGAAAGTGCGGTTGAAGTTTACGGTATTGGTAATGGTCAAGGTTGTTGCCCTTTCCTGATTTCTTTGACCAAGCATACCGCTACCGGAATATTGAGGATTATAAATTGAACTGTAAAAGAACTCGTCCAAGTCAATTAAGCTCAATCCTGCATTTGTCTTCCATGTTAAGCCATCAATAATATTATAAGTAAAATATGGATTCACAACCAATGTAATCTGCTTTTGATTGCGTTTATCACCTTTTTCTTTATCGTTAATGGCTACAGGATTATAATTAACATTTGTATTATATGTTCCATCTTCATTGCGCACCTGTTCAAACGGACGGATGTCATATACTGCTACAATAGGATTAGTATATTGGCTTTCAGTCATAGTATTGTTTATATCGGAGAGTGCTCCATTCACCGAAAGTCCATATCCTATCCGCCCGCTTTTTCCATCTAAACTAATACGTCCGCTATAGCGTTTCATTCCAGTTCCGATGACGATACCTGTATTCTGAAAATATCCTCCACTAATATAATAGCGCAAATTTTCATTCCCACCTTGAGCACTGATATCATATTCTTGTGAAAAACCATTTTGCAGAATCTCCTTCAGCCAATCCACACTCTTGATATTTTGCGTCAAGTCCACATTATACCAATCCATAACATAGGCATTCAGCCATTCAGCAGAAGTCATGCCATCCTCACCGTCATATCCTGCATTTGTTAGTCCTTCGGTCCAGATCTCTTTGTATTTATCCAGATTTGTCGTACGATAATTATGATCTATCTTACCTACAAAACTAGTTCCGACTTTTGCATTCACATTAAAACGCGCTTTTCCCAGACTACCTTTTTTAGTAGTAACTACAATTACTCCATTCGCTGCACGAGCTCCATAAATAGCTGTAGCTGTAGCATCTTTCAAAACTGTGATGGACTCAATGTCGTTAGGATTGATATTAGCCATCGGACTTGCCGCCATATCCCCTGTTCCGGCTTTGTTATAAGCCCCCATTTTGTCTGTGTAAATGGCAATACCATCAATTACGTATAAAGGTTCGGTTCCAGAATTCATTGAACCAACTCCACGAATAGTAGTAGAAGCGTATGCACCAGGTTGTCCAGTCAAGCTATTTACTTGTAAACCAGCTACTGATCCTTCCAAAGACTTCATAAAGTTTGCATCTGTTTTTTTCATCAAGTCCTTGTTATCCACCGTTTGGGCAGATCCCGTAAATGCCGCTTTTTTAGTTACCCCATATCCGGTTACCACAACCTCATCTATTAGCTGTGCATCAGATTTGAGAACCACTCGCAAATTGGGCTTTATCGCCACTTCCTGCGTCTGCATACCAATATACGAAATCTGCAAAGTCTTTGCAGAACTTGGTACATTCGACAAATTAAAATTACCATCTACATCTGTGATTGTACCTTGAGTGGTACCTTTTACCAACACAGAAGCGCCAACAACTGGCTGCCCGTCTTCTTCAGAAATCACAACGCCTGTGATTTTTTGAGTTTGGGCAGTTACCAGGCCTATGCCCACAAAAAGGCATGCCAATAACAGCATCAATTTTCTTTTCATAAATTCTCTCTTAAAGTTTAACTTTACATTATTTGTATCTTTACTCTAACAATTTGCAAATATATTAATAAAACTGAAACTAACAATTATATTAATAAAAAAAGGTTGCAAATATAACATTTTGTTATTTTATGTGCTGTATTTATGCCGATAAGCATGTTTTTTCTTATTAAAAGCGCTGATTGCTAAAATAGCTAGTAACACTTTGCATGAGCAAAATGCATCTTTTAATATTTCTTTTACTCGTTTTTAGTCATAAAACACCTTTAAAAGCTATTCTTTTTGCTTTTTTCGTGGAAAAGCGAATAAAAAAGTGGCATTTAATTTAAAGTTTTGTGAATACTCGGTTATTTGGAGATTTGTTTTTTTTAGAGATATTAATGCTTATTCGTCTCTGATATAGCACAGAATTACGTCTAATTTGTTCTATTATTAATTTAAAAATGAAAGTATGGAAAAGATCAGTTACAACCTTGTGTTTAACAGAAAGAAGAGATTGAATAAAAAAGGAATGGCGTTAGTACAGGTAGAGGCCTATCTGAACAGAAAAAAAATGTATTTCTCCACCAAAATATATCTCAAACCCGATCAGTGGGATGCTAAACGAAAGATGGTGAAGAATCATCCTAACGCCAATGTTTTGAATCGTATGTTGTATGAGAATATAGCAGCTATTGAGCATACTGAACTTGGATTATGGCAACAAGGAAAGCCAATATCGCTAGATTTATTAAAGAATTCGATTGATAAGCCTCTAAGTAACGGGAGCTCATTCTTAACTTTCTTCAAAGAAGAAGTAGCTAATTCTCTTTTGAAAGAGAGCACCAGACAAAATCATCTTTCCACCCTTGAATTACTTCAGGAATTTAAGAAAGAGATATTATTCACCGATTTGACATTTGAATTTGTGTCCTCATTTGATAATCACCTGCAGTCTAAAGGCTATCACCTTAATACCATTGCCAAGCACATGAAGCATCTAAAACGATATATTAACGTTGCTATAAATAAGGAATATATGGATATACAAAAGTATGCTTTTAGAAAGTATAAAATTAAAAGTATAGAGGGAAGTCATACGCACCTGGCTCCGGAAGAGTTATATCGCTTTGAAAATTTACAGCTAACAGGAAGATATACGAGGCTACAAAAAACAAAAGATGCTTTTTTATTTTGTTGCTACGCAGGGTTACGATATTCTGATTTCACCAGTCTGACCTCCGCAAATATTGTTGAATTCCATCAGGAAACCTGGATTATATACAAGTCTGTTAAAACTGGTATTGAGGTACGTCTTCCTTTATACTTATTATTTGAAGGCAAAGGAATCGAGATATTGCAACGCTATAAAGATGATCTTGACAGCTTCTTTAAGTTAAAAGACAATTCTAATATCAACAAAGAATTGAATTTATTAGCAGGCTTGGCGAAAATAGATAAACGTGTGTCATTCCACACCGCCCGGCATACAAATGCCACCTTATTATTATATAGTGGTGCCAATATTACTACGGTACAAAAGCTATTAGGACACAAAAGTGTGAAGACTACACAGGTATATGCAAATATAATGGATATAACAGTGGTACGTGATCTTGAGAAAACGGCCTCATCAAAAAATAATAATAGGTACAAAAGCTAGATGAAAGTGTTCTGTTTTTAAGATTTAGTTTTAGAAATGGAGGGTCTAATTTTCTCTAATAGAAAGAAAAGTGTATAATTAAATGAAAGAATATGCAATATCAGTTTCAAAAACGCATATACATAACCTAAATACACATCGTTATTACGAATATTATCACTCGTCCCATTTAAAGGAATAAAGTGTTCCTTTAAAAGGAACGGGTCATTGGTCGTAGAGAAGCCCTTGCTTTCTTTAAAAGGAAAGGATTAAAAGTTAATTTATAACCCTGATAGCCTCTAATAGCTATTAGAATCCGGCATTTGGGGTTCTTTCATTTTGGCGTCAGATAAATGATAAATACTTCTTTTTACATAATTAGATGTAATTACACAATCTCTTTGATACAGAAAAAGCATATAACCATCCAATATGAATATTCATCAATCATATTCTCTGCGATTTTGGAGAATATTTAAATCCACCCCTGCATATTTTAAAATATACAGTAATAAAATATGCATTTTTTCATCTGGAGTTTTTCTTTTTCTTAGATTATCGTTTGCTAATGAATATATTATTATAGTCAATAATTATTGGATATAATTTAGAACAATAAAACCATCTTCAACAGTTAAGATGGAAATAAGTTTTAGCTTATATCATATAAGATAAGAACTTAAATAATTAATAAATAGATGGTTATGCCCTATTTTTGATAGAAATCTGGTATCATAAATCTGCAAATTAATACGTTTGGTAGGTATTTAACATATTGATAATCTGCATAATAACGGCAACGAAAGATTTATTGCCGAAGGAAAGTAAACATCGTGTATATTATTAGTAATCAAGATATTATAGTTGTATTTAGTTCTGCAAAGACTTTGCAGATTTCGTATATTGGTATGCAGACGCAGGAAGTGGTTATAAAACCGAATCTGAAAGTTGTGCTAAAATCTGATTCTCAGAAACTTGATGAGGTTGTGGTGACTGCGATGGGGATTAAACGTTCTGAAAAGTCTTTGGGATATTCAGTGACAAGTGTTAAAGGTGATGAAATAACCAAGGCACGTGAAAGTAATGTTTTAAACTCCTTATCAGGTAAGATCGCAGGTGTACAGATTGGACAGTCGTCAGGTACTGCAGGGGGAAGTTCTAGTATTCAGATTCGTGGTGCTTCTTCTATTGGTAGCGTGTCGTCTCCACTTTTTATTGTTGATGGTTTGCCTATTGACAATGGGGCGTTCAATCCGGACAGAACTAATGGCATTGTTGATGTTGGAAACCGTGCAGGAGATATTAGCTCGGATGATATCGAGTCTATTAATGTTTTAAAAGGGGCTGCGGCAACTGCATTGTATGGTGCGCGTGCGAAAGATGGTGCTATCGTAATAACTACCAAAAAAGGTAGTCGCAATTCGCAGGTATCTGTTACAGTTAATTCTTCCACACGTTTTGAGAATGTTTTGAAACTGCCAGATTTTCAAAATGATTACGCACAAGGAAGTTATGGCAAATATAATGTAAAAATGTTGAATGGTTGGGGGCCTAAGATATCTTCTGTGCAAGATCAGACATTTGCAGATTTTAAAGGAGAACAGGTTACTTTGCAAGCATATCCTGACAATGTAAAAGATTTCTATGAGACAGGTATGAGTTATATAAATAATGTCGCAATTGCTGGTGGTACAGAACGTTCTGATTTTAGAATCAGTGTCTCTACTACTAATCAGACAGGGGTGGTGCCCGGATCCGATTATAATAAATATGCTTTTGCCGTTAATGGTGGTATGAATTTCACCAAGAACTTCACAGGGCGAGTTTCAGCACAGTACATCCGCTCTGATTCGGAAGGACGGCCTGCTCAGGGATCTAATGATAATAACTTGCTCATTCCTTTGATAAACGGAATGCCGCGTACGGTAAATATCAACGATGTGAAAAACAATTGGATTGACGAATACGGTAAGCAAATATCACTGGATCCGGAAGGAAAGAGTAACAATCCGTATTGGATAATCAACAAGAATAAATTTACTAATCAGTTGGATCGTCTTATCGGCAATATTGTTTTGACTTATAAACCGATAGAAGGACTGACAATCTCGAATAATGCAGGAACTGACTTTTATACAGAAACCAGACGTAAAGTATATTCGAAAGGGACAATTGGTAATCTTGAAGGACAGTTCCAGACATGGGATCTCTATAAGCGTATTTTGAATAATGATTTGATGATATCGTATGAGAAAACATTTGCGGAAGATTATGGAGTAAAAGTAATGTTGGGACACAATATATATCAGGAAGACTGGAGAAATAATAATGTGTTGGCGCAAAATCTGGTTGTAGATGAATTGTATGCATATACTAATGCTAAGACAACGAGTCCGGTAAATTATACCTCTAAGAAACGGCTGGTTGGTCTTTATGGAGATATAAGCTTCAGTTATAAGAATATGGTATTCTTGGATGTGACAGGAAGAAATGACTGGTCATCTACATTACCTGTAAATAACCGTTCTTATTTTTATCCGTCAATTAGTGGTAGTTTTATTTTTACAGAATTGATGAAGAATAAGGATGTTTTGAGTTATGGAAAATTGCGTATGAGTTATGCTAATGTCGGTAGTGATGAACAACCATACCAGTTGGCGTTTCAATATACTCCGGTTAATTCTTATTTTTTGCAGTATAATTTAACGAATGTTTTTCCCCATAATGGATTAGTAGGATTTACAGGCCCTCGTGTATTGCCGAATGAGAATCTTAAACCACAAAATCAGGCATCGTTTGAGGTAGGTACTGATTTACGCTTTTTCCAAAATCGTATTCGTTTAGACTTGACTTATTATAAAAGTGTAACTAAAAATCAAATCGTAAGCATTGATGTTCCTTTGTCCACGGGGTATTTTGCCAATAATATTAATGCGGGAAAAGTATCTAATAAAGGGATTGAAGTAGCATTAGGAGTTACCCCTGTACAGACTAAGGATTTTAAATGGGACTTGGAGGCTACTTTTGCAAAAAACACCCAGAAAGTTGATGAGCTGGCAGAAGGGTTGGATGAGTACTCGTTGACTAGTGGATTGAGTGGATTGCAGATAAAAGCGGAAGTTGGTGGTTCGTTTGGTCTGTATGGTACAGGTTGGAAACGTGATGATTCGGGCAATTATGTTATTAACGAAAAGACAGGACTCCGTGAAATTGTAAACAATGTGCGTTTGGGAGATGTTTACCCGGACTTTACAATGGGTATTAATAATACGTTCTCTTACAAAGGTTTCACATTGAGTTTCCTGATAGATATTCGTCAAGGTGGTTCTCTTTACTCTGAAACAGTGGGTACTTTACGTACTACCGGACTTGCTGCTGAAACTGCTGCCCATCGAGAAGATGCGTCGTTTATTGAACCGGGAGTCATCTTACAATCTGATGGAACTTACAGAGCTAATGATGTGCCGGTTAAAAGTATGCAAGATTATTGGGGGCATGTGGCAAAATCAAGTAATAATGAGGGTAATATTTTCGATGCTTCATATGTTAAATTACGTGAGTTGAACTTTTCTTATAGTTTTCCTAGAAAATGGTTTAGAAGTTTCTTTGTCAAATCTCTTGATTTAGGCTTTGAGGCTCGTAATCTTTGGATTATAAAAGATCATGTGCCTCACATTGATCCGGAAGCTAACTTTTTTGGACCTGCACAGATCGGTGGGGGAGTTGAGTTCAATAGTATCCCGACAACAAGAAGTTTCGGATTTAATATTAGATTGACATTATAATAATTATCAAAGAGAAATAATATGAAAAATAAAAGATCAATATATACTATAGCAATCATATTTACATGTGCTATTTTGAGCTCATGTAGTGATTGGTTGGATGTTAATCATAATCCAAATTCTGCGGAAAAGGTGGATCCCGGATATTTATTCAATTATGCAGTAGTGAATTGGGCTGGTAGTCGTACCGGAGGAGATGCTTACATTCCTCTTTCTCAAAGTATCCAGTGTCAGGCAGACGGCGGCGATGATTATGGGGGCTGGGCGGAAGGTTATTATGTCATAGATCCATATAGCCTTGGTAATACATGGAAGCATTACTATTCTGTTGGAGGTAATAATTTGCAGTTAGCTATCAAAAATGCTCAAGAAGCTACTCCTGTCAATCATAATGGAATTGCTCAATGTAAAATTATTCTAGCTCAACATATTTATGAGACAACAATGATATGGGGAGATATTCCATTTACAGAGGCTTGGGTAGAAGGAGTTAAGTATCCAAAATTTGATTCTCAGGAAGTAGTTTTGAATGGTGTAGTAAGCTTGTTGGATGAAGCGTTGAATGAGATCAACTTGGATGATCCTTTGGCCATTACTGATTACGATATTTTTTATAAAGGTGATATGCAAAAGTGGATTCGGTTGGCCAAATCTTTAAAATTCAGAACTTTAATGACAATGGTGGATAAAGATCCGACGAAAGCAGAACAGATTGGAAAGTTGATAAGTGACGGTGGTATGATTAGTTCGGCTGATGATAATCTGCAGTTCCCATATTTACAGACTGCCGGTAATGAAAATCCTAAATATAAAATATTGGAGAAGTATACAAATGGCATCAATATTATGTTTTTTGCAAATAATAATGTATTGAAGCCTATGCAGGAACGTAATGATTCTCGTATTTCCAGATATTTTGAACCGGGAGCTGACGGGGTGTATCGAGGCTTGGATACTCGGCAGGCAGCAGAAGAAACTGATGATGAAAATGCGGATTTATTATCTTCCGTTATAAGTAAGTATCTTTTTAGAAAAGAGGCACCTGAATTAATTTATTCTTATCAGGAACAGTTATTTTTTGAAGCGGAAGCGTATGTACGTGGGTTGGGAGTAACTTCTAATTTGGTGAAGGCTAATGAATTATATAAGAAAGCTATTCAAACAGCTTGTGATTATTATGAAGCAGATCCGGTAAAGACAACTGAATTTATTGATGCTTTGGATGATTTAAACACATTGGAACCTGATAGAGCTTTATATGAGATTCATATTCAGCAATGGATTGATTTGATGGACAGACCGTTGGAAGAATTTGTACAGTGGAGAAGATCAGGATCCAATGGTAACGAGGTACCTGTACTTACTGTGCCAACAGAAGCTACTTCTCGGGAACTTATTCGTAGATGGGAATATAGTCCTGAGGAAATGACTGCTAATCCTAATGCACCCAAAGAATCTCCTAAAATTTGGGAAAAGATGTGGTTTGATTTATAGATTCTAAGGTGATAAATGATACGAAAAAGAGGACAATAAAACATTGTCCTCTTTTTTTTTGTTATATTTGCGCCCACATTATTATATATAGAAGTAAAGAATGAAAGAATTTGTAATATCCGAAGCCAAAGTAGAGACAGCAGTGCTTGTCGGACTCATCACACAAACGCAGGATGAGCGTAAGACGAACGAGTATCTGGATGAACTGGCTTTCCTTGCCGAGACGGCTGGGGCGGAAGTAGTGAAACGATTTACGCAGAAGTTGCCGACAGCTCATTCAGTGACTTATGTCGGAAAAGGAAAGTTGGAAGAAATCAGACAATATATTCGTAACGAAGAGGAAGAAGAACGTGAAGTAGGAATGGTCATCTTTGATGATGAGCTTTCTGCGAAACAGATTCGTAATATTGAAGCCGAACTGAAAGTGAAGATACTGGACCGTACTTCACTGATCCTTGATATATTTGCCATGCGTGCACAGACAGCCAATGCGAAGACGCAGGTAGAGCTGGCACAATATAAATATATGTTGCCGCGTTTGCAGCGACTTTGGACTCACTTGGAACGCCAGGGAGGAGGTTCCGGTGCCGGTGGCGGTAAAGGTTCCGTGGGACTTCGTGGTCCGGGTGAAACACAGCTCGAGATGGACCGCCGTATCATCCTGAACCGTATGTCATTATTGAAAGAACGTCTGGCGGAGATTGACAAGCAGAAAGCTACCCAACGAAAGAATCGCGGACGCATGATACGTGTTGCACTGGTTGGTTATACCAACGTGGGAAAATCAACCATGATGAATCTTCTCTCCAAGAGCGAAGTGTTTGCAGAAAACAAACTATTTGCGACTTTAGACACCACTGTGCGTAAAGTGATTATTGATAATCTACCGTTCTTGTTGTCGGATACGGTAGGATTTATTCGCAAGTTGCCTACCGACCTGGTAGAATCTTTTAAATCTACCCTGGATGAAGTGCGTGAAGCAGATTTGCTTGTACACGTAGTCGATATTTCCCACCCCGGATTTGAGGAACAGATTGAGGTGGTGAACAAGACACTGGCAGAGATTGGCGGCAGTGGCAAACCTATGATACTTGTATTTAATAAAATAGACGCTTACACCTACGTGGAGAAAGCGCCGGACGACCTTACCCCCCGAACAAAGGAAAACTTAACACTCGAAGAACTGATGAAGACGTGGATGGCAAAAATGGAGGATAACTGCCTCTTTATTTCCGCCCGCGAACGAATCAATATAGACGAACTGAAAAATGTAGTTTATCAGCGAGTGAAAGAATTACACGTTCAGAAATATCCCTATAACGATTTTCTTTATCAGACCTACGAAGAAGAGGAAGAATAAACGGGAGGGATTTATGATTTCTGATTTCTGAATTATGAGTTGGCTGTGCGATTATGACGGACAACATCACAGTTCATAAATCATAATTCATAAATCATAACTCATAAATCATTTAGTATATGAAAGACTATCGTAGATTGACTGAAGATGAGGTACTTCAGTTGAAGAGCCAGTCGTGTCTGGCCGATGATTGGGGAAATGTATCAGTGGCAGAGGGCTTTAATTGTGAGTACGTTCATCATACCCGTTTCTCGGGTGAAGTGAAACTGGGGGTATTTGAATCAGAATTTACATTGCCGGGGGGAATCAAGAAACATTCGGGATTGCGTCATGTGACGTTGCATAATGTATCAGTGGGCGATAACTGTTGTATTGAGAATATCCAGAACTACATTGCTAACTATGAGATCGGTAGTGATACCTTCATTGAGAATGTAGATATTATTTTAGTGGATGGATTAAGCACTTTCGGTAATGGGGTAGAAGTGGCTGTCTTGAATGAAACAGGAGGTCGTGAAGTGTTGATGAACGATAAACTGTCTGCTCATCAGGCGTATATACTTGCGTTGTATCGCCATCGTCCCGAACTGATTAACCGTATGAAATCTATTGCGGATTATTATTCCAATAAACATGCTTCTGCCGTCGGCAGTATTGGCAATCATGTCATGATTCTCAATACAGGTTCAATCAAGAATGTCCGGATTGGTGATTACTGCCATATTTGTGGAACTTGCCGTTTATCCAATGGAAGCGTCAATAGTAATGTGACAGCGCCTGTACATATCGGTCACGGGGTAATTTGTGACGACTTCATTATCTCTTCCGGTTCAAAAGTGGATGACGGTACGATGCTGACCCGTTGCTTCGTCGGGCAGTCCTGTAAATTGGGACATAATTATTCCGCTTCCGATTCTTTGTTTTTTAGTAATTGCCAAGGAGAGAACGGTGAGGCATGTGCTATTTTCGCAGGTCCTTTCACCGTGACACATCATAAATCTACTTTGCTGATTGCCGGAATGTTCTCGTTTATGAATGCAGGTTCGGGATCCAATCAGAGCAACCACATGTATAAGTTGGGGCCTATCCATCAAGGAACGATGGAAAGGGGAGCGAAGACCACTTCTGATTCCTATATCTTGTGGCCGGCACGTGTCGGAGCTTTCTCATTGGTCATGGGACGTCATGTCAATCATGCCGATACTTCTAATCTTCCTTTCTCCTACCTGATAGAGCAGCGGAATACGACTTATCTGGTTCCGGGAGTCAACTTAAGAAGTGTAGGTACTATCCGTGACGCACAAAAATGGCCGAAACGTGATAATCGTAAAGACCCGAACAGGCTGGATTATATCAACTATAACCTGTTGAGTCCTTATACCATTCAGAAGATGTTCAAAGGGCGTTCCATTTTGAAAGAATTGAAACGTGTGTCCGGTGAAACTTCAGAAATCTACTCTTACCAGAGTGCTAAAATCAAGAACTCTTCTTTGAACAACGGAATCCGTTTTTATGAAATTGCTATTCACAAGTTCTTAGGAAACTCCATTATAAAACGACTGGAAGGCATTAACTTCCAGAGCAATGAAGAAATCCGCCAACGCCTGAAACCCGATACGGAAATTGGTATCGGCGAATGGGTAGATGTTTCCGGGTTGATTGCTCCCAAGAGTGAGATCGACCGATTACTGGATGGTATTGAGAAAGGAGCAGTCAATCGTTTAAAGTCCATCAATGCAAGCTTCGCGGAAATGCACGAGAATTATTATACTTATGAATGGACATGGGCTTATCATAAGATCCAGGAATTTTATGGCCTAGATCCGGAAACGATAACAGCGCAAGACATCATCGGTATCGTGAAAGCCTGGCAGCAAGCTGTTGTCGGATTGGATAAGATGGTATATGAGGATGCTAAGAAAGAATTTTCGTTATCTTCTATGACTGGATTCGGTGCTGATGGCTCTCATGACGAAATGAAGCAGGACTTTGAGCAAGTGCGAGGTGATTTCGAAAGCAATACATTTGTGACTGCGGTGTTGAAACATATTGAAGATAAAACGGCTCTTGGAAATGAGCTCATCGAGCGAATCAAAATGATTGATAAAACGGAAATAGTGTAGCGAGTCAAAAATAAGTAGATAAATAAATGAGAATTTAGGGGCGTAGCGCCCCAACAAGGTTTCCATTCGGCATGTTATCGTTTTAGACATACCCTAAAGGGTGGAACTGTATCTCTTTCAGGGAATACCGAATGGAAACCTTGCTCCGGCGCTACGCCGGTAAATGGGAATTTAGCGGTTAAATGGGAATTTTGCGGTTAGGCTGAAAGCCTTACAATTATATATTTATTGGGGTGCCCTGAAAGGGCTTAATTATATAGCGTAGGGCAACGCCCTACGAAAAAAACACACCAGCCACAAGCCCTGAAAGGGCGGAACTGTATACAATTATGCCCTTTTAGGGCGCAAATTCAGATTACCGTTTTTTCGTAGGGCGTTGCCCTACGCTATATAATTAAGCCCTTTCAGGGCACTCCGCAAAATTATCATTTATTGACCTGCCTATTTTTATCCTACAATGTTTTATTTCTCAATTTTTAATTCTCAATTCTTAATTTATCATTACCTTTGCCACACTAACTAACATTACGTAATAAAATAAGAAACTTATGGCAACACCTCCGTTTAAGTATCAGCCCATGTTTGAAAAGGGAAAAGATACAACTGAGTATTATCTGCTTACAAAAGACTATGTATCAGTAAGCGAGTTTGAAGGAAATCCCATCCTGAAAATTGAAAAAGAAGGTTTGACTGCGATGGCTAATGCTGCTTTTCGTGATGTATCATTCATGCTTCGTCGTTCGCACAACGAACAAGTTGCTAAGATTCTGAGTGATCCGGAAGCAAGCGAAAACGATAAGTATGTGGCGTTGACTTTCCTGCGCAATGCAGAAGTTGCTTCAAAAGGCGTACTTCCATTCTGCCAGGACACCGGTACTGCTATTATCCATGGTGAAAAGGGACAGCAGGTATGGACTGGATATTCTGATGAAGAAGCACTTTCACTGGGCGTATATAAAACATACACTGAAGAAAACCTGCGTTATTCACAGAATGCGCCTCTGAATATGTATGATGAGGTAAATACAAAATGTAACCTCCCTGCACAGATTGACATCGAAGCTACCGAAGGTATGGAATATGAATTCCTTTGTGTAACAAAAGGTGGTGGTTCTGCCAACAAGACATATTTGTATCAGGAAACAAAAGCGATCCTGAATCCCGGTACATTGGTTCCGTTCCTGGTTGAAAAGATGAAGACATTGGGAACAGCCGCTTGTCCTCCTTATCATATCGCTTTCGTAATCGGTGGTACTTCTGCTGAAAAGAACCTGTTGACAGTGAAATTAGCTTCTACTCATTTCTATGATAACCTGCCGACTACCGGAAACGAATATGGTCGTGCATTCCGCGATGTCGAACTGGAAAAAGAAGTATTGGCAGAAGCTCACAAGATTGGGTTGGGTGCACAATTCGGAGGTAAATATCTTGCTCACGATGTACGCATCATCCGTCTGCCTCGTCATGGTGCATCTTGTCCGGTAGGTTTGGGTGTATCTTGCTCTGCCGACCGTAACATCAAATGTAAAATCAATAAGGAAGGTATCTGGATTGAGAAACTGGATTCAAATCCGGGTGAACTGATTCCGGCTGAACTGCGTCAGGCAGGTGAAGGTGATGTTGTGAAGATCGACCTGAACCGTCCGATGCCTGAAATCCTGAAAGAACTGACTAAATATCCGGTTGCTACCCGTCTGTCATTGAACGGAACGATTATCGTAGGTCGTGACATCGCTCATGCTAAACTAAAAGAACGTTTGGACCGCGGTGAAGACTTGCCACAATATATTAAGGATCATCCTATTTATTATGCAGGTCCGGCAAAAACTCCGGAAGGCATGGCTTGTGGCTCTATGGGTCCTACTACGGCAGGACGTATGGACTCTTATGTAGAACTGTTCCAAAGTCATGGCGGTAGCATGGTGATGTTGGCAAAAGGTAACCGTAGCCAGCAGGTGACAGATGCTTGTCAGAAATATGGTGGTTTCTATCTTGGTTCTATCGGAGGTCCGGCAGCTATCCTTGCACAGAACAACATCAAGAGCATCGAATGTGTGGAATATCCGGAATTGGGTATGGAAGCTATCTGGAAGATCGAAGTAGAAAACTTCCCTGCATTTATCTTGGTAGATGATAAGGGTAACGACTTCTTCAAACAGTTGAAACCGTGGAATTGCAAAAAATAACCGGTTGATACCTGTTGGGATAAAACGGTAAGAAGAGGCTGTAAATGCCTTGAATTAATAAAGGGGCTGTCTGACTATTTTATTGTTAGACAGCCCCTCTTCTTATTTTAAGGACTTAAAGACTTTCCGGATATTAACTTTTTCAGTGTAAATATCGACCTTTCATCTGTTATGATTACTTATTCTGTTCTTTTTTCCATTTTTCATATCTCTTCAACACCTTGCTTCCATCTTTGTTATACCAACTATAACCATTTCGGCGTTCGTGTCCGATTTCCGATATATCATATTTTTTAATGCCATCACGGTCGCAGAAAAAAGGCCGGTTTGTTTCCAGATCATAAAAACGTGCCCAAAGAGTAGGACAGTCTTCACAGGGAACCATGCGATAGTCTTTTTTGCCATCACTGTTGGTGAAATATTCCTTCTGTATTCCTTTTATTTCAGACTTTTGGAACCATTTGATAGCACCTTCTATGGATTTTACAACGTCTGCAGATGGATGGGGAAGTGACATCAACAGTAATACAATATTGTCCGACTCTTGTCCGCTTAGTGACGGGAGTTCATAGGCACGTGCCTTGCAGGGTTCCAAAGTGACACGGTCATGTTGGGCGCACCACACTGTTAACTCTCCATTTTGGCGCACCTGCGTTTTGAGTATACACTCTATCCCTTTATTAAATGCATTACGTGCTTGTTCACAGATATTGTCAGGAAGGAAAGTGTACGGAGCTTTCTTTTCGTATATGCTCCGAAGTTGATTCATGACTCTCACCATTGCATTGTCATTGTAGGTGATTTGTACGTAATAACCTTTGGGACGCGGATAAAATTGAGGCCATCCACCGTTTTCATACTGCGATTTGAGCAGATATTGAATACCGTTCAGCACTCCTTCTTTATATTTCTCCTTTTGCGTAGCCAGATAAAGCCGTGACAAATATTCTATTTCTGTCGTGGTGGCATTGTTGTCGATGGTGCTTTGGTTGGTATCTTCTTTAGCTTTTAGTGCCGCATTATATTCTTGTTCCGTCAGTTCTGCCGGCATATAGATATTCTTGGGCCAGCCTCCGGTCGTTTGTTGATAGAGTAACACGTTGTCACCGATGCGTTGGGCTTCTTCCGTCTTGAAGAAATCATCGTCAAATTTAGGGGCGATGTGTACCCATTCTTTGTAGTTCTGTTGTTTTCTGTAATCTGTTGCTTTTTGGGCTGAGGCGTTTGTCAGGATAAAAAGTAGCAGTAAGAAAAGACTTAGTTTTCTCATGGCTTTTATTATTTAATGTTTTTATAGTATGCAAATGTAGGAAGAAAGAAAAACATCGGTATGTAATAACTGTTTTTTATACAGTAAAAATTGGGTTAACCCTCCCGATAAGAAGATTAACCCAATAAAAAAAATAAATGGAAACTACTTCCTTATTCCAGATATTTCGTAATCTTTCCGCTGATTTGCAACAGGGATATTTCGCAAAGTTTCGTGTTATATTCAGCAGAGAGGATGCGTTCTTCTGCATCTAACAAACTTTTTTGTGCTTCACGCACTTCAAAACCGGAGAGGTCCCCCTGTATATAACGGTCCATGGCAATATCGTGATTATCTTTGGCAGTTATCAGGTTTTGACGTTCCAGATTCAACAATTGAAGATTGTTGCGATAGGCTTGCCATAGGTTACTGAGATCAGAGCGGAGTGCTAATTCCAAGTCCTGTCGTTCCAGGCGACGATTTTTGAAAGCCAGACTTGCATTTCTCTTTTCGCGGCGGCGATTACCGTCGAAGATATTAAAACCGACAGTTATTCCGGCATTGAAGCCCAGTTCACCTCTTCTGCTGTTTGCATTGATGTCATACTTGTTGAACGTATATCCATATCCGGTATTTAATTTGAGATATGGATAGTTGCGTGAGTTTATTTTCTTGTAGTCCAATTGGGCAAGTACCGTGTTTTGATCGGCCTTGAGCAAAGAAGCATTGGTTGCTAACGTAGAATTCCACAAATCATCAAATTGCAAGTCGCTGTGTACGTCGATGGTGGAGTCTTTGATAATAATGTTTTGATTGACATTGTTGTTAGCCATCAGTTCATTCAACTGGATGCGTGAAGAATGTAGCAATTCCTGTTGTTTGATGTATTGGGCACTGTCTGCATTGAAATCCACTTTTGCCTGCTGATAATCCAGCCCTGAAAACTTACCGACCAGGTGACTAGCCTCGGCTATGCGCAAGCGCTCTTTGGAAAGTGACATTGCATAATGAAAGTTTTTCAGGCGAATCTTCTGCTGGATAAAGTTATAGTATTCGGAAGTCAGGGCAGCAATAAAATCTTCAATAGCAATACGCGTGTTGGTTTCCCCCTGGCGTTCCAGCTCTTTCAACTGTTTGTAGGTGGTACTGATATTGAATCCGTCGAAAATAGTCCAGTTGAGGTTAAGGCCGACATTAACCGTCTGATCGTAGACTCCGTTATGCTTTGTTATTTCCCCGGTAGCACGCGCCTTGGTCTCAATATTGTCGAGGTTTCCGGTATATCCGGCAGAGAAGTCCAGTGTAGGCAGGTATCCCGCATTTCCCAACGTTGCGTTGTTTTTGCTGATCTGCTCTTCGTTATGGATGATACGTAAAGAGTAATTGTTTTGCAATCCTTCTTCCAGACACTCCTTGAGAGTGAGAACTTGTGCCTTTGCAAAAGAGACTGATAAGAAGGCACATGCAATGGTGATATAAATGATGCGTTTCATGCAAATTCCTTTCTGTTTCATTCTTGTAGTTTTTTGATTCGGTTAGTCGAAATGTAACTGTAAATAGCCGGTACAATGTACATCGTAAGCAGAGTGGATACGACCATACCACCCACTACCGCCGTACCCATGGCAATACGCTGGTTACAACCTTCTCCGGTGGCAAATGCCAGCGGGATAAGTCCCAAAACCGTAGAGGCACTTGTCATCAGAATCGGACGGTGGCGTTGAAGGGCAGCATCTTTGATGGCACTCATTTTATCCTCTCCGGCTTCCTGTTTCTGATTGGCAAATTCTACAATAAGAATACCGTTCTTCGCCACCAGACCGATCAGCATGATAATACCGATCTGACTGAAAATATTCATCGTAATATCTCCGAAATACATGAAGACCAAAGCTCCGGCAATAGCCAGCGGCACTGTCAACATGATAATCAACGGATCTTTGAAACTTTCAAACTGGGCTGCCAGAATCAGATAAATCAAAAGGATAGCCAGGATAAAGGCGAACATCAGACTGGAGGAACTTTCACGATATTCTTTCGAGTCTCCCGACAGGGCAGTGCGGAAAGTGTCATCCAATGTTTCTTTGGCAATCTTATCCATTTCATCCAAACCTTGCCCGATTGTTTTGCCGTCTGCCAATCCCGCAGAGATGGTAGCTGACACAAAACGGTTATAACGATACAACTTTGGAGGTGCAATACCGCTTTCCAATTCAATCAAGTTGTCCAGCTGAATCATATCCCCGCTACTGCTACGGACGTAAATAGCTTTCAGGTCGGCCGGTTTGTTTCGTTGCTGGCGGTTGATTTCACCAAGAATTTCGTATTGTTTACCGTTCATATAGAAATATCCCATACGCTGTCCACTTAATCCATATTGCAGCGTTTGAGCAATGTTTTTGGTACTTACTCCCATAATACTGGCCTTGTCGCGGTTGATCTGAATACGAGCTTCCGGTTTACTGAACTTCAAATCAACGTCCGCCATCTGGAAAACAGGATTCTCATATACTTTAGCCATAAACTTGGGCAACACTTCTTCCAGCTTTTCCAAATTGGTAGCTTGAAGTACATATTGTACAGGCATGCTTCCACGACGTCCGCCGAAAGAAGACTGCTGCTGTACGAATGAACGCGCCATTGTTTTCTTCTGTACCGCTTTTGATATTTTCTCTGCCACATCCATCTGGGTATAATTACGTTCATTCATATCCTTCAGCGTGATGCGCACGTTTCCGCTACCGCTGGATACACGGGCAGTTACAGCCTCGGCATCAGGCAGAATGGAGTCTACCAGTTGATTGATGTCTTCTGTGTAATCCCTGATATATTCATAGGTGACGCCTTCCGCTCCTCGTGTATTGATACTGATTTGCGAACGGTCTTCAAGTGGGGCCATTTCCGCAGGAACTGCATTCCACAGAATACCAATCAGGCAAATGGTGATGAAAGTAAATGGAAGAGCGATCCAGCGTTTGCTAAGAAAAGCGGCAAGCGAACGGCTGTATAGCCGGTTCATTCCTTCAAAGAACGGTTCTGTTTTTGCATAGAACCAACTTTGTTTTTCCCGTTTAATGAGTAACTTCGTTGCCAACATCGGAGTGAAAGTCAATGCGGCAAATGAGGATATAATCACCGAACCCGAAATTACGATACTGAACTCACGGAATAATCGTCCCGTCATTCCATCCATAAAGACGATAGGGAAGAATACCGCTACCAGCGTAATAGTGGTGGAAATAACGGCAAAGAAAATTTCTTTGGCTCCTTCTATTCCCGCTTCTTTCGGGGCCATTCCTTTCTCTATACGGATGTAGATATTTTCTGTCATAACGATGGCGTCATCTACCACCAGTCCCACCGATAGTACGATGGCGAGCATGGAAAGCACATTGATGGAGAATCCTGCCAGATACATAACGAAGAAAGCACCGATAAGCGAAACAGGGATTACGATACAAGGTACCAACGTGACGCGCCAGTCACGCAGGAAGAGGAAGATAATGATGATTACGAGTACAAAAGCTTCATATACAGTGGACTTAACCTCATTGATAGACGCACGGATAAACTTGGTATTATCAAAACCATAATTATAGTGTACATCTTCCGGCAAGTCTTTTTTCATTTGCTCCATACGTTGGTATACAGCATCCGCAATCTCAATGTGGTTGGCTCCCGGCTGTGGAATGACTACGACACCCACCATAGGAACGCCGTTCATCTTCATATAACTCTTAATATCAGCCGGGCCCAGTTCAGCACGTCCGATATCACTGAATCGTACAATACGGTTATTCTCTTCTTTGACAATCAAGTCATTGAATTCATCTGCGGTATGCATCAATCCTAGCGTACGGATCGTCAACTCGGTGGTATTTCCTTCGATACTACCTGAAGGAAGTTCCACATTTTCGTTATCTACAGCGTTTTTAACATCGACGGGAGTGATACCGTAGCCTGCCATCTTTACCGGGTCGAGCCAAAGGCGCATGGAGTAACGCTTTTCTCCCCAGATAGATACACTACTTACATCGGAAATAGTCTGTAATTGTTCTTTCACAGTCAGGTCCGCTATTTCACTTAACTCCAACAAAGAACGTTTGTCACTTTGAAGGGCAACCATCAAGATAGGCATGGCATCGGCATCCGCTTTTGAAACTGTCGGTGGGTCACAGTCGCGAGGCAGATAACGTTGGGCACGTGAAACCTTGTCACGTACGTCGTTGGCCGCTGTTTCCAGATCGACGGACAATTCAAATTCTACAGTGATACGGCTTTGCCCCTGCTGGCTCACACTGGACAAAGAACGGATACCGGGAATACCGTTGATATTCTGTTCCAACGGTTCAGTTATCTGGTTTTCGATAACGTCGGCATTAGCTCCCGGATAAGAGCAGCTGACAGAAATAATCGGATTATCTACCGACGGATATTCGCGGACACCCAAATAGTTGTATCCGATGAATCCGAAAAGGAGGATAATAATCGTTAATACTGTGGCTAATACCGGGCGACGTATACTTAATTCGGAGATGTTCATTGATTTATGATTTCTGATTTCTGAATTATGATTTCTGAGTTATGGATTGAAGATTTCTGATTTTTGAATTCTGGTTTCTGGTTTCTGAATGTTTGCTGTATTCTGCTGACTTATAAATCATAAATTATTTGGCTTATAAATCATAAATCAGAATTCATAAATCAGACATTCTCATTCTTCAATATTGTCAAGTGTTACGGCGAGTCCGGTACGGAGTTGCAATGTTCCTGAAGTGATGATTGTGTCTCCTACGTGCAATCCTCTAATCACTTGCACTTCAGATGCGGTGCGGATACCGGTAATAATATCCACCGGTTCGGCCTTTCCTGATTTATATAGATAGACTTTATCTTTACCCATTTCCGGCACAATTGCTTCCGTTGGGATGGCTATTGCATTAGGAATTTCATCCTTTTTCAACAGCACACTGGCATAACGGCCGGGGAGCAGGGTGCGATTGACATTCGGGTATAATGCACGGGCGGTAAATTGATGCAGATTCGGATCGATGGCAGATTCTACAGCGTATACCTGTGCGCCGAAAGCATCCAATGTTCCTTCAACGCTGAAATTGAGATTGGTACCCTTTTTGATTTGCTTGGCATAGCGTTCCGGAACGGAAAATTCAACCTTCAGTGGAGCGATTTTTGTCAGCTTGGCAACGACTGTGGTCGGAGACGCATACGTACCGATACTGACTTGGCGAAGTCCGATCACTCCGTCAAACGGAGCACGTAGCTCTGTCAGTTCAATATTAGCTTTGATAATTTCTATATCGGCATTCAGAGTTGCTAAATCCGTTTTCACCTGTTCGTAGGCTTCTTTACTGACAGCATCCCGTTTCAATAAAGCATCCTGGCGGAATACACGGTCTTCTGCCAGTTTCAATTGCGAAATCAACCTTTGCAATTGTGCCTGCAACTGCCTGTCATTCACTTTGGCTAGTAATTGGCCTTTCTTTACGGCTGTTCCTTCTTCAAAGTTGATTTCTACAATCTTTCCCGACGTTTCGAAAGATAAATCCACTTCTTCATCGGGTAGAAGTACACCAGTAGTGGTGAACTCATCTGTCAGAGATTGTGGTTTTATGACCTTGGCATTTACATTTAAAACTTGTTTCCCTCTTTTTTTATTACTGCCCATCACTTTGTCGGCGGCTGCTAGTTCGTCGTTTTTTTTCGGTAATTGTGAGTAGATTCCTCCACCGATAATCCCGGCACCAACAAGAATAATGATGCCCCATTTAGTCTTCTTATTCATGGTTTAGTATTGTATATGGCAATTATATTGTACATCTTCAAAAATTAGACTTCCCCTGATGGGAAAGGTTTAAAGAAAGGAAGAGTAAAAAAGAGTTAATCAGTAAGCAGCCCGATATTTTCCTTCCTCTTTATCTTCCAACATATTGAGATAAGAGGTATAACGGGATTCGCTGATGAGGTGCTCTTCCACTGCTTTGCGTACGGCACATCCCGGTTCATGACGATGTGTACAGTTGCCATATTTGCAGTCGGCGGAGGTTTTGAATATTTCGGGAAAATAATGTCCGATCTCTTCTTCTTCCATATCGAATGTGCCGAAGCCCTTGATACCCGGAGTATCGATGATATAGCCATCTCCTTCCACAGGGAACATTTCGGAGAAAGTAGTAGTATGCATTCCTTTGTTGTGGTAAGAAGAAATTTCGCCGGTCTTGGCTTCTATGCCCGGCAGTATGGAATTGATAAGAGTCGATTTGCCGACTCCCGAATGTCCGGAAAATAAAGTAATCTTGCCTTCCAGTGCTTTTTTGATTTCAGCCACTCCAGTGCCGTTCTTTGCGGAAACTTTGAAGCAAGGGTAGCCGATTTGTGTGTATAAGTTGATAAGGGCGTCCAGATAGCGGAGCTCATCTTCGTCGTAAGCATCTACCTTATTAAATACCAGTTTGACAGGGACGCGATAGGCCTCTGCGGATGCAAGAAAGCGATCAATAAAAATAGTGGAAGTTTCCGGATAATTGATGGTTACCACCAGCATACACTGGTCGAGATTGGCAGCAAGGATATGAGATTGTTTGGAAAGATTGGACGAGCGGCGGATGATGTAGTTCTTTCTATCTTCTATTTCACTGATAAAAGCAGTGCCTTCCTGATTAAGTATAATCCGGACACGATCACCCACTGCAACAGGATTAGTACTGCGAATCCCCTTCAACCGGAAATTCCCTTTGATTTTACATTCAATAGATTGTCCGTCATCGGTTTTCACCTGATACCAACTACCCGTGTTTTTGATTACTAATCCTTTCATATAAATTATAAATTAAAAATGAAGAATGAAGAATTCAGGCTGTGTTTCAACTGAATAATACAGCATTATAATTCCTCATTCTTCATTCTTAATTCTTCATTATTTTTTAGACGGTCATAATTTCTTTATCCTTTTCAGCCAGCATATCATCGATTTGTTTGATATACTTATCATGAATTTTTTGCAGTTTGGCTTCCGCATTCTTCTGCTCGTCTTCTGCCAATCCGTCTTTTACGGCCTTTTTCAGTGCGTCGATGCCGTCACGACGCGCGTTGCGTACGCTTACTTTAGCCGTTTCGCCTTCTCCTTTACACTGTTTTGCCAGTTGTTTACGGCGTTCTTCCGTCAGGGGAGGGATACCGATACGGATCATTTCTCCATTGTTTTCGGGCATGATACCGAGGTCAGAGTCGATAATTGCTTTTTCGATGACACGGAACATGCTTTTATCCCAAGGCTTGATCACGATACTGCGGGCGTCCGGAGTAGTAATTGCTGCTACATTGCTGATAGGTACCATACTTCCGTAAGAATCTACGCGGATACCATCTAATAAGCGTGCACTCGCTTTTCCGGCGCGGATATGTGCCAGTGCTTCTTCCAGATACATGATGGCCATATCCATCTTTTCTTGTGCATTGTCAAGGCAAGTCTTTACGTCTACCATATTTTTTGAGATTTAAAATTGCATTTTGATTGATTAAGTAGCAAAAGTATATTATTTTTTGTTCATCTGCAACAGCATACCCATCTTTTTTATGAGTGACTTGCCAATGATAATCAGGGTAACGGCGGTGATAATCATTAAAATACCCATCATTAAGCGGGGAGTCAGTTTTTCGTGAAACAGGAGAACACCGAAGAATAAAGCTGTCACCGGTTCCAGAGCACCCAATATTGCCGTTGGTGTAGAGCCTATATAATGGATAGCAAGTGCGGTACAGACCAGTGATACGGCAGTTGGCAGGATGGCGAGTGATAGTACATCGACCCAGAGCCAGGCAGACGGTATTACTTGCAGTTCCGTACAGAAATTTAAACGGACGATATAAACCGATAGTCCGAACAGAATGGCATAGAAGGTAAGTTTCGTGGTCGGCAGGTTTTTCAATGTCGAACGGTTTACACCTACTATATATATAGCATAAGAGAGAGAAGACAACAGAACAAAGATAATTCCCAAAGTCGATAGCGGTTTGTTGCCGTCTCCCTGATAAAGCAAGGCAATGCCTGAAAGTGCCAGCAGGATGGAGAAAACGGTAATGGCGGAAATCTTTTCCTTGAAGAATATTCCCATAATGACAGCTACCATCACCGGATAAACAAACAGAATCGTTGAAGCAATTCCGGCATCCATATAATTATAACTCATAAACAAAAGCAGTGATGAAAAAGAGAATAACAGCCCCATAATGACTAAGGGCAAAACGTCTGCCTTATGAAGTGTAAAAGACTGGTGCTGCATTTTCATCAGAATACCCAATACGATTGTCGCAAAGAAGTACCGGTAGAATAAAACGGTATCGACACTCATTCCGGCTGCATAGAGCGGAAGTGCAAAAAGAGGATTCATACCGTAGCTCGCAGCGGCAATCGCTCCATAGATAAAACCTTTGGTTTTGTTAGTCATTGTTTTGCTTTTTTTAATGGCGTGCAAAAGTACGCAGTTCACCAATGATAAACAAGTGTTTAGGCGGTTGATAGTATAATTTAATCTTTCGTATGCTAAAAACTATTTCTTGGTAAAGAGATAACTAATCTTGTTTATGCATAAAATTAATCGTCTGACTATAGTCGAACTTGCGTCTGACTACTGTTAAACTTACGTCTGACTATAGTTGAACTTTCGTCTGACTATAGTCAGACGAAAAAGAATTAACCGTCAGATGATTAATTTTATTCGGTAGGGAGATTAGTTATACGCCTCCCGAGTAATAGTCTGCAGGCAATAGGCAATCAGGTTTTTGAATAAACACTTGCATATATCTTGGATTTTCCCGAATATTGCATCTGAATTATCGAAAAACACAGATGACCAAAGCTAAATTTCTTGTTGTTTATTGCCTGTTCATATCGGGACTTTGTTGCATGGCAAATGTGACGAAGGATATCAATATGCGCTTTAAGGACGTAAGGCAGGGACTTTCTCATCAAACAGTCAATTGTTTCTATCAGGATGAATTCGGATTTTTGTGGATCGGCACTCAAGACGGGCTGAATCGATTTGACGGACGTAAGTTTGAAGTATTCAAACCGGATAACGCTAATCCTTATTCCATCAATATCAATAATATCAGGCAGGTTTGCGGAAATAAAGCCGGATTGCTCTTTATCCGTAGTTTGCAGAGCGTGACTCTTTATGATATGCGTTTGAATCGTTTTAGGGTGTTGCGTGAAGGAGAAGTTGCGGGAATCTGTTATGCGCACGATGCATTATGGATAGCTACCGGAAAGGAAATCTACCGTTATCGCAACCTCGACCAGGCGCCCGAGTTATTCTTTTCATTTCCTTCGGATGAGGAGGATGTATTGATGAACAGTCTCATGGTTCGTCAGAATCAGACAGTGGTGGTGGGTACTTCTTCGAAAGGTGTATACTGCATCGACCAGTCTGCACATATCACCCGGCGTATGGATGTGGGAGCTGTCAATTCAATAACAGAAGATAGAAACGGGAGTATCTGGATAGCTACCAGAAACAGAGGGCTCATACGGTTGGATGAAGATGGAACACTTACTCATTTCAAGCATAATAAGGTAGCTGAAAATACGATTAACCATAATAATGTGCGTCATGTGACGCAAGCTAATGATAGTCTCCTGTATATCGGAACCTATGCCGGTTTGCAGACTTTAAACCTGTTTACCGGAGAGTTTACAGATTATGAATATGACTTGAATGTGGAGGCGGCCGATATACGTTCCATTATTTCGATGCATTACGACACTTCGGGGACTTTATGGTTGGGGACTTTCTATCAGGGAATCCAATATTATAATGTAGCGAATGATGCTTTCCATTTTTACCGCTCGTCTACGGCTGTTGGCGGTCATTTGAATTCTTATATTATCAGTTCCATTGCCGAAGACCGTTCCGGCCGGATCTGGTTTGCAAGTGAAGGAAGCGGGTTGAACTATTATGATAAACATACCAAACGCTTTTTCCCTTTAAAAAAGGTCTATTCTCAAGAGCTTTCTTTTAAGATAGTGAAGTCTCTTTATTATGAGAAAGAGCCGGATTATCTTTGGGTAGCTTCTCTTTATCAGGGAATCAACCGGATTAATCTGTCGACCGGACATATAGAATCTATCTCGGAAAACATCTATACTCCGGAAGGAAAAACAGTTGTTGACAGAGCCTATAATCTGGTGAAAATGATAGAGTTTGCCGGCCACGATTCTTTATTGATAGCTGCCAAGGGAGGATTGCTTGTATTGGATAAAAAACACCTTCGACTTCATCATTTCGAACACCCTTCGTTGGCTGCCAAACATCTGTCGCAGGTTTGGGATATGACGTTTGACAAAGACGGGGATTTATGGCTGACTACCTCTTTTGATCTGATACGAGTCAACCTCAAAGCGGGCAGTGCCCATAGTTATCCTTTCTCCCAAATAGCGCAGAGCACAGCGCAGCATCACATCAACCACATTTTATGTGATAAGAAAGGACGTATATGGCTGGGATCGACAGGCTCGGGAATTTATCTATTTGATAAGAAGACAAATTCTTTTGTGGGATACGGAGCGAAACAGGGATTAGAAAATGGATTTATAACCGGATTGGTGGAGAGCCCTTTGGATGGTTCTATCTATGTGGCAACCAATGGTGGTTTCTCTAAATTCAACCTGGCAACGACTACATTCGAGAACTATAACAGACAGAGTGATTTTCCCTTGAATAATGTAAATGACGGAGGGCTGTATATTGCGTCCGACCACGATATTTACGTGTGTGGTCTGGCGGGTATTGTCTCTATCGCCCAGGAAAAGCTGAACAAACAGTCTGTTGACTATGATGTGTTTGTAAAACGGGTGCTTGTGGATAATACGGAAATACAACCGCTTGATTCGTTGGGGCTTATCAAAGAAACCGTATTGTATGAACATCGGTTAGTATTGCCGCCCAGATATTCTTCCGTCACTTTTGAGATAGCAAGTAACACCCTGAATAATATTTCTAATATCGGTCTGGAATATAAACTTGAAGGCTTTGACAACGAATATATGAAGGCGGGCGATAATACGATGATTACCTATACCAATCTTCATCCGGGGCATTATACTTTCCATGTCCGTGGCGACCAGGTGGGCGTTCACGGTCAGGAAGCACCTTCCGTTAGTTTTGAGCTGATAGTGGAGGCTCCGGTTTATCAGCGGGCATGGTTTATTTTGTTGATGGTGCTGGCAGCTATCCTTATTGCCGGCTATATTATCCGTATGTTCTGGATACGAAAAACCTTGCGGCACTCTTTATTGGCCGAGAAACGGGAAAAAGAGTATATCGAAAGTGTGAACCAGTCCAAACTGCGGTTCTTTACCAATGTATCGCATGAATTCCGTACTCCGTTAACGCTTATATCCAGCCAGCTCGAAATGCTCCTGATGCATAAGGACATTATTCCTGAAGTATATAATAAGATTCTGGATATTTATAAAAATTCCCGCCGGATGAATAACCTCGTGGATGAAGTCATTGATATCCGTAAGCAGGATCAGGGATACTTGAAACTAAAGATTTCTAAAGAGAATATTGTGGCGGTGATAGAGGAAATTTGTGGCTCTTTCTATAGTTATGCCCAACTGAATAAGATAGATCTCCGCTTTTCTTCCACTCTGAAAGAAGCAGATTTGTATATTGACAAAACACAGATAGAGAAAGTATTCTATAATTTATTGTCCAACGCTTTTAAGTATACGAAGCCTGGTGACTGGATTTCTGTTGAGCTGTCAGCGGAAGGAGATAATGACATTGTGATTTCAGTCAACAACCTGGGGGTAGGCATTGATAAATCCAAGATCAAACATGTATTTGAACGGTTTTGGCAGGATGATTCGGCAACAACCACACGAACTGTCAAAGGATCGGGCATTGGATTGGCGATGGCGAAAGGAATTGTAGAGTTGCATCAGGGAACCATCGGAGTGGAAAGCGAACTGAATGGAGTTACCTCTTTTACCGTTACTCTCCACCGGGATGCGAATATGAATATGGAAGCCTCTTCCTCCGCAGACGAGCACGTTGCCGAACATTATATAATAGAGCCTCAAGAAATCTCGGAAATGGTGAAGCCGGATAAAACGGTGAAAATACTGATTGTAGAAGATAACCCGGAAATGCGTAAAGTATTGACGCAGATTTTTGAACAGATATATGAGGTATATACGGCTGCCGACGGGCAGGAAGGATTGGAACGGGCTTCTTCGCTCCAACCGCAGATGATTGTAAGTGACATCATGATGCCTGTCATGTCCGGACTGGAAATGTGCGAGAAGTTGAAAAGTAATTTGCAGACCAGCCATATACCTGTTGTCTTGCTGACAGCCCGCAACCGGGAAGAACATACCTTGGAAGGCTTGCAGACAGGTGCGGATGATTATATCTCCAAACCTTTTAATATCAAGATATTGGTAGCCCGGTGCAACAATATCATCCAGACTCGTAAACTACTTCAACAACGGTTTGTTCGAAACGACGAACCTAAAGTGGAAGACCTTCCGTTTAATCCGATCGATAAAAAGATGTTGATGGATGCTACGGCGATTGTGGAATCTTATATTGATAACCCAGACTTTGACGTAGCTACTTTTGCACGAGAAATGTGTATGAGCAGAACGTTGCTTTTCACCAAATTGAAAGCATTGACCGGACAGACCCCGAATGACTTTATTTTATCTTTGAGACTGAAAAAAGCAACAGAAAAATTGCGGAATGACCCCAATGCCCTGATTGCTGATATAGCATTTGATTACGGTTTTTCTAATCCAAGTTATTTTATCCGGTGTTTTAAAAATGCTTATGATATTACTCCGGCTGCTTATAGACGGAAATATGCAAACTCTTAATTTATAGTATTTTAGGTGCTTTCTGCCTGACGAAATTTGTACTATTTGAACTTTTATACGGACGATTCTATTATTCGAAATCATTAATAATTGGGATTTTTGCGCTGTAATCATTCAAATTATTACATAGTATGAAAAACATCGTAATTAAATGGGCTGTGTTCCTGACAGCCTTTCTTATCTCTTTAGAGGTTAGTGCTCAAAACGTCAGAGTTTCTGGAGTGGTGACAGACGCACTTGGACCGATCCCCGGAGTTAATATCATGGAGGAGGGGACTACTAACGGTACAGTGACGGATGTAAATGGAAAATATTCAATCAGTGTCTCGGCTAAATCTACCCTTGTTTTTTCTTGTATAGGATATAAGGAACAAAAAATACGTGTCGGTACGAAAACGGTACTGAATGTGAATATGGTGGAAGAGTCGAAAATGCTCGATGAATTGGTGGTTGTCGGTTATGGAGTTCAGCGTAAGAGTGATGTAGCCACTTCGGTAGCTTCGGTCAAAGCGGATGAAATGAAAACATTTCCCGCCGGCAATGTGGCTGATATGTTACGTGGACGTGCCGCAGGTGTGAATGTAACGAGTAGTTCCGGACGACCGGGATCGACTCCTTCGATTACCATTCGTGGTTCCCGTTCTATCAGTGCAGACAATGCACCTTTATATATTATAGATGGTTCTCCTTCCAGTGCAACAGAGTTCAGTACGTTGAGTGCGGATGATATTGAATCGGTTGAAATCCTGAAAGATGCTGCGTCACAGGCTATTTATGGTGCACGCGCCAGTGACGGTGTGGTACTGGTGACTACCAAACGTGGTAAAGCCGGAAAAGTGGAAGTCAACTATAATGGTTATCTGGGTATTCAATCTCTCTGGAGAAATTTCGATTTCTACTCTCCCGAAGAATATATGCAGCTTCGTCGTGAAGCAAAGGCGCATGATAAAGGAATAATTGATGCGCGTGAGATTTCTATAGCCGAAGCGTTGGAAGACGAGGTGATGCAACGGGTATGGGCCAGCGGAAAGTTTATCGACTGGGAAAAAGAAATGTTCAGAAATGCAATCTATCATAATCATGACGTCAGTGTACGTGGAGGAACAGAAAAAATCAAAGTATCGGCAGGTGCCAACTACTTTGACCAACAAGGAATGGTGGTTACCGGATCGGGGTATCAGAAGTTTTCTTTAAGACTGAATCTGGACTTTGAAATAGCCAAATGGATTAGTTTCGGTATCAATTCTTCTTATGCGATGACAAAACAAGATCGTGAGGATGGTAACTTTAATGATTTTATTACCAGTTCTCCATTGGCGGAGATATATGATGCGGATGGCAAGTATACAAAATATATCAACTCGGAAGGAAATTATAATCCTTTGTACCGTGCCGAACATTATGGACGTGAAGTAACCCGTGATAATTACCGCCTGAACTTTTTTATGGATGTGAAACCTTTCAAGGGATTCAATTATCGTTTGAATACTTCTGTTTATAATCAGACGTCTGAAGACGGTTCTTATAAAGATTCCCAATATCCGGGAGGCGGAGGAACGGCCGTTCTTGACGAATCGCGTACACAGAACTGGCTGGTTGAGAATATTGTGACCTATAAAGTGCCTATCCGGAACAAGAAACACCAGTTGACATTGACCGGCGTTCAGTCTGTCGACCATAATGGGTCGAAGTCTATCGGGTACTCGGTTGAAAATCTTCCGGTGGATAAAGACTGGAACTTCATTTCTCAAGGTGAGTTTACAGGCAAGCCTCGTCGTCAGTTTAATGAAAATAACCTGGTGTCTTTCATGGCTCGGGCGCAGTATTCGCTTTTAGATCGTTATTTGTTGAACGTGGCTGTCCGCCGTGACGGTTCCAGCCGTTTCGGAAAAGAAAATAAATGGGGAACTTTCCCGTCGGCAGCTTTTGCCTGGCGTCTCAATCAGGAGAGTTTCCTAAGAGATGTGTCGTGGATTGATAACCTGAAACTGCGTGTGAGTTATGGTATTGTAGGTAATCAGAACGGTATCGGCAATTATACTACTTTGGGACTGGCTGATAATAAAGGATATGAGTTTGGAAATGTTTTTCAAATGGGATATTTGCCGGGCAAGGAACTGTCTAATCCAAACCTGAAATGGGAACAGTCTGCAACAGCTAACTTTGGTGTTGATTTTAGTTTCTTCAATGGGCGTCTGAATGGTACGGTTGAGTATTATAATACTCATACGAAGGATTTGTTGGTGAAACGTTCCCTGAATGCGTCACTCGGATATACTACCATGCTAGATAATCTGGGAAAGACGAAATCCAGTGGTATCGATCTTTCTTTAAATGGTGACGTGGTACGTACAAAGGAGTTTACCTGGACACTCGGAACTAATTTCAGCATGTATAAGAATGAAATTGTCCGTATTGACGATACTCTCGATGAGAACGGGAAACCGGCAAGTCAGGTAGCCCAGGGGTGGATTATCGGAGAACCGATCAATGTATACTATGATTATCTGATAGATGGAATTTTTCAGTATGATGATTTTGATATCACTCGTGATGGTACAGGAAATCTGGTCTATACACTGAAAAATACCTATGATAGTGATAATGACGGTGTGGCCGACAGTCCGATTAATTACGGTGGCGCTATTGAACCGGGAATGGTCAAGGTGCGTGATAACAACGGGGATGGAAAGATTACAGCTGATGACAGGGTACCTATCCGTAAAGATCCGAAGTTTACACTCTCCCTTTCTTCTACATGGAACTGGAAAGGATTTGACCTGTTCATGGACTGGTATGGAGTTTCCGGCAGAAAGATTAAGAACGGTTATTTGTACGAGTATAATTCCGGTGGTTCTTTACGTGGAAAATTGAATGGGGTGAAGGTGGATTATTGGACTCCGTTCAATCCTTCGAACAAATTCCCACGTCCTTCTTATAGTGCGGACCCTGCATATTTGAGTGCCATTGCCATTCAGGATGCTTCTTATATCCGTTTACGCACCTTACAACTGGGATATACTTTCCCCACCCGACTATTGAAGAATACTCCGATTCATAAATTACGATTGTATGCAACAGCTACTAACTTGCTGACATTTACGGAGTTTAAATCTTATAGTCCCGAACTGACTCCAGGGTCTTATCCGGAGTCCAGACAATATGTGTTTGGTGTCAATGTTTCATTCTAAAATAAAGAATCCTTATGAAAAAGTTAATATATACAGCCTTTGTCATTTGCGGAATGTTGACCGCTTCCTGCTCGGATTTATTAAATCTGGAATCAAAAACAGACGTGACGAATAATTATCTGTTCACTACTCCCGAAGGGTTGAATACTGCCGTTACAGGATTGTATTCCCTGGCACGTGAATTGCCGGGTGGAGCGGATAATAACGAATCTAATCTGTACATCGTTACCATGTGTGACTTTAATACGGATATTGCCATACTTAGAGCAGGTGTTTCTACCTCAATCGGACGTTTGAATACAAGTTTTACTCCAAGTACTGGAGATGTCAATAAGTTCTGGAAACATCACTATGGGATTATCGGAAAAGCAAATGAAATTATTGTAGCGGCAGAAGCCTTGGGACTGGATGACAGCGATGTATTGCACGCATGGAGTGAAGCGAAATTCTTCAGAGGACGGAGCTATTTTGAACTTTGGAAACGCTTTGACCGCCTTTATCTGAACGTCACTCCAACCACTGTCGATAATCTGAAACGGGAGTATAAACCGGCTTCTCATGAAGAACTGATGACACTGATGACAACTGATTTGGACGATGCAATGAAAGGTCTGGACTGGTCACTTCCTCAAAATAACGGAAATGTATTGTATGGACGGGTAACGAAAGCGACTGCCAAACATGTCCGTGCACAGGTTGCCATGTGGGAATCGGATTGGGATACAGCCATTGAGGAATGTGAAGACATCTTTAAACAGGAGGGCATTTACTCAATGGAAAAGAAGGCCGAGAATGTATTTAATAGCGCAGATTTGAAATCGCCGGAAGTGTTGTGGAGTTTCCAATATTCACAAAACTTGGGTGGAGGAGGTTCCGGAACTCCGGTTGCCGGACATCGTATCTCTATTCAGACTACTACCCGAATCAATAAAATTGCAGGTTGTATCAATACGGCCGATCAGGGTGGATATGGTTGGGGACGTATTTATCCGAATACCTATTTATTGAGTTTGTATGATCAGGCTAAAGATACACGATACAATGAATTGTTTGTACACCGTTTCAAATACAATGATCCTACTTCTCCTAAATATGGCGAATTGATTCCCCTAGCGAAAAGTTCCAGTTATTGTGAGACGTTGCATTTCATGTCGAAAAAATACTTTGATCAGTGGACTATGGCCGATAATCCGGACCGGACAACGGGATTCAAGGATTTGATTGTCTATCGACTGGCTGAAACTTACTTAATGGCGGCAGAAGCGTATATGCGCCGTGACGGAGGAATGAGCACGGATGCTCTGCGCTGTTACAATAAAACATGGGAACGTGCCGGGAATGACAAATTTGCGGGACCTCTGACGCAAGATATTCTTTTGGATGAATATGCCCGTGAACTGAACTTCGAGGGAGTCCGTTGGCCTTTACTAAAACGTTTGGGGCTTTTGGGTGAAAGGGTGAAAGCGCATTATGGCGAGACAAAAGCTGAAAATCCTTATTTAGATAAAGATTATGCGGAATGTCGTACCAGTTTTGTAGTTGGAAAGCACGAATGTTGGCCTATTCCACAGGAGCAGATTGACTTGATGGGAAAAGAGAATTTTCCGCAGAATGAGAATTGGTATTAAGCGATTGATTATCTGTAAAACATGAATGAGTATGAAAAAAATAATATACCTGTTATTGATTTTAAATCTGGGGCTGCTTTCCTGTGTCGATGATGCGTCGGTACGTGTGATGCCTGAATTTAATTGTAAAGATACAAAAGTAAACCTGGCAAAAGCGGCGGGTTCTTCCGTTACATCGCTATTATATACTAATGTCGGTCAGGTTGTTGCTCAATATCAAGCGGAGTGGCTTTCTGTAGATGTAAACGCTAAAAGTGTAATATACACTGCCTTGACGCAGAATGACGGTGAGGATGCAAGGAGTACTGTCGTGAAACTGACTTGCGGTTCATATACAGTGGAAGTGACGGTTACACAGGATTCCAAAGAACCGGACCTTTCTTTGAGGGTAGGACAAAGTGTAGATGATGGTATCGGTATGATTTTCTGGGTGGATCCTTCGGATAAGATGGTAGGAAAAGCTGTATCTGTAAAACGTCAGGGAGGAAATCCTTTTGAGGCCTCTGTGATGTCTCATAATGCGCTTTCCACAGTGAATGGATATGCCAATACGGCTTTGTTTACTGCTCCTGCTGCAAATGATGCAGTGGCATACTGTCAGTCGTTGGGTGATGGATGGTATCTGCCTGCACGTGATGAGTTATGGGAGTTGTTTGATGTTTACAACGGTATTGGACATGCTGATCCGGATTTTGCTTCGGTTGTACCTGATAAGTTGACGGAAGTTGAGAAAGCGGCACGTGCGGCATTTGATAAGATGTTGACCGATTTGCAGGGTGATGTGATAAACGAGGCTGCCGGTTCGGGCAATGGGGAAAGCTATTGGTCGAGTACGGAAAATGCAGCAGGGGATAAGGCTTATTGGGTACGTTTCGGAAAGTCTGGTGCTGATGCAGGAAATAAAACAGCTACCAACCGTTTTGTGAGATGTATGCGCACAATTGGTGATTATACTTATCCTGAAGAGCCGGCAACTCTGACGGTTGCTCCCAATCCTGTGACATTGGAAGGTGCTAACGAAGCGGAAGCAAATGTTACGTTGACATCCAATAAGAGTGTATTCAGTGTAGTGTTGGCAGATGATTCCTGGCTTTCATATACTATTTCAGGTACAACAGTTACGTTCAAGGCAAAATCAAAAAATACCACTGGTAATATTCGTACGACAATTGCTACAATAACAGCCGGTACTGGCGCAGCCGCAAAAGCAGTGGAGGTAACGGTGAATCAAAATGTAGCTGCCGAGGGAGACGCTTCCCTCGAATTGAGTACCAATGCGGTGTCTATTACTCCTGATGCGGTAGCAAAATCAGAGGTAATTACAATGATTTCTGATGAGACGGAATTTGCAATAAATATCACTGATGAATCTTGGGTGAAAGCGTATGTTGATGTAACAAGTAAAACTCTTTATTTTTGGACTTTATCTCCCAATCTGAATAGTTCTAACCGGGTAACGACTGCTACGGTAACAGCCGGAAGCGGAGCGAATGCGCCTAAACAAGAGGTCACGATTACACAGAGAGGACTTTTAAGTTCCGAGTTTGCGGTGGGACAGGTAATTGCGGATAATGGTTCGTTAAAAGGAGGCATTGTTTTCTGGGTAGATGCAACTAATCGTGGTAAGGCTAAGATTATGTCGTTGGACAGAGAGAATTTGGCATGGTCTACAGCAGGCACTCCGGCTTCTACCGGAGTGACTTTATCTAATGATAACGGTTTGGCAAATACTACTGCCATGGCAGCATTGCCGAATGTAGTGGAAATGCCTGCTCTTAAATATTGCATGGATAAAGGTTCCGGATGGTATTGGCCTACAAGATCGGATCTGGAACAGATGTTTGAAACCTATAATGGGACTAAAGTAGCAGATGCGACGGAGGATAATCCGAATGCGATTACTGATTTTGAGAAAGCAAATCGTGCGGCATGGGATCTGATAGTTACTAATGTAGGAGGAACTGCTATGAATACGGCAGCGGCTTCTTCTACCGGAGATTCTTATTGGGCTAGTCGTGAAACGTCAAGTGGTACAAATGCATTTTATGTACGTTTTGGAAAACCGCTTGCTTGGGATAAAGCAAATGGGAAAAAGTCTGGGGCAAGATATATTCGTGCAGTCCGTTCAATCTCGAAATAATGGTATTAGGTATGTATAAGGTATATAGAAAAATAATCTTAGCCTGCTTGTTATTGATTGTTGCCGGCACGGTCTGCGGTCAGCGTGTGACGCAAACGATCAACGATGGTTGGAAGTTCTCCCTCTTTGAGGGAGACGCGTCCATTGTTGACTTTGATGTGTCCGGTTGGACTGACGTTTCCATTCCTCATACTTGGAATGCAAAAGATGCAGAAGATGAAATTCCCGGTTATTTCCGGGGAAAAGGCTGGTACAGGAAAGCCGTGACAGTGGAGGAACTGATTGCAGGTCAAAGAGTTTATCTTTGTTTTGAAGGAGCCAATCAGGAGACAAATGTATTTGTGAATGGAAAGTTGGTAGGGAATCATAAAGGTGGTTATTCTGCTTTTACGTTTGATGTGACTGACTATGTTCATACCGGACGCAATCTGGTGGCAGTGAGTGTTGACAACTCTTATAATCCGGATATTGCTCCTCTTTCGGCGGATTTCACTTTCTTCGGCGGACTTTATCGGGATGTTTATCTGGTGTATACTTCGCCCGTGCAACTGTCTACCACTCATTATGCTTCCAGTGGAGTATATCTCAAAACTGTTGGGATAACAGATGCTCAAGCAGAAGTGTGTGCAAAAACATTCTTGTCCAATGCTTTGAAAAGTAATCAGGCATTGATTCTTGAAACGGAGATTTTGGATGCAGACGGTAATAGAGTGGCACTTTCCGCAAAGAAAGTGAATGTGAAGGCAGGAGAGAAGAATGTAGCCTTTGAAGCGTTGATGACTATTGCGCAACCCAAACGGTGGGATGTTGATTCTCCTTATTTATATAAGGTGTATAGCCGTTTGAAGAATAAAAAGGGAGAAGTTCTCGATTGCGTTGTTAATCCGCTGGGAATCCGTGAATATCATTTTGATGCGGAGAAAGGTTTTTTCCTGAACGGGAAATATCGGAAATTGATTGGTACCAGCCGGCATCAGGATTACAAAGGAATGGGGAATGCCTTGCGGGATGAAATGCATATCCGGGATATACAGTTGAGTAAGGATATGGGAAGTAATTTCTTGCGAGTGGCTCATTATCCGCAAGATCCGGTTGTGATGCAGATGTGTGATAAGTTGGGGCTGTTGACTTCGGTTGAAATTCCGATTGTAAATGCCATTACTCAAAGTAGGGCGTTTATGGACAACTGTGTGGAACAGGCTACGGAAATGGTTTATCAGAACTATAATTATCCGTCTGTCATCATTTGGGCTTACATGAATGAAGTGCTTTTGCGTCCTCCCTTTAATCCTGACAACAAGAAAGAACGGGCGGAATATATGAAGTCTCTTCATCAAATAGCTTCGGCTGTTGAGGCGCAGATCAGAAGTCTGGACTCGGAACGCTATACCATGTTGCCTTGTCATTCTGCTTCCCAAATCTATCAGGAAGCAGGGATTACTGAATTGCCGATGTTATTGGGATTTAATCTTTATAATGGATGGTATGGTGGTAATTTGGACGGATTTGAAGAGAAACTGGAAGAACTTCACAAGGAGTTTCCTCATAAACCGTTGCTTATTACCGAATATGGGGCGGATGTAGATACTCGTATTCATTCTTTTTCGCCTGTGCGGTTTGATTTTAGTTGTGAGTTTGGCTCTGTCTATCATGAACATTATTTGCCTGAAATTCTAAAGAGGGATTATATCGTGGGGGCTATGGTCTGGAATTTGAATGATTTTTATTCCGAAGCCAGAAGAAATGCCATGCCTCATGTGAACAATAAAGGGTTGGTAAGTACGGATAGAGAACGTAAGGACGGATATTTTCTTTATCAGGCTTATCTGAAAGAGTCACCTGTTCTGCATATTGCTTCTAAATCTTGGAAGAATAGGGCAGGAGCCAGTCGGGATGGAAAGAGTTGTACGCAACCGCTGAAAGTTTATACTAACGCGGATAAGGTGGAGGTCTTTTTGAATGGAAAAAGTTTGGGAGTATATCCGGTAGCAGATAAGGTGGTTTCCGTGGACATTCCTTTTGTAAACGGAAAGAATGTGGTGGATGCTGTGATTGAAAAGGAGGGACGTGAATATCGTGACCAGTATGTTTGTGATTTTAAATGTGTCAATGTGAAGAATTGCTTTACGGAAATCAATGTACTACTGGGTGCTCGACGCTATTTTGAGGACCGGATAGCAGAGATGTGCTGGATACCCGAACAGGCTTATGCAGAAGGTTCATGGGGATATATTGGTGGGGAAGTGGCTCCGAACAAAACTCGTTATGGCTCTTTGCCTGCCAGCGATACAGATATACTGGGGACGGATCAGGATCCTGTCTTCCAGACACAGCGAGTAGGTATTGAAGCTTTTAAGGCAGATGTACCGGATGGTGTTTATGCTGTATATTTATATTGGACAGAACTTACTTCTGAAAATAAAAGAGAGGCTTTGGTGTATAATTTAGGAAATGATGTGGTGAGGGAGGACTATATTAACCGGGTATTTTCTGTGGATATAAATGGAGTATCTGTTGCCAAACAACTGAATATTGCAGAAGAATACGGTTCCGAACGTGCGGTTATTAAGAAATATATTGTTCCGGTTTCACAAGGAAAGGGGCTTGTCGTTCGTTTTGGAGCGGTGGAGTCTGTGCCCATTTTAAATGCAATACGAATCGTAAAAGAATATTAGATGATGAAAAATAGTATAGTTATATTGTTTTTACTGCTGTTATCCCAGTTTGGTTATGCCCAGGGACGTACATTTAAGGTCACTGCCCGTCCGTGGGTGAAAGGACAGAAAAAACTGCCTTGGAAAGAGTATGATACCCGTACTATTGCTCAATTGGATGGGTTCAAACCTACTGGTAAAGTACGTGTGAATAAGTATGGAAGTGATCTGGATGCTCCCAGGTATCGGGCTACAGGATTTTTCAGGGTAGAACGTATTAGAGATCGATGGTGGATGATTGATCCCGATGGGTATCGGCATTTGCAGAAAGTGGTGGTAGGAGTACGTTTAGGTACTTCCGAACGCAATAAACAAGCAATGCTGGACAAATTCGGTACGGAGGAAAAATGGATCGAAGGAACGGCACGGATGATTCATTCGCTGGGCTTTTCCGGGGCCGGCTCCTGGAGTAATGAAGAAGCTATTGCCTCTTACAATGCCTCTCACAAGGAGGTACTGACTCGCTCAATCATTCTGAACCTGATGAGTGGATATGGGAAGAAACGAGGAGGAACTTATCAGTTACCTGGTAATACGGGATATCCTAATCAGTGTATTTTCGTTTTTGACCCGGAGTTCGAAACCTATTGCGATGAGATGGCACAAAAACTGGTCGCAAATAAAACGGATAAAAATATCATCGGCTATTTTTCGGATAATGAACTGCCGTTCGGGCCGAAGAATCTGGAGGGGTATCTGACTTTGAAGAATCCCAATGATCCGGGAAGATTGTATGCAGAATCCTGGTTGAAACAGCAGGGTATTACCTTGCAGCAAATTACGGACGAACATCGGGAAGAGTTTGCGGGGGTAGTAGCGGAACGATACTATAAAGTGGTGTCGGAAGCGATTCGGAAGTATGATCCCAATCACCTTTATTTAGGTAGTCGTCTACATGGAAAACCTAAGTTTATCCGCCAGATTGTGGAAGCGGCAGGCAGGTATTGTGATGTCGTTGCTATTAACTACTATGGTGCATGGACACCGAGTGAGAAGACCATGAAGCATTGGGGCGAATGGGCTCAAAAACCTTTCATCATCACGGAATTTTATACGAAAGGAATGGATTCCGGGCTGGCAAACACAACAGGGGCAGGTTTCACCGTTCAAACCCAGCAGGAACGTGGATATGCCTACCAGCATTTTGTTTTGGGATTATTGGAAAGTGGGAATTGTGTCGGATGGCATTGGTTCCGTTATCAGGATAATGATCCGACAGCAAAAGGGGTAGATCCTTCGAATCTGGACTCTAACAAAGGGCTGGTAGATAATGAATACAATCTTTATAAACCGTTGGCTGATGCTATGAAAGAATTGAATATCAACGCTTATCGTTTGGCTGACTGGTTCGATCAACAATCAACTAATAATAAATAAAATACATACCATGAAAAAACTATTTATATTGGGAACTTTTCTGTTTATAAGTTCTATTCCTATGGTGTCTTGTACGGATGATGATGATAAAGATCCTAATTTTATGCCTCCTGACATAGTGATGGGAGGGGGAGATGTAGAATCGGAATATCCGGAAGATTTGCCTGCTCCCGGAGCTTCTGTGATGTATACTCCGTCATTAAATGCCAATATGTATCGCCCTATCAATGTTAAGTATTCCAGTGCTTATCCGCCTATATCTAGTTGGAAAACAGAGAATACACGTATTATTGCGTATATGGACGGGTATAAGCCGGCTATTAAAACGTTGAAAGCGTATCAGGAGTCGGTTAATAAATACGGAAGTTCGACTACGCTTCCGAAACAGGCGGCTACGGGAAGATTTTATACGAAGAAAATAGACGGACGTTGGTGGTTGGTTGATCCGGAAGGTTGTCTGCATCTGGAACGTAGTGCGACTTCTTTGCGTAAGGGAACTTCCAGTCGTAATAAAACGGCCTGGAATAGCAGGTTTGGAACTGATGAGAAATGGTTATCTACTACTCAACGTGAATTGAGTGAGATCGGCTTTCACGGTACAGGTGCCTTCTGTACAGGAACTTATTCACTGATTCAGACTCATAATGCTTCCAATCCGAGCAGTCCGTTAACTTTGGCGCCTTCATTTGCTTTTTTAAGTCAGTTCAAGAGTGCGAAGTCTTATAATTACCCTGGAGGAAGCGATGATAACGCAGCAGGTCTTGTGTTTTATAATGGATGGAGTGAATGGTGTGAATCATATTTGGCAGGTAGTGCTTTCGCAGATTATTTGCGGGATCCTAATGTGTTAGGTTTCTTTTCTGATAATGAGATAAACTTCTCTTCAAACAGTTCTCGGATTTTAGATCGTTTTCTGGCTATCAGTAACTCAAGTGATCCGGCTTATGTTGCGGCGAAAGCTTTTATGGATTCTAAAGGTACGCAAAATGTGACGGATGACTTGAATAATGAGTTTGCCGGGATTGTAGCAGAGAAATATTATAAAGCAGTGAAAGAGGCAGTGAAGAAAGTAGATGATAAGTTGCTTTATCTGGGAACAAGATTACATGGAACTCCTAAATATATGGAAGGAGTAGTGAGAGCTGCCGGAAAATATTGTGATGTTATTTCTATCAACTATTATAGCCGTTGGAGTCCTGAACTGACAACAGCGATTGCTGATTGGGCTAATTGGGCGGACAAACCGTTTCTTGTAAGTGAGTTTTATACGAAAGGGGTGGAGGACTCTGATCTGAATAACCAGTCGGGAGCCGGATATTCTGTCCCTACACAAAACGAGAGAGCTTATGCTTATCAGCATTTTACATTAGGATTGCTTGAAGCTAAGAATTGTATCGGATGGCATTGGTTCAAATACCAGGATGATGATGGTACGGACAATTCGTCGAAACCTGCTAATAAAGGTCTTTATGATAATTCTTATCAACTCTTTCCTTATCTATCTTTCTTTGCCCGCGAATTGAATTTTAATGCGTATGATTTGATTCAGTATTTTGATAAATAGGTGTTTGTTTCTATATAATATTTGAGAGGAAAAACAAAGTGCGAATTTTACAGGATTAGTTTTGGTTAAAGCTATACTGCAAAATTCGCACTTCTTATTTTTTAATGAATAATCAATGTTTTATCAGAGTAGAGTATCATCTGATAGACAAATGAATATCGGTAGTGAAATATTAGTTATGTACTAACGTACCTATCTCTTCTCCACTGATAACCTTCTTTAAGTTGCCTACTGTGTCCATATCAAATACGACGATTGGCAGATTGTTTTCTTTACACATACAAGTCGCTGTCAAATCCATGACTTTCAAACCACGTTTCAGTACCTCATCGTATGTAATATCATCGAATTTGGTAGCGGTAGGATCTTTTTCGGGGTCAGCTGTGTAAATACCATCTACACGAGTACCTTTCAGCATAACGTCTGCTTCGATTTCTATGCCTCTAAGTGAAGAACCGGTGTCAGTAGTAAAGAAAGGATTTCCCGTTCCAGCGGACATAATGACTACTTCGCCGTTCTCCATACATTCGATAGCTTTCCATTTACTGTAGAATTCACCGATAGGTTCCATCCGGACTGCTGTCAACACACGTGCCTTTACGCCGGTAGCCACAAGAGCAGAACTTAGAGCGAGACTGTTGATTACGGTAGCCAACATTCCCATTTGGTCTCCTTTCACACGATCAAAACCTTTATTGGCTCCGCTTAGTCCGCGAAATATATTGCCTCCTCCGATAACGATACCAATCTGTACCCCTTGCTGGTGGATTTCTTTGATTTGTTCAGCATATTCTGCCAGTCTTTTTTCATCAATGCCATATTGCTTTTCGCCCATTAAGCTCTCTCCACTAAGCTTTAGTAAGATTCTTTTATACTTTGCCATACCTTTTGCTTTTTATTGTTTGCCGCAAATATAGAGATAATTTATCGGATAGCCTCACCGGGATACGATTACTTTTTTCATTATTTGTCTTCCCAAAAAGGTTTGTACAATTCCCCGCAATGAAAGATAAACGAGAAAAGCCAGCCACAGGGCATGATTTCCTAAAAGGGGATGGAAAGCGTAATAGACTCCAAAGAAGCTGGCAGAGGCAACTAACATGGAGTAAAGCATCTGCCGGGTAGCAGTGGCACCGATAAAAATGCCATCCCATAAGAAAGCGGAGAAACCGGCTAACGGAATAATGAGTGCCCAGTAAAAATAAGTGTCTGAAGCGCTGATTACTGAAGTGTCATTGGTTAGTAATCCCAGGAATTCTTTTCCGCCAGCTGCATAGAGAATTGTGAATACCAGTGAAAGACCGAATCCCCAATAGAAAAGGTGATGTACTGTGTTACGTAAGCCTGTTTGGTTTTTGGCACCAATGTAACGGCCGGTCAGTGCTTCACCGGCATAAGCAAATCCGTCCATAATGTACGAAAACAAAGTAAATAATTGCATGAGCAAGGTGTTCACGGCTAATACGATTTCTCCTTGGGCGGCCCCTGCAGAAGTAAAAAACATAGTGACTATAACAAGGCAGAGGGTACGGAAGAATATGTCCCGGTTGACTTGAAAGAAACGGTACATGGCTTGTTTCTGTATGATTTCTTTCCATACGATTCGTTTTTTAAGCACACTATAGTAACGCATGTATAACAAAATAGCCATGAAGAAACCTGCATATTGGGCAATTAAAGTCCCTGTTGCCACTCCTGCCACTTTCATGTCCAATAAGTAGACAAAACATAGACTGGCTACAATGTTGACAATATTTTGAGTAATAGCGATATACATGGGAAAACGTGAATTCTGCATCCCGATAAACCAGCCGGCGAATCCATAAAGTCCTAATGTGGCTGGGGCTCCCCAGATACAGATATAAAAATAGGTTGTTGCCAATTGCTTAACCTCCGGTGTGGTTTGTATCAGTGTAAATGCCAGTTTCAGAATAGGGTATTGGAGTATCAACAGGCAAAGTGCTATAAATAATCCTACTCCAACAGAACGTAGCAGTAACCGGGTGATTTCGTTTAAATCATGTTGACCGTACGCTTGTGAAGTCATTCCGCTTGTTCCCATGCGTAGGAATCCAAAAATCCAGTAGATAATGTTGAATAACATTCCCCCTACTGCAATGGCTCCAATGTACGCCGGAGAACCGAGATGTCCTACGATCGTGACATCGATAAGTCCCAGTAGCGGAACGGTAATATTCGATATAATCGATGGGATGGCTATCTGTAATATTCGTCTGTTTACGGAGGATTTTTTTTTATCTGTCATTGTATAAAAACACTTTTATCAATTTGATTGTTCTTTTCGCGAACAAAGGTACATTTTTTATTTTTTTATTGTATCTTTGTGTGTCACGAACTAAATAGCAATCAGATGGATTATGAGGACCTTAACTATTTTTCTTATCTCTTTATTTTCATTGCCGCTGGTGCTGAATGCGCAGTCGGTTGATGAGATGTTACAAAAAGTGTCTGCTGCCATTGAGGCAGGGCAGAATGGGCAGGCTGTGAGCTATTTCCGGCAGACTATCGCTCTGAATATAGACCGTACGGAAATGTATTATTGGACGAATGTAGACAAGAACAGTGAAATAAGCGTGAGTCTGGCGAATGAACTGGCGATTGCCTATAAGAAGAAGCGGAATTATGACAAGGCTTATTTGTTCTATAAAGAGTTACTTCAAAAGGCTTCCAATAATGTAGACTATCTCGAACCCTGTGCCGAAATGCAAGTTTATCGAGGACAAGAAAAGGATGCTCTGCGCATGTATGAGAAGATATTGCAATTGGATGCGGACAACTTGGCTGCCAATATCTTTTTAGGGAATTACTATTATTTGATGGCTGAACGGGAAAAGAAGCAGTTGGAGACTGACTATAAGAAAATATCGTCGCCAACGAAAATGCAATATGCCCGTTATCGGGATGGATTGTCGAAAGTGTTTGCTACGGGATACGAGAAGGCACGGAACTCCTTGCGGAAGGTTGTATTGAGGTTTCCGTCGACAGAGGCTCAAAAAACGTTGGATAAGATATTGAGAATAGAAAAAGAGGTGAATCGCTAAGCGATTCACCGTATATATTCGGTATGTGTGAATTTGACCGTCTGGCAGTGACATAACCCTGTAGATACATCTTTTTACTATCAAATTCCTACATGAAAAACTTTTTGGTCACCTTGTAAGTTCCACTTCCATAGTTCTTTGATTTCATCTCTCCGGGAAGAGTTACGGTAGCGGTGGCACCTTTTGGAATGGTAAATTCCCAAATCCAGGCGTCGCCTTCGTATTTCCAGGCACTCTTGATGAGTCCGGCGGCGGAACGGTATTCGGCAGTCACGTGTCCTAACCGCTTGTCTGGAATAGGCTTCATAATGATATGTTTGAAGCCGGGGGTGGCTGGATCGGCTGCGATGCCGGCAACGGTTTCCCAAATCCATTCACATACGCATCCGTAGGCATAATGATTGAAGCTGTTCATGCCGCTCGGTCCCATTCCCTTGTCTATCATATAGCTGTTCCACCGTTCCCAGATGGTGGTGGCTCCGTTGTCCACAGAGTACAGCCAGCTTGGATTCTTACGTTGGAAGAGGAGTTCATAGGCAATGTCTTCCATGCCATTCTCCGTGAGGGTGGCCATGAGGATGGATGTGCCTAAGAATCCGGTCTGTAAGCAAAGGTCGTGCTGTGCGAAGTTTTCACGCAGACGGTCTATCATCTTCGCTTTGGCTTCACCTTCCACAAGCTGGTTCTTTAGGGCGAACAAAGCAGGTGTCTGCATGGTGTTGAGGATGGCGGTTTTGAAGGTACCGTCTTCATTGAGGAAGTTCTCTTTGATGTATGCCTTTGCCGAATCAGCCATTTGCTGGTATTTGGCGGCATCACGACCGATGGCGGCAGCCATGTCCCGCATCATGAAAGCATCTGTCATCCAGTAGGAAGCACTCAAATAGTTCCAGTAGCTGATAGCATCAGGAAGCGGACCTTGGGGAGAGAAAGCCAGTCCGCTCCAGCTTTCCAGAGGTTCGTAGCTCAGCCAGTCGGCCCATTGATAGTTACCGTTCTCGCTACAGAGGGTCTCGTGGTTATACTTGGTGTCGTTGATGTGGTTCATAAACAAGTCCATGGCATTCCAGCTCTCCTCGATGATTTGCGTGTCATCGAATTGTTTCCATACCGTCCAGGGCACGATGATTCCGGCATCAGCCCAACCGAAACGCATTTTCTCGTCACCGTATTGTGCCAAGGGAGCCACCCCGGGGAATCCGCCCAAACTATTCTGGGTGTCGCGCATGTCACGCATCCACTTATGGAAAAACTTCATGGTGTTGGCAAAGAACGTTCCTGTTTCTGCAAACACTTGTGTGTCTGCTGTCCAACCCAGGCGCTCGTCGCGTTGCGGGCAGTCGGTGGGTATGGACAGGTAGTTGGATAGTTGCCCCCAATAAGTGTTGGAGATGAGCTTGTTCACAAGGTCGTTGCCTGTGGATATAGTGCCGATCTCCATTTTCTTTGTGATGGAAGTGACTGGGATGGACTTCAACGACTTGATGGCGACATTCCCGGTGGCAGTTATGGAGACGTAACGGTAGCCGAAGAAGGTGCAATGAGGGTAGTAGGTCACATAGCTATTTCCGGCAGCAAAAGTGTAGTCCAGACGGACGCCGTAAGGGAAGCGCAGGTTTTCGCGGTGACAGCTTCCTTCCGGACCGTCCATGCCACGAATCTTGGCACCATTACCGTCATTGAGCAGTTCTGCGGGAAGGCAGGTCAGCACTGTTCCCTCGGCAGCTTTGAATACGAAAGAGGGGATGCCGGCACAATTTTGTCCGAAGTCCACCACTAACGTCTCTCCCGGACTTACGGTCATCTCTGTATCCAATGCGAACTCACGGGCAATAATTACCTTACCGAACTCATTCGCCTTTGCTCCTCCTATATTCTTCCAAACGTATGCTTTGACAGGAACGAGGGCGAGATCAGTACGCAGATAGACTTCCGCCCCGTCCGAAGGCAGGATGTCGCCGGAGAATTCGGTATTCTCTTCGGGTACGGAGAGTTTGTCCACACATTCGTAGCCCATCGGTTCGCGTGCATCGTACGTTTCTCCATCAAAGATGCCGGCATGTTTCACCGGGCCGGCAATTCCGGCTTTCCAGTTTTTGAGGTCAGTACCGTAGCGCTTCTTGGTTCCGTCAGAAAAAGTCAGTTCCAGTACACCGCGAAAGGCACATTTCTTGCCTATCATTCCGTCATGTCCTCCGGGGGTTATGATTTTGTCTCCCCACCATCCCGGCGTCACCTGTACGGAAAGCATGTTCTCGGCGTTTGGCTTGGTACGGATGATGTCTGTAATGTCATAGGTGAAAGAACGTTTGGTCTTGGCATAGTGTGTGAAGCCCGGTTTCAGGAATTCCCCGCCTACGGTTTTTCCATTCACATACAACTCGTAAATTCCCAGTCCGGCGGTCATCCACTTGGCGGAGATGACTTCCTGTTCGTTTTTCACAGTGGACACGAACCAACTCGCGCCATCGGCCGCGAGACCGTTGTTGTGTCCTTTCGCCACGGGGGCGTCTGTTGCGGAAATCCATTTGGATTCGTTCCAGGCTGATGCTTCCAATGCGTCAGTACGTTTTCCGACTTCAGTTGCGTTTATCAGTTCGCTATTCAAGAAAAACGCGAGAATTATTATCGGAATAGTATCCGCAAAATAATGAAGATTCATTTTCATACTTATATGTGTTTTTATTTTTCTTATTTAATCAGATAATCAGATGCGTAGATAAAAGCACCGGCTGTCCACCCCATAAATGGAGGCATTTCGTATTCATTATTCACTTCCAAATTTCCTAATTCAGCGTTATATTTCTCCCATAGATTACCTGAAGATTGGTAAATCTTAACAGTACTACTAACATATTTCTGAGCTATACGACGAGCTTCTTTTTTAAATCCATAGCGGTCCAGACCATTTATTGATAAAAGATTAAAACTCGCCCATGCATTAGGAAAATCCCACTGATAGGTTCTCTTGCGTTTTCCTTGTTCGCAAGCGACAATGCCACAAGGATATTCTAATCTTTGAAGATGAACAACCATATTCTTAGCTTGATGTTTGGTTAAGACCTCTGCCCAAAGTAAATTAAAAACAGCCGCAGAATATATAGGGCTTAGTCGATTATTTATAAAGTCATAATCATAAAAACAGCCGTCTTGAGAGTTATAACAATATTTATTCAACAGATTTTTCCTTTTTTGGGCTGCATCCAACCATTTGTTTGAACCCTTCTTTTTCAATTCTTTATAGAAAAAAGCAAAATTTTGTTCATATAAATAGAGATTTGCATTTAAATCCACAGGATTAAAATCTTCACAACGAAAATCAAAACGAGGGGAAAAATCCCAACCGGACTCCGCTTCTGCAATTAAATGAGAAGATTGTTTCAATAACTTCAAAGAATCTGTTAAAACAGGCAAGTCAGTGAAACGTGTTCTCATATATTCATAAAATGAAACCAGTTCATCTCTTGTTGCACTGTTCGAATATCGGTTCAGTCCCGTAGGTGTAATTCGTTGAGTCATCCAGAATGTGTACTCTTTTTCTAATATTCTACAGGCAGATTCCAACCATATTTTATCCCTGCTCTTTTCGTAAATATCCCGAACCATCATACTGGCAAATGGTGGTTGTGAACGATTCAAATATGAAACATTAGATCCATTAGGCATAAATCCAAACTTATCTATTAAGTAAAGGATGTTATCTACATTATTCAATGCCTGCTCAAAGTCATCATCCAATATCAACCCTATATTTGTAAAATATGTATCCCAATAATACATATCTTGCTGAAATGCACCACTCAAACTTGGAACACTATAAGGTTTTGGCAAAGCAATATATCCCAATGTATCCTTTTTACACTCTTTTACAGTATGTCCCATATGTTCTTTAATGAATAAACGAACATTTTGTATGTCTTCAAGCGATTGCTGTTGGGCATTTATAAAGAGAGAAAATATGAAAATAAATATTGCGGTTAATAATTGACGCATAGTATATTCTATTTTAATAATGTTTTATTTTAACTCAAATACTATTGTTCCCTTGATATTCCGGGAGGAACTCCCAATCATCGCTTCAAACTTACCGGGTTCGGCTACCCATTCATGTCTTGCATCATCAAAGAAACTCAATGCTTTTTTATCAATCGTCAGTGTTACCGATTTCTCTTCTCCCGGAGCCAATTTAACTTTTTGGAAAGCTTTCAGCTCCTTCAACGGACGCGGTAGGGAAGATTTTTTATCGCTGATATAAAGCTGAACAATTTCCTGACCTTCATAGGTTCCTGTATTTTTTATGTTGACGGTAAACGAAATCGTATCATCGGCGGTCATTGTTTTCTTGTCCGCAGCAGGTTTGCTATAAGTAAAAGTGGTGTAGCTTAATCCGTGTCCAAACGGAAACAATGGCTTGATTTTTTCTTTATCCGCCCAACGGTAACCTACAAAGATGCCTTCATGGTAAGTTTCGTTTATTGTGTCCCCTTGATGCTTAGTTACCAATTCTTCTTTATTGCCTGGATATTCGCCTAATTTATGAGCACCTACATCATCCAATTTTACGGGAAAAGTAAAAGGTAACTTACCGGAAGGATTAATATCTCCGATTAATACAGAAGCGAGGGCCGTTCCGGCTTCCGAACCCAAGAACCAGCCTTGAACAATGGCGGGAATTTCGTTCACCCAAGGCATAGCTACAGCATTACCGGAAATATTGACAAAAATCAAATTCTTATTAATCTTAGCCAATTCACGGATTACTCTGTCTTGTGTATATGGCAATCCCAAAGAAATACGGTCTGAACCTTCACAATCTTGTCCCTCACTCTTATTTAGCCCACCGAAGAAAATAACATAATCCGCATTTTCGGCCGCTTGCAGAGCCTCAGTGAGAAGTTCGTCTTCCGAACGGTCGTCTTTCAAGTCCTGCCCGGTTTTCACACCGTTATATTCACCTGTCGGGTCGCCTACGTAACCACGGGCATACACTACTTCCGCTTTTGTACCTACACGATTCTTCAATCCATCCAACGGAGAAATTTCGTACTTCACTTTCAAGGAAGAACTACCACCGCCCACTGTCATCATCTTGATTGCATTCTCACCGATAACGGCTATTCTTTTCGCTTTGTTCAAGTCGATAGGCAACACGTTATTGTTGTTCTGCAAAAGAACGATTCCTTCTTCAGCTATCTTACGACCGGCTTGTCCATGTTCAGGAGAACCTAAAGAGCCGAACGGCTTATGCGGATTCATCGAAGTACGGAAAATCAGACGAAGGATGTTGCTGACTTTCTCGTCCAACTCTTTTGTTCCGACTTTACCCTCTTTAATCAGTTTCAGGTAAGGGAAAGCCAGGTAATAATTATCATAAGCATTATGGGTTCCGTCAGACAATCCGTTTGTCCACGAACCGAATTCCAAGTCCAGTCCGTTGTAGATGGCTTGTTCGGTATTATGCACACCACCCCAGTCGGACACTACCACACCGTCGAAGCCCCATTCGTCACGGAGAATGTCTTTGAGCAGACGTTTGTTGTGGCAAGCGTGCTGCCCCTGATAAAGATTATAAGAACCCATAATTGACCAGGCTTCACCTTCTTGAATGGCAGCCTTGAAAGCAGGCAGGTATATCTCATAAAGGGGACGGTCGTTTAGGTACATATTCGTAGTGTTCCGATTGGTTTCCTGATTATTCAACGCGTAGTGTTTCACGCAAGCGGCTACACCATTTTCCTGCACTCCTTTGATATAAGGAACTACCATCGTGGCGGACAGATACGGGTCTTCACCCATATATTCAAAATTACGTCCGTTCAGAGGGGTACGATAGATGTTCACACCGGGGCCTAATAAGATATCTTTTTTTCGGTAACGCGCCTCTTCACCGATACTTTTTCCGTAGAGATGAGACATTTCCGGATTCCATGTGGCAGCAAGGCAAGTCAATGCGGGGTAAGCGATGCAGGAATCGTTTGTCCATCCTGCCTGGTCCCATTCATCCCACAATACTTCCGGACGGATACCGTGAGGACCATCGGTAGCCCATACTTCGGGGATTCCAAGCCGAGGTACGCCTGCCGAACTGAATTTTGATTGTGCATGAATCATCTTCACCTTTTCTTCAAGGGTCATCCGGCTCAATGCGTCTTTTACTCGCTCTTCGATAGGTCTATTCGTATCCAGATACGTTGGCGTCTGTGCAAAGACAGGCAACGCAGCCTGCAAACAGAAAAATAATAGTTCCGCTAAGATTGTCAGTTGTTTCATACGTATAAAAAGATTAGTCAGTATTAATATGGAATTATAAGAGTTACAGCTCATATAAAAACAGATAATAATCGTTTGATGTGATAAAGAACTACCTATAAGCAAAGACTAATATTTCGATAATCAGTCCTTACCTATAGGTAGATCATCAAACACCAATTGAAATTTAAGCAAAATGTCTTAACAAGTTTGCTGCTTTTTATTTGAAATCACGGGATGAACAATCTATAATCAGACGATTGTTCTCCGGATTTAATGATACTGTATTTCCACTTTGTTTCACATTACCTTTCAGACAGACAATGCCGTATGAAATACCTTTCAGTTCACCAGTCAATGAATTGTTTCCTTTCACTTTCAGTGGCAGTGTCTTTCCCGTGGCAACTTCGAGTTTCAACTTCCAAGGGTTGGATGTTTTACCTTCTATTTTAATCTCTCTTTCGGACAGGGTGATTGTATAGGCAGATTGGTCGGTAGCTACACAACGCAGTTGCATCTTGCTGTCATTCACTGTCTTCACTTCTACATTCTTTATGATCACTTCCTTTTCTGCTCCGTTCTTTATGGTGTAAAAACGGATAGCAGCATACTCTTTGGGGGTGCTCCATAAGAAACCGTCAACAATCGGACAAGTGGTGAACACACACTGGTTAGAAGTTCCACGTCGTTTTAAATAATCCGATTCTATACGTTCATCAAATAAGTGGATATCCCTAAAACGAATGGAATAATCATTCCATAACAGATTTGTACGGTAGAAACGACTGTTGAACCATACAGTCCGATTACCATTGTCTTGCGCGTCAGTGAGTGCTGTGACCGAGGTAGGAGGAGTGACAGGATATTTCTTTTTAAACCAACGTCCCGCTTCTTCCAATGTCTTAATCTGTATATCTCCGGCTTGTGCCAATGAATCGAGAAGAGGGAATTGAACTCCCAATCCTTTCTTTATACCTGCCCAAGTAAAAGAATTTTCCTGACCGACTTGTGTATAGTTGAAACCGATACAGGGATCTTCAAAAATAGATTTAAAGAAATAGCGCACCCATTTTTCATTCCTGCCTGCCTCCCAAACAGGTTCCAACGTAATAACTCCCTGTGCAGATTCTCCCAAACTGGTATCATATTGATAAATAGGATCACTACCTAACATGCGGAATACCGGAACGGGAATTTGTCCTTCTTTCGTCTGTGCAGGCATATACCCGTTGAGGCGACTGGGATAGTAGGCCTGATTCCAATAGCCGCCCCACAATGTATAGCCATCTGTTCCATACTGATCCCTACATGTACATGATGACACAATGCCATATTTTTCATACATGTATCTCAATGTATGGGCATCGATAAACCATGAACCGACCGAAGCAGGATATTTTCCAAAAATCTCTTTAAATTTTTCCATGTACACATCTACGAGTTTTTCTCTCTCTTCCGGAGTATATCCTACGGCAAAACCGACATCTGCATGCCAGTCCCATGGATAACGTCCTCTCCATTTCAATCCGACTGCTTCTACATGCGGTTGAGTGATTTCCCACCAACCACCAACTTCTGTTCCTCTTTTCATCTCTTCCTTCAAAAGTGACTGATAACGAGGATTGATCAATGCATCGTATTGCAGTAAGAAAGTTCCTCTCATATTGTACTTCTTTAACAGTTTCACCTGTTCGCATACCGTTTCATACAATACATCTTCTGTGATGTTATTGTCTCTGGGTTCCAATTGACGTATAAAGTTGATGATGTTTACAATGCGAGGAGGATGATTATTTTTGGCAGTACCATTGGTTACCGCCAGAAATAATAGAATCGTGATTGAAAAAAATAATTTCATCATTGCGTTTCAAGATTATTGTTTAAAACATTATTCATAAAATACATTCCTGCCAATGTCATATTAGCCTATTTAATACTGACGATAAGCTTCCGACATCTGATTAAGTGTTTTAGGAATCCACACTCTATAGCGTCCGGCTGGGTCCCAATCATTCCCGGCAGAAGCAAAATCACAGAATTTAATCTGTTTGACAACTTTATTTTCTATATTCTCCAAATCCGTACCAAGTATCATTGGCACCTCCATTGTAACCCATGCAAAGGAATCTTTTCGAGTTTCTTGTGGCACAGCCGATACCTCTCCCTTTTCATTCTGTTGAATAATGGCACATTCATCTACATATCCATCCATAAACCGACTGTCACGGGCGAACACCAATGGTCCATAGGTTACAGCTTGATGCCGATCATACTCCTCCACTTTCGCTTTTAATCTGAAATTAATGGACACTTTATCTCCTTTTTTCCACTTTCTTTGCAAGTAAAGATACCCGCCTTTGCGTACACTTGTCTGTGATTCTCCATTAATGGCAATCTGATAATTATCATCCACCCATAATGGAATGCGGAATGCTAATGTAAACTCTGTTTCTTTACGTGGATTTATTGACAATTCAACATGTCCATCAACAGGATATTGAGTTTTCATATCAAGTTTTATTTCATTTTTATTCATGAAAAATTCCGCCTCTGAATCCAAATAAAGATTTACGTACACCTTGTCATTCTTCATCATATATGCCGTTTGGGGAATTAAGGCAAACGCACGCGGACCATTAGCATTACAACAATTGATTTGCATGCCACATTGTTTTTCGCCTTCACATCTACGTCCTTCTAACGGACTATATTTAGATATTTGCGTACCATCATTTTTCATGGACGACATCAATGCATTATACATGGTGCGTTCAAATTCGTCAGCGTACAATGAATTGGTCGTTTCCTGCAATAGCCGTGCACACAATTGCATCCAGGTAAATGTCACACAAGTCTCCATGGTATGGTAAGTAGGTATTGTTTGTTTTTTCTTTCCTTCATACCAACATTCAAAAGTTGCTCCCGAACCGACTATATTGATTTCATCAGCGATGATGTTTGCAACAGTCTTCTCGGTTGCCTGCAAATACAACGGATCGTTAGATATTCTGCCTAATTCAACCATTCCCTCATAGCACGACATCATTTCATAAGCTTTCTGTCCATTTTCATAACTCCACCATGATTTAGGGAAAGTAAAACGATGGACGGGGATATTCTTTAGCGCTTTGGTAATTAATTGCGAATGGCCTTCTTTTTCAATACTGTTTATAATTCCTTTTGCGAAGTGCAAATAACGTGGTTCCTTTGTTGCTTCATACAAATAAACAACCGGCTCCAATATGGAACAACTTGGCATTCCGTAATAAAATCCGGTTTCTGCTATGTCGAGTTGTTTTTCTTCCAGTTCTTTTATCAGAAGATCTATTAAGCGCTGTACCGCAATCAATGCATTGTCGTCTTTGGTCAATCTGTAGTAAGACAATAATGCCAAAGATGTGTATTTCCGTCCCCAGATATCCCAACAAGTCAGTCGACTTTCCGGTTTATAATTGCCAATATAACCATCGGCGTGTTGTGTTTCCATAAACTGATTGGCTGCATTCACAATCTTCTGATAAAGCTCCTCATCCCGTGTGTATTCGTATGATGCAATAGCTCCTAACATCCATTTTCCTAAGAATTCTGATTGCCAACCGTTTCCTTCCGTTAGATGCCGAAAGGGCTCTACCAGTTCATCCGCATTCTGTGCTTTCACTCTTTGGTCAATACACATCTGGATGCGGTCTCCAATATAGCCGTTAATACTGATTCTTCCCCCTTCGTTATTTGTACCACTGAAGAGTTTTTTAGTCTGCCCGTTAGCAACAATAGCGGTAAGAGCAAAAAATAAAATATAAATAATTTTTTTCATTTTCTTTCATGTTATAAGTTCTCTCCAATCCCCATAAAAGGGTGTGGAGCTAAAGTGATTTTATTGTGCCATATTCCTTAATGGTAATATGGAAATGACATGTATTTTCTGATTTAAAAAGTTATGTTTTATCCTTTTACTGAAAACAGATAGTCTCCGGAACCAACTTTGATTTTTATTCTATTTTGTTCGACTCCTAAAAAAACAATATCCTCAACCGAACTCAGGCAAATTCCATAATCCATAACATTTTCAATTTTTGCAGTAGGCAAGACTATTACCGCTTCACTATTTGCCGGAATAGAAACTTTCAATTCAAAACCTTCTTGCTTTTTCTTCCATTCACTACATATTCGGCCGTAGGGAGACTCATAAGAAGCCGATGCTGTAGTTATATCTCCAACGACATGAGGATCAATTAGTATTGTTTTATATGCCAATGATTGTTCTGTCTGACGTATCCCTCCTATGCCACCATATAACCACTCCATCAAATGTCCTAACATAAAATGATTGTTGGATACAAAACCGAATGCTTGCCATGATTCGGTAAGTGCTGTTGCTCCATGTGCCAACTGCCAACCATATCCAGGCACATTGTATTTACAATTCATCTTATAAATCAACTCTGACAAACCGTTTGTTTCTAAAGCTTGCAATACATATCTATATCCGATATCACCCGCAGTTAACGAATAATTCCGTTTTTCTATATCGCAAATCAGATTGTTAATGATTGATTGTTTATATGTTTCATCTGCTAATCCCATAAATAGTACTATCGAATTTGCAGTCTGACTATTACGGTCATAAGTTTTAGTGGAAGAATTGAAAAACCTGCGGTTGAATGATTCTTTAATTTCAACTGCCAATCTTCCATACTTTTCCACGTCGTCCGGTTGAGCCAGCAAACGTGCGATTTTTTGCATAATAGTAGCGTTATAGTAATAAGTTGCAGTTGCGGTTAAACCATTTGAAGTCAGCTGGGAATTTCCAGGAACATCCGGACCTATGTCAAACCAATCCCCCAATCCATATGCTATGATATTGTCGTTTGCGCGGGAAGCTAAGTAATCCATGTATCTTTTCATCATAGGATAATAGCTTGTCAGTGCCCTGTCATCGCCATACCATAAATATGCGTACCAGGAAGATATTATAAAAGCACTTCCCCATTCCGGTGTATCTTCAAAGCCTTCTTTAAATCTTACATATTCGGGCGCAATGGATGGAATCACTCCTTGCTCAGTCTGTGACAGATACATATCCCTTATAATCTTATTGTACATCCTCGACATGTTATAGCGATACTGCAACGAATACTGCATTAGGTAAGTCTGTTCTACCCATCCTAATTTTTCTCTGTGAGGACAATCTGTCAATACACTGGCCATATTGCTACGCATAGCCCAGTCAATGAGGTCGTGTATCTTATTAAACAGGGGATTGGAACAAAAGAAAGTTCCGGATTGAGGAGCAGACAAACTTGTATGTAACCCTGTAAGTTCAATTATCTCAGGAAGATTTTTCGGATTTTTTTCTCCTGCCGGAACAGCCCCCTTTACTTCCACATAGCGAAATCCATAATAGGTAAACTGCGGTTGCCAGGTTTCGATAGTATCGTCTCCTCGAAGCTTATAATGATAACAAAACGGATACCCGGAAGCTGACTGATTGGCAGTGTTGTTCTTGTTTAGCAATTCGGCCGGAACAAGGCAAAGACTCTGATCCCTTTTTCCTGAAACGCGGAGACGAACTATTCCGGAGAAGTTCTGTCCCAAATCATACACCCAGTTGCCTTTACTGTTTTTATAACATCTGACTATAGGTATTTCTTTTTTTATCTTTAACGGCTCTATTTGCTGAGAAACCATTTTAGGATGGTAATCCACTTCAAGAGCATCTTTCCAATTTTTATCATCAAAACCGACATTCATCCATCCGACTTCTTGTTTGGTAGCATCATAATCTTCACCGCCATATATGCTGGAGAATGTAATAGGGCTTTCGGTCACTTTCCAAGAGTTATTCGAAACGATTTCCTGCGATGTACCGTTATCATATAGTACTTTCAGTATTAATTTCAGTTTGGGAGCACCGTATGAAACTAATAATTTGAAATAACGTTCTTGTGGTACATTGTAGAAACCATTTCCAAGCATAACTCCAAGAACATTATCTTGTTTATTCAGCAGTTCTGTTACATCAAATGAAACATAGAAGACCTCCTTGTCATACAAAGTCCATCCTGCATCTAAAAAATGGTCGCCCACTTTAGAGCCATTTATAAACAAATCAAAATGTCCTACTCCTGAAATATAAATAAAAGCTTTTTGTATACCTTCCTTTATTTGAAACTCCTTTCGGAATTGGGGCATTTTATACATACCTGTTTTAGAAGTTGGCAAAGCATCTTTATCTTGATAATGAATACCCTTTATTTTTGCTCTGTCTGCTTCCATTGCTATCCAACGGGAAGTACCCCAATCGCTTTCATTCAGTAGTCCTGTTGTAAAAGTATGCATTTGACTCCATGCAGACTCTTCTCCTTTATCATTCCAGACTTTTACTTTCCAATAATAGGTTGTAGAAGATAGTAATTTTTTCCCTTTAAACTGATTGAAAATCGAATTGTCTGAGAATACTTTACCACTATTCCATATATTGCAATCGTCGTTTTCCAATTTGGCAGGAGAGTCTGCGATACAGATATGATAAGCACTTTGTTTAAAATTTCGTTCTTGCGCATGTATCTTCCAACTGAAGTACGGCTCGTTGGTTTCTACTCCAATAGGATTTTCTGCCTGTTCTGTCATGAGTCCATATACTGAAAATGAGGGAGCTGCCGACATACTTGCAGTAATAAACCAAACGAATATAAAAACTATTTTCTGTATTTTCTTTTTCATTTTATTGCAATCGATATATCGGTAAATCTCTTTTTCGCAGTTACAATATCATTATCGTCTACCCTATCACGATAGATAGGGCAGACAATGGATTTACAGGTATACAAGTTCTTCAATTCATATCTCAAAAAATTGCTTGTTACTCAACTGTGACGTTAGTAACATAGTTGTTTTTGTGTATGAGATTTGATGTTCCGGTTATTTTCGTACCATTGACATAATAATCTTTAATATATATATTGGATACCTTGTGCTCTTCATCATATCCAGACAAGTCGACTCCGGTGCAGCCGGAACCTATGTGACGAATATTTTGAAAACTTACGTTATCTATACTTCCCCGGATATTATCTTGAGACCATTGGGTGCCGGTAATTCCTAAACAAAATGATTTTCCCCACCAGCCTGTATCCACAGGTTCGTCTTTTAACATGGCATTTTCTTTTATCGCTTCTTCAATGGAGATATTTTTAAAATGAACATTTTCAATGTGCCCCCTATCACCATTCTGCATGTCCAATGCAACCATTGTAAAGTGAGGAATATAACAATTCGAAATATTGACATTGCGAATAACATCCACTACAGTTTCGGCTCCAAATTCAATAATTTTTCCCCAGTCATTCCAAAGCACACAATTATCCACTGTTATATTTTCGATAACTTTTTGCTTATCATAACAAGCCTTCTGTCCTTTAATTGCAATACAGTCATCAAACGCTCTGACAAAAGAATTCTTAATTGTTACATCGCTACTGTTGACAATATCTATCCCATCAGCATTATATCGCCAAAAGCCTACCAACTTGACATTGTCGAAAGTGATTCCATTACAATAATAGGGAACCACCGCCCAATGAGCCGGATCTTTCACAACAATACCTTCAATATGAGCATTCGATACTCCCTTCAAAGAAATGGAATGTCCCGAATTCATGTGGCTTGAGTCGAGAATACCTTTTCCCACAATTTTTATATTAGACGTGTTCTCACTTTCAATAGCTCCGTAGACTATTGCTCCTTCGTCAATATATACCATTTCATTACTTCTCATTGTAATAAGGCCGGCTTCATGGGTACCGGGACCAAAATAACGTGCATCAGCACTTCTTTCGACTGTCAATTTTTTCGGATTGGCAAACAGATGCAAGGCTTCATGGTAGTCGCCAAATTCGACGACGAACTGGCAAGGACCTGATAATGTAAATTCAATAGTATTTTCTTTCACTACGGGAACAATGCCAAACTCTGTAGGACGTATTGTACATTCTTTCACATTTTTCGGTGAAGTAATTTTCACCACGGCATTCTTTTTATAATCGAAATAGGCAAAATGGGCGATTTCCGTTTGAGAAACAGGTCGTTGAAACCCTTCCCATACCATATTCTGAGGATATTTAGAAACCCGTGCCTGATGAACCGTTACCGGGGTTCCATCCACTTCTATCTTCCATTCTCCTGAAGGCTTATCAATCGCCTCATCATTTGTTTTACTATGACAACTTGTAAAATTAAAACTGCAACTTACAATAAGTATATACTTAAAAAAAAGATTTATTGTTCTCAACATGATTATTAAAAAATTATTGTTTTTAACGTGATTATTAAAGATCTATTGGGATACCGGAAACTGTATTCCTGAGCTTCCGGTACTCTATTCATTCTTTCAATTATTTATATCCCGGATTTTCCACTAAATTAGGATTGTTACCTGTACGTCCTAACGTGATTGGGAAATAATATTGATGTTCGGAGAATTTAGGTCTATTATCTCCATCTATATTATACAACACTTCCAGTTTATATTTAGGCGGATTCGTACCATAAACCTGTATATAACGCAATCCGGAATTGCCTTTCGACAGTACATCTGTAGCTATCCTCCAACGTCTCACATCCCAATAGCGATGTCCTTCGAAAGCCAGCTCTACTTTTCGTTCATGACGTATTTTCTCGCGGTCGATGGTTTCCAATTCTTTGATACCGGCACGTCTTCTCAGTTCATTAATAGCACCCAGTGCGTCTGATTCATTCAGTTCAAAAGCTGCTTCAGCCAGGTTCAGCAATATCTCTCCATATCTGAAAACGATATAATCGGTACTTGAGAAACCGGGAGGGCCTTGAAGGGTATTGCTACTTTCATCCAAATATTTCATTACACCAAAACCCGTTCCGAAACTGTTATCTACAGTTTGTGTACCTAGTGCTGACACACCCTCGTGTGATCCTGAGGTCAAAATCTGTCCATTCGGCAAAAGCAATCCATTATGGTAATCGACTTTAGCTCCTTTCCAGTCGGTATTTTGCGTATAAATGGTGGCAAAAAAACGTGGGTCTTTATTTCCCCAAAGTTCTTCCGTAGTCCACGTTTCATTCATGATTTGTTGTTTGTTCAACGTACCGGGCGTTCCGTCTATGTATTCGAATTCCTCTGCCATTTCAAGGTAAGGGGCGTCTTTGTTCCCTGCATTCCATGCGTGTGGTTTCGGGCATTGGGCAAAATCATACCCCCAACAGTTTCCACCACTATACTGGCCGGTATCTATAGATGTCGGCGAGCTATTATGCTTTTTGGCAAAAATCACCTCATTGTTGTCTTTTACAAGAAATATATTCTTGAAATTTACGACCTTATCAACATCCGAATTGTATAAAGAGAATTTCTTTTTTATCTCTTTTGAAGCATTGTATGACTGGCGATAATAGCCCTCTGCTTCCGATGCCGGTATTCCCAATAACCCGTCCAATTGTACTGTACCGAATTGCGCAATACTTCCGGCATATAAAGCCGCGCGGCTTATCAGTGCCAATGCCACATATTTAGTGGGGCGTCCTGATTTTGAATCCGCCACATCGGGCAAATGACCCTTTTCAACGACGTCTGTCATTTCAGAGAGTATGAAATCATATACCGCCTTCTCTGAAGTACGTTTAGCATACAATTCTTCTTCCGGGTCATCCAGCTTCTGAGGGATTGTAATCAATGGAACCGCACCATATCGTTTGACCATTGCAAAATAATTGAATGCTCTCAAAAAACGTGCTTCCGCCATCCGCTGATCTTTTAAATTTTCATCAATCGGGGATGAAGGTAACCGTTGCAGGAATTCATTCAATTTACGGATAATGACATAAGCGTGATCCCACCATTCTAACAGACCGCCTCCTATACTCAATCCGCCGGCTTTATAAATGGCCGCATCACCTGTGTTATATCCCCAGTTTACCTTGGCTTCATCGGCTATTTCATTAATCCAGTGCATTCCCATTCCGGCTTCGCTTTGCCAAAAGCTATCAAAGTGTTCGGAAAAATAGGTAGGCGTTTCATTGACGAATACGGAAGTCTGATAATAGCATTCCGAAAGATAACTTTCTATCAATACGGGATCACTCCAGACTGTTTTGTCTGAAATTATATCCAGCGGTTCCTTGTCGAGCACATCCAAACAAGATGTCATTGTTGTGAGTGTTGCTGCAAACAACCCTAACAGTAGATTTCTTTTATATTTTTTCATTGCATTCTACTTTTATTGTTCTAAAATGAAACATTTAATCCAAGACTGATGGTACGTTGTTGCGGATAATAGCAACCGACGTTCGGTGCTTCGGGGTCAATTCCATATTTGCCAAGTTTGTTGAATGTCAACAGGTTTGTTCCCGACAAATAGACTCTTACGTTACTTAACTTGCACTTTTCTATAAGATATTTTGGTAAATTATATCCTAAAGATGCTACCTTCAAACGAAGATAACCCGCCTTCTTGTAAAGGAAATCAGAGGCCCAATTATTACTTGCAGCTCCTCCTAAACGGTAGAACAAAGCATTAGGATTGTTTTCAGCCGAAGTCCATCTTTCCTCATAGAGTAAAGTGGAAAACATATCGCTTGTTACATGCTGGTTATAACCGAAAGCTCCTTGGAAAAGTGCACTCAAATCAAATCCTTTATAGGCTAATGCTATATTGATTCCATACATCCAATGCGGAGTCTTCCCTTTTCCTATTTCAGTCTGGTCTTTCCAGTTGATAATGTTATCACCATTCAAGTCTTTATACTTCACATCTCCCGGTCGGAGGGTAGCATTACCGCCCAAATCTTGATAATGTGGTGCTTCCATGATTTCTTCCTGGCTGGTAAATAGTCCTTCGGAGATATATCCATAATCGCAATCTGTCCATTTTCCGCTCTTCAAGTAAATTCTTGCTTGATCGGGGTCGGTTATATTTGCTTCTTCGACATATTTCCATTTCGCACGCGACCAAGAAATGTTTCCGCTTATATCATAAACGAGATCATTCCACCGTCCGGAGGTTCCTAATTTTATCTCAAACCCTCTATCGGTTAGGCTATTCAAATTCTCTGGCGGCAGAGCAGCACCGAAGGTGGACGGTAAAGAGCCGAGCCGATTGGCAGGAATACCCGTACGTTCTCGATAGAACACATCCATTTCTCCATATAAGTTCCGGTTAAAGAATGAAAAATCAATACCGACATTGCTTATTTCCACTTTTTCCCATGTCAAGTTAGGATTGGCAAGCCCTGTGGGAGTAATACCTTGCACCGCGTCATTACCAAATAAATAGGAATGCCCGTAATTATAACCTGACAAATATTGGAAATTTCCTACACCGTCATTTCCCGACTGACCATAGCTAAGACGCAACTTCAGATTATCGATAAACTTGATATCAGACATGAATTTTTCTTTGGAAACCACCCAACCTAAAGAGACGCTGGGAAAATATCCCCATCGTTTCTCGGGAGGGAATTTGGCAGAAGCATCAGCGCGAAGAATAGCCTCCAGCAAGTACTTATTCATATAACTGTAATTGATTCTTCCGACAACGCTCATTCTCCCCATTTCCGAAGCATATCCGTTATTGGTCATACCTTCTGCGCTACCGGCAAACATTTGGTCAATAGCTGTACTCATGAAGTTTTTTCTTCCTGCAAGTAAGGTATTGCTTGAATAATCAATGCATTCCAGCAAAGCCATTGCCGACACATGATGGTCTTTGAAATAATTATCGTAATTGAAAGAATATTGCTGGGTAAACGTGGCATCCCGCAACACCGATTGGTTTAAAGAAGCTTTGCTGCCACCGAATGTTCCTGCCAATGTATACGTATCACTGGTAGGATCGTATGTGTAAAGAGTCACCGGTTTGGAAAATGTCTTGCTAAATACACCAAGCTTTCTGTAACTTTCAAATAACTTGAACGATAACCCTTTCACAAATTTGAACTTGTATTCCAATGAAGCAGAAGCACGCAAATCCTCATTTCTGGTGTCTGAGTATCCGGTCAGATCTCTATTTGAGCTGACATGCAAACCTCCTGTACCTGCTCCATTCGCATAAGATATTTTGCTCGGATCGGGCAGAGTGGCGGGATAATAAGGTAATGTATTCCAATAATCCTGCCAGATGTTAGACGTCCCCGGAGACATGTCGCGTGTTGGGAAATTACGATCTTCCTGACTGTATCCGATGTTTACTTGCAGGGTCAGATTATCCAATATTTTAGCATCGATATTGGATTGGTAATTGAATCGCTCATATTTACCCCCATTTTTCTTAATCATCGTCTGTTGATTCAGATAGCCGACGAACCCGTAATATTTAATCTTGTCACTACCACCACGAATAGATACATTATGCTGCTGTTCGGGTGCCCAATCTCTCATTATCACTTTATACCAGTCAGTATTGGGAAAGAGAGGGTCTGTACCTTCATAATATTTCCGTACGGCTTCTTCCGTAAAAGGAGCGTCAGCTTCAGGCTTTCCGGACTGAAGGTGTTTTTCTCTTTCCATTTCAGCTCTTTGTCCGGCATTGGCAGGCTTCAACATGTTCGTTGCGCCCTGCCAGGTAAACGTACTGTTGACCGTGATTGTCGGCTTCTGATTGATACCCCTCTTTGTGGTAACCAATATTACACCATTACCGGCCCTGGCACCATAAATTGAGGCTGCTCCATCTTTTAGTATAGATACGGACTCTATCTGATTGGTATCAATATTATCAAGAGATGCTTCAACGCCGTCGACAATGACCAACGCATTGCCAAATCCACGAATGTTTAATGCAGCAGAATTAGCACCAGGCTGACCGCTGGATTGGGTAGCAATCAATCCGGGTAATCGTCCTGCCAATGAGTTGGAAACCGTAGCTATAGGAGCTATTGTCAAGTCTTCCGACTTTACGCTGGATATAGAACCGGTCAGAGTACCTTTCTTTTGGGTTCCGTAGCCCACCACCACCACTTCATTCAGCAATGCATTGTCCGATTGCATTTTAACATTCAATACTTGTTGATTGCCTGCTTGTAAGAGTTGTTTTTTATATCCGATGTATGAAAACTGTAATTTTGTATCGTTATATACCTCTATTGAAAAACTTCCATCTATTCCTGTAACGATTCCTCTATTTTCTCCTTGGGCCATAATACTGACTCCTACCAAAGGTTCGTTGGTGTCTTCGTCTAATACCCATCCTGTCAATGTACGTTTTTTCCGTTTCTTGTTATCCTTCGAGGATTGTTGTGTTTCCTCTTTTTTGAGAGAAATCTGCCTGTCTTTTATCTCATACCGTACATCTGTACCTTCAAATAATTGGTTCAAGATGACAGTGATAGGTTTATCCTTTACAGACAAACTGACATTACGTTTCGTATCAATCGCTTTATTATAGTAGAAAAAAATGAATTCGCTATTCTTTTCTATATAATCAAGCACTTCTTTAACTGTTTTATTCTGTATTTCCACTGTTAGTGTTTTCTCCTGAGCATATCTATCCGCATTTACTGCGTAAGAATGCAAAGAAAGAAAACAAAAACTAAAAAGAAATAATATGCGAGTAACTCTCGTTCCCGCAGAAAATATACTACCAGTATTTTTCATATATTAGCAACGAATTTTATAAAATTAAATAATTAAATGTTGTTTAATTTTTTGGCTGAATGATAATTGCAGTATCATTCAGCCTTTTCTTAAGGACTTTTATTTCTCATAAAATTATATATTGAAGGGATAGCAATACTATTTCTGATAGGATCCCGGGATCAAATTACCTTCAGCAGGAAAGGCTTTAATGCTTTCCAACCAGCCCAAGAACTCTTTGCCTAAACTCTGTTCTATCTTGGCGGGACGAGAATCCGGATCAAACTCATTGATGGCACTCTTCACGGCACTCAAAGTTGTTGGAGTAAAGCCAAGGGCGGCAATATTTTCATCCCATTCACTAATCTCTTTCTCTCCGTTATAATTGAATCCCAATTTGTGTCCATTAGAGTCCCATTCCGTACAGCCGTATAGGTCGGTATTTGAAGGAATGAACCCGCTGTTATTTGGAGCAATACCTCCAAACAGGTTATAGCCTTTGGAAGTCAGGCGACATTTATCAGGATCGCTTACATTTACAAGAGGATAGTCAACGACACCACCAGTAATAATGATATTGTTCATCAAGCATGATTGTTGGGAAGGAGTCGATTCGCAACGCAAGAGAATTCCCGGACGCCCCTCTATCATCGTATTGTTGACAAGCAGCATTGCAGCGGCTCCATTTATAGAACCTTCACTACCCCAATTGGCGATTAAGAACGTATTGTTCATACACAAATTTCCGGCAGACATTTGAATAGCATAACCATATTCTCTGCCTGTATTAAAATTGATGCGGCTACCGTTGATGAAAAGAACCACATCATTGTTTTTTGAACGGATAGTTCCCAGCGAACCACCATCACCAGTGGCATTCTCTTTCACCAATACATCATTCAACTTGACGATACCGTGATCAATGAAAATGGCAGAACCTCCCGCACCCTCTGTTTCAATTCTGTTATTCCGGCACTTTTTGATGCTACAATGGTTCAATTGCAAAGTTGCCTCCGCGTGTGCTACATAAAAACCGCTACCGTAGCTATTGTCTGAATTGTTAGCATGAAAACCTTGAGAAAAGGTAAAGCCATCGAATGTAACGTCTGTATAAGCGCCTAATGTGAACAATGAATAATCGCCCTCATCAGCTTCACCATTTCCATTCACATCTCCTGTAAAGATGGTCGGATTGGCTATGTCGCGCTTGTCCAAGTCTGTTCCGGTACTTGCCGGATCGTATCCACCCCAGAATTTGATTACAACTTGCTTCTCAAGTCCTTTGTATGCAATCGTCACACCTTCGGGTTTGTCTCCAATAAGATAGGTACCTTGTGCGACGTGGAAAGTCATATTTTCGACATCTCCGGTTGCTTCCGCACTACTATTCAGCAGGTCGCGCAATTCTGCTGTGCCCATTGCGTTGTCCCAGTCTTCACCGGAACCCGATCCCGCTTTCTCTTGCTTGACAAAGTAGGCTTTCGACGGTACTTCCGGAATGTCGGGAACATCCGGAACATCGGGAACATCCGGAACGTTGGGCTCGTCCGGTGGAAGCACCTCTTTTGTGTCATCGTCCGAACATGCGTTTCCCATCAAAATAGCTAAAGAAAAAAAAGCAATCTTTGAAATCGCTAAAAGTCTGTTTTTAATTATGATATTTTTCATATATCAGTAATAAATTTTATAAAGTTAATAATTGAATGTTGTTTAATCTTTTGGTTGAATGATAATTGCAGTATCATCCAACCTTTTCTTAAGGACTTTTGTTTTTCATAAAATTATATATTAAAGGGTTAACTATAAATGATCCATACCTATTCTTTTCTTACAAATATTCTCCCTTCTATTTCTTCGCAATATATAGGAGCAGAAAAAGAAATAGTATGTAAAACGTCTTCCAATTTTTCTTTCAAATCCAGTTTTCCGGAAACTTGCAGCTCTGCCACGCCGGATTCCAAGACAAATTCTTTACCGTAATACAAATTTAATTTTCTAAATACCTTATCCAAAGGTTCATCTACATACATCAGCATATTCTTCACCCAACATATATATGGCTCAACATCTACATTGCGGGGAGAATGCAACCGTCCCGTTTCTATATCAACCAGTTGCCCTGGAGCAAGTATCACTTGTTCTTTCTGCTGATTCTTTATATTCACACTTCCCTCAACCAATACGACAGATGAAACGCCCTCCGACGGATATGCAGAGACATTAAAAGATGTCCCCAAGACCTGTATCTGAAAATCTTTAGTCCGGACGATGAAAGGAGCATCCTCATTACGAAACACGTCAAGGTAGACTTCTCCTTCTACATAAATCTCACGTCGATTTTTTTCAAAATGACCGGGATAAACGACGCGTGTCCCTGAATTTGCCCATAAACGTGTTCCGTCTGCCAAGGTCAATCGGGTTCTTTTTCCTTTCGGTATTATCAATTGATTGAACTCTCTTTCTTTCTCCTGTGTTTCTCGCTGAGTAATTGTATCAGAATTGACTACTACCGTTCCATTTTGCGAATAGATGATATTTGCATCTGTTTCTTTCACTTCTACTTCCTTCTTGCCTGGTATCAGTAATCGAATATCCTTGTTGGTTGCTTCTTCGGCTTGTGTATATTGGGCAAAATCAACAATTGAATCATCATCCGCATAATAAGCAATAAATTGTTTGCCTAACCAGAACATGCAGAAGAAGATAACCGCAGCCGATAAAGCCGTGGTGACATACAGGATACGGCGTCGTGAGTTCTTTCTTTTCTCTATGAATACTTGTTTTTCTACACGTCTCCACAAGTCGTCCAGTTCTTCAGGAGTGACATGTCTCTCCTGTTCTCTGGTGTGCTCGATCAATTTTCGTGCAACATGGTGGCGTATTTTAAACTTTCTTTTCTCCATTTTTCATCGTCTTTATCTTTAAAACGATGATAATGCAAATGTCTACTCACTTTTTACGAAAAAAAATAGAGTATTTATAAAAAAAGAGTAATATAGTCAGGAAAAGAATAAAATAATAAATAGTAAATACTCATCCAAAGTCATTTTTGACCGTAAATTGGTTAATGCACGAGAAACCAAATTCATGGAAGACTGGGGATTTATGTTCAAGACAGCTGCCATTTCTTTATAGGACAATCCTTTGACATAACGAAGATAGATTGCCACCCGCTGGTTCTCAGGCAGACTTTTGTAGGCGTTTATCAATTTTTTGCTTAATTGAAGTTCTTCATCATTACCTTTAAAAAGGGATTCTAAAGCAGCATCTTCTATTTTCAGTTCAAAGAAATGTTCATTCAAATCTTCCGTCAGTCTCAATGATGACAATTTATCAGATATAACATTTTTCAAAGAAGTTAAAAGATAGGAACGTACATACTCCGTCGATGATAATCGCTTACTTGTACAAAGTTTCACAAAAACATCCTGAATGCAATCCTTTACGAATTCTTCGTCTGAAGTATATTTCAGACCAAAGTTAAGTAATAATTCGTAATGTTTCTTATACAATAAAGACATCGCTTTCATATCACCCTTCAATACAAGGTTCCATAAAGCCACATCTTTCATATTTTGATATGAGGTATATTGCATCAGAAAAGCAGGAAATATTGTGTTTATAAATTAATAATTCGTTGCAAATATAATTAAATCTTCAAGAAAAAAAATAATTTTCTCTCCATCTATTACTATCAATATGCATTTTGCTATTTATCAAGTTACAAATTGATAGGGGACAGGATACTTTAACCTTCGAAAATAAAGGATACTTACGATGTACCTCTTTTAGCTTATTTCAAATACTAATATCTAAACTGTATAGGTGGCTGTTCGTCACAATTCAAAGAACGGGTATCTGCTGATGTGTATTCCTTTACCCCGGGAATAAGAGGGCTGTAAGATAATACGTGGCGGATACGTTTGCGTTGCTGGAATGTAAATTGGTCTGAATAACAAAAAGCATAGTCCATGATATTGTGAGAAATAAAGGTGTCGCCCTCACAGTTCGTTCTTGTACACAATTCATCGAATGAATACTTGTTCAAATCGTCTATGTCGTTAACCCATTCTGTATATTCAGTAATGTTGTAGGTAGGGGTGTCGGTACAATAATCGGTATCTTTACACAAATCAGTATTATCTCCATCTTCGGAAAAGGCATGATGTAATCCAAGATAGTGTCCTAGTTCATGTGCAAGAGTATTGTAAACATCAGCCGTATAGTAGGAACTATTGTCACCGTTTACATAAATATAGTTGCTATTGATAGACACACAATGGGGGTATTCTACCTCATGGCTTAAGAAATAATTTCCATTGTTTAAACCATCTAACGGATATGATGATAAACAGTAAGGTAAATGTGCAATTCCTAAAATGTTGTTTTCGCTAAATGGATACACAAAAATATTGATATATACTTTAGGGTTCCAAAGCATTTCCGCATATTTCTTAGCTTGGTTTTTATCTTTTCCATCCATAAATTGTTCGCAAGACATCGGAACTTCATCCCATTCTATTCGTTCAACTCCTGCTTCTTCCAAAGTTGTTCCGTCCGGCTTTTCTGTAGCCATGACAAATTCAAGATTCATATCTTGGCTGATGTTATATTTTGAATTTTGATATATCTTATTCTTATATGTCAAGTTACAAGCGTTAATGATTTGGGCGAGACGGCCTTTGTCTACATATTGCTTTCTATCATTGTGGTTTTTATAAAGGACGTGGAATATAACGGGTAATTTATAATGATGTTCATTGGCTGTACTTGTAGAAGGGGATTGAGTTATTTTTATAGTCTTGTTCGTTTTCTTTGCCATGATGGTGACTGTCGCATTCCTTTCCTCTGACGTATTGTTGGCATGTATAGTCAAGACGAGTTCTCCATCATTACTACCATTTTGTAAATTTGGAATACACCAATTTTGGTTACTACTTGTTCTCCAAGTAGAACTGCATGTGATGGATACTTTTATGGTAGCTCCTTCCGGACTGACATCATCAAATGTAGATTGGGAAATTTCTAAAGTTGCTGAATCAGAGTCTGAATCACTACAGCCTATTAATACCCATAATAACGGAAGCAGGAAAATTAATCTTGTTTTCATAAATGAGAGAGTTTTTTATATAAAACATTGGCTTCAAAGATAATGTTTTAATCAGTCAGTCAATTATTTATTTCAATAAATATTCCACTTCCTTAAACATATAACCTCTTTTTGTCTGGCTCTCATCTTCCAAAATCAATCTTCCTTCAGGTTCTACACATACAATCCGTGCAAGAAATTCACCGTTGGCATCTTTGTATCGATGCATCCCTTCTTTTCTGAAAAGCGATTTTTCATAGTGGGCAACAATTGATAAAGTATCATTCTTTTTAATCTGACAATAATAAGACTGTATGCGCAGCATAATATTCTTCAATACCTCAAAAATATCATATTGTTTTCCTGTGATTTGATACAATGAAACAGGGTTGGGAGCCAGGCTGTGAAACTCTTCCTGATTGATATTGATTCCGATTCCCGCAATACTTCGGCTGATATTCCGCCCCATCAAATCGTTTTCTATCAATATGCCGCATATTTTCTTCTCTTTCCAGTAAATATCGTTCGGCCATTTGATAGAAACATCATTAGTATAAGTATCCAGTTCTTCTTTGATAGCTAAAGATATAATCTGAGAAATAAGAAATTGGCGGCGTGCTTCCAGAAACTCGGGAAGAAGCACAAAGCTGAAAAGGAGATTTTTGTGCGGCTCCGATTCCCATGAATTTCCACGCTGTCCCCGTCCGGAGGTTTGGTAGTCGGCAGCTACGGTTGTAAACTCTTCTGTTTTTTCTTTGGCACAAAAGGTTTGTAAATAGCTATTGGTAGAATTTGTTTCGCTGATATGAATCAATGGAACCGGAAATAAATCAGGGGAGAGCATCATATTCTGCACGTAATTTTTTAGTAAACTTCTTGATTACTTCATCGTAAGAGTGGTCTATGAGCTCTTTCATGAGCCTGTCATCTACATCACTGTCAAAGCGGACGCTATTCCAATACTTCTTGTTGAAATGGTATGCTCCTTCGATTCCGGAATAACGTTCGCGTAGTTCAATCGCTTTTTCCGGATCACATTTCAATGCAATGTGGTTTGCTTCTTCCAGATCAATAAGGGCAAACATTTTGTTCATTACCTTTATTACAAGTGATACCTTGTCAAAAGGAAAAGATTCAGTGGTCCCTTTCTTGCTCAAGCAATATTCTCTGACTGTTTCTACGTTCATAATAACTCAATTATAAATAAATCTGTGTACTTTGCACTCCTTAGCCTGAACTTTAGAATAAAGGAGGATAAAATGCTTCCTTTATATGCTCAATCTTGAAATCTCCATCATCACCTACTACAGTGATAATATCGAAACGCACAGGGCTGTCAATCTGAAACAGTTTCAAATAGGTATCCGCAGCACGTACTGTACGTCTTATTTTGGGCAGGTCAACGGCATCTTCCGGTTCTGTAAACAGAGTGTTGCTGCGGGTTTTCACTTCAATTACGATCAACTCATTCTCTTTTGCAGCTACAATATCCAGTTCGAAATGTCCTTTTCTCCAATTCCGGTCACGGATGATATAACCATGCTGTTCAAGATAGGTTACAGCGGCATCTTCTCCGGCTTTACCCAATTCATTATGTTTAGCCATCTTTTTTTGCAAATTTACTGCTTTTATTCTTTGAATTTACAGAAGTAAAAGTAATTTTGCAGAAGATATGAGAAAAAGGAGTAAGAAGTGCCTGAAAATGCACGTCGAGTGTACCAAAAGAGAACGACGGATGAGCATTTTATTGAGCGATGAAGAGCAACTGATAGTGGATCGTTATCTTGAGAAATACAAGATATCGAATAAGTCACGTTGGCTTCGCGAAACTATTCTCATGTTTATCCATAAGAATATGGAAGAGGATTATCCGACCCTTTTTGGTGAACACGATATGAGACGATAGGGGATAGTTTATGATTAAAAATTAAGGAGAATGCTGGACGATATTTACTTCATGAAACAAGCCTTGATAGAGGCAGGTAAGGCTGCCGAGCGGGGAGAAGTTCCCGTTGGAGCTGTCGTGGTTTGTAAAGAGCGGATTATTGCGCGTGCCCATAATCTCACAGAAACATTGAATGATGTAACGGCTCATGCCGAGATGCAGGCTATTACGGCTGCTGCCAACGTGCTTGGTGGTAAGTATTTGAACGAATGTACCCTGTATGTCACCGTTGAGCCTTGCGTGATGTGCGCAGGGGCTATTGCTTGGGCACAAACAGGCAAGCTTGTGTTTGGTGCCGAAGATGAAAAACGCGGCTATCAGAAATATGCCGCTTCGGCTCTACATCCTAAAACAGTGGTTGTAAAAGGGATAATGGCTGACGAATGCGCTGCACTAATGAAAGATTTCTTTGCAGCGAAACGGAAATGAAAGCAGTGTAATGGCTATTTGATTTCCTCAAAATCTACATATTCGCCATCATCCTGGGTGAATATTTTTTTATGTCTTTTCTCCGGAACATTCTCGGAATATATTTCTTCTTCATCATCATTTGAACGGCGATTCGTTTGGTTATAGCTTTGTTGGCTTGTACGTCCTGATTCCGTCTGTTTCGGGCGGGATGAAGAAGAACTACGTCCTAATCCGAAAATCGTTCTTAGTATGAAGCCGACAATAGAAAGGCCAAATACGAAAATGGCAATGATAAAAATGAGTATGAATAAAAGTATATGCATCGGACTATGATTTTTATGTTGTTACTTTGATAAAACTCATAGTACAACAAACGTGCCAAGAGATTGTTTATTTACTTTTTCTTGTAAAAAGTGAAAGTAAAATATACCATACAATAATGGCGGCAAAACTGCTAATTCCAAGAAATAGAAGAAGAGGAATGCAGATAATCAGGAATATAAAACTGATTTTGTTGTCATTCCATGACAGGTTTTTAAATTTCAAAGAAAACATCGGTATTTCTGATACCAGTAGTCCGGAAAACAGACAGGCAAGTATAAGAAGGTAGACAGGATGGCAGTTGTCTGATATCAGGAAGTCATGTGCCCCTGCCACTAATGAGCCCCAAAACAGAGCATTGGCTGGTACTGGGAGTCCGACAAAAGAGCTGGTCTGCCGTGTGTCATTGTTGAATTTAGCCAGGCGCAAGGCCGAAAAAACAGAAATCAAGAATGCCAAATAGGGTAGATAAGGAGCGATGAACTCCATATTTGCCGGATAGTACATTTCTTTGAACAAGGAGAATACGATCAGTGAGGGAGCAACTCCGAAGCTGACATCATCTGCCAATGAATCCAGGTCTTTTCCGATAATGGAATGTGCATTGAGTGCACGAGCCAACAATCCGTCAAAGAAATCAAAAATAGAACTTAAAGCGATGAAAAGTAGAGCCAGTTCATATTTTGCTTCAAAAGCCATGACGCAAGCAATACAACCGGAGAAAAGGTTCAGGCAGGTTACGGTATTCGGAATACTATTTTTAATAACGTTTGTCATTGTGACAGAATTATTTAAGTTTGGCGATAACCGTTTGGTTACCGGTCGTTAATTGTCCCATTTTGACACAAATCTCCGTGCCAATGGGTAAATACACATCCACGCGGGAGCCGAATTTGATAAATCCCATGTGTTCGTCAATATAACATTCTTCTCCTACTTCAGCGTAGGTGACAATACGGCGTGCCACTGCTCCGGCGATTTGCCGGGTGAGTATTTCCACTCCTTCCGGAGTTTCGATCACTACCGTAGAACGTTCGTTTTCTGTGCTGGCTTTCGGCAGCCATGCTTTCATAAAATTGCCATTATGATGCGCTACCTTTTTAATAGTACCATCTACCGGATACCAGTTGGCATGTACATTCACGATGCTCATGAAAATAGATACCATTAAGCGACGGTCATGGAAATATTCGTTTTCATCCACTTCTTCGATGACGACGATTTTTCCATCAGCGGGTGCTACGACAATCTTTTCAGTGTCCTGCCCGAAGAGACGGATCGGACATCGAAAGAAATTCACCATCAGCAGATAGACTGCTATACTCGCTACTACTACCACATAAAAAGGTATTTTGCAATCGATTCCCCAATAAAGAGCTGCATTAATCAATAGCAATAGCAAAAAGCTTGCCCATAATATATGTGTTCCTTCGCGGTGAATACGTATTTTCTTCAATTTCTTTAGTCGGCCCATGAATGCTGTTTAATGATATTGTCTGCAAAAATATACTTAATTTAAAAAATCAGCAAGTAAATGGGCATAGAAATGCGAATGTTGATAACTTTTTGAGGATTATTTTTGTTTATAACCCAAGAGGTAGTAATTTTATGCCTTCAAATTAACTACTTATCATTATGCAGGATTTCGTTCATTTACATGTCCATACTCAATATTCTCTGTTGGATGGTCAGGCTAGTGTAGCTCGTCTGGTCGATAAAGCCATGCAAAATGGGATGAAGGGTATTGCCGTGACCGATCATGGAAATATGTTCGGTATTAAGGAATTTACGAACTACGTTAATAAAAAGAACAGCGGTCCGAAAGGTGAAGTTAAAGACCTGAAGAAGCGAATTGCGGGAATTGAGGCCGGCACAATAGAGTGCGCGGATAAAGAAGCCGAGATTGCTACTTGCAAAGCTAAGATAGTGGAAGCGGAAAACAAGCTTTTCAAACCTGTCATCGGTTGTGAAATGTATGTTGCGCGCCGCACTATGGACTTAAAAGAAGGTAAGCCCGACCAAAGTGGTTATCACTTGATTGTATTGGCTAAGAATGAAAAAGGTTATCATAATCTTATTAAATTAGTATCGCACGCATGGACACGCGGATATTATATGCGCCCGCGTACTGATCGTAGCGAACTGGAAAAATATCACGAAGGACTTATTGTTTGTTCGGCCTGTCTTGGTGGTGAAGTGCCGAAGCGGATTACTGCCGGGCAATTTGCAGAAGCCGAAGAAGCCATACAATGGTATAAGAACCTGTTTGGGGATGATTATTATCTGGAGATGCAGCGTCATAAAGCGACTGTTCCCCGTGCTAATCACGAATGTTATCCGTTGCAGGTAAATGTGAACAAATATCTGATTGAATATGCTAAGAAGTTCAATGTCAAACTAATTTGTACGAATGATGTTCACTTTGTAGATGAAGAGAATGCGGAAGCGCACGACCGTTTGATCTGTTTGAGTACCGGTAAGGATTTGGATGATCCTAGCCGTATGCTTTATACCAAACAGGAATGGATGAAAACACGCGAAGAGATGAACGAACTCTTTGCCGACGTTCCCGAAGCGTTGAGCAATACGCTGGAGATTCTTGACAAGGTAGAATATTACTCCATCGACCATGCACCTATCATGCCTACTTTTGCTATTCCCGAAGATTTTGGGACGGAAGAAGGCTATCGGGCGAAGTTTACGGAAAAAGACCTGTTTGATGAGTTTACTCAAGATGAGCACGGTAATGTGGTATTGAGTGAAGAGGATGCGAAAGCGAAAATCAAACGCTTGGGTGGCTATGATAAACTCTATCGTATTAAACTTGAAGGAGATTACTTGGCGAAACTAGCTTTTGACGGAGCTAAGAGAATTTATGGTGAACCTCTGTCGGAAGAAGTCAAAGAGCGAATGAACTTTGAACTGTATATCATGAAAACGATGGGTTTCCCAGGATACTTCTTGATTGTACAGGACTTTATCAATGCGGCACGTAAGGAATTGGGTGTGTCGGTCGGTCCGGGACGTGGTTCAGCTGCCGGTTCGGCGGTGGCCTATTGTCTGGGAATTACGAAAATCGACCCTATCCAGTACGATTTGCTGTTTGAGCGTTTCTTGAATCCGGACCGTATCTCCTTGCCCGATATCGATGTGGACTTTGATGATGACGGTCGTGGAGAGGTACTTCGTTGGGTAACGAATAAATATGGTCAGGAAAAAGTAGCTCATATCATCACTTATGGTACAATGGCTACCAAGTTAGCTATCAAGGATGTTGCCCGTGTGCAAAAGCTGCCTCTATCGGAGTCTGACCGATTGGCTAAATTAGTGCCGGATAAGATTCCTGATAAGAAACTGAACTTGCGGAATGCGATTGAATATGTTCCCGAACTACAAGCTGCGGAAGCATCATCCGATCCGTTGGTACGGGATACGATCAAGTACGCTAAGATGCTCGAAGGTAACGTACGTGGTACAGGTGTACATGCTTGTGGTACGATTATCTGTCGTGACGATATCACCGACTGGGTACCTGTCAGCACTGCTGATGATAAGGAAACGGGCGAAAAAATGCTTGTTACCCAGTATGAAGGTTCGGTGATTGAAGATACCGGATTGATTAAGATGGACTTCCTTGGTCTGAAAACTTTGTCTATTATCAAAGAGGCCGTTGAAAATATCCGTTTAAGCCGTAATGTTGAAGTAGATGTCGATGCGATAGACATCTGCGATCCGGCTACTTATAAATTATATAGTGACGGACGTACAATTGGTACATTCCAGTTTGAATCTGCCGGCATGCAGAAGTATCTGCGCGAATTGCAGCCTTCTACATTCGAAGATTTGATTGCCATGAATGCCCTTTATCGTCCGGGGCCGATGGATTATATACCTGATTTTATCGACCGTAAACATGGGCGTAAGCCGATTGAGTATGATATTCCGGTAATGGAGAAATACTTGAAGGATACGTATGGTATTACGGTTTATCAGGAACAGGTGATGCTTCTGTCGCGTTTATTGGCGGACTTTACCCGCGGTGAGTCTGATGCACTCCGTAAAGCGATGGGTAAGAAGCTGCGTGACAAGCTGGACCACATGAAACCTAAATTTATTGAAGGTGGGCGTAAGAACGGGCATGACCCGAAAGTTCTTGAAAAAATCTGGACCGACTGGGAAAAGTTTGCGTCATACGCTTTCAATAAATCACATGCTACTTGTTATTCGTGGGTAGCTTACCAAACCGCTTATCTAAAAGCTAATTATCCTCCTGAATATATGGCTGCTGTGATGAGCCGAAGCTTGTCGAACATTACCGATATTACGAAACTGATGGACGAATGTAAGGCAATGGGTATTCAGACGCTGGGGCCGGATGTAAACGAAAGTAACCTGAAGTTTACAGTAAACCATGATGGTAATATCCGTTTTGGACTAGGGGCTGTCAAAGGTGTAGGTGAAGCTGCTGTTCATAGTATTATGGAGGAACGTAGTAAGAATGGTCCTTTCCTCGGTATATTCGACTTTGTGCAACGTGTCAACCTGAATGCCTGCAACAAGAAGAATATGGAGTGTCTGGCATTAGCCGGAGGGTTTGATAGTTTCCCGGAACTGAAACGGGAGCAATACTTTGCTGTAAATTCTAAGGGTGAAGTATTTCTGGAAACGTTGATGCGTTATGGCAACCGTTATCAGGCAGATAAGGCAGCTGCTTTCAATTCTTTGTTCGGTGGTGAAAACGTTATTGATGTTGCAACTCCTGAAATTCCTCAAGGTGCAGAACGTTGGAGTGATCTCGATCGTCTGAATCGTGAGCGTGATTTGGTAGGTATCTATCTTTCTGCTCATCCGTTGGATGAATTTTCTATCGTATTGGAACATGTCTGCAATACACGGATGGCGGATTTGGAAGATAAAGCTGCACTTGTTGGTCGTGAAATAACGATGGGAGGGATTGTGACTAGTGTTCGTCGCGGAGTCAGCAAGAATGGAAATCCGTATGGTATTGCTAAGATTGAAGATTATTCCGGTTCTACCGAAATCCCATTCTGGGGAAATGACTGGGTGACTTATCAGGGATATCTCAACGAAGGAACGTTCCTATATATTAAAGCCCGTTGTCAAGCGAAACAATGGCGACAGGATGAATTGGAGGTGAAAATCACTTCTATGGAACTTCTTCCCGACGTGAAAGAAGAACTGGTACAGAAGATCACGATTATCATTCCTCTGTCAGTCTTGAACTCGGCTTTGGTTACTGAGCTTGCCACTCTGACCAAAGAACATCCGGGAAATACGGAATTGTATTTTAAAGTGACGGATGATGCCGATGTAAGTCACATGTCAATTGATTTGATTTCTCGTCCGATTAAGCTTTCGGTGGGGCGGGATTTAATAACATATTTAAAGGAACGTCCCGAACTGGGATTTCATATAAATTGATTATATTTGTGGCGAGAATAAGCTAACGAAATAACATTTAATAATTAATACTTAAAAAAATGGCTTTAGAAATTACAGACAGCAACTATAAAGAGGTTCTTGCAGAAGGAAAACCGGTTGTTGTAGATTTTTGGGCTCCTTGGTGTGGCCCATGCAAGATGGTGGCTCCTATCATTGAAGAATTGGCTGCGGAGTTTGAAGGACAAGTAATCATCGGTAAGTGCGATGTAGACGAAAATGGTGATATGGCTGCTGAATATGGTATCCGTAATATTCCTACTGTATTGTTTTTCAAGAACGGTGAAATAGTAGACAAACAGGTAGGTGCAGTTGGCAAACCGGTATTCGCAGAAAAGGTGAAGAAGCTTTTATAGTCGATAATACTTAATACTTATCACTTAATACTTAAAAAATGGGACTGGAAGACGATTTTTTATTAGCAGATGCCGATGACGAAAAGACCATCGAGTTTATCAAAAACTATCTGCCTCAAGAACTGAAAGGGAAGTTTTCGGACGATGAATTGTATTATTTTCTCGATTTAATCGACGAGTATTACTCTGAAAGTGGCATTCTCGACGCTCAACCCGATGAAGACGGCTATGTCAACATCGATTTGGAAGAGGTTGTGGCTTACATTGTAAAAGAAGCTAAAAAGGATGAAATAGGGGAATACGATCCTGAAGAAGTCCTCTTTGTGGTTCAGGGAGAAATGGAATACGGAAACTCTCTGGGACAGGTGGACTAAATGACATCCGGTCTCATTGTAGATAAAATTAAGATAAGGGGTGTGCTCTGTGAGTATACCCCTTTTTTGTGCGGTGTTTTTTCTCAAACATTCTTATGCCTATGAGAAAAAGTTCTCACTGCGATGAGAAAAAATACTCATTGCAATGAGAATTAATTCTCACTATGGTGAGAATAATCCCTTGCCTGAATAGCCTGAAACAGCGTATTCTGGTTATATTTCCTCCAATGCATAATACTGATAATCGCGAAGTACAGTCTGAAGAAATTTTTCCTGATTACCGTCACGAGGAGTAACGGAAAGCAATTCCTGTACTTTCTTAGCAAGTGCCGTGACACGTCTTGCCCGGTCTTTCTCGCTGGATTCCAGTGTTCGGGTAATTACATTCACTTGTTCGAGTGATAAATCAGCCGATTGTGGATATACCGGATGATAATTCTGGGTAAGATAATCGAATTCATCCAAGCTAACATGAATCTTACGGTAGTTTTTCTCTTTAATCACCATCGTACCGGCAGCAAGATCTCCTAGCCGTTGATTATTTTTATTCAATAAAATGACCAGAAGTCCAAGGCCACTTGTGATGGGACCATCAATTGGGAAAAGAAGCCATCGTAACAGATAAGAGCCGATGCTTGGAGTAGAACCGTCTACTTTTACGACACGGATATTGATGAGTTTTTTGCCAAAGCTCTGTCCGTGATTGAACATCTCGCAAAGAAAAGAATAACCGAGAATCGGTAAATAAACGACGCACAGAAAAAAGAATAAACTGAATCCTGATGGTAAACTTAATTTAGACAAGAGCGTAATAGTGGACAAGATGTAAAGCCCGATCAGAAAATAATCGATGATTAAAGCCATCAGTCGTTCGCCGATACTGGCGGGCGTTTGGCTGATACGAACGAATTGTCCGGTTATTATCGTAGATTCTGCCATTTCAGGTTAAACATTTTTAGGATTCCGTTGCAAATATATCATAATTCTCTTATTTTTGCTTCCGGTTTCGGACAAAACTTATCTGAAATCGATTGAAAAGCATGAAAGAAGTAACGTTTATTCGTCGGAACATTGAAAAATGGAAGGAGACAGAGAAAGTTGTGGAGCGGGCGGCAAGCCTGTCCCCTGACCAACTTGCCGATGCATATACGGACTTGACGGCTGACTTGGCATTTGCCCAAACACATTTCCCAACTTCCCGTATTACTATTTATCTGAATAATCTGGCTTCAGCGTTGCACAACGAAATCTACCGTAATAAACGCGAGAAGTGGACACGGATTATTACCTTTTGGACACAGGAAGTGCCACGAAACATGCACGATGCACGTCGCGAATTATTGACCTCCTTTTTGATTTTTGTTGCCAGCGCATTAATCGGCGTATTATCAGCAGCGAATGACCCGGATTTTGTCCGGCTGATATTGGGAAACGGTTATGTGGATATGACACTCGACAATATTGCCAATGGTGAGCCGATGGCCGTATATAATGGTTCTTCCGAAGTACCGATGTTCTTGGGCATTACACTTAATAACGTGATGGTCTCTTTCAACTGCTTTGCAATGGGATTGCTGACTAGTTTTGGAACAGGGTATATGCTTCTCTCCAATGGTATCATGGTAGGAGCTTTTCAAACATTCTTTTATCAACACGATTTGTTGTGGGAATCCAGTCTTGCCATCTGGTTGCACGGAACGCTTGAGATTTGGGCGATTATCGTGGCTGGTGCCGCCGGATTGGCTTTAGGCAACGGCTGGCTGTTTCCCGGCACCTATTCCCGACTGGAATCTTTCAGAAGAGGAGCGAAGCGAGGCTTGAAAATAGTGATCGGCACTGTTCCAGTGTTCATTATGGCAGGCTTTATAGAAGGTTTTCTTACCCGCCACACAGAGCTTCCCGATGTGTTGAGGCTTGGCGTGATATTCACTTCTCTGGCATTTATTATATTCTACTATATTTATTTACCAAATAGAAAAAAACATGGAATCACAGAAACCTAAGATTGCGATGTATGTGAAACGTCCTTTCGGTGAGAAGTTGAACGCTTCTTTTGATTTTATAAAAGAGAATTGGAAACAATTGTTTAAGTATTCAACTTATCTGATACTCCCTATATGCTTAATTCAAGCCGCAAACTTTAGTGGTTTGATGGGAAGTATGACAGATATTACTGCTATGCAGGCGTCCGGAGGAATAAGTGATAATCCTTTAGCTGCTCTGGGACCTTCATTTGCACTGAATTATGCAGGAGTTATCTTTTTTTCATGTTTGGGAGCTTTGTTGATGACTTCCTTGATTTATGCGATGGTACGATTGTATAATGAACGGGAAGAACGCCTGAACGGGGTTGTATTCGGCGATATAAAATCGTTGTTGCTCCGTAATGTTAAAAGACTGTTTTTGATGGGGATCGCCTGCAGCTTTTTATTCATCTTTGCGGTGATCTTTATTGTCTTATTGGCTGTATTGACACCTTTCACACTCATTCTGACCATCCCGCTTTTATTCGCCTTTATGGTTCCTTTGGCATTAATGGCTCCCATCTACTTATTTGAAGACATTTCGTTGGGTGAGGCATTTGCAAAAACATTCCGGTTGGGATTTGCTACCTGGGGAGGCGTCTTTCTAATTTTAATTGTGATGGGGATTATTGCCAGTGTGTTACAAGGAATCGTTTCTATACCCTGGTATGTGATCTATATTGTAAAAATGATCTTTACGATGAGTGACGGAGGTGCAACCTCTTCATCAGTCGGACTGAACTTTGCGCAATATTTGTTCTCTATCCTGATGTTGTATGGTTCTTACTTATCGGCTATATTCGGTATCGTCGGTCTGGTTTATCAGTATGGTCATGCATCGGAAGTGGTGGACAGCATAACGGTAGAAAGTGATATTGACAATTTTGATAAACTCTAAACTAAACCTCCACTAGATGAATCTCACTTCCCCGGCTGATACACTAGTTTGTGATACGGCGCAGATTGCCCTCTGGCAGTCTGATCCGGCATACAACTATAACCGTGAACTGATTACTCCGGAGATGAATGTCTTTGAGTGGATCAGTCGGCAGTTTGGGGAGTTGTTGCGTAAAATATTCGGCAGTCATTTTGCTGAAGAGTATTCAGGGCTTATCCTGGTATGTATTGCCATTCTTCTTTTGTTGCTGATTGTTTGGTTTGTCTATCGGAAACGCCCGGAATTGTTTATGGTCTCGCATAAAAATGCGTTGCCTTATACAGTTGAAGAAGACACCATTTACGGAGTAGATTTTCCGGGAGGGATTGCGGAAGCGCTTTCCCGTCAGAATTACCGGGAAGCAGTACGTTTGCTCTATCTGCAAACTTTGAAACAACTTAGTGACGCTGAACGTATTGACTGGCAACTTTATAAAACGCCTACCCAGTATATCAATGAAGTCCGGCTACCGGCTTTCAGGCAACTGACCAATCATTTCCTGCGGGTACGTTATGGCAACTTTGAGGCAACGGAAGAACTCTTCCGCACAATGCAGGTCTTGCAGGAAGAAATAGGGAAAGGAGGCGTCTCATGAAAGGAAGTCGCTGGTTCATTGTCTTTATTGTCGCTTTTCTATTCATCATGTTTGCAATAGAATATCATTTGCCGAAGAATTTTGTGTGGAAGCCCACTTTCGGACATCATGACGAGCAACCTTTCGGATGTGCAGTATTCGATAGCGTATTGTCTTCTTCTTTGCCACAGGGCTACACTTTTTCGAGGAAAAGCCTCTATCAATTGGAACAGGAAGATACGACGCAACGCAAAGGTATATTGGTTATCTCTGATAATTTGCGATTGTCGGACGTCGATGTAAACGCTCTGTTGAAAATGGCGGAACGCGGAGATAAGATCATGTTGGTGAGTACCTTGTTCGGCAGATATTTGGAAGATACCTTGCAGTTCAGGTCTTACTATTCTTATTTCAGTCCGATGGCTTTGAAGAAATATGCAACTTCATTTATGAAAAAGGATAGCTTGCATTGGATAGGAGATTCGACGGTTTATCCCCGTCAGACTTTCTATTTTTATCCCCAGTTGTGTTCCTCTTATTTTTGGGGAGATTCACTTCCGGAAAGGGTGTTGGCACAAAGAGTTTTTGAGTCGAATGAGTTCCGGTATGAAACAGAGGTGGACTCGTTGACAACGGATAGTCTTGTTTATATGCCTGTAGCGATGTCCCGTCGGTGGGGGAAAGGAGAAGTTATTTTAGTTTCCACTCCTTTGATTTTTACCAATTACGGAATGTTGGACGGCAAAAATGCAACCTATATCTTCCGTTTGTTGTCGCAGATGGGGAAGCTTCCTATCGTTCGCACGGAGGGGTACATGAAAGAAACTGCACAGGTGCAGCAATCACCTTTCCGTTATTTTCTTGCACATGAACCGCTTCGTTGGGCTTTGTATCTGACGATGATTACCATCATACTCTTTATGATATTCACAGCGAAGAGGCGGCAACGGGTGATCCCTGTTATTCACGAGCCGGCGAATAAATCTCTTGAATTTACCGAACTGATAGGCACGCTTTACTTTCAGAAGAAAGACCATGCGGATTTAGTTCGCAAGAAGTTTTCCTATTTAGCCGAAGAACTTCGGAGAGAGATTCAGGTGGATATTGAAGAAGTGGCCGACGATGAACGCTCTTTCCACCGGATTGCCCGGAAAACCGGAATGGATGCCGGAGAGATTGCTAAATTTATCCGCGAAGTCAGACCCGTGATTTACGGAGGACGTGTTATTGATGCGGAGCAGATGAAGGTATATATCGATAAAATGAATGAAATAATCAATCATATCTAAAGAAGAAATTTATGGAAGAGAATACAGAACAGCGAGTAGATTTAACTCTCTTTTCCGAGAAGATACAAGAGTTGAAAGACCGGATTGCTTCCGTCATAGTTGGGCAGGAGCAGACAGTCGATTTGGTACTGACGGCGATTTTGGCGAATGGACACGTATTGATAGAAGGTGTTCCGGGAGTTGCGAAGACACTGTTGGCCCGTTTGACAGCTCGTCTGATTGATGCAGACTTCAGTCGTGTCCAGTTCACTCCGGACTTAATGCCGAGTGACGTATTAGGTACGACTGTGTTTAATATGAAAACCAATGGTTTTGATTTTCATCAGGGACCGATTTTTGCGGATATTGTATTGGTCGATGAAATCAACCGTGCTCCTGCCAAGACACAGGCTGCCTTGTTTGAGGTAATGGAAGAGCGCCAGATCAGTATTGATGGAACGACTCACCGGATGGGAGATCTTTATACGATTTTGGCTACCCAGAATCCGGTAGAGCAGGAGGGAACATACAAACTTCCCGAAGCACAGCTCGACCGTTTTCTGATGAAGATTACGATGGATTATCCTTCATTGGAAGAGGAAGTGAATATCCTGGAACGTCATCATACCAATGCCGCATTGGTGAAGTTGGACGACATCACTCCCGCTATTACCAAAGAAGAACTGCTGTCGCTTCGTGCTTTTATGAATCAGGTATTTGTAGACCGCACGTTGCTCCAATATATCGCATTGATTGTACAGCAGACCCGTACCAGCAAAGCTGTATATTTGGGAGCTTCTCCACGTGCATCTGTAGCCATGCTGCAATCGTCAAAAGCGTATGCTCTTTTGCAGGGACGTGATTTTGTGACACCGGAAGATATCAAGTTTGTAGCTCCTTATGTACTTCAGCACCGTCTGATCCTGACTGCGGAAGCTGAAATGGAAGGCTATTCTCCAGTGAAAGTGACGCAACGCTTAATTGATAAAGTGGAAGTACCAAAATGAAAAGATTTATGATTTATGAGTTCTGATTTATGATTTGGGCTGCGCGTTGGATGTCTGATCCTATTCATAACATAAATCGAAGAAATCATAAATTGTAAATTGTACGTAAATTGTAAGTTGAAGAAATCGTAAACCCAAGAAATTATAAATCATAAATCATTTGTTTCTAACTCGTCGTTTCTATATTGCCCTTGTCATAGTTATCCTGTTGTTGGGTAGCGGATATGTTTTTGCTCCGTTCTTTGTTATCGGGCAGTGGGCACTCTTTGTCTTGTTTTTGGTGGTACTGGCAGACGTATATTCTCTTTATCGTATTCGTGGAATCCGTGCTTTCCGCCAGTGTGCCGACCGTTTCTCTAATGGCGACGAAAATGAAGTAAGTATTCGGGTAGAAAGTAGTTATCCGCATCCTGTATCTTTAGAAATCATAGATGAGATCCCTTTTATCTTTCAGAAACGTGATGTCGACTTTCAGGTGAAGCTTGGAGCAAACGAGGGAAAAACAGTTACCTATCGTCTTCGACCTACTCATCGTGGCGTTTACTCTTTCGGTCATATCAGAGTTTTTGTGACCGGAAAAATCGGCTTTATATCCCGGCGCTATACTTGTGCAGAACCTTTGGATATCAAAGTGTACCCGTCATATCTGATGCTCCATCAATATGAATTGCTGGCAATAAGTGATAATCTGACAGAATTGGGAATAAAACGTATTCGCCGGGTTGGGCATCATACGGAGTTTGAGCAGATTAAAGAGTATGTAAAGGGGGATGATTACCGTACGATTAACTGGAAAGCAAGTGCCCGCCGGCATGAACTTATGGTGAATGTGTACCAAGACGAACGTTCACAGCAGATTTATAATGTGATCGATAAAGGTAGAGTGATGCAGCAAGCTTTCCGTGGAATGACCTTGCTGGATTATGCAATTAATGCTTCGCTGGTGCTTTCGTATGTTGCCATGCGGAAAGAAGATAAAGCCGGATTAGTGACTTTCGATGAACACTTCGATACTTTCGTGCCTGCTTCCAAGCAACCGGGATATATGCAGACATTGCTGGAAAGTCTTTATAGCCAGCAGACCACTTTCGGGGAGACAGACTTCTCGGCTCTTTGCGTTCATTTGAACAAACATGTCAGTAAGCGTAGCCTGCTGGTACTATATACTAACTTCTCGAGCATAGGAGGAATGAACCGTCAATTATCTTACCTGAAACAACTAAACCGCCAACACCGTTTGCTCGTAGTCTTTTTTGAAGATGTCGATTTGAAGGAATATATCGCCCAACCGGCAAAAGATACGGAAAGCTACTATCGTCACGTGATTGCAGAAAAGTTCGCTTACGAGAAGCGGCTGATTGTATCTACTTTGAAACAACATGGAATCTATTCTTTATTAACTACACCGGAGAATCTTTCGATTGATGTGATTAATAAGTATCTGGAGATGAAGTCACGACAGTTGCTTTAGACATAAGAACAAAAGAACATATTTTTGTAGTCTTTTGTACTTATGTTCTTTTGTCTGAAAAAAATGTGTCAAAGAGTGATGGCTTTCCGTGTTTCCACAAAGAAGAATATAGCCATTCCAATGATGATAATTCCCAGTATCCCATAGAAGAGTCTTGCCCGGTTGCGTCCTACATTCCGGACAATGGTTTGTGCGTTGCGCGTTGTAAAGAACCAGTCCCAGTTTAGCAATGACGCCAGCAGGGAGACGATTCCTGCCAGCGCAAAGATTCCTTGTACGATATATTGTCCGGTCATAGTCTGATTACTCTATTTCCGTTTTCCAGTTCTTCAATCGTTACTTTTACGGCATTTCCCGGAAGTAGTTCTTCTACCAGTTCCGGCCATTCGATAAAGCAGAGAGCGCCACTGTAGAAATAGTCTTCGTAACCCATGTCGTACACTTCGCTTAGCTTCTTGATGCGGTAAAAATCAAAGTGATAGATTAACTCTCCGGTTTCGTCCGAACGGTATTCGTTGACAATAGCAAAAGTAGGAGAAGTGATAACATCCGTTACGCCCAATTCTTCGCAGAGTGCTTTGACAAATGTCGTTTTGCCGGCACCCATCTTTCCGTATAAAGCAAATACAGTGTTGTCGCCCATAGCAGCGATAAATTCACGGGCTGCTTCATAGATACTTTCCAGTGATTGAATTTTGATTTCCATATACTATCTATTATTATGACTTTTTCCTGCAACAACTCTTTCCGATTTTACAAACAGCGTAAATCAGGATAGAGAAGAATATGATGGAAGCTCCCGAAGGGACTTTCCAGTGATAAGAAATAAATAATCCACCCAGGCAGCCCAAGAAACCGATGCCGATTGATAACCAGATAATCTTCTTGAAACTATAAGTGAACAAGTTGGCTGTCATCTGTGGAATGGTGAGAAGAGAAATGGCCAGTACGATGCCTACCATACGCAGGCAGGCTACAATTGTCAGCGCAATGAACATCATCAACACATATTCGAATATCTCTACCGGAATCTTTTGCGAACGTGCAAATTCACGGTCAAAAGCAATATATACGATAGGGCGGATAAACAGATAAAAGAATCCGGTCAGTATTAGTGCCAATATGCCGAGCATCCATAAATCGATTTGGTTGATGGTCAGGATATTGCCAAAGAGGTAAGCCGATAAGTCAGGCGCAAATCCCGGCGACAGGAAGCTGAACATAATTCCGAGTGCCATCCCTAACGTCCAGAATACTGCAATGGCAGAATCTTCGCGCATATCTTTCCGTCTGCTAAGCCACTCGACACCAAAAGCCGATAATACCGAGAATACGGCTGCCGAGAGTATCGGGGAAATTCCGGCAAACAATCCTAACCCGATCCCTCCGAAAGAAGCATGAGTGATTCCTCCGCTGATAAATACCAGGCGGCGGGTTACGATATATGTACCGATAATCCCACAGGCAATGCTTGCCAGCAGACTTCCCAATAGGGCGTGTTGAAAGAATGTATATTGTAGTAAATCCATCACCTCTCATCTGCTTTTTTTACTTCTACGTTTCTTCTTTCTCCGATAATCAGAAAAACTTCGTCTTTGAGATCATCCGGTAATTCAATGCCACGGAGCTGAAGGCTACGTATCCATCCGGCCACTTCTACATCCAGTGTCGTATACAATACATCCCGAAACATTTCTGTTTCTTCTTCTGTATACGCATCTCCTGCCCTGCCAATGAACTGATCCAGTTCTTCGTCATCGTAATATTCTATTTTTTTGCTGACAGCTGCCAGCAGGCTATCCCGTTCGCATACTTCGTGTTGTCCGCAGCATTCCACATCTACTTCCTTCACTTCCGGCATACGGTCCAGTTCGCCCTTTTCTATTTTCTTTTGCAGTCTTTTGTTGCGGATAATTCCGGCTATCAGCGCAATGACACCCAGCAACACCAGACTTATAATAAGTATCCACATGACAATATAACAGTTACCAATCAATTTTGTGCAAAGTTACTTATAAATTTGCATTCTATCATGTATGCTATCTATTTCTTTCGTACTTTTGTATGTTACCTACAAAATAAACATTGGCGGGTGAATTAAATTTCACCAATCAATGAAAATGACTTAAGATATTTGAAGTACAATGAAGAGAGATTATTTACTATTAGCGTTACTGTTGGTTGGAAACATTACTTTTGCCCAATCTCCTATTGAGAGGGCCTTGAATACAATTAACCGTTCCTCTGCCGAAGCTACTATCAACTTTTTGGCTAGTGATGAATTGCAAGGGCGTGAGGCTGGGTTTCATGGTTCGCGTGTGACTTCAGAATATATTGTTTCTTTGTTGCAATGGATGGGAGTATCGCCTTTGGCTGACAGCTATTTCCAGCCTTTTGATGCTTACCGTAAAGAACGTCAGAAAAAAGGACGTCTGGAAGTACATCCTGATTCCATAGCAAAACTGAAACAGGAAGTTCATCAGAAGCTTACCATGAGGAATGTATTGGGAATGATTCCCGGTAAAAATACCAAAGAATATGTGATTGTGGGGGCTCATTTCGACCATTTAGGTATTGATCCTGTACTTGATGGCGACCAAATATACAATGGTGCTGACGATAATGCTTCCGGTGTATCGGCAGTGCTGCAAATTGCAAGAGCCTTTTTAGCCAGTGGACAGCAACCCGAAAGAAATGTAATCTTTGCTTTTTGGGATGGAGAAGAAAAAGGACTGCTTGGCTCTAAATATTTTGTACAAACTTGTCCTTTCCTATCTCAAATCAAAGGCTATCTGAACTTTGACATGATTGGCCGTAACAACAAACCTCAACAACCCGAACAAGTCGTTTATTTCTACACAGCCGCCCATCCGGTCTTTGGGGATTGGTTGAAAGAGGATATCAGAAAATACGGTTTGCAATTGGAACCGGATTACCGCGCCTGGGAAAATCCGATAGGAGGAAGTGATAACGGTTCGTTTGCCAAAGTCGGTATTCCGATCATCTGGTATCATACGGACGGGCATCCTGACTATCACCAGCCTTCCGATCATGCTGACCAGCTGAATTGGGATAAGATAGTAGAAATCACCAAAGCCTCTTTTCTCAATATGTGGAAGATGGCAAATGAGAAGTCTTTTTAATGAAGCAGATAAAATACAATCCTGATAATTAACGGGAAAAGTCAGGATTGTATTTCTTATTTTTTGAGTATTCTTTTTAAATAGTCGATAGGTGGCAAATTCACAGTTTCAAAACTTCCTTTATAAAATACAGCAAAATTATTAAAAACACACGGTAACTCTTTGGCTTTCTGTAGCGTATCTACTTGAATAAAAGAAACAGGGACATCATTTGTTTCACAATATTGTTTGATCATTTCAATGTATTTATAGATATAGGGGCATTGCATATCATAATAAATCGTCAGTTCCTCACTTTCTATTTTCAGATTCTTGGCATTTGGCGCAAATTGCGGTACTGTTCCGTCGAAAGAAAGAGCAAGCAATTCATATCCATTATCGGTAGTGTCAACCACTTCAAAACCAAATTTCTTTGCAAATGATTGGTCGGAAAGCCAGCTCTTCTGTTTTTTTGCCCCAAGCATACAAATGCCGGATCTACCTTTTTCTTTGGCATCGGCTATACAGTACTCTATTAATGCTTTCCCATATCCGTTTCCTCGGGGGCTACCTAGCACCCATAAACAATACAGATAATAATAGTTGTCGCCGATGACGGGAACCCAAGCTGTTTCAAGAGGGGCATATTCAATAAAAACAGTAGCTTTGGCGTTTAACTTTCTAAAGACATGGCCTTCATTCAGCCGGTCGGAAAGCCATTGCCGCTTTGCTTCAATACCAGGATGAGACTTTTTGCTGCGGATAATGCAGCATAAATGCTCATTAGAAAGATTTTCTGTTGTTAAGTTTGTAAAGTCAGTATTCATATACACCTTTGTTTCAAGTTAGGTATTATCAGTCGGTCCATGTAGCAACAATAGTCCTTTGTTGGTCTGTTGACGGGCTATCTTTGCAAAGATAGTGAATTTGTGTAGATAATCTTTGTTGCCGGGTTGTAGAATTCACGAAAGTTTCTTTTCTTACTATATAAAGAGGTGGCGAACAGGTAGAACTTTATATCCGGCAATAAATAGCAGATGGCAACAGACGAAACAGGATAGTTACATATCTCCATCTTTTGGAAATGAAAGCTACTTTTTTCTTTTTAGAAATAGCCTTTTTAATTTGTTTCACAGCTTTATCAACGGGAGTAACCCAGAACAATCCTTCTCCTTTTGCCATAGCGGTGTCTACAAATCCGGGACGAATATCGGTAGTGTAAATAGAATAAGGAGATTTAGTTGCTTTTTGTCGTAATCCTTCCATATAGTTGATTTGATAGGCTTTCGACGCATTGTAGGCGGGAGCGATGCCACTGCCGCGTGTACCTCCAACAGAGGAAATAGTAACCAGATGCCCGCTTTTTTGCTGTTCGAAATATCGGAAACCCCAGTCTGCGATGTTGGTGAATCCTATCACGTTCGTTAGTAAGGTAGGTTCTTCCAATTGGTAGGAGAGTTCGGGGTTTAGTTCTCCGGTCCCGGCACAGATAATCAATATATCCATTCCACCCATTTTTCGAGTGAGAGTTTCGAGGGATGAAATGGTAGCTTGTGTATCGGTGATGTCGCACACTTGATAGAATAGTTTGTCTTTGTCCCGGGCGCATACCTCTTCTAATAGATTTTCTCTGCGACCGGTAATGCCGATAAGATAATCTTCTTGAGAATAGACTTCTGCCAATCCGCGACCGATGCCGGAAGTTGCACCTATAATTATAATTTTTTTCATGAAATACAATATACTTTGTTTGCCCGCAAAAGTAAGGGTAGGGAATAAATAAACTCTTGATTGAAATCAAGAATTTATTTTTGTACGACTTTTCTTCGGATACGACTTAATGTTTCGGGACGAATCAGAAGATAGGAAGCCAGTTCTTTTAAAGTTATCAGTTTCAGTAAGTCGGGACAACGGTTGATAATTTCAAGATAGCGTTCTTCCGGTGTCAGGCTGTACATTGAAATCATCCGGTCGTAGACTTCCCACAATAACGTTTCTGCGATGCGGCGTCCTAACTTTTGGTGAGCGTCGTTGGTATCGTAGAAGTCTGCCATTTGCTGGTAATTGATTACGTATACCGAACAGTCACACAAGGCTTGTATATCTACATTTGATTGGTCCTGTAACTGAAAAGCCGGATAGTTGCCAACAAAAGAATGATCGAAAGTATAGCCTACAATGCTGTTTTCGCCTACACTGTTGGTGCAACAGTACCGGAAAGAACCGGAACTGACGAACCCCATTGTTTTGCATACTTCTCCCTGGCGGGAAAAGTAGTCTCCTTTCTTATAATAGGTCTGCTTCCCCTGTTGTAATACAAAATCTACAATAGGGGAGTAGTTGATGTGGGAAGTATATTTGTTGAAATCTTCCACAGCGTATGAAAATTAGCCTTCGTTTATAACCTGAAATCCGGCCTGTTTCAAATCTTCCCAATATCCGGGATATGATTTGGTAACGACTTGCGGATTGGCAATAAGTAAATTGGGATGGCGGATAATTGCCGGTGCAAATGCCATTGCCATCCGATGGTCTTCGTAGGTTTCAATCACCGGAGTTTCTTCCGGTTCACATCGTTCGCCATTCCACATTAATATACTGTCATTTTCTTCCTCGATCACATATCCCAGCTTTTTAAGCTCGGTTCGCAGGGCGGCAATACGGTCAGTCTCTTTTATTTTCAGGCTTTGTAATCCGGTGAAACGGAAAGGGATATTCAGCAAGGCACAGGTAACAACGAATGTCTGTGCCAAATCCGGAATGTCGACAAAGTCTTCTTCCAGTCTTTCCGGCGCTTTGCCTGTTTTTTTCAGTTTCACACCTTGCGATGTAAATTCGGTAGTTATACCTAAGCGTGAGAAAACTTCTGCTCCCCGGCTATCTCCCTGATAACTGTTAGGAAACAACCCCAATAATTCAATTTCTGCTTTGGGAGATAAGGCAGCAATCTGATACCAATAGGAAGCTGCGCTCCAGTCACTTTCCACTTTGAAAGGAATGCTCTGATAGAGTTGTGGAGCAACGGAAATGCTATTAGGAGAAGTCCATGCGGCTTTGGCTCCAAAGTCCTGCATCAGTTGCAATGTAAGATTGATATAAGGACGGGAAATTATCTCCCCGCTTAAATGCAAAGTCAAACCGTCTTTGAGTGCCGGACCTATCATCAATAGAGCAGATATATATTGGGAACTGACATTTCCTTTCAGTGTTATTTCGTTTCCTTTCAATTCTGCACCTTTGATGCGGAGGGGAGGATATCCTTCATTGCGGGTATACTCTATTTCAGCTCCTAATTCCCGAAGCGCATTGACTAATATCTGTATCGGGCGTTGCTGCATACGGGCTGTTCCTGTGATTGTCCGTTCCCCCGGGGTCACACTTAAATAGGCGGTAAGGAAACGCATAGCAGTGCCCGCAGCCATGATGTCAATCGTCTCTTTCCCTTCGGTGAGAGCTTTTATCATCACCTGTGTATCGTCACAATCGGACAGGTTTTCAGGAGGATAAATACCTTTGCCCAGCGCATTGATGATTAATGCACGATTACTGATACTTTTAGAAGCCGGCAACTGGATAGTTGCTGTTACTACTGAAGGAGGGATGAGTTTATAGAGCATCATTTCTATTTTCTTTGGTTTGAGATGACAAAAATAGACATAAATTGGTATATATGCAGTTATAAAGTCAGAAAAACAATAGAAAATTTAGAATGGGAAAATTACAATCGTATTTGAAGTAGAGGATAAAATCTCAAGAAATTACAATTGTATTTAAAATAAATGCTATATTTGTGATGTATTGCAATCGTATTTAAAAAGAAGTAGAATGAAAATACCTCGCATAATTAAACAAAGAAACACTTATGTTGACCGCATAAGACCTTTCATGAGGAAAACATTGGTAAAAGTGATGGTCGGTCATCGTCGTGTCGGTAAAAGCTTTATTTTGTATCAACTCATGGAGTTGATACGGAAAGAAGAGAGTGATGCGAATATTATCTATATAAATAAGGAAGATGTCAATTTCATAGATATAAAGACTTATAAAGAACTGAATGATTATATTCTTTCAAAATCGGTAGATGATAGAATGAACTATATTTTTGTCGATGAAATACAGGAAATACAAGATTTCAGGTTGGCTATCCGTTCGTTGGCATTGGATGATAATAATGATATATATGTGACAGGCAGTAATTCAGAGATATTTTCCAGTGATTTAGCGAATGAATTGGGAGGTCGGTATGTTGAATTTGTGGTTTATAGTTTGTCGTATATTGAATTTCTGGATTTCCATGAACTGGAGAATACGGATGCGTCATTGGAGAAATATATTCATTATGGAGGATTGCCTTATCTGATACATTTGCCGATGGAAGAACCTGTTGTTATGGAGTATTTGAGGAGCATTTACTCTACCATTATATTAAAAGATGTGATTCAGAGAAAGAATATAAGGAATACGGTCTTTTTGGAACAACTAGTTTCGTTCTTGGCAGGTAACATTGGCAACTTATTTTCCAGCAAGAGTATTAGTGATTTTCTGAAAAGTCAGAAAGTGGATATTTCTCCTTATGTTGTGAGTGAGTATGCGATGGCATTATCGGATGCTTTTATTGTACATAGGGTAGGAAGGTATGATATTGCCGGAAAGAAATTATTCGAAAGAGGGGAGAAGTATTATTTTGAGAATATGGGGATTCGTAATGTGATTACGGGGTACAAGCCACAGGACAGAGCGATGCGTTTGGAGAACTTGGTTTATAATCATTTGGTATATAGTGGATATGATGTAAAAATCGGGACATTGGGTACGGAAGAAATAGATTTTGTCTGTAAACGGAATGGAGAGATTCTCTATGTGCAAGTCTCTCTTGAACTTTCTAAACAGGAAACTATTGAAAGAGAATTCGGGAATTTATTGAAGATTAAAGATAATTATCCGAAAGTGGTAGTGTCCGGAGAAAAAATGTTTGAAAATACTTATGAAGGGATAGAACATATTTATATTAGAGACTTCTTGTCTTCTGTTTTGTTACATTCCATTACTCGTGTCATTTAATCAAAGAACAACTGTTTTTTCTTTTATAAATAAGTATGATGAAAATACCGAATATACGTTTACTCAACCAACAGTTATTAAGTCCTCTTTTCTTTCAACCCAAGGAACTTGTGTCCTGGATGGGAGCTATGCAGGCACAGAATTATTCCATGGTGAAATGGGCAGTAGGAATGCGTTTGAAGTCAGCAACGATTCAAACTGTGGAAAAAGCGCTCCGTGATGGTGAAATCTTGCGGACTCATGTAATGCGTCCGACATGGCATCTCGTAGCAGCAGAAGATATCCGGTGGATGTTGAAACTTTCCGCCGGGCGTATTATATCTGCTAATGAGTCTTATGCGAAGGGGCATGACTTGGAAATTTCTGAAGAGCTCTATACGAAAAGTCATAATCTGTTGGAGAAAATTCTTTGTGGGAAGAAAAGCCTGACGAGGCAGGAGATTGCCGAGCATTTTAACCGTTCGGGGATTGTAGCGGATAATCATCGTATGACCCGCTTTATGGCTCGTGCGGAGCAGGTGGGGATTGTATGTAGTGGGGAAGATAAAGGAAGTAAATGTACGTATGCGCTTTTGGAAGAGCGTGTTCCGCCGATGCCGGAATTGACCAAAGATGAATCTTTGGCTCGTTTGGCTAGAAGCTATTTTCGTAGTCATGCTCCTGCTGTTTTGCAAGATTTTGTCTGGTGGTCGGGGCTGCCTATTACAGATGCACGTCAAGCTATTTATTTGATTGATTCGGAATTAACGGCAGAAGAATGGAATGGACAGACATGGTATATTCATGAAGATTGCCGGACTCGTGGAAAAGTTACCGGCAGTTTGCATCTTCTTCCTTCTTATGATGAATATTTGCTTGGTTATAAAGACCGGACAGACGTTTTGCCTAAAGAGCATTACTCGAAAGCATTTACCAATAATGGTCTGTTTTATCCGATTGTTCTTCATGAAGGACAAGTGATAGGAAACTGGGATAAGTCTGTTAAAAAGAGAGGCTCATTGATAGAACATTCATGGTTCCGGTTGGATGATTGTGTTGATGAAGGTGCGTTGGATCGTGAGAAAGATAAGTATATACGGTTTTGGCGATAATATATGAAAAAACGTATATTTTATCGTTGTATAATTCCATATATGCAGGATATATTTAGGCATGAGTTGAAAATGAGAAGGATTTGCTGTTTTCGAATTTAGAAAAGAAATAAATCGATTGTGTTTTGGAATAATTTGTTTTAGTCTGTGTCTTTTATAGAATAGATGTATAGAACTTGCCTTTATTTTGTCTCAAATTGATATGTGGAGTGTTGGCTGTTTCAGGTGTAGGTTAGCTCTGGGATAGCACTTAAAATAAAGTTTTATATGCTCCTTTTAAAGGAATAAAGTGTTTCTCACCGATCAATGAATCGTTCCTTTAAAAGGAACTGGTTATTCCTTTTAAAGAAACGATTGTCAATAAGTTTATTATAGTGTATCTTTTGACTGTTTTTATGTAAAAAACTCCTCGGGAACTGTATATTCTTGCATTATTTTATACAACAGAACTGCTGGAAGAGGAAATCCGTGTGATGCTATTTATACTCATCATATTAAAAATAGAATATTTAAAGTAAGATATACTACCGCATTTATATTATAATAGAGCTTTCTCTCTATTTAAATAAATAGCATCAAGACTGATTTTTATTTGTTCATTTGCCTTTTTGCCCATTCCAGTCTTCGTTGATCGGCTAATGGAGTCACTTTAAATTCTTCGAATGTAGCAGTGAAACCTTTGCCGTCCGGACAAGCTCCCATTAATCCTACCATGACAGGACAATTATCTTGCAACCAACACGTGCGCATCATAATATATTCTTTATCATCACGTGAGAAAAATATTTCTACTGCATCCAGGCGACGGACTGCTTTTATCCATATCGAACGGGGAGCATCCGGCAATTGTACTACACTCCAGTCGCTAGTCCGATGCGTAACTACAGCACTTACATTCTGTTTGCCATCAACGTATTCCACACCTGCTTTTATCCAGTTTTCATGGTCGATGCGCAGCATTAATCCCATTTGGTCAAAGGTGGTGACATAGTTGCCGGTTATCTTTACTTTGGCTTCAAATTCTCCACCATAAGTTGCATAATAGAAAGGTCCGTCGTCCACTGTGAACCCATAATGAGAAATCCTCCAAAAGTCTGTTTTTGCAGGAACATCCATCACTAAGGTTTTGCCATCTTTTATTTCCCATTGTTGAGGCTCATTCAGCCAGTTCATTTTATTCAAACTTTGTGCCATAGAAGAAGTTGTTACTGCCATAAAGGCTATTGACATCATTTTGATTTTTAAATGTTTCATGATCATTTCTTATTTGATTATCTTTGTGGTGCAAAGATAGGTCATACCTCCGTGTGCAACAATACTGAATAATAACCATTTTATAAGATGGACGTATTACAAAAGGAAATAGATGAAGTTTATGCGACACAACTGATAGCCGATGAAATATTGGACAATGGAGTTGTAGAGCAACATCAACGCTTTATTCATTCATTGACGGAGATTAATGGTGGATGTGCTGTTATTTCAGATCTTTCGAATAGGAAAAGTTACATTGCCGTTCATCCTTGGGCGCATTTTCTAGGCTTAACTCCCGAAGAAGCTGCTTTGAGTGTGATTGATTCTATGGATGAAGATTGTATTTATCGGCGTATTCATCCTGAAGACTTGGTAGAAAAGCGGTTATTGGAGTATCAGTTTTTTCAGAAGACCTTTTCGATGTCTTCCGAAGAACGGTTGAAGTACCGGGGAAGATGCAGAATACGTATGATGAATGAGAAAGGAGTCTATCAGTATATTGATAATTTAGTGCAGATTATGGAAAATACTCCTTCCGGAAGTGTATGGTTGATTTTTTGTCTTTATACCTTGTCTGCAGATCAACGAACGGAGCAGGGGATATGTCCCACTATTACCCATATGGAACGTGGAGAGGTCGAAACGCTCTTTCTTTCGGAAGAACATCGCAATATCCTATCCGAACGCGAAAAGGAAATACTTCGCTGTATACGTAAAGGACTATCTAGTAAAGAAATAGCAGCTGCCCTTTATATTAGTGTGAATACAGTCAATCGACACCGCCAGAATATTTTGGAGAAACTCTCTGTCGGTAATTCGATAGAAGCGTGTCGGGCTGCTGAATTGATGAAACTGTTGGATTTGTAATCCAATAAGATGGCATTGTTTACTGATTTCTTTCTTCAGATTTGAAGCTTATCTGAAGAAAGAATAGAACTTATTTAAAACAAAAGCAGCAACTCATCAAATCTTTTCACCTGTTTCAGATGGTCATGTGTGAATGTGTCTACTACTTCATGTTTCCACATCACTTCAAAAGGAATATGTATGCCATATCCTCCCAGCGATAGAACAGGTTGAATGTCCGATTTCAGAGAATTGCCAATCATGACAAATTCAGAAGGAGCAATCTGTAAGATATTCAACATTCGTTGATATTCTTTCTCTGTTTTATCGGACATCACTTCAATGTGATCGAAATAAGAGGCTAATCCGGAACGTCCCAGCTTATTTTCCTGATCGAGTAAATCTCCTTTAGTGGCAACTACTAATTTGTATTTTCCTTTCTCTTTCAATACTTTAAGTGTTTCTTTTACTCCCGGCAATAGTTCAATAGGCATTTTCAGTAATGATTTGCCTAATTCAATAATATGTTGGATGTCTGTACCTGAAATCTTTTGTCCACTCACATGCAAAGCTGTCTCTATCATAGAAATGGTGAAAGCTTTGGCTCCATATCCGAGATACTTCAGATTATTCATTTCTGTTTGAAATAAAGCGGCTGAAATATCTTCAGAAGTGCCATAAGGCTTTAATAGGTCTGTATATTGTTTCTCTATTTCCTGGAAAAAAGGTTCATTGCTCCACAAGGTATCGTCTGCATCAAAAGCAATGACTTTAATAAGTTCTTTCATCGGTTTTCGTCGTTAATGGTGAATTTTAGATCATCTGTTTGATATTTTGTATGCAAAGTTACTACAAAAAAGTGAAATGCGGAAAGATATAGTGATAGAATTGAGTTACAAGGGTTTTGGTTGAAGTGGCGATAATCCGTGAAGCCATTACAATCCCTGCCGAAGCCAAATCCTGACGCCGCTACGTTACTTGTTCGTAACCATGCCCGAAAATGCGACAAACGGGTACGAATAGCGAAACAAGGCTCTAAGGAATAGTGAGTTATCCATAACTCATGCGAAAAATCAGGTTACGGAAAAAGATTGCGCCGTTCCTCCCCGTTTTGCGTACCAACACCGGACTCTTCACCAACTAATTTTGAAACCCAAAAATTAAGGACAATGAAGAGTACATTTTCAGTAATCTACTACCTCAAGCGTCAGGTAGTGAAAAAGGACGGGACAGTTCCCGTCATGGGACGCATCACGGTGGACGGCAGCCAGACACAGTTCAGCTGCAAACTGACTGTCGATCCGAAACTGTGGGACACCAAAGGTGGACGTGTCACGGGCAGAAGCACGGCGGCACTCGAAACGAACCGTATGCTTGACAAGATGCGGGTACGCATCAACAGGCATTATCAGGAAATCATGGAGCGTGACAACTTCGTCACGGCGGAGAAGGTGAAGAACGCCTTTCTCGGACTGGAACACCGCTACCACACGCTGATGCAGGTGTTCCGCCAGCACAACGAGGACTACGAGAAGCAGGTGGAGGCAGGCATGAAAGCCAAAGGCACGCTGCTGAAGTACCGCACCGTTTACAAGCACATGCAAGAGTTCCTCGACATCCGCTACCATGTGAAGGACATCGCCCTAAAAGAGCTTACCCCGGCTTTCATCTCCGACTTCGAGATGTTCCTGCGCACGGACAAGCACTGCTGCACCAATACCGTGTGGCTGTACGTCTGCCCGTTACGGACGATGGTATTCATCGCCATCAACAACGAGTGGCTGACGCGCGACCCGTTCCGCGAGTATGAAATCAAGAAGGAGGAAACAACACGCAGTTTCCTGACCAAAGATGAGATCCGCCTGCTGATGGAGGGGAAACTGAAAAACGCCAAACAGGAATTGTACCGCGACCTCTACCTGTTCTGCGCCTTCACGGGGCTGTCGTTCGCGGATATGCGCAACCTTACGGAAGAGAATATCCGCACCTACTTCGACGAACACGAGTGGATAAACATCAACCGCCAGAAAACGGGCGTGGTGTCCAACATCCGCCTGCTCGACATCGCCAACCGCATAATCGGCAAATACCGGGGACTGTGCGGGGACGGCAGGATATTTCCCGTTCCGCATTATAACACGTGCCTTGCCGGTATCCGTGCCGTCGCCAAGCGTTGCGGCATCACCAAGCATATCACGTGGCATCAGAGCCGCCACACGGCAGCCACGACGATATTCCTCTCCAACGGTGTTCCCATCGAAACGGTCAGCTCCATGCTCGGACACAAGAGCATAAAGACGACGCAGATTTACGCAAAGATAACCAAAGAGAAGCTCAATCAGGACATGGAGAACCTTGCCGCAAGATTGAACGGCGTCGAGGAATTTGCAGGTTGCACCATCTAAAAAGAAAAGCCATGAAACGTGACACAATCATCATCGAGGACAAGGCAGTCAGCGTAACCGGTAACGACGTGTGGATGACCGCCACCGAAATAGCCGGATTGTTCCATACGACCGTCCCGGCAGTGAACGCCGCCATCAGAGCCGTCCGCAAGTCGGACGTGCTGAACGACTACGAGGTGTGCCGCTACATGCAGCTTGAAAACGGGCTGCACGCGGACGTGTACGCCCTTGAAATCATCATCCCGGTCGCTTTCAGGGTGAATACCTACAACACCCACCTGTTCCGCACATGGCTGGTGGGAAAGGCACTCTCACAAGAGAAACGGCAGACATACGTGATGTTCATACAGAACGGAAAAGCCGGGTATTGCTGATTGCACATACCCCATAAGACAAGTAAACGGGTAGCACCACAAAAGGTGTCACCCGTTTACTTTTTCATGAAACCGCCTCACTCCAGCGGCTTGCGGTAGTTCGCTTCCAGTACCCCGCGCAGCCCCGTTTCCGGGTAAAGCACCTTCCCTCCCAAAAGTATGAAGGGCAACACGCGGTTGTTGCGGTATTCCTGCAAGGTGCGCCGGCTCACACGGAGCAGTTCCGACACCTCGCCGTCCGTCAGGTAACGTTCCCCGTCCAGCGGAGGACGGTAGCTTTCCAGAAATGCGGACAGCCATTTCGAGCCTTTGCGCATATCCTGCACCACAGAGGCTATCGGCTCGTCTTCCATCGTAAAAACATCGTTGTTCTCGTTCATCATAACTTCGGATTCAGTGGGTGAATAAATCAAATCATCTGCCGTGCGGATAGAGCGTGCCGACAAGCGGTATCAGCCGCTTCACCTCCTCTGGCTTGTAATAGAACCTGCGGTTTATCTGCGAGTAGCCGATAAGCCGCCTGTCACGCAGCGTCTGCAACGTGCGCGGGCTTATTCTCAACTGCCCGCAGACCTCCTCGCCCGTGAGCCATCTTTCCATGCGCCCCGTGTCGCTTTTGCGCCTCAGGGCGGCGACCTTCTCCGAGAGTGCGCCGAATGCCGCCACCATCATCTCGAAAGTCTTTTTCTCGATAGATACTATTTCCATATTCATGTCATTTAGAGTTTGCCGCAAAGGTAACGAAACGGCATACAAGACGTATCGTTTTCCGCTGAAAGGCTGCCTGTTGCGCCGTTTGACCGGGTTACGGAGCCATCTTCCGCAAAAATCTTACGTGAGTCACGTAGTGAGTTGTTAAAGCCCCTTTTGTTTATTGCCGAATTTTGTCGCAGAAACAAAAAGAAAGGACTGAACATGAAAGTGATAACAATGGAAAGTTCCGCCTACAAGGAGATGATGGCGCAGATTGCGAACATCGCAGGGTACATCCGCGAGGCAAGGGACGAGAAGAAACGGAAGCGGGAAACCGAAGACAAGCTGCTTGACACGGCACAGGCGGCGAAGATGCTCAACGTGAGCAAGCGCACCATGCAGCGTATGCGCACCGACCACCGTATCGAGTATGTGGTGGTACGCGGAAGCTGCCGCTACCGCCTTTCCGAGATACTGCGGCTATTGGAGGACAACACAGTAAGGAACGAGGAAGGGACAATAGACACCCTGTTCCACAACCACACGCTGCGCACGGGCGGCAAACCAAAAGGAAGGAGGACATAGGTCATGGAACTGCTCACACGAAACAACTTCGAGGGCTGGATGCAGAAGCTGATGGAACGGCTCGACCGTCAGGACGAACTGCTGCTGGCGATGAAGGCTGAGGGGAAACAGCCCACTATCACGGAAAGCATCCGCCTTTTCGACAATCAGGATTTGTGCATGTTGCTCCAGATAAGCAAACGCACCCTCCAACGCTACCGCAGCGTAGGCGCATTGCCCTACAAGACGCTGGGCAAGAAGACCTATTACAGCGAGGAGGACGTGCTGACATTCCTTTCCAACCATATCAAGGACTTCAAAAAGGAAGATATAGCCTTCTACAAGGCTCGTATCCATAATTTCTTTCATAAATAACCCATTAAAACATTTTTCAGATGGCAAAGAAAAAAGACGAAAAGGACGTGCTGGTAGTCCGTGACGAGAAGACAGGCGAGATCAGCGTGGTAGCCGGGCTGAACGCGGACGGCACACCCAAGCGCACCCCCGCAAAAGCGGAGAACGCGCAGAGTTTCCTGCAATTCGACCGACATGGCGACGTGCTGGACAACTTCTTCAAGAACTTCTTCCGGCAGTGCAAGGAACCCAGCCGCTTCGGTTTCTACCGCATTGCGGCAGACCAAGCTGAAAATCTCTTAGAGGTGATGAAGCAACTGCTGAAAGACCCCGAAGCGAACAAGGAGCTGCTCGCCCCTCACAAGGTGGACACCTCCGACTATGAGAAGAAGGTGCAGGAAGAGATGGCAGCACAACAGACAGAGAAACAAGAACCTCAAAAACAGGAGAACATGGAACAACGGAAAGAACAGCAACAGGACAAATCCGAACAGATGCAGGGCAAACGTGGCTACCAGCCCATCGACGAGAGTAAAATCAACTGGCAGGAGCTGGAGGACAGATGGGGCGTAAAGCGGGACAACCTTGAAAAGTCCGGCGACCTTACGAAGATGCTCAACTATGGCAAGTCCGACTTGGTAAAGGTCAAACCGACCTTCGGCGGCGAATCATTCGAGCTGGACGCCCGCCTCTCCTTCAAGAAGGACGGTGAGGGAAACATCAGCCTCGTGCCGCACTTCATCCGCAAGGAGCAGAAGCTGGATGAGTACAAGGAACACAAATTCTCCGACAATGACCGGAAGAACCTCCGCGAAACGGGCAATCTCGGTAGGGTCGTGGACATTGTGGACAGGGAAACGGGCGAGATCATCCCCTCCTACATCAGCATCGACCGCAAGACGAATGAAATCACGGACATTCCGGCAAGCAGGGTGCGCATCCCGGAGCGCATCGGCAAGACGGAAATCACCACGCAGGAGCGGGACATGCTCCGCGCCGGACTGCCCGTACGCGACAAGCTCATCGAGCGCAACGACGGCAGAAAGTTCGTCACCACCCTGCAAGTGAACGTGGAGCAGCGCGGCGTGGAGTTCGTGCCGGGAACCGGCAAGTCGCCCCGTACCGCACAGACACAGGAAACCAAAGGCGACACATCGAAAAGTCAGGCGCAGGGCGGGGAAAATGCCGCACAGACCAAGAAGGAGCAACGCCGCAACACGTGGACGAACGAGGACGGCAGCATCCGCCCCATCAGCAAATGGAGCGGCGTGAGCTTCACCGACCAGCAGAAAGCCGACTATGTGGCGGGTAAAGCCGTGAAGCTGGAGAACGTGACCGACAAGCAGGGCTTCCATGCCACGATGTATATCAAGTTCAACCCGGAGAAGGGACGCCCGTACCGCTACGACACGAACCCTGACAATGCACAGCAGGTTGCTCCGTCCAACGAGAGCCGCACGCAGGTGGCGGTGAACAACGATGGCAAGACCAACGAGGCTACAAAGAATCTGAGAGAGCCGTTGCAGAAAGGTCAGACCAACCCGAAGGACGCCCGCCAGCAACAGCAGCAGGAGAAGCCGCAGAAGAAAACGGGCAAGGGCATGAAAATGTAATCCCGTGTCCGCCACTGAATCCAAAATAAAATCCAAAGTATCAACAAAAAAGAAGAAGACATGAAGACAATCATTGCAGAAAAGCCCTCCGTGGCACGTGAAATCGCCCGCATCGTGGGCGCGACAAAGAGAGAGGAAGGATATTTCGAGGGAGGCGGTTATGCCGTGACATGGGCATTCGGACACCTCGTTCAGCTTGCCATGCCCGACGGCTACGGCGTGCGCGGATTTGTCCGTGACAACCTCCCGATTATTCCCGACACATTCACGCTCGTCCCCCGTCAGGTCAGGACGGAGAAAGGTTACAAGCCCGACAGCGGCGTGGTGTCGCAGATAAAAGTCATCAAAAGACTGTTCGACACAAGCGAACATATCATCGTGGCGACCGATGCCGGACGCGAGGGAGAGCTTATCTTCCGCTACCTCTACCACTATACGGGTTGCACCACTCCTTTCGTGCGCCTGTGGATCAGCTCTCTCACCGACAAAGCTATCCGCGAGGGACTGCGGAAACTCGAAGACGGCAGCAAATACGACAACCTCTACCTCGCCGCCAAAGCGCGGAGCGAATCCGACTGGCTCGTGGGCATCAACGGCACACAGGCGTTATCCATCGCCGCCGGACACGGCACGTATTCCGTGGGGCGGGTGCAGACACCAACGTTGGCTATGGTATGTGAACGCTACTGGGAGAACCGCCGCTTTACGTCCGAAGCATTCTGGCAGCTCCATATCGCAACGGACGGTTGCGACGGCGAAGTCGTGAAATTCTCATCCTCCGAGAAATGGAAAGAGAAAGAACCGGCGATGGAACTATATAATAAGGACCCGTTGGCGGAATTAATTTAAGTTGATAAATATGAGTAAAAAGTTGTACATGTCGCTGATTTTTAGTAACTTAGTGGTGATTAAAACATTAAGTTCAAACCATCGTATGTACAACCTTTATGCAAAATTCGTCAAAATACTTGAGATATGCAAGCAATTCTCTGAAAATCTCGTCAATGATTCGGGTAATGTTCCACGTCGTGGTCCTGTTCCCAAGTTTTCGGATTTGGAAGTGGTGGCGCTATCCCTGACGGCAGAGACCGAGAGCATTGATAGTGAGAAGTGGTTGTTCGACTATAAATTGCAAGAATACAAGGACAGCATTCCCAATCTCATATCAAGGAGACAGTTCAATGACCGCAGGAAGAAAACGTCAGGCCTGTGTGAGGAACTGCGCAAGCGGATTGCCATGGAAATGGATGGCGGAGAGGAACAATTCTTTGTTGACTCCAAGCCGATAGAGGTCTGTAGGGTTGCAAGAGGAAAACGTTGCAAGATGGGGCGTGCCGGCAATTTCTCGCAAGCTCCCGACTTCGGCTTCTGTGCTTCGCAGAACACGTATTATTTTGGTTATAAGTTACACGCTCTCTGTGGGTTAAGTGGAGTTATCCATTCCTATGATCTGTCAAAGGCAAGTGTGGCTGACCTCCATTATATGAAGGATGTAAAACATACTTATCACGACTGTAGCATCTATGGTGACAAAGGGTATATTGGAGCTGACGTACAGCTTGACTTGTTCGAAACCGCACACATAAGACTGGAGTGTCCGTATCGGCTCAACCAAAAGGATTGGAAACCGACATTCATTCCGTTTGCAAAGGCAAGAAAGAGGATTGAGACAATATTCTCACAACTTACAGACCAGTTCTTGGTCATCAGGAACTACGCGAAAATAACGAATGGTTTGTTTGCCAGAATCATTGGCAAAATTAGTGCACTTACCATTCTGCAATACGTAAACTTCATTAACGACAAGCCCATTGGCAGAATTAAGTATGCACTAAATTAATTCCGCCAACAGGTAATAAGGTAAAGGCGGCAGGTTGCGCCACTGTCACGAAAGCCGAGCGCAAGGAGAAGACGGAGGAAACTCCCTTGCTCTACGACCTGACCACGCTCCAGAAAGAAGCCAACGCCAAGCACGGCTTCACGGCGGAACAGACGCTTGAAATCGCGCAGAAACTCTACGAAAAGAAGTTGATAACCTATCCGAGAACGGGAAGCCGCTACATCCCCGAAGACGTGTTTGCCGAAATTCCCAAACTGCTCGCTTTCATCGGCACACAGCCCGAATGGAAAGACAAGGTGCGGGCAAAAGCCGCCCCGACACGCCGCAGCGTGGACGACGGCAAGGTGACAGACCACCATGCCCTGCTCGTCACGGGTGAGAAACCGCTCTTCCTCTCCAAAGAGGACAATACCATCTATCAGATGATTGCCGGGCGCATGGTCGAGGCATTCTCTGAGAAATGCGTCAAGGATGTGACCACTGTCACGGCGGAATGTGCCGGAGTGGAGTTTACCGTAAAAGGCAGCGTCGTGAAGCAAACCGGATGGCGTGCCGTCTATGGCGAGGAAAAAGAGGAAATTACCATCCCCGGCTGGCAGGAAGGCGACACGCTGACACCGAAAGGCTCGTCCATTACCGAAGGAAAGACCAAACCCAAGCCGCTGCATACCGAAGCCACCCTGCTCTCGGCAATGGAAACGGCGGGCAAGGAAATTGAGGACGACGCACTGCGGCAGGCGATGAAGGACTGTGGCATCGGTACTCCCGCCACACGCGCCTCCATCATCGAAACGCTTTTCAAGCGCGGTTACATGGAACGCTGCAAGAAGTCGCTTGTTCCCACCGAAAAAGGACTTGCCCTCAATTCCGTCGTCAAGACGATGCGCATCGCCGATGTTGCCATGACGGGCGAATGGGAAAAGGAGCTGGCGCGTATCGAGCGCGGGGAACTGTCCGACGACACCTTCCGCAAGGAGATAGAGGCGTACACACGTGAGATAACCTCCGAACTGATCTCGTGCGACAAGCTCTTCGGCAGCCGTGACTCCGGCTGCGCGTGTCCCAAGTGTGGCACGGGCAGGATGCGGTTCTACGGCAAGGTGGTACGCTGCGACAACACGGAGTGCGGACTGCCCGTGTTCCGGCTGAAAGCGGGACGCACCCTGTCCGACGATGAAATCAAAGACCTGCTCACCGAAGGGCATACCAAGCTGCTCAAAGGGTTCAAGAGCAAACAGGGCAAGAGTTTCGATGCTGTTGTCGCCTTTGACGGGGAATATAACACGACTTTTGTGTTCCCGGAGGCTAAAAAGGACAAGAAATTTTCAGGACGGAAGAAATAGTATTAACTTTGCCACTTGTTCAGAGTAATGAATTGTTCTTCGATACCGGATTACACTCATACTTTGGATTTAGTGGTGGCACTCGGAGGGATACCGAGTGCCTTTTTCTTCCTTTTTCCAACCGATTATCCCGTTAATTATCAATCCGCTAAATCCAAAGTAATGAACAACAAGAAGAAAAACGAGGGTCAGACCGACTTTTCCTATTACGGTCTGTACCTGCTGGACTATCTCCGCACGAACAAGTTTGAACAGGCTGACGACACCGCTTTCATACGGGAACGGGCCGACCGTGCCGCCGAAACGTATGAGAGGGCACGGCTTGAAGGCTATCCCGCCGATGGTGCGCAGGAACTGGCGATGGACACGCTGCTGCGCGGGCTGCATTATTCCCGTTACGCCATCCTCCGCGAAGTCGTGGAAAACGAGTTTGCCGATGAAGTGCCGGAAGAGAAGCGTGAAGCCTTTGTCCTGAAACTGCTGCCGCTTGTCGGCAACGTGTTCTCCGTCTATGACCTCTCGGATGACAATTTCGCCCTGTCTTCCGATTACGACCTGCTCTACACGGAGCTGACGGGAGCAACCGTCCTTTACTTAGACGAATATGGCGTTTAACCGCAAACAGAAACTGCGGGACAACATCGAGGCGATACGGACGGCATTCATCCTTGACAGGGAAAATAGGACAGCGACAACCGAAGAGCGTGCCATACTTCAAAGGTACTGCGGTTTCGGCGGTCTGAAATGTATCCTCAACCCTGCAAAGGAACTGACGGATGCCGTCCGGTGGGCGAAATCCGACCTCGAACTGTTCGCCCCGACGGTGGAGCTGCACAGGCTTATCCGTGAGAACAGCAAGGACGAAACAGAGTACAAGCGGTTTGTGGATTCGCTGAAAGCGTCCGTGCTGACCGCTTTCTACACCCCCAAAGAGATAACCGACACCATCGCGGACGTGCTGGCAGATTACAGCGTCCGCCCCGCCCGTATGCTCGAACCGTCGGCAGGTGTCGGCGTGTTCGTGGATTCCATGCTGCGGCACAGCCCCAATGCGGATGTGATGGCTTTCGAGAAGGATCTGCTCACGGGTACAATCTTGAGGCATCTCTATCCCGACCAGAAAATGCGCACCTGCGGTTTTGAGAAAATCGAAAGACCGTTCAACAATTATTTCGACTTGGCGGTGTCCAACATTCCGTTCGGTGACATTGCCGTGTTCGACGCGGAGTTTCAGCGGAGCGACTCTTTCGGCAGACGCTCCGCCCAGAAAACCATCCACAACTATTTCTTTCTCAAAGGACTGGATGCCGTGCGTGACGGCGGTATCGTGGCGTTCATCACCTCGCAAGGGGTATTGAATAGCACCAAGACCTCCGTGCGTAACGAGCTGTTCAGTCAGGCCAATCTGGTATCCGCGATACGCCTGCCCAACAACCTGTTCACGGACAACGCGGGCACGGAGGTGGGCAGTGACCTGATTGTCCTGCAAAAGAACCTCAGCAAGAAGGAAATGTCGCAGGACGAGCGGCTGATGACCGTGATACAGACGGACACGAAAACCGCCCTGACCGACAACGCCTATTTCATCCACCACCCGGAACGCATCGTGCATACGATGGCGAAACTTGACACAGACCCCTACGGGAAGCCCGCTATGGTTTATCTGCACGAGGGCAAGGCAGCAGGCATCGCCGGGGATTTGCGCCGTATGCTCGACGAGGATTTCCATTACAGGCTTGCCATGCGCTTGTATTCGGGTTCAATCCGGCAGGCAGGAACGGAAGAAAAAGTTGCCGTTCAAAATAAAGTAGAGCGTCCTGCCATAAAATTGGAAACAGTATCCTCGGCGCAGACGGTGGAAACTCCGACAGAAAAGCCGCAACCCGCAGATGAAAAGCCGGAGATAGAACCGCGCCCGCAATATTCCGCAGGCGTGCAGCTCACCCTGCTTGACCTCTGGGGGATGACGGAAGAGGTCAGCCAACCGAAAACCTCCAAAAAGAAAAAGACGGTGAAAAAGGCAGTTACGGCAAAGTCCACTCCGCCCAAACCGAAAGTCACGGTTACACCGACAGCTCCAACTGCAAAACCCGCAATGGAGAATAAGGAGGTGAAAGCGGAGAACACCGCCAAGCCTGCCGACCCGGACGACATCTATGCCACACTGGACTGGGATACCAATCCTCCCATCAACGGTTTCTATGAAATGATGATGGGTTTGACGCCGGAGCGTAGGAAAGAACTTCGGGAACTGGCAAGGCAGCATAACGAGAAACAAGTGGCGGAAAAGACGGAAGTGAAAGCCGTGCCGGAAACTTCCCGTGAGCAGCCACGACAGGAGGAAACACAGCCGGAGGCAGTCGCCGCACCTGCCGTTACAGATACCCCATCGGAAGCGGTGGGGACTTTCCTTTTCCCCGACATCGAAGCGGAAAAGCCGAAGGAGGAAGTCGTGGACCTTTCTCCGCGTGCCTACCACCGCACGCCGGAGATGCACCTGCGCGAAGGGTCGCTGGTGGCTGACCGGGGGCGTCATAACATCGGCTACCTGAAAGACATCACGCCATACGGGGCGACATTCCAGCCGCTCGACCTGAAAGGATACCAGAAGGAAAAGGCGTTGTTGTATGTGTCGCTGCGTGACGCCTACGAGCGTCTGTACCGTTATGAATCGCTCCGGCGCGAGGCAAATGTTCCGTGGCGAGAGCATCTGAATACCTGTTACGATGAGTTTGTCATGCGCTACGGCAACCTCAACGCCAAGCAGAACGTGAAGTTAGTGATGATGGATGCGGGCGGGCGCGACATCCTTTCGCTGGAACGGATGGAAAACGGAAAGTTCGTCAAGGCGGACATCTTCGAGCATCCTGTTTCCTTCGCGGTGGAGAGCCATGCCAACGTAGGCTCTCCCGAAGAAGCCCTGTCTGCGTCGCTCAACAAATATGGTACGGTCAATCTCGACTATATGCGGGAGATAACCGACAGCACGGCGGAGGATTTGCTCACTGCCCTGCAAGGGCGCATCTACTACAATCCGCTCGTGACCGGTTACGAAATCAAAGACCGTTTCATCGCCGGAAATGTCATAGAGAAAGCGGAACGCATAGAGGCATGGATGGGTGACAATCCCGAAAATGAGCGTATGCCGGAGGTGAAGCAGGCGTTGGAGGCTCTGAAAGATGCCGAGCCGCAGCGCATCGCCTTCGAGGATCTGGACTTCAATTTCGGGGAACGCTGGATTCCGACGGGTGTCTATGCCGCCTACATGAGCCGGCTGTTCGACACGGAGGTGAAAATCGCCTATTCCGCAAGCATGGACGAGTTTTCGGTGGTGTGCGGCTACCGCACCATGAAAATCACGGACGAGTTTCTGGTGAAGGGGTATTACCGGAACTATGACGGTATGCACCTCCTAAAACACGCCCTGCACAACACCTGCCCTGACATGATGAAGTCCATCGGCAAGGACGAGCATGGCAACGACATCAAGATGCGCGACAGCGAGGGAATACAACTCGCCAACGCCAAGATTGACGAGATACGAAACGGCTTCTCCGAATGGCTCGAAGAGCAGTCGCCGCAGTTCAAGGAGCGGCTTGTGACGATGTATAACCGCAAGTTCAACTGTTTCGTGCGCCCGCGCTACGACGGCTCCCATCAGACCTTTCCCGACCTCAACCTGAAAGGGCTGGCAAGCCGGGGTATCAAGAGCGTCTATCCCTCACAGATGGATTGCGTCTGGATGTTGAAACAGAACGGCGGCGGAATTTGCGACCACGAGGTGGGAACCGGTAAGACGCTGATAATGTGCATCGCCGCGCATGAGATGAAGCGTCTGAATTTGGCACACAAGCCGATGATTATCGGGCTGAAAGCCAACGTTGCGGAGATTGCAGCCACCTATCAGGCGGCATATCCCAACGCACGTATTCTGTACGCTTCGGAGAAGGACTTTTCGACCGCCAACCGTGTGCGCTTCTTCAATAATATAAAGAACAACGACTACGATTGCGTCATCATGTCGCACGACCAGTTCGGCAAGATACCGCAGTCGCCGGAATTGCAGCAGCGCATCCTGCAAGCAGAGCTTGACACGGTGGAGGAAAACCTCGAAGTGCTACGGCAGCAGGGAAAGAACGTGTCGCGGGCGATGCTGAAAGGATTGGAGAAGCGCAAGCACAACCTTGAAGCGAAGCTGGAGAAGGTGGAACACGCCATAAAGTCACGCACGGACGACGTGGTGGATTTCAAGCAGATGGGCATCGACCACATCTTCATAGATGAGAGCCATTATCAGAACTTTTTTAATTTTCTTATTATATGAGATAATTAACTGATACCCATCCTTTTTTAGCCTAGTTTGGTTTGGATTATTTATGGATAGTTTTGTAAGAAAAGAGGCACCACACTTACAAGTATAGTGCCCATATTATCATTTACACAATCCTAAAAAACAACATGAGTTCGACGAATTATAAATATCTAAAAAGATTGTAATAAGTAAAATCTATCTTACTTTGTAGTATTAAATTACAAAGATTATTCTATACAATACTTATTATATGCGTCTTTATATATATTCCTCACTTCTTCTTGAAAAGCCGCTCTTCGATTATGTAATTCCATCAATTGGCCATTAATCTGCTGATAAATAATCTTGTGTGCCGGATTTGGGAGCAATGCTTCATCATATGCATCTGTTTCAAAATCCTCTTCTTCTATAGCCGCATGAGCAAGATTCAATAAATCTTCCTTGGTCATATCTGTTACAACCATCCAGTTTTCGCCTCTCGTAAAATAGGCTTTCCGATCTTCAATTTTTAAGTGTTTCATAAATGTCTTTCCTTTCTGAATATGCATGTTCACCAGCTTCTAAACTGTTCAACGTGATTTTGTAGTTCTCAATTGTATTACCTTTAACATCCCTTAAGGCTTTGGCAGTTGGATAGCCGCTATAAATGTTGAAATGAGTTCCATTTGCCTCCATCTTCTTTTCCGTATAAAGAATGTAATCAGGCTTTATAGAACCCCCTATTGTGTTATTATGCGTAGAAATAATCACTGGCATATTCTCTGCCATCTCCTTGATAAACTTATTTACCTCGTTCTTCAAAAAGAGATTATCAAACGAAGACTCTGGCTCATCAATAATGAGAATGTCACATAGAATAGCATCTTTAATTTTCTGCAAGAAGTTAAATTCCGAACGTTCTCCACCGGACACGGGCAAGCCTGAAGAATTAAGTATCCTGTAATCTATGGCTGCAAACAACTTATAAATACGGTCACTCTCAACACCTGCCGCTTTCAATTCATCTAAATACTGAACAGGGTTTCCATACTTCGCAAATGCGTTGGTAAGTGACACCTGTTTTAATCCGACAGTTTTCAAATCTGTGGCATTCGCAAATGGGCGTGCGGACACACTGATTGTAAAATGTCCGGCCTTTTCTGTACTAATAGTTCTGCTTTTCTTTATTGCTATAGCTACTTGGGCAAAAATTTCACGCTTTTTCTTATTGATGAAGTACTGGTATAAATCTATATTTGGAATACGAGGTGCAGCAGATTTCAATTGTAACGACTCCTTTACCATCTTGATTATGTTATTAACTTCTTTGAAGTACAAGTTGGCAACGTTATCCTTCCGGCATTGTTCTATCAACTCTTTCAAGAGTGACTTCAGTGAAGCTTCGGGCAAATGTCTATTGACAAGCGATTTGTAAAGCTGTGATTCTAATAAAGTCAGTGTCGCATTGATAAGTTTTTTAATCTCATCATAACTAAGCTCTTTGAAATCGCTTTCATTAAACAGTTTTGACTTTGAGAAAACATCGTTTACATCGCTCTGCTGCGCTGAAGACATAACCGCTTCAAGGTACTTCTGCAACTTCATCTCATCCTCATCTGCTGAACAAGTTTTCAATATATCTGTTACTATAATGCCAAACTCGCGCAAGTAATCCTCTGCAGAATTTTCTTGTCTTACTTTTAAATCATTTTCAAACTGTTCAGAATCATTCCTACTGGTATTGAGCAGTTCAAATTGTTTAATGTATTTTGCCCTTCCTTCAAAACGGCTGGCAATAGCATTCAAGGTATGAGTTTTTCCTGTAGAACGTTTCCCAAACATAATATTAAGCCCCGTTGACAACATCTGTCCATTCGGGAATATCTGAAAAAGTTTAATTCCTTTTTCTGAGGTCAGTGAAACCTTTGTCTTATCCATTAGGCAGAGTTTCAGTGTATTGACATTCACCTGATCAATATCAAAAAATGTATGGCTGACAGGATATTTATCTGGTGTAACACCTTTTTCTATTCTAAAGTCACTGAAATAGACAGGTGTAAGCTCTGTATCCTCCTTCTCCATATAAATAAACTTCTTGACGCTTGACACTTCACCTGCTATTATGTTTCTTCCCAATTTTTCGATGGTATCTTTATGAAGTTTTGGTTCTTTTTCATAATGTGGTATAAGTAAATATTTACTCAAGTCACCAAATATTCTAATGAATGTATCATAAGGAATATCATCATCCTTAGTTTTTATTAGATTTTTTACTTCTTCACATTTTGCATTAAAATCAAACAGCGTCCCGTCATCGTTATTCGCTATGACAAGAATATGCCCATTCTCCAAATCTACTTCAATACCGGGTAAGACGACTATTTGAGTCAATGCATCCTTTATTTCTTGGAACTGTGCGTAGTCAAACAAGTTGTGATTTGTGATAGCAATTACATCCAATTCTGTCTTTGCAACATAATCCAACAAAATGTCCTTATCGTACGTAAACGCTCTATCTGATACAGAAGGTACTGTATGAATATGCAGGTCACATCTTTTCATATTTTTTTAATCATTGTTATACCTATTTCAAAATCCCACAGGTCAAGTGGAGTTTTGGTTTCAAATTTACTGAATTATTTTGTATGACAGATGATTTTATGTAAATTTTGATGTAATGATGGCAAAATATACGCTAAATGATGCTTAAAATATTTCTATCTTGAAAGGGCTTGTAAACACATACTTCATTTATTTCTCGAAAGGATATTCAGGGGCATCGAACAGGTAGAATATTCAAAGCGCTACAACTTTAATAACTTCATTGTAAACATACTGGGATCATGACTACATATTGCTGTTTTCCCAAAGAAGCCATGCATCAATATCCTTCGTATATTGATGCATGGCTTTGGTTTGAATTCATCAAACTTACGTTAAAGATATTTTAAGACTCATATCCCCCCGTTTTTCCACTTCTTTGCGATATTTCTTTGATTCTCATTTTCAAGAGTTTCCAAAGCTTTTTCTTCTTGTTCTGTAGTTATGTCAAGATATACCATTGTGGTTTGAATACATTCGTGTCCAAGCAAATATGAAATTTGAGCTATGTTCATTCCGTTTTCGAGCCAATGTGAAGCCTTGGCATGCCTGAATTGATGAGCATGTAAATCCAACGGTACATCTTCACAAGTTTTATGAGCTATTGAGGCATATTTTTTCAGCATTTTATTCACATTTTCGGCAGACATCGGAATGTATAACCCTTTACTTTTTGAATAAAAGATCAATGCATCCATATCATCATGCTTTGGATGGTATTTCTTGAGGTACTTTTTTAGGCATTGCACCGGCTTGGATAAAAGAGGAAGAGGCCGTTTTTTTCTCCCTTTTCCTATGACAATCATGTGAGGTTTGGCACAATTCATGACAATATTACTAATTTTCAGAGTAAGAAGTTCATTAATGCGTACAGCTGTAGAGTACAAAAGCAACATCAATGTAAAGTCTCGAAAACCTGTTGCCGTTCTTTGATCAGGTGCGGACAACAGGGCATTGACTGCTTGCTTGCTAAGTCCGGCAACTTTCTTTTTGGTAGTCTTTTCATTCGGTACATTCTCTGCTTGTAGAAATAGAGCCATATAAGTCACATCTCTGTCCGCTATGTATTTTAAGAAGGCACGCAAAGCGGACAGTCTCACATTGCATGTTGTAGGAGTACAGCCTCTATTGTTTTTCATCCAGATAATCCATTCCATGATGTATTCTTTACGAAAACACTCCGCATTCAATGTTTCTGGCAAAACACCTTTCACATTTCTAAGAAATTCAGTATAGAGTGTCATGGAAACCTTGTAGTTTCTTTTTGTGTGAGGACTACATGCCTTTATTGAAGGTACATAGTATTCGAGCCAGTCATGTAGATAACAGGTTATCTGTACCGCTTGCGGATTAATCTTTTTCTTCATCTGTTCCTTGTATTAACGATTCGTACATTTCTATATCATCGAACTCCATGATGTCTGAGATTGCAGGTGTCAAAGAATAATAAGCCAAAGTACTCTCTATCTGCTTATGTCCCATGCTTTTGCTTAAAGCAAGCAACTTGTCGTGAATGGCAAATCCTTGGTGGATCCAACTGTTTATATTCTCAATGGCATAGTTGTGTCTTAACTCATACGGTGTGGCATGAAGTTTATTGCAACCTTGCCACAACACCCGAAAGTGATATGTTACCCAAGCAGGATTGTGCGGTTTGTCATCTGGCGTTGGGAAAAAGATTCTGCGGTTGGGGATCAATTCGGAAATCTTTCTGTCATAGATGCGCATCAGTGCCAACATTGTATCATGAAGGACAACAAAATGCTGGTCATACCCTTTACCCCTCTTGATGGAAATTACTCCGTTTTCAAAATTTACATCTTCCCGTTCCAATAAAATTGCTTCTGTCGTTCTCATTCCGGAACTGTATAACAGACGGAAAAATACAGGCAGGATTATACGTTGAATGACAGAAAGCGTACCGCGTCTCGGTTTTATGTTGTCACAGGCATTAAAAAAGCGTTCCAATTCTTGACGTGTGAAAGCATGTGGTATATAGGTTCGTGGAACTGACTTCGGGACTTGTGGTAAATCAATGTTCGTCAAACCACGTTTTTTCATGTACTTGATGAAATTGAGTATGGGATAAATTCTTGACACACAAGAATTGGTACTCTCTGATACCCTTTGTCTGCACCATTTATCAGCCATTTCTTGTGTAAGTTCTGCTTGTGCCGGATATTCTCTTGTACAAAAATGTTCGAACAGAATCACATTCTTAATGTAGCTGTAACTGTCACGTCCGGATGCTTTACGGTATTTTATGTATCCGTCTATTATTGGAGAAAGGTATGATTGTGCTCTCATTTATCAAACACCTCCTTTCTCATAGGGAATCCCTTTATACTTAGTGAACACTCTTTCAGGCGTTTGAATTCCGCACTGAGATAATGATCAAGGGATTCTGGCGATGAATGTCCGAGAGCAGCACTTATGACAGGTTGTTGTACACCTGACTGTAGCAGGGCTGTTGCAACGTGGTGGCGGAATAAATGTATGCTCTTTCTTTCCTTGGATTGTAACCTTATTCCAGCCTTGTACATGAGTTTTGAGCATATTGCATCGAGATTACTTGTGTGTAGTCTTCGGTATGGCGCATTTACTGTAAGGAAAATGTATGGATCCGGACATATCGGCCGCTCTTTCTGTAAGTAGTCAAAAATAGCATTTCCAACCACAGCACGAAGAGGCAGTATTAACTGATTACCGGTTTTTGACTGTGTAATTTTTATTAGGTCATGTTGCCAATCGAAACTGTCGAAAGTCAGCCCAGATATATCACAACCACGCAACCCAGTGTACATGGCAATTGTTATAATAGCTTTATCTTGTAATGAAACAGTGTCGTCATATTCCAGTGTATGCTTGATAGCGTTCAGTTCTTGTTTCGTGAGATATTGAATGTTTTTTCGTTTGTTTGGTATGGAGGGCAAGTATGAGATTATCCGTCCGACAGCTTCTCCATAATACGGTACACATGCCTTCAAGCCATATTCTACATTGTATTTGAAAGAATGTCCTTTCATTGGCATCTCTTCTGGAGAGAATACATGCAGTATAGCATCTTCAGTTATTGATGCAAGAGTAGCCATTCCATACCTTTGTAAATCAAAAAAGAAGGAACAAAGTGCAGACCTCACACTTCGAAAGAACCTTTTCTGCTGGTCGATAGAAGCGCTGACAATATCTACGACTTTCCTATATTCTTTGTTGAGCAAGTCATAGTGGTACGGCTTGTGGTAATGTTTATGTCCATCCGGAAATATACCCTCTTCCGCATACTGCCGGATTACACGCAATAAACGGACTTTATTCCTAAGTGTGTACTTGTTAGACCACAAATCCGCCAATGTACATTCCACATCGGCATAATTTTCCCACTGGTATTGTTTAAAATTATCAGACAACCATTTACCAAATTTACTCACATAATCTATATACATAGATGAATATCCGGCATTTTGCAAGTAGGTTAGCAGGCATGGGAGCTGCTCGTTTAAATGTAATACATCCATAATTGAATATCATTTTAATAGTTTGTTATTCTTAGTTATAGATGCAAGAATAATCATAACCTATTGTTTGGCAAAGTTTCTGATTATTAATATTATTAGATATAAAATAGGAGAGTTAAAAAAGTTCTGATAATG
>NZ_KQ236959.1:0-21965 GCF_001185845.1 Bacteroides sp. 3_1_13
AAAAGGTCTTTAAATCTAGCTGAAGCATAAAATTAGAAGTTTAACAAACTAAGTAGCAGAAGTATATGCAAATCATTCAATTTGTTTTTTCGGTCATCATCGCTCTTTGTGCAGTGGCTATGTTTGTCGGAGCGGTAATAACGCCAAGTCCGATAAAGGTTGTGTCGGTTACGTTGTTGGCTCTTATTTGCCTATTCTCCTTGTTTCTCGTGAAATTGGCTTATTGTGAAATGAAATCTAAAAATGATATACTATGAAAGTGTCAGAACAATTTAAAAGTACCATCAAGGCATACCTTGATAATATGGCAGCGGTGGATAGTCTGTTTGCTCCAGTCTATCAAAAACCTACAAAGAATATAGATAATTGCATTACCTATATTTTAAACCAAGTGAAGAAAAGCGGTTGCTGTGGTTTTAGTGATGATGAAATTTTTGGTATGGCGTTGCACTATTATCAGGAAGATAATATTGAGGTGGGTAGCCCATTGAAATGTAATGTAGTCGTAAATCATCATGTTGAATTGTCAGAGGAAGAAAAGAAAGCGGCTCGTGAGGCTGCTATCAAAAAATTGCAGGAGGAAGAATTGGCAAAGTTGAAGAAGCGTCAACAAGCTAAACGTGAGAACAACACCGAAGTACAAACCCAGTTAACTCTTTTTTGATATGAAACCCAAGACAAAATTACAAATGGAAATCGTGAATGGGAGCAGGAAGTTAGCTCCCGTTTCAGAGGCTCAAAAGCGTTATGCCTATAAACATTGCTTTGTGCATTATTTCAAGCGTGATGCAAAGGGGAATTGCTTTTGTTTGGATTGTGGGCATACATGGCGGGATAAGGAAGATAAGAAAAACTGTAAATGTCCTCATTGCGGTATGAACCTGAAATTGGAGAATAGCAGGAAAAGGACGGCTGTATATAAAGAATATTTTTGTGTGATTACTACATACAAGCAATATCAAGTTATCCGTTTTTTTATGGTGGACTGCCGGCTGAAAAAAGGGTCTCCGGCTAATTACTTTATAATTGAGGCGGTACAGTGTTGGATGAATAAAGAGGGCAAGACAGAAACGCTGTCTTTGCTGCGGGGCATGTCTATATTTTATTACGATGCATGGATATATGGAAGTTCTTTGGAATTGCGTAAGCGGAATGTGCATCATGACCGTATTTATGATATTTGCCCGGCAGTTATCTATCCGAGAATGAAAGTGATACCCGAACTTACGAGGAATGGATTTAAGGGTGCCTTTTATGATATTTGTCCGAGTTCCTTCTTTATGACATTATTAACTGATAATCGGATGGAGATATTATATAAGGCAGGGCAAATGAATTTGTTCTTGAGATTTTTAGAGAGAAAATACGGTATAGATAAGTATTGGACGTATGTAAAAATCTGTTTAAGACATGACTATGTGATACATGATGCGGACTTGTGGCTGGACTATGTGGATATGCTGATAGAAAATAAATTGGATGCGAGAAATCCTCATTATTTGTGTCCGTTGAATGTAGAAGAAGCGCATGATTGGGTGATGGGGAAATGTAAGAAAAAATATTCTGAAAAGGATGAAAAAGACTATATTGCTGCCAAATCACGTTTCTTTAATCTTTCGTTTGCGGATGGAAATATTATGGTTCGGGTATTGGAAAGCCTTTCGGACTTTTACAAAGAGGGAAAGTTGCTGCATCATTGTGTATTCAGCAACGCCTATTATAAGAGAGAAGATTCGTTGATAATGTCGGCAACGGTGGATGGAAGGCGCATGGAAACGGTGGAGTTTTCACTTAGCAGGATGGAGGTGTGCCAGTGTCGTGGAAAGTCTAACCAATTATCAGCCTATCATGACCGGATTCTGAATTTGGTACGGGATAATATACCGTTGATAAGGGAAAGGATGGTAGTGTAATGAATAGCCCACACATCTAAATGTGTGGGAGTTCTTTTTTGGAAGACGCCCAAAAAAGAACCCCAAAAAACGTTGTCGCTACACATCGTTACGCTCGGATTATTTGCTTGTCGGCTTTAGTTTGCCGATACATTTTTCCATGTCGGGGGACAATAGGAAAGAAGCCGTCTTTTTCTGCTGCACCCCTGAGTGTGGCTGGACGATGGCATACCTGCATTTTAATATCTTGCCGATAACTTCCGTACTGTCACGGTGCAGGTACATGGCTTTCATGGCATCCGTTGCTTTCAGGCTTTTTTCGGCTTCCATATAGGCGGAAAAGGACGGTTTGAATAAGGCACGGGGACTTTCCGCTTTCTGTATGACAGCGGATAATTGTGCGCTTTTGTTGTTCAGGTAGCACAGGCTGTCCGATACGGTGACGTCTTCTGTTTCCAACACTTCCAGTAGTTCGAACTTTAAATCCGTCCAGGTGCCGTGAGAATCTGTCTGAACCCATTCCGCAATGGCCTTCTCATAGCCGGGTTTGCTGCATGAGGAAAAGGCAATGAGCAGCATACAAAAAAATAAATGCTTGATATTCATATTGATCTGATTTTATAGGTTGTCGTATTATGTGATGGAGCAAATCTATGAGGTTACTGGCCGTCCTCCGTGGAGGAACAGATGCCACACGAGATTTTCAGATCATCGTTCCAATCCTTGTTTTCCGAAAGTTCGACGTTCTTCAGTTTCCGTACCTTGTTGCGGAGTTCATCGTTACTCAGGCTCTCGACATCAGTCGTATCGCCATGAAAGTAACGATGCAGCCATAGAGTGTACTTGTGCCCTTGTTTGTCGTTGTCAAAGATGCTCCGGAGCTCCTTTACCTGGTTCTTGTCAAGAATCAGGCGTAATAGCCTCATTTGTCCTTCCGTGAATGTCCCTTCCGTAGATACATATACAAGATTGAGGTCGTTTCCGGAATGGCGTAATTGATAGTGGGAGATACAGTCTATAAATGACTCCCCAATGTAGAGAATGTCTATCGGGCGGCTTTTGTCATGGTTGCTGGTCGCCAGACAGTCGAACTTGCCACCGATAATCCCTTTGAATGTTTCATTTCGTTGAGAAATGGCTTGCACACCGTTTTCATTGTACATCTTGATGCACACGTTGCGGTAAACACTCCCTTTGTTCTTTACCTCACGGATAAAGAAAGTGTCTTTGAAGAACCGGCTTTCAATGCTTTCTTTCAGGATACCTCTTTTCTGGAGATAATTGCCCTTGTAGGGTTGTAGCTGGCTCAAGTAGAATTGAAGTTCGTCCGCTCTCATGCTTGTGTTACCTACTTCATACCGGCTTTTTTCGGGTGTCGTGATGCGGTTGGTGTTGATGTAGTTCTGAAGGATCTCCCCCACCTCGCGCAAGGACGGCATTTTTCCGGTTGTTTCAAATAGATGTTCCTGCATCAGATCCATGATACTGCGGCCACGCACGCTGTCACTATGCACGTCCCAATAGGTGTATTGGTTCTGCGAGTTCCGCTTGATGACGATGGTATGCGTTCCGTTGCTCATTTTGGGACAGGAGTTGGAAGAGCCTTCCACGATTTTCCATCCTAGTTCCAGCAGGAAATCGGGCAGAGAAATGGTTGTTTTTATCTGATTGAAATCGACTTTCATAACGTTGACTGGATTAGTTGAATCTCATTTTATCTGAGCTTAGATTATAAATGAGAAAGATTATCTTTCATAAAGATAAGAAATATCATCTAAATATGGAAGAGAAAGTATATGTTTTTTGATTCGTCTGCATTTTTATTTCAAGGTACTGTAAACCAAATCAACAGTAGTGTCTATACCGGGAACGGCCTCCAACTGTTTGCTCTGGTTGAATACGCTTTCCCCGTCTTTTTTTATCTGCATGGTGATGATAGCACTCTCTTTTGAATAGAGAATGCCTTGCACGGTAATTTGGCTGACAGGCTTTTCCGTGCTGTATTCCGCTTTATCGGTGAAACTCTCATCTACGGAAGCTGCGGAGGTACCGGTGCGTTCGTTCCTGAATCTCACGCCGTCAAGATTATATATATGCACACTGCCTTTGGGTGAGGAACCGGTTACGGCTACGGTGATGTGATACATGCCGGCTTTGTCTGTTTCCGATTGGATTTCCTCTTTGTTGCATGAAGCGGCCAATAAGCAGGCTGCCGCTAATAATGAATGAATTTTTCTCATGGTAGGATTCTTTTGTTGAATGTTATCGGATGATTTTTTGTTCTGTCTTGTGTGTCCCGGTTGGCGGAACTGCTGACTTTTCTTTTAATTTGTCCTCTATCTTTTTGAGGATGGCGTTGACATCTTCAATGATTTTGATGTAGTTCTGCTGGATAATCTCTTCCAGGATTTCCAGTTCCATCTCTTCTTTGCCGTTGCCCAGTTTGACCGGTAAGGAGAAACGGGGTATCTCCTTCTCTTCAAAACGGCACATATCCATCTGCACGCTGAAGAATGGCGGCTTGCCTCCGGCAATCTTGCCAATGAAGTGTCCGGCTGCTTGTCCGGCAATGTCCCTTGCCTTTAAGACTTTTTCTTTTTGCAGGCTCTCCGTGACACTGTTATTGCCACCGGCTTGGTGTGAATAAGATTCTTGCGCTTCTTTCTTCTCCCCAAGCAAGTTCTCGATGTCTTTGGCGGTCTTCTCATTTCCGGTCATACCGTAAGCCTGCGTTCCGCAGGAGGCTTTCAGGATGTTGGCACTTTTCTCTCCATAGTCCCTGACCGCTTGGTTGAAGTCCTGAACGGCGAGAATGGTAGCGACATTGTGCTTCCGGGCGGTTCCGATGAAAGTGTCAATGCCTTGCAACAGGATGGTCGGAAATTCATCTACCATGAATATGCTGGTCGCTTTGCCGGGATTGTTCATCTGTGACATCAAGACGCTGCCGATGCAGGAAATAGCAGGGGAAACGGCTTCCTTGATGGTGGGCGCATTGCCTACGCATAACAGCGTTGGGTGTTCCTTGTTGGTTATATCCAAAGAGAACTCTTCTTCGGGAAGTGGCGACAACACCCAGAAGATGTATTTGTTGTTCAGGAGTACCAACGGAGTCTGTGCGGATGATACGGCTCCGGCTGTCTGCTGTTGTGCACCCAGTTTCCAGGCGGTCAGCATGGAGGACATGTTCAATGCGATTTCAGGATCTTCCGACAGCCAGTGGAATACTAGGTTGCTGTCAGAAAGGGCAAGGGCTATCACATGGGGCAGCGTACAGATACCAAGCTTCCTTTCCTTGAAACATTTATAGGCGATTGAATAGACGTAGTTGATGGCATTGTTGGCCCAAAAGTCGGTCTTTTCCTTCCAGCTTGCTTCCAGATTCTTCATCAGTGTCATGATGATATTGCGGATGAATAGCGATTCGTTTCCCTTTGACATGTATTGCGGAGAAAGTACGTTCACCCTGACCGTGCGTGACATATCCACAAAGTTGATATAGGCGAAACGGGGTGTTTCCATCCCCTTGTTCCGGAAATGTTCGATGCTTCCGTATGCGATACGTGAGAGGATGGGTGACTTGTCCTTGGTGGGATCACCCTCCCAATCGTACACGAATCCGGCATAGTTGCGCTCGGCGCACTGGTAGATGATTCCCTTGATCCAGCTCTCTGATTTACCGCTTCCCGGACCGCCGTCGATATAGACATTCTGCTGCGGCTTATGGATGACCAGCGGCCCGGAGGCGGTTTCAAAGCGGAAGTAGAAAGCCGATTCTTCCCGGCTTAACCCGAAAATGCTATCATCGGATTGGGCATGACGCCGGATGAAATAAGGCAGAGTCTTGATGACAAGCAGCGTGTACGCTACGAATAGAATGGGAAATACAAATAGGTTATACCACGCTGATAACCGGCTGAATCCGACAACCAGCATGGATGCCGTAACCAGTGTCATACTGGTGTAAACCCATTTCTTGTTTTCGTCTTTCACTTTGCCAACCGGAAAGAGAAAAGCGAGGCCTCCGATCAGGATAACGTAGAGAAACCGGAATAGGATATCCTTCTCCATCAGCCTTTCCCACATGGCCGGATTACGTAGTGGAGCGTATAATCCCGTAACGATAGCCCACTGAAACAGTACGGCTGTCCCGATGAGCGTGGATAGCAGGATCAGGATGAATGACAGGTCTTTCTTCTCTCTTTCCATGGCCGTTGCTGTTATTGGGGTTGTCCGGATGCCGTTCCGTCACCGCTCTCTTTTTTCTCTGCCTTTCCCAGTAACTCAATGCGTGAGACGGTCAGGCTGACGGATGGGATGTGGCTACCGTCATCCTTCTGGAATACATCGGCATACACATCGCCGCAGACATATACCTGTGTCCCTTTTTTCAGATACTCAAAGACTTTACTCTCGTAATTCACGAAACAGCATACCCATAGGGTCTGTTCCTCGTTGTTCACGTTCTTGTACTTGGTGGATACATGGAAGTTGAATCCTTTTCCGTTCTTGTTCTGCCGGGCATCCGCACCGACATAACCGATAATTTGTCCTGTAAACATAATGATGGTTTTTAAAAGTTTATAATCCGAGCTGTGGCTCATTCATATTTTTCATGGCTGGCTCCGCTTCCATGGAAGGCAGCGAAATGCCGAAAGTGCTGTGTAGCGTTTCAAGGTTGTCGGCTGTAGGATGGTTTGCCGCAACACTTTCCAATAACCGTGATGAAGGGGTAAAACCTTCGTTTTTCATCTGCTCCAATACCGGACGGTTGTCTTGCAGGACGGCCTGCGTGAACCGTTCCTCCGGTGTGAGGTACTGTTCCATCCGTGCGGTATGTTCCTGAATCATATTGCTGGCTTTTCCTACATCGGCAAGGATGTTGTAGATGAATTTGGGATCTTCTTTCAAGGCTCCCAGCCAGTTTTTTAGATACATGGCATTTTCTTCCCGGATATGGGTGGATATTCCCAGGCTTTGCCCGACGGTAGCGGAGGTGAGTTCGGCAACCAGTTCCTCTTTGGCATATTGCTTGTCTCCGAAAATCACGCCTTTTTCCCGGTTCAGATGCTCAGGTTCTCCAGTCGAGTGCGCTATCTCATGCAGTAGTGTGGAGTAGAAATTCTCTCCGTCCTTAAACTGCCCCTTCAGGGGTACGACGATATGGTTATCTTCTCCCCTTGCATGGTAAGCACTATTTCCTTCCTTGGAATAAATGGGGCAGATCCATTGCTGTTCCCGTACCATCGCATCAATCAGAGGCACGGTGAGCATCCCTTGCTCGTCCTTGATGGCCGGTATCTTGAATTGCTCCTTCAATGCTTCCCATTTCTCCGGTTTCGTTTCCTGAAGATTGGTCTGCTGTACGTTGAACACATTGTATGTCTTCAGAAACGGCGTGACCTTATATTCCTGCTGCTCGTTTTTATCCAGGTTCTTATATACGTCGAAAGGTATTTTCTTTCCGTTCTTGTCTCTTACTGAGAAATTCCAGTAAATGACTGGGAATGACTTTTCTCCTTTCAGTATGTTAAGGCCGTTGTCTTTGGCTTGCATGAAGGTCATATAGACCGGCAGGCTGTACTGCTCTTTTTCCGAAAGTAGAAACAACATGAAGGAATTTACTCCGTTGTAGGTTCTTCCCTCGATATTTTGCGGAAGTCCCCCACCCTTTATCCCGAACCAAGGCTTTTGCCAGTTGTCTTCCACCTGCTTTATCTTTTCGATCATCAGTTCGGCGAAACGCTGTAATGCTTTATCACTTGCTGTATCCATGATTTATTGGTATAGATTTCTGTTCTCGTAATCAAGCAGCCATTCTCTGGCCGTTTGGTTGTTTGTCTCTTGCTGCTTGGCAGCCATCTCTTCTTGATAGGCTTGTGCAAGCTCTTCCTGTGCAAGTAGAAACTCTAAGTCACTGATTTCTCCTGCAATGTTTTTCTGTACTAATTCATCGTAATCCATAATTCCTGATTTTTTAGGTTATAAGTCATTGAAAGCCCGGTTGATGGTGCTGGCTATCGGACGGGCCATTTCCTTGCTGTTGTCGGGTTTGGGTGTGCTGGCCAGTTTGACATCTCCCAGTGTCTTTGTGCTGCCTTCCATCCCGAAAATCTTTTGTACGGCTATCAGTGTGTTGGCTTGCACACCCGTTTCACGCATCCGGGTAAGGTCTTCTTGAGTGAGCCGGTACCCTTCTTTCTGTATCTCTTGGATGACATGAAAGTTGTCGGTCTGTGCGGCATCCAACAGACGTGTGGCCTGCCTTTCATGTTCGCCCTGTTCTTCCGGCTTGGTGCCGAACAGCTGGATGACTTCATGGGTTTGCCTTTCATCCAGACCGTGTTCCTTACCGATTCCTTTGATAAACTCTTCACTGGGTTTATATCCTTCCTCTTTGAGCTTCCCGATTTTTTCAAAGTCATGTTTGCCCACCGCTTCCTTAAACTCGGCTTCCATATTGCGCCCCTCTTCGTGTTTTTGCTCTTTTGCAGCTTCTATGTTGGCCGCATGGGCTTCCAGTTTGGGGGTCATGGCCTTGATCAGCTCTTGTGCCTTGCCGGGAGTGATACTCTGTATGTTCTGTATCATGACTCCTTTCCTGTCATCCGTCAGTTGGATGTCGGCAATGAAGTAGCCTTCCGGACTGTGCAGCAGCTTGTTCTCCAGTGCATGGCCGTTGGCGAGCAGGTATTTGTCGGCTTTGGTTAACTTGTAGCCGCCATATTCGCTGGTCTGCCCGATGATGTCGGGAATCTTGATTTCCTGGTTGGTGCGCAGGATGACGGAGTTCAGATCCCGGTCAACTTGCAGCAGGATGTCCTTCTTATTTACGGTGATGGGTACGATGTCACCGGCAAGCAGCTGTTCTTTCTCTTTCTTGCCCAACTTCTTTCCCAGCACCTTGTCCGGGATAACCAACGCCTCTTTGCGGTAGAATACGGAGATTCCGTCATCGTTGAAACGGAGCTTCCCCGGTTTGCCGTGTATCTCCATCAAATCAGACATGACACCCTTTTCCAGCTTGGTGCCTTTCCCGTCGAGGATGTTCCCTTGCTTGTAGGCGTATTCATAGAGCGACTGTCCGGTGTAGCATACCTTCAGGCGATGGTCGATGACGGTAAAGCCGTCCTTGTCATGTCCCTTCAGGTTCTCCCACCGCTTGATGCTGATGCCATCCTTCTCCAGCTCGGCGACATATTTAGGATCATTGGCACGTTCCTTGTCAAAAAGGGCGGATACACGTTCTTTTGATTGGTCACGAAGGCTTTCATCGTACTTTGCTCCGGCTTTTTCCCTGATTTCGCTTACGCTCATGCTCAGCTCTTCCCCGTCTTTGCGGAACCGGAAATATCCGTCCCGGTATTCGGTCTGATAGCCCAGTGATTCGGCGATGCCGCCGAACTGTCCCACGTTGTCGAACATATAGGTGTCTAATGCTTCTCTCAGTTTCATGGCTGTGGCTTGTATAAGGGTTCTGCGGAAAGGATGTATTCGTTCAACACGGCCAGCTTGATGTGCCGCCCGCCGTTTCGCTCGTAAATCTCGATCTCGAATACCTTATCATCGGGTATCGTGAATTTGTCGAAACCAAGTATCAGCCGGTTCCGGCTCTTGCCCTTGATTTTCGTATCAAAATCTTTCTGATAGATAGGTTCGATGGTCGTTTCTTGCTGGATGGCGTTCTTGCTCTTCTTTTGGTCACGCTGGAAACATTTGACAAACTCGATGTCGTAGTCGATGTATGATTTGTTTTTCAGGTCAAAGATGAAAAACATGAAGTCCTCATGCACATACAGATTGGCCATTGACAACTCAAACTTGTTCTCGATGACCCCCAGGCTGTAGATGTTGCGCTTCTTGGTGCGCAGCTCTTGGATGCATCTTTCCATTTCCTCGCTGTTCACATCCACATGGGCGGTATATTTGCGCTGGTCATCAAAATTGTAGGTGAATACGGAGGTATTGCCCCGTTTGATGGTGATGTGGTAAGTGTTCATGGCCTTATCCACCACAAACAGGTTGGAATATGCCACGGCATCTTTGGCGGTTGATACTTTCAACTGGTTGTTGTAGGCGGCCAGAGTGAAGGACACCTCGTTGCCGGGCGTTCCGTAAGCGATGTCCTCCGGAAAGAAGAACTCGGCCAGATGGAGGTCGCTGACTTCTGCCTGATAGTCATGGTGCTGCCATTTCCCGTTGTCCTCGTAAATGTTCGGGTACGAATCCGTGCCGCCTTCGGGAAGGTAGCGGATGTGATAGGTGTAAACGCTTCCGTCGATGCAGACTACGGTCAGGTTGGTCTCTTCGGTGAATCCTTCCGCTTGCGCCGAGAGCCTGACGATATGGGGCGCCTCTTCTACCCGGCTGGCCATGACAAGCTCCTGTTCGCCGATGGCGATATCAGATACTTGCACAGGAAATACCAGGTGTTTCACACAGTCGAAAGAGATAAAGATGTCTTTTTGGCTGATGGCTTGTTTCCGGGGAGTGCCGTTTTCCTGAGCGAAGAGCGGCAGACTGCACACAAAGCAGTAAAACAGTAGATAAATATATTTCTTCATGTTGTCGATATGTTAAACGGTTCTTGAAAAAAAGGCGGTGAATACGGTAATGCCCCATAGAAGAAGCAGGGTAATGCCGAAAGAAACGGTCAGCGGACGGATTTCTTTAAAGGCTCGTCCGTTCCGGCGTGATACGTAGATCCGATAGCCGAAAAAGACCGCTGACAGCGCAAGCAGGTAATTGAGAATGTCTATCATAATTTGTCTATCAATGTTTGAAGGGGATGATTTTTCTTGTTCGTTTTCTCTTGTTCCATTTGCTCATAGAGCTTCTGTAACTCCGCTTGCACGGCTTGCCTACGCAACTTCGATTCCTGACTCTCTTCTTGGATATACATTTCGTAGTTGGACTTGAGATGTACCTTCACTTGTGAGAGGCTCATGTTCAAGATTTGCTTGGCTACCTGGGTGGTGGCGTTGACTACGCTGGTCACTTCGCTGGCCATCGTGCCGATGGAAGAGAGCGGCATGTCAATGTTCTGTACAAGACCTTGTTCCATACGCTTGGCTGCACTGGCTTTCAGGTTATTGGGCAGGTTCAAACCTTCCATGGCATCATTGTCGAAGACAACCACCGATACGGGATTGAGGTTGTCTCCTACCTTCAGGTTGCTGACTACCACATCGAGGCGGTTGGCTCCCAAAGTGGCGATACCGTAAAACAGCGTGTTGGCCGGTATCTTCATGCCGGATAGGGTTACGTCCTGAAGCAACCGCATCCGTACCGTACTGCCCGTGACTACGGTCTGGTCGCCGTGGATGCAAGCCCTGAAGAGGTTGCTGTTTCCCGGTGCGGAGGTCGGTTGGCGGCGTACCCGCTTGCCGTTTTCGGCATGGTAGATCGGGCCTTTTTGCATCAGGCTGTCGGCGGATGGATGGCCGGAAGGGTTGGCAGCGGCTTTCTCCGTTTTTCCCTCTTGGTCATAATTGACAATCCGTTCATACATGCGCTTGCGGTATTTGTCGGATTCTTCCAGTTCCTTGCGGATGCGTGAGTTCTTCTTGGCTTCCCGGATAATCTCGTTGAGCGCCTGCTCGTCCTCCAGTCCGTCCAGTTGGCTTTCCAGCTGATGAGAGAAGCGTCCGTTCCGGCCACCTCCGTATTCTGCCATGACTTCGCTGTACGGATCGTTCTGCATACGGCGGATGCGCTCCAGTGTGGCACGGTCATACCGCTCCTGCTGGTTTTGCAGCTCGAAGTAAAAATCAGATCCTTTGACCTGAGACTCTTTCAGGATGCGTGCCTTCTCCTGCTCTTCCAGTTTGTCCTGCTTATAGGCTTCCATCTTGTCGTTCACCTTGTCGGCCATTTCCGACTGTGGTTCCAAAAAGGCTTGCGAGGCGGCCTGTCTGTCACTCCCTGACGGCACGTTCCCGTCCTCACGGATGAAGAATACATAAAGGAAGAGGATGCCCAGGATTACCGGGATGGCCATCAACAGCTTGTTCTTGTCTTTGATAAGTTTATTCGGTTCCATGGTCGGTTGGTTTAGAGGTTTCTGACTGGTTTTCATTCTTGCCCGGAGAAGCTGCCTGCGATGTGTTGGTGCCGTTGCTTTCCACGGGTTCGGAATAGCGGACAATCCAATCTTCTATCTTGGCTCCGTGCGCATTTTCCTCGCTGCGGGACAGCATATCATAGATGGTGAACTCCGCTTCGATATTACGTGAGATGCTTCCCCGTGCCCGGTACCCGGTCTGCGTGAAGATTATCTTTCCGGAAACGGGTATCGTTTGTGTGTTAATCTCTACATCCTTGATGCGTACCCCGTAACGGATATTCTTTTGTATGAGTGAGTTCAGCATATTCACATCGTTGTACTCGTTCAACAGCTCCTTCCCCTTGTTGCCTATGAGGTTGAGCGCAAGCGAAATGTTCTTCTCGTAGCTGCTCTCGTCAAAGGCATACCAGTGGGTTACGAAGGTCTTTACATGGTTCATGTATTCGTATTGCCGCATATCGCTGGCAGACAGGCTGCTTGCCTCATAGACTTCTCCCTGCCTGTCGATGACGAGAGCCTGGCCGTATGCTTTTTCTATTTTGTTGATAAGGAAGATGATACTGCTGGCAAAAGCGATAGTCAGAATGATGCAGTACCCGGCTGAAAGCCGGATAGTCAGCTTGACCGCATCATCTGCTCCTTTGAATTTCATCAGATTCATAGTTCTATTTTTTATTGTTGTCGTTTATGAAACTTGCCCCGATAGAGGCGGCACCGCCTACGTTGGTCAGCTTGCCGCCTGCCGCTGCGCCTCCCATCAGGGCGATGGTGGCCGCCGTGGTGACGATTGACACGGTTTTCGAAATGATTTTCCCGGCATCGCTGTGTCCTACGATTTTGGAGGATAGCCAGAAACAGCTGCAATAAGCACCAATCAGGGCGAGATCCATTCCTAAATATTGTATCTGCTGCGTAGCTGCGTCCACCATGTCGGCACTTTCCGTATAGATGGCCTTGAAGGTCTGCCATATGATTTGGTTCAGAATATTGATGACGGTGAATACCATACAGGCGGAGCAGAGCGTACCGAACCAGATACTCAACTGTTTCTGAAAGACCGGCAACATGCTTACGGCAAAGACAAACGGGCCGAGAATGACCAGTAGCTTGACAATGACCACGCCGATACCCAAGATGACTACTTGTATGATTCCTACCAATAGGGCGGAAATGCCATGAAGCACAAGGGTGGCGAGGTTGGCGGGGTTGAGCAGCTGCACAATCTTCTCCACGCTGGAGCGTACACCGGTCATTTCGTCCTCTTCCATCTTTTTATCCAGTTCGTGCTGCATGGCGCCGGTGCTGTCTTCTCCGGCTGCTACCTCCGACTGGAGGCTGTGTTTGTCGTATTCGGCAATCATCTCTCCTTGTTCGATGGCTGATTGTGCCATGAACTGGGCAAATTCCTGCGCACGCTCGGAGGTCAGCGAGGTGGCTTCGTTGATTACTTCCATCGTGCCTACGATGGTTTGGGCGATGGGGGTGTATATGCTTAGGCAGAAGAACAGTACCAGGCAACGGGCGATTTCCATCATGTCGGGAAATTTGTCCTCATTCGGGCTTAACAGCTGGCTGGCTCCGTGATAGAGATAGTTGTATGCTAGGTTGCAGATAAAGCAGATGACACCAACACCGAAGGCGATGACTGTCATTTGCGAAACGAGTTCCATCGTCAGACCGTCCGTGATCTGAAGTCCCCAGAGAAAATTATCTTGATTCATAACGCTTTAATTGGTGTGTCGTGTGAAAGCGGCCAACCGTCCCTGGTAATAGGTCTTCCGGTTATGCCCCTTCATGGATTTGTAAATGACCGTGGAACGCACGGATTCGTTAAACTCACGCATCTCTTCGGCGGCTTTTTCCACCGATTCCTTCACCTGCTCGATAAAGGACATGCGCCCTTCCGAGTTCATCGAGAAGTAACTGGTCACGGTGGCCACCTTGAACAGCAGGTCGGTACTCAGGCTCAGATTGACGGTCACACGCTGAAAGTTGAGAAATTTCAGGCAGTGGTAATTCGATCCTACGTTCAGGTAAAAGCTGTAGTCGCTGCTCAGGCAGGCTACGTCGTCCAGCAGGTCGGCAAGCTCTTTCAATGATTTGAGTTCCTTCAACTGGTCGATCTTTTGCAGGCCGAGCCGCAGTTCCTGGGCATCGATCATTTCATTGATTTGTGTAACCCATTTCTTGACATTGGCGATCCATTCCGTTGAGTTCAGCAGGGTGTGGCCGGGATCATGCACGACGAACTGGGCATGAACACTGCCGGTTCCCATCAGCCCTATCGAGGCGGCAAGTCCGAGTATGAGAATGATTCTTTTCATGACGGTTATTTGTTGGTGATGAATAATAGGGTGAATATGACACATACCAGCCAGGCTGTCAGATAGCTCTTGGCATTTTCCTTTTTCGTGGCGAGTGCCCATACCACGAAAATGAGCGCAACGCCCAAAAGTGCGGCGGCAATGCTTCCGGCAAGATTGTATGCGCTGCCGTTGAAGTCGGTTGACCAGCCTAGAAGGGCGGTCAGCCCTTGGGTGGCGTCATCCATACTTTTTCCTCCTTTCCTCCAGATAGCGGTTGATGGCCGTATAGGTCGAGCCGCTTTCGTTGAACAACTGCTTCAGTCGTACTACTGTCGCCTGGCGCGAATCGAAGGCTACGGCGGCGAAGTCGGACACCTCGTTGCGGAAGATGAAGGCATCGTTCGACATCTTGATGAAAAACTCTCTCCAGCGTTCCGTGCGCTGCAACGACTCGATCATATAGGCCTCTTCGTCCGTGATGGAAAGCACGGCTTTCACTTCCGGCAGGTTCTGCCGGTGTTCTGAATGGTCGAGGATAATCTTGGTCGCGCAGTTGATGATGATGGAGTCCTTGATACTGGACGGCATGTTTTTCAAAAACAGGATGTTCTGTGCGGCCAGCGTGATGCTTCCCTCCTTTTTACGGAAGGTTCGGTACAGGTAGGCGATGAAGTCTCCGAATTTCTCGTCTTGCAGGAAGTCGAGTGCTTCGTCGATGATTAGCTCTTTGGCAAACCCCTGGCGTTTCTTGATTTTATCCACGATCATTTGCAGGGTGATGATGGCAACGAGTGGAAAGTACTCTTTCTTAGAGGCATCTTCCATATCGAAGGCTATCAGCCGGTCATGCACGATATCCACGTTCTCGGTAGCGTTCAGCAGGAATGACAGCTCTCCGTCCGTATAGGGTTCCAGTAAAAGCAACAGCTCCTCTATCTCGAATTTCTGTTTCTCAAACTCGGTCATCCGTTTGCTGAACACTTCCTTCAGATAAGCCCGGTAAGTTATCAGCGTCGGGAAGATACGCTCATGCTTCTCTCCTATTGAAGAATTGTTCACATAGTCGTAAAATCCGATGACGGATTTCCTGAGAATGGCGTTTTCGGCAGGCAGCATGGGTTCACGTACCTTCCAAATGTAGCTGATAATGGCGACGATGGTCTTTATCTGGTCATCGGCAGACTCGGCATCCGTGGTGTCGATGTACAGGTATTTGCCGTTCTTGTCACGGTCACACAAGAAGGGGTTGAACGCAAATTTCTTCTGCTCGGTAGAGTCGAAGTATTTGCCCCGGTTCAAGGCTATCATCGAGCGGTAAGAGCCGCCGATGTCAATGATCATCACATCCCGGCCCAGCTCATAGCTTTGCAGGATGTAATTGTTCAGCCAGAAAGATTTACCGGAACCGGACGGGCCGATAACGATGCGGTTCTTGTTGTTCAGCGCCGGATAATCCCAGAGGTTTATCTTGGCGGGAGTACCGAAACGGTCATGGTAGATATGCCCTTTCTCGTCCGAAAGGTACATCCCCTCTTTTTGCAGATAGCAGATGGCCTGCTTGGTCGTGTTGACGAAGCCCCGGTAATTGGCCCTGGCATTGCCGGGTATGTTGCAGAAGAACAGGTTGCACAGCTCGGCGTTCTCCACATAGCACGAACTTTGGTTCATAAAGCTGAAGCCTTGCTGTACCAGTGCGGTTTTCCGCATGAGCGAGGTGCGGTCTGTATCGTTCAGCACGACATTGAAGGCGGTATAGGCGGTCTGGTAGTCGAACTGGGTAATCTCATCGCAGAAGGCTGCCTGCTCGCGTTGCTTCTCTGCCGCCGGAGGGTAGAAGTTGGTGATGTAGTTCAGCGCGTCTTTCTCCGCACCGATGGCCGTTACGGTGGCATCTGGATCGGTTATCTCTATCACGATGTTTACGATGTGGTTGAACGGCAGGCCAAGTCCTACGGGGTACAGCATCGAGCATTTGCTCCGTATGCTGTCCGGTATCTCTATGTTTCCCCCGTATGCCTTCGACTTGCCGGTGTGCGGCACGGCCAGTTCCTGAAGATGCTCGCCTTCGTTGGTCAGCGAAAGGATGGAAACGTGCTGCTGCCCTATTTTCATGCTTCCGCTTTCACTGACAGCCATAGGGTTGACGCTCTTCTGCGTGGCATCGTTTTCCGGTGTCTCGTAAGAGAGGTTGACGTAGTCGTAGATGGCGTTGTTCAGTTCCGTATCATCCATCTTGCGTATCTCAAACTGCTGGATGGACGACAAACCGTTCTCAAAGTTCATCAGAAAGGCTTCCATTTCTGTCAGCCGTTGCTGATATTCCTTATAAGGTTGCTTGAACGGGTAGTGCAGCTTTCGCATCAGCGAGGTGCCCGATGCGCTTTTGCGTATCTTACCGTTTCGGCTGCCGTTCGTGAACGTCACATACAGGTTGGTGTAACTGTTCAGTATCTCCTTGCCGTTGAAATGACGGTTGTTCTCCGCTATCAGGGCATTGGAAGAGTATTCTGCATGATGGTATCGCCCCGTATAGTAGAAATTCTGCTGATGGATGACCGTGCCTGCCGGAAGCAGCTTCAAAAGAGCCTCCAACCGCTCATGGATGTATTGCGCCTCGCTTTCCGACAAGGTGAACACTTCGGGCAGAAGCAGCCGGTAGCCGACGGTGATGTCACCGTTCCCGTTGATGACGGCGTTCTCCGTGATGGTCTGGATAGGCAAGACACTTTCCAGATCCACGGATTTGTCCTTCACCTCTATCTCTGTCTGCCGGATATACAGCAGAGCAATCAGCAGGCACAGCGCACAGATTAGCAGGGATATGAGTATGATGATTCCTATCATGGTTGCTGTTTTAGGATGAATTTGAAAATCTGCCGTTTGTCCGTTATCTGCCGGGGGGTGGCGTTCTTGATCCGGAGGCCGGTCAGGTAGTCCGGGTTACCGGCCTTGTGTTCCTTTTTCAAGGTTTGGAACAGCAGACCGGATAGAAACAGAATGGCGGAAATGATTCCGATGATGAGTATCGGGTGCAGCTGCTTGAATATGCTCACGATGATGATGATGGCCGTCAGCAGCATGAAGATGGCGAACTGTCCCGATGACAGACCGAAGAACTTGATCGGCTTGTTGATTTTACGCATGGTTCTCATGGCTCTTCGTTTTTAGATAATCAGGAAGGCTACCATGATGACTACCACGGCGATGATCCAGCCGAGCAGGTATTCCTTGGCATGGGGATTGTTCGTGGCAAGCGAATAGATGACAAAGACCAGAGCGATGCCGAGTACCGCCGCCAAAATGTATTTGGCTACGTCCAGAATGGTGTCCGCACCCTCTTTGGCTTTGTCTGTCACTTCGGATAGGCTGTTAATCTTCAGGCCGCTTTGTGCCTCCGCCACTTGTGCCGTTCCCAACAGCGTGAAGAATATGAGAAAGGTGAAGATAACCTTTCCATAGCGGTTAATGACTTGGTTCGCTTTTTCTCTTACATTTTCGATTGCTTTCATTTTGTTCCTATTTTTTAATTAAACATGAATCGTTTTCAGTCTCTCCCATTGCACATCCTTATACTTGATGGATATGGGCTCTTCTTTCGGCTGTTCCGGCAGTGGTTTGCCTGAGTAGTAGTAGGCTCTTCCATGCAGGTACATATCGGCTATCTCGGCAGCCAATTCCTCTTCTTCCAGCTCAGGCTGAAATACCACGCAGATGACCGGACAGGCTCTCTCCTGCCCTTCCTTGCGCACCGCCTCCCTTATCGGCTTCTCTTTCTCCTTTCCGGAAGAAAGTGCTTTCTTCTTTTTCCGAAAGTAAAAGTGAAGCGTGACACAGGCGAGTATGGCAACCAGTATCAAATCCACTACGTTCATAAGAGTTGCCAGATAATGAGCCAAGTGACCAATGCCGTGATATAGGTGATGATGGCCTCTTTGGTGCGCTCGTGGTTGCTTATCAGCTTTTTAAGTACCGCTAATCCGGCACATAGAAAGCCTACCCCTATCAGCATGGCGCCTATTTCACGGTATAAGGAGATCAGGCCGGATACATTTGTATCGGCTAACAATATGATAATAAGCATGGTGATATGATTTGTCGGTTAGTAGAGCAGTATCTTTATTCCTACGTTCCAGACAGTGTTCCACTTGTCAATGGATAGGGGATTCCAATGTTGTTGTATGCGGGCAAGCAATGCCGTTCGGGGCAGGATGAATACTTCCAGTTCCGTTTCCAGTTTCGGGCCGATGATGAAGTTGTATTCCTTATCGGGGTGGCGGACGTATTCTGTACCGATGAATCCTCCCAGGCCGATGCCCCAGTAAACGGATTTCAGGTTGCAGGCCAGGGTTCTGTAATAACCGCCGTCCACAAAAAAGTCCTTACCCTTGTCATGTATCGTTTCGGGAATCGTTTCTTCCGGGTTCAAGGTAGAGACTTGCGGTAGGTTGGCTGTATATTCGTAAGGTTTCTCAAAATAGCTAAACCCGGCTTTCCAATAGCTTGTCCGGTTGATGTATCTGGAAAAGGACAGGTTGTAATAGTTGCCTGCATTGCCGAACAGGTTAGTGCCGTAGTTCAATTCAAGTGCCGGGATGTTCTCATAATGGCGTTGCGCAAAAGCGCTTACGGTGCATAACAGCAGGCTAAGGCTGATAGCAGTCAGTCTGATGTGTTCCATGGGAATTACTCTTTAGGTTATTAATGTTATATATTTTTCTATTTGTCTCATACGGTGTTTCCAATTTACGCGGATTCCTGTCGGCAGAACCGAATCAAGGTGCTTATCGCGTTGTTTTCGCTCCAAACATATAGATTATATACGGGAGGACAAATTTTATGAAGGGCTTTTAAAGGGCCTTTCGTGTTTATTTAATGTGCATTAAAAAATACATGTGCCGTAAACCGGCAGGTGTGGAATAATTCTACAGAAAAAAGCCGGATAGGATTAGTTGTGTAAAACTGTCCTGCCCGGCTTATAGGGTTTGGTTTATATGCGCTTTCGGATGTTGCTCAATGCTTGTGGCGTGATGCCGATATAACTTGCTATGTCTTTTAAGGGTATTGAACGTAACAGCCATTTTTCATTGGCCAAAAGCGCTTTGTAACGCGCTTCGGCATCCAGTGTGTAAAACTCCTCTTCCCTTATTATTTTGCGGTTGATGGATCTTACCAAATGTATTCTGGCCAGCTTGTTGAAATTGATGGATAACTCATATAGCTGATGAAGATCTTTTTTGGGCAATCTCCAGATCTTGCATGGCTCCAATGCCTTGATATTGTAGTGGGCATGGTGTTCTTCATGTGAAAGGAAAAAATTGATGAACTCTTTGGCTTGGATAAACCGTGCTGAAATCTCTCTATTCTCTTTGTCCGGAAACCATAACCGGACGATGCCGGATTCCAGATAATAGAGGTAGCATACTTCCTCGCCCCTGGTGACGAGGTGTTCTCCCTTTTTGATATGGATAAGCTCGAAATGAGCATCAAGATACGCCTTTTCTTCGTCTGTCATCCGCACGTGAAGATGGGCGCCCATTACCATGAGCGTCTCATCTATCAGGGTGGCAATTGTTTGAACCATTGAATTTGTTTTATGTTTATATAAGGGTACGGAAACGTACCCTCTAACATGGACGTGGCGTTCCAACAACAAAGGCACGCCCCGTACCAGTTTCATACTGGTACAGGCATGCGCCTGTTGTTGTTAATTCCTTAACGATAGATGCCACTCTTTTGTTAGACAGACGGACGTATGTAAAAAGCGGGCTGCCAATTTTCTGACAATCCGCTGCAAAGATACTATTTTATGGTTTTTGTTCCAACTTTTAGGGATTTAAGTTGACGGCAAGGTCTTCTGGACGAATGCCTACTACCTTTATATAGATATCCCGGTAGATGTTCTCCTTAATCTCCTTGTCCTCTTCAGAATAAAGCCATGCGGTAAATTCATGATAATATTCGCCGGTTCCCAATTTAAAGAAATCCTTATATTGATAATGTCTGCTCACGGGAATGCCTTTCTTGTTTAACAAGAAGCATGATTTAAGCGCATCGTGATATTGCGAGGTCAGTATCGCCTTTATCTTTTCGTCGAAATATTCCAATGTTTCCTGGTCAAAGAAAAACTGTACGGTGTAGGGCCACTTCTCCCCTTTTCCTTTGATGTACTGGTATTGGAATTTGGTTCTCTCCAGCTTTTTGTTGATACCGTTTAAGATGCTGGTCACCTTCTTCTTCCGGTCATGGTTGTCCTTTACCGTTACATCAAATTCCTTGGCAAGTTGGTCAACCGTAACGGTGAAATAAGGTGCTTGTCCTTGGTCAATCTTATACTTGATCAGGTAAATCATTTTCGCCAGGTTCAGATAAAACTTGCGGTAGCCTTTGCGGTTGGGCAGGTTACGGTAGTCTTTCAGTTCCAGCAGATTGTATTCGGTAAGCAAAGTATTCATCAGATCTTTGCTCAGATGCACGTTGTAATTCCGCTTGGTGCGCTTTTTCGTGCCGAAGTTATCCTTTATCTCAAAGCGGTCCAGTATTTGAATGAACTTATATTGCGTCTTGCCGTTCATGGCGTATGCTACACTGAGGTTGGATGTCCCTAAACGGTATAACGCCGCTTCAAAGGTGTTCTCTATCGGATGCTCTATCTTTTGGCCGTTCTGTTCGGTGATATATACCGGACGTTGGTTGCTGAACAGGAAATCAAGCTGCTTCTCGGTCAGTTTTCGTTGCAACTTGGTTCGTTCATACCCCATGACCTCACAAAAATCGTTGATGGAGAACCAGCAGTCGCCGAACAGATCTTTCATTTGTGAAGATGCCACGTAAATGATAATGTCAGACATGACAGTGCCGCCTGCATCAAATAGAACTTCCAATACTTTCGTGTTGGAAGACTCGCTGAGAGTCCTGGGGACTCTGCTCAACTCTTTTTGTGTATTACTTTCCTTCATAGGCGGACACTTGTTGTTTACTGATGCAAAGATACGTTTTTTTACGGAGATAGTGAATCTAACTCCCTATAAATGAAGATTCCAAAGCATTTTTTTCGTGCTGTTTCTTGATTTAGTTGTGTAAAAGTGTCCCGACTACGGCTGTTTCCGATCCCCCAGTTGTGTAAAAGTGTCCCGAATGGCCGGTTTAGTTGTGCAGAAGTGTCCCGGATTCCTGATTTAGTTGTGTAAAAGTGTCCCGAATGCAGATTCTAGTTGTGTAAAAGTATCCCGACTTTCCTGTTCAGTTGTGCAGAAGTGTCCCGAATAGTCGGTTAGTTGTGCAGAAGTGTCCCGGTTACGAGAAGATGCCAGTAAGTGCTAACTTGCAATAATATAGTTGATTATACGGAAAACCTCCCTTATTAGTTGTGTAAAAGTGTCCCACAAATACTTAAATCCCTAAAAACCTAAATAAAACGAAGAAATGATTTTGTTACCGTATTCTTACTTTCGGAAAAAATTTTGAGGTGGAAACAAGTAGAGGTTTGAATTCTTTAACATATTGTCCAGGATAATAGGCAAAGGGATTTTTCCGCAGTTGTGTAAAAGTGTCCCGGTTCAATGCCGGCCTTCACTAAAACGGTGTGCAAAAATAACGCCTGCCCGACGGATGCAGTCGAACAGGCGTATATATTTTTCCGAAAGTAGAATCAGATGCTCATATACTTCTTCAGTATCGCTTGAATCTCCTTGTTATGGCTGG
>NZ_KQ236960.1:0-13630 GCF_001185845.1 Bacteroides sp. 3_1_13
TTTTTTTTTTTTTTGTATGTTTAAGTGCTTTTCTTTATGATGTTAAGTGTTTTTAATTGTTCTGTAAGCGTGATTGGCTGCTGTGGTAAGTGTTGTAGCTGTTGTGTGGTTGTCTTTTTAAGTATTTATAAGTTTAAAATACTTGTTTTTTGCTTTGGAGGTTGGTTTATAAGTGCATATCTTTAGCGGTTGAAATTCAGGGGGTGTAAAAGCCTGGGTTTGGATTGTCATATTAACAAATGATTAAATGACGAAAAGATGTTTTTTTATATTAAATGTGTATTGTTCGTGCTCGTGTTGAGTATAAGCGGAGAAATATCCGCTCAGGAGAAGCGTGATTCGGTAAGGATCTATTTTCATCAAGGAAAGGTAAATATAGATACATGTTTACTTGACAATGGGAACGAGATGGAGCGGTTTGCTAAAATCTGTTCCGCATTGAACGACTCCGTCCGTCTTATCAGGAAAATTCAAATAATAGGAGGAGCTTCCCCGGAAGGAGGGGGGCTGTTGAATGGAAGGCTGTCTGAAAAACGAGCAGAGGTTTTGTGGCGGTATATATCACCTTATATAAAGATTCCGGTATTGGAGAGGGATTTTCATTTTTCGGGAAGCGACTGGAACGGACTTATAACGATGGTGAGAGCGGATGTGAATGTTCCGGAGAGGGAGGATGTCCTTCGTTTGTTGGAGAAGATCGTACGTTTGGAAAACCAGGACAGCCCTTATTGGGGGGGAGAACTGAAAAGACTGAAAGGGGGGAGGCCATACTCATATTTGTATAAATTCCATTTTCCGAAACTTCGTTCGTCGATGGTGAAAATATGCTATGATAGTGATCCGATAAATCCCGTCAGAGATACGGTATATATACATACACGTGATACGTTGTGCATCCGTGATACCGTTACCGTCATAGCTCCGGTAAAGAAACGGCCGTTTTGCATGGCGGTGAAAACAAACTTGCTTTATGACGCTGTTTTGATACCTGACATCGGGGTTGAGTTCTGTTTGGGGAAGAACTGGTCTGTGGCCGGGAATTGGATGTATGCCTGGTGGAAAAGTGATCGGAAGCATAATTATTGGCGTATCTATGGGGGAGATGTGGAGTTGCGCCGCTGGTTCGGTCGGAGAGCGGTGGAAAAACCGTTTTCCGGGCATCATGTCGGATTGTACGGGCAGATCGTCACCTATGATTTCGAATTGGGTGGGAAAGGTTACTTGGGGGATAAATGGAGTTACGGGGGAGGCGTGGCTTACGGCTACTCGTTACCTGTGGGACATCGGTTCAATGTGGATTTCACGTTGGGAATCGGCTACCTTGGAGGATCGTACAAGGAGTACATCCCTTTGGACGGTCACTATGTATGGCAGACCACTAAAAACCGCCGCTGGTTCGGCCCGACCAAGGCGGGTATCTCTTTGGTGTGGTTGATCGGGCGGGGGAATTATAGCCGGAAGAAAGGAGGCAGGCAGTGATACGGATACGCTTTAGTCTGGTGTTCATATTTTTATGGATAGGACTGACGGCTTGTGAGCATAAGGATTTATGTTACGATCATCCGCACTTTGCCACGGTGCGGGTAATATTCGACTGGACCAAGATTTCCAATCATGACAAGCCTGAAGGCATGAGGGTCGTATTTTATCCGACCGATGATGAAAGCAACACGTGGATATTTGATTTCCCCGGAGGAGAGGATGGGGAAGTGGAGCTCCCCGAGAATGATTACCGGGTAATTTGCTTCAACTACGATACCGACGGGATGGTTTGGAAAGAAAACGGCAGTTACACGCTTTTTACTGCCGATACGCGTGATGTTCGGTCGCCGGATAACCGGACAATGGCCGTCACCCCACCCTGGCTGTGTGGCGACCATATAGACAGAGTTATCCTCAAGGACATTCCGGGAGGAAGCGCGGAGATAGTACGGCTAACTCCCGTAAACATGGTATGTCACTACACGTATGAGGTGAACGGTCTTCGGGGACTGGATAGGGTGGCGGATTTGCGGGCCGCTCTTTCCGGCATGTCCGGCTCGCTTAACATGTCCGGCGACAGTTTGCCCGCCGGTCTTTCGGAGAGCCTGCTCTTTGATGGAATGGTTTCGCGGAATCAGATTATAGGCGGATTCTATACGTTTGGACATTCCGCACTTGAAGGAGAGCACAATGTTTTCCGGCTGTATCTCAAGAACCGTTCCGGCAGCATGTCTGTATTGGAACAGGACGTGAGCGGCCAAGTGCATGATGTCCCGGTAGCGGGGCATGTCGGTGATGTGCATCTGGTGTTGAATTTTGATTATGAGGTGCCATCCGAGCCGGGAAGTGACGGTGCGGGATTTGATGTGGACGTTGATGATTGGGATGATGTGAATATGGATATAGTGTTGTAATATGAGTTTATTAATTATATGTATCAATTTGATTTATTTTTATTTATGAAAAAAAGTACAGTAATGCTTGGGGCAATCTTTGGAACATTGTTGATGGGTTGCTCAGACGAGGAGATTGCGAATGTGGAAACCTCCTCACGGAATGCGATTGGTTTTAACGTGTTAAGTAATGCGGCGGAAACGAGGGCTACCCCTACTACCCCCGACAACTTGAAGAACACCGATTTCGACGTGTTCGCTTTTACGGGGGATGGTACTGCCTTCATGGGAAAGGTAGACACGGAATTTGGACATGACGGAGTGAATATCGTGTACAATAATGGTAAGTGGGATTATAAAAATGCGAGCGACCTTCGTTATTGGCCTACCGGGGCTTTGGACTTTTACGCGTTCAATCCCGGAACGGTTAGTGAAGACATGATGATGAATTATATGTGGGAAGCCTCCGGGACTGTCCAAAAGATAAGTTATACCTGCATCGATGAGTATGGAGCCAACACGGGTCATGCAAACTACGACGTGATGTATGCCATAGCCAAAGGCCAGGAAAAAGACATGAACAACGGAATAGTGAAATTTAATTTCAAACATATTCTGTCACAGGTCGTATTCAAAGCAAAGACCGAATACGATAACATGCAGGTGAATATCAAGGAGATCAAGATTCATAACATCAAATTTAGCGGCGTCTTCACATTGCCTGCGACAGCCGAAGAAATGGGAAGTTGGAGTGTGAATGATGTTAATGCACCCAAATTTGGAGTAGTGCAAAACGCAAACATCGAGGTCAATGGTAATGCCACAGCTACCGATATTTCCACAGATACTCCTATGCTGAATATACCACAGACGCTGACTGCTTGGACTGTTTCCGCACCCAACAAAAGCAAGTTGGAGGCCGATAATGCGAAGCAATGTTACCTGGAGATTGCCTGCAAAATCCAGCAGTCCGGAGCTTATCTGTTGGGTTCAGCAGATAATTACGGAACAATTTATGTTCCGTTCGGAGCTACATGGGAACCGGGCAAGCGATATATCTACACATTGATTTTCGGTGGTGGTTATAATGATCAGGGAGAGGCTGTGTTGAATCCGATCCGGTTTGATGCAGAGACAACAGGCTGGGTTGATGATAAAGACGTAAACGTCCAACCTTAATCCAAACGTTTATTAATATCGTACCCGTTGGCAGGTTAAACATACGCAAGATTAACCCTGCCAACGGGTTTTTTATTGCTTTTATCATCTGTAATTTATGTGTAGGGTTGCTTTTTGCGTACCTTTTTCCTGGAGAATTTCTTTTGTGGCGTGTTTGCCCTGTATATTCCCGATACGCTGTTATAGCAGGGAACTGTTTTTATCCAAGTAGTCAGATATAGCCTCTTGCAATACCGATTTTAGCGAATCGCCTTTGCGGATCGCGATCAGCTTTAAGTTCTGGTGATAGGTTTCGTCCATGACAAAATTACAATGCACGGTTTTCGCTTTCTTCGGCTTTTGAGCCTCTTTTTGCCCGGCCGTGGATTGGATCAGGCTGTCTAAGCCCCCGGTCAGTCCGGCCGACATACTGTTTTTTAAATCGTTCTTCTTTGCCATATGGTTACTTTATTTCTGTTAGCAGTTCGTTACATACCTTTTCGTAGTCCTCTGCCCCGGCAGATTTTGGGGCATAGTGAAAAATATCCTGCCCTTGTGTCGGGGCTTCGGCCAGCGCAATGGAGTTGCGTATATGGGTGCTGAACACTTTGCCCTGGAATGTTTCCTGTACCAGTTCCGAAACGCTCTTGTTCAGGTTCTTTCTTCCGTCGTACTGGGTTATCAGAACCCCGGCTATCGAAAGATCCGAGTTCAAACGTTGCTGCACCTTGTGGACGACCTGCATAAGTTTGGCCATTCCACGCATTGCCAGGAATTGAGCCTGAACCGGGATAATCAGCCGATCCGAGGCCGTCAGTGCGTTAAGCGTGAGCAGCGACAGCGAGGGGGGACAGTCGATCAGGATATAATCGAATTTCTCCTTTTGGCCCTTGATAAGGTGGGCTAAGATAAGTTCCCGCCCGGCCTCGTTGATTAACTCCGTTTCAACGGCCGAGAGATCCAGGCAGGAGGGAACGACGCTAAGGCCGTCCTTATGCTCGTAGATCGGCAGGTCGTATTCGCCTTTCATCGCACCGTAGATCGTTTGGGGAAGCTCCGCAGAGAAGCCCAGCGATTCAGTCAGGTTGGCTTGTCCGTCAAGGTCGATCAAAAGAACCTTGTACCCTTTTTGACGTAACGCGCCGCCCAGGTTGATCGTGGTTGTAGTCTTTCCTACTCCCCCTTTGTGATTCAATACGGAGATTACTTTTGCTTTGCTCATAAATTCAGTTTTTTAAATGGTTGTCATGTCCGCAAATATAGTCAAAAACTAATATACTAAAATACTAAAAGTAGTATTTTCGTTTTTTGCGTGTTTTTTGTGCCGATCGGGGAAGCGTACCGAAATAAATCCGGTTTCCACCTTTCGGTACGTTTTGTTTCTGTACCGGAATTAATCAAAGATTAGAATAACCATAAATGTTTTTATACGTTAATCATACGTATGTATATATGTATATATTTGTTTTTGAGTATCTTTGTGTGCTATAAATAAAAAATAAAAGACATGAGCACTTATTCGTATAAAAATCCGAAGTTTATAAATTCCCCTAAAGGGATGGTTGAAGTTGTAGAAGTGATTTATGACGGCAAAGATGATCCGGCCTATTCACTGGCTATTATTAAATGGGAAAATACCTATAAATTAGGTATTCGTTGGAACATCGCTTATAGTGAATGGGACGATTACCGCAAACAGAACGGGCAAGATGAATGTATAGGTAATCCACAGTCGAGAGGTATTCCCACCTGGTTTGTTTTGCCCGATGATATGATGTTTAGTGAGAAGTTCAGCGGTGCGATGCAGAGGCTTGATGAATTAAGAAAAGGTAAATAAGTAATGGAACAGGGAGAAATCATATTATACCAGCCGGATGAAGCGGTCAAGTTGGAAGTGAGGCTGGAAGATGAAACCGTTTGGCTGACACAGGCGCAAATTGTGGATCTTTTTCAATCCAGCAAAGCAAATATAAGCGAGCATATAAAAAACATATATGATCAGAAAGAATTAGAGGAAAGTTCAACTGTTCGGGATTTCCGAACAGTTCGACAGGAAGGCAAACGGCAAGTGATGCGCAATCTGACTTATTACAATTTGGATGCGATCATATCCATTGGGTTTCGTGTCAATAGTAAAAGAGGTATTTTATTTAGGCAATGGGCGAATAAGGTTTTAAAGGACTATCTTTTAAAAGGGTATTCCATTAATAAACGTTTGTCAGAACTTGAAAGGACTGTCGCTCAACATACCGAGAAGATAGATTTTTTTGTGCGTACTGCCTTGCCCCCGGTCGAAGGCATTTTTTATAACGGCCAGATTTTCGATGCGTACAAGTTCGCTACCGATCTGGTAAAGTCGGCCAGGCGTTCGATCGTGCTTATCGACAACTATGTGGACGAAACGGTCTTGCTCATGTTGAGTAAACGCAGCGTCGGTGTCTCGGCCACCATTTACACCCAGCGTATCACGCAGCAACTCCAACTTGATCTTGACAGGCATAACAGCCAGTACCCACCTATCGACATCAGGACGTACCGGGACAGTCACGACCGTTTCCTGATCGTTGATGAAACGGACGTGTACCATATCGGAGCCTCGTTAAAGGATCTGGGGAAAAAGATGTTCGCTTTCTCAAAGCTGGATATTCCGGCGGCTGTGATTACTGACCTGTTATAATATCCTTTGTCTTATGAATGGGCTGTCGCAAAAGAAAAACCCGTTCTTGATGAACGGGTATATCCTTGACTTGGTTACGTGTTTTGATAACAGAGGCTTTACCAAGCATTACAATGCAAAGATAGTAATTATAGGTTAATTAGCGAATTTCTTTTTTGGATAGATCCGGAAATAATGCCTCCTTGAAAGAGGTGGATAAGGTGATTAAAACAATAGATAAGGAAGAACAAAAGCAAAAGGGATGAATGTGGTTATTTATTCACGTGTAAGCTCGCAGTCGGCCAGGCAATCGACCGAACGGCAGGTTGTCGATCTGGAGAGGTTCGCAGCCGGACGGGGGTACGAGGTGACGGCGGTCTTTGAGGAAAAGATAAGCGGACGAAAGGCCAATATCGAACGCCCGGTTTTAAGCCGTTGCCTGGAATACTGCACAGATCCGCAGAACCGGGTGGATATGTTGTTGCTGACCGAGATCTCACGCCTGGGGCGTTCAACCCTGGAGATCCTAAAGTCACTCGATACGCTGCACACGCATAAAATATGCGTGTATATTCAAAACCTGAACCTGGAAACGTTACGGCCGGACAAGACGGTAAACCCCTTGTCCTCTCTGATCACTACCCTGTTGGGGGAACTGGCCGCGATCGAACGCCAGGGGATCATCGACCGCCTTAATAGCGGACGGGAGTTGTACATCCAGAAAGGGGGCAGGCTGGGACGGAAGCCGGGAAGCCGGAAAACGGCCGAACAGAGGAAAGAGGAATACCGGGAGGCGATCGCCTTGTTAAAGAAAGGCTACTCGATCCGGAACGTGGCGAAGCTCACGGGAAAGGCCGTTTCGACGATACAACAAGTAAAAAAAGACTTCATTAGTAGCTGATTATCGGAACAAATATTGTATTTTTGCAACAAATACGAGTAAATGCACATAATTAAAAACGAGTATTTACACGTGTCTAAAAACGAGTATTTGCACGAAAATAATCAGAATCTAAATAAAAACGGTTATGGCAACAATGGCGGAGAAAATGGCGGCTTCACTGGAGGAATTAAGAAAGCTCCAGGAGAAAGACCGCTGTGTCGTCCTGCAAGGGACGGCCGAGATAGGGAGGACGCATTTAACCCGGCTGTTGGATAACGGCTGGTTGCAGGAAGCCTAATCCGAAGCCGTCTTTTGCGGCGGCATTTGAAAGACGTTCAAATGCACCGAATACTCGTTGTTGCTCATCTTCGGTCATGCCCGTACCGGTATCTTCAACGATAAGTTTCAGCAAACCGTTATCATAATCCGCTGCCAATGATACACTACCGTTATCCGTGAACTTGATGGCGTTTGACAACAAGTTGTTGCCGATTTGCAGGATACGTTCCTTGTCGGTCAAAACCACCGCATCGGTGTGGCTCTCCACTATCAAAGTCAGCCCCTTGTTCATGGCAATGGGCATGAACTCCGTTTCAAGAATATGCGTGATTGCGGAAATCCTGCAAGGGGAAAGGTTGGGTTGCTCCTTGCCGTTGTCCAGACGGAAGAAATCCAGCAGCGTGTTGAGCATCTCCCGCATACGCTCGGAAGATTGCCGGATATTATCCACATACATGGTGCTTTTATCCGCGCTACAACTTTTCTGCATCAGTCCGGCATAGCCTCATTTTGTCAATCGTATTTTTTCGTGGTAGAAGTAGTTTACGATGACAGGTTTGCCTTTTTCCGAGCGTCCGTATGGCAGATCGTTTATACGATACGGGAAGCCCTGCTCCTTGGCGTAATTTGAAATGTCCTGCTCCAATGCCTGCCAGTATTCAAGCCTTTTTTTATTGTAAATTTCCTCGTAAAGCGGTATGAGGTCAGGATACTTCTCACGGATATACGTCATTATCCCGCCTTTGAACTGCCCGCGTAAATTCAGGTTTTCAAGCCAGATTAAATCAGCATAATCTTTTACCTCCTCTATTATTGCCTTTACGTCTGTTATTCTGGGGAATATGGGCGAGACGAAGCATACGGTGCGGATACCTGCCTCGTATGTCTGACGCATCGCTTTCAGACGGCGTTCAATGCTTACGGCGTTGTCCATATCTGCGCAGAACTGCTCGTCGAGCGTATTGACAGACCATGACACAGTCACTTTGGGAAAACTCTTCAACAGGTCGAGATCGCGAAGGACAAGATCGGACTTTGTGCATATCATAATCTCGGCATCGCTTCCTCGCAGCTCTTCGAGCAGCCTTCGGGTACGGTGGAATTCTTCTTCATACGGATTGTAACCGTCCGTCACAGACCCTATTACAACACGTTCACCGTCGTATTTATGAGGATTCGTTATCGGCTTCCAGTTTTTTACATCTAAAAACGTACCCCACGGCTCGGTGTGCCCGGTGAACCGTTTCATGAACGATGCGTAGCAATACCTGCAGGCGTGGGGACACCCTACATAAGGGTTGACCGAATATCCTCCCACCGGCAGAGAGGATTTGGTCATTACACTCTTTACATCTATTTCCTTTATTGTATCCATATTCATTGTATTCGTCTGGTAAATTGTTCCGGCAATTCCTGAATCATTCTTTCGTCGCCCATAATCGGCAGCAAATCCTCTTTCATGAACACCGGTATGCCATGAGCCTTTGCCTGTTCTGCAATGCTAAGCACCCATTCGGGGCGCGAATATGACTTTCCTTTTCGGTTTCCGGTCTCTGTGCCTATGACAATCCAGTCAATTCCCTCGAAATCAATCTCGCCGATATCATCGAAGAGAGGTTCAAACGTGACATGGTAGTGTCGTGCTTTGATATTCTTTTTCAAATCATCAATCCTCCTTTTCTCGGAACTGCGCGTAACGGTCACGCCCATCCATACGTTCTCGTCGTCAGAGGAGAAACTGATTTTGTCAGGGCGCTTCGTCAGAAAGATATAGGCGTGCTGGGGATTGCTGCTGATCCGCTCGAAAATTTCTGCGTTCCATTCAGGCTTCCAATCGGAGAAATCGCTCATTCCTGTCATGAGCCACACATGAGGACGGGACGTATCGATGATGCGCAGTTTTCGTTCCATGTATTCAGGCACGGAAAAGTCGTCGGTAATGTGGAAACGGCGGCAGTTGTTACGGGCATAGCAGTAAGGGCATCCTATAGTGCACCCTACCACTATGTTCATGTTTTTTATCAGGGATTTAATGCAGACACTCATAACACAACTGTTTCTCCGTCCTCCGGGATAATCAGCCGGCTCATGTCGGCTTCGTGATGCGTTGCCTCATTGCGCAGAATTGCACGGGTGGTCTGGCAATGGTCGATGGCATCCATGTGTACGGCTATCAGCTTGATATGCGAAGGCAATTCGTCAAGTATCTGCATCACTTCGTTCTCGTCGGGGATGATAGGACCGTCCGTTTTGGAAAATTCGGGAAAGATTGCACCTCCGGAGTTTACCACGATATAGTCAGGATTGAACCGTTCCACGGTGTCTCGGATACATGCTTCCCATCGGCAGTCACCCATTATATAAACGGTCGGGAAGCCCTCGGCTTTTAGCACATAACCTGATACAGGTCCCATCATCTGCCCGATCTGCCCGAAACCATGATGTCCGGTCGTGCGGTAAATGGATATGCCGTCTATTGTTTTTATTTCTTCGATGGGTATCACATTTGTAAATCCGTCGTTTCTGATGGCGTCCGCGTCCTGGGGCTGAACGTAGAAAGGAATTTCTTTGGGCAAATGTGTGGGGACACTCGGCTCGTAATGGTCGATGTGATTGTGGGTCAGGAGCACCATGTCCACGCCTCCGATAATATCCTGAATAGGAATGGTGAGGTGTACCCTCGGTGTTTTATTCACACCGAGGGCCGATATCAAAGTGCCTTTGTCGGCTAAAACGGGGTCAATTAGCATGGTGTGTCCCGCATACCTGATTTTCAAGGTGGCATTGCGCACCAATTGTACTGTAGATGTCTTTTTCATGACTATATGTCTTGTTATTGATTACGGGTGCAAAGTTCGGAAGAATCCGGCGAAACATCTATGCCTGAAAAAACGGTAATTATGCCATTTTGATAAATGAAATTATTATCTTTGCAAAAACGACAAGGATATGGACGAGATAATCAACCCTGATCGACTGGTCAGCGTACCGTTCAACAAGACACGCTGCGGCGTGGATTTTTACATCAATACTGCCATAAACAAGGACATCGGACTTGTGCTGACAGAAAACAAGCGGTTTAAGACAGACTTCTTCAGCTTCTACTTTTTCCGTAAGGCAAACGGATATTTGCTACTGAACTTCCGCAAGATTGAACTGCGCGACGGCATGGTTCTCCTGCTTTCACCCCATCAGCAACAAGAGTGGCATGTAGATGAGACGGCGTTGGATTACACGTTCCTTATATTCCGCGAAGATTTCATGCGTACTTTTATCGCCGACAAGTTCTTCGTTTTTCGCCTTTTGTATTGTTACCAGACAGATACGCCGCCTTACATCAATGCCACACATGACGAAATGAAGGAATATATGCGGCTGCTCGGAAAGATTAAGTATGAGCTGATGAATCCAGTGTCCGATACGTACAATATCATTGTTTCCTTACTATATTATCTTTTGCTGATTATCAATCGTACATACGCTGCCGCCTATTGCTTGCCCGCTGAAATTGCTAAAAACAATTTCGCTTTTCGGTTCAAGGACTTGTTGGAACAGAATATCCGCACCCACCAGCGGGTGCAGGAATATGCAGACATGCTTCATGTCAGTCGCATCACACTCAATAACTCAGTAAAAGCCCAATTCGGAGTATCAGCTACCCATTTGATAAAACAACGTCTGCTTGAGGAACTGAAGAACGAATTGCTATTCTCCAACCGCACTGTCAGTGAAATGGCGGATGATTTCAATTTCTCTGATCCGAGCCATCTCATGCGCTTCTTCAAACAGCAAACAGGCAAAACATTTACTCAGTACATGACGGATTACAATAAAGGCATATACGAATAACTTCTTAATATAGTCGATAGCGGCTATCGAAATATGGTTGTTGATGTTCAGGCGTTTTTGTACTGCATGAACCATTTTACGATTTCTGGATCTTCGTGCGAGCCGAGTAAGAAAGGCTTGTCGGTATCCAGCGTCTTTATCCGTGCCATGTCGTCGGCCGACAGGGTGAAGTCTAATATGTCGAGATTCTGCTTCATGCGTTCCGGTTTCACAGACTTAGGAATAATTATGCACACTGATATTTATCGCGCCCGGACAGGTGTTCGGTGCGGAAGATGACGGCATGCAGTTCCAACCAGATGGCTACCTGCTTATGTTCCATCCCGACCTGCTGCGGAATACACCTCTCGGGCGGATAATGCGTGAATATTCGTTCTTTTCCTACGAGACAAACGAGGCATTGCACCTTAGTGTGGAAGAACGGCAAATCATCATGGATTGCTTCCACAAGATTCAATATGAATTGAACCATCCGATACACCGTCACAGCAAGAACCTCATCACAGACAGCATCAAGACGTTCCTTGATTACTGCACACGTTTCTATGACCGTCAGTTCATCACACGCGACAACCAAAACCGAGACATCCTCGCAAGATTTGAGCGGTTGCTTGACGAATACTTCCATGATGGGGCTGCTAAACGGATAGGCTTGCCCACTGTACAGTATTGTGCAGACAAGCTCTGCCTCTCGCCCAACTATTTCAGTGATTTATTGAAAAAAGAAACAGGTTCAACCGCCCTGCATTTCATTCATGACAAGTCTATTGAAATAGCCAAGACGGAACTTGCATCTACAGACGACACCGTTAATGAAATCGCCTATAATCTCGGTTTTCAGTACCCGCAACATTTTACCCGACTGTTCAAGAAAGAGGTAGGTTACACTCCGAATGAATATAGAGCGCAAGTGTCGTGAGAATTGGATTAGTACAGAATATTAGAACCCAACACCTCTCTTGCGCTTAACTTTCTTCCTTCTGCGAAGTATATCCACCATTTCCTGATTGGCTTCCGCATCAGCAGTGTTATAAGATGAGCCACTGCTTTTTAGCAATCCCCAAGAGCCGTTGAACAACTCGCTTTGTGCCGTGCCGGACGGTGCGCTTGGTGTAGCCGTTTCATATATTCCGGCTGTTATTCCCATACGTTCCCTGCATCTGTTGTGCTGCAAAGCCGCGTCAATCTTGGAATAACTGAAACGCCTGTCCACTTTGGAGCCGTTGAAATGGTAGCCATTCATGGAGAATACAACACCCTGCACCTCGCTGGTCTGCCCCTTATGCTTGAAATGTACTTCCACTCCCTGCCGTTTCAGGTTGGCGATAAGCACGTTCCAGTTGCCGCATCTGCCGACTTCCATTTTGATGATGTCGTAAAGCGCATATTTCGTCCTGTCTGGCTCTTTCAGGCGGTTGCGTTTGACATTGTCCTTTCCGCCAGCCATATGCAAGCCGTATTTCAAGGTCAATTCCTTGCAGATGCGGGTACTGCGCAGACGCTCGTGCCTGTCCGATATGGTATTGCCGTTGTTGTCTATGCGGTTGAAAGCAATATGCACGTGCGGATGCTCCTTGTCGAAATGCTGGGCGATGAAGAACTGCGTATTCTTGATTCCCATCCGTTCCATATATTCAAGCGCGATGCCTGCCATGATACGGTTCGTCAGCCGTAACTCATCCTCTTTGGAAAAACTCAACGCGATATGTCCGACAGGTTTTGTCACCTTATCGTTCATCCGTGACTGGGCATTGAAACTCATGGCGATAGTTTCCAGATTTTCCATAAACAAGCCTTCGCTTGCTACTATCTGCGTATCCTTCTTCTTGTCGATGATGTAATCCACCGCACCCTTGAAGTCGCTTCCTTTTACGATTTTCGCCATCATATCCCTATCTTGGTTATAAGTTCATGAATCCTTGCCACTGCCACCTTGCAGTCCCACCGTTCATCGTGGAAGCCTCCGGCGTTTGCCTTACGCGCAAGCTGGTTGAGATTGTTAGCCATGCCGCAGAGTTGGCGGATGTATCCGGCATGTTCCTCCGACAGCCGTTCTTTCACATGACCGTTACGGAAACATTCCCTCATGTACTCGCTTGGTGATACGCCCGCCTCATGCGATCGTGTCAGCAGGCGGAAGTAGTCGGCTGCCGTCATTTTCACTGCGATACGGTATTTCAGTTTCTCGGTTGCTGTTAATTCTTTGTATTTTCTTACCTGCCTCAAATCCGCAACTAAGCCCTTCAACGTCCTTCTTGCGTGTACACGTCCTCTCATTACTGAATTATCAGATAAATTGAGGCAGAAACACCCACTTCTGCCTACAACATCCCCTTACCCCACAATGCGACTTGAGACAATACGCAGTATCATACCCATAAGTTGTAGGCGTTATCCAAAATCAGTCTGAAAAATATCTGCGTAAGCATT
>NZ_KQ236961.1:0-10041 GCF_001185845.1 Bacteroides sp. 3_1_13
GAAGCTCCGGATGATGACCATTGCAATCCCGCCCACGTTTGGAACTTCTCTTTTCTGGTTTGCCCATAATCAGCCGCATAGCGGATGACTACGGGTAAACCGGAAATGAGAACAGTCATTCCGATGAAGGGGAGGGTGGGAAAGAATACTGCGTGAACGCAAAAACACAGTATGTCATCTTAAAACAATATCTTTAAAAAGTTTTTCAGAAGAAATGCTTACCAATATCCTAATAATTATTACTTTTGATAACATAATACAACGATATGGAAAAGAAAAAGATTACAATAGAGGTAGAACCAGCTACAGCCGTAGCTACCGTCGGTTTATTGCGTGGGATATTTCCCAGTATCATCGAACAACTGGAAAGGCAAGCCGCAACAAACGGCAGCCCCTTAAAATTCAATAAAGTAGAAAATATGCAAGAAGTATTGGATGAGATTTATGAAAAGTGCATTGCCGAAACGAACCTCCGGGAGTTTGCCCAGGCGCACTTAAATAGTGACGGATTACCTAACTGATACAGAAATACGGAATCTGCCAGCCATCCTTATTCCAAATAACAAATGGTACAGAATTACACACCTGTCATGTGGGATGACAAAGCATTTGCCTTTGTCCCCTACGAAGCATTCAGTGATTTGCCACATTATCCCAAAGAAAAATGTGAGCAAATTTGCAAAGAGCTGAACAGCCTTATAAGACTATGTACTTATAGGCCGAAAAAGGAAGATATTTATTTTCATCCGGTAAGTTATGTACGTCGTTCCGGAGGTTTCATAGTTACGGATAATCAGGCATCCTTTGAGAAATGCCCCTATCCTGCTTGCGCAGACCGTCATAGCTGCCAAAAAATATGTGATTTGATGAACCGTATCATTGAAGAGTCTTAATTATATAAAATACCATGGAACATCCAAACTCCAAATGCAGAATAGCACAAGCTGAATATTTAAGTCGGCTACCTGAAGAAGAACGGGAAAATAAGGCCAGAGATATTAGAATCGGAAACGCCAGCTATATTTACCACCAACAAGCGGTTCCAATCCAAGAAAACAGATTGATAATGTATTATAAAGAGTGGTTGGAAGGTCTTCCTCCCAACATTTCACGCCATATGAGAATGCTTGGATTTGAAGCATGTAAGACAATGATTCCGTTTACGAGATATGTGAACGAAAGAAACGATATTGGTATGCGTGACTGGATGCAAGAGCATCTTTCACCGAGTGACTTCAACTATTGGCAGGAACTTTCGAAAAAAGCAGGTTCGCCAACATTTTAATCCCATCCCGTTCAATACGCTGCCTGAAGAATAAAAGGTGCGTATTAAACGAGAATATTTTTTAGCGTTTAGTCATCTCTTCCCGCACCAGTTCCGTTTCTGTCGGGGAGAGTTTCGGCAATTTGACAGTTGCCGGACTTTCTAACTGGTAAGCCTTCACCTCATTGATAAGCAGCTGCCAGTCAAAAAGAAATTCTTCGGAACAACCATGTTTACGATAAATTTCTTTTGCTGCTTCCAAAATCTCAGGAGCGCAAAAATCGTCTCCCTGAAAGACAACTGCCGGACGATCATTATTGATACAGTCTCTCAATAATCGTAACTGATCTTTCATTGTGTTTACCTATTATGCGTTCTGTTGTTTTACCATTTTCAAAAATTCGTCAGACGGTTTAAATGCCGGTATGTTATGAGCCGGAATAATCATAGTAGTATTCTTAGAGATATTCCGAGCTGTCTTTTGCGCTCTCTTCTTCACTATGAAACTACCGAATCCACGAAGATAGACATTTTCCTCCTTACCCAACGAAGTCTTTACCTCGTTCATGAATCCTTCCAAAACAGCAAGCACCGCTTTGCCGTCGATGCCGGTTCTGGCAGATATTTCCTTTACGATTTCCGATTTAGTCATTTCTTTATAATTTGAAAATTAGCGTGCAAAGATAATTAATCCAATGGATTATTTAAAGTCTGGCATCCGCAGCAAGCCCTGCCTTCGCCCAATGAAGTGTTAAATTGTTGCGTATGGGTCAAGTTCCTTAATCCGCTTACACAAATAATCAAAGCGTTTCTTGGTAAGCGGTGTGAGTGTATCGAGGTTCTTGCCATCGAAATTCTCTCCGAAAATAAGGTCGTCCACTCCTATGCCGTGATTGTAATTCTCGCGCACGCAATCACGCAGAATCCAAAGGTTATGCAGGTTCACCCAGTCGGCTGTAATGTTTCTGATTTTACTGAACAGCAGCGCAGCAGTGTAAAGGTAGTGTCCGCAATGGTTGTAGTCATGCAACACCAGCTTGCCCTGGTAATAGATGTCGAAATCCTTGTTTTCTTCATCTTCCTTTGTATCGCAGTAGAAGAATGGAATGTCTTTCAGACCGTCCCAATTAATATAAGTAGTTGGCTTCATAATATCTTTTTTGAATACGCTACATAACCTGTTATTTGCACACTTTCCATTATTCACAGAACATTTGATGAAACACTTCCTTCAGTCTTTTTATCTCACTGAAATTCAAATCTCCAATCTTTCTTTTCAGCCGGCTTTTGTCCACCGTGCGAATCTGATCCGTGGCTATCTCCCCATCACGCCCGGCTACAGAACACAGAACCCGGTAAGGATAGTTCCTTATGGTGGAGGTTATCGGAGCAATGACTACTATTGTAAGGTACATATTCAAATCTGAAGGAGTTACAACAACACATGGCCGTGTCTTTGCCATTTCACCCCCACGGGTAGGGTCTAACTCTACCCAATACACTCCATACTGTTCTACCATGTCCAATCCTCAAACTTTTCATCCTCAAACACATCAGGGATAAGCAACTCATCATCCCCATTCTCATGGGCACGTTTGGCAGCTTCCGCCCATCCCTGCCGTGGTTGTGCCTTTATCACAATATTGTTCCCGTCCAAAGAAATGCTCACAGCCGATTTCAAGGACAAACGCAACTGTTTCAATATCTCGGAAGGAAGTATTATCCCCTTGCTGTTTCCAATCTGAATAATGTTTGTTACCATAATGTTATAACTTTAAAATTGATTATCACAACACAAATATAGACAAAGTTATAACAATACCAAAAGAAAAGCCAACTTTTTTCCATTTTCACCGATAACCCGGCCAACGGCTGCACTCGTCGGGAGGCTAGTGCCCCCCTTGCCGTGCGGCGCTCCCCGACCTATGATTCTTATCATGTCTTGTGTCCTTTTCTCCGCTTCTAACAAACAAATCTGCATAAAATATAGATTTGCGTTTCCATTTGAATTTTAGTTATTTGATACCCTAACTATGAATAGCAAACAGATAACTGATTTTTAAAACAGCAGAATGTTTCTGTTTTATTAAAATAAAAAGGGAACAAATTTTTAAGGTAATACTTACGGAAAAAACAGACTTTATAACGTTTCTTTTTCGTACATTTGCAACAATATAATAAAAGCGAAACATATAATGGAGAAGCAAGGAGAAATCATACTATACCAACCGGATGAAGCTGTAAGGTTGGAAGTACGTTTAGAAGATGAAACCGTTTGGCTCACACAAGCGCAGATAGCAGAACTTTTTCAACGTGACAGAACCGTTATTACCAAACATATAAATAATGTTTTTAAGGAAAAGGAATTGGAAGAGAAAAGCAATGTGCATTTTTTGCACATTGCTAATTCCGATAAGCCTGTCAAGTTCTTTAGTCTAGACGTAATAATTTCAGTTGGATACAGAGTTAAAAGCGTAAGAGGTACGCAATTCAGGCAATGGGCAAATAAAATTTTAAAAGAATATTTATTGAAAGGTTATTCTATAAACCAACGGCTCAATGACATGGAATATAGAATGAACAATAGATTCTTCCAAATAGAGAAAACCATTGCTGAACATGATGCAAAGATAGACTTCTTTGTACGCACCTCATTGCCTCCGGTGGAAGGTATATTCTTTGACGGTCAGATATTCGATGCGTATAAGTTTGCTACAGATTTAATAAAGTCTGCCAAATGCTCACTTGTGCTTATCGACAACTATGTAGATGAATCCGTGTTACTCATGTTGAGCAAACGAAACAGTGGAGTATCAGCTACTATTTATACACAAAATAAACGCACAGCTCCAACTTGATTTAAACAAACACAATGACCAATATCCTCCCATTGAAGCTAGAACCTACAAAAGTAGTCATGACCGCTTCTTAATCATTGATAATACGGAAGTATATCATATTGGGGCATCGCTAAAGGATTTGGGCAAGAAAATGTTTGCTTTCTCCAAACTGGAACTTCCTGCCCATACGATAATTGATGTATTATGAAATAAGCTAATCACCCATGCGAGAAGCGGAAGAGAATATAAAATTCAAGATGGAAATTGACGTATTGGTTCCCATTCCACGTACTGTCACCCGTGATTTCACCAGTTTGAAGCACCTGCGTCAATGGCAGAAACGGAATGACATCGATGGTTCTCTTTACTGTTTTGCACACCGGGAATACCTGCTCAACGAAAAGGGAGAATGGGAACAATTTACCGTTATCGGCAAACAGGTAGTGACTATCGGAGAACTGGAAAGGCTTCTTTTGGCAATGAAGCAAAAGGGGTTCAACCAATACAGCCGTGAGGAATATGAAGAATTAATGTCTTCATATTTGAAAAAGTGAAGAATTAAAACCTTCATTACACATTTAAATACGAAAACAGGATGAAAATAGGATATGCCCGTGTTTCCACCAAGGAACAACATCTGGATATGCAACTGGAAGCGTTGAAGGCTGCCGGATGCGAGAAAATCTTCTCTGAGAAAATGACCGGACGTCAACAAAACCGCCCGGAACTGGATGCCTGCCTGAGCTTTCTCCGGGAAGGCGACACACTTGTCGTATATAAGCTGGACCGGCTTGGCCGTTCGCTGAAGAATATCCTTACGCTATTGGAAGATTTCAAGAATAGGGGCATCCAATTCACCTCACTGCAAGACAACATCAGTACGGAAGGCGCAATCGGCCAACTGATGAACAACATTCTCGGTGCTTTCGCTCAGTTTGAAAGAGACCTTATCTATGAGAGAACCCAAGAAGGCAGAAGAATCGCCAAGGAAAAAGGTGTCAAATTCGGCAGAAAGACACTTATCAACAAAAACAACATCGCCAAGCAGAAAAGCTGCATCCAACTCTATGAATCCGGAACGCCGGTAAGGGAGATACAGAAAATATTAAACATAGGCAGTAGCGGAACAGTATATCGCCTATTAAGAAGGAATGGAATTGCGCTGAAATCCGAGAACAAAAATAACAAATAACGAATAAACCTCTGCCCATCCTTCAAAGATGATTCTCAAAGATCGTCTGCAATTCCACCTCTCAGCAAGATTATAGGAAAGTCCCCTTCACGGGGACTGATTTTTTTTAATTTTAATACAATAACTCCATGCACTCCTGTACCGCTTTTTCCAATGCTTCTTCCAAACAACAAAAAGCGTCCGCATTACTTTCGGAGTCATACAACACATAATCTCCAGCCCTCACAACCACATGCCAGACCGCCACGTTTTGTTCTGTTTGAAACGTATATTCACGAGTCTGTATCATCCATTGGATACATGCTGCCAGTGTCGGGCACTCGCACATATACATCGGGGTATTCCTTCCCTCAATATCGGTGCGTAGCCTATCCTGTTTGTCATACCAATACTCACAAGGCACGTAATAGTATAATTCCTTCATCATAAGAGCTGTGTCGCTATTAACCAATCTCTCTTTGTTGATTTGTGTAATCAAATTTTCCATATTAGCATTATTTAAGTTGAACATCTGATTTATTCTTCAGCTAGATTCAAGACCTTTTCATTTTTTGTATCGGGAAGGTCTTTGGTCAGCCGACCTTTTTTTTGATGTCATTCCCCATCTGAGTTCTGAGCCTTTTTTCGGCATATCAAGGTCTGGATTGCAAGCAATAAGCCAAGTTTCACTTATGGAAAATGTCGGGAAGACACTTCTTCATCGTTATTTTCCATACAGTAAAGGCGCATGGCCGTAACTTGCCATTTGCGGAATCCCGAAACCTTTGCCGAGCAAAAAGCCGGACTCGGATCGGAGGAAAGAAGCCGGGGGAGGCAGCCCACAGAAAGGGCAATCCGATACAATCAAGAAATTAACCTGCTATACCCTTGTGCGAGTGAAATAATCCATCATAGACACTACATACCTAAGTAGTGGTATCAATACACCGATCACATATATCATAGCGTAGCCCAAAAGGACAAAAGGTAATGTTTTACGATAAAGACATGCAACAGCGAGCAATATAAACGAAAAAGAAAAGCCATAAACCCCATATTGAAAACCGGGTATCAACTCATAAACAGGTACGGGTTCCGGATGAAGCATGGCTCCGGCCACAATAGAATAAAGGCTGGTCAATAATATAAGCAGCGTATATAAGCAACTCTTAAGAATCCTGGGATCATTCCTTTTACAATAGAGAATCGTTCGGATATCACTTCTAAGAAACTCAATGCCCAGTAAGAGAGCCACCATAACGCCTGTATCAAAAGTAGAAAATACATTCATTCCGATCACCTTTGGCGCGAAGATATGTATTTATTCTGAAAAGCCACGTCTTTGCGTATTTTACGATGTCGCATCCGATAGTCCGGGAAGCATTTTTTTGGTTCTTTTTTGGGGTGACTGCCAAAAAAGAACCCCGAAGCCGAAATCCCGGGCAGACGGGATTTCTCCCGTCCACCTTACCTATTTTGCAATCTTCCCTCGTCCGCATAGCTATAATAGTTATTGCCTGCCACAATCACATGGTCAACCAAACGGATGTCTAATGTTTCAGCGGCTTTTTTAACTGCTTCCGTCAAGCGGTCATCCGCACTGCTGGGCTTGCGTGCTCCTGATGGGTGGTTATGTACCATGATAAAAGATACGGCGTTATAATACAATGCCTGCTTCATGATAACCCGTATATCCACAGGGGCGGTATTTATCCCGCCGCATGAGATACGGACTTTACGGATGAGTTTGGACGAACTGTTCAGCAACAGCACCCACATCTCTTCAGTAGCTATATCGCACAAAACAGGATGCATCATTTTATAAACATTATTGCTGGATAAAAGCGCAGGACTTTCAACTTGCCCTTCTTTCAGCCGTTTATATAGCTCAATCGCCGCATAAGCGACTTTTTTACGGCTGGGTGTTAGTGTTTCCAGTACATCAGACAAGCACAATCCTTCTATTTCCATCTGTTCATACTTATATTCTTCACGTTTCAGTTTCTCACTGTTCGTCAAGGTATAAATCAACTCGCTGTTTTCCATCACCCGATAAACGTCATTCACTTCAAATACGGTTCTCTTCGTTTTCATACTGCCAAAAATTAAAAGATTAATACTCGCAAACATCGCTTGTCGCCCCAACCATAAATTTTTCCTCAACTGATTGGGAACAGTGCATTGAAGAGAAAGCGGGAAAGACGGATCAGAACGGGATTGAACTGGTAAATACTACCTCCCGGAATGGGAGGATGGAGATTTGGCTTTTCAATATCGGGCGTTCCGGCCACGCCTACCTTCGCAATGTTCCTATCAGTTCAGGAAAAAATCATCATACCTCTCTTCCGGCATAGCCGGAGCGTAGAGCGTTAGGGATAGCAGGGAAAAGCCTGGAGGGTAACGAGGACTTGCAACGAATAGCCCGGTCAGAAGGGAACGCCCTGAAAAACTAATTCGGATACAGAAGATGAACAGAACCGCCTTCCAATCATATAAAAAAACGTGAAAATCAACACATACTTCCGAAAAATCTTTTTCCGAAAGTACGTATAGGGCATGTGAAGGGAAAATTTATTTTCCCAGTCATTTCTATGTTATCGCTTTGGGGATATTTAAAGGGGTTAGGAGTTTAGGTCTTTATTATGTATTTTGGTGGATGGTTTTACACAGCCGATACCTTTTATTTAAAAATTTCTCTCTTTTATTTCACTGATATACCGACATATAAAAAAAACAGGGATTACCTATTCCCTTCATTAACGGGTGGACGGTTTTACACAGCTGACAAGTGAAACCGGACGCTTTTACACAACTAAAGCAAAAGGAGTGGACGGTTCTACACAACTAGAAGCAACAAACGGGACACTTCTACACAACTAAAACAGGCAAAGCGGATGACTCCACACATCTAATCACCCCAATAGGGACACTTCTACACAACTAATTCTATAAAAAACCGTGAAACGTGGACGGTTCTACACAGCTGGATCGTCCATGTTCACCGCCCCGTCCGTCTCCGGAGATATGAACTCTTCAGGAGCAGGAGCAACTTCCGTTCCATTGGCACTCTCCAACTCTTCCTGTGCCCATCCTTCCGGAAACCTGCCGAATACAGCCACGAAATCACTGATATATATCTGTTTCTTCTTTTCTACGCTTTCCGGGGAGTTTGCCCATAAAAGGAACTCTTTATACAGTCCGGCATCTTCCTCCACCTCTTTGATCTTCTTCCTCCTGACAGCCATATCCGTGTCCGGGTAGGCAATCTCGACATACAGCCCAAGCAGGTTCTTATAGAATTTCTTCACCACGACAGCATATTGTCCTTCATCAAAATAGTGCAGCGTATGCCTAGGAAACGAGAACAACACGGTATATGCCCATCTCTCATGATCGCCTTTCACAAAAGAGAAATTGAAATTGGTATATTTCAGGTAAGTATTCATCTTTTTCAGTATCGAGGCGACCTTCTTTTTCCGGTCTTTGGGTTCGGCAATCTCTATGCCGAGCTTTTTAGCCAGCTGATCGACTGTCAGCACATAAAAAGGAGCCTCATTCTTGGTGGTCTTATACTTGATCAGGTAAACCATCTTGGAAAGTTCCAGATAGAAATAGCGGTAACGGCTGGGCAGGCTACGGTAATCCTGAAGTTCCAAGAGGTTATAGAGCGAGAACATGAAATTCTTTATCTCCGGGCTTACCACTGCCGAGTACAGCCTTTTCGTTGACTTCTTCGTCTTGAAATCGGTCATTATGTCGAAACGTTTCAAGATCTGCACGAAATTATAGGATGTACGGCCATCCTCGCCAATGGTCGGATAGCAGAGGTTCTCCAATCCCAGTTTATAGAGAGCCGCCTCAAAAACCGTCTCGATAGGATGGCTGATTCTCTGTCCTGCCGTGTCGGTACATACATATTCCGGCTGCATATTCTTTCCGAACATGGCCGCGAGCTGCCGGCTATCCAGCTTGCGCTGCAAGTTGGTACGGTCATACCCCATCTTACGGCAGAAGTCTTCTACGGAGAACCAGGAAGTCCCGAACAAGTCTTTGAGGTGATAGCTGCCCAGGTATATGATCAGATCGAGCATGACATTTCCACCTGCCTCATACAACCGTTCAATCAGCACGGAATTATAGCTTTCCCCAAGCACCCTAGGGACACGAATCAGTTCTTTTGCCATGATAATACTTACAAAATCAATCCTTTCTCTGTTTTCATTGCCACAAAGATAGGCATACCGGCCAACATACGCGTCATAATTATCAATCAGTTTTAACGGTATGACCGGTATGGGAAAAGGAGAAGTACTTTCCTGAAGAATGCTTTATCCGCCCTTCATCAGAAAGAAAGCATCTTACACCTGTACCCCATAGACATCCTATATTACTTTTTCAGTTCTTCCGATAAAAAGGAACGGTCTATCAATACTTGCACCAATGGTTTCTCTTTGACAAACTCATCAAGCTCACGCTTTATCAATTTATTGCCCAACCCTATGCGTCGTCCAAATTCCTCGAAATCCTTCCGCCCTACCTGATGAGCAATTTGACTCCACATTGTCATCTGTAATCGACTCAACCCTCGGTCTAAGGTGTAGATCGTTAGGTTATCAGTACAGCGAAATCATCCGTTCTCTCATGAGTATCTACTTCTGTGGTGGCTCATGTATTGAGGATGTCACTACTCATTTGATGAACCATCTCTCGCTTCATCCGACACTTCATACTTGTAGTTCTGATACTATCCTCAGAGCGATAAAGGA
>NZ_KQ236962.1:0-5387 GCF_001185845.1 Bacteroides sp. 3_1_13
CAATATGTCTTCAAGAATGTTGTTTGCGATGTTGTGCATTCCTAATCCAGTGGCCATAGCAATCTGCTTCAGCTTTCTGTGGGTTTCGCTGGATATCCGGATTACTTCGGTGTTCTTTAATTTTCGCTCTTCCAGATATTCCGAGAATTTTTTTCCGCAGACTTTGCTTTCTTCTGTTTTTGGAGAAGACTGCACGGAAGGTTTGGATTCCGGCTTTTCCATTTGTTCCGGCTGAGGTTCTTGGACGGTTTCTTTGACTGGAGCCGATTCTTTCACCTCTTCATGGATGGGGTGCTCAATCGCAGGTTGGGGGATAGTGCTTTCCGCAACACTTCCGATCTGCTGGATTTCCTGCTCTTTCTTACTGGCGCTTTGCAGCAAGAGTTTTCTCATGGCGGCTGATGATGTCCTTTCTTTGTTGGTTGCCATAGCTTTATTCTCCTATATGGTTACAGATTAATTCCAATACCTCTTCACAGAAAGCATCACAGGGATGATGGTACGCTTTACTCAGCGTACTTAAATTGCGTTGATAGTCAACCCTTGAATCCTTGATGTAGTTTTGCATCAACTCGAAAGGCAAGGTTTTTTTATTTTTCAAAATTTCTTTGAACTCCAGCACATTCGGAAGAACACGGTTCATAACACCACGCACGGTAGTCTTTTTACCAATCTTTCGACGGCTTTCGATAATCCCTTCATAGATGTTATAGTAAAAGGTCAATGTAGGTCTTAAATCGGTCTGGTTCGGTTCGAAGGGAATGATGATCACGTCAACGAAGTGCAGCGTTTCAACTACACCGTTTTGTTTCAGGTTACCCGGAAAATCGACAAGTATAATGTCGTAATTGTCCTGAAGGAAATCCAGTTGGTTGATGAACTCTGAGGAAGAGATATTGATAACCTCATATTCTTCTTCCTTTTTCATGATTCCGTCCTCGGCTTCGTCCTCACGTAATTTTCCGATAGTGTTCTGCATGTCGTCGATATCCACCACGGCAATGGATAAGCCCCCCTCTTCGTTTGACTGCGAATGAATATAACCTGCAAACAAAGCTGTCAGCGTAGACTTCCCTACCCCGCCCTTGGGATTCTCAAAAGCTACGACTACTCCTGGTAATATTTGTCCCATAATGTACGTTTTTAAGTATGTGCGCAAATATATAAATAATAAATTAAATAATTGCATACTTTTATAATTAATTTATTATACACTTTTTTACTTAATTGTATAAGTAATTACATATATAAATATAAATATAAATATGTACATACTTAATCTTATAATTAAGTATGTATGTTCATACTTTGTAATAATATAATTAGTAATTATGTATTTTGTAACTAATGGCTTTCCGTTCGCCTGTTACAATGTGCGTAGTTACTTTGTAACAAAGTGAGCGGTTAATCTGGATTAAGAAATCAAGACTTTTGTCTGGTTTTGTTTCACAGCTGAGTATTATTGTATATCTTTGCTAATGCAAGGTATGTTTTTGTGGGTACAAAAAACCTTGCGACAGCCGAGCTGCCGACCAATGTTCGTTACACTCACATACTCTGTATATATGAAAGAGAATCGAGATATAAGTATAAAGATCCGCTTGACGGAAGCCGAGAAAGAACAGCTTCTTCAACGTTCAAAGGAAGAGGGAAAATCCCTTTCTTCCTTTATCAGAGAGTCTGCCTTGAAAGGCAGAAGCATATCGAAAACCGATGTGCAAATGATATATGAACTTCGTAAAATAGGAGCCAATATCAACCAGCTTGCCAAACATATCAATACGCTTCCGTCCGATGAAAATATATTGTATTCATTGGATCGGATTAACCAATACCTTTCGGATGTAGAAACCATTAACCGGAAATTGTTATGATAGCCGAGATACAACCTTCTTTCTCATCCCACCTGTCCATGAGCCGGAAAATTGAATACCAGCTTTCCAAGGTCAAGGAAGGAAACGGAAAAGTGCTTTACACCTCCACTGGTGACGAACTGGCCGCCATGCCAGCCTACATGAAACTTATCTCCCAGTTGAATGACCGGGTGAAACTACCTTATGCGGAATTTATTCTGAGCCTCTATCCGGGAGAAAGCCTTTCCGATGAACAGTGGCTTTCTCTTGCCGGGGAATATATCGAGAGGATGGGGTACGGAAAGTCCTGTTATGCCGTTGTCCTAAATACCGACAAGGCACACAGCCATGTGCATGTGCTGCTGACCACAATTGATGAAGAAGGCAAAAGCATTCCTTCCGGAAATAATTACAGCCGTTCCGAAAAGATCTCAAGGGAACTGGAGCAGAAGTACGGTCTGTTGCCTTTGGAAAGGGAAGGAGGCAAGAGAACCACGTTGGGAGAGGCGCAATACCGTAACTATTATTTCGATGCGGCCTTGAAGAAAGCCATGCGTAGTTATAATTACAAGGATAAGGTATCGGCTGTCCTGGAACAATCCGATACATACCGGTCTTTGAATAAACCCTTGCAAGAAATAAAATTGGCCAATGAAGAATGGCGTGTCCTATTGGGGGATGAAAGCTATGACAACCTTTTCGCATTGCTGGAAAAAGGAGGTTTTTTCAACCCCTTGTTCAAGGATGAACTGTTACAACAGCTTGACCGCATCTACTCTTTTTCCGAAAGTACATCCGATTTCCGAAGGAACCTGGAACAAGAAGGATTGTATATGCGTCTGGTCACCAAGAAGGACAAATCCTATTATGTCTATGGCATCAAGGATTCAGGCTTTTACCTGAAGGACGTTTCACTTCCTCAGAAATATCGTTTTGGTAATATTCGTTTTGATGGCCGGGGCATGAGCGCCGATGAACAGAAGCATTATCTCTATGACCATGTGTTTAAGGCATTGAACGCTTCTTTAGGCTATGAGGATTTTAAGAAAAGGTTGGCGGAAGAATCGATCCGTGTGACGGAACATGTAAACAGCAAAGGCGCATACGGGATTTCCTTTTATATGGAAAACGTGGAAAATGCTCATGTCTTTAAAGGTGCGGATCTTTCCCGTAAGCTCACTTATCAGAATATCCAGAAGCATTTCGATGGTGTGGCTGTCGGTCTCTCGCCACATATCGATAGGGTAGGGGAGTTCCGTGAGCGGGTGGATCGTGAGGCTTTCTATATGCAGGGTGGGGGAGTTATGGCCATTCCGGAACTTGACATTACCGGCAGCGGGAAGAAGTCGCAAGAGGATGATCTCATACCGTCCAAAAAGAAACGGAAACGCAAGAGTGGTCCCGATTTCTCATTATGATGAATACTAACTTAATATATTTGCTTTATGAATTATCAGACCGTTTTACAGAATTATCATCCCACTGAACAGGGGGATTTCATGTTGAGATATGAGATAGGTGGCCGGGGATATGTCGTTTACTCACCGGAGAAGGATGCGTTGTCTTGTATTGAATTACATGGCTTTTCCGAGCTTACTCCTTGGCAATTGGCTTTTGTTCTTTCCTTGGATATGCAGCAGATGAAAGAACAGGACGAGCTTTCTCTCTTCGTATGTTGTAAGCGAGAAAAGCTCTTGTCTTATCTTTTCGATGTGGAGGAAAGCGAAACCGTCTTGAAGACAAAGCACGTGTCCGGTTGGCAGGGCTATCTGATGATGGATATCCATAAGCCGGACAGGGTACGGAACGTGTTCCAGTTCCATCCGGAAACGAAAGAAGCCCGTTTGGTCTTTGATAACCGTTTATGTGTCGCTTCCCTTCGTGAGAAAGAAAAAGGAAAGCTCATCCATCTCTGTTGGAGTCCTTCTGTCTTTGCTGCCATCGATAAGGGAGGAGAGCGTACCGCACCGGCTTATCTGTTGGCTTCTGATGCTGCCTTGTTGCATGGGTATGCCATGAAACAGATTGCGGAATGCTTTGCCGGTACACCGGTTGAAGAACGGGTTATCGGTATTCATGTAGGGGATAATGTCTATGAGGCCTTGTCTTTTGTGTGCTATTACGTCCGTAACGTGCAGGATGAATATTTGGTTATTCCTGAGCGGAAAGATGGGATGGTGATTCTTGAAACCCCGAAATGGAATCCGATACGCCAGGCTAACTTCGTGGCTTCACTGAACAAGATGGCGGTTGACCAGGCGAAGAAACGCTATCCGGAAATGGAGGTTCCGAATGAACGGCCATTCACGTGCCTCTCTTTTGCCCGGAAGTCTTTCGTCTATTTCCCGGATCTGAAGGTGTATCAGGAGGTGTTCTTGAAGATGTATTTGGGGTTGGTGAGGTTACAGGAGGTGCATTTGCTGGGGTAAGGAACAATTGCAGTGCTGCTTATAAAATAGTGGCACTACTATTGTTAGAGTACTTCTATCATTCCTTTGGTTACGGCATCGGCCAGTAGTCTTTTTACAATCCTGCCACTGGGAGGATTGGTTATCCCAAGCGTTATCTCAACCCTGTTTGATAGAGGATGATAGTGCAGGTATTGGAGGATTTTCATACAGGTACAATTCGCATTGATAAAAATGAAAGCGTCACCGTCCCGTACATTCTTTCCCATCTGGTTGGTCACGATGCCGCTAAGCGTATAAAAACTCTTACGCATGTCTGTCGGATACGGGTAAAGATAATATCTGTTGGATTCATTCAAAGAAAACATAGGCTAACGGTTTGAATTCAAAAATATCAGGGTTTGCAATACCTCCGGTGACAAAGGGCTGTTCAAGCGGACTGTAACGCCATTGGGATAGGAGATCTCACATAGCGGCTGGGGAATTGGCGACGGGCTGACCGGAGGGGCAGACAGCAGGGATTTCTCCTTATGGGGAAGACTGACCTGGCCCTTACTGTTTACCTTTACCGGGATAAAGCCGCCTTTGCGCAACAGCTTGGAACGCCACTCGTAGAAACGTTTGGGACGAATACATTCATTCGAACAAAAATCCATAACTGACAGTCCGCTCGACTTGAAACGGGAATAAATAGATTCAAAATCTTCCATGGTCCATTGATGTGACATAACAATTGAGCTTTTTTACTTTGATTACAAAAGTAATATCACATTTTTAGAATGAAAGGGGGAGTTTATCGAATGCTTACATTTTTTTGTTTAATTAATATTATATTCTCCAAAATAAATGTTTTGGCGTATTATATGTTTAATAACCAATAAATTAGATAACTGTTTGATTTTGATTATAGTTGGATTTATATTGATATGGCGAAATACTTGGCTATTATATATCAATGTGAATAATGTTGGATTTTATTCTTCTTTTATTTCCGTACTGCCCTTTTCCTTGTTTTCTGCCTCCCCTAATGTGCTTTTTTCATAGCTCCATCTGAGATCCTTTGTTTTTGAACGGCAAATTTATTTCGGTGGATGGATACGAAAGAGTTCCGGTCTTCGCCCTTTGT
>NZ_KQ236963.1:0-4854 GCF_001185845.1 Bacteroides sp. 3_1_13
GAAGTCATCATTTCGCATAGCCTTCATGAAAGCCTGCTCTTGTTCGTTGGCAATGTCCGGCATATGGATCGTATGCAGTTGCTTGCCGAACAAGAGCAGGTTTTCTCCGATAAAATCGGCGTGTTCCGGCTTGACCCCGCAATCCTTGGCAGTCTCATGCCAATGCGATACGGTTTCCTGTATCTCTTCGATAATCTGTTTGTGTTTCCGGATACCCATGTTCTCACCTACCTTTTGCAGATCTTCCATCGTGAAATTGTCTTGTTTGCCGTTGAGTGACAGCTGGTGGCGGTTCGTCCATTTGCCGCCCGGTGTGTATGAGTAGCAGAGGTCGTATGCTGGGGCCAGTTTCCACTTCCCTTGTCTATCCATCAGGAAAGATAAGTTCTTGCTATGGTCGTCATGGTTCCGGCTCATGACGTTGAACACCATTCTTCGGTATAGTTCCTCCTGCTCTGGATAAGGGAGGTTCATCTGCCGCATGATACGGAATATCTCTTCGTATGAATGGCGTTGGTCACGGTCATAGTGGGCAAGCCCGGCCAATGTCTGTACATGGATTTTCTCTCCGTCTTTCATACGGTCAAAACGGCGTGTCATAAAGTGATATGACTCTTTTTCCTGAAGTAACCGGCATTCCATCATATCGATACCGCAGGCTTTTGCCATCCGGTGATAGGCATATTCGATATTTCCTATTCCTTGTGGATTGTCCGTTATCTGCGTGTGTTCGCTGTATTTGCCGCCATCAAATTTCAACAGCCAATATCCGAATCCTTCAGGAGCTTTTACCTGTCCGGAGCGTACCTCTCCGGTAATATCGTTGTAGGCGATGATGGCCTTGGGCTTGGCACCTCCGGCAGATGTTCCCACTTTCAGTATATCCAGAATGTTTCTTCCTTCCTGGCGCAGTTGGACCTGAAAAGCCATTCTGTCCGTGAATACGGATTTGGCAAGCTCCGTCAGTTCCTCGATATGGAGCACTGATGATTCGTTCATGCCGTTGATTGGCGAGGACGGCTCAAACTCCAGTGCGCCCATGCCACGTTTGCCTACATAGCAAAGCCTGTCTAAAGGGGTAATCTCTTCTCCGGACAATCCCTTGCTGGCAAACCATTCATTGATGATCTGGTTTCCGAAAGTGTCCGGCAGTGAATCGGCAAACAGGCCGGGCAACCCCTTGAAACAGTCGGTACGGTTTTCAAGGAACCGGTAGGGGGTGTTCCTGTACTGGCTGATGGGCATGATGATGGGAGAAATGTCAAGACCGGAGCGGATGAACTTCCGTTCATAGTCGAACAAGGCGGCATTGCTTTCCTTTTCCCAATAGAGAGAGCCTACGCTTTCTCCCCATAGCTTTACATCTACTATCAAATCATTCATGGTTATCTTGTTTTAAATGGCGTACACGGTAGCGTTTCTTTCCTTGCAGTTTTTTGAGCTCTATCGGGCTGACCCGGATTTCCGGTACCAGTTGCTCCAGGTTCTCCAGCAGGCCGAGCGAGCGGAGTACGCTGATGAACAACAGCAGCGATACCGATTTGCCCTTCTCGATGTTCGCAACGGTCAAGGGGCTTACACCGGAAGCCGTTGCCAGTTCTTCCTGCGTGATATGCTGCCTGATACGTGTCTCTTTGATGCGCTGGCCGATTCTCATCAGCACAGCTGGATTGCTCATTTCATTCCACATGGTTGTTCCTTTTTTGCAAATATACAAATAATCCATGTAAATATATAGATTAACTTGAATATATGATGTTAATCTATATGAATACAATGATTATAGTTGCTTTATCGGCTGTTTTTTTCTTTGAACTAGGATGAAAACTGACTAAAATCACAATGTGTTGTGAATATGAAAGAGCTAGGAAAGATGATTAAAGAGTGCAGGAAGAGTTTGAAGGTCAATCAGCTGGAACTTCTCCGAACTGGCGGGCGTGGGCATCAATACGCTGGTGGCCATCGAGCGTGGAGAAGGCAATCCTAAATTGGCTACTGCTTTCCATTGGAGTTGATTAAAGTGCGGAAAAATGTATAAGATTGCTTCTATTATCTGTTTATTTTCTTATATTTGTGCTTTAAATAAGTGCGGATAAATGTATTATACGCTGTTTTTACATGTATAAAAATGCTGTTTGTAGATGAAAAGATTTGTTTTGCAACAACTTATAGAATGGAAAAACCGTGAGGATAGAAAACCTCTGATTTTAAATGGTGCCCGACAAGTTGGGAAAACATGGCTGCTCCATGAGTTTGCCAAACTTGAATACAAAAAAGAGGCTTATGTGGTATGCCGTAAGAATAACCTTGCACGCCAGCTTTTTTCTCAGGATTTCAATGTTGACAGAATTTTACGGGGGCTGCGTGCGATGACTTCCGTTGACATTACTCCGGGTGATACGCTTATTATCCTTGATGAGATACAAGATATCCCGGAAGCACTGGAATCTTTGAAGTATTTTAAAGAGGAGGTTCCGGAGTATCATATAGCTGTGGCAGGTTCACTTTTGGGGATATCCCTTCATCAGGATGTGTCTTATCCCGTAGGGAAGGTAAATGTCATCAATATATTTCCTATGAACTTTGAAGAGTTTCTTGTCGCCAAGGGAGAAGAAGAAGCTTGTAAATTGCTTATGAGTGGGGATTTTGAAACGATAAGCCTCCTGCATGACAAATATACGGATCTCCTTCGGCAATATTATTATGTAGGTGGTATGCCGGAAGTTGTACTCAAATATGTAGAAACGGATTCCTTGCTGGAAGTCAGAAGAATACAGTCGGAGATTTTGCAAGGCTATGATCTTGACTTCTCAAAACATGCGCCCAAAGAACAGGTTCCGCGTGTCCGAATGGTATGGAACAGCATTCCTTCCCAATTATTTAAAGAAAACAAGAAATTCATTTACGGAGCTTTGCGAAAAGGTGCCAGAGCCAATGATTTTGAGATGGCCATTCAATGGCTTGTAAATGCCGGGTTGTTGTATAAAGTGCCTCGATGTACCAAACCGGAGCTTCCGCTTGATATTTATGAAGACCTGTCGGCTTTCAAACTCTATATGGTTGATTTGGGGCTTATGGGTGCTATGGTCAAGACAGATCCGGCCCAAGTCTTGATTAAAAACGACATATTTAAGGAATACAAGGGAGGAATGACTGAACAGTATGTATTGCAGCAGATGAAAAGTAAGGGCGTGTCACCGATTTATTACCATAACACAGACAATTCGCGTCTTGAGTTGGATTTTGTTATTCAACGTAATGCCCAAATGGTGCCGATAGAAGTGAAGGCCGAAGGGAATGTCCGGGCCAATTCGTTGACAGCATTACTGGGAAAAAGACCGGAATTGCATGCGGAGAGATTTTCTATGTTGCCTTATAAAGTACAGGGTAATCTTACAAATTTTCCGCTATATGCAATATAGGTGTATCCTTTTCCCATGCCGGTCATACCGTTAGAACTGATTGATAAGTATGATGCGTATGTTGGCCGGTATGTCTATCTTTGTGGCAATGAAAACAGAGAGAGGATTGATTTACGCCTTGTTTTCCGGGACGGAAAGGAGATTGGCACGGATGATCTGAATCTGTATTATAATTGACGTGACGGCTTGGATGTCCCCCGGATGAATGTTCGGGGGATTCTTTTTCTTTTGGGCGTTCCCGTGGGACGGTCGGGCTTTACGTTTCAAGTCCTCGCCTAAAGGCTGTGGGCTTTACTCTGCAATCCCTAACGCATGGCTGAAAACTCCTCTTGCCGGTGTTCTTCTTCATACAGCCTCATGCGTTCTTGTAATGCTTCTTTTAAATTGTCGCTTTTTTTCAGTCCGAGTTTGGCACGTATGTTCGCTCGTTGGCTGGTTATGTTTCCGCTACTCCGATGTAATAATTCGCATATTTGGCTGACGGTCTTGTCTTGCAGTATTAAACGGCAGATGTTTAATTCGGACGGGGATAAATTGGGATATATTCTCCTGATTGTATCAAGTTTACTTTTTTCCTTTTTCTGGTATGCGGCAAGGGCTGTAAAAAGATTTTCTTTGGATTGTTCCCCTATTATGTTTAACAGGGAGCTTGTCTTTTCTTCCGGGTTATTCTCGCTTAACAACTCGGCGAACGCGAATAGTTCTTCCTTTTTCATTTGGAGACGTTTCAAAAGCATTTCCTCTTCCTCTTTTAGCAAGTTGCTACTTTTTAGCAAGCTGCTGATATTACTGCGTAAGGATCTTCCTAATAAGGGGATCATGGTGTATATGATGATGATCAAAGGCAGATAACTGTATAGGAACGGTTCGTCGGTGATAAGTGTGCAGATTGTATAGGAAGCTATGGTAAGGGAGGACAATAGGATGGAGATATTACTCATATAGGCACAGATGGAAAGCATGGTAAATAAGAGAGAGATAGTAAGGTTACTCATTATCAATGCTCTTTGATAACTATATTCATGTCCGCTACATATTGAGCAATAAATTATTTCGATAGAAATCTCGATATGTATGGCTATCAGTATAATGGAAAAGGTCGTGGTCAGATTTACTCTCTTTTTAAAATAAGCGAGAGTGCACATGATGATAAACAGGAATAATACGCTGTTAATATAATAAAACTGTTCATTGGGAAATGGAACTGAAAATATGTATATGGGTGCGCATAAGACCAGCATGAGCAGGGATAGATGAAAGACTCGTTTTTGTTGATACGTTATTATCATTTCTCTTTCTTTTTTGTCGTAAGTTTGAGTTTTTATTGAACTTAGAAAAGTAGCGGCTTTTGTGCTGAATTTCATGTGTTTTATTGTTTTAAGTGTTATTAAGTATGATGTTTCTTGCAAAGATAACTGTTTTTTTTTTTTTT
>NZ_KQ236964.1:0-4651 GCF_001185845.1 Bacteroides sp. 3_1_13
CCCGTAAAAGGGGTTAGCAACAATCTATATTTGCAACGGAAAATGATTTGACTTCCCTAAAAAATGATATGAAAAAGACAAAACTTGAAAATCAGTAACAGGTTTGGAAAGGATGCAAAAAACAACCGGTTAGACAGCAAGCATGGCACATCCCGAAAAGATGGTCAGCCGCCTATCGACACACCGGAAGAAACATCTGCAATTCCTTTTAAAAAAATGAAGCCGAAGAATGAAGCATATCATATTCCACGTATCGAAAAAAGTGACTGCACGATAAAATGAAAAGCTGCAACGGAAGAACTGACTTGCGGATTCTGCGGGAGAACATAACCACACAGGCATACAGCCACTACACCTGTTTCCAATAAAAGAAGATTACACCACCGGAAAAGCAGAAAGGCTCCACTCGGAGAAAAGCAAGCAAACGATTGAAGCGGACTGCCGATTTGGCAGCGAAATATCCAACTACCTATCTACAGCCCTAAAAGGCTAGGACATATGGGTAAGCAACAGACTGCCGGGCAGTCACTCCGCTGAAAGGGTGGGTGGGAAAAAACTAAGTGGACGCAAAAAACAACCTTACCATTGGGGGATAAACTTCCCCCTATTTTCACTTCACATATTCTTTACCCCACTTCAATTGATTCAACAAACTTCAACAACAAAGCGACTGTTACCGTATGAAATGAAAGCTGATTGAACAACTTATGCGCTTTCAGCATCTCAATAGCGGCTTCAGCCGTAACAACTCTCTGTTCATAAAGCCGAATTGTCGCATATAACTGGTCATTTGCGACAGGCCCCATTATTAGGTCATAGTCACCGTTTTCTCTTCCTCTGCGGTTGTTGACAACAAACTCCAGCCATTCTTTTGTCGCACCCATAAACCGAAGAACCGGATATTCCCTATCAAGAATATCATCGGGAACTTCATAAACAGAGACGATTGCTTTTTCGCTCTGTTCCCTGTTCTTCTTCAACAAAGCCCATTTTTTTGCTTGTTCAAAGTTGGTTGTCGTATAAAATCCCTTCCCAAAGTCCGTAGCCTTCCGTCCTTTCTGTATATTAGGGCGTTTCACGGTAACTGTAGATCCATGAAATAGTCTCATTTTCTTTTATTGATATAAGTCGTTATAGTATCTAATATATATTCGGGGTCTTGGGTATGAAGCATTTCAAAAGTCTCATCCAAAAAATCAAAAACCCCATAGTCCGAAAACAACAACAAGGTTTCTTCCGCACTTTGTTTCTTTTCCTCCCTATAATTCTCAATGCAGAACATCTTGAAAAGCAGGATCTTCGTGTCACCGTTATACCGTCGTTTTTCTTCTGTTTTTTCCTTCTCCAATGTTTCATAAAGCGACAATGTACTTGAATACCATAACTTGGTACTCTTATCCAGCAAAGATTTATACAACTTGGAAGAATATATATAATACAGTGCATCGCCTAAAGGCAATGCCTTTTTCTTCATGACCAGTTCTACCAGCTCTCTCATCACGAATGGGAGCATGGTTGAGTCAAGTTCTCCTTGATTTTTATGAGTAATTTCCATATTCTTGTTGTTATTACTTTAGCATATTTTCGAAAACACCTTCTTCACAGTTCTTTATACACACCTGACACTCGGCCACCACTTCTCTTAATATTCGGGCACATTCTTCATTCGAATGCCCTTGCAGTAATTCATAGGCATATCGCATCAGTTCATTAGCTTCCATTGTTTCCATCCTTATCAATAATATTCAAGTTCATCATTATTTTCTGCAACGACTCCATATTTGGAGTTCCTAACCAACACACACCTATGCAAAAGGTCATATTGTTTTCTGTATCTGAAAAACGCATATTGTTTTACCTTTTACAAACATTGTTGTCCCATTAAAATCTAAAAGAGTTCTTTGAAATATTTGAAATTTAGTTAGTTACAGCGATTTTCCGAGCGAACGGACTTGAATTTGTAGCTTTGCATCAGATTAATCCGATGGCATATGTTCCAAGACAAATACGTTTTCGCTCAATTGGCTTCATTTCTGAATCGAAGTAAGTTTAACCGCATAGTCACCAAGTATGATGGTGATAAATATGTGAAGCACTTCACCTGCTGGAATCAACTACTTGCTTTGATGTTTGGTCAACTTTCTAATCGTGAAAGTCTGCGAGATTTGATAGTTGCTCTTGAAGCTCATCATTCCAAATGTTATCATTTAGGAATGGGTAAAAATGTATCAAAGTCATCGCTGGCAAGAGCAAATCAAGATAGAGACTATCACATCTTTGAAGAATATGCTTACTACCTGGTTAGCGAAGCACGACAAAAGTGTGCTAATCATATTTTCAAACTTGGCGGTAACGTTTATGCTTTCGATTCGACTACTATTGACCTGTGCCTTTCAGTCTTTTGGTGGGCAAAATTCCGCAAAAAGAAAGGTGGTATCAAAGTGCATACATTATATGATGTGGAAACACAGATTCCTGCATTCTTTCATATCACGGAAGCATCCGTACACGATTCTAAAGTTATGATTGAAATTCCTTATGAACCAAGCTCTTATTACATCTTTGACCGCGGTTATAACAACTTCAAAATACTGTATAAAATTCATCAAATTGAAGCCTACTTTGTTGTCAGAGCAAAAAAGAATCTCGGGTACAAATCCATCCAATGGAAACGTAGGCTGCCTAAGAATGTGCTTTCAGACGCAAGTGTATTTCTGACAGGATTCTATCCTAAACAATATTATCCAGAGCCACTTAGATTGGTTAAATATTGGGATGAAGAACAAGAACGAGAATTTACATTCATAACCAATGCGATGCATATATCTGCGCTTCAAGTTGCTGAACTTTATAAAAATCGCTGGCAGGTAGAGCTGTTTTTCAAATGGCTCAAGCAGCACCTTAAAATCAAAAGATTTTGGGGAACTACAGAGAATGCTGTTCGAATACAGATATATGCTGCTATATGCGCTTACTGTTTGGTGGCAATCATTCAACACGATATGCAACTGAACAGAAGTACATATGAAGTGTTACAAATACTGAGCATCTCATTGACTGATAAGACTCATCTGAGAGACCTCTTTGATAAAACTAAATTTCAAAATGACAAAGAACGATTCGGACCAAATGGGCCAAGTTTATTTAATTTTTAATTCGTCCCAATTTTAATGGGACACTAATGTTTTACAAAGGTAAAACAATTAAGTAAAATTCATCTATCATTGCTTTTCATATTTATTGTGTCTTTCTCTTTTGCATCGGAAGTATTAGCACTTACAGCAACCAGACTGTATGACATCGCCACGTTTGATCATACCGCTGGAAAACAACGATATACAATCTGAATCAAAACAGATTGTATATCACCAATTTCTTTTTTTGTGCCTTGTTAAACGTATAAGAAGTTCCTCCGGCAGATTTTCCATCCCAATAGGCAATCAGCCTACAGGCGTGTGAAATCATGTAATCATTACGGTGGGCATAGCATTGGGCATAATAATATTCGGATAGAACTACCACCTTGTCGGCTTGGCGCAAAATATCAGCATACCTCTGTTTGTCCTCTTTGTTGAAATACACATCTTGCCCGACATAAGGAACAACCGCCACCAAAACCATATCGGGATATTGTTTCCTTTGTTCAAGTACGGTATGAGCAGCCATCATGTCAAATCCAACCGCACAACCAATATAGAAAAAACGGATTCCATTCTCATAGCAGAAACGTACCTCTTCATTCAACGATACGGACAAAGCATATTTATTTGTTCGTATCGTTCTATGACCGGTAAAAGCAACGGACATCATTTTCATCCATTTATCACGTGCCTTTCTACATATATCCAACGAACCTGCCGAAGTTTCATACACCATTCCATTCACCTCATAACGATAAGTGAACCAAGTAGTATCTCCAAAGATATCCTTCTGCTTCTCTATATAACTCTCTTTTTCTTTCATCTTATAACATACGGACAACTGTTTTACCTAAAAAGAAACCTCCCAAAACCTCACCTCCTATTTTTTCCAACTGACATGCGAAACGAGCATACGAAAACCCTTTTGTTAAAATATCGTCAAATACCAAGATTTTCTTACCCCGAAAAAAGTCCTTGTCAAATTCTATCACTTGTACTTTTTGAAGCGACTTGCTGTCAAATTTCTCGTGAATAGCCAAACGATCTCCACTGACACGTATATGTTCATACGCATTGATAGCACCTGAAAACTTACACACAGCCGAAGCAAACCCCTTATAACGAAGTTCATTCTTATCAGCGGAAGAAGCCGGAACACAAGCAAAAACAATATTCTTAACATCATCACCAAAAACTTGATGTAACTTATTCGCTATCATCCAAGCTATATTCAAATAAGCTTTTCCATCCTTAAAACTCCATATCATCTTACGAATTTGCCATTCTCTTTCCGTTGCCTGCCGATATTGCATAGGAAGATACTCAAAGAAAGAAAACATCATCTTATGCCATTGTCTGTCTAAACTAGGATATTTACTCTGATGTGCCATAGTCTTTTATCTATTAAAATTAAACTTATGCTTCAGCTAGATTTAAAGACCTTTTTTTAAACCCCTTTCCGGGATGGCCTTTTCTTTCTGCCGACTTTTTTTTTGAGCTTTCATGCCCCA
>NZ_KQ236965.1:0-2997 GCF_001185845.1 Bacteroides sp. 3_1_13
CCCGTAAAAGGGGTTAGCAACAATCTATATTTGCAACGGAAAATGATTTGACTTCCCTAAAAAATGATATGAAAAAGACAAAACTTGAAAATCAGCAACAGGTTTGGAAAGGATGCAAAAAACAACCGGTCAGACAGCAAGCATGGCACATTCCGAAAATATGGTCAGCCGCCTATCGACACACCGGAAGAAACCTCTGCAATTCCTTTTAAAAAAATGAAGCCGAAGAATGAAGCATACAATATTCCACGTATCGAAAAAAGTGACTGCACGATAAAATGAAAGGCTGCAACGGAAGAACAGACTTGCGGATTCTGCGGGGAGAACATAACCATACAGGCATACAGCCACTACAACTGTTTCCGGAAAAAGAAGATTATACAACCGGAAAAACAGAAAGGCATCCACTCGGAGAAAAGCAAGCAAACGATTGAAGCGGACTGCCGATTTAGCGGCGAAATATCCGACTACCTATATACAGCCCTAAAAGGCTGGGGCATATGGGTAAGCAACAGACTGCCGGGCAAATAAAAGGAGAGTGGCATAGCCGCCGGAAAGAGGTTGTCTCGATGTGGCCGAAGCTCCGAAAGCAGACCGGATATGCCTCTCTCCTTTGCCTTCCCCATTCCTGGATTTCACACAATCACGGAGCCTGCGAGTGACTATGAGAAATCCTGAAACGGGGACAGTCACTCCGCTGAAAGGGTGGGTGGGAAACATGTGACTTTCTCCAAAATAACAAATAGGGGTATAAAGATCTCAAAAGAAAAGAAAGCCGTTCCAGAAAAGACTGGAGCAACTATCACCATCTACTGTTCTTTAAGTTAATTGCAGCAAATCCAAATCATCAGTGACCAATCCATCCAATACATGTTGGATTTTATCAAATATAGCCTTATCTATGCCATACGTGGCGCATAACGATTGAAATTTGCTTACAGCATCGAACACCTGTAATATCTTCTTTTCGGGCTCCTCTACAAAATCCTCGGCAAAGTTGACGAAATCACTTGTAGTCAAGGCAGACCTTTTGCCCATCACGCCCATCGAATGAATGTGTGCTGAAGAATTTTCCCATGTATTTGCCGTGAACATTACATCATATGCAGGTGATAAACGCCATACCCCTGCCTTATCCATGATAAACGATATGTTCTTATTATGATCATCGGATATACCTGCGACATAATTAAATACCATTCTGATAAATATCTGATCTTTGTCTTCCTGGGGAAGTTTCAGAGTCTCTGCTATCCAACACAGCTTCATATAATCATCTGCACCCGGCATAATGGCCGCAAGGGTCTGACTAAAGAGCTTTTCTCCATTCTTACGATCAAATCTTTCCGTTACGAAATGATTTCTTCCATCAATTTCTTTCAGGAAGCATGGCATCATGTTGATTCCCGCCGCCTTTGCCATTTCGCTATATACCATTTCTATCTCTGTGGTAGGAGAGTCATCTGCTTCTTTAAATTTGATGATATACTGCTTAAAATTTTCAGGCAAATCCACCTGGCCGGAACGAAACTCTTCCGTTTCGAGATTATAGGCAATCACTGCCTTCGGGCGCATGCCACCGGCAGAAGTTCCAAGATATATCAACTTTTTCATCGTGAGGCTATCCTCCGGTGATATGACAGCAGCATCTCGATCATTATATATTTTAGAAGCCAAAGTTGCCAATGATGACATATTTACTGACTCATGGATGGCATCATCATTAAATTCCGGTTCAAATTCCAATGCTCCCATAGCCCTCTTGCCAATATAAGAGAGCTTCAATAGAGGCAATGATTCCGTAACCTTTATATTATTATCCGTGAGCCATTGGTCAAATAGGGAAGCCCCCCATTTGTCAGGAAGCGCATCTGCAAGAAATTCCGGAAGCCCTTGATATAATTTATCTTTATTCCCATAGAAAGACGCAAACAAAGGGGTTCTCTTAGGGTGTGTGGAAGGGCATATATCATAATCTTGTTTCCTATATTCATCCGTAAATTGGAATACAGAACAATGCTTTTCAAAGTCCCAATTCAATTTGCCAATGCAAGTCCCCCACAGATATACATTCACTATAATCGGCTCTTTCTTCATACCATCTTACGTTTACCGTTAATTCTTTGTATTCTTTTACCTGTTTTTTCATTGATTAGGAAAGGGGAGTCTGGAAGTTCCGGAACCAAACCGACAACGCCTTCAAGAGTTCCACTTATACGCAAAATCTTAAGCAATGTACTTAGGGCAATATCACTTACTTTACAAGATTCTATTCTCTTAATAGTAACGATAGATACTCCTGCCTTATCCGCAAATTCTTGCTGGGAAAAACAGCAGCTAAGTCTTATAGACTTAACTCTCTTGCAGATTTCCTTTACAATACATTCATCTGAAAATTCGTATATTGTATATGTATCATATAATCTTTTCATAGAAAAACATATTTAGGTATCATTTTTGATACAAAAATACCGATAAATCTGAAAATCACCAAATTAAGAAACACTTTTTTTATAATCTTCTGCCGCATTAGCAAACGATTGAAGCGACCTTGTGCCGCTTCAATCGTTTGATTGCTTTTTCTTTTTAGTCCGGGGGTTCTTATTTTTCCGGAGTCGGGTAGAACTTAGTAGCTACCATCACAATGCGGTTACGCTTCTCCCCACTTTTAGAATCCGTCCATTCTTCCGGCTTAAAGTAGCCTTCAACGGTAATCAGTACATCTTTTTGCAGTATCCAAAAAGCATAGCGGTCTTCCATCTTACTCCAGGCTTCAACTTTCATAACAGAGGAAACAAATGTTTTTTCTTCATTTATCTTGCCTATGCGACTGACCACAATAGAGAAGTGTGCAACCTTTACTATTTCGAATAAATGGATTTCTGCATCCCTACAAATCCTGCCTGTTACTGCGAATGAATTTTCAATCTTTTTCATATCTCTGATTTTTTAGAAGTTAATTAATCAATTTTACAGTGCAATAACTGATTGTTGGCT
>NZ_KQ236966.1:0-2632 GCF_001185845.1 Bacteroides sp. 3_1_13
ACTGCAATACGGAAGAAGGAGGTTGTTTCGGCAATGCCGAAGCTCCGGATGATGACCATTGCAATCCCGCCCACGTTTGGAACTTCTCTTTTCCGGTTTACCCATAATCAGCCGCATAGCGGATGATTACGGGTAAACCGGGAATGAGAACAGTCATTCCGATGAAGGGGAGGGTGGGAAAGAATACTGCGTGAACGCAAATTAATGGGATTACCAGTAACTCCAAGCGTTTTTTGCTACTTTTTTGGGGTGCTTGCCAAAAAGTAGCGGACAGCAAAATACCCTCCCTTCCCTAATCCAAAAGAAGGGAGAATGTGCTTCATTGAAGGTATATAGGTTCCGTTCCCTGATTATAACAATACATAGTGTTATTTCTGAAACCATCAAAGCATATATGAAAATCATCGAAATCCTGTTCCGTGGCCAAACGAACCTTATCACTCAACAAAACCATGCATTGTTTATTGACAGATGTAGCCAAAGAGGTAGTACGTCCCGGCTTTATCTCCAATGCCACCACATAAGAAGTCCTTCGTGGATAGATATACCCAATAATTTCCTCATTGAGTACAACCAAACGAATAACATCTTCATTCAAAACGGGAATATTATTAATTTTGCCCATCATTGTTATAATATAAATCAGTTTATAATCATTAAAATACAATATCATTACAAATGATACCTATAATTTTTATAGGTAAACTTTTCCACCGAGACCACCTCATAAAGATAGTCTTCATGGCAAGAAGCCATTATACAGTTCTCACATTCAAGAATAGGATTTATAACTACACGGAATTTAATAGTGCCGTCCACCAGAACAAACTCCACCCGATTAAAGAACCCTTGTAGAGAATGCCCTTCCTTATCCATCAGACGCACTACTTCACCTGTAAAAACAGCCAATTCCTTAGCCTGCCATTTCGCTTTACGCAAACAACTGTTCGCCGCTTTGACGTTCTCATTCACCTCTTTTGTTCTTATTGCTTTCATACCAAAATCCTTTTTACATATTTATCTTGTCAAAAATCAAAAGTCAGCTGCGTAGCCCTTGCGTTGCTCTGAATCGACCTCTTCAATTCAGAATTATCCTCCATTGCATTTTCAAGTTTCCTAATAAAAGAAGTGTCACCTGCTTCCGTTATCTTTAAAATAGGCAACCATACTCCGGCTATCAGCTGTAAATCTATATGATAACTTCTCCAATGCTGCATTGTCAATGTATTCATCCATGCGACTTCACCGGGTACGCTATTCATCATCAGATTGACAACGGTCATCTTTACACAAATCAAATCTATATCCGAGCCATAACAAAAAAGCCTTCCTCCATCATTCTCTTCCGCACATTTTTTTACAGCGGAAAGTAGCATCCTGCCGGAACCACAGCACGAATCACAGACCGACTGTTTAGGTTTCAGCCTATTTCCCCCCATACATGCCATCAAATCAGCAACGTGTATCGGGGTAAAGAACTGTCCGTTATTCCCATGACTGACACACTCCATGAACATATCTCCCAGGACATCGCAAAATCCTTCCGAATATTCAGACACCCTATAAAACATTTGAACAAAAAGTTCCATTTCATATGGCTTATATCTTTTTTCCACTCTACGATAATCCTCCGCCAACATCCCGACAGACAAATAGTAAAGACAAACATCCAAAAAATCCCGAAAGGCTTCTTCATATCCCCGACTGAAAGCAAGCTTTTCATAAAGTTTCATTATCTCCTTTGGTATCATACTTTTCTGACTTCATTATTCACAACATTCTATATTCCTTGTGCCATAGATTTTATCAAAAGCCGCTTTTATCTCCGAGCGATATTTACAGTCCTTCTCAAAACAAAGTTGTTTTGTCCAAAAATCGAAATCAAAACCATCGGTATTATCAATCGTTACAGAAACATAATCAGTCATACCACTCTGACATACAACCGTATGCCGATTTACACAAAAGTGGTCATTTAAAGCAGTTTCTTTTCGGGTAATGCGTTCTACCATCTTATCTATCCACTTCATACTTATAATATTTTATGTAATTGCCCCATTCCAAGAGGCAGTTACGGTTATACTCATTAAAAATCGTTCTCGTTCAAAAACAGCACATCGCCTTTCATCACCATCCAATTAATCTCACTCAGATGATAGCCACAATGCCCACTCAAAAAAATCTCAATCTCTTCAGTGGTCTGCAATCTCCTGTCTGGGCTTATCACCGCAACATTACCGGAATTACAATCCAATACAGCCAGTTTCTCATAAGCCCACTCACCAAACTGGCAGAACTCGATAAAATTGGTATAGGTTATCCGTATGCTATTGTTTGCATCAAATTCAAGGGGTGACTTTGTAATGAATGAACCTGCATGATTCACCACCACAGAGGGGCTAATCTCTGCCAATGAAGATAAGCTGTCATCCCATCTAATCTCATAAAGGAAAAATCCTTTTGGCAATGAATTGCGGTCTATACGATAACTGGAAAAAAGACCGTCTATCGTTTCATTAATAACTAACTGTTCATAATCTCCTTCTAAATAGTGTACTCGTGACATAACTCGTTGTTTTTTGGGATTGTTAAACTTCTAATTTTATGCTTCAGCTAGATTTAAAGACCTTTT
>NZ_KQ236967.1:0-2526 GCF_001185845.1 Bacteroides sp. 3_1_13
CATCCCGGAAAGGGGTTTTAAAAAAAGGTCTTTAAATCTAGCTGAAGCATAAAATTAGAAGTTTAACCCTTTAAAAATGTGACATATGATTACAGTGACGGAACAACTAAAGAATGTGTTTGAAGCCAACCCTTTGTACTCAAAAGAGGGGCAGGGGCTTAATGCGGAAGTCATCGCAAGGTTTTTCCTTCCTTTTTCTTCGGTGGTATGGTTGGTAACGGAAGCCGAACAGCAGGAAGACGGTGACTGGCTTTTTTTCGGTTATTGCCATATTCAAGAATGGGAATGGGGTTATGTGCTTCTTTCTCAAATTCAAGAGGTGAATGTTCGTGGGTTGACCGTGCAGCTGGATAAAGGACTGAAAACCGGTATAACGGTAAAAGCTTGCCTGAATTGATTAGAGAATAAACGGAGAGGGAACAACCCCTTTCCGCTTTCCAACCGGAATATTGAACTTAAAAACGGAAGTTATGGTTTACGAGACGAATTGCACGGAAATAACACAGGACAAATGGCGTGAGCTGATGAAGTACGGTAGAAAATGCTCCTATCGGCTGCTTACGGCGAGAATCAAGCGGGAATTGCCGGAATTATACCATGCGCTGGCTCTCCAGTTCTATAATCCTTATGCGGAACAGTGCAGGCAGACACCCACACATTATATATTGGTTCATTCGGCCATTGAATATTTTATCAGAAAACAATAAAGGACAAATGGTTATGAAAACAAAAAAGGTTGATAAAAAGAAAACGCTGGCTTATGCGGTGGCATTTTACTTTACGGATGTTTCCGTAAAGTTCATGATGGGGAATGCGATGTATGAGTATGTACATACCGTTTATGACAGGCGGTATGATAACGGTGGCTTTAATACGCTTGCCGTAGTCTATAATTACAAGAGGATGAAGTACGAGGTATTGGTCGTATCGGACGAGAAGGTAGGTGATAAGGAGATTCATATATTATAAGTTTCACAAACAGGGCTTTTGCCATATAAAAACGGCTTTTGAGATGAAAAAGTTATCGGCTTATACGGTTGCATCCAACTGCACCGACTTGACGGATATACGTGACGGCATCGCTGAAATACATGAAGCGATGAAGACTTGCGTTGAATCCGGGAAACATATCCCTTCATTCTATGTTTCCCGGTTGGCCAAACTGGAAACTAAAAAGAAGAAACTGGAGAAACGGACGCAGGTACACATGACCGTCACCATCCGTTTCTTTATAGATGATGATACCCTTACAATGGCAGTCAGGCATTGCCTTTTCTTCAAGCTGGAACCGACTCGGCAGAATGTGATGAAAGCCATCCGTGATGCGGTTCTTAATAACGGACGTTCCATTCTTGACTTTCCGGAAGCATGGGGAGAAGATCTTATGGATGTGTCTTTCTTTGATGTGGAGAATGCCATGAAGAAGCTGCGTTCCTCATTCGGCCTATAAACTTCATTGCATATTTTTCCGAAAGTAAAGTAACCGTTGGATTTTTGGCCAGCGGTTCTTTTTTCAAAAAAGAACCAAAAACTTTGAATACAATCTTTTTTCATCTTCTAACTTATGTATTCGGAAAAAATTCCATGGCATTCAGAAAAGGGATGATAGCGGTTTGGGGATTATAGGGTAGATTTGTGGGGTAAGCTTACAGAGACAGTTTTTATAGGCAGGTTCCGAAAAGCCTTTGAGAGAGTAGGAGAACATGAGTTATAATATATGGCTATAAGTATAAATGATAGACAATTGATTACACAATTTATTACTAATACTCAGAATTTGAATGTTAATTTACCTACAAATGGTGGAGGGTGTGCTAATTTAGTTAGAGGAATTATAGAACAGGCAACAGGAAAAAGAATTTCAGTTAATCCTTTTGGAGCTTCTTTAGAAAGTATGATACAAAAAATAAATACCTATCATGATTTAGCTAAATGTAATAATGGAGATATATTATATTTTGTGCATCTTCCTAATGCTGCTGTAAATTTACATCAAACTATTCATTATGCAATTTTTTGTAATGTTAATAATGCTGGTGTACAGAAAAATGTTATTGGGATAAATGGATTAGCAGATCTTTCTTTTTCTCCCACAGCTTATCATGGTGTTGTAGCATCTGTAATATCTCCGGGTAATTTTAATGGAGTAGGGCAGGTGATATATGATACTGTAGCATTCCCTAATATTCTTGGTGAATTGTATGTTATTGATTATGAATTGATATAGGAATAAGTTTCTTCGTTATTTTATGGCGTACAGTAGTATAGAAATAGAAAAAAACTGAAAATTGAATAGTAAATTTGTTTGCTCCATGTTACGTTTATTACCGCTTGTAATCGGGCTTTGCGCAGACTTTATGTCCTGAAGGCTTTTTAGTACCCCTTCCATTTGGAAGATTTTGACAGCAGCGATGAAGGTGGTGGAGGATATATCCGGCTGGAGGCTTTTCAGTGTGTTCTCCGATGGCTGATATCCTCTCATCTTCAGTTCCAGAATGGTATTGAAGTCATCATTTCGCATAGCCT
>NZ_KQ236968.1:0-2260 GCF_001185845.1 Bacteroides sp. 3_1_13
CCTTTCATGGGCTTGCACTGGCGAGAGAGAAACTAAGCAGCGAGGAAATACAACAGCAGATGAAAGAACTTGGTGTAGAAATGGAAATCGTTCCTCTGATTTGACAAGATTACCCGGAGTGTTTCAGCCGGGTAATCTTGTTACTTATCCTTGATTTTCCCTTTAAGGGCGTTTATAATCCACCCTTTCGGATTGTTCTTTTCTCGTGATTTTCCGTTTAGGAGAGCCAGTTCTCCGATAAGGTCGGTTATCTTTTCTTGTGCCGTTATGAATGTCTCTTTGTTCCGGTTTATCTCTTCCGATGTGAAGCCGCAGGAATAACGGAGGTACTCGTACACATGGCTGTCTATCTGATATCGTGCTGTAACCTTTGCTTGCAATTCTTTCCCTTCCAGTTCTTCATCTCTGAACTGTGGTTGATAGACCGGGTAGAACCTAAACCCGGTCACCTTGCTACGTTTGTTGTTTGGGTTTTCACGCACTTTCACGTAGTTGAAAGTGTATGGGCAGCTCTCATCAAGCGCAGCCTTTGCTGGTTTCAAAACTCTTTCCTCAAAATGATCTATTCTGTCTTTTCCGTTCTTGTCCTTGTATTTGTCCGCAGGTATGCCAAGACGGTCTTTCAAGTTTTCAAGGGATATATCCAAAGGGTACACCTGCCCACTCATTAACATGTAAAACCTAAGGGAATACCCAGTAGGTAGCGCAAGAGCCTTGTTTAACTCAAATTCTCTGTACCCCTTGGCGAACTTGGTAAACACATCCCAAAGGTCGTTAGACACACGAAAGGTTATAATGCCAGTGCGTTTTTTATATTTTGGGTTAGATATAAATCCGCACTTCCACCATTCCTCGTCATCTTCGTAAGTAAAAAAACGTCCTGCCAAAGAATCGAGTGCGGCTATGATTTCATTGTAATCACGTCCGGAAAAAATAACGTCAGATACATGCATTTGTGCATCAACATCCCAAAGTCCATGCTCAAACTTGCGTTTCGTGCCTGCATAATCTTTCAGTTTTACTCCCTTTAGTTCAGCTTGGCACGCTTCCAGTATGCGAAGAACTATTCTTTGTTCGTGTATGGACATGTCTTGCTGTTTTGACCATGTATATACCCATGAAACAACAACATCTTTATTCTTGGTAATAGGTAGTTTCTTTTTCATAAACGATTGATTTGCTGCAAATATACACAATCCCCACATTAAAACAAAAAAAGAGGGGTAAAACTCCCAAAGTGTGGGGACTAATTTACTTTTAAACTCCCAAAGTGTGGGGACTAAACTCCCAAAGTGTGGGGAAACACATGTTCTAATCCCTTTATTTATGGGCGTTTGCGAAGAAGTGATAGAGCATATTACAGACGATGCTTATAACAGACAAGGGGAATTTATAGAGCTAAGTGGTTGATTTACTGTCGGAAAAAGAAAAACGATAGGGAAAAAGAGCAAAGCAAAACCAACCAACGGGCGGTAGGATTGGAAACGGGTTTTTATGGCGTGTACACGTTTGTGTACAAAATGTTTGTATTTTATTGAAATATAGCTATCTTTGTGCTGAATTTAAAAGCAAACAGATATGGAAGCATTATCAGTAAGAGAATACCGTAACAACCTCGCAGCGTCTTTCACCAAAGCTGACAATGGCGAGCAGGTACTAATTCGCAGGAAAAACGAGATTTACGCTTTGGTAAAAGTTGGTCGTGAAGATTTGATGATAACCCCGGAGCTGCAAGCAAGGATTGACAAGGCAAGGGAAGAAATCAAATCCGGAAAGTGTGTTACCCTCAAAAGCAGTGAGGATATTGACGCTTATTTCGATAGTCTATGATGTACACAATTAGGGTTTCCGACGGGGTGGATAAGGTGATTGCCAAATGGAAGAAATCAAACCCCAATTTGTTCAAGAAGTATAAGAAAATCTACAAAGAATTGTTAGAGCACCCTAAGACTGGGCTTGGGCATCCCGAAGCGTTAAGGGGCGGTGGGGATATTACATGGTCTCGACACATTACCGCCCATGACCGGATAATCTATGACATTTACGAGGAAGTGGTAGAGGTCTACATCTTGGAGGTAGAGGGGCATTACAACGATAAATGATAAAACTGTTATGGTCGAATATTGTGTTTACTGGTTAGAGAACGGCGAGCCTATGCACGAGGTGTTCTCTTCTCTTGCCGCCGCCGAGATGTACTCATGTGCGATAAGAGGGAAAGAAAACATTGAATGGGTGGAGGTGTCCGAAGAAGAAACCATTG
>NZ_KQ236969.1:0-2204 GCF_001185845.1 Bacteroides sp. 3_1_13
AACTGAAGATGAGAGGATATCAGCCATCGGAGAACACACTGAAAAGCCTCCAGCCGGATGTATCCGCCACCACCTTCATCGCTGCCGCCAAAATCTTCCAAATGGAAGGGATGCTAAAAAGCCTTCAGGACATAAAACCCGCGCAAAGCCCGATTACAGGCGGCAATAAACGTAGCATGGAATTGGGGGATTAGCACACAAACTACATCGCGCACAATTCAATATAACAGTAAATATATTAATTGTTATATATAATATTTTGATTTAACAATTAATATATTTACCTTTGTAAAATGACAACGAATCACATCACCCAAGCCATGGCCAATCCGGAAATCATAGTGGAACTGGGCAGACGATTTAAGGAATACAGGCTAACCTATAGGCTCACCCAAAAAGAGGCTGCCGAGAAAGCCGGTGTCAGCCTTATCACCTTACGCCAGTTTGAGAACGGGAAGGCCTATAACATCAATATGGGCAACTTTCTTGCCCTGTTACGAGTAGTGGACTGTCTGGAACAGATGGATGATCTGATGCCGGAAATACCTGTTTCAGCCTATACAATGGAACGAATAATGAATAAAAAGCCGAAAAGGATAAGACATGGAAAATAATGTTGTGAGTGTTATGTTATGGGGAGAAGAAGTCGGAAAGCTCTATTGGGACGAAAGAAACAAAAGAGCCGTCTTCAACTATCATCCGGATTTCATCAAGAAAGGAGTGGAAATCGCCCCACTGACCGCTTCTGTCAAAGGACCGGCGGCAAAGGGTATGCCCATACTCGGAAACAAAGAAAAGACTTATCAAGGTCTCCCACCGTTTTTGGCAGATTCATTGCCTGATCGGTGGGGTAACATGGTCTTCGACCAATGGGCGGCACAAAACCATATCCCCAAGCGCAAACTCACACCGGTAGATAAACTGTCTTTCATCGGGAAACGGGGAATGGGAGCCTTTGAGTTCATCCCGGCCACTCCTGGATTGGAATCCTCTTCCACTCTCCAGATAGAGAGTTTATACCAACTGGCACGCCGTATCTTTGAGGAACGGGAGGAAATATCCGTGCAAGATGACGAAGCACTGCAACTGCAAAGTATCTATGAGATAGGTACATCAGCCGGAGGGCAGCACCCGAAAGCCATCATCGCCATCAATGAAACGACACATGATATACGTTCCGGCCAAGTCCCTTTACCGGAGGGCTATACCTACTACATATTGAAGTTTGCAGAAGGGGACGATTTTCCGTTCACGCAAATGGAAATGGTATATTATGAGATGGCAAAGGAAGCCGGGATTACGATGATGCCTTCCCGACTCATTCAAATTGAGGGAAAACATCACTTCCTGACGGAGCGTTACGATAGGATAAACGGAGAGAAGATACATACACAGACACTTGCTGCCATGAATCCGGATGCAACGAGCTATGAGGATTTGTTTGAAGTCTGCCGAAAACTGAACATCCCGGCAAGCGAACAGTCCGAACTCTACCGTAGGACGGTATTCAATATCATGGGCGGCAATGTGGATGACCACATCAAGAATTTCTCTTTCCTGATGGAAAGAAACGGCACATGGCACATCACCCCAGCCTACGACATGACATTCACCACCAATTTGGACGGTGCGGCATACGAAAACGCACACTCCATGAGCATTGCAGGAAAAGATAACGACATCACGGAAGATGACCTGATGCAATTTGCCAAACAGAACGGAATAAAGAATGCGAAAAGGATAATCGAAGAAGTCAGCCTTGCCATCAGCCATTTTTACGATTATGCCACCAATCATCAAATCGATGACTATTGGAAAGACCGCATCGAAGAGCATCTTTCCGGTTTGGTATCTCCGATCATAGGGAAAACCATGAAACACTACCTGCCCACCATTGTCGAACCCTACGAGACAGAGGATGGCTTTTTGGTATCAGAAATCAACATCATCGAAAACACCCGGCATGATTTCCGTATCGAGGCCTTCATAAACGGAAAGCGACAGAAATACATTGCCGGGCGTAAAAGCGATTTGGCTGCTGAAGTCATTGCCAAAGGCAGAAACAAGATGCCCGTTGAGAACAAGAAAGAACTTGTGGAACGGTTGTTACTGCCTTTAGCTAGAAGATAAAAACAGACGAATAGCGACACTATTACATTAATAAAAAGTCTGTTCTTGTTCGGCAAGCAACTGCATACGATCCA
>NZ_KQ236970.1:0-1875 GCF_001185845.1 Bacteroides sp. 3_1_13
ACCAGCAATTGAAATAAATGAAGCATTTTTTTTGTTGTTTTCCATATCTATTAGCTACATCTGTTAAGTTAAACAAAAGTTAGATTCTCTTTTTAAAAGCACTTTTTCACACTCTACCTGTGAAAAAGTGTTGCAAACATAACGACTTAATCAAGATATAGCAATGCAGAATCGTACAAATGCATGGAAAATACCGTCTTTTGCACGATATTCCATGCTGTAGGAGCGATTTTCGATTAGTACCTAATGACTATGAACCTTTTTGTTTCTATTTTATTGTATGGAAAATAGTAATTTATAAACCTAAAAATGATATGGCGAATTTTTCAATTGTAGTTGTTCCAACTAAAAAATTATCAAATGGCAGACATCGAATAAGGATAGCCGTAGCACATCATTCTCAAACCAGATATATATCTACCCAATTTACTTTGGATTCTGCCAATCAACTAAAAAATGGTCGAGTAGTAAGGCATGAGAATGCAGCGAATATGAATGCCTGTCTTCGGAAACTAATCAATGAGTATGAAGAAATTGTTACATCGATCAGCTATTTACCAGCAATTTCATGTACCGAACTTATACGTATAATTACTTATGAACAAAAGAAAAAAGGTATAACCTTTCAAGCTGTTGCAAAAGAATACATGAATTTCATGAAAGGAGAAGAGCGGGAGAAATCTTATAAACTTTATAAGATAGCTTCCGAAAGATTAGTCAAATATATGAAAGGGGATTTTCCTTTAATTCAATTGACACCTATACATATCCAAGGATTTGCCAAAGTTCTTCACGAGGAGAATCTGGCAGATACAACTATCAGAATATATCTGACTTTAATAAAGGTGATAGTAAATTATGCCGGTAAGATGAATTATGTATCTTACTCCATTCATCCTTTTGTCCTCTTTAAGATGCCGACAAGTAATGTGCGGGAACTTGATTTGTCAATAGATGAACTGAAGAGAATACGTGATGTCCGGCTTTTAAAGTCTTCTTTATCCATGGTGAGAGATATTTTTATGCTTACTTATTATTTAGGCGGTATCAACCTGAGAGATTTATTAGCATATGATTTTAAAAATAAGAACGATATGCGTTATGTGCGTCACAAAACACGCAATAGCAAGAAGGGAGAAAATGAAATTGTATTTACTTTGCAGCCTGAAGCAAAAGTGCTTATAGATAAATATATGTCGAGAAATGGGCATTTGCAATTTGGTAAATATTCATCTTATAAACAAATATATAGTTTAGTCTTCCGACATATAAATAAGGTAACAGAACTTTCGGGGGTAAAGAAAAAGGTTACTTACTATTCCGCCCGAAAGACATTTGCACAACACGGATATGATTTAGGCATTCAAATTGAAAAAATAGAATACTGTATCGGACACAGTATGAAAAATAACCGTCCTATCTTTAATTATATTAAGATTATGCAAGAACATGCCGATAAGGTGTTCCGTGCCGTACTTGACCAATTGCTATAGTATAGATAGTTTTTCACTGCTATTTTTATTTCCTTCTTCTGCTAATCGATTTCATTCCGATCGCTATTCTTTTTTCGTTCCACTATAGTTATCCGCAAAGTATACTATAGTTACCCTTGCGGATAACTATAGTCAAACGCAAAGATAACTATAGTGGAACGAAGAAAGATTCGCATGCCGGATAACTCATAATAGGTAAAAAAGATATTAATGGTACTAATTGTTCAAATCCTATCCTCAATTGATTGCTATCTATATGTATCCGTTTGATTCACAGGTGGTTATGCTAAAAAGAGAATCTAACTTTTGTTTAACTCTATAATAAATGTGCTATGTAAATATAGAAATATCACACAATATATTATACTACTAAACCTCTATA
>NZ_KQ236971.1:0-1875 GCF_001185845.1 Bacteroides sp. 3_1_13
ACCAGCAATTGAAATAAATGAAGCATTTTTTTTGTTGTTTTCCATATCTATTAGCTACATCTGTTAAGTTAAACAAAAGTTAGATTCTCTTTTTAGCATAACCACCTGTGAATCAAACGGATACATATAGATAGCAATCAATTGAGGATAGGATTTGAACAATTAGTACCATTAATATCTTTTTTACCTATTATGAGTTATCCGGCATGCGAATCTTTCTTCGTTCCACTATAGTTATCTTTGCGTTTGACTATAGTTATCCGCAAGGGTAACTATAGTATACTTTGCGGATAACTATAGTGGAACGAAAAAAGAATAGCGATCGGAATGAAATCGATTAGCAGAAGAAGGAAATAAAAATAGCAGTGAAAAACTATCTATACTATAGCAATTGGTCAAGTACGGCACGGAACACCTTATCGGCATGTTCTTGCATAATCTTAATATAATTAAAGATAGGACGGTTATTTTTCATACTGTGTCCGATACAGTATTCTATTTTTTCAATTTGAATGCCTAAATCATATCCGTGTTGTGCAAATGTCTTTCGGGCGGAATAGTAAGTAACCTTTTTCTTTACCCCCGAAAGTTCTGTTACCTTATTTATATGTCGGAAGACTAAACTATATATTTGTTTATAAGATGAATATTTACCAAATTGCAAATGCCCATTTCTCGACATATATTTATCTATAAGCACTTTTGCTTCAGGCTGCAAAGTAAATACAATTTCATTTTCTCCCTTCTTGCTATTGCGTGTTTTGTGACGCACATAACGCATATCGTTCTTATTTTTAAAATCATATGCTAATAAATCTCTCAGGTTGATACCGCCTAAATAATAAGTAAGCATAAAAATATCTCTCACCATGGATAAAGAAGACTTTAAAAGCCGGACATCACGTATTCTCTTCAGTTCATCTATTGACAAATCAAGTTCCCGCACATTACTTGTCGGCATCTTAAAGAGGACAAAAGGATGAATGGAGTAAGATACATAATTCATCTTACCGGCATAATTTACTATCACCTTTATTAAAGTCAGATATATTCTGATAGTTGTATCTGCCAGATTCTCCTCGTGAAGAACTTTGGCAAATCCTTGGATATGTATAGGTGTCAATTGAATTAAAGGAAAATCCCCTTTCATATATTTGACTAATCTTTCGGAAGCTATCTTATAAAGTTTATAAGATTTCTCCCGCTCTTCTCCTTTCATGAAATTCATGTATTCTTTTGCAACAGCTTGAAAGGTTATACCTTTTTTCTTTTGTTCATAAGTAATTATACGTATAAGTTCGGTACATGAAATTGCTGGTAAATAGCTGATCGATGTAACAATTTCTTCATACTCATTGATTAGTTTCCGAAGACAGGCATTCATATTCGCTGCATTCTCATGCCTTACTACTCGACCATTTTTTAGTTGATTGGCAGAATCCAAAGTAAATTGGGTAGATATATATCTGGTTTGAGAATGATGTGCTACGGCTATCCTTATTCGATGTCTGCCATTTGATAATTTTTTAGTTGGAACAACTACAATTGAAAAATTCGCCATATCATTTTTAGGTTTATAAATTACTATTTTCCATACAATAAAATAGAAACAAAAAGGTTCATAGTCATTAGGTACTAATCGAAAATCGCTCCTACAGCATGGAATATCGTGCAAAAGACGGTATTTTCCATGCATTTGTACGATTCTGCATTGCTATATCTTGATTAAGTCGTTATGTTTGCAACACTTTTTCACAGGTAGAGTGTGAAAAAGTGCTTTTAAAAAGAGAATCTAACTTTTGTTTAACTCTATAATAAATGTGCTATGTAAATATAGAAATATCACACAATATATTATACTACTAAACCTCTATA
>NZ_KQ236972.1:0-1557 GCF_001185845.1 Bacteroides sp. 3_1_13
AAGGTATATAAAAAAACAGATTTTTTACGCCCGGTAAATAAGAAAGTCAAGACCGCGACTATCTTTGTGGTAAAAACGAGGTCATAGGGTTTCCCCATCCTCATATGTCCAACGGGCTTGATGTCCCAATAAAAAAATACTTCTATGAAGGTAGTCTGCGGTCTTGACGTACACAAAGATAGTGTTTTTTGCTGTATTCTGTGTGCTAATGGAGAAAAAATCCAGCATAAATTCGGAGTTCTTACCGAAGAGTTGGTCACACTTCGCGACCTTATGGTCTCTGAAGGTGTTGAAGAGTGTGCAATGGAGAGTACCAGTATCTACTGGATACCCATATGGCGAGTGCTTGAAGGGTCAGTGAAACTTCATCTGGTAAACCCTTATTTTATAAAACAGCTTCCTGGCAAAAAGAGTGATGTGAATGATGCCGAATGGATAGCTACTTGTCTGAGTAAAGAACTGATAGCATCAAGCTTTGTTCCTGATGATAAAATTCAACGTCTGCGTCAATATGACAGAAGGATATTTGACCTGAATGCTTCCATAAGCCGCAATTTAGTCAAACTTGACCAATGCATCCAGAGGTGCAACATCAGAATCAGTAATTATATATCCACAACAGATTCCAAAGGGTACCGTTCAATAGTTAAACTTATATCCCAAGGTGTGACAGATGCGGAAGTCCTTGTGAAGGAACTGCATGGAAGAACAATCAACAGGCATGGCAGAGAAACATTGGTGAAAGCACTTACCGGAGTGGTCAGCGAGACCGACATAGACATTATAAACCAGCTTGTAGAAGAGATTGAATTGCAGCAACGGCACAAGGACGAAGCACAGGAGAAGATGACTGCACTATGCATGGAGTGGTTTCCTCAAGAAGTTGAAAACCTTCAGACTATACCGGGAGTGAAAGAACGTAGTGCGACCTCAATAATAGCAGAAATAGGAACAGACATGACACATTTCCAGACACCAAAGAAATTGGTGTCATGGGTGGGGCTAAGACCCCGTAACGAGGAAAGCGCTGGCAAAATCAAGGCACGAGGTATCACACATGGTAACAGGTTTGTAAGAAAAACCATGATTGAATGTTCATGGGGAGCTGCACGTATGAAAGATTCATTTTTCGCAGAATTCTCATACAGGCAATGTATCGAAAGAAGAAAGAACAAGATGAAGGTGCAAGTAGCTATTGCGAGAAAAATACTTGTTGCAGTATGGTATGTACTTAGTCAGGGAACTCAGTATATCAAACCAACAGATCATTATACGGCAGCCCATATGACTGCCGTATAATGATACAACCGTCCGTTACAAGGTCAATATATTTGTGGTGATTATATCCCGTTTTCGCAAAGTGGCTATCGTTTCGGACGGAGTAGGACACCCGGTTGAGTTTTAATCTCGAAGAGGAAATTTACATAATTGTTCATTGTTCCGACTATAATCGGAACTGAACCGCCATGCAGTAGTGCAAGGAAAAAAGATGTAGAAAGGAATAGACACTCGTTTCCACTCACAAAGATAGTCGCGGTCTTGCTTTTCATAGAGGAA